>NZ_CP197193.1:0-1582168 GCF_059920555.1 Photobacterium panuliri
GCCGTATTCTGGGTGGCCAGGTGTTTTTGAATGCAGCTGGCGGAAGTTCTTCAGATCATCGATAGACAGATCGTAGCCAGTCAGGTGAAGTAGAGAGTAAATCAGCATTGAACCGTGGCCGTTCGACAGCACGAAGCGGTCGCGGTCAGCCCACGTAGGGTTCTGCGGGTTGTGGTTCATGTGGCCGCGCCATAGAACTTCGGCAATGTCAGCCATACCCATAGGGGCACCTGGGTGGCCAGAGTTTGCTTGCTGTACACCGTCCATGCTCAGGGCACGGATTGCATTTGCCAACACTTTACGTTCCATATTCGTTTCCATTCTAGAATTTGTCTTAATCAAAAAAGGAAGAAAGCGGCTTAACGGCCGCTTTCAAAATTAGGTATCGGGAATTATAGACGCTCTGCGATCATCGCTTCTAGTTTGCCCTGATCGATAGCGAAGTTACGGATGCCTTCAGCCAGTTTTTCTACTGCCATTGCATCTTGGTTGTGTTCCCATAGGAATTCAGCGTGAGTCATCGCTGCTGGGCGCTCTTTGATTTCAGTCGCAGCAGTTAGTTTGGCAACCACTTCGCCTTCTGCGGCTTCAAGTTCTGCCAGTAGGGCTGGGGCGATAGTCAGGCGGTCACAACCTGCAAGCTCAAGGATTTCGCCGATGTTACGGAAGCTCGCACCCATAACAACAGTGTTGTAGCCGTGCTCTTTGTAGTAGTTGTAGATAGTCGATACAGACAGTACGCCTGGATCTTCTTGAGCTTCGAAATCACGGCCTTCTTTGGCTTTGTACCAGTCCATGATGCGGCCAACGAATGGTGAAATCAGGAATACGCCAGCTTCAGCACAAGCACGAGCCTGAGCAAAAGAGAATAGAAGCGTTAGGTTACAGTTGATGCCTTCTTTTTCTAGAACTTCAGCTGCGCGAATACCTTCCCAAGTAGAGGCCAGTTTGATCAGGATGCGATCATTTGTAATGCCGGCATCGTTGTACATTTTGATTAGCTGGCGTGCTTTGGCGATGCTGCCTTCAGTGTCGTAAGAAAGACGAGCATCAACTTCTGTAGAGATACGGCCAGGAATTACGGTTAGGATTTCTTTACCGATGTTAACTGCCAGCATGTCGCAAGTGTCTTGTACTTGCTGTGCCTTGTCATCGCTCTGTGCTTTTGCATAGGCAATTGCTTGGTCGATAAGTGGTGCGTACTCTTCGATTTGTGCAGCTTTCAGGATCAGAGAAGGGTTGGTAGTAGCATCTTCTGGTTGGTATTTTTTGATAGCGTCAATTTCACCAGTGTCAGCAACAACAGTAGTTAGTGCGCGTAGTTGTTCCAATTTAGTGCTCATATCTCTCGACCTTCTCGTGTGGGCATTGTCTCAATGCTAGCTTAAAAGTAGCCAAATAAAGTTACGTCTTCTTAACCTTGTTGTAATAAGCACTCGCTGGATGCTTTGAACAAATGGATTGGCTAAGAACAATTGATATATCGATATTTAGCATTTACCCCTATTTTGTCAAATTGATTTATACCTAAACCGTGCTTCGATCTCATTATTTGATTTTTTAATCGCTGGATGGTGTAAAAACAGCCAGTAAAGACCGTTGTTTTATTCTGATGTTGATTGCTCATCTGTGAGCAAATGATCATTTATGTGATCATTTGCTTGGTTGTGGTGTCTGTTTCAGCACATCTTTTGCCCAGTCTTGAATCAGTTTGTTTTCATAAGTGAGGGGGCGCTCTTTGGTCGGCCCAATCACACTGCTCTGGTAGCCTAGCTATATAAGATAAGCAGTATGCCAGTACAACGGGAGAAGATGCAGATGAAATGGGTGTAAACGTTGTGCGTTAAGCGAAGGGTAAGGTTCCCGCCCGTGATGTGCGGGAACCTAGAGAGTTGAAAGGGAGAGGGCGTTAGCTGTATAGCGCAGCACCAACAGAGAGCACAATGGTATTGAGCACCATGAAGAAGCCAACCAATGGGCCGATGAACTTCAGCCAAGTACCGTATGGAATTTTGGCGATGGCAAGACCACCCATGAGCACACCGTAAGTTGGAGTAATGAACAGGATGGTACCGATACCACTCATAAAGGCGGTTACCACGAGTTCGCGCCCTGTGTTGGCGAAGTCACTCAATGGAGCCAGAATCGGCATGCTCATTACCGCGAGGCCAGAGGTAGACGGCACGATGAAAGAGAGCAGCATCTCAATCCAGTAAACAGTGTTGATAAACAGGATGGAGCTTTTGCCTGCCACCAGTGTCTCAGCATAGCTGAGGATGGTGTCGGTAATGTTGCCTGCTTCCATGATCACTACGATACCGCGCGCCACGCCGACAATCAGGGCCACGCCGATCAGATCGGCAGCACCCGCGACGAAGCTGTTGATCAGATCGTCTTCGCTCAGGCGGCCGACGATACCACATAGGATCCCCATGAAAATGAATAGGGTTGCCATTTCAGCCATCCACCAGCCCTGACTTGATACGCCGTAGATCATGATGGCAAAAGTGAGGATAAACAGGAACAGCACGCATTTTTGCGACAGGGTAAGCGGAGCTAGTTCGCTTGAATCTGCTTTGTTGCCGAGAAAGTGTTGGCGATGCTCGTCGTGCAAATGGGCGATTAATGATGCGCTAGGATCACGTTGGATTTTACGGGCGTAGTGCATTACGTAGGCACAACCGGCAACCAGTGCGACGCCAAGGATGATAAAGCGCAGGTCAATCCCGCTAATGAAATCGACGCTGGCGGCGTTAGACGCAATAACAGTGCCGAACGGGTTGATGGTTGAGCCCAGCGTACCGACACCGGTGCCGACGAAAATGACGGCCACAGCAACCAGTGGATCGAAACGGGCGGTCATGAAAATCGGGATCAGCAGGCCATAGAATGCCAGTGATTCTTCTGCCATGCCATACGAGGTGCCGCCGAGCGCAAACAGGCACATCAGGATGGGGATCATGTATATCTCCCGGCCTTTGAGTAGCACCATAATTCGGGCAATAGCGGTATCAATAGCACCGGTTTTAGTCACTATGCCGAGGAATCCCCCCACCATCAGGACGAACAGGCTGACGTCGATCGCCCCGATGACGCCGGAGATAGGGTCATAAAACCCAGAAATAGGTGCCATCAGTGTTTCGAAAAAACCTTGCGGTGTCGACTCGATAATATGGTATGAGCCGGGTACCGGCACTTCACGGCCGAGTTGCTCATTCATCTCTCGGACGTATTTACCTGCGGGCAGGAGGTAGGTCAGGATCGAGAAGAAGGCAATGAGCACGAAGAGAATGGTAAAGGTATTGGGAAACTTTTTTATCCTAAACATGGTGTTTTCCTTAGCCGCTGGGGCTGGCTATCCGGCGGCAGATGTTGTCGAAACGGTAAGTTGTCGTATTTGCGATAGGCTTGGATCAAATAAAGTGTTTGTTGACGTATTCAGAGGTCATGCACTGCAGTACCCCGCTGTATGACAGGTCGAATGTCAGGGTGCTGCCGATTCGGTAATCGATGTCGCAATCGTCGATATCAACGATCAGGTGATCACTGCTGCCGCCGATGATGATGACCTTACTGTCGCGCGGTGTGAGTTGGTTCGGGTCGACATCCTGTTTGCCGATGGCGCAAATGGCCCGGCGGCGGATCCCCCGGTCGACAAACTCCGGTTTGTTGCCGAAAGCATCTAGGGCTGTCGAAGCCTCGGGGACCGATGGCTTGCATTTAATCTCGATAATTTCGGTATCGAGGCTGAAGGTATCTTGCCTTGTTCCCGGTACGGGCTCGTCGTTGAGGCCAATGCCCATCAGCAGCGATGCACCCAGACGAAGTTGGTTGATGGCATCTGGCAGTTGGTTGTTGAGCATCAGCCCAAGGCCTGCTGAGCTGGCTCCTGATAGGTAGCGAAGGGTTATCCCATGCTCGGTTTCGATTTCTTGTGCCAGAGATGCTAGACGGCTTTGGTTTTCCGTTGTGGGTTCAACACCGCCGTAGCAGGCAAGGTTTGTTCCCAGCCCAACCAGTTCGATCCCCGGCAGTGCCATTGCCTCGCGGCATAGGGCCAATGTTTCTTCGCGGTAGTAGGCACCTTCGCGGAGATCGCCGAGATCATGCATGGCGATGACTTGGTGGATCGTGTTGTGGCGCAATGCCGCTTCTGACAGGGCCTTGAGTGTCGCGCTTTCGGAGTTGAGAGAGATATCGGCGTAGCGCACCACATCGTCGGCTTCGCTAATCGCTGGCAACCGGAGCAGCAAGGTTTTGGCGTGCAGCGGTTTGAGTTTCTTCAGGTTGTTGATCCGGGAATCGGCCAGTAGCGAAATCCCGCCATCCAATATTGCTTGCCCGATTTGCGGGTAGGCGCAGGCGAGCTTGGTGACGCCAGCCGGGCTAACCCCCGCCTCTTGGCAGGCACTGACCATAGCACGGGTATTGCCGGTAATGGTGGCGAGATGGATATTGATTCTAGGGTATGTACTCATGGTGCTCTTTCCGTGTTTGGGCAAGCCATGTCCGTTGGCACTGGTTGCCGTCATCTGTTTTGATGGGATAGCGGCGTGTATCGCGGATGGCCTGAATGAGGAACATGGTTGTTATTGAGCACGGATTTGGCGCGGCGTTAAATAAAGGATTCGGAATGCTTACATGGTGAAATTGGCAAGTATTTATGAAGGTTGCAAAATATTCCCCCATCGGTGGGGGAATATGCATGTCACGCTTAACGGGGCTGGGTTAACTCGCGGCAATTTTTCCGCTGGTGTGCTGGTGGGCCGCGATGATGGCCTCGATGAGTTTGGACGCGGCGACTGAATGCTCGTCGTTGTCGCGAATGGTCAGGTGAAAATGGGTCAGGTAGTCGAACTGTGGAGCCGGTAGGCGGACAATGTCTCCTTGCTGCTCCCAGATTCGGGCATAGTGATCGGGTAGGTAGCCGATAAAGTTGCCGGAGAGCAGCAGGTGGGCGGTGGCTTCCATATTGGTGCTGCTGGCGAGATGCTGGACATCGCGGTTATTGCTCAGAGGCGTGATGCTGTGGGACAAGCCACGATCAACCAGTGCATGGCACTGGAGCGACTCGAGGCTGATCGGGGCGTTGTCCTGCAGAATAGGGTGGTCACAGGCACAGTACAGCGATTGCCTTTCGCTGAAGAGGTGAATGTAACGCAGGCCGTCTTTTTGTATTTCCGATGACGTGATCCCGAGTTCGACTTTGCCTTCGAGCAGCATCATTTCAATTTGGTAGGAATCCCAAATCCCGGTACTGAAGCTGACTTGTGGGTGGTCGGTACAGAACTGGCGGATGGCTTTTTGTACTTGGCAGGCCTGGTTGGTGGCAAGGTTGTCGATCAGTGCGAGGGTGATGTGGCCGCGGGATACGTTGCGGATAGCATCGATCCGTTCTTCGAAATGCAGGATATTCTGGAACAGCTGCTGGCACAGTGCGTAGACTTTCTCGCCGTCCTGAGTCAGCTTGAAGCCTTTGCGTCCTCGTTGGCACAGCGTCATGCCGAGCCTGACTTCGAGATCATGCATTTTGGTACTGATGGTTGATTGGTGCATGTTCAATTTGAACTGGGCTGCCGAGAACCCGCCGCTTTCGACGATGGTGACAAATAAGTGGAGCAGCTTTAAGTCCAAGTCGTTAATTTTTCGCATCTCTCTGCCTTTAATTATATTTTTGTCAATTTTGACATGTATAACGGGGACGAAAAATGACGAATGGCGGAAATTAGGCTTTTTACTGAGTGGTTTTTCTTGTCTTTTATTGTGAGGGGAGCGTCATTGGGGGCAATGCTCGGCACATCTTTGTGTAGGATGCACCGAGCGTGTTTCGTTATTTGACTCGGGTTACTCTGCCGTAGGTGTTACGTTGTTTTTGATCTCCGTCACAAGAGCAGTCAATGCACAGGCGGCATTGCTGATTTGGGTTTCTGTCGGGGACTCTCCTTGTTTGACGGTTTTTTCAAGTACGGTAGCTGTCTGATAGAGGAAGTTTGCACAGATACTGCCCGATGCGCCTTTGAGCGAGTGGCTGATCAGCATAGCCTTGTCGATATCATTGTGTGCCAGCGCGTGCTTGAAGCGCTCGATATCGTGCTGGTGTTCATCGCAGAACATATGCAAAAACTGCGCGGCCAGTGCCTCGTCGCCATCCATCATGTCAAGCAGACCGTCAATGTTGACCTGCGACAGTGCCTTTTGCTTGAAAGGGGAGGCGCTGGCTATTGCAGGCGATGGCTCGTCGAGAGTTATCTCGATAACGTCTTCGCCGGCAGATGTTTGCGATGCAGGTGACTGAGCTGTGGCACCGTCTACCTTCTTTGCTGATGGTACCGGCTCGGTAGTTATGATTTTGGGCTCTTCTTGTTGCGGTATTTGTTCCTGCGACGGTATTGGTCGCGGCGTATTTGTTAGTGGTGATTGTTGGTAAAGACGGGTCATCCGCATGATTTTGCTTTTGAATCGAACCAGCGCATCGACGAGTTTGCGCTCGTCGAGCGGTTTTGTGATCACACAGTCAACCCCCGCATTGAGCATATTGCGCTGGGTTTCGGCAAAGACATCAGCAGTACAGGCAAAGATAGGCAATTCTGCCGCGGGTGTGCGGAGTTTACGAATACGCCGTGTAGCTTCGATACCATCCATGACGGGCATATGGTTGTCCATCAGTACCAGATCGAAGGCTTGTTTGTCGATAATCGCCAGTGCTTCGGCCCCGTTTTCGGCAACGGAGGTTTTGAACCCGCGTTGTTTGAGGAAGGTGTCGATGATCATGACATTGAGGTTGTTGTCTTCAACGATAAGTACATGGCAGTTGGCAAAGGCTGCACGGTCAAACTCGATGGTTTCGACAGTGTCGTTGACGTAATTCCCCTCGCGTAGGGCAACAGTCACGGTGAATGTCGAGCCAATGCCTTCAAGGCTTTGAACGTTGATGTCGCCGTGCATCAGTTGGGTGAGCTGCTTGACGATACTCAGCCCAAGACCGGTTCCCCCGAAGCGGCGGCTAGTGGACGCTTCAGCCTGGGCGAAGGGATCGAAAATGAGCATTAGCCGGTCTGTCGGGATGCCGATACCGCTGTCTTTGGTAATGATGGTCAGGGTGTAATTGCCGGAATCATCCGTATCGCTAATCGATAAGGTCACTTCGATCCGGCCGCGCTCGGTAAATTTGATGGCATTGCTGAGTAGGTTGAACAGTATTTGCCGGATCCGGGCCTTGTCGGCGTAGAACCACCGATTACGGTCGAATTTGCAGTGAATGTCAAAACTTAGCCCTTTTTCCTTGGCTAGCGAATGATAGGTGCTTTCTATTGCGCCTACCAAATCGGCAAAGCAGAAGTGAGTCGGGTCAAGCTTGAGCTGGCCTTGTTCGATCTTTGAAAAATCGAGGATGTCATTGAGCAGCGACATCATGTGCTTGCCTGAATCCATCAAGGTGGTGAGGTGCTGCTGTTGTTTGTTGTCGAGTTCGGTTTTGAGTAGAAGCTGGGATAAGCCGAGCATCCCGTTCATCGGGGTGCGAATTTCATGGGACAAGTTGGCCAAGAAGGCGGATTTTGCACGGTCCGCGGCTTCTGCTTTGTTGAGCGCCTGATTGAGGCGCTGGGTATCGTAGGCGATCTTGTCAGCGCCTTGGTTCAGGGCATCATTGAGAACCTGAAATTCATGTGGCCCTTGGAAATTTTCATTGCGCTTGAAGTTGCCCAGTTTGAACTGGGCGGCAAAGCGTGACAGTTTGGCCAGGGGGGAGGTCAACCGACGTGACAGTACCAGAGAGAGCGCACAGACCACGGCGGCGGTGAGCCCCAGAACCAGCAGGAAATAGTGCTGCAGGTATTCAATCGTAGCTGTTAGGGCATGCTTGGGCGTCAGGATGGCCAGTTGCCACTGGGGCATATCCGGATGGTGGTTGGCAAGCGGCACGATAGTGGCGACGATTTGGTTGGCGTTGCTATCTTCGAAGTGGAGCAGGGCATCATCGGTGATATTTTGTTGCAGCTGGCGGTAGAACGCTTGGAATGTTTGGAAAATCGGTTGCGGTTGGCCTTGGTGTCGCCCTGCCAAAATAACCTGTGCCTGTTGGTTGATTAGCATGATGTAGTCGGAACTGCCGATTTGCTCGCCTAGGAAGGTAAGTTGGTTGTTGAGCTCATTGAGCTGATAGCGAATAAGTAGGTAATGCTCGTGGGTATCGGTAATGCGATGCTCATGGGCCACCCGGGTAATCATGTAGATGTGGGCTTGATTACCGTGGTATTGAGGCTGGGAGGATAGCACCAACTTCTGCTGGTCTGTCAGCATCGAGAGCTGCTGGCGAATTTGGGTGAATCCGGCCTGCGCCAACAGGCTGGGTAGCTGACGGCTTGCCTCGGGAAAGGTGGTATCATCATTGGAACTTGCCACGATTTGGAACACTGGATTTACAGAATTCGTTGTGTCCAGTTTGAGTAGGTCAATTTGTGCAAACCCTG
Source organism: Photobacterium panuliri (assembly GCF_059920555.1). Classification (NCBI taxonomy): domain Bacteria; kingdom Pseudomonadati; phylum Pseudomonadota; class Gammaproteobacteria; order Vibrionales; family Vibrionaceae; genus Photobacterium; species Photobacterium panuliri. Next base: position 8,472 of record NZ_CP197193.1, read on the forward strand.
GGTCAACGGCTACCAGTTCTCGGAGGTAACGGGTGATCAGCTCGGAGCCATCCGCATGGAGGGTGGGGGCAAGTTCGAAAACCGGCGATTTTGCCAGTTTTTCAATGCTGAGAAAGCGCTGGGTGAGGATATCATCAAGATTATGCGCTGCAAGCTCTGCTCTAGCGGTCAGTCCCTTTGCGATTTGTGCCGTGGCGACATCCGTGAGCTTATTGCTACTTAGCCAGGTAAACAATAATGCTGGCGCAATGCCGATAAATAACATGCTGCCAAGCAGGATGGGTTTTATTCGATGTGGAAAAAATCTCAAGAAAATACTCCCAAAGTCCGTTTGAGCCCTACAGGCCAGCACGCCTTGCTGGGTAACAATGTGCTTTGCGGGGGAGGGTCAATATAACCGAAAACCGCCTATCCCATTTGCAGCTGCACGTTGCCGAGGGTAATAGCCATTTTGGTATAAGATGCAAGGGGTATCAATGGTAGGTATAGGCAGATAGGGAGAAATTCGATCTCCCTATCATAAAAAAGCCCCACTCTCAGCGAGTGCATGATGCAATGAGAATGGGGTGAATGTGTTTCACGTTGTTATGTGTAGCCGTCGTGTGGTGTTCAGCTCAGTAATTGCTCTAGGGTCAGAGGAGCATTGACCAGTCCGATCTGCTGGGCAGGAGTTAGGCCATTTTTTTCCTGATGGCACAAATTGTGCCAAGCCCGGTAAATATCCAGCAGCGGCATCAGTCCTCCTGGGCGTAATTTGCGCCTAGGCTCATTGACTAGTTGGCTGAACTGATCATGAAAACGCTGCTGGTAGCGGCGCACGGTATCGTGACTGGCGTGCTCAAGCCATTTTGTCTCATTGCCTTTTTCGCCGCCCAAATGGCAGATCCCCTTGCTTAACTCACCATCGCGGGTAAACGCCCAGCGATCGCGCCACCATCCCATCATCACGATATCGACTTTGTTGGCCGGCTGCCCATGCTGCCAGCCAGCATCGGCTTCGACATAAACCGGATGCAGGGTACGTGCCTTGATGCGATCGGTGAAAATCGAGATGCAGGCCGAACGCAACAGCGGTTCCTGCGGCATAAAGATCGACAGGGTCTCATTGTCGGTCAGCATTTCCCGCAGATACAGGTAGTGGGCATACACGGTATATTGCGGGCGGATCAGGCAGCCTTTGGCCGGGTAGTTGATTCGCGGCAGGCTGGTGAGCGGGTTTTCGAGGTTGGGCCGCGACATCACAGCACGGTAAGTGCCGTCGATACGGGCCAGCAGCCCCTGTGGTTGGCTGGGTGGCACCTCGATGATTTGAGCCGGTGGATGTGCCATAAACCGGGTGCCAGTCTGGTAAGGATCATGCTGCTCGCTGAGGGTTTCGGCGTCGGATGACTGATAGTTGGTATCTTGCGCCAGCACATAGCCCGAAAAAGCCTCGCAACTGGCAATCCAGTTTACCCCGTTTTCGCTTTGGGGCTGAAGAACGCGGATGTTGGAAGCCAGAGACAGCTGTTTGCTGTGTTTGCACAGACGAGCATCGAACATCGCCAGCTGGCGACGGCAACGGCTGGCAATATGTGATAGCTGATCGTAGAACGACTTGGGGTTCATCTTCAGGCGGCGGCAGATATCACGTACCGAGTAACCGGTGAACAGCATCGCCAATAACTTTTGCTGTAGGGTATTTTTGGTGTTGAAGCCTGACCAGCGGTCGACAAATGTCGTCTGGCATGATTTGCAACGATAGCGCTGCCTGTCGCCGCTAAAGCCAAAGGCATGGTAGTGCTGGCGATGGGTAAGCACCGGCAATGTGATATTTTCGCAATCAGGATTAGTGCATGCCGGCAGGCCGCATGTCTGTTGTTGCCGGAGGCGGCGAACTTCCTGCATTACGTCTTGGTTGTTGATCAACGGGGGAAATGCCCCGCATTCGCGGCAGACCAATAGCGGTTTGTTCGGGTTGTTACGCTGAAGAACGTAATGGTTGGGATCGGTTGACCCAAAATTAACACAGCCTACTGTTTTGCAGTGGTTTAATTGCTGGTTGTTAGCGGCTTCAGGCAATAAGGATACGTCATTGTCTGTTCGGTCTGTATTTATCATATCAGCCTAACCTTAATCCGTGGTGTGAAGCAAAAGAATGCGCGCGAGTAGAGGGGGCTGGCCTGTACGAGAGGGTGGTATAGGGAGGTAGATTGTCCGCCCCCCTATACCATTAGCGCTGCACATGCTAATTCGGGTTTGTTTACTGGGCATGCGAGCATGACCAATCAAATTGTGTAAGACGCCACATTTTACATAATATTGAGCCGTAAACAGTCATTGAAATAGCGTTATACAGACTAATTGTCCGTCATACCAATATTGGTGTGAATATTGGTATGACGCCCGGTCGGGTGACGAGCTCCGGGGGAAAAAGGTGGCCGATGCATCGGGGGGCATCGACCACCGTAGTGCTCTTTGATAGCAGTGAACGTGATGGTTCAGCGCTTATAGCTTAATTGCTGTTTCCAGAGCGACGTCCATCATCTGGCCGAATGATTTCTGGCGATCTTCTGCGCTAAGCTTCTCGCCGCGCTTGATGTGGTCAGAAACAGTCAGGATAGTCAGTGCTTTGGCACCCAGCTCAGCGGCAACACCGTAGATACCCGCAGCTTCCATATCCACGCCAAGAATACCTAGTTTTTCCATCTTGTCGAAGAGGTCAGCTTCTGGGCTGTAGAATAGGTCTGCAGAGAAAACGTTACCAACACGGACCGGTACGTTTTGGGCACGGGCTTCGCCAACGGCCGTTTCTAGTAGACCGAAATCAGCAATCGCAGCGAAATCATGGTCGCTAAAGCGAATACGGTTGACTTTAGAATCGGTAGACGCACCCATACCGATGATCACATCCATCAGTTTTACGTCATCGTGAACGGCGCCGCAGCTACCGATACGGATGATGTTCTTCACACCGAAGTCTTTGATTAGCTCGTGGACATAGATTGAGCATGATGGGATGCCCATGCCATGACCCATGACTGAAACCGGCTTGCCTTTGTAAGTGCCAGTGTAACCGAACATATTGCGTACATCACAAACCAGCTTAACGTCGTCAAGGTAGGTTTCGGCGATGAATTTTGCGCGTAGCGGGTCGCCTGGCATCAGGACTGTTTGTGCAAAATCACCGAGTTCAGCATTGATGTGTGGGGTAGCCATAGTTCACTCCAGTTTCGTTCTGTTTGTTGTCGGCAGCATGTTGTAATGTCCATCGTTTACCTAAGGTAGATGGTTTGCCCACTCACATTCGTCTTCCCGGTATTGCTGTCCGGGGGAGCCGTGGTGGAGCTTGAATGACCGGAAGTCATTGCTGCCTTGGTGATAAGAAGTGTAAGCAAGGGGAGGCTTTTGTCTTGAGATCTCACTCACATTTTCCCGACCACTTATAGAAAAATAGCCCAGTGATTACCTCACCTGTTGAAAAGGGGAAGGGGATCGTTTGCGTGATAGGTATTTTTCTAAAAAAGAAATATGCGATTTCCTTATTATTTATCCTTTTATTTCATGTATTTATTTTGTTTTTGTGATGTTTTTTTCAAAATGAATCGCTATGCAAGAAAATTTGTTTTGATGTGATATTGAAATGGATTTCATTATGCCAAGTGGCTGAGATGGGGCAGATTTGCCACATGACTCATGGAGTGCTAGCGGGAGGACGGTGAAAGATGGTTCTGCCATTCTTGATGGTTTCCTGTATTTGGATTTCTCGTAGTTTCCCCGGAGGTACAGAGAGTGGGTTGCCGGAGAGGATCACGGCATCGGCCACTTTGCCCGGTGTCAGGGTACCTTTGCGGTCCTCCTCAAATATCATGTAGGCCGGCTCTATGGTCATGGATCGCAGGGCTTGAGCGGGTGTCGTGCGAAGCTGGCTGCCAAGGATTTCGTTTTGCTGGGTATGGCGGGTGACCGCGCTCCAGAGAATGAACAGGGTATCAGGGGGGTGGCTTAGCTGGTGGCAAAGGTTACTGGCGGCAACCTCTTCTTGGAGCGCGACGGGCACCGGGCTTTGTCCGTCGGCGCGTGATTTGCCCAGCAGGCGGATGTCCGTTTTTCCTTCTTGGTAAATATTGCTGGTATCAAAACAGGCGACTACCCCCAGCTTTCGGTATTGTGAGAGCTGATTGATTCGCATAAAGCGCGACAACAATATGGTATGGCGCTTGTCTTGGCCTGCGTTGATTTTCAATTCATAGGCTGCCTGAATGAATGCATCGATGGCGGCATCGCCGCTGGCCTCGACGAAGACCTGTAAGTCTTTACTGACGGCATCGCGGTATTGGCTGAGAAACGCCCTGAATGGGACTAAGGGCTCTCCCTTCCAGCCGGTGTAGGGCAAAGAGGAGAGATCGTTATAGCTATAGGCCATCCAGGCACCAAATTTTGACAGCGGGTTGTCGAGGCGAAATTGCACGCCGGTGATTTTAAGGTGCTGTTGGTATTTGCCGATATCGTCGCCGTGATCTTCAAGTATTTGTTGGATCTCCGGGTATACAGGGATGACAACCACATCGATAAGAAGTGGCCGGCGCTCGGCGTGAGACTGCAAGTTAGCGATGGATTCGGCGCTGAGACCGTTGCCGATCAAGGTTGTAATGCCTTGTCTGGCATAACTGGCAAGGACGTCTTCCAACGTGGACTGTGGGTTGAGCAAATCAGTAAATTGGCCATTGGCAGCGATAAAACCGGGAACCATGGTATTGCCGTTGAGATCGATGATTTGGGTGTTGTCCCCTTGGTGGCGCATCACCCCGCTCTGGCTGCCGATGGCCTGTACACGGCCATCGCGAAACGAGATGGCACTGACGCTATCTGTGCCTTTGGCCATAGTCAGGATAGTGCCGTTGATATAGATGCTATCGGCATCGGGTGTGGGATCTTGCCCGCAACCTGCAAGAATGACCATTGCCAGCCCAAGCAAAGCAAAGAGCATGGGAATGGAAATGGGATAAGGCCCCTGTCGCACAGTGTCTGCCTCCTCGTCACCAATGACCTATCTGTTAATAGGGCACGCACTTAAGCATAGACTGATTCCGGCCACGGGGGCACCTCTGCCTCCAAGGCTGAACATTGGTAATTTTTTGTGTTTAGAGCTAACCATAAACAAGAGGACGTTGTTCATAATGGCAAGAGGGGAAAGTGATGAAGCGAGTTGTAATGGCAATACTCATGCTGGTTGCCGCAGGCAGTGCCAGTGCTGATCTTTTGGGGATATCCGTTGGGGCAACGGCTGGGGGAACACGGGTAGAGTATGACGGGCAGAGCGATAACGGTTTTGAATACGGCGTGAACGCGGGCTATCACTTTTCTGATTTTCTCAGTGTGAATGCCGGAGTGGTATTGGGAAGTGTTGATGTCGATGCAAATGGTTTTGCCGCGACCAATGAGGTTGACTACACCTCGTTTCCGATCACCCTGCGCGGGGATATTCCGTTGCTGATCGGGAACCTCTACGCCAAGGCCGGAACCAATTATTACGATTACGATGTCGAGCGGCCCGGGTTCAAAGACAGCGAAACGGGGTGGGGCTTTGCTGGTGGAGCCGGTTTCGTGTTTACCCTGCTGCCGTTTATCGATCTCTCGTTGGGCTATGAATACCGCGATATGGGAGAAGTGACCAATAACTCAGTCATGTTTGGTATCGGTGCCAGTTTGTAGTGTGTAGCGGAAAAATGCCCACTAGGCATAAATAAGTGGGAAATAGCGTGCCTCGGTTGCGAAATCAGAGAGGGATCAAGGTTGTGTGTGGTCAGATTATATACACTGTACCTGCCCATTTCAGATCAAGCATGAGGTAACCTATGACAAACTTTGCACACTATCAGTTAACAGTGTCACAGGTGAATCGGGTAATGCTGCAAGAGATAGCAACCCCGTGGCAGGTACGCTATGACCCGACGTCGACCACTACCGGCATGCAGGCCCTTATGCTGGTTTCTCCCCGTGGAACGATATGCCAGCGGCTTACCCTTCCTGCAGAGTATGCCCAACAGCATTGGCCCGATCAGGCATCGGTCAGTGCCATCGTGGTTGATTATTTGGTGCGTGGCGTGTCGCGGGTTGCCCCCCTTCGACAAAGTGCCTTTCGCAATAACTTTTCCCAATGGCTGGAAAGTGGTTTGCAGCAGTTGCAGGCCATCAGCACCTCTATTGATTATCTGCTCGAGATGATGCGCAATACCGAATACCCTTTCCCTAGCCAAGTGAATATTGAAGGTCGCTACCTGCCATGCTGGGCTTGGGGGGAAGAGGGCGACGAGACTTTGGTGAGTGTGATCGACCGTCGAACCGGTCAGTTTGGCCAGATCCGCAAAGTAAATGCTGAGCAGATGATCGACCGGGAGAAGTGGCTTGGCGCACAGGTTATCGATTCGGTCGAGGAGTCATTGGAGACGGTACATTACTATGTGGACGAATTGATCGAGAGTCAGCGTCAGCCTGTCAGGTTGGATGAACCGAGTCTGGGCGATGTGCTCCGCAATCCCTGTGCCGCCAATTTGAGTTCGACCTTTAGTGTGGCGCTAACCTTGGCCGTGGTCGCCGGATTCTTCATTGCCTTCAAATGGCTGCTGGGTTTCTGATCGTTTGGGTTGCCGAACAGCGATCCTTGGCGTTTTATTTTGATATTTAAAGTTTTCGATTATTTCGTTAGAATCGCGGTGCAATCAATGAGCGCATTGGGATCGGATATATGCACAATTTAACCCTGTTGTCAGACGCGGAAAAGAACCGTATCGAGCTGGATAAGCAGGCCGCCTATGCGGTATGGCAAGTTAAGAATGCCAAGAAGGGCTATGAGGTTTTTGCCGAGATTGGCGGCAATATCGACGATGACGACGAGCGTGAATTTTTTGAACGTGCCGTCACCAAATATAAAAATAAAATGGCTGTAGCCTGATTGATCCGGGCTATTTCATGGCAATCAGGCGCGTTATGCGCCTTTTTTGATCGGATACAGTCTATTGAAACCGTTTGGGCGGTGAATGAATGTGGTCTGTAGTTGTCGGTTTCAATCGCATAGCGCCGAGAAGTGGAAGGATAAGTGAATGAGTACAAGCAAGCGTGTTCTTGTGGTTGATGATGATCAGGAAATTCGCGAGTTGCTCGATGAATACCTGACGAAAGCCGGGTTTAGCGTGATAACGGCCGCCGAGGGCGAAGAGATGAAGCGCCGTCTGGCGATGGGCTACCCGGATTTGATACTGCTTGACGTGATGATGCCGGGCGATGATGGCTTCACCCTGTGCCAGTATATCCGCAAGACCTCTGATGTACCGATTATTATGCTGACCGCTGTCTCGGACGAAATGGATCAGATCATCGGCTTGGAGCTTGGTGCTGACGATTATATCGCCAAGCCGTTTAGCCCTCGTCAGTTGATGGCTCGTATCAAGGCGCTATTGCGTCGGGTCAAGCCGACCGAGGCTCAGCAGGTGCCGTCTGCCCCTAAGTTTATTCGTTTTGCCAATTGGCGGTTAGATACGGCAGCGATGCGTTTGAAGGATGTGGACAAAGACAAGGATTATGAACTCAGCGGCGGTGATTTTGCCCTGTTGATGCTGTTTCTGACCCGCCCGAACGAAGTGCTCGATCGCGATACCATTTCGTTCGCGACCCGCGGCAAGGAGGCGACGCCTTCAGCGCGCAATATCGACGTTCAGTTGAGCCGCTTGCGCCAGCGTTTAGGTGACAAGGGAACCCAGCAGCGGTTGATAAAAACGATTCGCGGCAATGGCTACTCGTTCAATGCCGAAGTCATCTACGAAGACGAATAACAGGCAATAGGGATGTCAGCCTGATCCTGTCAGGGGCGGCCTCTCCCTGTCAGGATGCAATATGAATATGAAAAAATGGTGGCCGACCTCCTTGCTGGCCCGTACCCTCTGGCTAACCCTGTTGGCGGTATTCTTGGCGCAGGTCATCGCGACCAGTATTTGGTATGGCCAGTCCAAACAGCGGGATCTGGCAGGGTTGGAGTCCGCCTCGGCCAGTATGGCCAATATGTTTGCTTCGACCGTGACGTTCTTCCAATCGTTGCCGCTTGAGTATCGCCATATTGTGTTGGACCAGCTTCGTAATATGGGCGGTACCCGGTTTTTCGTCTCTTTCAATGAGGAAGAGATCAGGATTGATGCCATTCCCAGTACCCTGATGAAAGATCGTGCGGTACAAGTCTTTCAGGATGTGCTTCACGAAAAGCTCCCTAGCCTTGATGTTATCCGCGTTGATTTTTCTCGCCCCGAAACACTCCATGTCCTGAAAAACGATATTCTATTAAGTGATCTGCCACGTTCATGGGCGCACTATACCTTGAGCCTGGAGCCGCTGAACCCGCCGATATTGGTGGTGCAGCTTGAGCTGGCCGAAAACGAGTGGCTCTATATTGCCGCATTGCTGCCCGCGCCTTATGTCACCTTGGATGACGAGATCATCACCAGCGAGCAGATGTTGTTTATGGTGTCTATTACGGCGTTACTGCTGCTGTTTACTTATTTCATGATCCGGCGCCAGACCCGTCCGCTCAGAAGATTGGCCAGAGCGGCCGATGCCATGAGTATGGATATCTACCAGCCGCCGCTAAAAGAAGAAGGCGCTAGTGAGCTGGTGACAGCCACACGCGCCTTTAACCGGATGCAGTTGCGCGTGCAACGCTATATTGATGATCGCGAGCAGTTGTTCTCGTCGATCTCCCACGATTTGAAAACCCCGATCACCCGTCTGCGGTTGCGTGCCGAACTGATTGATGACGAAGTCAAGGTAGAGAAGTTCAACCGTGATTTGGACGAACTTGAAATGATGGTCAAAGGGGCGCTTCAGACGGTAAAAGATACCGATCTGCATGAAAACTTGTCTGAAGTGGATATGAACGAGCTTTTGCAAAGTATTGCCGAGCGCCACAATCGCCACAGTACCAAGGTTGCCTTGCCGCAATTGAGCTTGGCGCCGCTGATGGGCAAGCCATTGGCGTTGAAGCGCTGTTTCAGTAATTTGATCGATAACGGCGTGAAGTACGGCGATGAGGTGAAGGTGATAGTCGCGGATGAAAAGGCCTCTTTGATTGTGATCATCAAGGATCAGGGAGCGGGGATCCCAGAGAAATCCCTTGAAGCGGTGTTTGAACCCTATGTGCGATTGGCAAAAGATGATGAAGGTCACGGATTGGGAATGGGGATTGCGCGCAATATCATTCGTGCCCACGGGGGTGATATTGCCATCCACAATGCAGTGGATGGCGGGCTTGAGGTGAAAGTATTTATCCCTCGCTTACTGGACGTGAAATAAACATGGCAAGAACAACATCACAATGGCGAACTTGGGGCTGTGCTCTGTTAGTGGCCGGCTGTGCCTCTTTTTCGGTCACGGCGGCAGACGTGGAAGTGCTGCACTGGTGGACCTCCGGCGGCGAGGTGAAATCGGTTGAGCTGCTCAAGGAGCAAATGGCCGCCAAGGGGTATCACTGGAAGGATTTCGCGATTGCCGGCGGGGGCGGTGAAAGCGCCATGACGGTGCTAAAGACCCGGGCCGTTTCCGGTAATCCGCCGTCAGCGGCACAGATCAAAGGCCACGAAATTCAAGAGTGGGGACGGCTGGGCTTTTTGACGGATTTGGACAACGTGGCCGATGATGAGCATTGGAGTGTGATTTTGCCGCCTGTGGTCAGGCAGTTGATGCAGTACAACGGTAATTATGTTGCCGTTCCTGTCAATATCCACCGGGTCAATTGGCTGTGGGTTAACCCGCAGGTGATGAAGAAGGCTGGGGTCGATGTACCACAGACCTTGGATGAGTTTTTTGCGGCTGCGGATAAAATTAAACAGGCGGGTTTTATCCCGTTGGCCCACGGCGGGCAACCTTGGCAGAATGTGACCTTGTTCGAGGCAGTCGCCTTGGCGGTACTCGGCCCGCAGGATTATCGCCGTGCTTTTGTCGGCCTTGATATGGATGTGCTTTCCGGCCCTAAAATGGTAGACGTTTTTACCCAGTTCCGCCGATTCCGTGATTATGTGGATCCCAACTATCGCGGCCGTACCTGGAACGAGGCCACCGCATTGGTGAGTAAGGGCCGAGCGGCGATGCAGATCATGGGCGATTGGGCAAAAGGGGAATTTGCGGCAGACGGCAAGGTGGCAGGGATCGATTACCTGTGTGTTGCCGCACCGGGTACCCGAGATTTGTTTACCTACAATATCGATAGTTTTGCGTTCTTCAAACAGGCAAACCCAGAAGGGCGTGCGGCGCAGGAGGATCTGGCCCGTGCAATACTGAATCCTGATTTTCAGGCGGAGTTTAACCAGCACAAAGGCTCGATCCCGGTGCGTATGGACATGGACATGGGGCGGTTTGATCAGTGTGCCCAGGCCTCTATGGCGGCATTCAAGCAGTCGTTGACACATGGCGGGCTGGTGCCGAGCGTATCGCAGGGGCTGGCAACGACCAGCTATGTTCAGGCGGCTGTTTTGGATATCGTGAGTGACTATTTCAATGATACGCCGGTGGATCCGCATCTTGCAGCGGACCGTCTTGCTCGGGCAGTCAAAGCGGCGATGTAAGTCGGTATCTAATAAGCACAGGCGAAACACCATTCGCCTTCTATGAGTGGTCTGTGAGTGGGTAGCGCTTGTTTTGAATCCGGCCGCTGAGATAACTTGGGTATATACTTAACTTATTGGTTTAGATGGGCTGTTTAACATCTTGGCTGGCATGGCTATAACCTGCCAGCCGTATTGGCGTTAAGATAATAGGGGGAGCGATGAAGTTATTATTTCTGGTTCGCCATGCAAAGTCGTCGTGGGATGATACCCAGCTTGACGATCATGAACGTCCGCTCAGTAACCGTGGGCTGAAAAATATTCCCAAAATGATCCATCGACTCAACGGCTGGGTGCTGGGGCCACAGCTGATTTTGACCAGTACCGCCTTGCGCGCCTCGCAGACGGCGTTTCATTTTTCCGAAGAGCTGGATTGCAAACCCAAACTGGAAGCGCGCAGTGAGCTCTATACTGAGTCCCCGCTGGAGTTGATGGATGTGATCCACCATGCGCCAGACACCGTCGACAGGCTGATGCTGGTGGGCCATAACCCTGCCGTTACCCAACTTGGGCAAATGTTTGGTTTGGAAGCTGACAATATTCCCACATGCGGTATTGCCGTGTTTCGCTTTGATGCCGATTGCTGGCAGGCGGTCGCAGAATCACAGGGTAAATGTTATTTCTTCGATTATCCCAAGCGTCGTCGTGGGGATGATCTATTGTTGGAAAGTGAAGGCGAATAAACGTATTGCTTAGTAAGGCGAGTGAGCTACGTGGTGGGGACAAATCAAAGAAAGTGTGGATTTGCAACTAACTTATTGTGCTACAAGGGACTTGCTGAACAATTTTAGTTACTATACCACCACAATAATATTGGGTGGAATACTATGAAAATTACCGTTGATGGCGGCTCTTTCAAGGTGGCAATCGAAACTGAATACGAAGGCTTGGTTAGCGAGGCCGAGGCAATTTACAACAAGACGCTAGAGCAGGCAAAATCCAATGATAAGGCCATTTTGCGCTTCCTGCAGATCATCCTTGACCATCGCGACAGTGACGATGCTATCGGTTACGCCGTGCTGGGCTTGCTAGGTTGGTATCATGTTGCGATTAATCCTGTCGCCGATCAGGATATCGAATTGAATCTACCGAAGATTTTGCCGCACTTGATTAACCCATCGGGCGATCTTACGGCTACCAGCGCGAGTGAGAAAACAACGTTTCTTCATTGATCGCCCAATAATAGCAACCCGGCGTATTATTTTACTGATCAAGCGGGTATGTGTAGAGCCTAATGGTATTTGCCGTTAGGCTTTTTTATTTTGGATTTTTATCAGACGTATGATGCTATTTGGGCGTTGAAATGCACAAATATCAATTTCTTGGGTGATATTTGGGCGGTTGGTTTGTTTGGGGGTTTACAATGTTCCCAACACCTATTATTATTCGCCGCACTTACGGAGAGATGGCTGAGTGGTTGAAAGCACCGGTCTTGAAAACCGGCATACGTTTATAGCGTATCTAGGGTTCAAATCCCTATCTCTCCGCCACATTCTAGAAATCGGTTTAAACCGGGTTTCATACAGAATTGGAGCGGTAGTTCAGTTGGTTAGAATACCGGCCTGTCACGCCGGGGGTCGCGGGTTCGAGTCCCGTCCGCTCCGCCACTACACTGAAGGCTCAGTCGAAAGACTGGGCCTTTTTTGTATCTGCTTTATGGCGATAGTTGTCGCTTATCAATACTATTGTTAAATATCTATTTTGGTTAGTACGAAAAATTCGTTGTGACCAAATGGTGACCATCTGGTGACTGTAGTAATTTTTGAGGTAAGTTGCCTCTATTCACCCTACTCGCTTAAGTGTTTCTCTCCTATCGACACTGTACCACTACAATGCATAAGGCTCCACGCCGTAGGCGCGGGGGAGCAAGGAAGTGAATGGAATACACTGTTTGATATGGTATTATTGATAGATTTCATTGAATTGGATAGCAGCTCTAATGGCTTCAAGAGGTATAAACAAAGTTATTTTGGTTGGTCGAGTTGGACAACAACCAGAGTTCAACTCATACGGAAGCAACGAAGGTATAGCTACATTTAGTCTAGCAACAACTGAAAGTTGGCGAGATCGTAGTACAGGTCAACAGCGAGAGAAGACTGAGTGGCATAGAGTTTCTGCGTTTGGCCAAACGGGAACTTTTTGCTCAACATACATAACTAAAGGCTCACAAATTTACGTTGAAGGGCAACTAGAGACACGCAGTTGGCAAGATAGAGATGGACAGACTAGATATACGACTGAAGTAGTGGTTCGCTGGCCATCGGGAAAGGTTCAGCTATTGGTAGATAATGACAGAGCAACATCTGTTCGAAATAATTCTTCTGATGTACCGTCAAATTATGAGTCCGACTATAGAGATAGTTCAATTGAAAATAAAAATGATATGACGGTCACAAAGGAAGGTTGGGATGATATCCCTTTCTGAAAGAACGAAGCTGAATGATAAGAGGTAGAAAATGAACTCAGCAAATGAAACTATACCGACAAGTGAAGTGGTGGCTTTGCTACAACACAAAGGTTTAGGGGAAAAATCGGTTAGACAGATTGTTGAGTTCGCGAATCAAACAGCGTGTAAGTCAGTTGGAGAATTGGATAGATGTTCACTATCTAAATATCTCAAATCTAATTACTTTCGATCTCTCGAAGTTTTTTTAGATAATTTAGACGCATCATTGCTCATAGGGAAAGAAATTTTGGATAAAGCTACACAGCAAGGTTGTGTAGTTTTTAATTATTGGCAATCTGAGTATCCTGAGTCATTGAAATCTACAGGAGATGATGCGCCTTTAGTTATCTACTTAAAAGGTGATATTAGTTTACTAAATACAAATTCCAGTGCAGCTATTATCGGCACTAGAAATAATAGTAGCATTGGAAAAGTGATCACTGAAAGAGTGTCTAGATATCTGAGTGAAAATAACGTTTGCATAGTGAGTGGGCTTGCTTTAGGAATTGATACCATCGCTCACCAGGCTACACTTATGAGTTCTGGTAAGGCTATTGCTGTACTGGTTGATGTTATTAATATTCATCCAAATAAAAACACAAAATTAGCGGAAGAAATTCTTGAAAGTGGTGGGCTTCTAATTTCTGAAAATCCACCAGGTATTAATGTTCACCCTTCTATGTTTGTTAAGAGAGATCGCATACAATCAGCATTGTCTAACATAATAATTCCAATTGAAACAAGTGCAAATGGTGGAACTCTTCATGCAGTCAAAAGTGGAATTAAGTATGGGAAACCTATATATGTTCCAGATCCAAACTCAGGAGCATATAAAGATCAAAGCATTTCTCAATTAGAAGGAATCATTGCTCTTTTATCAGTTAGTGATGCAAAAGCGTTCACTAAATCTGATTACTCTCTCATTTTAGAAGAGTCAAAAAATACATTGGCTACGAGTTGGAAGCCTCAAGAGCTATTTTAATTAGTATATGTAGTGTTTTTAGATGATTAAATGTATCGCACTAGACTTAGACCAAACCTTAATTGATACCAAAGAACTAGAAGAGTTTAGAGATAAAGGTAAGTGGGCTGATGCTGTTTCAAATATTGAAAAATGCTCACTGTATCCTGGAGTCTTAGAGTGTTTAGAGAGAGCTAAATATTTAGGCATAAGGATTGCTATAGTTACTAACTCAAAAAGAAGTTATGCGGAGGCTTTGTTAAGTTATTTCGATATTTCTGTAGACTGTCTGATTGCCTATGGAGATATGTCGCGTCCTAAGCCTGATAAAGCATGGTTCTCTGTCTTACAGCGTGAAATGAGAGTTAACCGTGAAGATGTCATTTTCGTCGGTGATTCTGAGATTGATCACGAAGCAGCAAAAAATGCTAGAGTAAGGTTTGCTAGTCCAGAATGGTCTATCATTCCAGAAACACAAGTTGTTAGTTTTGATAATTTAATTGAATTGGTTACAGGCGTTAGAGAGTTTGAGCCGTTCAGTTTGATAAAGGAAGAGAAGCTTTATTCTTTAGGTTACTACTTTAGTGGTAGCCAGCAAAAATGCCATTTAGATGTTAAAAAGTCTACAATAGACTTAAAAGAGGGCTCTGAGGTTGCTCTTAATTCTTATCTTGGTGTAATTAAATCAATTAGTTCAGAGCTTCCTAAGTGCACGTATATCGTCCGTGCATTAGGACATAAAGAGCTAGTTGTGAATAAAAACCAGATGGATCTTGTTGGTGAACAATTACAACTAGATGGCGTGGGAGAATACGAACCTAACATTCTACGCAAGAGTAGAGTAACTAAAAAGGCTTCTCTTAGTGGTTCGAAAGAATGTAGAGAGAAAGAAGCAAATCATAGTTATTATGTAAATAAAGAGATGCATGTCGAAAATGCAGAATCATTTCTAATAATTGATGATGTCTATACTTCAGGAAGTACAGCTAATGAAATAATAAGGGCTCTACGTGAAGTAAATGACACATGTAAAATATATATATTTACTATATCCAGAACTGCATTTAATGAACTAGAAGCAGAAAATAAATATATTTGCCAGAATCAAACGTTAACAAGACTTTTAGAAGGTAACTCTAAAATAAAACCCGTGAGTAGTAATGGTTTTTCTAAAGGTGTGCAGAAGAAATATTCAGCTTCTTATACTGGTAATTCCTCTAACTTCTCTGTTCAACAGTTAGACTATAGTAATAAAAATAAAAACAGCCATGAAGTGATTATTGCTGCAAAAATAATAAAAAATATCTTACAACGAGGGAATCCAACGATTCCTTCTAGATATTTACGTAATAAGTTAGGTATTAAAAATATTGATTGCAGCAAATTAATAAGATATCTACCGCAAAGCAATAATGAATATTCATGGATTATTGATGACTGTAAAAATTCATCGATTAATTTTTTGATTAATAGTGTTCTTGGTAAGATTTCAATTTTCGAACAGAAATTGAAATATTTTGTGATACCTTCTGTATCTGTATCAGACCTACCTTATGATGTGTCTCCATATTTCGCGAATTTTTCAATAGATGTTTTTATTCCAGATTTATTTTTGGCGATTTTTATTAATGAACACAATAGTTTTAGAAATGAAGCCCTTATCAATGATCTAGAATCGCACGGTTTGAAAGTATTAGTTGTGTCCGAAACAGCACTAAAAGATAAAAGTGCAGAACTGGAAATTATTAATCAAATTCTCGCTCGTTATAAGTGGTTACTCGACAATGAATCAAGCCCATTTCAAAGGCATTATTTAACCAGTTATCGTTCTATTGAAAGTTTAAATGATGAAGATGAAATAAAGAACCTTGCGTTAGACGAGATAATCAGGCTTCAAATATCATTACTAGACTCAGTTATATCGGGTTCCATTGACCTAAGTACGACTGAAGAAATTCATGTTTCTGGTGTTAAATTCAAAGGCAGTGCAGAATTAGCAGTTGAAGATTTAAATATCTGGTTTATGCACTTATGCACACTAAATAATTATATCTTTGATAATGAACGCCTAAAAGCCGTTGAGGTAGAAGAATTTTCAGAAATAGATACTAACTTTAATATAAAGTTTTCTCTATGTAATAAGTATGACAATAGACATGAGAGTAAAGCAAATATTGTTGTTTGTGCAGATTATTTTGATAAGAAGATAATTTTTCATAATTTTGATGAAAATATTTTTGAATGTGATGACATTGACTACTTTTATTTGGAAACCGATAAACCTATAGAATATGATTTTTCTGGTAGTCAAGATTCTTATTATCAAAGCTTAAGGTTTATATTAGAGAATGTTTTTCTTCCTAATTTATTTGACGTTGATTTTAGAGAAGGTCAATATCCAATAATTGTAAATGCCTTATCAAGGAATAACACTATTGGGTTACTGCCAACAGGTTCCGGTAAGTCAATTTGCTATCAAATTTGTGCGCTTCTTCAACCATCAATTAGTTTTGTTGTCTGTCCAATAAAATCTCTAATGTACGATCAAAAGTTTGATCTAGACTTAGTTGGAATAAATCGGACGGCCTTCATTTCATCCGACATGACACCGGCTGAGAAAAAAGTAGTACAGAAAGAATTTTCTTCAGGGAAATACTTCTTTATATTTATCTCTCCTGAACGGTTTCAAGGTCAATTATTTAGAGATGAGTTGAGAGTAATTTCAGAAACAAATTACTTTGCATATGCTGTCATTGATGAAGTTCACTGCTTATCGGAATGGGGGCACGACTTTAGAACGTCTTATCTTAATCTATCAAATACGATAAATAGATTTGCGTCCGGTAGTACATATATTGGTCTAACGGCTACTGCATCTCTTAATGTTTTGACTGACATTCAGAATGAGTTTGATATTGACGATGAGGATGTTAAAACCCCTTCAAAATTCGAAAGAGACGAATTGGAGTTTGATGTAATTAACGATCAAACGGACAAACCAAGAACTTTGTTATCTACTTTATCAGAGTTTAAACTATCGAATGGCCATGATAGTGGCATTATTTTTACGCCACACGTAAATGGCAGTTTGGGTTGCGAGACGATTGCTTCTTATTGTTCTAGTCACTTAAATATTGATGCCAGATATTATTCTGGCTCTAAGCCAAGAAGTTTTGGAACTGATCGCGAGTTTGAGCAATACAAAAAAAGTGTATTAACTGACTTTAAATCTGGACGTTTTAACTTGTTAGCTGCAACCAAGGCTTTTGGCATGGGGGTCAATAAAGGCGATGTGTCTTTTACGATTCATTACGGAATACCTCAAAGTATGGAATCTCTGTATCAGGAAGCAGGAAGGGCTGGGCGAGATAAAAAAATATTTGATAAAAAGAAAGCAAAATGCCTAGTTCTACTAGGAGAAGAAAAGTCAAAGGCAAATACGGATGATATTTGGGATGTCAACAGCACTGTAGATCAAATTAAAGAAGCTAAGAAGCGCCTATCGCCACACGGTGATTTGTCTTCCAACTTATATATGTACTTACAGTCAAATAGAACAATAAGCGAACAATCAAAATTGCTAAATTATCTATATGGCTTAGTCGAGAAATCAGGTGCTGAGTCGGTTATTATAAAAACCAAATTGGTTAATAAAAACTTGAGTCCAGAAAAAGAATATTCTGGACATGAGGTCGAAAAAGCAATTTATAAGCTATGCCAGATAGGTGTTATTACAGACTGGACAGTAGAGAACTATTATAATAGCGAATATCAAGTTCAGGTTGGAAACTGTCAAGTAGATAGTATTCGAGAAAAGCTAGTTGCAACTATTCGTAAATATGACCCTGAATTCTCTATGTCTAAGTTACAACTTAATGCATCGAGAAGCATGAAGCATTTACTTTTAATGAGAGAAAGAAATGGGCATGAATCTCAAGAGCGCTTTTATTTGATATTCTTATTGTTATGGAGCTATGAACATTTTTCTTACAATAGAAGACAGTCACTTAAGACTGTGTATGATCAGTGCTATGCGAGATCTAGTAATCAAATAACAAAATCTCAGTTTAAGAATTCTTTGGAAGGATATTTTAAGTTTAATAAATCAAGCACTAGCTTAAAACAACTTGCTGAAGAACCAAAGAACATAACAGAACTATTCAAACTGCTATTAAGAAAAGATAATAAATTAAGAAGCTATGAGGTTTTAAAGTCTTTGCAAAATCAGTTAAGCCGTTTTCTTGAAAGCTATATGGATAATACAGCCTTAGATTACCTTAGCGGTTTGCTGAGATTAATCTTCGATGATTTTGACGATATGGATGGTAAAAGAAGGTTGGAGTCTGCAATCAGAAATATGAACTTGATGCCAATTGAAACTCAATTGGAAATTATTGATCAGACTTGTAACGTAATCAAGCAATTAGACAATGACCATCAACAAAGTCTGATTAAGTGTTTTAATGACAATGTCTCTAATGTTCGGGTTGTTTGCAGATTTAACGAAAAGTTAGAAAATTACAGTTCTAGTGGCATTGTTCTAGTTTCTCAACTGGATAAGATTAGTGAAATCAATAAAAGGTTAAATTTAAGAAATGCACGATAACGAATACTTGACAAAATTAGATCACATTTTGAAAGATATCGAATTGCAAGCTATCCAGCTAGAAAAAAACAGTTCAATTCTTCAAGAAGTAAGCGGTCTAAAGTTAACTATTGAAGAGCTTGTAGGTATTATCAATGATAAAACTAATGCTATAAAAATTAGTCAATCTGGGCTAGCTAACTCAGTGGATGAGTTTCATAAGCTAGATAGCAAAGTAAATGATGTTATAAGACATATTAATAAAGAACTAGATGAGAATATATCTAAATCAAACAATGCGATAGATGCATTCGTTTCTGAAGTAAGAAATCAGTCTGAATCACTGAATATCTCAGTTGAGGATAAGTTTACATCTATATCTTCAACGTTTATAGATCAGGTGGAACTAGTATTTGAAAAGCAAGCTTCTAGTTTGAATGAGTTAACAAGAGATAACAAAGAAGTATCAGTCAGAAATCAATTGGTTCTAGATAAAATAAATTCGTTCTCAAATCGCTTAGATGAGTTAGTTACCAATGACTCTCTTAGTTCTATTTTAGGTGAAACGTTTAATGAGCGAATTGAACTTGTTTTGCATCGACTAAATGAACTGAACACGATTTCAACTACGCAATCAGATGTACTTTCTTCAAATACAGAACGATTCAACGAGTTTTCAGTTTCTTTATCTAGTTTAGAAAAAGCTATAAGCACCAATAAAGATGATTTGGAAACAACTCTAAAATATATCAATGAAGTATCTCTTAATCAAGAAAACCTAGATGCAAGGATTTTGAGTTCAGATACTGAAATGACTCGATTGATAAAAACCTGTGTTAGATTTACTGCCGTTGGCTTTGTCGCTACCTGGGCTATTTTGTTGGTTACTTTTTTTTATAAGTAGTCGGACAATTATCTAAGGGAATATGAGATGACTGCGCCTGTGATTTCAGATCTAATCAAGCTAATGATATAAAGTTAGTGTAGAAAAAGTCCAGATCATGTTGCTGCCTTCTTTAGGTAGTTTTGCACTGGCAATTGTTGGTTTGGCTCTATTTATGTGGGCCATTACCAATAAAAATTCAATCCTAAAGTTATTAACGCGTATTAAAAATTCAATTTTTATTTTTAGCCCTAAACCACCTACTTCAGTAGGTGGTTATCATTCAATTAGGCTTGGCCTGTAGTTCTAACCATGCTAATTGCTCCCTTGATTTTTAGCGAAGTCAAAGAGGACAAATAACATGAGTAGATACAAGCAAGTTTCCCTCATATTTTGGAGATGTCAATATCACATCGTATGGACTCCAAGGTATCGGTTTCGGATATTTAAGAACAATGTTGGTAAAGAGGTTTATCGGTGTATATATGTGTACTGTAATCAACTTGGATGTGAAGTCGTAGAGCTGAATGTCCAAGTAGATCATGTGCACTTAGTGGTTAAGGTGCCACCCAAGCAATATCCAAGTTGATGGGGGTATTGAAGGGCAAAATAGCCCTTAAAGTATTCAGTAAATTTCCATATCTACGGAAGAATAAACTGTGGGGTAATCACTTTTGGCAGCGAGGCTATTTTGTCGATAGTGTTGGAATTAATGAAGAAATAATCCGACGATATGTCAGACATCAGGAAAAGAAAGAGCGCAGGAGCAGCAAGAATTAGTGCTGGACTAAACAAAGGCCCCCTTTTAGGGGGCTATCACAAAGCCACCTTCTTTAGAAGGTGGTTTTTTACTTTAAAGCAAGATAGTGGCGATGATTACCCTTTTTCTTTTTTCATATAAATTTTGCCACGTATTTTTTAATAAACATGCTCCACGTAAATTGTTCTGGATTCTCTTTCTTCTGCAGCCTCACCAGCAGCAACAAGGGCTCCGCAAGCAACATAGACCGCACCAACAGCGACAACACCAACAGCTGCTACAGGGACAAGTACAACATCAGCAGCAACACCTGCAGCACAAGACACGCCACCGGGATATTCATGCTTATAATCCCCATAACCGCACATTTTAGGAGAAACGCACCCAGACAAAACTGAAACAAGAGCAATCGATATGGCTTTTTTCATTGGTTTTATGTTAGTTGTAAAGTCATAAAAATAAGGGTGCTGATTTAATCACTAAACTGCCATTAATGCGAGTTCGTTTTACCTGCCTAAGCAGACTGATACAGGTGATTCGTTTAAGCTATAATACATATATTAAACAAAACCAGTGTTCATTATGTTAACTAGGATATTTTGTTCTTTTTTTTGTTCTTTTTTGTATGCGTTGAATTTAAGTTCGCCCTGCGGTCGAATGAGTCCCGCTGGAGTGCCAGCCCAGCCGCTCCGCCACTACAATGAAGCCTCAGCAGAAATGCTGGGGCTTTTTTGTGCCGATCTTTTGCGGTTAGGTATGGTTTTATACCTCAGATTATATTAAATATCACAAGCTTATAATTAGCTTCAGTTATAGCATTTTCTCTATTATCCAGTCAGCGATAGCTCTATGTATAGTCAGCACTCGCTGATTAGGGTCTATACCAGCGAAAGAACGACAATAGGTAACAACACACGATGAGCACGATGATTACGATTCCAACAACCATGCTTGGTTTCAATTATGATATTGAATTGGATAACTGGCATAACAAGTTGAGTGGTTGCCGTGTCTACCAGTCCGGCGAGCAGGAGCCATTGGATGGTGGGTTGGGGCTGGGTTTGGACTTGCTGTGTGGCAGCCCGGAAGGCCAGCAATGGCTTAGTACAATACCCGCTGACTTGTTGGCAATTACCGACGTTTTCCCTGAGTATCAATACCAGATGTTGTGGTTAGCCGTAAACAGCTCTAGCGCCAGACAAATTCTGGAGTGCAGGCCGCTTTTGCTGGTATTGATTTGCGATAAGTACAATGTCGACAATGAGAAGGCGTTGGAGGTGGCGAATTTGGGACAGCGCGAGATATTGTCTCACTTGGGATTCGATTCATCTAAATCTGCCCTTAAATTCATCGATAAACTGGATCTTACGTATCAGCGCTCCAGTGAGCTGCCTCATGTTATTAAGCAGCTTGATAGCGCATTTTCCCGATTTAAAGTGTTTAAGCATTACCATCGAGTGAATTACAGCGCGTTGGCATTGGATCATACCCATCCATTTTTGACGGGGACTCGTCTTGGTATGGCTATTGCGCATAGCACGCGTTGTGAACGTCGTAATTTGGTGACTTATTTATCTGATACCTTGGCGCTGGGTCTAGCAATTGGTGGAGTTGATCCTGTACTTCGGGTGGAGAGGCTACACAGTGTCGAGCAACTTATCGTATTGCATGATCAGTGGGTGGCGGTACAGCTGGAGCGGCGCTTTGAGGCCATGAAGCCGAAAGATACTGATAAGCCATACCCTGTATGCTTGCCAAATGCAGAAGGGATCCGTCAAATTGTTGATTATGATGACTTGTGCTTGGAAGCCAAGCAGCAGCGTCATTGCATCGCGGTATATCATAATCGTATTGCTGCTGGTCATTATGCGGCATACCGAATGGAAAGCCCAGAACGTATGACGATTGGTATTATTATCAATAGGAAGAAGGCGTTTCCGTACGAAATATCACAAATTGCAGGCTTTATGAATGCCATTCCTTCTGAGAAAACACGTCAGCGAGTCCATGCGTGGTTTGAGGAATGTAAGCAGGTTTATTTGTAAAAATATTCAACCAAGTGCGTACTTAGGGCTTGTCTCGATAGGCTTTTTTCCAAACAATGAGGCCACAAGCCATATATAGCATGGTCTCATATAGCTGACATTGCAGCTCGATTGTTGACCTTTTATCGATGAGTATCTATTGGTGCGGGAGAATAGGTTATAAGCCAACCTGCCAGCCTAAATGGCTGGCAGATTGATGTTGATGAAATAGAGGAGTTACCGCTGCTATAGAGCGTTCATCATTTTTACCTTTTTAGGTTTGAACTTCAGTACAGCAAATTGGTTCGAGTTGAAGCGGACGGCAAAGCGTTCGCCATCGGATCGTGTCAGCACTGTCACGTATCCATCGGTTACCTGCTCTTTGCTTATCTGCGTCCAAGAGAAATTCGCCAAGCTGGCTGGCAAGGCGTAAGGGCGAAAGTATTGACTCCCTAGGTTAAACATTGGCCATGCGGTGAGTTTGCCTGTGGCATCAAGCGACAGAGCCATAAAGGCATTTTCAACCAGCGAGAACTGCTTCATCGTTTCTGGGAACGGGTGCTGATCGTTATAAGAACGTTCAGACCAGCAACTGACTTTATTCAGGTTGTCTTTTGAGCAGTAGCCATCGAAATAGCCGTTTGCCATGATGTCTTGATATTTACCGGGTAGTTTATGGCTATAGTATCCGCCTTGATCACCCCAAATATACACACTGCCGTCGGATTTCAGGGCGGCCATGCTCGATACGCCGCCAACAACTTTAGTGACATCACTGGCTACGGCACGCTTTATTCTGAGTTCATCTTCTAGGGTTTTAAATTCTTCGTAGTTATTGGCTGCCGGTATAATCAGCCCCCCGCCATTATAGGCCCCGCCAAAACTAACAATCTCGCCATTGTTCAGCAATAGACTGGTTGCGGAGTGGCTGGTAGCGACGTCTTTGATCCCGTGTTGGTAAGCCGAGATAATGACATCTTGAGGCGGCTGGCAGAATTGATTGGTGCGAGAGAACAATAGCAAGCCGTTGCCGGTTGATTTTTGTAGGGCAAATCCGCAATGGGTTGGCCATACCTGCTCAACATTGGCTTTGAAATGTGGCAGCATGTACTCATGGGGCTGTAGGTTATCGCTAAAGGTGACAGAACCGTCAGCAAAAAGCTGCAGTTTATACTCATTGCGAGAGTCATTTTGCTTGAAGTACTTTACAGGGTTCTTGCTCGTGGCCCGCGAGTAACAGTAACCGTATTCTGTGTCATCGCAATACTTGCCGTCTTTGTCGACAGCGATGTTGCCGGTGCCAAATTTTGCCATCCATTGTGTTGCCTCACTGTCCCCCTGGTTTTCGGCTTGCCCATACCAATAGCGGGCATAGGCTGCAGCGGTGAGTGTCTGCTTGTTTTCAAACAGGCTCCCGATAGCTTTTTGGCTATTGATATCACCGTGAGCTGCCGCCTCTAATGTCCAAACATCAGCCTGCTGGGCTTGATGCTCTGCCGTGTAGTAAGCTGCAAGTCGTAGCATTGCCGGGATATGGTTGAGGCTGGCGGACAGTTTCAGCATCTCAATAGCGGCGGGTGTCTGGTCTTTGGCTGCATCATCGTTTACCTGATGCTGGCTTGCCGGGGTGATCAGCGGGTCATTGATCTTGTCGAGAATCGTGATGGCTTTGTCGTAAATCGCATATTTATTCTGCTCTTCTAGCGCTAAGGCAAAATAATGGGCGGCTTTGACGTGATCTTTCGGGATCCCGAGTTCCCCGCTATAGAGGCGGTATAGATGATAATAGGTATCCCTTCCAACGTATTGCTCTTGCTCGGCCTGTAGCGACAAAGGTAGGGCTTGCGAGTAGTCCTTTTCTTCAAAAGCCAATTTGGCTAGGAGTTGGGCGGCGCCTGGCTCACTGTCGTTTTGCATCTCACGCAATAACGTCAGCCCTTTCTCTTTGTCATTTGGTCCGGTTTTACCGTCAAGGTAGAGCTCGGCAAGAGCCAGCTTGGCGGCATATTCGCCGTGGGAAATTGCTGATTTGTAGAGCGAAATGGCACGGTCGATATTGTTGTGGTTGTCCGGGCCTTCGGCATAGATTTGCCCCATTAGGAAGAGGGCATAAGGATGCTCTTGGCGTACCATCTTGGCGATTGAGCGGTTGATACAATCTTGGGGTACGTTGGGGAAGTAGGCTTCTTTGCATAGCCATGCTGAGGTTATATCGGAGGTGATCCGGCCCCATTTGGCGGCGGCGCTGTAGTCGATAGGAATGCCGTAAGAGCCGAATAGGTAAGATTGCGCCAGTCGGGCGCGTGTCTTTTCAAAATCCTTTTGGGCGGCGATCCACAGGTAGTGTCCGGCCTTTTCCTTTTTGGTGCCCGGTATTTCTTCTTGTTGGTGTAGGTAGAAGGCGAAATTAGCTGATTTTTCATCACCTAAATCAGCGCTTAACTCGTATAAATGCAGGGCTTTTTCTTTATCTACTGGGCCGCCTTGGCCGTTGTAATTCAGAATCGCAAGGGTTGCAGCGCTCCATTTGGAATGCTGTTTCACGCTATCTAACAGATTGCGAACCTGGACCCAATCAGTATTCTCCGAGCCAATAAGATTACTGGCAAGTTTGATGATCGCGCCGTCATGGCCTTTTGTTGCCGCTTGCTGGAAAAGTTGCTGGCTTTTGGCTGCATCTTCGTCGAGGTACTGGCCGTTACGATACAGCAGTGCGAGTTGGTACTGTGCCTCTGCGCGTAGCTGTTCGCAGTCGTCAGATGGTTTTTCGCTGCATTGATCGTTACTTAATTCATTGAGCAGTTTGATCAGTTTTTGTTTTACGTCATCCCCGCTTCGCGTTGCGGCATGAAGGTAAATTTCCAGTGCTTTCTTGTTGTCCTTAGGAACATATAACCCTTGTTGGTAATAGTCACCCAACTCGGCATACAGGGTCAGGTTGGCATATTCCGAGCGGCCATTAAGCATGCGAATCAAGCTCTCTTGGCCTTTTTCGGATCCATTTTGCGCTGCCAGTCGGTACCACTCGATGGCTTTTAGCTGGTCTTTTGAGGTGAACCGGGCATTTTCGTACAAGGTACCGAGGTAATACTGTAACTCTGTATTGCCACTTTTGGCATTATCAATAAGCTGAGCCATATAATCAGCCCGTGTTTCGCTTTGTAATAGCAAGTCATATTGAGAGGGGGTAGGCACACTGCTACAGGCATTAAGGAATAGACCTGCCATACAGAGGAAAGACGCTTTTTTCACCGTAAATTACCGAAAAATAAGGGTTTAATAGTGGGTCATTATATGCGAATCGGGATGTGGCGGCTACTTGTCGGTATATTATTCTGCCGCTATAGACGCGATAATCTGAGTATTCGCCTAGATCGGAATTTGGGCTGGGATAATGTTTTTTTTGCTGTTAGTTGCGAGTGTTGTCACGCTTGCTTTATTCTGCGACGAGAGTTAACTCACAAAAAAACCTTTTTAGATACCTATATTAAAAGGTTATCAATACCCGTAGAGTTTGGTGTATATTTTTCATTTTGGCTTTAATTTGTTGAATTAAATAGAATTATTCCATTGTAGTATGAGAGCCTTAGTGCCAAGGAGTTATTATGATCGGTCAAACGGTCGTCAATGAGCATGTAGCCAATTGGAGCTTGAAGGAAAAGGTCGGCCAACTGTTTATCTTGGCCTTTCCAGGCAAGTCGGCTGATGCTGCCGAGCAAATGATCGCCGAGTATAACCTCGGAGGGTGTTACCTTAGTCAGGATAATGCCGAGACATTTGCAGAGGCACGGGCGTTAAACCAGTCGTTGGATCAGATCTTGGAAAAGCACAACCGACTGCCATTACTGCTTGGTGTCGATCAGGAAGGTGCATGGGGCGTGTTGGTGGGTGAATCCAACACCGGGCCGGGCAATTTGGCATTGGGAGTACCTGATAACGTGCAGGGAACCTCAAGGATGTACCGGGTGATTGGCGAGGAAATGCGATCGGCGGGCTTCAATTGCATTCTTGGCCCTTGCTGTGATGTGAACCTTAATCCGGCATCGCCGATTATCGATACCCGTTCATTTGGTGATCAGCCTGCAAAGGTGAGCGCTCACTGTGCGGCGGCCGTTAGCGGCCTGCATGACGGTGGTATCGTTGCCTGTGCCAAGCATTTTCCTGGTCACGGTGACACTCAAGGTGACAGCCATCGCGAGATCCCGCAGGTTGATAAATCGTATGATGAGCTGAGGGCCAACGATTTGGCTCCGTTTGCGGCGGCCATCGACGCCAGTGTGGATATGGTTATGACCAGTCATATCCTCTATCCGCAGTTGGATCCTACATCGCCAGCAACGTTGTCGTCGGAGATTATTGAGAAGGTATTACATCAAGACTTGGGTTTTGATGGCATTATTATCTCCGATAGCATGAACATGGGTGCTATTCAGCACCATTATGATGCCGTTGATGCGGCAGTTCAGGCTCTGGCGGCGGGGGTGACCATGATTATGCTGTCGGAAGAGCATTATGATCATTCGTTGGCCTACTTCGATAAGCAAGTGGCAATGATTCAAGGCGTTGTTGCTGCCGTTGAACAAGGGCGGTTGGATGAGTCAGTGATTGACGAAGCGGTGAAGCGAGTGGTGCGCTTTAAGTACGATAAGCTCGAGCCGCAGATCCGCTATCAAGATGTCGATTTGATACAGAATCGCACCATTGCCCTGCAGGCAGCTGCCGAAGGGGTAACCTGGGTGCGCGGTGGGTTGGATGAACTGCAGGAGAAGCCGCTCTATTTGCTCAATGCGACCCCCGATTCGAGTTACCATAATCTTGTTAACCCAAGGGGGATTGGTCCGAATCAGGCTGAATCAGCATACAGCCGCTTTGCTCAGGAGCTGAAGTCTCTTCACCCAGATTGCCGAGAAGTGACCGTTGCAGGACTGCCATGTGCCGATGATGGCAACATTATTGTTGTGACCGAAAACTACCCGTTGCCCGGGGAGGATTTCGAACAGTCTGCCGCACAGGAGCTGGTGGCGCAGCTAAGCGGGGATTATCGCGATTTGATCATTGTTGCCTTGCGTAGCCCATATGATCTTTTGGCCTATCCTGATGCGAGACACTACCTGTGCGCTCATTCATCACGAATTGAGAGTGCCGAGGTGACGGCGCAGATCCTGATGGGGCAATGCGAGCCCGGCTACGGAACGGCAGTGAGCCAAGTTAGCTAATAGCAAGATAAGATAGCGATGTCAGGCACTTGTTTGACATCGCTATTTATTTACTCATAATCGTACCATACGGTACGGTGTTATTTCTTTTGGCTGGTATTCGAATACTGCACGGCCTGTGACGATTTTCCGCCTACCACCCACCATGCAGACACGCAGTCTGGCGAAACCAGAGAAAGGATTTGGCAATGCGTCCCTCGACGATAGAAAAACAACAGAAAATAATCGAAATTGCCACGGCATTGTTCTTGGAGCAGGGGTATAAAGATACCTCCCTTGATCAAATTGTGGCGCTAACAGGGGGCTCGAAGCAGACCCTTTACCGTTATTTTTCCAACAAGGAAGGCTTGTTTAAAGCGGTGTTGGTGGAGAAAACCAAGTCGGTCGATCCGATTTTTGATTTTTGTGACAAGCACGGCCAGTCAGTCAGGGAGAGTCTCCAGCAGTTTGGTCATGCGTACCTGCACCTGATTTGTGGCAATCCGATATTGGGGCTGTTTCGCATTGTTTCGAATGATTTTTACTGCAACGAAGAGTTCAGTCAGCTGTTTTGGCAAAATGGCCCGCGTCGGGCGCATGCCTATTTGGTGAACTATCTTGAGCAGGATGTGGTGCAGGCCCAGCTTTCGATTAGGGATCCGGCTTTGGCCTGCTCGCAGCTGCTTGGGTTGATCCGGCAGGATTACCATAGTCAGGCGATGCTAGGGTGCGAGTTACCGCCTGATGAGGTGCTCGCACCACATATTGATACCTGTATCGATGCTTTCTTCATGCTCTATCAGCGCCGATGAAAATACCGCCGCCACCATTCGTTGGGTGATCAATGTTGGCGGGCGGCGATCTTTTTGCCTATCAGCAGGATAGGTGTCAGCATGCCAATAGCGACAATGAAGCACAGCAAGGCATTGCTCATCGTCATGGTGGCGACTTCGGTTTTCAATAGCTGGCTGAGCTGCGATGCTCCCAACTGTTGAGAGGCGAATGTGCCTTGGTTGAGCAACGCTTGGGAGATCCCTGTTTCAAACTGTACCAAGCTCTCGCTGCCTTTTTCGATAACCCGGGAGAATTCGGTCATTGACTGAGCGGTTTTGACTTGAATGATTCGGGAAAACACGGCCGACCCCAATAAACTGCCTAGGGTTCGGAAGAAGTAGAACAGAGCGATCCCTTCTGGGCGGTGGTCAGGTTTTAAGTGGGCGAACATCAAGATAGTGACCGACACGTTCAGTAGCCCGACACCAAGACCCCGTAGACTTAGCGGCAGGATAACTTGCTCGCTTCCAGCATTGCTCGGAAGCCCGCTGAGCTGGTAGACCGAGACAAGAATTAACAGTACCCCAAGCGGCGTTATGGCATCGGCAGGGAGCTTGCGCTGGTTGACCCCGAGCAGACTAATCACCATGCCTATCAGCATGGCGGCAAATGACGGGATCTGCACCCACCCGGCATTGGTGGCGTTGTAGTGCATGACCTGACCCAGAAAACCACCCACCAGTATTCCGCTCGCCATGACGGCAAAGCCTGCCAGAAAACCGTTATAGAAAAAGACATTGGTTTTTATATTCTGTATGACTTTTTGAGTTGCAGTTGCAGTTGCAGTTGCAGTTGCAGTTGCAGTTGCAGTTGCAGTGGATGCTGGCCACATAACGATGATGGCCGCCCCAAGCAGGAACAGAGTGACGATCAGCCATTGTGAGAAGGCTGGGAAGTCAAACCAATTGTAGTGGCTACCGCGCATCAGTAGAAATACCAGCCCGGCGCAGCCGCTACTTAGCAAGGCATAGCCCATCCATGATGACTTGCGTTCGTCCGACCATTGGGGTGGGGCAAATGGGAACAACAACGCGACAAGAAGCAAAATGCCATAGCAGCACACTTGGAAAGCAATAACGACCTGCCAGTTGATATTGTCGATAACTGCTGCGAGTAGCCATGGGTAGAAGCCCATTGGCAGCAAGGTGGAAAAGACTAGCCCGAGTCCGGTAATTAGGGTCATGGCTCTGTAACGGCACTGTGCCAGCAGCAAAATGTTGGTTGAAACCAGTAGCATGCTCATGCCAAGGCCGTTAATGATCCATCCTTGCAGGTGCACCCAGGGGTGGTGGTTGATCAGCAGTAGAAGGTTGGCGGCAAGAGGCAGGATGATCGCCATATTGAGTGTTGCCCTGTACCCCCAATGCCGCAATGTCAGAGGAGTGATGAGCAATCCAATGAGCTGGGCTGCCATAAAGCCGATATTGAGTAGGCTGGACTCATCAACGGACAAGCCGAGATCGGCTGCGATATTAGGCGTTCCTGTGCTGAAAATCGCCGATGAGATACCGAACGGTAACAGGGCCAAAATGACGAAAACAATGAGTTTGCGGTATGTGTGCATGCTGGTGTCTCTTAGGCTTGTGAAGCCACAGTTACCGTCGCGGACAGGCCCGGATAGATTTTGCCCTTGAGGCTATCGGGGATCGTCAGGTTGATCTTGACCGGAACGCGCTGGACAACTTTGACGAAATTGCCGGTGGCATTTTGGGGTGGTAGTAAACTGAATTGAGCCCCAGTGGCTGGGGTGATTGACTCTACGCTTCCCGTGAGCACCGTATCGGGATACATATCAAGCTCGATATCGACAGTTTGACCCGGTTCGATATCTTTTAGTTGGGTTTCTTTGAAGTTGGCATCTACCCAGATTGTGTCTGGCACCATGGTGATCAGCCCCATGCCCGGTTGAACAAACTTTCCTTTTTGCACTTGGCGGTTGGCAATGTAGCCCGATACAGGGGCTTTTATTACCGTGCGTTCAAGGGCAATTTCACTCAGATTCAGTTTTGACTGGGCCTGTTGATATTGAGCTTGGAGTTGATCGCGCTCGCTAAGCAGGGTGTCATAGTTTTTTTGCTGGGCTTTGAGTGTCAGTTTGGCACTATCCAAACGGGCTTTGGCCTCGATCATTTTGGTGTGCTGAGTATCGTATTGGGTTTTGCTGATCATCGACTTGGCGATAAGCTGCTTATAACGAGCAAGCTCGGTGTGTTGAAGGTCATAATTGGCGTTGGCACTATCTATCTGAGATTGGGCTTGGGCTATATTGACTAATTGAAGTGACAAACGAGAGTCATTGTTTGCCAATGCGGCCTGGGCAACAGCAAGGGCTGATTTGGCGATAGACAGGTTAGCCTGATAGTCCGTATCGTCAATGGCAAAGAGAGCGTCGCCTTGGTTGACACGCTGGTTGTCAGTCACATAGACAGCGGATACTTGCCCGCCAACTTCAGGTGAGATGGCCGTAATATCTGCCTTGATATAGGCATTGTCGGTACTTATCGTGTTATGTGAGCGAATATAACCAATCCCTGCCATCGATATTGCGGTGAGCAGTACCAGTGCTGTGATTTTCTTTTTCATCGTTATTTCCTGTTTGGCAGCGAGAGTCGTGCTTTTTAAAGAAATTGTACTGTACGGTACAGTTTCTTTTTGGGCAAGGAATTTTACGGGTCAAAAAACGCATGGATACTTTGGAAGTGACGCCGTAGCCGTTGAATGGCATGTTTTTATTTATCTTAATCAGATGGTTAATTTCATATTTCTCACGAAGGGATGCAGGATGAACGCTTGATATTTCTATGGCAGAAAAGAGTGAGAAGCTGATGAGAATTGGCAGTTGATATTGGCTCGTTATTAATGCGGTGTGTGATTTTTGCGCAGTTTGTCGAAAATTGGAGTGATCAAAGTCATCGATTTTTGTCAAAGTGGTGTAGCTTACGAAGAGCTGAAACAAACAAGAGCGGTGAAATGGGATTTTTGGTAATGCCTTTTGGCTTAGTGTTGACCGTCATTGGGATGATTACGCACACGCTGAACTATTCGTTTGGCTGGGTTCCTTTAGTGGTAGGTGTGACGATCATTTTGTCGAGATGGCTGTCAGTCTCTAGTAAAAAAATCGTAAGACGGCGGTATAGTCGGATATCTTTGCATACTGACTCGTCATACTATGGCGAGTCAGGTAGTCATGATTATTTTAGTGATAGCGATGGTGGTGATAGTGGAGGTGGTGGTGATGGCGACTAGGCACTGGGGTGGTTAATTTGTTTTCCGCCACCAATTGATGAGATGGAGAATGGCAAACGCAAAGTGCCCGTAGAAATACAGCTCGATGGCACCCACACTGGTTTTGTGTATCTTTAGTAAGGTAGGCGCGATGTCAAAATGATTGTTGATGGCGACAAACCATAATGATCCGGTAACCACGGCTAGCAGTAATGCGAGCAAACCAAGGCCCTCGACCGTTGCCGCGAGTCCCCCTGCACTGGGCTCTGGCAATTGTCGGCCTAGCAGGGTTCGGCAATCAGTGTTGAGCTGTGTCCAGTTGCCGTGCAGCCATGGGTAGAGATCGGCGGTTTTCCTGCGGTGAAGCACCAAAGTAAAAAATAGTATGGCGAAGATAAAGAGTCCCAGCCCGCCATAGATATGAAGATTATCAATGAGCGTTATTTGCGAGAGCAACGTATCTCCATGCACATGCATGCCAAATGATGTAGCCAGCTGCCAGACGACCCAAAGGATAATTAGCAGGTGGAATAGCTTTTCGGTTTTGGGCAAATTGAGAAAGAGATAGGAGAGGCCGGAATGGGCTTTTTTGATCGTCTGTTTGGACTGTTGTGCCATGGGAATTTACCGTTTTGATACAGTCAACTGAAAGTCGTTGAGTTTCGCCAGTATAGAGAG
The DNA here is from genome assembly GCF_059920555.1 of Photobacterium panuliri. Classification (NCBI taxonomy): domain Bacteria; kingdom Pseudomonadati; phylum Pseudomonadota; class Gammaproteobacteria; order Vibrionales; family Vibrionaceae; genus Photobacterium; species Photobacterium panuliri. Next base: position 40,688 of record NZ_CP197193.1, read on the forward strand.
TGTTGGTTGTTGCGACGATTAAGCGCTGGCAATACGAATAATCATACCTGTAAAGTATAGTGGCCGCTCATTTTACAGCCGATGAATCGCCGTAGGCTGGAAGGATGCCGCACAGGTGTTGTGCGGCATTTCTGCTTATATTTGCCAGTCACCCCCTAGGGCCTTGTAAACCGCGACGGTTGCCTGAGCTGTTTGAAGCTTGGCTGCGATCTGGCGATCTTCCATCATACGTTGCTGGCGCTGGGCATCGAGTACGGCAAGGTGATCAATAAGCCCCGCTTGGTAGAGGGACTTGGCCTTGGCGAGAGCCTGCGTGCTGGCCTTGAGCGCAGCGTCTAGCTGGTGTTGGTTAGCTTGGCTTCGACCATAGGTGAAAAGTGTTGTATCTACCTCGGCAATAGCGGCGTTGACGGTTTGCTCATAGCCGAGTGCCGCCCCTTTGAAGCGGGCCTCGTTGATTGCTTCAAGGGCTTTTCCGCGGCCGCCGTCGAATAGGTTCCAGCTGACCCCGGCACTGCCCACCCAGCCGAAAGAATCGCTACTGAACAAATCGTCAAAACTGCCCGCCGAGATCCCCGGGGCCCCGGTGAGGAAGAATTTCGGATAGCGGTTGGCGACACTGGCAGCCCACTCTTCGTTGATGGCGGCCATCTCCCGTTCAGCAATCTGGATATCTGGCCGTCGTGTTAGTAGATCGGACGGTAAACCGACCGGAATTGCACTGTTGAGCTCGGGCAGAGGCTGCTTATCCTCAAGCCGCTGCTCAATGTCGGCAAGGGATTCCCCCAGTAGCAATGCCAGCCGATGCTTGTGGACCTGAGCGGCAATATCCAACTGCGGCAGGATCGACTGGGAAGCCGCCAGCATGGCGTTGGCTTGAGCCAAGTCAAGATCGGAACCGTAACCGCTTGCGACGACTTTTTCGACGAGAGCCAACGTTTTGCGTTGATCCGCAATGTTCTCTTCGGCCAGCTGTTTTCTTGCCTGTGCCCCCCTGTACTGGATGTAGTTATGGATGAGATCGGCCGTCAGCAAGGTAGTCAAACCGGTCCGGTAAATTTCAGCTTGATCTCGGCGGATGGTAGCGGCATTGCTCTGCCTGTCGATTCGGCCGAATAGATCCAGCTCCCAGGCGATTCCGGCCCCGAGGAAGACGCCGTCGTGCTGGTTGTCGAGCAAGGTGGTATTGCCAATTTGTGGCGGTAACCCCCGTGACAGATCCCCGAGAGGGTTCAGCGCCGGCCCGAGCAGCGAGTCGTTTTTGCTCAGTTGGTAGTTCACATAGCCGCCACCGATATTGACGCTTGGCACTTTGAATGATTCTACCGCTTGCTTGTAGTTATCGGCGATCTGAATTCGTTGGGCGGCGATCTGCAAGGTCAGGTTTTGATTCTGCATATCGGTGATCAGTCTGTTCAGGGTTGGGTCCTGATAGTGGTTCCACCAGTGCGCAGGCAAGGTCGCCTTATTGACTGTGGCCGATTTGGTTAGCACTGCTCCTGTTAAATCTGCTCCTTTGGACACAGCCTGTACCGAGGCGTCGTTTTCATCAGGGCTGGCGTAGAGATAGGTATCAGCCATTGTCATGGTCGGCGTCTGGTATTCCGGCCCCACGGCACAACCGCTTATTGCCAGAGTCAGCGCAACAGCGAGGCTAAGACGGCCTATTGCTGGGATGTTGGGAGTTGTCATGGCGCTCTCCTAGGCAGTGTGAGTGGGTGGCTGGGGCTGGTGGTCTGTACTATCGTTTCTGCCCTTTTGGGGCGTGCGATAGGCCAGCCGGTAGAGAGCCGGCATGACGAAAAGCGATAGCATGGTTGCCGCCGCCAAGCCGCCGATGATAGTGGCAGCCATCTGATCGAATAGCAGATCGGTCAGCAAGGGGATCATGCCGAGGGCCGTTGTCAGGGCTCCCATCGAAATCGCCATTGTCCGGTTCAGCGTTGCGGTTTTGATTGCTTGGTCCAAGGACTGCCCCTGCCGGCGTTCCAACTCAATTTGATCCATCAGAACGATGCCGTTTTTGATGATCATCCCTGTCAGGGTGATTGCGCCAATGAGAGCCATGAAACCGAAAGGTTTGCCAAAACCCAGTAGGGCAAAGGTTGCCCCGGTCGCGGCCAGTGGCAAGGTGGCCAGGATGATCATAGGCTGTTTGAAGCCATTGAACATGGCGACAAGAATGATCACCATCAGCAGCATGGCTTTTGGCAACTGGTCGAAAATATCCACCACGGCTTTGTGTTCGTCATAGTATTCGCCGCCCCATTCCATATGGTATCCCGTTGGTAATGGTATCGCCTCGATATCAGCCTTGATGGCGTTGCGCACTCTGGCGGGGGTACTTGAACGGTCGACCCCTGCCTGGGCGGTCATTGTTCTGACTCTGTCGCGGCGCCAGATCATGCTTTCCTCGGGATGTAGCTCAAACCCGTCGACAACCTGCCCGAGCGGGACTGTGTGCAACCCCAGCAGCGATTTGACCGGCAGGGTTTCGAGTGAGGCCATGCTCTGTTCGGCCGCTCGAAGCTGGATAGGGATCAGCTCATCGTTGAGGTTCATTTGTCCTAGCGGCATGCCGCTTGATGCGCGTCGCATGGCAAAGGCAATATCAGCCCGGTTGATACCCGCCCGGCGGGCCTTGTCCTGATTGATAACGGGGAGCAGTACCTTGCTCTGTTGGCGCCAGTCATCACGGACATACTTGGTCTCTGGATGGGCGGCCATGATTGTTTTGGCCTGATCGGCCAACCGGTGCAGGACAACGGGGTCGGGGCCGGAGAAGCGGGCCTCGACGGCGAATTTGTCCGAGGTGGCCAGCTTCAATGCTCGGAAGCGTGGCTGGGCATCGGGGAAATGCGCGGCCAGCCAGTTGTCGCCACGGGCAATTAGCGGGGTGATACTGGCATAGTCTTGGGTATTGATCAGGATTTGGCCGTAGGCCGGGTCAAGAGGCTCGGGCTCTACGGTGACGGAGAAGCGGGGTACACTGGCACCGACGGCCGAAGAAATGCTGCTCACTTCGGGCTGTTCGAGCAGCCAGTCTTCTATTTTTTCCATGTCCGCCGACGTTTGCTCTATTTTGGCAGCATTAGGCAGCCAGTAATCGAGGAAGATGATGGCTCTGTCTGACTGGGGGATGAAATTGACGGCTACATACGGGACGGCGATGGCTGTTACCAGTACCAGCGGGATCAGGCTGCATAGCGTTTTGATTGGATTGTCGACCGTCCAGTTGACTAGTTGCTTGTAGTAGCTGTCTTTGGCGGCGTGATTGGCCGTTGTCGGGCGAATAAATAGCCAGCACATCAATGCGGTAACTGTCATTGCCACCAGCCACGATAGCAGCAGTGACGAGGCAATGATCAGAAAGACCGAGCTGGAAAACTCAGCCGCGTCGGTTTTCGAAAAGAGAACCGGGCTGGCCCCCATGATGGCAATGACTGTTGCCCCGAGCAAAGGTATCGCAGTCTCCTTGACGGAATCGACGGCGGCCTTGGTACGCTCAATGCCCTGATTGAGCTTGACGGCAATCATGTCGGTGATGACGATGGCATTGTCAACCAGCATGCCGAGTGCCAGGATGAAGGTTCCCAGAGAGACCCGGTGCAGGTCGATACCGGCAATGTTCATGTAGATCAGTGTTAGCAATATGGTCAGTAATAGGCTGGATCCGACAATGGCCGCACTCTTGAATCCCATGAAGATAAGCAATACAACGAAGACAATCGCGACACTTTCGAGCAGGTTGCCAACAAAGTTGTCGATGGCTTTTTGTACTTCCTCGGGTTGGTAGGCGACGGTGGAGATATTGACGCCGAGCGGCAGCTTGGCTTCATATTGGTTAATGATGCCGTGGATCGTATCACCGAGGGAGACAACATTGATCCCCTCAACCGGGCTCACGGCCAACGTTACCGCCGGTTCGCCGTTATAGCGGTTTTCCGTCAATGCCGGTGTTTGATAGCCCATTGTCACGTCGGCGATGTCACCCAAACGGATCAGGCCGCTGCCCAGTTCGCTGATCCCGCTTTTGATCACTAGGTTTCGAATATCATCGAGCGATCGCAACTCGCCACTTTGCTGGATACGGATCCGTTCGCGTCCGGCTTCGAACAGGCCAGCATCAAAGGTCATATTCTGGGTGCTGAGCTGATGCCAGACCTGGGCCGTGGAAAGCCCATACTGGGCGAGGCGCTCATCAGGCATGTCGATATAGACGGTGCGGGGTTGAACCCCGTGCAGTTCGATTTTCTTAATTCCCTTGACGGTTTTCAGCTGCCGCTGGAGATCTTCGGCATAGCGGCGTAGCTGCTCGGGGCTGGCATCTCGGCTGTGGATTGAAAATAACATCCCGTAGACTTCGGAAAACTCATCTTGGACGATGCTGATTTGCGCGTTGGCCGGTAGGCTGAGTTTGACATCGTTGACCTTGCGGCGCAGCAAATCCCACTGCTGAGGTAGCTTGGCTGAGTTGAGGCTCTCTTTGAGATCAACGAAAACCATCGAAATGCCAGGGCGCGATAGCGAGCGGAGCCGATTGAGCTCCCCCATTTCCTGCAATTTGGTTTCAATGGTATCGGTGACTTGCTGTTCGACTTCTTCGGCAGATGCGCCGGGGTACAGGGTGACGACGACGGCGGTTTTGACCGTGAAGCTGGGATCTTCCAGTTTTCCGAGATCATAGTAGGCGTAGAGTCCTGCGATAATGCTGAGTACGGTAAAGAACAGGACGAAGGTACGTTGACGGATAGCAAATTCGGCGAGATTGATCATGATACCTCCTTAATCCTGACGAACTTGCAGCTGCGTGGCCGGATCGCCGTCTTTGAGATAGTGGCTGCCACTGACGACGACATAGTCGCCTTCTTGCAACTCGCCGTAGACACAGGCTTGGTATGCATCAACCGCCTGCAGGCTCACGGGCGTTCGGACGATAAGGCTGTCGCGGATCCGGTTGATATGCAGCTCGGCCTTACTGCCAACCAAGGCTGAATACGGCAGGCAGTAGGCATTGCTATGGTGGTTCAATGCAGTGCTGACGGTCACAGCCTTGCCGCTGAACAATGAGTCATTGGTTTCGGCTACTGCCAAGGTCACGGTATAGGTCTGCTTGATGGGGTGGGGCTGGGCGGCGACTTCCGATACGCTGGCGGGAATTGGCCGCGTGGCGTTGTACCAATTGATAGCGGCTTTCTGGCCCAGGCTGAAATGCTTAATGAGGTTTTCGGGGACGTCGATATCCACATCGAGGATTGAGGTATCTTGCAGGATCAGAACCGGAGCCCCTGAGAGGATCTGTTCATGGGCCTCGATATTGATATGGCCGATGGTGCCGGAGAACGGGGCTCGAAGCTCGGTGTAGCGCAGGGCATCCGTGGCCCGCTGGATATTTTTCTCGACAACCTTGATGGCTGACAGGCTACGTTCGTAGCCACTGATCGCCCGGTCAAGATTTACCTTGGCAATGGCATCGTCTTGGGTTGCCTGCCGGACTCGCCGCAGTTCTGCATTGGCGAGCTTATGGGCCGATTGGGCCTCAAGCATTTTTGCATTGAGCTCGTCGAGCACCACTTGGTAGTCATGGGGATCGAGCCGGGCGACAACATCCCCTTTCTGGACCTTATCCCCTTTTTTGACCAAGAGCTGCTGTACGGTTCCCGGCACTCGGAAGGCCAGTGCCGCGCTGTCTTTTGCATGGACAATGCCGCTGAAGTGCTTGTTGCTGTAGCTTGTCGCCGATTTGAGTTCGATGACCTCGAGGGGGCGTGATGCCGGTGATGGCGATTCGGGGGCGGTTTGTTGCTGATTACACCCAACCAGCAGGGGGGCTATCGCAATGGCGATGGCACACTGAGTGAAAGCGTTCATAAGATGACTCCATTTTTGGGGGTCATCTTATAATTGAATGCTGTTCAGATAATTAGCCGTTTATCAGACTGACTGTCATGAATACTGAGACAATTGGCTTAGCTTGGGCACTTCGTCAAGCAGGTGCTCAATGAGCAGTCTGCTGGCATGGTTGAGGGTTTTGGGTTGCGGGTAGAGCAGGTAGCTGTTTTCTGCTTTAGGCTGGTACTGTTCCAGCAAGGTGACTAATTCGCCGCGCTGGATCTCTGTGTGGACTAGCAGGGTCGGCAGAAAGCTAATACCCCGGTGGTTGACGGAGGCTTGTTTGATAAAGCCGACGATATTGGCAATAAGTTTGGGGGCCATGGTGATGCTGCCGTCTTTGAAATGCCAGATATTTTCGATTCCGCCGCTAGGCCAGCGAAAGCAGATACATTGGTGGTGGGCAAGATCGTCGAGGGTCTCCGGGATGCCGTGTTGGCGAAGGTATTGGGGGGAGGCGACAAGGCAGCGATCCAGTTTGATCAGGGGTCTGGCGACCAGATCGGAGTCGATCAGCCTGCCGCTGTGAACTGCAATGTCCAGCCCGTATTGGAACATGTCGGCGAAGCCGTTGTTGATGGTGCGCAGATCCAACTCTACATCGGGATATTTGTCTTGGAAAGCGAACAAAATTGGTTGGAGCAACTCGTGGGCTTCCGCCAGCAATCCTAATTTTATTCGCCCGCGGACATTGTGTACGGCACCGGAAAGCTGTTGGTTGGCCGTATCGAGGATTGCCAGTGCCTTGAGGACATCGCGGTAGTAGCTCTCCCCCTTGTTGGTCAGCGAAAGGCGGCGGGTCGTACGGTGGAACAATTGGGCATTGAGTTTGTGTTCCAGTTCGTTGATCCGCCTGCTGACATTGGCACGGGGCAGGTCATGGGCATTGGCGGCGGCCGTAAAGCTACCGAGTTCGACAATTTTGACGAACAGTTTGAGGTCATCGACTTTCACACTGTGGCCTGTGGTGAGTTCTGGGGAAAAACAGCATACGCGATGAAGGCTGGTGCCGGCATTGATATTGAGCAAGATGGGCGATGGCGTGTAAGTGGGCGATTGCCGCCCGAGCTGGCGCTGAGAGAGAGTATTATTTTCATTGCGGTTCACAACTGCGGAGCTTGGGTATAGAGTGTCTAGATAGCTCTAACTTATTGTAATTATTATTGCTGATGGTTGCCTGATGTCTTTCGGGCGCTATATTGTCTAATCAAAAGAGCTTTAGACCAAGGGAGATGAATTTTTATGGGGACATACAAAACACTGCTGGCAGCCAGCATCGCGATGCTGGGAGCTGGCGGAGCGGTATCTGCCGAGCAGGACCCGTTTTTGTGGCTTGAAGAAGTCGAAAGTGAGCAAGCCTTGAGCTGGGTTAAGCAGCAAAACGGTGTCACTCAGGCTTATCTCCAAAAGGGCGACAACTACCAGCAGGTTTTTGAGGACTCTCTGGCTATTCTCAATGCCGAAGACAAACTGGCCTATCCGCGTCTTTTAGGGGGGTATTACTATAATTTTTGGCAAGATAGCGATCATGTCAAAGGCATCTACCGCCGAACGTCACCGGAGGAATACCGCAAGCCGAACCCGAAATGGGAAACGGTGATCGACGTTGACGCACTGGCCAAGGCGGAGAAGACCGACTGGGTCTACAAGGGGATGGAATGCCTTGAGCCTGATAACACCCGCTGTTTGGTATCGCTGTCTCGGGGAGGCGCCGATGCTACGGTAGTGCGTGAGTTTGACCTGTCCAGCAAGCGCTTTATCACCGATGGCTTTGTCCTGCCCGAAGCGAAATCTCAAGTTAGCTGGTTCGATCACAATCATTTGCTGGTGGCTACCGACTACGGGGAAGGTAGTCTGACGGATTCGGGTTATCCTCGTCAGGTTAAATTGTGGCGTCGAGATACTCAATTGGCCGAGGCCAAGCCGCTCTATGAAGGTGCCGTCGAGTCGGTATCTGCCTCGGGCTACACACTGCATGACCGTCATGGCCAGATTGCGTTGATCCGGGAAGGCACCAGTTTTTATACCAGCAAGAACTTCCTCCTTGATGAGAAGCAGCAGCTTCATGCTTTGGCGATCCCGGACGATGCGACGGTGGGCGGGTATTTCGATGGCAAGCTGTTTTTCCAGCTAAAGTCCGATACCGAGAATTACGGCCAGACGCTGGTTCAGGGCAGTATTGTGTATGCGCCGGTGGACGAGCTGATCAAAGAGAAGCCGAGATACCAAAAATTTGTGGCACCGACGCCCCATGCGAGTATTGAGGGGCTGCATTTTACCGCCAATCATATCTTGGTGACTTGGCTGGAGGATGTGACTAGCAAGTTAGCGATCTATTCCCCAGCCAAGGACGGGGGATGGCAGGCCAAGCAACTTCCCCTTGGGGATAACGGCAGCCTTTATGCGTTCAACGCCAATGCCCAGAGTGATCATTTCTTTATCGATTACTCGAGCTTTTTGTTGCCAGCCAGCATCTATGACGTGGACGCTGAAACGGCACAAGTGTCCTTGTTGAAATCAGCTCCGGCTAAGTTTGCCGCCGACGATATGGTGAGCGAGCAGTTCTTTGCTACATCCAAGGATGGGACCAAGGTTCCGTATTTTGTGATCCACAAAAAAGCGCTCAAGCTTGATGGCAACAACCCGACATTGCTATACGGCTACGGTGGGTTTGAGGTCAGCCTAACTCCTTATTACAGCGCCATTATCGGCAAGAATTGGTTGGAAAAAGGCGGTGTCTATGTGCTGGCCAATATTCGCGGGGGCGGTGAGTATGGCCCTGCATGGCATCGGGCCGCACTCAAGCATCATCGCCATAAGGCGTATGAGGACTTTGAGGCGATTGCCGAGGATCTGATAGCCCGTAAGCTAACCAGTCCCGCACACCTTGGTATTCAGGGAGGGAGCAATGGTGGGTTGCTGATGGGAGCTGCGGTAACACGCCGCCCAGACTTGTATAACGCCGTTGTCTGTCAAGTTCCGCTACTGGACATGAAACGCTTCCATAAGTTGTTGGCTGGGGCGAGCTGGATGGCTGAGTATGGCGATCCGGATCTGGCTTCCGATTGGGATTACCTGAAGACCTACTCTCCTTATCATAATGTCCATAAGGAGACGGCATACCCGAAAGTGCTGTTTACGACTTCGACGCGTGATGATCGGGTTCATCCTGCCCATGCCCGTAAGATGGTTGCCTTGATGCAGGCACAAGGCCATGACGTGCTCTATTACGAAAACCTCGAAGGTGGGCATGCCGGAGCGTCAAATAACAATACGCGCGCAGAGATGTACTCGCAAATCTACAGTTACTTGTACGATCGCTTGATGTAAGGTCGATAGCTGATAGCTGATAGCTGAAAAGCCACCGTTTTTGACGGTGGCTTTTTTATTACGCTATCGTGGTGCGCGGAGTGATCGCTAAGAGCAGACAAACCATGAGGTCGAAGCTGCGGTGATATAGGCTTGCTCGTGCCACGGTACTAATTCCTGTGCTGGGGCGGTGCGCAGATCCCCTTTGTATTTTTGGCTGACGAGCGCCCGGATGATTCCATTCTGGCTGGATTGCACTTGGCCGCGGTAGGTATAGCCATAAGGCGAACCTGGTGGTTTGTCGAAAATACAGACGGTTGCCCCAGGATTGGCACTGATATAGAGGCTTTCTTCGCTAACCACGGCTGGAGCTGGTTGGGCGGGAGGGGCCTGATGCAAGGTGCCGGCTTCGGCTGGCGGAACGAGCAGGCGTTCTGCACCATAGGGCTCATAGCCGAGCACTTGAGCCGCCTCGAACCATTCCTCACCGTTATGGTGGGTATTTTCGATGGTTTTTAAGGTAACGAATGGGCCATCAAGGCAGAGATCGGCCCATAGGTCGGTACTGGAAATCCGCGCATAGAAGATAGGCTGCTCGTCATAGGTGTTGGCATTGCTTACGCACCATGTCCCCGTTCCTTGGTGGATCAGCTGTCCTTGATTGATATTACAGACATTTTTTGCAAGCGTTTGGTATTCGACGACATCATGCTCGGCCTGTTGCGGGTTGTCCGAACAGTAGCGGTAGGTGAACGTGAACTCGCTTTTTGGGTAGAAAATCCCCTTGTCGACCACTGCACCGTTGCGGCGGGTTTCATTGAAAGTCACGAAACTTTGAGTGGTATCGTAAAAGCTATATTCGCTGGGTGTGCGCGGGGCATGAGAGGTTGTCCCACAGCCAGCAACAAGCAGGGGCAGTAACGGTAAATATAGGGACGATCGTATCTTCTTTATAAAAAACATAGGCTACCTGTTACACACCGTTTAGAGGGCTAATCGGTGCTATCACTGTGAACCAACACGAGGGTAAGTATAAGTCCTGCAAGGCTCAGCGATGAGTAATCGAACCGCTGTGGCAAAAATGAAACAGTGCCGGTCATGCTGGTATGAAGTGTGGGGAGCATAAAGAGGCAGGGGGTAAAACGCATTAGGATGAAGATAAGGGGGGACCGATTTGGCAGGTGTTTCCCAAAAAAAGTTGTAAACAATGAGCAAAAGAGCGTGTTTTGGGGAAATGGTAGGAGATATAGGTGGGGGCAGGACAGCGGTTGTTCCTGTTCCGAATGTTCCGTACCGCTGCCTGCCAAATAGGTGGATATATTATTGGGTCAGCGGCAAGCTGGCCCCTAGCAAGGCAAATAAACTGCCGCATCCTTGGTTAAAACGACGTCCGCTCTTTTCAAGCCAAGGCCGTAGGCGGGTGGCGGCGCTGGCGACCATGAACTCAACCAAGAATTCCATAACGGCATAGGTGGAGGCCATGATTAAAAACTGCATTAGGAGAGGTTGGCCCTGATTGATAAACTGCGGCAGGAAGGCGCCGAAGAACAGCAGTACTTTGGGGTTGGCGATGGCCGAGAGGAATCCCTGCCGGAAGCGGGCAGCGTTGCTCAACTGGTGGGATGAATCAAGCTTGCCAATCGCAATACCCGGCGAGCGCCAAAGTTGGATACCGAGGTAAATCAGGTAGGCCCCGCCTAGCCATTTGCACACGGTCAGAATATGGGCAGAGGCTTGCATCAACGAGCCGATACCAATCATCGAAAGGGCAATAACAATCATAAAACCGCTGACACCGCCGCTGATGGTGGCGAGCGTTTTGCGGCGGCCGTATATGGCACCGTGGCTCAGAGCCAGCAGCACGTTGGGGCCCGGTGCAAAGGCCAGCCCGGTAACGGCGAAGAGGTAAATAAGCCAGCTTTCGAAACTCATTGATATTCCTGTTGGTTATATTTCGAAGGCAGCAGTATAGCGATTGAGAAATGGATGTATGTGGTCTTATTTGGAATAGATAAGGTATTATTTAGACATTATTGACTATGTTGATCACCTCTTGTGTCTGAATATCCGAACTTGCCGCTATCCCCTGATGTCCGTTTTTTGCTGTTGCCTCTGCCAGCTTTCAATATGCTGCCCTTTGCCGGGTTCCTCGATAAATTGCGCTTTTCGGCCGACGAGGAAGATTTCAGCCGTCAGCGATATTGCAGTTGGGATATTGCCAGCTTGCACCGTGGGGCGTTGGCGTCCAGTAGTGGGGCGGTAATAGATGTCAGTACGAGTATCATTGATGTTGATTTGGAACATTATGATTATTTGGTGCTATTTGGCAGCCGCAATGCCCAGCAGTGTATGGAGTATGTCGATGATTACCGTGCTTTTCTGCGCCGTGCCGCGGTGAAAAATCTCAAGCTGGTGGCGATCGACAATGCCAGTTTTCTGTTGGCAGCTGCAGGGCTGCTTGAACGATGTCAGGTTGCGGTTCATTGGCGCCATGCCCGTGAGTTTGCCTCTTTTTTCCCGGCTATCGAGGTCAAACAGGATCAGTTGTTTTGCATTGATGGTAAGCGGATTACATGTGCCGGGGGGACGGCGGCGATTGAATTGGCCGCGGAGCTATTGGCTGTTCATTGCGGCCGTGAGCGAGCATTTAAGGGGCTGGCCGATATGTTGGTGGATGAGGCCAGAGACTCGCATCATCACCTGCGTTCATTGGATAAAGACAAATTGGCAATACAGGGAGGGAGTCGCCATGTGGCACGGGCGATCGGATTGATGCGTCAGTCTCTATCAGGTACGGAGACTATCGACGTGCTGGGCGAGACACTGGGTTTGGGACGGCGGCAACTCGATCGGTTGTTTATGGCCCAGCATGGTGTGACGGCCAAGGCGTACTGGCAGACAATGAAGCTCGAGCACGCCCAATGGCGTCTGCGCAATAGTAGTAATAGCCTTGGAACAATTGCAGAAGAGATCGGTATCTCTGATGTGAGTTATTTTTGCCGGGTGTTCAAGCGTCATTTCGGGCTATCGCCGGGTGAGTATCGCCGCCGTGGTTAGAGGTTCTCAATATTGGCAATGAGCTGCTTGGCATGGTCAAGAACAGCCTGTCGCTCGTCTTCACGTTTGTTGTCCCAGCTTCGGTAGATAACCGCCGTTCTGGGATTGGCGGCAATTCGCCGCTGGTGGCGGTCGAGAAAGTGCCAATAGAGACTGTTGAAAGGGCATGAGTCCGGCTCGGTCTTGGTTTTGGGGTTATAGTGGCAACCGGTGCAGTAGTCGCTCATTTTGTTGATATAGTTGCCGCTGGCTGCATAGGGTTTGGTGGCGATCAGGCCGCCATCGGCGAACAGGGCCATGCCTCGTGTATTGGGCATTTCTACCCACTCAATTGCATCGATGTAGATCCCCAAATACCAGTGGTCGACCTGATCCGGATCGATGCCCGTGAGTAGGCAAAAATTGCCGGTGACCATCAGGCGCTGGATATGATGGGCATAGGACATAGCCAGTGATTGTGTGATAGCGGCTGCCATGCAGGCCATTTTTGTCTTCCCGTTCCAGAAAAAATCGGGAAGTTTACGCTTGGCTTCCAGCGCATTGAGCGTAGGGTAGAGTGGCATGTTGGCCCAGTACATACCACGGATATATTCACGCCAGCCAAGGATCTGGCGGACAAATCCTTCGATTTGCGCAAGGTTGATATCGTCATTTTCTCGGTAGGCAGCAATCGCTGAGTTAATGACCTCGCGGGGATGGAGAATTTTGCTGTTCAGAGCGAAGGATAACCGCGAATGGTAGAGGCTCCAGCTGTACGGCGAGTGCGCGGTCATGGCGTCTTGAAACCGGCCAAAGCTGGCGAGTTGGTGCTGGCAAAAATAGGCCAGCAGCGAGCGGGCCTGTTGGCGGCTTGTCGGCCACAGGAGCTGCGGGGTTGCCGTGCCGATAGTGGCAACCTTGTGTCGTTGAAGCCGCTGAAGGATGGGCTCGCAGTTGTCTGCAAATTGTAGCGGGGGCGGGATCGCCTCAATATCTTTGACCTTCAGTGTTTGGCGGTTTTCTTTGTCGTAGTTCCATTTCCCCCCTTCGGGCTTGTCCCCGGCCATCAATATCCCGTGCGTCTTGCGCATCCTGCGGTAGAAATGCTCCATGACGACGGCTTTACCTGCCGGAAACTGTTTGGTGATCTCGGAAAAGGGCAGTAGGAAATGCTCGCTGTCCACTTCGCGCAATTGTGTGCTCTCTGGCAGTGACAGGTTGCGAAGCTGTGTGAACAAACGGTATTCGTCGGGGCGTTGGAATTCGACTTGGCGAATATGGTGCTTGGCAACGAGCTGGTTTAGGAGGGCCGGAAGCGTAGGTGTTTGGGCCGTGTCATCTAAGGTCAGGTGTAGGACATTGTGCCCGGCTTGCTCTAGTGCCTTGGCAAATTGTGCCATGGCCATAAAGAATGCACAGATTTTTTGGATATGGTGGACAACATAGCCTGTCTCTTGGTGGAGCTCGGCAACAAGGTAGACGACGCCCGGATCGTTGGTTTGGTACCAGCTATGGGACGCATTGAGCTGGTCACCGAGTATAAGGCGCAGGGTATGGTAGTGATCGCAACGCATTTCCGATCCTTTGTTAGTTTATTCGTGCAGGTATAGAACGTTGTGCGAGTTTGGCGTCTCAGTATATTGGCCAGTCTGCCGCGTCAACCGAGTCCATGCCGCCGTCATGTTTGTTTCCTTGCCAGCTACGGATGAAACGCTGCTCGGGATCATATTGGGCGGTTTGTTTGTCGAGGTTGAAGCGGCGGTGCTCTCGGGGATCGGCCCCTACACCAGCAAGGTACTGCCAATTGCCCCAATTTGATGCCAGATCATAGTCAATCAGATGCTGCTCGAAATAACCTGCGCCATAGCGCCAGTCAAGTTCGAGCTCATTGACTAGGCAGCTGGCGACAAGTTGCCTGCCGCGGTTGGACATGAATCCGGTCTGGCGTAGCTGGTTCATGCAGGCATTGACGATGGGATAAGGGGTGTTGCCCTCGCACCAACGACGAAAACGCTCTGGGTAGAAGGCGGTATGGGGACTGCGGTTTCTGATCCCGGCAAAGTGGTACATTTTGGTTCCGTAGCAGTGGGCATACCACTGGAAGTATTCCCGCCATAGTAGTTCGAATTTAATCCATCCGGTTGAGTCATTGGCCCCATGTTGATGCTCGTAGTTTTCCAGTACGCGAATAATGGTGTGGGGAGACAGGCAGCCCAAAGCCAGCCAGGGGGAAAACTTGGTGGAGTAGTCCCAGCCGTCAAGCTGGTTGCGGGTGATTTTGTAGTTGCGAGGTTTGTCGGATGCGAAATAGTGTTTGATATGCTCCAGCCCGGCAAGCTCTCCTCCGGTGAAGGGATTATCGTGGCGTGAATTGAGCATGGGGCTTACCACATCATAATCATTGATGCTTTTGATTGCTGGCGGCATACGGGTGATTGATGAGAGTGGATTGCGAATAGGGATATCGTCGACTTGGCGGCGAAAGGCTGAAAAAGTTTCAGGTAATTCTTTAATATCAAAGGGTAATTCGGTGCGGTCGAACAGAGTATGGCCAGCAACCTGACGAAAAACGAGAAAAGGATAGCGCCCTTGTAGTGTTTGCCATATCCGGTTCTCATAGATGCCGGCATGTTCGCTGCTGTAGACGGCAGATACGCTAAATTGGCTGATGAGTTGCGGTAAAATATCCAAAGGGTGTTCGAGAAGCACATGAAGAACTTGGCCGTAGCTATGAAGCTGTTCTCGCAGGGAATCAAGAGATTGTAGGAGAAACTGCTGGCGGGCATAGCCGAGTTGTGTCATTCGGTAAGGGTATTGATTGGCGTTGCCCGGGGGAAGGCAGTAAACACAGATGAGATGGTCGACTTCTTCGCAGGCAAGGGAGAAGGCCGGGTTGTCATGTAGCCTCAAATCATTTTGAAACAAATAGATGCCTGTCGCCATTGTGCTTCCTCGCTCTGCTAAATGTCGCCCCTGTATTATGTGTGCAGGGCATCGGCCAAGTCCGTTACCGCTAACTATAGTCCATCATTTAATTTGATTATTTGGAATTGGTATTTGTGTGGTGAGCGTTTGTGTGGGGATGTGACTCAGCAATAGCAATAGCAATAGCAATAGGCGGGTCGGATCCCGCCGGGCATTTAGTAGTGATGGGTACGCTTGGCCACCAAGGTAAATTTGTAGTCGGATGACTTGAAGTAGTTGCGGCTATATTCGAATACGGTCCCATCCACCAAGTAGCCTTTGGTAATCTTCTCTATGATGGGCTGGTCAGCCGGTATGCCAAGCTGGTTGACGACTTCTTCCGGTGGCAGAACGGGGATAATTTCCTGTTCGCTGCGGTCGATGATCATTTTCTTTTTCCCTTCGATAAACTCATATTTTGAGCCTTGCATGACCTCATAGCTGAGATCAGGAAAGAGCGACAGCGGCATCCAGGTTTCTTCAAGCGTGACTGGATTATCGTCGATAAAGCGTACCCGTTTGACATAGAAAATACGGTCCAGCTCCGTGATTTCGAGCGCTTCGGCAATCTGCAGTGATGGGGTGGTAATTTCAAAACTCAGAATATCGCTGTGGGTCTTGACGTTCAGGTGGCTCAGCTTTTCATAGAAACTTGAGTACTGGTACATGTCGTAGTCGACTTTGGTTTCTTTCACATAAGTACCGCTTCCCTGAATACTCTCGAGGACATTTTGTTCGATGAGTAACTTCAGTGCCTGACGCACGGTAACGCGGCTGACCGAGAATTGCTCGCGCAGCTGGGCTTCTGTCGGCAGGGCTTCCCCAGGTTTGTAGTCACCGGCTTGGATCTGTTCCTTTATTGCATCAGCAATTTGGCGGTACATAGGAAGGCGTGCCACATGCTTCTCCTCTGGCAAGGCAATTTGGTGTTGCGCTGTTTATAGTTATACCCATGTTGGAAATATCTGAGAAAGTCGGGCCCAAATCATCTAGTTGCTTGGACGGCAAGGGTATTTGTCGGGTGATTTTACCTTTTTTTGCCTGCTGGGCAAAGTTGTCATATACAAACAGATGTAAAATGATAATACAACATAGATACATATCTTGAGGAATTGTGAAAGCTGTCACGGATCATCTTGTGGTAATACGTATTATATTTGTATTAATACAACTAAGGGCGGAGTTAGCCCGTAAAAACGACGGTACTGAGGATGACCATGAAACTGACTACCCTTACCCACCAGTCATTGATTGATATTCAAACGGTGTTTGCCAGCCGTGAAGAAGCAATCTTTGCACTGGCCGATAAACTTGACCGGCACGGCAAGCTACATGACAAGCAGGCTTATTTGGAAGCGGTATTTGCCCGCGAATCCCAAGGCCCAACGGCTCTTGGTGAGGGGCTTGCTGTTCCGCATGGTAAGACTGATGCCGTAAAGGAAGCGGGCTTTGCGGTTGCGACTCTGAAGCAGGATCTCAAGTGGCAGGGGATTGATGAAGACGAGGAGGAAGATGTCAACCTAGTCTTTTTGATTGCGATTCCAAATGCCGAAGCGGGCTCCACCCATATGCATCTTCTGACAGAGCTGACAACTACGCTGGTGGATGATGACATTCGTGAGGCTGTGCTCAATGCCCAGTCTGCCGAAGAGCTCATGTCTTTGCTTGACCGTAATGAAGAAGTGTCAGAAGAACAAGACAACCTGAATACAAATTTGGATGCACCTACGATTGTCTGTGTGACGGCGTGTCCTGCGGGTATTGCCCATACCTATATGGCGGCAGAGTACCTAGAGAAGGCCGGCAAGAAGATGGGGCTCAATGTCCATGTCGAGAAGCAAGGAGCCAATGGTATCGAGGGGCGCTTGACCGCAGAGCAGTTAAACAATGCCGTGGCCGTGGTTTTCTCCGCTGAAGTGGCGATTAAGGAAGTGGAACGTTTTGCCGGTATTCCTCGGGTCGAAACACCGGTAGCAGAGCCGATCCGCCATGCTGAGCGTATTTTGAATGATGCACTGGAAGCCTCCAAGCGTGGGCGAAGCGCAGATCGCGTCGCGGCAACGGAGGACAAGCCGAAAAAAGTCCCGCTCAAAACCGAATTGAAACAAGCGCTATTAAGCGGCATTTCGTTTGCTGTGCCGTTGATCGTCGCAGGTGGTACCGTTTTGGCCGTTGCCGTTTTGCTGGCTCAAATATTTGATCTGCAGGAGCTGTACGCCACTGATGGTTCGTGGCTCAACATGTACCGAAAACTTGGCGGGGGGCTGCTTGGCACCTTGATGGTTCCGGTGTTGGCAGCCTATACGGCCTACTCGTTGGCCGACAAGCCGGCTTTGGGCCCGGGCTTTGCGGCGGGTCTTGCTGCCAATATGATTGGTTCGGGTTTCCTTGGCGGCGTTGTCGGTGGCCTGCTCGCCGGTTACGTGATGCGCTGGGTAAAGGAGAACGTTCGCCTGAGCCCTGCTTTTAACGGTTTCCTTACGTTCTATCTCTATCCGGTGATCGGTACTTTGGTGGTCGGTAGCCTGATGCTGTTTGTGATCGGTAAGCCGGTAGCGATGCTAAACCAAGGCCTGACAGATTGGCTTAATGGCTTGTCTGGCTCTAATGCCCTGTTGCTGGGGGCTATTATCGGTGTCTTCGTTTCGTTCGATCTTGGCGGTCCGGTTAACAAAGCGGCTTATGCGTTTTGCCTTGGCGCAATGGCCAATGGTGTATATGGCCCCTATGCCATCTTCGGTTCGGTAAAGATGGTTTCTGCCTTTACGGTGACAGCATCGACGATGTTGGCTCCGCGTCTGTTCAAGGATTTTGAGATTGAAACGGGCAAGTCAACGTGGCTGCTTGGTTTGGCAGGGATCACCGAAGGCGCAATTCCGATGGCAATTGAAGATCCTATCCGGGTGATTGGCTCTTTCTTGGCGGGCTCTATGGTGACAGGTGCCATTGTTGGAGCGGCGGGTATCGGACTGTCAACGCCGGGTGCAGGTATTTTCTCTATGTTCCTGTTGCATGACGCCGGTATTGGAAGCGTGATGGCGGCGGGTATCTGGCTGGGCGCAGCATTGATTGGAGCGGTAATTTCCACAGTAACGCTTATCGGTTGGCGGGCTCATGCTGCAAAAAAGGGTACGTTTAAAGTGACCGCTGAAGCGTAATCGCAGACAAGATTCAAACAACGATTATTAGATTTTACGTCACAGTATCGATTCCATCGACGTCTCGGTGACACCCTAGCTTTGCCGGGTGAAGTAGATTGCGCCCGGCAGTGACAAGACATTTATTAGGTACATCATTATGGCTATTTCTCGCGTTCATATTACTCCTCACATGCATTGGGACCGTGAGTGGTATTTCACTACCGAAGAATCCCGTATTTTGCTGGTGAACAACATGGAAGAAATCCTGACCCGGCTGGAGTCGGATCCGGATTACAAGTTTTATGTGCTGGATGGCCAAACGGCAGTGTTAGAAGATTATTTTGCCATTATGCCGCAAAACAAAGCGCGGGTTCGCGAACAAGTGCAGGCGGGCAAGTTGATCATTGGTCCTTGGTATTCGCAGACTGACACCATGCAGGTCTCTGGCGAGTCGATTGTTCGCAATATGATGTATGGAATGCGTGACTGTCTGAGCTTTGGCGAGCCGATGAAAATCGGTTACCTGCCTGATTCGTTTTCGATGAGTGCGCAATTGCCGATGATTTATAACGGCTTTGGCATTGATCGGGCGATGTTCTGGCGTGGTTGTTCTGAGCGTCATGGTACCGATAAAACAGAATTTGTCTGGCAGAGCAATGATGGCAGCGAGGTAACGGCTCAGGTATTGCCGTTGGGGTATGCCATTGGTAAATACTTGCCGCAAGACGAGGAGGGATTGCGTGATCGACTGGATAAATATTTCCCGGTATTGGAAAAGCCATCGGTGACCAAGGATATTTTGTTGCCGAATGGCCATGATCAGATGCCGATTCAGGAAAATATCTTCGAGGTCATGGACAAACTGCGCGAGATTTACCCTGAGCGTGAGTTTGTCATGAGCCGTTATGAGGAGGTCTTTGAGCGTATTGAGGCTATGCGTGATCACCTCGATACCGTTAAAGGCGAATTCAATGATGGCAAGTACATGCGAGTTCACCGCACGATTTCGTCAACCCGTATGGATATTAAGCTTATTCATGCTGAAGTTGAGAATAAGATCGTTAATATTCTTGAGCCGCTGGCATCTATTGCTTGGACGCTGGGTTTTGATTACCACCATGGCCTGATTGAGAAGATGTGGAAAGAGAGCATGAAGAACCATGCCCATGACTCCATCGGCTGCTGTTGCTCAGACAAGGTTCATGCCGAGATCCTTGGCCGTTACATTCTGGCTGATGATATGGCGACGAACCTGATTAACTTCTATAAGCGCAAGATTGTCGATCATATGCCGGACCGTGACGGCTGCGACAAATTAGCCCTGTTTAACCTATCGCCTTACGCCCGTGATGAGGTGGTAAATACGACAATTACGATTCGCGCCCAGTCGTTTAGCCTGTTCGACGAGCATGGCAGTGAAGTGGAGTATTTCATCCAGGATCAACGTGTGATTGACCCTGGTAAAATAGACCGCCAAATTGTTCATTACGGCAATTATGATCCTTTTGTTGAATACGATATCCAGATTAAGCATCCGGTTCCGGCGATGGGTTTCACCACCTTGCATATTGAAGGCCACCGCAAGGGGCTTCAGAAGGTTGCCGAACATAAAGAGTACCTGCTGGAAAATGAGTTTTATCGGATCAATGTGAATGATAACGGCACCTTGACTATTTTCGACAAGGAGACGCAGCAGACATTTGATCAGGTCTTGCGCTTGGAAGAGGGATCCGACGACGGTGATGAATATGATTACTCGCCGTCCCGCAAGGAATGGCTGATTTATTCTGACGAGTTTGTGGCACAGACAAACATCAAACATGAGGGATTCCAGTCAGTTGCCAGTATCAAGCTGCGGATGGATGTACCGAATAACCTGCAGGCACGTGAGGAGCGTACTAACCAGGATGGCTATGTCGATGTGGATTGTCAGGTTGTATTGAAAGCCGGCTCTCGCAGGATTGAAGTGCGGATGGTGCTGGACAACCAAGCTGATGACCACCGGGTGCGAGTTTTGGTTCCGACACCGTTTGTGTCTGAAACGGTTGTTGCCGATAACCAGTTTGGCTTGATCACACGCCCGGTTGATGACCCGGAAATGGCAAATTGGGAGCAGGATGGTTGGAAAGAAGCGCCAGTGCCTGTCTATCAGTTGATGAATTTCGCTGCGTTGGAAAATGGAACGGGCGGGATGGCTGTGATGAGTAACGGTTTGCGTGAGTTCGAGGTTATTTCCTCTAAGGATAATGGTGAGCGGGATACCTTGGCTTTGACATTGTTGCGTGGTGTAGGGGTACTGGGCAAGGAAGAACTGCTGCTGCGTCCTGGCCGTCCTTCGGGGATCAAGATCCCGACACCGGATTCACAGGTGCGCGGCAAGCTGGTTTGCGAATTTAGCCTGTATGGTTTTGCCGGTAGTCATATTGAAGCCAATGTGATGGCTGCAGCTCGAGATAACGTTACGCCAATCGCATGCTACAACAAGATCCCTTACAACGCGATGAAGCTCAATGTTGGGGAAAAGAATTTGCCGTTAACCTTCTCCTTGTTGGAAACGAATATGGAAGGGTCAGTGCTGAGCGTCCTTAAAAAGGCTGAAGACGAAGATGCCTTGATTATGCGAGTTTACAACCCGGATGAGCAGGGAGTTATTAGCGATGCTATCCGATTCTCTCGTCCTATTACGGAATGGGTTGAAACGGGAATGGATGAAATTGTGCGTCATGGGGATGAGTATAAACCGGGGGATTGTGGCGAGTTGCGAGCCTGTCAGGCCAAAACTTTCCGGGTGAGGTTTACGGATTAAGATAAAATTCCAACTATCATAGTAATAGTCATATTTGCTAACAAAAATAAACAGGCAAAGAGACTGTTTTTGAATCTAGACGCCACCGAATAGGGTGGCGTTTTTTTCTCTCAGAAAGGTGATGGTTAAATATTGAGCTGTGTATTTGTGTTATGAATAATGGTTGTATTGATCTTGGTTCAAAATATAGCAAGTTCAATGATGATATTTTTTTATCGAACTAATAAGAGCGTGATTGATTTATAGTCGATTTATTGGCACAGTCGAGATTAATTATTAGGGTTTTGTTTTTATAATTTTGATTTTAAAGATATATTTTTGGTTGCGATGACGTATCTTTGACAGTGGTTTGTATGATTATTACCAATGAGTGAGGGGCGGTAATAGAAAGGTTGTACATAGCTAACCGCTATGCGGCAGAGCTTATATTGCAAAACAGCATAAAAGGTTATACTTGGAAAGTTTAAAATGTTCTTTAAAGACAAGTATCCATTTAGCGTATGACACTATCATCCTGATATGTTGATTCGTTAGTTTATATTTCTTCATTATTCTTCATAACTGTTTTGAAATGAATTAGCGTTGCTGTGAAATGGTTATATAAACATTCACTGCGATAGTGCTGTGCTACGTGTTACTTGTCTTCGAATAATTACAATTTTCCTTGAATAAGAATAAAGCTCAACGTATGCATAAGAAGTTAATACTATCGACGCTGGTCACATTAGCCCTGGCCGGCTGTCAAGATGATAGCAACCATACATCAGGGCCTGATATTCCCGTTATCCCTGAATCAAATAACCATGCGCCAAGTATTTCATCCATTTCTGAGGTGAAATTGCTTGTGGGTGAAACAAAAGAGATACAGATCCAAGCTGCAGATAAAGACGGTGATGTATTGCAATATGCCTTGGATGGTAATCCTACCTGGGCGAAAATAAATCAAAGCGGCATGCTAACACTATCTCCGTCAGCGGAAGATAGCGGTACATATACATTTGCCATTACGGTATCTGACGGCAAAGTAGTTTCCAAAGCGAATGTTGTCGTTAAAGTTTCCATATCGATGACGCCAGTTGATCCGGATGCGGTAAATCACGCACCGGTGATCTCGCCGTTATCTAATGTGCATCTTGTTACGGGGCAAAGCCATAAGGTGCAAGTTAGCGCATCGGATAAAGATGGTGACGAGCTGACTTACGTATTGGAAGGAGACCAGAACTGGGCCTCTATTGACCAGAACGGAACACTTAAGTTATTCCCTCAGGCGAACAATACCGGTACTCACAGATTTACCGTTTCCGTATCGGACGGTTCAATGTCTGCCAATACTAGCATGTTGGTAACAGTATCCGACTCCACGATGCCAGACAATAACCATGCACCGGTGATCACGCCAATGCCTGACGTGGTGCTTAAAGCTGGAGAGACTGTTGAGCAACAAGTTACCGCAACAGATGCAGACAATGATCCACTAACCTTTACATTGAGTGGTAACCCAAGTTGGGTGGTAATCGACAACAAGGGTATGTTGACGCTGAAGCCGACTGAAGAGCATGTTGGTACGGTATCTTTTGTCGTTATCGTATCAGATGGTTATCTGTCGCAAGAAGCTACGGTGCGAGTAACCGTACAGCAGCCTATGCTGCCTGTATTCCCAATTCAAACCTACGAAGGTTCTTTGCTTTCTTCTGGCAAGGTGATCAGTGGTGACGTGTCCTGTAATGGCGAGTCACTGCAAAATGGCAAGTTCATGATCAAGCAAGGCACGCCATTTACCTGTGATTTTGGCGGCACGACGCTCGGTGAGTTTACCGCGCCGTTTCCTAACTATGATGAAGAATTTAAAGACGAAATCGTTCCAGCATCATTTGATTTAAAAGATCAAAAAGGCGAAAACGCGACCAAGGTATTGAGTAGCATTAGCACGTGTGATGATACTCAAGTGATCTGCTTGGATGAGTTCTATGAGCTGGATATTGCTGCAGTCTATAGCCAACTTGAGAACCAGAAGGAAGTTGATGACTTCTTGAAAGCTCAAGAGGCAAAAGCGACTGATGAAATCGGCAAAGCGCCGAGTTCACACGTCGACAACAATATCGTGCCAGCAGTATCGGGCGGCAGCAATGACCTCAACAGTGGGTTTGTTTCTTCTGCGGCTGAAGCAAGCCTTGCCTATAAACCAAGTGCTGAAGCCAAAGTACTGACCACCAGTGTATTGACTGACGCAAATGGTATGCCATTAAGCGGCATTAGCTTTTTCTCGGCGAACTCGGTCGGTGTAACCAACGAAAGTGGTGAATTTGAATACCTGTGGGGCGATAAGATTTCCTTCGGTATCGACACCTTTGAATTTGGCAGTGTTACGGGCAACAAGATCGATTTCAAACTAACGGATGTGACCGATAACCCTGTTGCTAAGGCTAACATCCAAGCGCTCTTGAACCGTTATGGGACGGACAACGGCAATACGTTGGTGATCAGTGACAAGGTGAAGAATACATTTGCCTTGTATCCTAACGTGATCAATGAGCTGATTAACCTCAATTTGCCAAATGGCGGTAAGCTGGAAGGAACGGAGTTCCTGCTGCCGGATGAATTTGAAGCGCAGTTTAGTCATGGTTTGACCGCCATTATTGATGCGGAGCTACGCAAACCGATGCGTTTACTTCGTTCGGCATCAAACGTCTTCAACCTTAATGATGGCGCGTATGTGACCAATTCGCTGAATGCGATTTTTAAAGGGGTGACCAGTTTCCACGTCTTTAATGATAACAGCAGCTTCTATGGTGCGACGGGGTATACCCGCGGTATGCGTGCGTTGAACCTGTCAAACGAAGCGTTCCCTGTGATGATGCCGCGTACCGACATCAACCGTGAACTGCCTTTCGGTGAAAAGCAGGCATGGACCCGTGAAGGCAAACCGTATTTGGCTGCATTCCCTGGCTTTGAAATGACGGAAATTCCTACCGTTTCAAAAGACAATGCGACCTATGGCTTCCCGTTTGTAACGGCGGGTCTGCTGGGTAAAGGTAAAGTTGTCTTTATGGGCAATAGTATGTACCCAAGTATTTTGTCTTGTCCTGAGAATTACTGGGCCGACAATCAGCTGCGTATTGATAGTGCCAATAAGTCGTGTACAACGGCGATTGATATGGTCAATGACCCGCAAGATGATCACGGCAGCATGAAGCGCTTCTTTGATAACTTGTTTGCATGGTTTGCCCCTGCGGCAGATGGCCTGCCAGTCAATGTGGCGACCAATATCGAGACCGCAACGGCAGCTCGTCGTCATTGGGGGAGCGGCCAGCCGTATGATTTCTTTATTAGTCCGGATTATGGCTTAGGTACAGTCACCCCGTTGGCGAAAGACGGTTTTGCTGGCTTGTCAGCGAAAGATACGCCAATTTTGATCCTACAAGCCTACCAGACCCGCACCTTGGGTGATGGTATGACGGTGCGCTTTATTGCGGACACCGAAAACCCGAACTTGAGCCAGGACGATATCACCGCATTGATCCGCTACATCAATGAAGGCGGTAATGTGCTGTTTATGGATGCCATTGACGGCAATGCCAACCCAGAGCCAATTGGCCGCTTGGCCGATGCCGTAGGTGTTTCATTGGGCGGCAGCAATGTCACGCCGACCAATCAGGCATTCTGTGGGTCTTCATACTATTGCCAGACTATGTATCCGAATTTGCATGTATCGAGTCAGTATGATTTGGTGGTACTTGAGCGTTTCCCTGATGTAAACGGCAAACCGCCATTTACTGTCGTTGAGGGGGAAAATGGTAAAGGTGTGGTTCAGTGGGCTCCGCCGGTCGATATGCCGGATCTGGAAGTGCCAAAATATGACTGGCCGCGTCTAGATGCAAACGGTAACCCTGTTCTGGATAAGAATGGCGTGCCAATTGTTGATAACAAGTACGCTCACCATTTCGTGAAGAGCGAAGCGGAGAAGCTTGAGAAAATCAAAGAGCTTCAAGAAGCGTTCCCGGGTACGCCTGTTTGTACCCACAGTTACGAGTATGAGTTTAACTGTATTGAAACGCGTAAAGGTGATGGTGTTCCGGTATTTGGTAACTACCACCGTGCGAATTTCGACCGCTATGAAATGAGCCCGGATGTGGTGACCAGCATGGTCAAGGCGGCCAACTTGGGCAGTAACGTGACGGCGTTGATGGAGCATGAGTTGTACTACCGTACTAAGGGTAAGCAAGGTACACGACTATCAACAGTAGAGTTGAACCAGACTTACGACAACTTGTCAGTATGGCTGTGGAACGATAACCAGTACGCTTACAACCCTCTGGTTCAAGATGAGCTTGGGTTTAAAACCTTGGTGGATATGCTGAACTGCTATACCAACAATGCGCATGGTGGCGGACTAACTTGTTCTGATGAGTTAGCGAGCAAGTTGATTGAGCATGGAATGATCCATAGTGAGGGTGAATTGGCAGGCCAAATGAACCCGAGTTACCCACTGAATTATATGGAAAAGCCACTGACTCGTATCATGCTTGGCCGTTCGTTCTGGGATCATGACATTGTGGTTGATACCACGAAGTATCCGGGTCGTACGAGTGGTTCGGGCACTGCAGGTTCAGCTGTGATTGAAACATCCGGTAAAGCGGTAACCTTCTCGGCCGGCAATAATCAGTCGACGGGTTTCTGGGCTCCTCAGTTGCAAGAAGTGACCGTGGATGGTGGCGTGAAGGCGACCATTACGGTGATGATGGCGGATGATCTGACCGGTAAGCCGCAGCATGAGACCCGCTTGAACCGTCCGCCGCGTATGCAGATGAGTTTTGCCCATGATGGTAGTTCAACGTCGTTCAAAGTACCGTACGGCGGCCTGATCACCATTAAACCGCATGAAGTAGCGGCTGGGGGGAGCACTCAGGTTACCTTTACACTTAGTGGTGTAGAGCGTGCGGCATGGTGGAAAGATGGTGCATGGATCCATTCACCAGCGGAGGCAACGGCCCCGATTGCAGAAGTGGATACCGGAACATTTATCTATACTACGGCAATCAATAACGTTCGAACGGCAGATTTGGCTAAGTTTAGCCAGGAGATGAACCGTTTTGCGAATGCTGCTAGTGATTTCTATGGGCGTGATGAGGTAACCGAGAATGGTATGCACCGTCGCTTTACTTACGATGGCCTAAAAGACTTCCGCCATCGTTTTGTGAACGATGTGCAGATCTCGATTGGTGCCGCTCACTCGGGTTATCCTGTGATGAACAGCTCCTTTAATGCTCAATCAACGACGATTCCGACCAATGCGGTGGATGATTGGTTGCTATGGCATGAGGTTGGGCATAACTTGGCAGCAGCGCCGTTTAGCGTGGCGGGTTCGACCGAAGTGACCAATAATATCCTTGCGCTATACATGCAAGAATTGGAAGGCCGAAATGACAATCCAGAAATGGATCGCATTAAATTTGATATTCAGAAGGCCCCACAATGGTTGAGTAGCAACAGTGGCCATGCATGGGCACATGGTGATGCGGGCATGCGTTTGGTGATGTTTGGTCAGTTGAAGGTATGGGCTGAAACCCACTTCAAGATCGATGACTGGTATACCGAAGCGGCTAGCAAACCAACCATCTATAACCAAGATGAAGGTTGGAACATGTTTAAGCTGATGCACCGTAAAGCACGTGGCGATGTACAGGGTGATAAAGGTGGTATTAACTACTGTAGCGCAAGTGATACGAAGCTTTCCGGCGAAGATTTGCTGATGGTATGTGCATCGTATGTATCGGGCTACGATTTGAGTGACTTCTTCACGCAGTGGAACGCCGGTGAGTCCAGTTCAACCAGCGCCGATGGCACGAAGACGTATTCAGGTGGTGTTGTTGAGAGCAGACTTGGTCTAAATATGCTTAATACTATGAAGCTACCAAAACCTGACTCAGGTCCGGAGTCGGTTAGCCAATTACGGTAATACTGTTTAACGTTCAATAATATGAACAGAGCAAAACGGGGTTCTTTGGAGCCCCGTTTTTTTGTATCTCAGGAATGGCATTTTTCGATCACGTCAGCATTACGCCATACGCTGAGCTTGCCGTTTCTGCCAGCGCGGGATGAAGGTGTTGCTGAGGTTGGCAAGAACAATCAGACTCAGCCCCAGTATTTTATCCAGACCGAAATCGGTATCGAAAAAAGCCAATTGCCAGATTAGCGCAAAGATAAGATTGGTGAAAATCAAGGGGGCAAGTTGTGAGCCTGTTTCGGCCAGCCGATAGGCCATGGATCTGAACATCTGGGTGCTGACAATGCTCAGGGTCAAGATAATCAGAAAGGCGATTGTCGCGGCTAGGTTATAAGGGCTATCAGGCAAGATGGTTGAGCCGCTACTGACGGTGTGGAATGTCGCGAAGGGCAGCAGGATGATGGCTGCCAGCATAAAACACCATCCGTTTAGGGCTGCGGGCGGGATGCCGGATTTTGCTCCCTGAAATAGGGTGACCTGCGACAAGGCATTGAATAAGCCCGCGGCAATACCGATAAACAATTCCGGCCGCAGTGAAAAACCTACAGGGCTTCCGGCTTGGAGAATGACACCAGTAAAAGTCAGGCAGAGGTTCAATAGCGTGAGGCAATGAAAGGGAGTTTTGTATAAGAGTTTTTCTAACAACGGGATAAAAAGTGGCCCGGTGCTAAATAGCACAACGCTCTCTACGAGTGTGAGATGACGAAGGGCGATGAGAAAACAGATTTGACTCCCCACAACGCATAGGGCTCGGATGACAATTGGGCGGGATGATGTTTTGTCAGGAAGGGCCCAGCCGCTGATCCTCAGCAGGCCTAGCATTATGGCTGCAGGGAGAAAAAAACGCAGGAAACCGAGCGTTTCTGTGGCAAAGCTCTCACTGAGTAGTTTTCCCATCAATCCATTGAGTGAGAGGCTGAATGTCGATACCAGCATAAATAGAGTCGGTCGAAGATTGCTGGGCTGGGGCATGGTGCATTATTCCTCATAGAGTGTTCGATATGGGCTGTCGCGTTAGCTGATTTTTTTCCGCTGTTTTACAGGTGTTAGTTGAGGTGCTGTGACATTATCAATGTCATCAGTGTAGGAAGCTTGAGCCTTGGAAAAAAGCGAGTAATACTGACTAAATATGTTAGAAAAACTTACAGGTTATCAAGGATGAGAAAGCTTGTTCCATTGAAGTCTATATATGCGTTCGTCGCGGTAGCCGAGATGGGTAGTATGACCGAGGCGGCTGCGGTGCTCAGTGTGAGTCATTCAGCGATAAGTCAATCAATAAAGATGCTGGAAACCCAGCTAGGTGTTGTTCTGTTCCGGCGGGTTGGTCGCCGTGTCGAGTTGAATAATGATGGTCGCCGGTATTACCGGAAGGTGGCGCCAGCTTTGACACAGATAGTCGAGGCCAGCGAGTCTTTGGCTCGGCGTCGCCATGGCAACCGTCTTACGCTAAATATGGTGAATACACTGGCGCTCCATTGGTGGATCCCCAGGGTTTCGGATTTTCAGCAGTATGCCCCGGATATAGATGTCCGTATATCTAACATTATCCATACCTTCGATCTTGAACTAGAGGGGGTGGACGTCGCTCTTTTGCATGGTGATGTGAATGATTGGCAAGATTATTATTGTGAGAAACTGGGCGACGATCAGTTGATTATGGTGTGTAGTCCCTATTTGCTTGAGGAGGCTGCACAACGTAATCCTCTATCCAATGGAAGCTCCCCTTCTCCAGATACCCTGTTGGCTCGTTATCCTGCTATTTTTGCGACCAATCCCCGCCGCCAAAATGATTGGCAGATATGGTGTGAGGCTTATCAGTTTCCGGTGCCAAGCCAGCAGAAAAATTTGTCATTTACCTCTTCGCTGCATGCGTTACAGGCGACAGTTCGCCGTTTGGGGGTGTTGATCACCCACAAGCAGTTTGTGCGGGATGATATTCAGCATGGGATGTTAGTACAGATCGGTGAAGCGGTTTTGAATCCTTATCAGGCATTTTATTTTGTTTGCCGGCCGGAAAAGCTTCGTGAAGAGAGCATCATCGCTTTGCGAAATTGGTTCCACCATCAATTTTCTGGTCAAGGATAGGTGCGGTGTGAGGGACTGAAACACATGATCAAAAAAGCCCTTACAACTGAGTAAGGGCTTGGTATTTATGTCTGGTGCAAGCAAACCTTATTTACAAGGTACTTCATTCCAGAACCAGTTGCTGGCTGTTGGTGATTCCCATACGCCAGGGTTGTTCTTGGCAACGAAGCATTTGCCGCCATTGGTAACCATATCGCCATTGCTGACTTTGGTCTGGCCTGCAACCCATTCAGTGACGCCTGCTGGTGGCTCTGGATTCACTGGCGGTTCAACCGGTGGTTCTACAGGCGGTTCCGGATTTACAGGTGGCTCAACGGGTGGTTCAGGGTTTACCGGTGGCTCAACTGGAGGGGTTGTCCCTGAAATTTGTTTCCACGGGCCGCCTTGGGTTGGCTCGTTGCCTTGAGTCCACCACTTGGCTTCGTAGTTGCCGCCTTTATAGCTGACTTTGTCACCACCGGTGTAAACTTTGGTCGCTTCCCAAGCTGGGAATTCACCTGGTTCAGGGTCTGGATCTGGGTTTGGACCAGGGCCAGGACCTGGGCCCGGTGGGACATCATCAACGACACGTACATCAGGCCAGCTGATTTGGGCATCGTAAACGTCAGTGACACATTTCTCGTAGTCGCCTTTTACCAATGCCGAGTAGGCTGTCTGGTAACCAACGAGCTTACACTCGAAAGATACGCCGCCAGGACGGTCGGAGTGGTATTTGTAATCGGCTTCCCAGTTGGTGTAAAGCACATCGGTTGCGCCGTTCAGGTTGAGGCTGCCGTAAGGCGTTTGTTGCCAACAGGTGTTGACTTCATCAGGCTCAATAGGGATCTGGTAGTGGCTCTGCAAACCTTCCCAGTAGCGAATACGGTTAACGGGTTGGCCTTTGTCTTTGTTTTGCTCGCCACACTCGATACCACCGTTGATCACGTTGATTGTGGTACCGAAGCCGAACCCAATACCTGCATCTTTTTCACGCTGTGATGGTGTCCAAGTACGGTCGATAACGTGCAGCATTGCTGGCTTTGGAGCCTGCGGAGTCAGGAAGAACCAGATTGCCGAAGCGAGGTTCAGCCAAGAGTCGGCCACTAAGCCCGGGTTATTCAGCAGTACGGTCGCATCGCCATCGTACATGGCTTCGGAGAATGCGCCGTAGTTGAAGTGGTAAGACAGCTGCTTGGCACCGCGGCCGAAGTAGCCTTGGCCGTCAGCACATGGCCACTTGCGGTTTTGCCAGTCGTTGCCGCCACAGCCGGTGGTATAGCCCGGTTGGCCTTCAGACCAGCCCATTTCACGAACGTGAACCAAGGCTTGCTGCCACTCTTCAAGCCCCTTAGGGTTGTCCCAATGGTTGTCTACGGCAATGTGGCCGCCTGTTTCTTGGGCAAAGTGGGCAAAGGCTGTGATGATAGACTTTTTACAGATGGCATCGGCATCTCGGCCATCGGTGTAATCGCCACAAAAAGCAGGGAACTTACCAATAGCACGCAGGAAGCGGGTATAAGTGTATTCCGGTGCTGCCATGTCGGTCAGGAATTTCCACTCGGTTTCAGGGAATACCTTTTCGGCGCGGATAACGTTAGACGGGTTCGAGGCTAAGCCTGGCAAAATGGCTTCGACTTTATTGTTTGGCAGTGTTTCCAATGCTTTTGCCCAGACCGCGTACATTGGATCGGCTGTTTTGGCTTTTTCTGCCGCTTCGATGTCGGCGCGAGGGATGATGTAGCCACCTGGATTCTCAGGGTCTGGCTGAATGTTCATCGCAAAGCTGTTGGCGGCAAGGGTGCAACCAACAACGGCGACTAGGCGTTTTAGTTTCATAAGAGTATTCCCTTAACGAGCATTTAAGACCTTTTTGATGTGCTACCACCTTCGTGGCTGACTAATGTTGACAACTAGAACTCTTTTCTTTTTCGGTTCTTAAAAAAAGTGTGTGTAAACGAAGCCAGTTGGCAGCGCACATCGTACGTTACCGCCTAAATATATAGCAATTTGCATTGGGTGATTGCTGGGACTAAGGTCACTTAAAATTCTGCCAAGTGGCTATTTTTCGTGGTAATTCGCTAAATAACCTCGGCGTTGTTTGCTCTGTTAGTTAAATATCTTGATATTTCGGGCGTTGGCGCTTGCGAGTGGAAAAGCGGGCTTTTTTAAGGAAATTGAATAAGTGCGAGGAGGTTCTTTTTGTTGTGGAAATCTTGACAAAAGGCGACATTGATTTTTTAACGGTGATTCCAATGTTTATCTTTACGGGTCGCTCGGAATAGGTGATTGAGCGTTATTGATACCTTTTGTAAAAAGAAAAATCGGAGTTGCTCCGTTATATCGGTGTAAATGTCGGTACCTGCCATAAACGATCATGCTGTCTCACCGAATGTGACCGCTTTTGTTTTTTTACCATATAAATATCGGAAAAAGAGGTATCTATTGACGTTGTCATGAATAATGTTTCACCGCAAATAGTGACAATTTTGCCAATAGGCAGAGGCTGGCTTGCTAGGTCAGGGAAGAAAACAAGGTATTGAGGTGTATGACAGTGCAGACTGAAAAACAAAAAATGATCACAGGCCAGATGTATCAAGCTTGGGATGAGGAGTTGGTGCAAGATCGGATGCGGGCAAAAAAATTGTGTTTTTCCCTCAACCAGACTTGCCCTACAGAGAGGCCTGCGCGTCAGGCGCTGATTAATGAACTGCTAACACAGCCTTGTGATGCTTGGGTCGAATCGCCATTTAACTGTGATTATGGTTACAACATCAAAGTGGGCAGCGGTTTTTATGCCAATCATGGCTGCACTATTTTGGATTGCGCGCCTATTACTATTGGCAATAATTGCTTGTTGGCCCCCGGGGTGGTGATTGCAACGGCAGGACATCCGTTGGATCCTGTTGAGCGGGCTTCTGGCGAGGAGTTCGCCAAGGCCATTACGATAGGTAATGATGTGTGGTTGGGGGCCAATGTCACTGTTTGTCCAGGTGTGACGATTGGTGACAATGTCGTGGTAGGGGCTGGTAGTGTCGTGACTAAAGACTTGCCGCCAAATACGGTGTGTGTTGGTGCTCCTGCTAAGGCTGTACGGGTATTGACGCCGGACTCAGATAAGTTATCACTTCTGTCTTCAGCCAGCGTAGCTATCTGAAAAATAAAAGAACTATGCAAAGAAGGGTGAAATTTAACCTAGTTTTTGATGTTGTTGAGGCGAATTATGCGACACATCACAAAATCGCTAGTGATTACAGTTTTATCCTTTAATTAACGGACTTTATAGAGATAATAAATCTACCTTGTTAGTTAATTCACGGTAGATATAACTATGCTAGAGCTTATTTTCCCATTTATTTTTCTAACCACAGTGGTGGGATTTAGCTTGTGGGGTTGGTGGCAGGCACTGCGGACTGTGTTTCATTTCTGAGTGATTGTTCGCTTGCCGTATAGTGTTACCACTTGAAGATGTCAGCCAGCCTTTAGGGCTGGCTTTTTGCTATTAGGCGCTTGGGTATACATCATTTGTTGGCGAATTTCTGTCTATATTGATCTGGCGTGCAGTGGGCGTGCTTTTTAAAAAGGGTAATGAAAGGGCTGGCTTGGTGGTATCCCAAGGTGAGGGCAATCTCTTTTACCGATACCCCGTGGCGAAGGAGGTGGAGCGAGTAGAGAAACTTGCGGCGTTGGCGCCATTCTGTATGGCTCATGCCTAATTTATCCTGACAATGACGGGCGAGGGTCCGTTCCGTCGTGTGCAATTCGTCGGCCCACTCTTTGAGTGTTTTGGTGGACGTTGGGTTACGTTCCAAATCGGCCAGAATAGGCCTTAGCATTTTGTCGTCACTGCTTGGCAAAAACTGTTCATGCTCTTTGGCTTGATATACCTGATCCAGCAGTACGCTGACGAGTCGTTGATCTTGCTCGGTTTCGGCGATGGTGAGTTGCCGTTGTTTGAGATTATTGATGATAGCTTCCATGATCGGGCTGACTTCAAGCAAGCAGGTATAGTGCGGTAGGCGATCAGCCAGAGGATGTACGATATTCATCGAGCAATAATTGAGGCTGCGGCGCATGTAGCTTTCGTGCTCGACACCAGCAGGAACCCATACCGCATACTGGGAGGGTGACAGAAAGCGTTTGTCTTGGGTTCTGAGTTCTAAAATACCGCCATTGATAATTTGTAATTGCCCCCAAGGATGGCTGTGGCTGGATGTTGTTGTTCCGGGAAGGAAAACCTCATGGCCGAAGAAAATATCGCCGGGAGGGTTGTTGTTATCAAACAGTGGGGTATAGGAGGATTTCATCGCGTAGTTATCGCCGGGGGATCGTGGCTGTTACGGTAAGCGTGATGCTATTGAAGTGCAAGTGAAAGATTGCCTAGCAAAAACGGTCAACATCAGGCTGGGTAAAGAGTGCAGCAAGGCGACTGGTTAATTTTGTCAGGTGTCTGTGAATTTTCATTCAGCGATATTGATAGAGTAATCATTGGCTGGATATGATGCGGATAAATGTTGGAGAGCATCATGACAAATTATAAAACGATCCCCGTATTGGTAGTGGCTGGTTTGCTGTCGGCTTGTGGTAGTGATACTGCGGACGATAGTGCCCCGAAGACAGCACAGGTCTCATTTAGTGTTTCAGACGCGCCGGTAGATTCGGCATCGGAGGTCGTGGTGGCCTTTGATAAAATTGAGTTGAAACATGAAAATGGCCAAACATATATCATTAATGTTGATCAAGACGAAGCAGGGAATAGTTACCAGCAAATTGATTTGCTGAAGTACCCCGGTACAGAGGCTGCGTTGATCATTACCGATGAAGAGTTGCCGGTTGGCACCTACAAGGAAATGATTGTCCATACAAAGCCAGGTGATATGAATTGGGTTGAGGATAATGGCCGCCATGATCTTAAAATTCCAAGTAATAAACTGAAGTTGGGTGGCTTTGTCGTCGACAGTGAAGCTGTGCAGAGTTTTACGATTGAATTTGATCTTCGTAAATCATTGGTGATGCGAGGAAATAGTAGCAATAACAATGGCTATAACCTGAAACCGCATGGTATCACTATTATCGATAATGGCTCTGCGGCTTCTCTTTGGGGGAATGTTGACCCTGCTTTGTTTACAGCTGGTGAAGGCTGTAGCGGTGATAGTGGTAATTTTGTTTACTTGTATGCGGGTCATGGCCATCAGGCCAGCACGTTAATCGATAATATTGATCCGTCTGATATTGAATACGATCAGTCTACGGTATTGCCAGAAGGTTATGTTGCACCATATGCTTCGGCAGGGGTTGAGCAGAATGGCCATTATGCCTTTGGCTATCTGCCTGCGGGTAATTACACCGCGGCCTTTACTTGTAATGCAGTATCGGACGACCCAGTGCAGTACGATAGCGGGATAAAGATTGTCAATCCGAATAATCAGCGTCATGAGATCACGCTTGATAAAACACAGGAAAAAATCTTTGATTTTACCGAGATCGTAAATTGATTGCTGTCTGGAGGAATCCGGTTGGTGGTGTATGAATAATCTGTACTGACTCATACACGACCTGACAATGTTGATTATGTAGTGTGACTTAATCATACAATCTGGACTCAGCATCACGTAACTTACTTTTGGACATTACTGAGTTATGAACCATACAGAGCCCTGATTTTTCGGATTACTTCTAGTATTGTAACCAAGCGACCAGCCTACATGTAGCAGGCCAAAATTCCCTTATTCACTACATTTTCCATCGTTTAACCACTACTCATTATTAACTGACTCTGACCCAATTTCTTCCTTTCGATTGCAGACAAGTAAGAACAATAATCAACCAAGCACATAATGTGGTAATAGTTATATTTGGTCAAACAGAAGTAACAAGGAATACTAAGAGTAAAAAATAGTTCCAGTTTATACGCCTTCGTACTGTCAATCCCAGATAGAAATGTCCGCTTTTAGGAGAAAAGAAATGGAGTCAACGTGAGTGCCTGGCGGTGAATTGGTCGAGTTCTAGAAGGAAAAGGCTCGCTAATGCGAGCCTTATATCTATCAATTGATAGGGACGACGAGCTTACCACTTCTTGCTAAAAGCACCTCGTCTTTAACAACAAATGCCTCTACGAAGTGATTCCCTTTATAAGAGGTTGTTTCTTCTTTGATTTTTCCACCGATTTCAAACCCACCTCGTAATTTACCTAATCTACTCGCTTCCTCTCCAGTGTTAGTAATTTGCCAATATACATCTGAGTCGGGAGGAATATCATCTGTAACCGTGAACTTAAGCGAATAGTTCTTACCAAAAATAATTTGTTGGACAGCTCTAGCGAACGGATTGACGCTATTTTTATTACGGTACTCAACATCTAAGTTGATACTACCAACGTTCTCCACTTCTTCCCATCGATGGTGCGCGCAGTGAGGAGGAATAGGGAAGTTAGGCTGACTTGCTTCGTCCAAAATTTCATCATAGGTAACTGCTGTGGCTGATTTCTTTGTAACAGAATGAAAACTATCTCCGAATACACGGCGCCATTTTTTAATAGATTCAGTTCGATCTGTTTCATCAAATGCATCTTCTATCCAAGTTCTATAATCGCCGATCTTTTTTTTGAAAATCTTATACTTTTCTTCATTCCAGTGACGAGTAAATGTTTCTTCGGTTCGTACTGGATTGACTATTTCTGGCATTGAATCGTAATAACTTAAATAATCATCCAAGCGGGTAAAAATTGTCTTTAAGGTGGTAGCAATATCTTTGAAGTGATCACTATTAGATTCGTAGTCTTGAACCATATTACAAATCAGAGTGGTTAAAAGTATTGATTTACATGAAAACGTAGTTTTTATGTCACGAAGATACTTGATAAGGCGAATACATTTAATTAGGTTGTTGTTACCTACCACTGAATTCTTGTTGGCGACCCACTTCTTGTATGATTCAGGGTCAGTAAGTTCAAACTCATTGGTGTGTCTATTCGCAATCAAATATTGTGTATGATTACCGAAAACGGTTTCTGTTACTCGTACAATACATGGAACAACATCGATGTGAAAATCACCTGAATAATCAAGATAAACACAACGAGTGTTGTAGTGAACCATATCTTTATAGATACTTGACCCCTTAAAAGCCTGATGAAGTTTTGTTATGTAATCTTTAGGCTCCCAACTATCATTTTCGTCCATAAAGAAGACTATATCAGCGTCAAACTCTTTGTTTTTAACTGGCTTGATAATCGTCCTATGTCCATATGACCCCTGAGGCGAAGTGCTCCTAAAAATACCTTTAAAATCAACGTGATCTTTTACATGCCTCTCAACAGCCGCCGAAGTGGTAGTAACCTTGTTAATTCGAGCTTGATTGAGATTGACCACTCCTGTTAGGAATTCAGTAAATATTTTTTGATGTCTCACATGGCTTCCTTACTTACTTAATTAAATAACTAATTTCTTGGTCTTTGTTTATTTGTAATGACCAAGGGTAACCAGCACCATCGAAGTGGTGTACGTTTATCTGTTGACTAAGGTGATTTTGATTAAACTCCGCCCCTATGCGCATGATGAGCGAGGCTTGAGCCATAAGGGTCAAATGAACTTCAGTAACGTAGGGGTACTTCTTAAGAAGGGTGTTATTTATTTCGGTTCTAAGGGAGGCAACAAAGTTTGATTGCTCTACATCTGAGAACATATTTCCAACTTTTCTACTTTCAACTCTATAAGCAATAGCGCGATCTAACTCTAGATCTTCAAAAAAGGTCTTTAAGTCATTATCAAAAGAGACTTCTATCGAAATGCCTAGCTTTGTTACCTGAGAATCTAGGACCTCCGGCTTTTTCATAATTTCTGAGCACTCTAATTTTTGACCTCTACTTCTAGCATCTCGACAGTCTAACCATCGTTCCTTATGCTGCTTCTTGTTATCACGATTCCAGCAGTAGTAATTTACCAGACGCTTATTTCCAACCAAGTAACCTAAAGTAAAGCAATGCGGAACATGAGCTATAGCTCCTAAAGCGAGTGGCTTGTTTGGTTCAAAGCCATTTAATTTCTGAAGTGATTCGTCGTAAAACTTCTGAAGTTTGGCGCATGATTCTTTTAACCAGTCCTCAAGAGTCTGCTTTCTAGACTTCCACATGAAAAGGTCATCATGTAACCCAGCTGGTTCGATTGTGGAACTAAAACTGCTGCACAGGGTTGGAGCGGCAGCCCCATCTAAGCTTCTTAAATCGATACTCTTTGCTCTGTTCTTTGAGGCTGACTCACCAAATAGCATTGAGTAAACTTCAAAGAAGAATCCTACGACGATCATTACTATTGAGACATAAACACCTACCAACGTCGCAATTTCATATGTTGAGTCAGACGCTGTATCAATGACGAATGAGTATTCACCATTGCTAAACTGAAATGCAAGTGAGCCAATAGCCGTAAGAGTAAAGAGCTTTATTCCTAAGCCCATAAGATAGCGCGAACCTGAAAGTCGGCGCTGAAAAATCACATAACCAAAATCAAGTAGTTTATCTATCCACTTCAAACTTCAAGTCCTATATATCTAGAAAGTAATTGATTCTAACCTATAAAACACATGTTGCGCATTGATATATGTGTATATGCATATTTATATTTGGTTATCTATTCGTTTGTACAGACTTTCACCCCGTATTACATCTCGGGGATTAACAGCGAACAGCATGAGAAGAAAGGATAACTTTTAGTATTGCAAAAGCCCATGAACAGGGTGTGAATGAGTAAAAAGTCTAAGCAACTTTGGGGCAAAAGTGTGTTTGCCTGATCGGTGCTGCCACTAACAAGTCTTTCTCTGTAAGCTGATTACTCGTATTTTTCACATGTGTAAATCAAAGGACAGAAGATCAAACATCAAAAAACTGCCCAGTATTTCACTGGGCAACGTAGTTAAAACACAATGCTGATAAACAAATCCTAACTATTACAAACTTAACATCAATCTTTGTTACTCGCCTTACATGGATTCATCGAATATCTTTTCCCTCCAGCAAAACAATTGTTAAGTTTCGCTGGAGCGAAATTTCCACTACTCAGCGAAGGCGTTACCACTGGATTTTCTTTCACTATCATAGGAGGTAGTGCGTCAAAATTGGCGGCGGCCTGTTGGTGACCACTGTCCGCAAAACCAACATAGATAGCACCATCACTGCCTTGTTCTAAAGACTCTGATGTATTGATCTCAGCCAGGATATTATACCAAGTAGAGCAATTACTTGGCGGCGTTGCTACCTTAGTCAACGGAGTATAGTTCATCGGAGTAAATACCTTATTGAGCTCAGCTACAAACTCTTCCTCACTAAGCATTCCTGGCTGATAGTCAAATGGTACTGTCGAATAAAAACAATCCTCACCATCATCGATATAATAAGAGAGACTTGTCAGAGTAAAAACATAGTAACCATCCGTAGGGTAGTAAGCATCTTTCTGGGTATGCTTATATACCGCACCACTAAACTCTTCAGCCATAGACTCAGACGCCATAATGTAACTTAGCAGCTCATTCATCTGATCCTTAGTCGGCAAATTAATCCCAATGCTTTCACTTACAGATGTAGCATTGAAGCTAGAGTAATCATACTGCATCACTTCACTTATGATCGTTTCAAAGCCTTGAAAAACTGTCGAGGTGGAATTAGAGACCAGCAGATGGGAATTATCAGACCAAGCTTGATTTTCAAGGTTTAATAAACCGCTGTTAAAATTATCTTCCCATGCGAGTTGAGACTCTTGTAATTTACGTGCTAGCACTTCATTAATGTTATGCAGCCTTTTGTTAAAATTCGCTTCACGCGGGTCAATATCCGTTTTACTATCAAGAAAGTTACCTTGTAGTAAAGGAATATAGTCATATTCCAATTCAGAAGCAGAAGTATAAGTATAGCTAAAAGATTCGTGTTGCAGCAGTGTTTGAAGCGTTTGTTCTAATACATTATCTGCCGATTCACCACTCACCGCCTGGCGAAAATGGATATAAGTTGATAGTGGTGAGATAACTATCTGTTCATGACTCGTATCGGCAGCTTTAAGCACGTAGTCATAAAGTACCTGACCATTCTCATAATCACTATCAGAAGACTCCGCCTGTCTGACATCAGCGATCAATGGGTATTTATCCATTTCCTCTTTACTACCAATCTTCAAGTTAAACTCACCGCCAGCTTGAGTCGTAGTGTAGTTATCAATTGTTGTGCATTGACTGTCCAAATTTTTATCTAGGCAGACTCTGGCTTGGAGAATATGACCATCGAGAACAACGCCCTTAACATTTATTGTCTTTGTCGTAGTTTCACCTCCACCACTATCATCCCCACCGCCACATCCAGTCAGCGCGACAACTATCAGCAATAGAGCATAATTTAACGTATTCATATTCGACTCCTTAGTGAAAATGTCCTTCATCTCAGTTTTACTTCATATTCCATTATTTCGAATCACCCAAATGGGTGATAAATCGACCGGACCATGTGCGATATTTATGCTTGGAACAAAAAGGCGTTAAGAGTCATCGCAAGATGATGGGTTCTTTTGGGGATCTATCATCTGTTGCTCTTATTGATTCTTGCTGATGGTTGAATCATGGGCGAATTTTGTTGATAGAGAACTTATTTTTCTGAGTCGGTAAGTAGCTTGGGTGGATCTCGGTTGCTATGTATGGGAAGTTAGGTCGGTCAAAATTAGCAGTAGATAAGGATGCAGTAAGTGGAACAGCTGACCCCCGTGATTGAATATTTGATGAACCATAAGCTTTTGTTGAGTGCTTTGGTGATTTTTACCATTGTGCTGATCCGGCAATTTGCATTAAAGCAGATCCGTGGCGACGTTGCTTTTGTTTCAGAGAAGCAGCGCAAATGGATGTCGCTGACCAAAAATGGCACCTTCACCCTGATTGTATTGACGTTGTTTATCCTGTGGCAATCGGAGATCAGCGAATTCGCTCTGTCGCTTACGGCGATTGCCGTTGCCATTGTGGTGGCTTCAAAAGAGATTATTTTGTGTTTTACGGGGTCTATCCAGCGTGCCAGTGCCCGGTCATTTAGGATTGGGGATTGGATTGAAGTGGGGTCGTTGTGTGGCGAGGTGATCGAGCACAATATGATGGCAACGGTCATTCAGGAGATAGACCTGCACCATGGTAACTACCACTTCACCGGTAAGACGGCGACATTGCCCAACAGCATGTTTTTTACCTATCCGGTGAAGAACCTCAATTTTATGAAGCGATATGTTTACCATAACTTTTCAATCACAGTACGAGATTTCGTTAACCTGTATTTGATATTCCCTGAGTTGATAGAGCAGATTGAGGGTCACTGTGAGGAGTTCATCGAGGTCGCCCGGCGTTATAACAGCATGATCGAGAAGCATGCAGGGGTCGATCTGCCAGGCTCTGACCCGCATATTCATATCACCACGACGTCAACCGGTGAGCAAGTCGTGCACATTATGCTGTTCTGCCCGACCGAGCAGGCGGTGCATTTAGAACAGCTGATCCGTGAAGATTTCATGCAGATCTATCATGAAACTTTCAGCCAGTCAGCGGCCACGGGGGCGATGAGCCCATCATTGCCGTTTATGTAATATCAGCCTTTTTGTTGCGAGATGTAGGCTTGAGTTGCCAAGTGGTGATGGTGCACATTTTGGTGTTCAGTCAGTGAAATGCTATTCTTCGTGCCAGTTTAACTGAGATTTCCGGAAGTAAGATGAATTTTAACCGTATTGTCTGTTTTGACCTCGAGATGTGTTGCTGGAATGATGGGCGTGAGCCCAGAACGGGTGAGATCATTGAAGTGGGTGTTGCCGAACTGGATCTGACAAACGGTGAAATTGTGCGCCGTGCGCAATATTTCGTGAAGCCTGAGAATGATGAAGTATCGTTTTTTTGTACCGAGCTGACAGGGATCAAACCTGAAGTTATCGAGAAGAACGGTAAGCCGTTGGCGACTATTATGAAGTCGATGGAGCAGAAATTTGGCGGACGTCATAAGATTTACGCTGCTTGGGGACGTGATGATCTGATTTTGCGCAAGGAATGCGATGAAAAAGAAATCAAGGTGCCATTTGAGGAATTTTTGAATCTGGCAACAGTATTCAAATTGCAAAAGCATGTTAAGAGCAAGCGTTGTGGCCAGCGTGCCGCGATGAAAATTGCAGGGCTGGAGTGGGAAGGGCGGCAGCACTCTGGCTATGATGATGCGTACAATCTAGCCCGCTTGGCAAAAACCTTGTTCGTTCCAGATGTAGAAGCGTAATCGCGTCAGCTCGCGCATCATTGTGGTGCCTATTCCTGTGATAAATGCCTACGGTTGTCATATCTCGTATGATATTGGAACCGTAGGCATTTCATTTTTTCCTGTAAAAACTTGTCGTCGTACCAAGATTCATGTTTAGAGTGGTGAAATAAATGTGAAAAATTGACATGTTCAATTTGTATCATATTATTTCTGTTTTAATGAATAATCATAAAATATTGGCTATGGACAAGACAAAGTGTGGCATTCCTATCAAGAATGCGCGGTATCAGGAGAGATTCCCCGTTGGTGATACGTTAAATGAAAAGCGGTCGGCGAACGAATTGCGTCGATGGTGGAATGTACTTTTCATCGATGAACTTCATTACTTTGAAAGCGGCAAGATCAGTGTCTGCGTGCTTGATAGTGAAACCTGGGACGAGCCAAGACAGATCTCGGAACATGAGTGCTTTGACGAAGCTGTGCGGGCTGCTAATTTTTATCTGAATCACTCTGATGTCTGGCGTCGTTACGATGCACCCTATCAGCCTATTGTGAAGTTGGGCCATTTAACCGAGGTGGAAGAATATTTGGATGGTTCCTTCAAAAAGCCCACTGAGCAGGAACTGTTTGAGCATCTTTACTACTGGTTACCCAAAGCAGAAAATGTGGCCGAGCAGAGATGCATCTGTGATGCTTGAAACACGTATTTGGCGTAACGTTGGAATACACTCTTTCCTGATGAGAATGAATGGGAGTTTATTTCGGTGGTAAGTCTTTTTAATCTATAAAAATCAATGTGGTAGGCTTCTTTGGTGATATGTGACGAGTATCATTTTAAATCATGATGTCTGACTATCGACCCATGGTGTCTTTTTAGAGATATGTATCCGTAATCTGACGTGTCAGAATATGAGCAGGATGATGTTTTCATCACATATTTCGAACCAATAAGGCAAACCATGTTCTATTTATTTCCTTTATTGACAGTTGCTATCTGGTCAGGAAACGCCATTGTCAACAAAATGTCTTACAGTGTGATTGATCCTGGGGCGATTTCCTTTTATCGCTGGTTTGTCGCCATGCTCGTGTTGACTCCGTTTGTTTTGCCGTCAGTATGGCGCAAACGCCATGTGATTAAGCCATATTTGGGGAAGCTGGCTTTCTTGGCGTTATTGGGGATGGTGTTGAACCAGTCTTTGGGTTATTTCGCGGCGGCGACGACCACGGCGACCAATATGGCTCTGATTATATCCCTTGTTCCCCTTATGAGTATGTTCCTCAGTGTTCCGTTGCTTGGGCAGCGTTTATTGCCCATTGCTCTGGTCGGCGCTGTTTTGTCGCTTTCTGGGTTGGTGTTTATGCTCAGTCATGGGGATATCAGTCGGTTGGCTCAGCAGGGGATCACCCAAGGTGATGGTTTGTTGTTGATTGCCGCGTTTGTTTACGCGCTTTACTGTGTGTTGCTCAAGCGTTGGCAGATGCCATTGAGCAACTGGCAATCTGTGTATGTGCAGGGTGTATGTGCAATAATCATGTTGTTGCCAATGTTGCTCAGTAGCGAGCGCGTTGCGATTACCGCAGAGTCCTGGCCATTGATTGCTTATGCCGCATTAGCCGCATCGGTTATTGCGCCTTGGTGTTGGCTGAAAGGGATAGAGGCTTTGGGGGCAGATCGCTCGGCAATTTTCATGAATTTAATGCCGGTGATTACTGCGCTGATCGCCAGTGTCGTCCTTCATGAGAAGCTGATGGCCTATCACTATATCGGTGGGTTGATGGTTTTGTCAGGGGTTATTCTGGCGCAGCACAAACCGAAAATCCTGCCGAAGCAGGAAGAGCTGGCATCAGCTGCCTAACTGAAGCTGATGGTATTGATAACGGCAGCACAACGAAAGTTGTGCTGCCGTTTTTTTATAGCTCGATAATTAATTGCCGCCATTTCAGGGCGCTGTACTAGATTTTATGTATCTAGCCATGAGCAAGGAGTGCGTAATGAGCCCTGGACAGCGTTTCAGAACGATGGTGGCGGAACAGTCACCGTTGCAGATTGTCGGCGCAGTAAATGCTTACTGTGCGATGATGGCAGAGCGGGTCGGCCATCAGGCTCTATATCTTTCAGGTGCAGGGGTAGCTAATGCCTCGTTTGGTTTGCCCGATTTAGCCATAACGACCCTCAATGATGTTGTGGAAGATGCAAGACGGATCACGTCAGCCAGTCAGTTACCCCTATTAGTAGATATTGATACCGGATTCGGTGGCGAGTTGAATATTGCCAGAACTATACGCGAGCTGGAGCGTGCCGGTGTCGCAGCTGTGCATATTGAAGATCAAGTTAGCCAGAAGCGTTGTGGTCATCGACCAAATAAAGAACTGGTCAGCCAAGAAGAAATGGTTGAGCGAATAAAAGCCGCTGTTGATGCAAGGCAGGATGATAGCTTCGTTATTATGGCGCGTACCGACGCTCTGGCCGTTGAGGGCATGGAG
This sequence comes from Photobacterium panuliri, assembly GCF_059920555.1. Classification (NCBI taxonomy): domain Bacteria; kingdom Pseudomonadati; phylum Pseudomonadota; class Gammaproteobacteria; order Vibrionales; family Vibrionaceae; genus Photobacterium; species Photobacterium panuliri. The sequence goes on from NZ_CP197193.1 coordinate 84,637, forward strand.
GCTGCGATTGAGCGGGCGCAGGCCTACGTTGAAGCCGGGGCGGACATGCTGTTTCCCGAAGCGTTAGCCTCTCTAGATCAATACCGCCAGTTAACCCATTCCGTTGATATTCCTATCTTGGCCAATATTACTGAGTTTGGCCGTACCCCTTTGTTTTCTGCCGATGAATTGGCCCAAGTTGGTGTGGCTATGGTGCTCTACCCGTTGTCGGCCTTTCGGGCAATGAACAAAGCCGCTCTCAATGTGTATCAGCATATTCACCAAGACGGCCACCAGCGGGCCGTTGTTGAACAGATGCAGACTCGTGAAGAGTTATATCGCTTTTTGGATTACCACCAGTTCGAGGCCAAGCTCGATCAGAAGGGGTGAGTGCTGTGTTTTACAGTGTCGTCACGTCATCGGGGATGCGCCATGTTATTGGTGTCGCCTGCCAACTGGATTACAGAAGGAATATTAAATGGAAAGGAATGTCGATATTAACGAACGTCCACAACCGGATATGCTGCTAAAGCAAATTGCTGAGTATGTAATGACTACGGAGATCCGCTCTGAGCTTGCATACCAAACGGCCCGTTACTGTCTGATGGATACGTTAGGTTGCGGAATGCTGGCTTTGCGTTTTCCTGAGTGTACTAAGCATTTGGGTCCTATTGTCCCCGGCACAACAGTGGTTAATGGGGCAAGGGTGCCGGGAACATCACATGAATTGGATCCGGTAACTGCCGCGTTTAATATCGGCTGCATGATCCGCTGGTTGGATTTCAATGATACCTGGCTGGCGGCAGAGTGGGGGCACCCGTCGGATAACCTTGGCGGGATCCTCGCTGTCGCTGATTACCTTAGTCGGGTGGCCGTGTCGCAGGGTAAACCGCCACTGACAATGCGTGATGTGCTGACGGCGATGATAAAGGCCCATGAGATCCAAGGTGTTCTGGCTCTTGAGAACAGTTTTAACCGTGTCGGGTTGGATCATGTCTTGCTGGTGCGGGTTGCATCAACGGCAGTACTAACCAAGATGCTGGGAGGCAATCGGGATCAAGTCATTGATGCGCTCTCTCAGGCATGGGTTGATGGTTGTGCCTTGCGAACCTATCGCCATGCGCCCAATGCCGGTTCTCGTAAATCGTGGGCGGCGGGAGATGCCACATCACGGGCTGTGCGGCTGGCGATGGTCACTATGAAGGGAGAGATGGGGCTGCCATCGGTGCTGAGTGCAGACAAATGGGGATTTAGTGATGTGCTGTTTAATGGTGAACCGTTGAAATTAAGCCAAACCTTCAATAGTTATGTGATGGAAAATGTGTTGTTTAAGCTATCTTACCCGGCAGAGTTTCATGCTCAAACCGCAGTGGAATGTGCGGTAACACTTTCGGCCTATGTTCAAGAGCGGTGGGATCGTATATCACGGATCGTGATCACCACCCATGAATCGGCCATTCGGATCATTTCTAAGTCGGGCCCTTTAGCGAACCCCGCCGACAGAGACCATTGTTTGCAATATATGGTGGCTGTGCCTTTGTTGTACGGTACGCTGGCAGCTGAGCATTATGAAGATTCGTTTCATTACGCTGATCCCCGAATTGACGCCTTGAGAGCGAAGATGGAGGTTGTTGAGGACGAAGGCTATAGTATTGACTATCTTGATCCAGATAAGCGATCGATTGCCAATGCTGTCCAAGTCTATTTTGATGATGGTACCGCAACAGATAAAATTGCGGTTGAATATCCTATCGGCCACCGTCGTCGCAGAGAGGAGGGAATGCCGGTTCTTGAAGGCAAGTTCAGGGATAGTTTGTTGACGCGTTTTCCACAATCTCAATGTGAGCGTATTTTACGATCATGTACTAATCAGTCAGCACTTGAAGCCATGTCCGTCCATGAATTTATGGATTTGTGGATGATAAATTAGATATAGAGCAAGTGCGGAGTACGAGTGACTTTTCTGTGACGTTGATCATATTTATGAACTGAGCTAAAGATACATGAGATTGTCATGCAAAAAGGGAGGTCGCATGCAACTCAATCTCGTGGTGTGTTTTGTCGCTCTATTGGCTTTGGTTGTTGATAAATGGTCGTTGTTTGATGACTCAACGGCTCGTTATGCCAACACGCCGGTTTATGATCCACCTGCAAGGAAAAGTATGGCTGATTCATCTGAGAGTGTTTATCCGGATGAAACTCCGAGTACGCGAAGAGTGGCAGAGAAGCAGCCTCAAGAACTGAACAGTCGTGATGAATACGAACAGAAGATGTTCCCGACTCAGAATCGGGTTGTATTGGGGCATATGACGATTCCAGCCGAGCCGTAGGCTAATCTAGCCGAAGCCGTATGAAAAAAGCCGCGTTATGCGGCTTTTGTGTATTCCTTCAAAAAGGAGAGTTTAGCTTTGCTAATGGCGGACTGACTCCGCTCTTTTAACTTTTTCCTAACCAATTTGGCGTCCTTACTCATCGTAATGACCTCATGCATTCCTTGCACGTTTTTTACCAACGTTGCATTGTGGTTGAAAATAGCCAACTTGCACTGATATGTGAAGTTGGGCACCAACAGGTTGGAATATAACGTAATGGATATGAAGAATGTATGCATAGAGTGGAAAACTCAGGTGTAAAGATTACATTATGCGACATGCTTCATATTTAATGGGTGAGAACGAAGCTAATTATTTAATACGAGGTTGAAATGCGACCAAATCTTCGAAAAAGACAGTAATGTTATCCTTTACATGGCGTTATTTCCTATGAATTTGATACAAATAGGATTATTGCCTGTGGTATTTAGATGAGCGGTCAAACAATTATCACCATTGAGATACGGATACCTTTTCGCTTCAGCAGGGATCTGGGTATACAATTATCGCCGTTTTAAGGACAAATAATATTCAAACACCTCAATGTGAATGGAAATGTCTTTCCTTCACCCATTTGTTGAATCAATGTGCTGAAAGCAGACTGAGTTTGGCATCTTGAGGTAATTTGGGTATGTGTATTTGGCAGGGAATGCTGAGTCGATATCTCAGATTTAGTGTATGAAGGCAGCTTCCATGACAGTTTCTCAGTATATGGCCGATCTTTGGCCAGGCCAGCCCGTGCAGAATACCTTGGCTGCCCAGTTTGACTGGCTCCATCAGTGCCTGCCCTTCCTTCGTTTGCAAACTGCCGCCGGGGGGACGACGTTGTCCCAGTGGATCCCCAGCAAGCTTGATCCGGCCATAGAATCATTTTGTAATGCGAAGGATGTTCGGCATTCCGTAGGGGCCTCGCTATGGCTAAAAAGTTTTAACGCTCACTTATTTACCGGGCTGGCAGCATTGAGGCTTAAATTTAACCGTGTGCCAGCGTTGACGGAAGATGCGATTATTGTCGATATTAATGCTGAGGGTAAGGTCAAGCAGCTATCGATACTCGATAGCCAGCCATTTTACTGTTTGGCAGATGATAGTATGGCAGAGGAGCCGCAAGCATTGGTGGTTGCCAATGAGGCTGAACTTGATCGTTGTCTGGCCGAGATCCTTACGGGTCTGTTGTCTTACCTTGAGCCTGAGTTCAAGCGTAACAATATTGGTCGGCAGCTTTTTGTTGGCAGTGTTGGCTATGCGCTCGGTACGGTGTTTGCGAAATTGACCGAGAAAGGGTATGACCGTGATCAGTTAGCCCGCTTACTGCCCGTTGCCGATAATTGGTTGAAAACCGTATTGCCTGCCGCAGCAGCGCTGAATACGGTTACTCAGGCTACTCAGTGTAATCGAGCGATATACTATGTTCGTCGCGAAACCTGCTGCCTGAAATACAAATTAGCAGGCAAAAAGAATTGCGGCACTTGCCAGCTTACGGATGCCGCTGAGCAGCTCGCGTCTTACCAAACGAAGGTGCCTACTGAGCTGGCCCAGGGTTAAGCAAGGTAGATTGGTCTGGATAGAGCACTTTGTCCAGGCCATCTCTTAGATCAATAAGCGGTTGCTGGCTGATTTCGATAATGCTGCGTGTTGGGCGATCCAGCTCGACAATCAATGTTAATACCAAAGAAAACGCAAGCGCAAAAGGGAGTGCAGCAACCAGAGCCCTGCCTTTGTTTTCGGCCCCGACTTGAATACCGTTTAAGGCGATGGTTAAGAAGGTGAGCAGCCCCAGAGTGAACCAGATACTGGCGGGGATCCTGCCGCGGATGCCTTTGTTGGCTCTTTCGGCATGGATATCGATAAGTTCATTGAGTGAGTTGATATAGAGCAGCAATAATTCAGGCGAGGTTGTTTCATGTGAGGCGATAGCCTGACGCCACAATTCTAATTGTAAGTGTTCGCTGCGTTTTATGACTTGGTTAACGACCTTCTTGCGTGTTTCTTTATCCTCCACCACTCGGATGGTGACATATTCCCTGAGCAGTGTTCGGCTGCGTTCCCTAAAGGGCTCTGCCAATAGTGAAGACCGTAAAATGGTGGTGCCAATGATATTCGCTTCTTCGAGTACCAGTGCTTTGCGATCGGCTGATTTTGTCGCCGCCATACTAAAGGTGATAGCAAGGATAAAGGCCAGTAGGCTGGCAAGTCCGGTAGCCATTGGGCCGATAGAGTGGCTGATTTGTTTGGAAGGGAAGCGAATCGCCAATTGGTAGCCTATCTCGAACATTATGGCAATCGCACAGAATATCAGTACGAGAATGAGATAGATGGAGAGAGAATCCAAGAAGGTTTCTTGATACATATTTACGGCCCGGCTTGTTGGCTATAGGTGAATGTCGCCTTCAATTTCAGTATAGAGTGATTGGAGTGTTGCGTTTCTAAGACTCATGGAGGGAAAACTAATGGCGTTTCAATGGTGCCAAAACAGTTACCCCGAAGAGAGGGCCCTTCACCTGAAGATAACTTAGGTATATTCGTCTAGGCTTTGCATAGTAGCTGTGGGTGGAGAATACCGTCATGGGATACAAGCACGTTCTGTTGGCCGTAAATTTTGATGATGATGCTGAATACTTGGTGAAGAAAGCCGCAGAGCAGTCCCGAGTTAATCATGCACTGTTCAGTGTTATTCATATCGATCCTGATTTTACGGATTTGTATGAGGGGGTGAGGGAATTTGATTTGGAGGCGGAGGGGGATGAGATCCTGAGCGCATCCGTACAGGCCATGTGTGGCTTGCTCAAAGAGGCGGATTACCCCATTTATAAGCACATTTTCTATGCCGGTTACGTTGAGGATCAGATCATCAAGGCCATCGAGGAATTTGATGTTGATCTGTTAGTCTTGGGGCACCATAAATCCAATTTGTTCCGGCAGTTGGTGCTTTCTCCGAGCGAGCCGCTGTTACGGAAAATGCCGTGTGACATATTGTTTTTGCGGTTGAGAGAATCATAGCCAGAGGACCACTGATCTCTAAGTGGCCTCCTGATATTTGTTTGCGTGAAGCTATAATGGTTCGAATCATCATATCTTCTGGTTTGGGCCAATAGGTATACGGGCGTGCCGAAAGGGTAGGTATTTTTGCCAAGGCCCAAGGTACCAGTTATTGAGATTATCTCGTGATTAATTGTTGAAGCTGCTTGTACGTATCGCTCTTTTGGTCGTTGGCGATACAAATATTCAGCAAATCATCAATGAAATAATGAAGGGCCCGACGCTCGATAGCCATGATTTTTTGTTGTTGCTCTTCAGTGAGCATGTGATACATGGTGGCCGCACCAAAGTCGCCGAAGATGATATTAGCCTCATCGTCAAATAAGGTGTTATGGGCATAGAGATCGCCGTGGCAGACTTTATTCTCATGTAAATGCGCAAAAACATCCTGCATCTGAACAACGATTTTCTCTATGTGTTCAATCGACAAGGTAAAGTTCGCAGGAAACGTGTCACGGGTACAGGTGCTGAAGGTTGGTGGCAGGCCTAAATTACGGTAATGGTTCGGGATCAAGTTCATGATTAAGGCTAAGTACCCCTCTTCATTCACTTGAGCTAAAGATTGCACCAAGTTGGGATGATGACCGACTTTCAAGCAGGCTTGCAGCTCGTCTTCAGGGTAGCCGTCACTCGTCACTTCTCCTTTAAATACTTTTACTGCAATTTCAGTCGGCAGGTTGGCTTGCGGTTGATTCCAGATCGCTTTTGAAATAACGCCCGAAGCCCCTTGGCCAAGTACATGCTGCAGTGTGAAGCTGGTGGATGGGACACAAGGGACGGTTTGAACCTTGGTGCTTGATTGGCAAAACGGGTTACCTGAAAACGCGAACCACGCAAGTTTCGGCAGCCCCAGTAATTGGTCTGGACATTGGATGAGGTTGTTTGCGGAGATCCGCACTAACTCGAGGTTATTCAGTTGATCCAATGTTTTCGGTAGGTGTGTCAGGCGATTGCCTGCTAGTGCCAGTTTTTGTAGGCGAGGGCGCTCACCCAGTGAGTCAGGCAGGGTTTCAATCTGGTTATCGGTTAAGATCAGCCAACGAAGCCGGATTGGTAATGACTGAGCTGGAACATGTTTGATCTTGTTTGATTTCAACCCGACCATCTCTAAGTCAGGGCAGCGCCCGAGGACTTCCGGTAAGGCTTCGAACACGTTGTTGGATGCAAAGAAAATTTTTAGTTTTTTCAGTTGTGAGAATTCATCAGGTAATTCGGATAATCGGTTGTCTGACAAATCAAGAATTTCTAGGCTATCAGCCAGAGACAGGATCTCTAGGGGGAATGACGTTAAGTCTTCAGATAATTTTAAGCGCGTAATGCCGGCGAGTTCGCCAGATTTTAGTTGCGAAAGTGTCTGCAAAATGAGCAACCCGAGGTGAGTGTGGTACAAAACGGCGGGTAGTGTACTGAAAATCTCGGCTGACACCCAAATTCAATTTTATCGTTGGGCGACTTCTTTTGAGTATTGTTCCGTGTTTTTGCTTGATGGCATGCCATCCTTGGCAAGGCTAACTATTCGATACCGAATATGTTATTTGAATTTATATTGAACGCCGACACCCCCAGCAACCTCTGAGCTTGAATATGTACCGGCATTTTCATAATGGAAGGTACCGGACACACTCCATTGGTTATTGAAACCATATGCTCCGCCAACGGCAAGCGCTTCTTTGCTGCCAGCAAACCCGACGCCTGCGCCGATTGCAAATTCACCATCGGTGACAAATGGTCGGGCGTTGGTAACGGCATGAAAGCTCGCGCGGATACCATCCATTTGTTCATTGTGTTCTTTGACTTGTTTTTCAAATGCTGTTTCTAAGGCGTTTATGCGGTCAGAGTCAGACTTTGGCGTGACGCCAAAGCTAGGATCTACAGGCTCGGGGCGATCCGGTATTGAATTATCTGGTTGTGGACGATCCAATGGTGGTTGGAGACCAAAATTAGGATCGGTTGGTTCAGGTCGATCTGCGGGTAAATCGGGTTGCGGGCGATCAAGCGGTGGCAGTACGCCTGAATCTGGCGTGCTAGATGCATTGGCATGTAATGCCGTGGCAGATAGGCTTAGAATAATTGTTGCGGACAATATCGACTTTTTCATAAAGGGCCTCTTGGCGAGATTGCGAATAAACTTCTACGGGTAGCGGTGGTTTTGAGCTATCCCTTGAATGAGCCCAGTGTAAAAAATGCCTTTTAATTAAACTAATTAGTGCTGTTGATAATTGTTATAAGCGCAGTTTATGGCTCTTGGTTATGTGGCGAAGCACTTATCTAAGTCGGTAATAGTGGTGGAATTATAATTAGTACCAAAGTCATTAAAAGTCCGCACTGACTATGATGATGTTAGCAACTCAAATCTTGCGGACTCACTGATGAGATGTGGGGAAAGTAAAGTTTCTTCCTTTACCATCCGTTCATCGTCAGCTTTAAGAATGGTGGGAACCGAAGAGATGCATGTGAGCGTTGAGCCTGAATTCACGAATAGCTTAGAAACAGGCTGTCCTCTCTTAATTAACAGTATTTGTTATGGTACTGGTTATAGGAACATTAGCATTGGTCACATCAAAGGTGGGGATATAAAGTTATGCACACTATAGACAAGAAATTCACCATGAGCGATACGTTCGCTGAGCTCGTTAACCATATCTTCCCGTGTTCTATGATTTTGCAAAGGTGTTGGATGAAGTTGATGATAGAGTTTGAGTAGGTCGAAGCGATAACCCCATCGGTTGGAATGTGATATCAGCAGATGTCTTGCCCAATATTTATTTCTGAATTGCGTTTTGGCAAGGTTAGGGTCGCCCTCAAGAGGGCGACTTGCCGGAGTGATAACAAAACATAAACCTACAGGACTAACCAGCAATGTCTGGTTAGATTTTGCATTAGCAAACGCATGTTCAATATTCACACTCAGCGTCCTTACCATTTGTGCTTTATATGACTGATTTTTATCTTTTTTTATTTAATAAAGTGGTCAGTTTATTTTTTTTGCATTTTCAACTTGAGCAAATAGCTCGTTAGCTTCTTTCATAGCTTCATTAGCTGAGCGTCTTTTTCCTAAACGTAAGAAGCTGTCAGAAAACTTAAGGTACCGGCTTGCCATTGAAAGACGAATTTGAACCAGAGGTGAAAAATCTTCCGGTAATGATTTTGCTAGCGTATTAACTTCTTTGTTTAGTTTCGCCAGTCTTCTTGTAGTCGTGATTTTTTTGAGGATATTGTCAAACTGTTTAAATTGGTTGTTATAGAAAACTGTGGCCGCTTCGTATGGATATGGTGTTGTTTCATCTTTTTCAACAGTGGTATGGTAGTCATCCATTTTCTGTATTGATTTTTTTAAGGCACTCGCGGATGCAAGCAATTCTTTTTGCTGTTCGCTATCAGAGAAGAATGTCCTACCTACCCCAAGAAGGTAATCTATTTTTGCTGAATTAAGAGAGTCAGTGGCACGGTTAAGAGTGGTGGTATAAATTTTTTGAGCTTCTTGACTAGGATCTACAATGTAGTCTTTGTTTAGCGAACGTAAATCACTTAATAGTAATTCAATATCATCGCCATTTTCTTGAGGGAAATAGAGACCTTTTTCTAGAAGTTTATTAAGTCTATCCTCAAGCATATCAATGGTTGATTGCCAACTTTGCGTAATGCTTTCAGAAAGAGTACTCAGTTGCTGTGAATCAGGATAGAGAGATTGAGCAGAGATGAGTTCCTGCTCAACAGCATAATAATTAGGAAACCGGCTATCACGCTGATTAAGTATGGCATTAATACGTTTTTCATATAATGCGAGAATCTGAGGTTGTTGATAGCGTAATAGGCCTTCTTTAAGTATTGTTTTTTCTTCAGGCAGCAAAGCTATAGTATTTATTAGCTCTGAGGCAGGAAGCTGAGATAGTTGATTATCTGCTAGTAACCCTTGCTCAATATGAGTAAGTTTTGTTTGTAATTGAGTAATTTCGATATTTTTTTGCCAGAAACCATAGCCAACTACGCCGGCAAGGCAGCATGCGCTAACCAGTGAGGTAACCACAGGCCATGTACGTTTGTGAAGTTTTTGATGAAATTCAGGAAAACTGTTGATTCGCTTTGCTGCCTGAAACTCAAGACCGCAGCGAAGTGTACGCCATTGTTGGCTATTTAGGTGTTTTGGTTTGCTTGCTGACATATTTTCTTTTTGTGCTTTGTCAGCAGGCTTACGTTGGAATGGGTGGAGGCTAGTGAGTAGTTCATAGGCAATACAGCTAAATGCAAAAATGTCATCTTTGAGCTCTGGTTTTTCGCCGAGAAGTAAATTTGGTGATGCGTAGGTTGGCGTATATCCACTCAAGGCATTAGTTTCGTCTTGTATTTCTGCTGCATAGTAATCTGCATTGAGTTTCAAAGCTCTTGATACACCAAAATCAAAAATCTTTATTTCACCTTTACGGGTGAGCATGATGTTGCTGGGTTTTAAATCAGCGTGAATAACACCTTGCTCGTGAGCGTAAGTTAGCGCAGAAATCACTTGATTGAGGATACTCATGGCTTTGCTGAAGCTCAGTCCACTTGGCCGTGAGCGTTGAATGACTTCTTCAAGAGTTTCACCATCAATATATTCCATCACTAAATAATGTGCATTTTTTTCAACGCCAAAGTTATACACTCGGATAATATTAGGATGGCTAAGTTGTTGGGTTTTCTGTGCTTCTCTGATTAGACTCTTAGCTGCATCAGGTTGATTGAGAAATTCCTCCTGAAGAAGCTTGATAGCTACGGTAGCGGAGTTTGAACCAGCCGCCTGGAGAAGTAGGTCAGTAGCCCGATAAACATTGCACATACCACCATGACCGATGAGGGCTTCAATCTTGTATCGACCTTTGATGATTTTGCCTTCAATACCGTTAATGTCAGAATGCGAAGCTTTTGCGTTCAATTCAGCATCGAGATGGGGCTCAGTATGATCTGACGGTATTTTAAGTAGCGTTTTATCTGAAGATTCCAAGTCACTTTCATGCTGGTTGACCGAATCCGAATTGTTTTCAGAAGAGTGTTTGGATTGGTTATGTTTATGGTCGTCCATTCAGATTTTAACTCCAACTATCAATAACGTTGCAATGACAATGCTTAAGTACCAAGATTTTTGTATGAAATATAGAGTAAGAAGACGAGATTGCGGTCAGTCACAAAAATATTAGCATCAAATGCAAAGAAATCTTGTCATTTCCATGATGTGAGCTGGAGAATTTAATTCTGGATATCGTTTTTTTATTGATATTTTAGAGTTGTATTTTTAACATACTCTTGCCCTAATTATACGCGGCATGTGAGCTTATTGAGTGTTTCATTATTATTTTATTGGGCTTACTTATTTTGTTGTGTTTCAAGGCGGGTTTATTGGTATTTCTCTAGGTATATAAATCGCAAAATGGATTATGTTGGTTATGGAATTAACACTCTCAATCGTGAGTTACCACCGCTTTACGTCTGACTTAGAAGTAGAAAAATCATTTTTAATGCATGAGCATGATATGCCAAAAGGGTATATTATTGGCCGATCTCCGCAGTGTGACTGGTGTTTACCTGATCATGAGCGTGTTATTTCCAGTATGCATGCACGAATTGATTGTGGATCTCATGGGTTTACTATTACCGATATATCAACTAATGGTGTGTTTATAAATCGCTCCGTTACTCCATTGGGAAAGGATAGCTCACATACATTTAGGGATGGTGATTTTTTTGCATTTGGTGAATATGAGTTTGAAGTATCAATTAGAGAAAGTGGAACCCTAAATGGAGACGTTCTTTCAGAGGATAGCGATTTATTCAATGATCATAGAGGGATAGAAAAAAATGAATCCAATAGTAAAAGTAGCCCAATTGTACCTGAAGAATGGGACTTTGGTATTTCTACCCGTCAATTAGATCCTACTCCGATGGCAACGCCTGTAAACCAACAGGAAGAGGCAGAGATTGATACGCTGGCATCTAATGTATCTGCGTCATCAGAGACGGACGCCCCATCAGTTATTACTTCTAGCAATATTGAAGATAGCTTTATTGCTCCAAGGAGTGTTCATTCTCATCACAATGAAGAGTTGGCAATCCCTGAAAACTGGAGTGCTAATTTACTTGTTGAGCCAACGTCTAATATTCAGCCACAAGCCACAGAAGTCTCTGAACCAGCAGCTATTTCGAGTGAAGTTGTAGGTTCCCGAAATGGAAGTCAACAACGAACTGACGAAATTAAGATTAAAGATTCTCCTGCAAGTCAGCCTGTAGCATCTATGACAACATTGAGTTCGAATACTTCAGAACAAGCTATTCAGGCTTTTATTCAGGGTTTGGGGATCAGCAATACGATGGTTCCTTCCGAGCATGATGAGCGGTGGTGGTTTGAGCTAGGCACTTCTATGCAATATTTAATGACTGGTTTGATGGATGCCTTACATCATCGGACTGAATTCAAACAAAGTAACCGTTTAAATCAAACTCTTTTTAAACGTCAAGAAAATAATCCGCTGAAGTTCTCTGCTTCTCTTGAGGATGCCATTCATAACTTATTTAATCGTAAAAGTGCCAGTTTTTTACCTGCGGGTAGGGCGATAAAAGAAGCATTTTCTGATCTAGATAGCCATGAGCAAGCGTTGTTAGCGGGGCTTGATGGTACGGTAAGCGGTATGATGAAGCTCCTTGCCCCTGAATCAATCGCAATGAAAACGGAAGAACAAGCCTTTTGGGGGCGTTTGAACCCTGCACGTTCTAAGGCCCAGAATTGGGCTAATTATGAAGCGATGTACCAGCGATTAAATGAAGATTTACAAAGCGCAAGCCAATCATTTTATTTGGATGATTTTGTTAAAGCCTATGAGGCCCATTTAAAGTCTCACAAAGTTAAGGGGTAAAGTCGAAATGGTATTACGAATAATTATGTTTGTTGTGGTGTCAATAATTCTTAGCGGTTGTACTGTTGCGAATTATGTTGTATCACCTTATACAAGTGTAAAGTTTGAAATAACAGAAGATGTTAATCCTGATTTGAATGGACGAGCATCTCCAGTTGTAGTTAAAGTATTTTCATTGTCATCACGGACATTATTTGATAATCAAGATTTTTTTTCTATTTACGATGATCCCAATAAGGTTTTAGGCCCAGATCTTATTGAAACAAATGAGTTTGAGTTTTTGCCCGGGTCTAACTATCAGTATGAAATTAATTTGACTCCAGGTATTCGCTATGCGGGAATTTTAGTTGCTTATCGCGATATTGAAAATGCTCGTTGGCGAGAAGTAATTGAAATAGATATGACTGATTACAAGACCTATGATTTGGTTATTGGTGAGCTAGCCGTATTTGTTGATAATCCTTAATTATTAGTATCACTTTTCGGGAATGTAAAAATGAGTGATTTTAGCCGAGTTGCCTGGTGTGAAGGGATGTTTTTGCGTCCACAGCATTTTCAGCAGCAAGAACGTTTTCAATTATATGAACTGACTCAAGTTGTGAGTCAGATATCGTCATATCTTTGGGGAGTTAACGAGCTACAGTTAGATGACACTTTGCTTAAGCATGGGCAAATTGGTTTGAGTAAAGTCGCGGCCATTATGCCTGATGGCAGCTCGGTTGTTAGCCCGAAACGTGAGAAGTTACCGCAAGCATTACAGTTGGATAAAAGCGTGCATGATCAGCTAGTTTATCTGGCTATTCCTGCCGATAAAGCTGGTGACGTAAACATTAGCGCCCCTGGAAGTTCTCAGATAACGCGGTATTGGTTTGATGATCATGAAGTGGCGGACTCTGCTATTGGGACGGATGCAACGGAAGTCTTGCAACTCTCACAGTTAGCTGTAGTACTAAAACTCGCTAGCGAGAGTTTATCCGGCTACATTACGTTGCCGATTGCTCGTATACATGAGGTGACGGATGAAGGCCGGGTTATTCTCGATGAAAAATATATACCGCCTTGTTTGAATGTGCAGAAAAATCCTGTTATCAAGCGTTTTATTACTGAGTTACGGGGGATGGTTAAGCTGCGTGCTGACACCATAGCCAGTCGCTTGAGTCAAGGACAAGGTACCGCAAGTTCAATAGCTGATTTTCTGATGTTACAGATACTGAATCGTTATGAACCTGTGCTGTGTCATTTTGATATGTCGGAAGGACTACATCCAGAAGCACTGTGCCGCCAATTGTTCTCAATGGCCGGGGAATTGTCAACATTCTCAACTGAAAATAAACGCCCGCCTGAACTTCCCGTATATCTGCATGATGACCTAACGTTGGTGCTCGGAAATATCATGGTTGTGCTGAATCAGTTTATGAGTGCAGTACTTGAGCAAACGGCAATACAGTTACCTATTGAGGCAACGAAGTTCGGTATCCGTATTGCGGCTGTCGCGGATAAAGTATTGCTAGAGCGGTCAACTTTCGTATTAGCTGTGAAAGCAGATCTACATCCAGACGAATTGCGTCGCAGGTTCCCTGCCCAGGTGAAAATAGGCCCGGTAGAGCATATTCGCGATTTGGTGAATAACCAGTTACCAGGTATCGCGACAACAGCATTACCTGTCGCGCCTCGTCAAATTCCTTATCATGCGGGGTATCATTATTTTCAACTAGATAAAACAAATGATTACTGGCATCGGTTAAGCGCAAGTGGTGGCATCGCCTTACACTTGTCAGGGAAATACCCAGACTTGGATATGCAATTGTGGGTGATAAATAAATAATAATGATGAGTGAATCAAGGATTGATGGCTATGTCTGAGTCAACGCTAATAAAACCCCGCCCCGGAATTCGAGGTAAGACAGAAGAGGATAAGCGTGCAGTTAATCCTTCGATTAAGCCTTCGGATCAGACCCTTGTGTTGGCGAAGAGCAATAGTGGTGGTCAAGCACATAGATTGCCACCGTTAGGTCAAAATCCATTAATAGAAGAGGCGAGTTATTTACTCTCTATGGTGGGGCAGATTCGTAGTACAACTTATCATAGCGATGTCGCGTTTTTGCAGCAAAGCTGCATTGATAGAGTACGTGAATTTGAAACGCGGTTGCGGGCGCAGTCGGTAAGCGCTGAAAAAATTGAAGCAGCGCGGTATTGTTTGTGTTCGTTTATTGATGAAACCGTGTTGAATACAGTTTGGGGGGGGCAGTCACTTTGGTCGACGGAAAGCCTCTTATCGACATTTCATAGTGAAACGTTTGGTGGTGAATATTTCTATACTCTTTTAGATTCAGCACTTGCCGATCCACGTTCCAATCAGCATTTACTTGAGTTGCAATACTTGTGTATGTCATTAGGTTTTGTTGGCAAGATGCGGGTGATCGAGCGTGGTATGGATAAGTTCGAAGATTATCGGGAGCAGGCATATCAAGCTTTAGTTAGCTTGACCGGAGATCCAGAACAAGAACTTTCGCCAGGTTGGAAAAATGGAGTACTACACGGTACTGAACCACGCAACGAAGTGCCGCTATGGGTGATTCTATCAATGTTATTGGTGTTTGTATTGGGCATTTATATGGCATTTAGCTATCACATTAATGAGTATTCAAATAAAGTTTTTAATCAACTTAATACTCTTGCAAGATGGGAGGCTCAAGAACAGTTACAACCCGGTTCAATTGCGCCTGCCTCGATACGGTTGCAACAGCTGTTACAGAGTGAGGTAGCGCGAGGCACAATTGAGTTGGTAGATCTGCCTGATCGTGTACGTATTATTTTGAAATCCAGTGAGTTATTTTCATCGGGTAGTGCGGAGGTTCAGGAAGCCTTATTACCAGTGCTGTCTAAAATAGCTCGCGCATTAGAATCGACAGAAGGGCGTATTCTAATCGCGGGGCATACTGATGATACTCCGATATTTACGAGTAAATATCCATCGAATTGGCATCTATCGCTCGCTCGTGCAACGGCAGTTGCTAACACTATGGCGATGGGGACAGATTTGCATGGACGTTTATGGCCGGAAGGTTTAGGCGAATCAAAACCTAGGAATGAAAATAATAGTCAAGAAAATCGGGCGCGTAATCGCCGGGTTGAAATAGATTTACTTATATTGAAATAAGGGAATAGGGATAAGCAATGTTCAAGAATAATTTTGTTAAGCGCATTGGACCTGTTCTCTGTTCGAGGTGGGTAGTGTCTCTAGTTGGGCTCTTTGCTATATCATTATTGATTTGGTTTGGTGGCCCGTTAATTGCGATTGCAGGGACTGAGCCGTTAGTCAGTGAAGTATCTCGGCTTGTTGTGCTATTAGTGCTTACCTTGTTATGGGGCGCGATCAATATTGCTCATCAGGCAAGAAATAAGCATCAGAATGCTAAAGCAGTAAAAACACTGTTAGATGGCAATGATGAGGCCTCTTTGTTAAATGAGGCGACCCAGCGTGAAATTGAAACACTACGTACGCGTATTGTACAGGCACTTACGGTGTTAAATGGTTCAGTTCTTAAACGAGGGAAAAGCGTCTATCAATTACCTTGGTATATCCTTATTGGCCCCCCTGGAACGGGGAAAACGACAGCATTGCATAATTCTGGCTTAGAATTTCCGTTAAAAGATAAGTTAGGTGATGATCCGTTAGCTGGTGTTGGTGGCACTCGTCATTGTGATTGGTGGTTTACTAATCAGGCTGTATTAATTGATACGGCAGGGCGTTATACCACACAAGATAGTAACCGAGAGCAAGATTCCAAAGCGTGGTTTGGTTTTCTTGGTTTGCTTAAAAAGCACCGTACCCGCAGGCCGATTAATGGCGCAATTGTGACCGTAAGTCTTGTTAGTTTACTAACGCAAACTCGTACAGAAAGAAATCTTCATGCCCGTGCAATCAAGCACCGTATCCAAGAGTTGAAAAACCAACTGGGTATGCATTTTCCAGTTTATGTCATTATGACCAAAGCCGATCTTGTTGCGGGATTTAGTGAGTATTTTGCGGATCTAAGTGCAGAACAGCGAGAACAAGTGTGGGGGATAACCTTTCCGGAACAAGCTGATGATCCTGAACGTGGGGTTGTTGGAATGTTCAATAAGGAATTCCATCATTTGCTTGAGCGGTTGGTTGGCCGAATGAATGAGCGTATGCAGCACACTCGGGATATCGATAAGCGGACGTTGATTTATGAGTTTCCCAAACAGCTTAGGTTGATTCAAGCTGCAGCAGATGATTTCCTCAAAGAGATTTTCTCACCTAATTCATTTGAAGAAGCACCGATGTTACGTGGTGTTTATATTGCGAGTGCAACACAGGAAGGGGTGCCTATTGATCGCGTGATGACAGAAATGGCAGGAGGTTTGGGGTTAGGTTCTGTGCCATTGAAACAACCGGGAAGTGAGAGTAAAGGGTTTTTTATTAAACGTTTGTTTGAGGATGTGATCTTCCCTGAGCAGTATATAGGTACCGTCAATCGCCATCATCAAAAGCAAAATTTATGGTTAAAACGCGGAGTGCTGGGTGGATGTTGTGTCTTGATGGGCATTATGGGGGGATTGTGGCTGACGAGTTATAAATGGAATAAAGACTTGGTTGATGAGGCAGCTATTGCTGTTGCGCAATATAAGCAGGTTGTGACTCCGGAGCTGACGAGTAAAACAGATGTGATTACGTTGGCGAATGCACTAGATTTGTTAGAAGATTTGCCAGCAGGTTATAACGGGAAAATGCTGGATTCAGATGCAGTTAAACACGTTGGTTTGTATCAGGGGGATAAAATAGGTCAGCCAGCTCGAGCGGCATACGAGCGTGGGCTACAAGGTTTCTTTGCTCCTTATTTGATTCATGCACTCCAACAAGACATGAAAGAAAATAGTGCTTATTTAGAATATTTGTATGAGACGCTGAAAACATATTTGATGCTGTTCGATCATTCTCACTATGAGGAAGAACAGGTACTGAGTTGGTTTGCATTGTATTTCGAACGGACATATCCCGGGGAAATTAATGAGCCGATACGTCAGTCCTTGATGGGACATACTACTAATTTATTAGAATTAGGGATTGTTGGCGTACAGCAAGATGATGATGCCGTTGAGCTAGCTCGTGGAGTGCTAACACAAATGCCGTTGGCTGAACGGGCTTATCAACGATTGAAAATGGACTTTATGGATAGTCATATTCCTGATTATAGACTGACCGATATTTTGGGTTCACAAAGTCAGACAGTGTTTCAGCGTTTAAGTGGTAAATCATTAAGTGATGGGATCGCAGGCTTATACACTTATACCGGTTTCCATAGTGTCTTTCAGCTAGAAAACAAGCGTATTGTTAAGCGATTGATGGAAGATAGTTGGGTATATGGCGATAAGTTGCAACTGGGTGAAGCAACTAAGCAGGAGGTCATGACGGCGGTTAATGATAAATATTATCGAGATTATATTTATTATTGGAATCAATTGATAGGGGATATACAGCTTGTGCCGTATAGCAGTGCAGCAGAGGGCTTATATCAGATGAAGGTTTTGTCAGGGTCAGAAAGACCGTTGCAGAGCTTGATTGTCAGTATTCAAAAACAGCTGCGTTTGACCGAATTACCTATAAGTGAAGAAGCTAAAGCAGCTGGTGAGGTAGCTGGCCACGCTGCTGGTGTTGCTATGCAACAGAAAAAAACACGTATTACTCGTTACTTACCATCGGAGATGCCGGAGCTTGAATCGGCTTTGCCGGGGGCTCAGATAGAAGAAGAGTTTGCTGATATTTTAGCGATAGGTGACGTGGAATTTAATGCGCTGAATGAATCATTAACATTGTTGCATAACTATTTGGCGAAATTGAATTCAACGGGGGATAACGACAGAGTTGCCTACAAGAGTTTGCTTGGTGAAACAAGTCACGACGATTTGGATGCTAATTTGTCGCAAGTCGGTGATGTAATACCCGCTCCTTTCAATCAATGGTTGGGGGAACTAAAAAAACAAACGACCAAATTGGCTAAGCAAGGGTCTAAAGTACATCTGAATACAATTTGGCAAGATGCTGTTGTTAGCGAGTACAAAAAGTCTATTAAGGGAAAATACCCATTTAATCGTCGTTCTAAAAGGGATGTAAAGATCAAGGATTTTGGCCGTTTCTTTGGATATGGCGGCATATTAGATAATTTCTTTATTACATATCTAGAACCGTTTGTTGATACATCGAAAGGGCAATGGCGTTTTACCAAGAATGTAGGGGTTAGCGAAACGTCGCTACAATTATTCAAACAGGCTCAACGTATTCGTGAGGCATTTTTTGAACCAGGCAGTAAGGTTCCACATGTTGAGTTTGGTTTGAAAACGGTATTTTTGGATCAACATATTAGTAATTTTCGGTTCGAATTTGGTCCTCAAGCTATGATTTATCGCCACGGTCCCACTCGAGTGTCATCGTTCTCGTGGCCGGATACGAGTCAGACTGCACAGGTACGATTAGTATTTACGCCACCGCAATCAGGGCATGCTATTACCAAGACATATAAAGGTAGTTGGGGACTTTTCCGTTTGCTGGAAGAAGCAGCGCGTAAAAGGTCAAAAACGCGAAAAGATAAAATGGTAGAAGTTGAACTGAAAGGAAATCGAGCAACGGTGCAGTTGTTACCGAATAGTGTTGTACATCCATTCTGGTTGAGAGATATAGAGAGATTTTCATGCCCAATGACATTGTAGCGGCACAATTTGGATATTTCGGAAAAGTACCAGTGCGAGGGGACTTTATTCAGGACCATTTACCACTTGACTTCCTTGACCCTTGGAATGAATGGCTACAGGCTGTACAGGCAGTGAGCCGTGAGCAACTTGGTGAGCAATGGTTGGAATGTTATCTAACCAGTCCCGTTTGGCATTTTTCATTGTCTCCGGGAGTCTGTGGTGATAGTGGAATGGTAGGTACTTTGATGCCAAGTATTGATAACGTTGGTCGGCATTACTATTTTACATTGGCTACAAGTGTCGAAAATCCCCCGGTTGCATATTGGCAATCTCGGCAGTGGAGTGAGAATGCCGAAGATTTAGTGCTGCAACTATTAGATGATGATATGGATTTAATTCAGTGGTTAGAGAACTTGAAAAATACAGATCTTTTATCTGATCTTGTTAACAATCCAAATTCGGCCGTGAAGACAGAAGCAGGGATGGGCAATCAAATTGTATTGCTTGGAGAGGAACACGTACAGGCTTGCGATTTGCTTCATTTGGCTTACAAAACACAGTTTGATCGTTATTGTATCTGGTGGACTGCAGGTTCGGAAAGAATGAAAAGTGCGACCTTAGTGACAAGTGGTTTGCCTTTAATTAGCCAGTTTGCAGCTATGCTTGATGGTAATTGGGAGCAATGGGGATGGTAATGCCGACGAAAGCAGCTAACTGGCATTTTTTCTCTTTTTCTCAGAGCCATACAGGAAAAGTTCGTACTTATAACGAAGATGCATTTCTAGATTGCCCCAATGAAGGGGTTTGGGTAGTAGCTGATGGGATGGGAGGGCATAAATCTGGAGATGTAGCTAGCCAGATGCTGGTCGATATCGTTCGTCAGTATATTAGAGCGTTACCGATAAAATCATTGACCGTGGAGTATTTAGGACGCGCACTTCAAGATGCCAATAGACAAATCTATGATTATTCCCAGCGTTATTTTAAAGGGGAGACAATAGGTACGACAGCAGTATTACTTTTCGTGAAGGGTGGCGAATACCACGTCTTATGGGTAGGGGATAGTCGTCTTTATTTGTTCCGCCATGGTCAACTCGAACAGAAAACACGTGACCACAGCCAAGTGATGGACATGGTTGAACAAGGACTCATTGCTGAGGCTGAGGCAGAGAATCACCCGTTGGCAAATGTTATTACACGAGCTGTTGGTGTAGGGGCTGATGTAGTGATTGATTCTGTTGTAGGTCAGTTGCAGTGGGGAGATTTGTTTTTGTTGTGTTCCGACGGCTTAACCAAGGAATTGCCTGATAACCACCTTGCTCATTGCCTGCAAGCTCCCAGTGTTTCAGATGCAGGCATGGCATTGATGCATTCTGCGTTGGTTCGTGGTGCGGCGGATAATGTTACAAGTGTGCTGGTTAAAGCGACGAAGTTGGATCTGGTAAATAGAGAAAACCAAAATACGAGTGATTTCACAATACCAATATTTAAGGGAGGAAAGTGTTAGACAGATTGTACTAATCGATGTAATCCCCATTATATAGCATTATGAAAAGTTTATAATCCATGTTGATAAAATGGCGTGTCACTCGCGTTATTTACCTAAAGACCTTATTTTCTTCTTATGGCGAGGAGTATAATAGTAAGCATATAAATACCATTGTCTTACTTTTAAGAATGATATTGTGCCAAATTTAAGAAGTGGTAAAGAGAAAGCCAAATTTAAAAAATAGGTCTGACAGTTTGAAATATGTTAGTTTTGCGAAGCATATCAGATTTATTGTGTATGGATTAGATTTATTGCTAAGGGACGATGGATGATAAATATGGATATTATTGATTTTGAAGCGTTGAAATCACCGATATCAGAGGAAAATTCATCAGGAAATGATCCGCGTAGTGATACTTCACCTTATTCTGCGTATTTTACGTTAAAGGATGTAAGAAATACTGCAAGGGCGGCAGAGCGGCGAGCATTGGTGGATAATGAACCACTATTTAATTATTCACATCAGTGGCATGAAATTCTCGAACAAGTACCATTGTTATTGACGACAGAGTGTAAGGATCTGGAACTCACGGCGTGGTTTATCGAAGCTTTGGTTCGTAACTGTGGTTTTCGGGGGCTTGAGATTGGCTTTAAAACCGCAGCGATCTTAATTGAGAACTTTTGGGATGATGTATATCCGATGCCCGATGAAGATGGGATCGAGACACGAATTGCTCCATTGGTCGGATTAAATGGTGTTGAAGGAGAAGGGACCTTATTGATGCCGATTGCCTGTGTGCCGTTGACTGAGAATCATGGCGAACAGGCATACTCATTGTGGGAGTATGAACAAGCATTAGAGATCGATCGCTTAGATGCGGAGAAGAAAAAATATCGCATTGATATGGGGGGGGTTGATCTTCAAGCACTTGAAGAAGAAGTTAAAATGTCTGAGCCGACATTTTATCGTCAACTTCATCAAGATATAGAAGCAGCGATTCAAGCGTATAGTGATCTGGTGAAATTAATGGATGACGCGTGCGGTTATCCATTGCCTAGTTCCCAAATCACCAAGCGATTACAAGCCTGTCTTAATGCAGTGACATATTTAGCCGAAGATAAACTAAAAGCTTTGCCTTCAACGGATCCTATAGTTGACGTTAATAATAGCGAATCACAAACTGATTTATCTTCAGTCTCTGGAATTAGCGTGCAATTGGAGACACGGCAAGAGGCGATTAAAAACCTGAAAATGATCGCTGATTTTTTTAAAAAAACAGAACCCCATTCTCCGATGGCTTATGCCATTGAGCAGGTCGTTCGTTGGAGTGATATGTCATTACCGGATTTACTCGAAGAGTTAATAGTTGATGGTGATGCAAGAAAAGGTTATTTCCGTCTTGTTGGTATAGGCTCAGAGAACAATCAATCATAGTCTATTTTGTGTAATACCGTATTGTAGTTAATCACGGTTAGAAGACTGAACTATCAGAGTTAGTAATTATAAATAGGGAGATTCTAATGGGAAGTATCCACGGGAAATTATCACGGGTACGTAAGCCAAGGGTACATATTACCTATGATGTTGAAACAGAAGGCTCAAGCGTTAAAAAGGAATTAGCGTTTGTTGTTGGTGTCATGGGCGATTTTGCAGGGCAAAATACAGATGCGATTAAGCCGATAAAAGACCGTCGTTTTATTCAGATTGATAGGGATAATTTTGATGATGTACTTAATAGAATGAGTCCAAAGTTAAATTTCCGTGTTGATAATAAATTGACTAATGACAATACCAGAATGGATATTAATTTAACTTTTTCATCAATGGCAGATTTTGAACCGGCCGCTATTGTTAATCAAGTTGAGCCATTACGTAAGTTGATGGAAACTCGTAATAAACTTCGTGATTTAATGACAAAAGTTGATCGTTCAGAAGAGTTAGAAAATTTGTTGGAAGCAGTGTTGAATAATACATCTGACTTACAAAAGCTATCTGATGAATTGCACAAAGGTACCAAGGAGTCGGCTCAATGAATACTCAAGCATTTGAACAGCTTGATGCCACTGTTGAAGAAAATACGGGATCATTATTGGCAAAAGCGATCTCTGCCACGAAACAAACTGAAAGTTCTCGAGCAGAAGAATTATTACGTACTTTAACAGAAGAGGCGATGAAAGGTACGGTTACGTGGAATAAGAATTTAACGATAACGTTCCGTGAGGCGATTGCTGCGTTGGATAATACGATATCAACTCAGCTAGCTGAAATTATGCATCAAGAACAATTTCAGAAGCTTGAAGGTAGCTGGCGTGGGCTCAACCACCTTGTAATGAATTCAGAGACTAGTCAAACGCTAAAAATTCGTATGCTTAGCATGACTAAAAAAGAATTACATAAAGATTTAAGCAAAGCGGTAGAGTTTGATCAGAGTCAGGTATTTAAGAAAGTCTATGAAGCAGAGTTTGGAACTCCTGGTGGAGAGCCCTATGGTGCGCTTATCGGGGATTATGAATTTACTAACCATCCGGAAGATATAGAAACATTGAGCTTGATGTCGAACGTGGCAGCGGCAGGTTTTGCACCATTTTTGTCAGCGGCTTCTCCTGCATTATTTGGTTTTGATCAGTGGTCTGAATTATCTAAGCCTCGTGATTTAGAGAAAGTATTTGAGTCTCTTGAGTATATAAAATGGCGTTCTTTCCGAGAAAGTGATGACTCTCGTTTTGTAACGTTGACAATGCCTCGAGTACTTGCGCGTTTGCCTTACGGTGAAGCGACTACGCCAATTGAAGAATTCCGTTACGAGGAGTTTAGCCTTGATCCTGTTACGGGATTTGCGCTGAATGCCGATCATGAAGACTACTGCTGGATGAACTCTTCTTATGTATTAGGTTCACGTTTAACGAATGCCTTTGCTAAGTACGGATTTTGTACGGCAATACGTGGTGCGGAAGGTGGGGGTAGAGTTGATAATTTGGCCTCTCATATTTTCGTAAGTGATGATGGTGATCCAGATCTAAAATGTCCGACTGAAATTGGTATTACAGATCGTCGAGAAGCGGAATTGGGTAAATTGGGATTTCTACCTCTTTGCCATTATAAAAATACGAATTATGCCGTCTTTTTTGGCGCTCAAACTTGCCAGAAACCTGAGATTCACAGTACACCAGAAGCAACAGCGAATGCGGCCATTTCAGCACGTCTTCCTTATATGATGGCGACATCGCGATTTGCTCATTATCTGAAGGTTATGGCTCGAGATAAAATTGGTAGTTACATGGAAGCGGATGAGGTCGAAGCTTGGCTTAACCGTTGGATTTTATCTTACGTCAATGCGTCTGAAGGCGGTGGTCAAGAAATTCGGGCAAAATATCCATTGGCAGATGCCAAAGTGAAGGTTAAAGAAATACCGGGTCAGCCGGGGGCTTATAATGCGATTGCATGGTTACGTCCATGGTTACAAATGGAAGAACTAACAACATCGTTGCGGTTAGTAGCTAAGATCCCTGAAATTGGCTGATAAGCGATAAGACAGGTAACTGGAAATACCAGTTACCTGTTTTGGACAGGATGTCGAGATGCAATCAACGCTTCGTTTTATTGATATTGAACAGTTAGAGGCAGATATTCAGCCTGCCACAGGTGACGCAGCGTGGTGTGCCCAGACAGATATTGTCGATCAGTTCCTGGATAATAAAGATGATTATTGGGCACTGCGGATTTGGCTGGAAAAAGAGGGGGATTTCTGTTGGTCAACGTGTAATCGTCAAAGTATCCGCTTGCTGCTGTTACGCTCAATTAAGGGTATTGATGCAAAAATAAATGAACAGCTAAATTGTATATTGCACGATGATTGTTTTCAAAAGTTGGAGGCAAGTTGGCGTGGGTTAGTATATCTAACTGACCAGATGGAAGAGTTTGATAGTGAGCTAGTATGTAAAATAAAGCTATTGAATTTAACATGGAAAGAGCTTAGCCGTGATATGGGGCGGGCGATTGAATTTGATCAGAGTGATTTGTTTCGTTTAGTTTATAATAACGAATTTAATATGCCTGGTGGAGAACCATTTGGATTGTTAATTGGCGATTATCAGGTTTCTCATAAACCTAAAGCTGGTATTCCAACTAATGATATTGATACCTTAATGGGAATTAGTAATACAGCAGCAGCAGCTTTTGCTCCATTTGTGACAGCGGCTGAACCAGCACTGTTTGGTGTTGATAATTATACGGAATTAGCAAGTGTCAGTGATATTCAGTCCCAGTTTTCACAGCCGGAATATAATAATTGGCGTAGCCTGAGAAAAATGGAAGATGCTCGTTTTTTGGGACTTGTCATGCCACATATTTTAATGCGTGAGCCGTATGAACAAGATGGTTCACGTAAGGAAGAGTTTTATTTTAAAGAGAATATTATAGATCCTCAGACAGAACATTTATGGGGGAATGCTGCTTATGGTTTTGCAAGTGTAGTATTAAAAGCATTTTCTGAATCTGGATGGTTTAGTCAAATCAGAGGGTTACAACCTGGAAGATATAACCGTGGGCTGGTATTTAATTTACCATCTGCCAGCTTTAATTTGACACGGCGACTTCGTCAGAGTAAGCCATCTGTAGATTTGCAAGTAGGTGACAGATTGGAAAAGCAGCTATCAGATTGTGGTTTTATCCCTGTATCTCCTTTACCCAATACTGAACATTTGGTTTTTTTTAGTAATGCCTCGGTTAATTTGCCAAAGCATTATGAGTCATTGGGAGCACAGGTAAATGCGCGCTTGTCTTCAATGTTACAATATATATTATGTGCATCACGATTTGCTCATTATATAAAAGTAATGGGGAGAGATAAGGTCGGTATGTATGCTACGGCAGAAAGTATTGAGACTGAATTTCAGCGTTGGTTATTTAATTATACGACAGCGTCAGATGAAGCATCCGATGAAGTCAGATCTCGCTATCCATTGAATGAAGCGCGTATACAGGTAAAAGAAAAGTCTGGGCGTCCAGGTCATTATTATTCGATTATTCATTTACGACCACATTTTCAACTTGATCAGATGGTTTCGAGTATTCGTCTGATTACTGAACTCGCACCAAATCAAAGTAATACTGGGTGATAATATAATGAAGACATTGCATACATTAATTCAACAAGCAAAATTAAGCGAAGCACTAGAGTTACTGGCTAGTCAGCTGCAAGAAACTCCACAAGATATTGATTTACGGAGTAGCTTTATTGAGCTCTTATGCATTGATGGTCAATACGAAAGGGCTGATAAGCAACTTAATTTGTTAATTAAGCAGAATCCTGATTGTTTGATTGGAGCCACTAATCTAAGGCAGTTGATCCGTGCAGCTCAGGCTAGGCTTGATTTTGACGGTGGGGCCGCGACTGCTAATTTGGTTAAAGATGTTGATGAGGCATTTACATCATTACTGCGAATGCGTCTTGCGTACAGAGAAAATCACGTTGAAAATTTCATCCAAAGCGCAGAACAACTTGAGAAAAATCGTGTAAATATACCTATGGAGATAGATGGGGAATATCGTGACACATTACGCGATCTTGATGATACATTGGCTGGTTTTTTAGAGCTATTTGGTACTGATGGAAAGTATTATCTTGTTCCATTTGATGCTTTGATACGTTTAGAGATGATGCCTGTGACATCTCTAATTGAACATGTGTGGCGTAAAGTTGATATCGAAATTGATGGTGGTTTATGTGGTGAGGCATTTATCCCAATGACATATATTAATAGCCAAACAGATGCCGAAAAATTGGGAAGAGAAACTGATTGGCGTGAAATTTTTGGAACAAATATTTATTTTGGTGTTGGGCAGAAGATGTATTTGTTTGGTGATGAGGCAGTGGTGTTATCACAAATTCAGCGAATAAATAAGACTGTTCCGCTTGTCGTTTAACGGTTGGCTGAAGAATGAAAGCTAGCCAAGCCTTAGTTCCCTCTTTGTTAGATCGGCTGTTAGATGATGCACCTGAAAATATGGCTAACACAAATAGGCCGTTTACATGGAGGGATATGCGCCATAGCGTGCGACGTGATTTAGAAAATTTGCTAAATGCAAAGGTGCATTGGCATGTGTGGTCAAAGTATTATCCTGAATTGAATTGTTCGCTATTTTCTTACGGTCTGCCTGATTTTTCCGCCATGCCTCTGAGTTCTTTGGATGGTCGTCAAGCCCTCTGCCATATAATCGAAGATACTATTCGAAAATTTGAGCCCAGATTTGCTGATGTAGCGGTAACAGTTGTCGGGGACGATGAACCGGTTGATCGAATTCTTAGGTTGCGGATCCATGCGCTATTTCATGCAACACCCGAGGCAGAAGAAGTCACTTTTGATTCAGAGATTGAGCCAATTTGTTTAGGTATTCGAATTAGTGAGCCATAACTATGAGTGATGAGATACTCAAGTACTATAACCGCGAACTTTCCTATATTCGGCATATGGGGGCTGATTTTGCAAAGCGTTATCCAAAGGTCGCAGGTCGATTAAAGCTCAGTGATGAACATGTGGAGGATCCACATGTTTCTCGATTAGTTGAAAGTTTTGCATTGCTGACGGCGCAAACTCGGCGATGTCTGGATGATAGTTTCCCGGAGTTAACGGAAGCACTTATTGGACAGTTATATCCAGATTACCACGCAACAATTCCTTCTATGGCAATTATTAAAATGACGACCCAGAATATCAATGATCATGGTTTTATATTGCCCCGTGGTAGCGAAGTTCAGAGTCATGTAGATGGATACAAATCATGTCATTTTACAACTTGTTACGATACGGAGTTATGGCCTGTGGAGGTGACGAAGGCGGCCTTTGAAAATGCGCCCTTTAAAGCGCCGTGTGCAAATTTTAAAACACAAGCACAATCGGTACTGAAGCTCACGTTAAGCGGTGAATTTGAAAGTACTCCACTCTTTAAGCTGGGTATCAGAAATTTGCGCTTTTATCTCAATGGGCAGGCGCAGCTCAGTTATAGCCTTTATCAGTTGTTGTTTAGGTCAATGGTGGGTATCGCTATCGCTCCGAAAGGATCGTCTGAAGCGAGTCACTATCTTCAAGGGCGTCACGTTGTGAGTGTCGGTTTTGAAGATGAACATGAAGTGGTGCCCTATCACAAACGGAGCTTTAGTGGTTATAGGCTGTTAGTTGAACATTTTTTGTTTCCGGAAAAGTTTTTATTTTTTGAATTGCGGGATCTCGAACCTGATTGGCTAGGCGATGATAATGAAGTCGATATTTATATCTACTTTAATGAAAGTAATGACTTTTTACCAAAGCAAGTAACAGCCGACAATGTATTGTTAGGTTGCACTCCGATTATTAATTTGTTTGAGCAGCAACTTGAATCATTTACGTTGCAACCTGTTCAGGATGAGTATCAGTTGATTCCTCAATACGGGGATGCTGATATTTGTGAAGTGATTCGGATCAATGAAGTTAAAGCATATGATAAAAATGACAACTGCGTGAATGTTGCTCCATTTTATGGCGTTGGACAAGCTAACTATTTGACAGAAAATGACATGTACTGGACTCTGCGGCGTGAGCATTCAAGTTGGGCTAGCGGGCATGATGAACCTGGTTGCGAAACGTATCTATCCATTGTGGATACTCACACGAAACCGGTAGATGTGGATGAATACGAGCATTGGTTAGTTACGATTAATGCATTGTGTAGTAATCGTAATTTACCAGCTCGCTTACCTTTTGGCGGTGGGCAACCTGTAATGGATGTGAGGTTACGTAGTGATTCATTGAAAGAGGTACGCTGTCTTACCGCATTGACTCAGCCGATGAGACCTAAATTGCTTGAAAGTACCCGTTGGCAGTTTGCCAAGCATCTAACTTTAAATCAATTTTCTGGTGAACACGGCTTGGAAACGCTCAAAGAAACGTTAAAGCTGTATGATTTTGAGCAGACACCGCAAAGTAAGATGCTGATTGAAGCCATCACTGCGATGTTGGTGACACCTGCTAGTGCGCGTGTTGTGCAGGATGGGCGTGTTGGATTCTGTCATGGTAACGATATATTACTAGAGTTTTGTAACAATGAACTCTCTGGTGCCAACCTGTTTTTCTTTGGTTGTATCCTTTCCCAATTTTTCTCTCAATTTACTGCAGTAAATAGTTTTACGCGGTTAAGTGTCAGCTTTAGAGGGCAGCTTGATTGGCAGTATCGTTGGCCTGCATGTGCTGGCGGAAAGGTGTTACTGTGAATATAACGCAATTAATAGGATATATAGATCGTGATGACTTCTATCGCTCGGTATATTCGTTGCAGCGGCAGATGTCAGAAATTGGAGAGAGCAATGAATTGGGCACTGATACTTTGCCTAATAATGAATGTATTCGTTTTAAGGCTTGTCAAACTTTAGGGTTTGCGGGCACAGCGATTGAATCCATTCGCGAGACAAGCAGCGATAGTGGCGTCAAACGATTGGATATTAATATAAACTTCATGGGATTAACGGGGCCAAGCGGAGCATTACCTCGTCATTATACTGAGTTAGTGATGCAAAGAGCACGTTTAAAAGATGTCGCGATCCGTGAGTTTTTTGACATGTTTAACCACCGTTTAATTGCGTTGCAGTATAGATCTTGGGAAAAATATCAATATCCCATTCAGCATGAACGGTATTTAAACGGTAAAGAGTCAATTATTGATTCGGTGTTACATGCACTGACAGGGGCTACTCATAATTTGGATGTATTTATGGGAGGGCTATTGGCTAAGACTATACGCAATAGCCAGAGTTTGCGTCAGATTTTGACATTAATCGGCGGCTGTCAGGTAGAAATAAAGGAGTTTGTTGGCCGTTGGCTGCAACTTTCTCCATCTGAACAGACCTGTTTAGGGTCTCGTCTACAGCCTGAAGGGCAGCACGCACAGCTAGGCGTGAGTAGCATGCTGGGGCAGAGGGTATGGGATTTGTCATCGGCAATAGATATCGAGCTTCACGTTAACGAGCGTGAAAAAGCTGCGATGTTGATGAACCAAGGACCGTTATTACAAACAATGAAGCAGATTGTAAGCCACTATTTATCACCCTCGATTCATGTCAGTTGGCGTTTGGTAACTGCTTATCAAAATTTACCCGTAGCCAGTTTGAATAATCATGGTGTAGGCCTCGGTTTGGGAGTGGCATTAATGAGTAGTCATCATATAAAGGATAAGGTTCTTAAGATTCCGGTAGGTTAAGTGTCGTTGTAACGGCATGGAAAGTTTAATACCCAATCGATATTACGATATTCGTTTAGCGAGAATGTATTTAGGGTATTAGTTGAAATTTATTCAAAATAAGGGATGTTACATGTCAACGATGACGTTGAAATCACTGGTCGATAAACTCTCACCACACTGTCAAAAACAGCTCGAGACGGGAGCCGCGCTGTGTAATAGCCGTAGTCATTTTAGTGTTGAAATCCAACACTGGTTGTCTGCTATGGTAGAAGAACAAGACGGTGACTTAGCGGTTATTGCAGGGAGCTTTGATTTTTCGTTACCAGTGTTACACAGTGAACTACAGCTTAGTTTGGAAAAACTGAAAACGGGAAATAGCGCTACACCAGGTTTATCTCCGCATCTTGTTACGTTATTGCGTTCGGCATGGCTTGCAGCATCGATTGATTTTGGTGATCAACAGATCCGCACCGTACATATTATTTATGTGTTACTCAAAGATGATAGTTTAGGGTCTTTGGTATTACGCGATGCTCGCTCGTTAGAACATATAGATCCCGCTCAATTGCTGTCTGCTTGGCCAACACTTGCAGAACGTTCTGCTGAGTCAGTTGTCGCAACTAGTGATGATGTAACGAATACCTTATCGTCAACATCCGCCCCCGCTTTAGCACAATATACGATAGATCTGACGGAGCAGGCTCGGCTAGGAGCTATAGACCCTATTTTAGGGCGTGATAATGAGATTCGTCAGATGATCGATATTTTGACGCGTCGGCGTCAGAATAATCCGATTCTTACAGGGGAAGCTGGAGTGGGTAAAACCGCGGTAGTGGAAGGTTTGGCCCAACGGATTAGCCAAGGTGATGTTCCTGATGCCTTAAAAGCTGTTTCCATTCGTGTTCTTGATCTCGCTCTACTTCAGGCAGGTGCCGGGATGAAAGGGGAATTTGAAAATCGCTTGAAGGGTATTATTAAAGAAGTTAAGGCATCTCCTGAGCCAATAATTCTCTTTATTGATGAGGCCCATACTATGATCGGTAGTGGTGGTCAGGCGGGTCAGAATGATGCGGCCAATATTTTGAAACCGGCGTTAGCCCGTGGTGAACTTCGTACAATTGCGGCGACCACATGGGCTGAATATAAGAAGTACTTCGAGAAGGATGCAGCATTAACACGCCGTTTCCAGGTCGTTAAAGTTGAGGAGCCTGATGAAGCGACAGCTATTGTGATGTTACGAGGATTATTGCCTGTCATGGCTGCTCATCACAATGTTGCGATTACGGATAAAGCGTTGCAAGCAGCCGTGAAATTGTCAAGCCGCTATATCAACGGACGCCAATTGCCAGATAAGGCCGTGGCGCTATTAGATACGGCCTGTGCTCGGGTTGCGATGAGTCAAGCCAGTATCCCAGGGCGAGTTGAAACTCTTCGTCGGCAGCAGCAGCAGCTGAAAGATGAAATTGCCGTGTTGGAAAGGGAACAGATTACAGGGAGTGATCACCAAGACAAAATGTGCGCGCTGTATGAAAAGCTTCATGAAGTGGAGCTAGCGCATACTCAGGCAGAGGTATTGTGGCATGATGAGGCTGGTTTGGTTGAGCAGGCAAAAATACTGTCGGCTAAATTGGTGGATAGGCTGAGTAATCTTGATATTAATGAAGATAGTAGCTCTGACGATAGTCTGGCGACTGGATCGGATACAGAGAATGGACAGAAAGCCCAGTTGCAAGCGATTAAACAGACGCTAAATGCAAACAGTGAGCCGATGGTATTTCTTGAGGTTGATGAAGTGTTAGTGGCTGAGGTGATATCAGATTGGACGGGCATTCCGCTGGGAAGAATGCAAAGTGATGAAATTGAAACAGTTCTCACTTTAAGTGACCGTATGAAAGCCCGTGTAATTGGGCAAGATCATGCCTTGGATTTGATGGCGAAAGTGGTGCAGACCGCCCGCGCGCAATTAAATGACGAGCGTAAGCCGAATGGTGTCTTTCTTCTTACTGGGCCAAGCGGGGTAGGTAAAACTGAATCTGCGTTAGCTTTGGCTGAACAGGTATACGGTAGTGAAGATAATGTCACTGTTATTAATATGTCGGAATTTAAAGAAGAGCATAAAGTGTCTCTTCTATTGGGGTCACCTCCTGGTTATGTTGGTTTTGGGGAAGGCGGGATCTTAACCGAAGCGGTTAGGCGAAAACCTTATGGCGTAGTATTGCTTGATGAAATGGAAAAAGCTCATCCAGGCGTACAGGATATTTTTTATCAGGTATTTGATAAAGGTACGATCAAAGATGGTGAAGGACGTGATATTGATTTTAAGAATACCATTCTTATCATGACTTCCAATGTAGGTACGGATACTACGATAGATTTGTTTGAGGATGC
Source organism: Photobacterium panuliri (assembly GCF_059920555.1). NCBI lineage: Bacteria > Pseudomonadati > Pseudomonadota > Gammaproteobacteria > Vibrionales > Vibrionaceae > Photobacterium > Photobacterium panuliri. The sequence goes on from NZ_CP197193.1 coordinate 116,710, forward strand.
TGATACAGCACCTTCTATCGAAGGGTTGAAGCAAGCACTGCAGGATGATCTTCTTAATGTTTTCAAACCGGCATTCCTAGGCAGGATAAATGTAATTCCATTTGTTCCATTATCGACCGAAGTCTTAGCGAATATAATTCACTTACAGTTGGATCGGATTGGAATGCGTATTTCTGAGCATTATAATGCAACATTTAATTATGCAGATAGAGTCGTTTCATACCTAAATGAACATTGCTTTGATAGTAATTCAGGTGCTCGTGCAATTCAAAATAATCTTCAAAATGTCTTATTGCCAATATTGTCAACAAGCATATTGGAGCGTTTGGCGGATAATGAGCATTTTGAAAGTGTACATGTGGATATTGAAAGTGGCAGTTATAAGATAGAATTTAAATGATTGAAAGCATAGTTAGATAAAATATTGCGATGCAATTCATGATTTAATTTATTATTTCTTACCTACATTGTTGTGGTGATGGATAATGTATTAGGCCTAATGACAATTACTTTATGTGTTTATTGTTTATTATTATCTAATAACTGTTTTGTCATTACTCAAAGTGTGAAATTCACTAATAGATAAATCATCAATAACAAATTGATGGTGTTCTTATAGAAAGCCCATTTAGGGATAACCCCGTAATGCTATAGGAGATTAGCATGCAAGCGAATACTTACCTGAAATATGCCGATATTAAAGGCGAAGCGACCGCTGAACAGTACAAAGATATGATTACTTTGCTATCTGTTGATTGGAGTGTTGGTCGAGAAATTACGTCATATACAGGTACAGCTCAGGATCGTGAAGCAAGTTCAACTCGTCTTTATGATATGACTATTACTAAGCTGCAAGATAAGGCGTCACCTGATTTGTTCAAGGAAGCGACTATCGGTAAAGGTAAGCCAGCGGTTTTCCATATTACAAAGCAAGGTGAAAAAGTAGAAGAAATCATGAAAATCGAACTTACTGATGCCATGATTTCTAATTACAGTGTTTCAATTCAAAACGATCGTCCAGTTGAAACTATCACAATTTCTTATACAGAGATGATGATGACAGTAACTCCAACAGATGACATGAACAACGTTCAAGCACCGCTTGTTTATGGTTACAGTGGCGTTAAAGGTCAACAAATGTAAGCAAGAGAATGATTACGGGGTAGAAAAAATAGTCTATCCCGTATTTTATTTTCATAATTCTTTTGGATAGAAATTTAATGATAAAAGCAACGCAAGATAAAAACATCATACGCATAGATACACCGCTTGGTAAGGATGTTTTGCATATAACAAAGGTGGAGATACAGGAAGGTATCTCAATGCTTTTTTCTATCCAAGCTCATGTTTATACCAATGGGCAACTAATTAGTGCAGATGATCTCATTGGAAAGTCTGTTACTATAACATTACTTTATAATGTTCAATCTTCAGTATTGGAGCGTTACTTAAACGGTGTTGTTACAGCTATTCGTTCTGTTGGGAGCCGAGTTACGGCACATGCTGATGGTGAAAAGTATCAAGATTATGTTTTAGAAATAAGTTCAGCTTGTCACTTTATGGCGCAGCGGACAAACTGTCGTATATTCCAGAAATTAAACGTTAAAGAAATAGTTAATCAAATTTTTTCTGGGCATGGTGTTAAAGTACAGAGTAAACTTAATAAGACATATCCAAGATATGAATATAAGGTTCAATACCACGAATCTGATTTGGATTTTGCGACTAGATTACTAGAGCAAGAAGGCATATTTTATTTTTTCACGCATGATAAAAGTAATCACTATATAGTATTGGCCGATGATATTACGGCATATAAAGATTGTGCTGAAGCACAAGTGGAGTTTACTACAGGTAGTTTATCTGAAGCGCATATCCATACTTGGTCTAGTGGGTTAGAGGTAACGCCAGGTAGCAGTGTGAAGCAGGGGTTTGATTTTATTAAGCCAACGGAAAAACCACAGGGTACGCATGCCAATACGAATCTCACAACTCAGCAAGCAGCAACAGAAGTCTACGAATATCAAGCAGGTTCCGAGTTTAACTTACGTGCTAAGGATGTTGCCAGTCTGGCCCTTGATGCTTTGCAGCGTGATACTCAACTTTCATCCGGTGGTAGTAATTGCCGAAGTTTTAGCGCTGGAAAAATTTTCACTTTTAAAGCACACGAAGATAAACGTTTAATAGGAAAAGGCTTCTTGATTACTCAGTTGAGTATGGAGATATCGATTACTAGCCAAACCGGTTCGAGTAAAAGCCTTTCTCAGACTATTCAGAATCAGTTTTCCTGTGTGCCGAAAGAGACAGTATATCGGCCACTGGCATTGACGCCTAAACCACGAGTTTATGGGGCACAGACCGCTTGTGTCACGGGTGATAAAGACGAAGAAATTTGTATTGATAAATATGGTCGAGTGAAAGTGCTATTTCATTGGGATCGTGAAGGGAAGTCGGACAGTACTAGCTCGTGTTGGATTCGTGTGGCGCAAAACTGGGCGGGAAACCGTTGGGGTGCATTCTTTTTTCCTCGAGTTGGGCAGGAAGTGTTGGTGGAGTTTCTGGATGGAGACCCGGATCAACCAATTATTAGTGGTGCATTATATAACGGTGATCAAATGCCACCTTATGCCCTGCCAGATAAGAAAACTGTCAGTGGGATAAAATCTCGATCGACGAAAAAGGGTGGTGGTGACAACTTTAATGAAATTCGCTTTGATGATGATAAAGGCAACGAACTTTTTTATATGCATGCCGAGAAAGATCATCAATTAGTGGTTGAGCATAATCATCAAATCTTGGTTGAAAATGACAGTTTTCATACGATAAAAAATAATTCTGTACTGACGGTTGAAAATGACAGTTCCCAGACGGTAAAGAATAATGCAGCGCTGACTGTTGAAAATAATTTACAGCGTGCAGTTAAGAATAATTTTACCTCGAAGGTAGATAAAAACCAGAATGAAACTATCGGAAAAGAGTTGGTAATTGATGCTGGTAGTAAGATAACCCTGAAATCTGGTGGTGCATCTTTGACATTATCGAGCGATGGTTCTGTTGATATAAAAGGAACCAATATCAGTATCAATGGTAGCAAAATTGCGTTGAAAGCGGCTTCTATCGCGCTTAACTAAATCACATTACTCGATCTTAAAATCATATTATTTAATAAATAGGAGTGCCGTCTGACGATGAAGCGCAGGCGGTAGCGATGGAATGGGAAAAGCAGCTGCAACGATTTCATGTTATCACACCTGTCCAGATCAAACAGACAAAATTCCGCATGTTGGTGGCCCTGTTGCTACTGGGTCAGGGAATGTTTTTATTGGTGGTTTGCCTGCTGCGCGCGAGGGTGACATGCTGGTTTGTATAGGGCCTCCTGACACAATTAAAGGCGGCTCTGGATCGGTATTGATTAATGGTAAGCCAGCAGCCCGAATGGGTGAGCCAACCAGTCATGGTGGCTCAGTTGTATCGGGAAATCCTAGTGTCACTATTGGTTGATATTGATGGCCTATACTGTCGAATCACACTGCCTATGGGTTGGGAGCGATAATAACTATGAAAAAGTGTTGGGCTTGCACTCAGACTTGATAATTGAGCCAGAACCGATACTTGTTAATAACCAGTCGGTTCTGGCTTTGCCGATTGTTCCACTTAGCGCAGGTGATTATCTATCGCGCTTGACGGAAATATTAAAATCGACAGTATGCACGTTGGATATTGATTGGTTATCGGCACCTATTTTGGTGTTGTTACCCCAGCTGGGAACTGTTGATCAAAGCCAGCATCAAGCTCTATATCCTTATCTTTGTCAGGCGATTCCTGCATTGGCAGCACACACTCATTGCTATTTATATCCTTATGGGCGCAGTGCCATGCTCCTTGCTTGGCAGCAGATTGAACGTTTGTTGTCGCAAGAGTGCCACTCAGGAGTGTGGGTTTTAGCGCTAGACAGTGATCCCCGCTTAAGTTCGTTGCCTTTTAGCACTGCCTGCCTGCAAGACATGGAAGATGGAATAGTTGCTTCAGAGAGTGTTATCGCCCTTAAGGTCTCTACATCTGCCAGTGGGCTGATCCGCCCATGGTTATCTTATGAGGCCAGAACGAGAGACAAAGCGGCAACGGCTGCTGTGACGGCATTGTTTCAACGTTATCAGCATGCATGTGGTCAGCCAATCCATCAATTCTATGCCCCTTATGATGGAGGGCGAGGTTCTGCTGAAGAGTGGGCTGGCGCATATCAACATCTTCACGGATGTGTTGGAGAATTTACCCAGATTGTCATGAGTGGAGCGCTAACCGGAGAATTAGGCGCATGCTCTGGACTGTATAACTTGCTACATCTCTATGCGCGTTACCAGCGCGGAGAGTATCAGCTCCCGACATTGCAGTTGGAAATCTCAGAAAAGCTCTACAGAGGCGCTGCCTTATACGCTTGGCAACCATAGTGGATGATAGTGGAATAACATGGACGGACTCATATTACTGCAGCTTAAAGCCAATGATGGCAAGGCGTATCAATTTGCTATATCAGAGCATGCTAATTCTAAGAATATCCCTATTCGATTTGATACGTTACAGCTGGCAAAGCTTCATATAGAGAAGTTCGCCCGTCTAAGGGCCGCGCCTGGTGCTGACTTGCTTGCTGTTTTGGGGCTGCTTGATTTTCATGCAGAGGTAAAAGCTCGGGCTATTGGGCACGGTGCATTTAATCAGGCTAAAGAAACCCTTGCAAAAGCACTATTTAATAAACAACTGTGGGTTTATGAGGTTCCGGAAGTTGAGCCAGTAATTGTTCACCAGCCAACGGTTATGGAACAACTCGCCAAGACTACAAAAAAAGTGACGGGCCAAGGGGGGCGGGAGGATGTCGCCCCCGTTGCTGAAAATCGTATTTCAGATACCCCGACAACGGCTTCTCCTGATGAGATGGCCTATTGTGGCGATCCTGTTTCTATGGCGACAGGGGAAGAAATACTGACTCTGACGGATATTCAGCTAACAGGTAGTGCGGCTATCCGTTGGGAGCGGGTGTACCGCTCGAGTTTATGTCACCAGAACGTGGGCTTAGGCTATGGTTGGCGAAGTAACTTCCATTTTGAGTTAACGCCTATTGTACGAGCCGATGACGGCGTTACCCAGTGGCATTTTGTCGATCATCTGGGTGATTTATTGATCTTTGATGATGTAGCGGCGGGAGCCGTGGGTTACCAACTTACTGCCGGGGCGAGTATCTTTCATGATCCCCGCGGTTATTATCGTTTAACACTGAATGATGGTCGGCAGTTACGTTTTGGTTATCAGCATTCCCGCTGGGTACTGGAGCGGCTTAGGGAAAATGAAACTCTACAATATCAATTGAGTTACTCTAGCAATGGCCGTTTAGTGCATATTGCCGCTAACGGCTGCCAGCAGCTTGAATTACGTTATGATGCCGGCGGTAACCTCATTGAAGTTCAAAGCCCTGCTAGCGAGGGAGAGCTCGTGCAACGTGGTATCCGCGTTGGGCATCATTCCCCCCAGGTGCTGGCTCATTATCATTACGATGCCGAAAACGATTTGTGTGAGGCGAGTAATCGTCAGCAACAAGTTGAAAAATATCGTTATGATCAGCATCTATTAGTCCAGCGTACTCGTCCTTCCGGATTCAGTCACTATTTTGAATGGCTCGGCCAAGGCGCTACCGCGCGATGTTGCGCCCAGTGGGGGGATGAGGGGAATTACCATTATCGCTTTGAATATGATCTTGAAGCGCATACCGCCACCAGTACCGACAGTTTGGGCAATCAATGGCGCTTTGAACATAATGCCCAAGGGCGGCTATTGTGTAAGGTGTCCCCGCTCGGTCACCGTTGGCAGTACCGCTATGATAACCGATCTCGCAAAATTGCCGAGATCTCTCCCAACGGAACGGCAACCTATTACCGCTACAACCGCTATGGTCAATTGTACGAAGAGCAGGCTCCAGATGGCGGTTTGACTCGTTATCGCTATAACCGGCTTGGGCAAGTGATCCTGACGATAGACAGTGAAGGTCAAGCGTGGCGTAACGACTATAACAGTTTTGGGCGCTTATTGAGCCAACATAATCCTTGTGGGCTTGAGAAACATTATCAGTATGACCGCTATGGCCGGATCACTCATATCACCCAGTCAGACGGGCGGAGCCTGCGGTATTGGTGGAATGCGCAAGGTCAGTTGGCAGCCGTGCAAGACGGTGATGCTATAACACGTTACAGCTATGATTTGCTGGGTGAAATCAACGGTATGGTTAGTCATGATGGCTGGGTGACCCAGTATCGTCGTGAGCGTAACGGGCAGGTTGTTGAGATCACCCAATATGCACAGGAACAGCCGGATGAGGTTCGCCATCAGTATATTGAATACGACTGGGCTGGCCGCCCGACGGTATTTACCGATACGATAGGCCGCAGCCATCATTTTATCTATGAGGGGTTGGCCCAGCCTACCAGACACATTCGTCCTGATGGGAGTTGGCTTGCGTTCGAATATGATAGCGAGCGCAACCTAACTGGTATTGAGCGTAGTGACGGTGCGCGCTATCAATTGGTTTACGATAGCGAGGAGCGGATCACCCAGACGGTTGGCTTTGATGGCCGTACTCAGCAGTACCAGTATGATGAGCAAGGCAAGCTGATTAGTCTCAGTGAGCAGGGTGAGCGTTTCATCCGGCTTCGGCGTGATGAGTGCGGCCGGGTCATTGAGCAAAGCTGTAGTGTAGCAGGCATTACCGATGCCAATTATTTCCAGTATGACAAACTGGGGCGGCTACGGAATGCCAACAATGCCCAACGCAAAATCCATGTTGATTATCATGCTAATGGCCAGCCCAGCGAGGTTTGGCAAGATAACTGGCGGCTCCAGCATAGTTATGACAATGCTGGTCGGCGTATTGCAACCTGCCTGCCTGACGACCATCAAGTTCATTATCGCTATAACAGCCAAGGTCTGCTGGTGGCCATTGACTGGGACGGGCAGACTGTTTGTGAACGTGATTTTGACAGTTGTGGGCGAGAAATTCAGCGCCGACAGGGCAATGGCATTACTTGCCTACAACAGTTTGATGTACTGGGGCGTTTGCAACAGCAGCAACGACTTCATCCACACCGAGCCGAGTATCAGCGTGACTATCGCTATAATGCGGCTGATCAGCTGGTGGGCATCGAAGACAGCGAGCAGGGTGCGAGCCAGTATCAGTTTGATGTGTTAGATCAGCTTACCAGTAGCCAGCTACCTCATCAGCCAGAAATTCTGTTTGCCTTTGATAGCTTTGGCAACCCACAAAATGCCGCAGGGGAAGGGGCAGATAGTGCGATATGTGTGACTCAGGATCGCCTAGAGCAATGGCACGATACTCATTATCGTTACGATGGTTTTGGTAACCAAGTTAAAACGTATAGCCAACAAGGCAACGAGCAGCGTCGGTTCAATGGCTTAAACCAGCTCACCAGTTTCAGAAAAGCCGGAAAATATACCCAGTACCATTACGATGCCCTCGGGCGACGCAGCGCCAAAATCAGCGAAAGCCAGCGGATTGATTTTCTGTGGGATGGCGATCAGTTAATTGGCGAGCACTGCAATGGCCAGTACCGTTGGTATATCTATGAGCCTGGGATCTTCAAGCCCGTCGCTTTGATTGCTCATGGCGAGATCTATCATTACCAGCTTGACCACCTTGGAACGCCATTGGTATTGACAGATCAACATGGTAATACGGCATGGCAGGCAGACTATACCACCGAAGGTATTGCCACCGTTCATACTGAGCAGGTTACCAATCCACTGCGTTTTCAGGGCCAGTATTGGGATGAAGAATCCAGCCTGCACTACAACCGTTTCCGTTACTACGACCCACAAGTAGGGCGCTTCATCCATCAAGATCCAATCGGTTTACTCGGTGGGATTAACCCTTACCAATACGGCCCCAATCCCGTGCAGTGGATCGATCCGCTGGGGTTGAGTTGTAAGGAGAGTAAAGCGCAACAGCCTTATGCGATGGGTTATAACCGGACTACTGATTGTCCTAATACCACACAAAGCTCTGCATATCCGATGCATGCGGTTGATCCAGAATTAGCGGCTATCAGTCATGATTATGTCATGGGGGCAACAGAAATTGTTGCTTCTGGTATTTATAATTCAGCAATAGACGTGGTTGCTGGCCTAGCAGGGGCAGTGGTACTCGCTACAGGAGGTGGTGTTAATAAATCTGCGGACTTGATTGGGAAAGTTCAAGACGCATATGGGTATACGCCTAGTACTGCTGGGGCGAAGATGATCGCTCAAGATATTGCGCCTTATCTAGAGCAGTATGAGCAAACCATGTCTGCTGCTGGTGATGCCGTATTGGATGCAACGGGATCACCATTAGCTGCTACATTAACGAGCCAATCAGTAGAAATTGCCGCCACCCTTTTAGGGGGCAGGCAGGCGATGGGGGCAGTGAAAGGGTTACAATTTGTACCCAATACAAAGCCTGGCACTCAGTTTTATTCAAATGCATTACCATACAGGCTTGAGCGTGTTGTACCCGATTCTTTTCCTAAAAGTGCATTTACACCAATTAAATTTAAGAATGGAAAAATATACGCACTTGAGGGAAAGGTTGGTCGCCGTAGATGGAAATTAAAAAGTGGTGTAGATTTAAATGTACACCCTAATTTACAGCGAGGTGAATTAAAAATATATGCACCGGATGGTTGGGCTAAGCATCATTTAGTAGCTGTGAGTGAAGCCCAGAAGTCAATAGCGTTGAATCGTCTTGCTAGGGCTGGACTGTATAATGTGAATAGGCCATCAAATGGAATATCCCTTCCAACTAATATTATCGAATCTATAGTGCTGCAGAGGCCGTTACATAATGGTGGGCATTTAAAAAGTTATTTTGAAGCTGTTGGCGAAAAGTTAAGAGGGCTTGATATGGTTGAATCTAGGTTAACAAATGAGCAATTACTAGATGAAGTTGATTTAATTGAAGAAATTATGCACTCTGATATACTAGACAGAAAGGTAAGGTTACAAAATAATGGGTTTTAGATATGGAATATGTTATTGATATAGATAGTAATTATATTATTTCTCAGTATTTGGATTGGTTAAACCAAGATGAGTGTCAATTCTCTATAGGTCAGACAGAAAAGTGGGCAGAAGTCTTAGGTAATAATAGAATACTTCTTTCTTTAGAAGAGGGAAAAGAGACATTTTTGTCAGATTATTTTTACTGTGGAGCATTAACTATAGTATCAGAAAGATTTAAAAATGTTTTAGAGTGTTTTTCAGAGGATATAGAGTTTATACCAACGGAAATTCTTTGTGGAGAATATGAGTTTGAGTTTTATGCTTTGCATGTTATGGAACACATTGATGCTCTTGATAAAGAGAAATCTATATTTGCAGGGTTGAAATATGGAATGGTTGCAGGTATTACTAAACTGATGCTAGATGATGAAAAAATTAAAGATAAAAATATATTTGTATTAGAAAATACATATAACCCTATTTGTATTGTAGGTGAAAATATAGTTAAACTTGTAAAAGAAAGAGACATAAAGGGGGTTGGGTTCATATCTTTGCCTGAATATATGGAAGATGTGAGAGGGGTATGATTTCAGGGCGAGAGTGCGAGTTGATTATTTGTTGAAACTGTAACTTACCATCAACTCACAAAGTGGTTGTTGAGTTTAATCCCAACAAAATTTAATAACCTCTTAGTTTTTTTGAGTGCGAATTTTATACAGCTAAGTTGACCCAAGATTGCTTTGGCTAAAAAGTAAGCATTCATAATCTCACCCTGGGTATGATTTATACTTAAAAATAATTTAATTTTTTAGATTAAATAATCTGCGAATTCAACTCCGAAGTGCAACACTCACTTATGCAGCCTGAAGTAATTCGTCAAAAAATACTTTCGGCTGTCTAAACTCAGGGCTTTTCTTGGCCTGAGGTTTATTCGTATTTACCGATACGATAGGCCGCAGCCATCATTTTATCTATGAGGGGGGGCCCAGCCTACCAGACACATTCGTCCTGATGGGAGTTGGCTTGCGTTCGAATATGATAGCGAGTGCAACCTAACTGGTATTGAGCGTAGTGACGGTGCGCGCTATCAATTGGTTTACGATAGCGAGGAGCGGATCAGCCAGACGGTTGGCTTTGATGGCCGTACTCAGCAGTACCAGTATGATTGGCAAGGCAAGCTGATTAGTCTCAGTGAGCAGAGTGAGCGTTTCATCCGGCTTCGGCGTGATGAGTGCGGCCGGGTCATTGAGCAAAGCTGTAGTGTAGCAGCAGGCATTACCGATGCCAATTATTTCCAGTATGACAAACTGGGGCGGCTGCGCAACGCCAACAATGCTCAACGCAAAATCCATTTTGATTATCATGCCAATGGCCAGCCCAGCGAGGTTTGGCAAGATAACTGGCGGCTGCAGCATCACTATGACAGCGCCGGTTGACGCATTCGCACTCAGTTGCCCGATAATCATCAAATCCAGTATCGCTATAACAATCAAGGTTTGTTGGTCGCTATTGAATGGGATCAGCATTCGGTCTGTATCCGCGAGTTTGATAGTAGTGGCTGAGAAATTCAGCGCCGGCAGGGCAATGGCATTACTTACCTACAACAGTTTGATGTACTGGGGCGTTTGCAACAGCAGCAACGACTTCATCCACACCGAGCCGAGTATCAGCGTGACTATCGCTATAATGTGGCTGATCAGCTGGTGGGCATCGAAGACAGCGAGCAGGGTGCGAGCCAGTATCAGTTTGATGTGTTAGATCAGCTTACCAGTAGCCAGCTACTCCATCAGCCAGAAATTCTGTTTGCCTTTGATAGCTTTGGCAACCCACAAAATACCGTAGGGGAAGGGGCAGATAGTGCGATATGTGTGACTCAGGATCGCCTAGAGCAATGGCACGATACCCATTATCGTTACGATGGTTTTGGTAACCAAGTGGCTTTGTTGCGTAAATCAGTTTGAATTCTTTCCGCAAGTGGTGATCTGATCGCTCATGTACCATCATACATTATATGAACCATGAGTAACCCTAAGGCTCGCTACAAGACCAACAACTGGAAAGAGTACAATCAAGCCCTTATCAGTAGAGGCTCAATAACCTTCTGGATTGATGAGGAAGCAATATCGTCATGGGAATGCTTATCTCACCACGGTGGGCGTGGTCGCGGTAATCAATATTCCGATCTATCTATCACGACAGCGTTGATGATAAAGCGATTATTCAGCCTATCACAGCGTGCAACGGAAGGCTTCATTAACTCAATATTATCGTTAATGAAAATTTCACTACGTTGCCCAAGTTACACGCGTATCAGCCGAAGAGCCAAGAATGTTGATGTTTCAATTAAAATGCCTGCCAGAGGTGAAATTCGTCATCTAGCCATTGATGCAACAGGGCTAAAAGTCTTTGGTGATGGCGAATGGAAAGCTAGGAAACATGGCGCTGAAAAGCGACGTTTATGGCGTAAGCTCCACCTTGCCGTTGACGCTGATACACACCAAGTTGTTAGTGCTGAACTATCTCTTTCAACGGTTACAGACGGTGAAGTTCTTCCTGAGTTATTGAAGAAGACACATCGTAAGATCAAGTCAATATCGGGTGACGGTGCTTACGATACACGGCTATGTTACCAAGCGATTGAACGTAAAAAAGCAAAGCCGCTTATTCCACCAAGAACAGGCGCTGCGTACTGGGAAAACAGGCATCCAAGAAACCAAGCCGTTGCCTGCCAGCGTATTCATGGCAGCAATGAACATTGGAAGAAAACATCGGGTTATCACTCTCGGTCGATATCGGAGACTGCGATGTCGAGATATAAACGCCTCCTTGGTTCAAGCTTAAGCCTACGAGATTATGATGCTCAAGTAGGTGAAGCGTATGCTGCTGTTCGTGCTTTAAATAAGCTAACGACCCTAGGCATGCCTCAAACGACCAGAGTTAATTAACTTAAAGCTAGCAGTGGCTCTGTTCGAGGGAATTTCGATTTACGCAACAAAGCCTATTCTCTCTAGTTATATGGATGGTTAAAAATGCCAAATATTCGTCACTATTTAAAGTCAATAACACTTTTGATCATAGGACTGCTGAGTGCGTGTAATGTTGAGGGTATAGATATGAAAGCATCTGATTTTTTCCAACCTGAAATGGCTGTATTACTTCAAGATATACAAAGTGGCAATAAAAAGCGTGCAGAGCAAATAATCAGTGGTGGTGTTTCGCTGAATGTTCACGGAAAAGAAGGTATAACCCCTTTGCTTTGGTTGATTATAAACAAAGATAAACCCGCGATGAAGTTAGCGTTACAATTAGGGTCCGATCCAAACTTCCCTGATCCCATTGGATCTACACCAATAGGTATGGTTGCGGGTGGCAATGATGATGAGATGCTTGACATTTTATTACAAGCTGGCGCTAATCCTAATGCTATTGACTCTAATGGTTATCCTGCTTTATTCGGTGCAATCGGAACCTCAAATTGGTCACAAATTAAAATGTTGATTGCTGCCGGAGCCGATATTAATTTATCAAACAAAAGAAATGCAAACGGTGCACATCATGCGCTCTATATCGGTCAATATGAAATTGCTCATTATTTAATAGAATTAGGTGCAGATCACAACGCTCGTACACCTACTGGATCTGATATGGCTTGGCGAGTTCATAAAAGTTTAAGTAAAATTTTATTGGATAAGGAAGCGGAATCATATAAATGGGCGGTTAAAGTCAAGCAACAGTTAATTGAACGTGGTGTTAAGTTTCCGCCTCCTTCGCCAAAGGAAATTCGCGAAAAATGGGCTGCAGAGGGGCGACAGAAATAAGTTTTAACTAATTTATTTTCCATATAATTGAACGTCTATTAAAATGAACGCGAGCGAGTAGCAATTTTATGCAAAAGCAGGATTAAAGCTATTGACCTTAAAGGTTCCCCATAGCACGGTAAGCATGAATAGTGTTGGTGAACATATAATTTGTAGGTGAATTTGAAATGATTATGCAATCATGAAAGAATATGTGCGATAGGATGAGAGTTATTTGAATTTCAAATGTGGAAAGAGAGAAAATATTGATTAAATACTTTATTAGGAAGCCAAATAATTACCTTGGGAAGTTGTAAATAAAAAACTAGAGCGCATTGTTGATCTAAATCTACGCGTGAACACTTGATTAAAGAGTGGGAAGAAAAGATAGGCCAGCAATCGCTACGGTATATTCAAGATGAATTGTTTAAATGTGGTAATGTGTACCTTAATAAAGGTAAATATTTTGATGCTCATTAAGTGATACCAAGTTAGTATAACGCACCTCATGAATAGTGGAATATAATTCCTGCAGAAAGACTTAATGTATATCAGGCGAGTATTCATGGCTTAGGTCGTGCTTACAGTAAGATTTTTGAAAAGTTTTGAGAGAAAATATGTCTGGATTTGAACGACTGAAAATTTATATAAATTTAGACTCAGGTGCTCGACGATTTAAGCCTGTTGATGATAAAGATATCACAGAGGCCGAGATTGAGTTGGGATTTTCTTTTTCGGCTTGCCTAAAAAGTTTTATAATTCATTTGGATATGGGTGGCTTGGTTCTGAGGGTGAGCCTAATTTGAGAAATTTATTTATTCATCCATTGGATATTGTTGACTTATACAATGGAGAGTCTGAGTTTTCTCCTTCAGATGAATTTATCGATGCTGACTTGCCAATATTTGATTGTGGTAGTGATCGGTTTTTGGTCGTTCGTCCATTTTCAAGTGATCCTGAAAAGATATATCGTGATGACGGCAAGAATATACCTGTTGCTCAAGATGTTGAAGATTTAGTTTGTAAGTTAATTGATAACGTTAGATTTTATGTCTAAAAGAATAATTAAGACACATTTTTAAGGTTGTGTGTTGGTTTTTGATGACGTGGAGATGGGGGCGATCAGTTACCAGTTGATCGCAGGTACTAGTTTATCCCATGATCCTCGTAGGTATTATCGCGTAACACAACTACGTTTTGGTCATCAGCACTCCCGTAAAATGCCAACTTAAACCGAAGTGGTTATAAGAAAATGGAGAATGAGCGGGCGGATTGGACCGCAGAAGGCTTTGATGTGAGGCTTAAATTCGAATTAGACCCACCTAGTGAAGTTTTTGATCGGGTTAGTGAAAAAGATATAAAAATATAAGGTTGAATCATGAATATATTAAGTAAAAAATTGATTGAAATTGCTAAGCTATTTTTAGAATGTCAACGAGTAAAAGAAAATCAATGGACGGAGTTTTCATTTGTTTTTGAGTTCGGTGACGGGCATATTTCTAATTCTGGTTTTTTGTATAATGGGGATGAAGTTACACCTGCTACAGCAAAGATTAAAGATTACCCTGTATTGTTAGGTGACACGTTATTGACTTTACGCGAATTAGTTTATAACGAATGTGGTCATAATTTTATTCAACTTCTCTTTCAAATGGAAAGTGAAACAAATAGGTTTAAAATTGATTTTGAGTTTGATGATCCTAAACACTGGAAAATCACACCAAGAAATATGTTTGAAATGCGAGAGAAGCTTCGACCTGTCTTCGATTGAATTTTTTGATAGTAATATATTAATCATAATACAGCCTTAATAAAGTTTTAGTTCATTGAGGCTTTTAAATTATTCATTATTCAAATGCTATTGATTATATAATTAATTAATTGTTGAGTTATCAATGGCCTAAGGCTGATATAGATCCATCATTGGATAATCAACTACCTAGACAAAGTCGAGTGACGAGTATGGATGCTGCTGCTAGGAATGCATTAAGTAACCTCGGGGCTGATGCAAAAATGAATGTCGAATTAACAAGGTGTAAATAATCATGCCGTATAAGTTTGAGTTAGATGAAGATTTTGAGTACTTTTTGCAAAAGTTTGGATATCCCTTTGCGACGGTTGATTGCCGACCAGAAATTGTAGAAAAATTTAGAGGGAAGCTACCGGATAGATTGCTGGAATATTGGCAAGAGTATGGTTTTTGTGGTTTTCAACAAGGTTTGTTTTGGATTGTAAATCCTGATGATTACGAAGCGGTGTTGGATGAGTGGTTGGAACAGACCGACATACTCGACAATGATATTTACCATGTATTTGCCAGAAATGCTTTTGGTGATTTATTTTTATGGGGGGAAGAAACGGGTGAAAGATATAAAATAACTGCAGCTTATGGTTGGATTGTTCAATATGAGGGAAATACCAGAGAAGATGGAGATTTTTCAATTAAGTGTTTTTTTGGTGGGTCCAGTGTTAGGTCTCACGATCTAGAGGATGAGCATGGTAAGTTGATGTTTAACCGTTGTATCAAAAAATTTGGTGCGTTAGCGGATGATGAAATGTTCGGTTTTGAACCGAGTTTAATGCTGGGTGGAGAAAGCTTGTTGAGTAATATTAACAAAGTTAACATTCATGTACATTTGTCGATATTAGCACAATTGGGCCAGATTGAAGTTTTAGATGATGATGGATTAGTCGGTAAGGCATTTAGTTAGAGTCATTCAACCAAGAGAATATATACTCATTTTAAAATAGTCAATTAGGCTGCCAGACCACTTTTACCGATGCTATTGGCTGCTGAAATACCTTCGTCTAAACAACCAACCAAGCCTATCCGACCAGACGGTAGCTGGCTTGCGTTCGAATATGATAGCGAGGAGCGGATCTCCAGGTGGTTGGCTTTGATGGCCGTGCTCAGCAGTACCAGTATGATGGGCAAGGCAAGCTGATTAGTCTCAGTGAGCAGGGTGTGAGCCAATATCAGTTTGATGTGTTAGATCCGTTCACTAGTGGCCAGCTACCCCATCAGCCAGAAATTCTGTTTGCCTTTGATAGCTTTGGCAACCCACAAAATACCGTAAGTGAAGGGGTTGAGAGTGCGATATGTTTGAGTCAGGATCGCCTAGAGCAATGGCACGATATCCATTATCGTTACGATGGTTTTGGTAACCAAGTTAAAACGCATATGGCGGTTGAACGAATTGCTAAGGATTGGCGCGAGTAGTTATATGACATCAGCTGGTTTATACGCTTACTCAACGAACCGATTGCAAGGAAGATGGCTGCACTGGACGATTTTAGGAAGGACGGTTTAAATCCCAAGCCTTACTGGATGGCTGCGTGTATGGCTTATGTAGACCTCAATCCTGTTCGATCAGACATGGCGAAAAGTCCGGAAATATCGGCCTATACCAGTATTAAAAAACGCGCCGCCAACCGAAAGCATTACTTCCTTTTGTGGGAAACCCACGAGATAATATGCCCAAGGGCTTGCCTCTTGTTGCTACCGACTATCTATTACTTGTTGATGAAACAGGGCGCGCGATTCGTGATGGAAAGAAAGGGGGATATTTTAGAAAATGTACTCAATATTGTTTCTTGCCTGGGGCTGAGCGAAGAAAACGGGCTGGAGTCAACCCGCTAGTTACGAGAGTACCACCATCATATTGGGTAGCAACGAGCTCAGAGATTAAGCGCCTGCCGGCGGCTGTTAAACGCCGACTAATGAATTCTTTAGTAAAATTACCATCGACTAGCTAATAGGCTAGGTTTTATTATGCGTGAAAGTTACTGAAATTACGAATATCTCATGCTATTGTCTGAAAGTAGGGCTAAATGGCACAGTGTGAAATTTGAATTTAGTTATATCAGAATGTATTTGCTGAATAGACGGGGTTTTATAAGATGATTTGATTAATTTTTTGATTTAGAAATGGATGTCTTTTTTAATCTGTTAGAGTTAAGTTGATGAAAGTAAGAGATAGATTACGAGATAGAGCTTATTTTGATGATTATATAGATTTTCGGATTAAATGTATTAATGAGGATAGAGAATTTATTGAGTTTAAAGATAATTCAAATTTTTATCGCAAAATGACATGTGCATTCGAAATGGTAAATAATTATTTAGCGTTAATGCATACACGTTATTCGCGCGGAGATTCCATTGAAACAATAAAGGATGATTTGCAATGTGTTTTGGAATGTCGGGAATGGCAAAATAAATATGCAAATTCTTTACCGTTTGATGAGCAAGGAAAAAGAGTTGCTAAGGAGCAGCTATATGAAAACCATTTGGATATGATGTATAGATGGCTTGCTTTTGCTTATTGTACTGATATGGGGCTGGCTTATTACAAAAAAGTGTTGGGATTGGTTAGTAATAAAGGGATTGATATACTGTTTGATACTATTGCTGTCAAATTGGGTGAAACTGATCGAGCTGTTGGAAGTGATTTGTTATATCCGAAGCGGTTTAGTAAGCTGTACAAAGTGGTAGAATCTGAACCATCTAAACGACCTGACTTGATAAAGGACTATTTAGAGGCATGGTATGAATTATATGGCAGCCCGAAATGGCATCTAATGGATACCGATACTTATGATGGATACTGGTGTTGGGAAGCCGCCTTGGTGGTGAAGCTTTATAATATAGATGACAGTATTTTCCGTGAACATCCTTATTACCCTGTTGATTTGGTTCACTATAGGTAAACGTTATGCACCGTGACTGCCGTCGCCCCGGTTCGTATTTTTCTGAATTACTGACCGATCTCGATGACGCTATTATAGAAACACAAGAAGCGCTGGATGAAGGGGCGTTTCCGCTACCCGCTGAGCAAGTGGATGCCGCCAACCTGTTGTATCAGTTAGCTATTATGCGAGCCGTCGCCTTGTATTCTGCTGGGACTGCCTTGTCGCAGTTAAAACCCGCAGTTGAAGCTATTTTGCTGTTACGCCAGCAACTTAAAGATAAAGGTGATGCTTTGCCTATCGAGCATCAAGTCTATCGTAAACCCTTTGAAGTATTTGGGGGGGCAAGGGGACGCGGAAGGGTCAAAAAACAGTAATCGCTATATTTATGCTTTGTGGGTTCTTGTTGGTAGCGTGTGAGGTAGATAAACCGCATATGTTTTCAGCCGTAGCGTTGATTGGTAATGCTGGTCGAGATGCATTATTAGATACTATAGCGATCCGTCTAGGCGTGACTGATAGGGAAATATCGCCAACGCTGTTATATCCTGAATGTTATCAGTGGCTTTATGTGGTCATCAATGCGGAACCAATGGAGAAAATGGCTCTTCTCCGTCAATTCATTGATGGCTGGTATAGGCAAAATCAGGATTCGGACTGGTATGATAATCATCTGTGTGACTGCGAATTTGTGTATACCGATTACTATATCGGATATTGGTGCTTTGAAGTTGCATTGATCGTAAACCTTTTTGGTTTGGAAGATGATTTATTAAAGGATAGTTCATATTATCCTCAAGATTTAGTACGCAAGATATTATGATTGTTTTCTGTGATGATGTTTCGTTGTATAAATCAAAATTGACTTGAGTGGGAGGTATAAAATTTAAACAAGACATCCACACTTTCGAACTTTTTTGCTCGGGTGGTCTAGGCTTGATTTATTAGGGATGAATCGAGAGGTCGCTAGCATACCAAGGGCAAGGAAAACACAAGTGAGTTTAACCGATACGCCGTACTACCATTGTGTATCGCGATATGCGTAAGACGAACTTTTCTTTGTGGTGAAGATCCGTTAACAGGCAAGAGTTACGAACACCGCCGTGGTTGGGTTGAGCTGCTGTTTCTGTTTCTTGCGAAGGTGTTTGCGATTGATATCTGTGCTTATGCGGTAATGAGTAACAATACCCATGTTGTTCTGGTATATCGATAGCGACTAAGCGAGCAGTTGGTCGCAAGAAGAGGTCATCACCCGTTGGCATCGGGAATGTAAAGGGAATTACCTTTCAAATACTTGGTTGGGTGAAAACCAACAAAGCCCAACAAAGTAGATGTTCCCTCATAAGGGTGGCGCATCTATTTCGAGGAATTAAAAATATGTTTACAGAAATGAGTGATATCGGTCCTCAATTGTCTGAATCTGATATTAATGATTTAGAACTAAAGTTAAAGGTGACGTTACCTTTTGAATATCGTGATTTTTTACTTAAATATAATGGTGGAGAGCCAAAAGAAGACACGATTAATTTTGATGGGAAGAAGATCAATATTAATGGTGTATCAATAGGTTTCTTTTATGGTATTGGTAATGGATCTGAAGATATAGAAGTCGCTATGGATTTAATTGCTGATTATATACCCAATGGTTTTATCCCAATTGCAGATACACCTGCCGGTAACTATTTTTTAATTTCAACAGTAGAAGATTTTTACGGTCACATATATTATAAAGACTGTGAAATTGAAGATGATAGTAATACTATATTTAAAGGATTATTACCAAAGAGTATGGTTGAGGTTTCTTCTTCATTTAGAGAATTTTTAAGTTGTTTATATGAGTGACTAATAGTAAATATTACGATGATACGGTCAATTAGGGGCTTTGTTGCGTAAATCAATTTGAACTATTTCTGCAAGTGATGATCTGATCGCTCATGTACCATCATACACCGACTCTGTTGCATAAATAAAAATTAAGTTGAGCGTGAGCTATCGATAATGGTTCGTTTGTAACCATCCCATGTTTAGTAGCACCCTAAATTAGGGGCCTCGTTGTGTCTATTAAAGATACAACGAGGTATAACAGTAGATGGATTATGGTATTAAAATACTCTTCTTAATTATTTATATCTTGTTGTACATCTATGACTTTATTGCAAATATATTCCCCTATTGGAATGGCCGAAGTTGCTGCGGGGGAAGGCGCGTTACATACATGCAAGCTGCGGGGGGTCTCGGCAAACAGGAAGTCATGCACTAGCGTACCATCATGCATTACCGCTTGTGCCCTTATCCCCGCAGGATAGGGAAGCAGATCTTCGGTTGTTAATTGCGGACAGTATTTATTGACCAAAGAGAGGTAGCCCGGCTTCCACCAAGCATTTTTAGTTTCTACTAGCCCTGTTTTGAAATGCTTGGCACAAACTTTCCAAAAACCGCTAAAACTGATCATTTCTAATGTGTCTCGAAGGTTGAAGTTGAGTCTTCCGTAGCCTTCGCGTTTCCAGCCTTGAACCGCATTGGGGCCTACAGTGACATAGCCACCGATCATCTTGGTGAGATGGACGCCGAGAAATGGCAAGTCAGGATCGGGAATAGGGTAAATAAGGTGATTGACGATGTGGTTATGCTTAGGCGCAAGGCGATAATACTCGCCGCGATAAGGGATAATTTTGAAGTTGGTGGCTAGCCCTTGCATATTGGCGAGTCGGTCGGCCATTAACCCGCCGCAACAGATAATGAATTGGCTTTGCAAAGAGAAAGTCTGCCCATCGCTTGTACAGCGTATGGTGACGATATCGTCACTTTCTTCAATGGCGGTAACTTCGGTTCGACGGCTTACTTGGCCACCCAGTTCTACAAATAGTTCGGCCATTTTATTGGTGACGCGTTGGTAGTCAACAATACCGGTTGCCTTGACGAAAAGAGCACCAAGGCCTGTTATGTTAGGTTCTTGTTCTCGAAGTTGGGCCTGATCAAGTCGTTTGGTATCAATACCATTTTCCTTGCAGCGTTCATACAGAGCGTGCATGCGCTCCAATTCTTTATCTGTAGTTGCTACCAGTAGTTTTCCGCAGAGCTCGACGGGGATTTGGTGAGCTTGGCAAAAGGCTTTAGTGGCTTTCTCACCCTCTTTGCAAAATTTAGCTTTCAGGCTGCCGGGCGCATAGTAGACGCCAGCATGGATGACACCGCTGTTGTGTCCTGTTTGATGAGCTGCCAGCTGTTTTTCTTTCTCTACCACGATAATACTGGCATTGGGGAAGTGCTGTTGAAGTTGCCATGCCGTGGATATCCCAATAATCCCACCACCTATAATGACATAGTCGTATATTTTCCCTTGCTTTATGCTGGTCATGTTTTTTTCGAAATTAGTCACAATGGATATTCAGCTCGTTAGCTGCCTTTAGTTTGTGAGGAGATACTTATCTAGATATTAGATGCTACGTCGAATTGGCGATGAAATCTGAGATGTAGCGCATTGATTACACATTGAATTTATGTACAAAGGTGTCAAAAAAGAGAGTGAATATCAAAAGACGGTACGGTGCATTATTCAAGAAGTGATTAATCACTATTTTGTCGTTCAATTCAGATTATGAATAGAGGACTCCCGTTTTTACGAGCAGCTTCTTACTACGATACATAGTAGTCTCGATATTGAGTAATAATGATCGTCTGCTATGGATTTCCAATGTATATTACAGCCATGAGTTCGTTGGTTCGCCTCCGCATAATTTCTTGTTTGAAAAAGATTGGAAACCTTTTTCAAAGGTTGATTGCCAACAAGAAACGGTAGCCAAATTTAGAGGGAAGCTACCGGATAGATTGTTAGAGTATTGGCAAGATTATGTTTTTTGTGGTTTTCAACAAGGTCTATGAAAATTGATTTGAGCGATACAGTTGTTTTGATTTAATAATAGGTAACACAATTGCATTTTTTAGCTTAAGTGCGTTTGTGAAAATTTCATGTTAACAATATTGTCGAATGGTTAGTATATGTCATTTAGAATTCCTGATGAAAATTTGGTTGAAATAGCAAGATTGTTTTTAGAATGTAAAAGAGTTAAAGAGAATTCGTGGGATTCATTTTATTTTGTTTTTAAGTTTGGCGAAGGGCATATTTCAAATTCAGGCTATCTATATGATGGTGATGAAGTAATACCAGCGATAGCAAAAATAGATGCTTATCCGGTTCTTTTGGGTGATAATTTGCTGGAATTAAGAGAGTTGATTTATTCAGAATGTGGTCATAAATTCATTCAACTTTTATTCCAAATGGAAAATAAAACAAAGCGTTTCAAAATAGATTTTGAGTTTGATGATCCAAAACGTTGGGCTATTACACCGTGTAATATGTTTGAAATGCGTGAAAGGTTAAATCCGGTCTTTGATAAAGAGTGAGTTTACAATATTGCTCAGCAGTGAAGATTATATTGAGTTTGAAGTCATTGATAATTATATAATCAATTATATTAATTTTATGCAGTGAGTGAAATAGCATTCACAAATCACTCCACTTTATTCAATTTGTTGTATTTTGTAATTGTGACCAATGTTCCGTTATTACATTTGGTTACATATTAGCGTATGGGGGAGAGTTGTTTTATTTTTGCAGAGAATAATCAGTATCGAGGATGCGCTTATGCTGCTTACCAAAGAAAAGTCAAAAACATTTCAATTTCCAACGGCATTTACTATTTTGTTTATTATTACGTTGTTTGCGATTGGGTTGACTTGGATTGTTCCTGCGGGATCATATTCAAAGCTCTCATATGATTCGGCGAGTAATTTTTTGTTGGTATCTAGTCCTCACGGTGATGTTGTTTCTGTACCGGCAACACAGGATGAACTTAAGAAACTCAATATTAATATTGGGATAGATCAATTTGTTAATGGCACGATACGCAAGTCTATAGCGATTCCTGATACCTATGAAGAGCTTGAGCAATCACCGAAGGGATTGAGCGATATTGCTATTTCGATGGTTGAAGGTACGGTCGAAGGGGCTGATATTATCGTATTTATTTTGATTCTTGGTGGGATGATTGGTGTTATTAATAAGACCGGGGCTTTTAATGCGGGTTTGGTAACTCTTTCTGAGCGGACAAAGGGGCGAGAGTTTCTTTTCGTTGCATTGGTGTGCATTGTTATGGCGCTTGGTGGAACGTCTTGCGGTCTTGAAGAGGAAGCGGTTGCATTTTATCCGATTCTTGTTCCGATATTCCTGACACTCGGATTTGACTCCATTGTGTGTGTTGGTGCGATTTTTTTAGCAGCTTCTATCGGTACTGCATTTTCGACAATTAATCCATTTAGCGTCGTTATAGCTTCAAATGCGGCCGGTATTTCCTTCACGGAAGGTATAGGTGTTCGTACTTTCGGTTTGATTGTTGGTATGGTGACCGTCATCGGTTATTTGTATTGGTATAGCAAAAAGATTAAAGCCGATCCCACCTTTTCTTATACTTATGAAGATCGTGACGAATTTAGAGAGCGTTTTCTTAAAAATCAGGACCTCAATAATAAAGTCCCATTTACCCTTCGTCGAAAAATTATACTGGCATTATTTGCGATAGCATTTCCTATGATGATCTGGGGAGTCTCGACACAGGGATGGTGGTTCGGCCAAATGGCGGCCTCGTTTCTTGCCATCGCTTTCGTAATCATCTTTATTTCAGGCTTAAGAGAGAAGGAAGCTGTTGAAGCCTTTACCCAAGGGGCATCTGAATTAGTTGCGGTATCTTTGATTATCGGTATGGCTCGCGGTGTTAATATTATTCCTGAGCAGGGCATGGTGTCGGATACCATTTTGGCTTGGGCTTCCGAGCTTGTGACTGGTATGCATGGTAGCGTATTTGCTGTTTCTCAGATGTTCATTTTCTTCTTGCTAGGACTTGTGGTGCCGTCGTCATCGGGGCTGGCGGTTTTGTCGATGCCGATTATGGCACCATTGGCAGATACTGTAGGTATACCGAGAGATATTGTTGTGTCTGCCTATAACTGGGGTCAGTATGCAATGCTCTTTTTGGCACCAACAGGATTGGTACTTGTAACGTTACAAATGCTTGATATCCCATTTAATAAGTGGGTGAAATTCGTGTTCCCAATAGTTCTCTTCTTGCTCGGTTTTGGCTCTTTATTGCTTGTTGCACAGGTTATGATGTTATAGAGCATTGATCGTAGTTTTTATCGATACTTTCAGAAATCTATTTTAGGTTGATTGTTGTCTTTTGCCTCTGGCTATTAACGGCTGGGGGCTTTTTTATGTGTGGAAAAATTACAATGCTGAATGCCTTTGTGTAATGTTTTTACTCCAGTATTACATGTGCATAGAGCTCGTAACGGTAGTGAATAAGTGTCACAAAGTGTGCGAAATGGTATCTATAGGCCCCTTATCTCATCCTGTTTACCGGTCTAGCACTACAATAGAATAGAAATAGATGTCATCTGGTCTGGGTATTGAAAGGAGTAGCAAAATGCTCAAGAAAGTCAGTGAGGTGGCGTTTTTTAAGTTTTTTATCGCCATAGCTTTTCATATGCTGGTGTTCTATGGCCTGTATTATGCTGTAGTGAATTACGATCGCCACCCGTGGTTGATTTATACGCTTGTAGTGTGTTCGGTCGTTGTGAGTGGCAGGCTTGTTTTCCGTTTATATAAAGCCCGCAAACGCCGATTGTCCACTCGATAGAAGGAGTCGGTTGATAGGCCTTGTCTCTCTGTGCAAACTGTGTGATCGTTCCTTGTTAAGACTTGGTATCACGTATTACGGTGCTGTAGTAGTGTGGTTTTAGATTCAGTGGTTGTGATACCGAAAGTATGTTTGCATTAAGGGTTGATATGAACAAGGTACATCCCAAATCACTTTATGGTAGTAAGTGGACCAAAGTGAACGCGGAGGGGCGTGAGCGGCACTTTATGATTATTGACGTAGAATATGATGATGATCAGAAAGTTACCCGATGTGTTATTCAGGCTGTGATTAATCATCGTATGTATGAGCTGAACTGGCGAGAGTTGAAAGACAGTTCGCAGTGGTCAATGGGATGGAAGTAGAAAAATCCCGCTCGGCTGAGCGGGATTTTTTTATTGAAGGTAGTTGCTAGGCGGATCGAAAACGCTTGGTGATAAAGTTAAAGCCAAAGACGTTGATAAGTGCCCCTGTGACTATCAGCCCGCCGCCAAGGTAGGTTTCTATTGCTGGATACTCTTGGAATACAACGATGCCAAGAATGACCGAGAAGATGATCTGGACGTAGGAATAAGCCGACGCCTTGCTCGCATCCTGGGTTTGCATCGCCTTGGTGAGGCCGAGTTGGCCAATTTGGGTGAATATGCCGACGAGGATCAGCAATCCGGTGAGATACAGGTTTGGTATGACGAAGTCATCACCAATAAGCAGGAGTGACGTCGGCAGGGCGATCAGCGGGAAGTAGAAGATGATCACTGAGCTGTCTTCTGTTGTGCTGAGTTTCTTGACGATGACATAGGCGACAGCACTCGCCATTGCTCCCATGATGGCAATCATCACGCTGAACATCGGGAGATCGGTCGTGTTGTTGACATTGAGGGTAGGTTCAACCATCACAAACAGCCCCAACATACACATGGCAATACAGATGAAAGTTGAGAATTGAATCCGCTCTTTTAAGAACAAAACAGCGAGTAGGGCTGTGAACACCGGATGGACATACTGCAAGATAGTGGCCTCGGCCAAGGGAAGGGTGGTCACGGCATAGTAGACGCACATTAATGCAGAGGTTCCCACCGCGCCGCGCAGGCACAGTAATTTGCGGTTGTTACCCCATACCGATAGCCGCTTGCGCTTTACATCCAAATAGCTAATCACCAAAGAGACAAACGCTCGGGCGGCAACAATTTCGAAAACTGGGATACCGTGGGTGCTGACCAGTTTTACGCAGGCTGTCATCAGTGCAAAGCCCAGTGCCGAAAGCACCATGAAGCGAACACCGATAGGAAAGTGTTGGTCTAAAGTCGTTATCATGACAGCAAAAAATTTATCCAGAAGGGAGGAAGAATGAACGACTGATTATCCTCTAGTTGCGACGGGATTCAAGTAATATACCCAAGCCACTCCGATAAAACTCATCCTTTGAAATTAGTGATATCGGAGTAACCTCGGTATATGTCTACTGGGTATGTTTTTGATGGGATGTCATGATCATCCACATGGTAACAATGCTAACTGCTTGTAAAATATAAGGGTTATTTGTTGATGAAATCGTAACTCACATCAGACGTATTACGCTTCCCGATGTATTTGTCTTCAAACTTAGGAGACCAAATAGCGGAGGCATTTTGGTTTTGGTTCCAATCAAACGCGGTTAGGCGGTAGGTCATTTTCCATTCACCGTTGCGTTTTTCAAAACGGTATTGGTGGCGCCCGCCAAGAATGCCTTCTTTATCGATCCCGTCTTCTTCATGAACGTGGTATGCCCAGACGTAGCTTTCAGCGGTGGCTTGGTCTCCATCAAGCTCAATCAATATGTTGCTGATGCGGTGTTGGGTGATTTTAAGCGCCTTGAAGCCTTCCATTGCCGGTTCAACGAAAGCATGGGCATTATCGTTGTAGAAGAATAAATCAGGGAAAATAGGATCTTGGTGGTCTTCAATGGCATCCTCCCAATAGGTTGACTTCATCAGTGCGCCATCCATCCGGTCTAGGGAGCGGGCATGGCGGTAGATCACCTCGGTAATTGCTTGTTTATCGAGTAAGTTTTGTAGTTGTTGCTGCATATCCATAATCTATACCTCGGTTTCGTGAATTTGTGGCCCCTAGCGGCTGTGGCTAATGGCTTGGTTGGTATTCTATTGTCTAACAAAATCGACTGAAACTGTGTTATCTTGACTAGTATCTATTCGATTTTGGAATGCATGGTTATGGATCAGCTAGGTGCCATGCGGGCGTTTGTCCGCGTAGTACAGACGGGAAGTTTTTCTGCGACTGGTCGCGAGATGAATACGACCCAAACGACAATTAGCAAAAAAGTCGCGGCACTTGAGAGTAAGCTTGGGGTCAAGTTGCTTACACGTACCAGCAGGGAGCTGGCTTTGACCCCGGTCGGGGCCGAGTACTATGAAAAATGCGTCATGATCCTCGGCGAGGTTGACGAGGCTGAGGCACAGGCGAGATCGGAAATAGCCACGCCACGCGGTGTGTTGCGCATTGCGGCTCCCGTTGCGTTGGGGCGCTTGGTTATCGCACCGTTGATGGCGGAATTTTTCTCGTTGTACCCAGAGATAAAAGTGAATTTGTCGCTCAACGACCGCCATGTCGATTTGATTGGCGAGGGAATGGATGTGGCGATTCGGGCCCGCAAACTAGAGGACTCGTCGCTGGTGGCACGTCATTTGATTGACAATCCTATGTATCTCCTAGCTTCGCCAGAGTATCTTGCCAAGTTCGGAGAGCCTCAATGCCCAGACGATCTACATAGCCATAATTGCCTCGTCTATTCGATGCTGAAATCCATCAATATTTGGCATTTCAGCCGTGATGGCCAAGAGTATAGCGTGCCCGTTAGCGGGAACTTCCAAAGTGACAACGGGGATGTTTTGCTCGAAGTGGCGTTGCGAGGGTTGGGGCTGGTGCAATTGCCGTTGTGGATGGTCGCGGATGATGTGTCTGCCGGTAGGCTAAAAATCGTATTGCCGGAGTACAGCGGGCAGACATTGCCGATTAATGCTATTTACCCGCAAAACCGTTATGTGCCGCTTAAAGTGCGTTGTTTTATCGATTTTCTTAAGCACAAGCTATCGACTAATCCTGTATACCAGTGATCGTCAAGTCGTTTGCGTTCAAGCATATGGCGGAAGTCACGGGACGATTGTTATAACTCGCAGAGAGAATAGAAACGCTCAAGGTTGAGGCCCTGAGCGTTTATATTTGGCAGGGCGCAATAGCGGCAAGGTAACTAAAGAATACTGACCGCATAAAGCGGATTAGGTGCTTGGCGTACGAAATACGTCCAAATATGCTCGTAGACCGCATGCTGGTTGGGAAAAGGGGCCAGCGCTTTGGCTTGCTCCAGCGAGCACCATTGATACTCGGTGTGTTCATGATTGAGCGTAACGGTTTGCTCCGGGGGACAGAGCACCGCAAAGACTGGGATCAGTTCGATGACGTTAGCATGGGCTTCGTAGAATTGTTCAAGGTATTGGGCATTATAGAGAGAGGATACTGTAATTTGGGTTTCTTCCCGAAACTCGCGAATAATGGCCTGCCAGCCTGTTTCTCCTGCTTCTATCGATCCAGCGATGTGGCACCAGAAGTTACCTTTGGTGCGTTTCATCAATAACATTTTCATCTCGCCATCTATTTCAGATAACGCGACACCGGCAACAATTGAAGTATTTACAGGGATCATCTTTATATCCTATGTGATGGAAATATCCATATAGCTTGGTGATAAGTGGGGGCCTACCGTTTAGGCTCTGGCAGTACAGCCGGGGTATTGTCCATATAGGTAAGGAAGTTTGCCCAGAGATCATGAGTACGTTGCTGAAGAGTTTCAATTTGGCAGGATATGCCCATTACGCCCCTGATTGTTCCATCCCGCCATAGGGTATATACCGATTTACAGTGTGAATCCGCATATTTCTCCCAGTCTTGCTGGGCTTGTTTGATGGCCTCAATCAGCTCGGGATCGTGGGCGTTGTGTGCCAAACTGGCATTAAGATAACGTTCCATTTCCACTCGTGCAGCGTCGCGTTCAATGGCGGCACAACGGTTCATATCGATCGTGGTAAATGCATTCTCACAGTCAAGAGGATCTTCTGTAGCCGATGCCGACAGGGAGATAACGGTTAACATGATAGGAAGTAGCTTTTTCATTATTATCAATGCTTTATTTTTAAGTATTTGTTGTTGGACTATTTGAAAATATGAGATGTTTCTTTTGTTACGCTTGCCGCTAATGGCGGGGCAAGCCTGATTAACAAGCGGTTAATGAATGATGCTGATCCGCCCTGACAAAAACTAGAACTGCCGTCGAGGAGGAGTTCCCCTGCATTTTTGCCGAATTGGAGATCAAAGGTATAGCATTGGCCTGTTCCCCAAAGTTTACCGTGCTGACCGGTGATGTATAACTGGTCTAGTTGGTAGGAGGGCGCCCATTGGATGTTGCTATCCTTGTTGGTTCGGCTTAAGTCTTTGACGTATAACACCTCTAAACGGGCGATCGAATTCATCCCCTCACTTTGGAATTTTCGTCCGTCACGGTCGTTTGCGACAACATTCTTGCTGTTTTCGACAAAACCCAGACATGCTGTTTCGAAGTAGATCTCATCCTGTTCGCGCCAACTTGTCGGTATGGCGTAAAGGTGTTCAAACCCTGTGATCGGGCAAGCCCTAGCTTTAGTGTAGTTTTCTGCCAGTGCCTGACGGCATTGCGATAGGTTGCTCTGGAGTGCTTTTTCAACTTTCTTGCTGTGTCTTGTGGGATCGCTCACTAACCAGGTGTCATAAACATCGTCACCCAGTGCAAGGCAATCCAACGGATTGCTGTTTTTTTGGCGGTAAAACATCAAGTCACTGATCAGCCATAAGCCGCGTTGGAATACGGGATCGGATTGGTTGGCCATATCGTAAAAGCCACAGTGTGAATAGTACTGGCTCAGTTGTTGCTCCGCCTCTGAGGACCGATTGCTCTGGTAGGCCGACAACGCATTGGAGCGTGCGGCATCAATACCGGAAAGCGAACAATTTGCCCAACCCGGAGAGGCGAGCAGGACACTGCTCATGAGCAAAGGGGTGAGGAGCGGGAGATGTCTCATAGGAAGCGCCAGTGAAGTTGTACAACGTAGGGGTAGCG
Source organism: Photobacterium panuliri (assembly GCF_059920555.1). Classification (NCBI taxonomy): domain Bacteria; kingdom Pseudomonadati; phylum Pseudomonadota; class Gammaproteobacteria; order Vibrionales; family Vibrionaceae; genus Photobacterium; species Photobacterium panuliri. The sequence continues at coordinate 146,070 of NZ_CP197193.1, forward strand.
TAGTGAGCTATTACCCAACAGAAAAAGTGTTTGGTCAGTATCCACGGCCCTGAAAGTAAAAGCAATGTATTGATTTAAATTAGAATTTAATACCTTTTGGATTGAGGTGTTAAATTTCGTTCGTATGATTCCCGCCAGACTATTCTCTGCGTATTTTCTATGGCACTTCGGTTACATCTGCACCGAAAGGATTTTATTGGCTTGGTCGAAAATTAACCGGTTGTGGGCTATACCTTTAAATTCAACCGTATATTTACCATTCGATAAAAACAACCGACAGGGGTTTATATGGCAGGGAAATACCGTGTTGTACGGCTGGCAGCAATGGCACTAACCATTGGCTTTGCAACAGTTGGAAATTTTGCAGCAGCAGAGGAAGAAGGTAAGCCTAATATATTAGTTATCTGGGGGGATGATATTGGGCAGTCAAACCTGAGTGCCTACACCTTTGGTTTGATGGGTTATAAGACCCCTAATATAGACAGCATTGCCAAAGAAGGCATGATGTTCACCGATTATTACGGCGAGCAATCTTGTACGGCCGGTCGTTCAACGTTTATCACCGGGCAAAGTGTGTTGCGTACCGGTTTGAGTAAGGTCGGACTGCCTGGAGCCGATTTGGGCCTTCAGCCTGAGGATGTCACGATTGCCGAGTTGCTCAAGCCACTGGGTTATGTGACAGGGCAGTTCGGTAAGAATCATTTGGGCGACAAGGATGAACATCTTCCGACCAACCACGGCTTCGATGAGTTCTTCGGTAACCTCTATCATCTTAACGCAGAGGAAGAGCCTGAGAATGTCGATTATCCGAAAGATCCGGAGTTTCGTAAGAAGTTTGGTCCTCGTGGCGTTATCCACTCTTATGCCGACGGCAAGATAGAAGATACCGGGCCGCTGACCCGCAAGCGGATGGAGACTATCGATGATGAAACCGTCGATGCGGCAATGGCCTTCATGGAAAAAGCAGTTAAATCCGACAAGCCTTTCTTTATCTGGTGGAATGCTACCCGAATGCATTTCCGTACCCATGTTAAACCTGAACTGCAAGGCAAGACGGGGATCAGCACTTATGCCGATGGCATGGTTGAGCATGATACCCATGTCGGTTTGCTGTTGAAAAAAGTGGATGATCTGGGGATTAAAGACAACACCATTGTTTTCTATTCTACCGATAACGGTCCGCATATGAATACTTGGCCGGATGCGGGGTTGACACCGTTCCGTGGTGAGAAAAATACCAACTGGGAAGGAGCCTACCGTGTGCCAGCGATGGTACGTTGGCCGGGCAAAATCGAACCGGGAACGGTCTCGAATGAGATCATGCACCATATGGATTGGATGCCGACATTTTTGGCTGCGACCGGTGATGACAGCATCAAAGAGGCGCTGAAGAAAGGGACCAAGGTAGGGGATACGGAATACAAGGTTTACTTAGATGGCTATAACTTCTTGCCGTATCTCACCGGCAAAGAGGAGAAAGCACCACGTAAAGAGATCTTCTACTTCACTGATGATGGTGACCTCTCTGCGCTTCGTTACAACAAGTGGAAAATCGTATTTTTGGAGCAGCGCGCTAAAGGAACGCTACGTATCTGGGCGGAACCATTTACACCACTGCGCGTACCAAAAATCTTCAACTTGAGAATGGACCCTTACGAGGTCGCAGATATCACCTCTAATACTTATTACGACTGGATGTTGGATCGAGCCTATATGCTAGTGCCGGCCCAGGCTTATGTGGCGCAGTATTTGGAAACCTTCAAGGAATTTCCGCCTCGCCAAAAAGCTGCCAGCTTCAGTTTGGATCAGGTGATGGAGAAGTTGAAGGAGCCGCAGAATAAGTAAGAGGGATGATGGGAAGCGGAACCCGTATGGGGCCGCTTCTTTTTTATCTGCTGTCGTTACCAGAAAAGCGAATAATAACAAAGGTAGGAAACGTGCCAAGGAATGCGCAAAGTGGAGCAAGAAGGAAAGTAGACAGTAGCTGGCTTTTAGGACTTGATGGCTGGCTGCGATGGCGGTTTATCATGGCGTTTATACTTCTAGGCGTGGGAATAACGGCTAACGCGGAGCCCAATTATGTCGGAAGTCAAACTTGTGCAGGGTGTCATCAGGAGCAGATGGCGGCATGGCAAGGATCGCACCATGATAAGGCGATGCAGCACGCGACCGTAGATAGCGTGTTGGGCAATTTCAATAATCAGGCATTGCGATTTAACGGCAGCGAAAACCGTTTTTTTCGTAAAGGTGAAGAATATTGGGTGCATATTGCCGACAGTGATGGGCACTATCGTGACTATCAAATTAGCTATACCTTTGGTTACTACCCACTTCAACAATACATGGTGGCATTCCCCGATGGTCGTATTCAGCTGATCCCGTTTGCTTGGGATACTCGGCCTGAGTCCGAAGGCGGGCAGCGTTGGTTCAATTTGTATCCGGATCAAACCGTTACCGATCGTTTTTATTGGACCAATACCGGACAGAATTGGAACCACATGTGCGCCGATTGCCATTCAACCAATGTCCAGAAAAATTACGATGCAAAGGGCAATCGCTACGCGACATCCTTTTCGGAAATCAATGTTGGTTGCGAAGCCTGCCACGGACCTGCGAGCTTGCATATAGACTGGGCCAAGCAAGTTGCCGACATGCCTCGCGACACACCCACTATTCAACAATCGGAATCGGGGAAAGGTTTGGCGAATCGTTCGCCCGATGGCGCTTTTCAGAACGAAGGGCTACACGATGGGCGAGATAGAGAGGATGCATATCAAGCCATGCAGATTGGGCTAACTCGAGATCTGAAACAAGCCGTGAGCCAATGGGTGCATCAAGAGGGGAATAAGACACTCCAGCCAAAGGCGATCGGTCAAACTGATCAGGTAATGGCGTGTGCCCAGTGCCATAGTCGCCGCACCCAACTGAATGAATCGCCTCATCGCTTACGGCAACCGTTTTCAGACTCATCTAAATCACCCGCAGACATACAGGATGACGGCTCTTTGGCGGCGAGAGAGCAGGGAGCCAATGCGTTTTTGAACAAGTACCGCATGAGTTTGATTACTGAGGAATTGTATTACCCTGATGGTCAAATTTACGATGAGAACTACGTATATGGCTCTTTTTTGCAGTCGAAGATGGCCAAAAAAGGCGTGACATGCACCAACTGCCATGATCCCCATACAGCCAAGTTAACAATGCCAGAGCCTGCGTTGTGCCAGCAATGCCATAACGCCAGTGCGTACTCACCCCAGAATCATACTTTCCACCCACCCGGATCCGAAGCGTCGAAATGTACCTCTTGCCATATGACCGAAACGGTATATATGTCCGTTGATCCTAGACGTGATCACAGCTGGCAAATACCGCGTCCTGATCTGAGCCAGCATACGGGAGCGCCCAATGCCTGCACCCAGTGTCATCAGGATCGTGATGACAAGTGGGCGGCACAGCAACTTGCCAAGTGGTTTCCTCATTCAAAATATCAGGATGCTCGGCACTTTTCGGTGGCTTTCTATGCCGAATCGATTGGCCATAGAGATGCTATCGATGCGCTGGCCTACATCGCTCAGGATGCCAGCGAAAGTGAGATTATTCGGGCATCGGCGCTGGAGCGGTTAGCCGGTCATGCCGGAGATCCCCGCTTACTGAGTGCCCGCCAGCAAAATAGGGTGGTGGCACTGGGGCGGGCAGTAAAGCATGACAGCGCGATGATCCGGCTAGGGGCAATTACCGGTTCGCAGGGTTTTGGTCTGGTAGAGCGTTGGCAGATATTGAGCCCGCTGCTGGTTGATCCGGTTCTGTCGGTACGAACAGAAGCCGCTGGTGCGTTGGTGGAGGGATGGTCGACGCTGTCACCGGCGCAGCAGCAACAGTTAATCCCCCCTCTTGCCGAGTATATGCAGATTCAGCAGTACAACGCCGATAGGGGATTTGGCCGCACCAATATGGGGAATGTCTATCGGGCTCAGGGCGAGACAGACAAAGCGATCGCCGCCTATCAGGGAGCCATTGCCATTGAGCCTTATTTTGATAATAGCTACGTAAACCTTGCTGATTTGTACCGAGAGCAGGGTAACGAGCAGTTGGCATTACAGACGCTTATCTCGGGAATGAAGGCCCAGCCGAAATCGGCGGCATTGCCATTTAGTACTGGGTTGGCATTGCTACGTCGAGGAGATAAAACAGGGGCTGTCGAGTATCTCAAGCTGGCGGCTGAACTGGCGGCCTCCAATTCTCGTTATTGGTATGTATATGGTTTGGCACTGGAGCAGCAGGATGTGATAGCGGCCAGCCAATCGCTGGAAAAGGCGTTTGCCTTGAGCGGCAACCCGCAGCACTTGTATGCCCAGTGTGAGGTTCTGGCGAGGAATCCTCAGGACGCTGCGGTTGCGATGGCGCTGAGCCGTTGTCTCGCAACACTGAGCCAGTATGTGCCAGACACGGTGATAGAACAGTTGAGGGGAGAAGCGATTACAAATCAATAGGTGTGGAACTTGCGTTCTTAAGCTGTGCCTTGATGGTCTCACGAAGTTGTTTGTGCGCCGGGTTATTGAGCTCTTTTCGGTGGTACACAAATTTGTAAGGGATGTTTGAGAAGGCGATCGGACTAGGCAGAATTTGTAGTTTCAGTGCTTTACTCCATTTCAGGGCAAAGGATTGAGATACGACACCTAAGCAGTCGTGTTGTGCCACATACATCGCCATGCCAGCGAGAGAGGACGTGACGATCTCGATTTTTCTTTCCTGAATAGGCTCATTGGCCAGTTGTTCAAATCCCGTGGCGTTGTCCCATTTCCCGCCAAAGAGGCAGTGCGTTTCTTGGTAAAATTGTGCTTTTGTTAATGTCCCTCGAATGCGCGGATGCTGTTCGCGGCAGATCATGACTGCGGGCTCATAAAAGGCGTCTTCAATGACGAAAGCGGCATCTTTTGTGATGACCGTATCAATAACAAGATCGGTTTTTTTCTGTCGAAGTTGCTCAAATAAAAGGTATTTTTCAGGTGGTGACTCATGAAAAATGACGTGTTCAATAGGCGTTAAACTGTGTAATAACGTTTCTGAACAGCAGACATCGAAATGCGTCCTTTCATAGATGGCATTATCAATTAGGCTTATGGCTTGTTGAAATTGCGGGATCAGTTGATGAGCCGCTGCTGTCAGTGCAATCCCCCTTCCTTTTTTTACAAATAATGTCTTCTGAATGACCTGTTCAAGGCGTTTAATCGATGCGCTCACGGCAGGTTGAGTGAGTCCTAGATGCTCTGCGGCTTTGGTATAGGACTGGTACTCCGCCACCACCAGAAATGTCTGAATGAGATTAAGATCCATAGAGTGATGTATAAATTTGATTTATGAGTTAAGTGGTTTTTACTGTATTTATCGTCTTGAGCTTACATTTTATCTTATATCAGCAACGGTATTGATGGGAAATACCTAAATGTATGCTGATAAAGAGATGGAGTAATGATGGGACAGGTGACGAAAAAAGCAGGGCGAGGGCAGTTTGTGCTTAACGCGTGCACGTTAGCACTCGGTATGACATCCGCCACCGCATTTGCGGCAGAGCAGCCGAATATTTTAGTTATTTTCGGTGATGATGTGGGGTATTGGAATCTTAGTGCGTACAACGGCGGCATGATGGCCTACAGCACCCCTAATATTGATCGCATTGCGAAAGAAGGGGTGAAGTTCACTAACTTTTATGCACAACAAAGTTCTACTGCGGGGCGTTCAGCTTTCATCACAGGGCAGATGCCAAAGCGTACCGGCTTATCGAAAGTCGGACTGCCGGGAGCGAAAGAGGGTATCTCTGAAGAGGATCCGACGATTGCGACGTTGCTGAAAGATCTGGGCTACGCCACAGGACAGTTTGGTAAAAACCATCTGGGTGATCGTGATGAACATTTGCCTACCAACCATGGTTTTGATGAGTTTTTCGGTAACCTTTATCACCTGAATGCAGAAGAAGAGCCAGAAAACGTGGATTATCCTCGTGATCCTCAGTTTAAGCAGAAATTCGGACCGCGTGGTGTGATTCATTCTTATGCAGATGGCAAGATTGAGGACACGGGACCATTAACTCGTAAGCGGATGGAAACGGTGGACGATGAGTTTCTTGATGCCGCAGAAACCTTTATTGAAAAGCAAGTAAAAGCGGATAAGCCCTTCTTTACTTGGTTTAACACCTCACGAATGCACAATTTCACCCATGTCCCAGAATCCTATCAAGGCAAAACCGGCGCTGGTTTTTATGCCGATGGCGTTAAGCAACATGATGATCAGATTGGTCAGTTATTGGATAAGTTGAAAGAGCTGGGGATCGAAGACAATACGATAGTTGTGTATACCACGGACAATGGCCCAATGATCAACTTGTGGCCAGATGCGGGGATGACGCCATTCCGCAGTGAGAAGAATACAGGTTGGGAAGGCGGGTTCCGTGTGCCTGCGTTGATGAAATGGCCTGGGCATATTGATGCTGGGACCTCTAAGAACGGCATTGTTTCTTTAGAAGACTTTTTACCGACCTTGCTGGCAGCGGCAGGAAACAGTGAGGTAAAAGCGCAATTGCTCAAAGGTAAACAAGTGGGCGATAAGACGTATAACGTTCACCTCGATGGTTACAACCAACTGCCTTACATCACGGGTAAAGCCGATGAATCACCGCGTAATGAATTCGTTTATTGGAGTGATGACGGTGATTTGCTGGCATTGCGTTACGGCAAATACAAATACCATTTCGCCATTCAGGAGCATGAAACGGGATTAGATATCTGGAAGATGCCGTTTACTAAATTGCGTGTTCCACAGTTTTACGATTTGAGTATCGATCCGTTTGAACGTGGGGATACAGGAATGGGCTACGACCGTTGGATGTATGAACGTACTTTCTTGGTGATGCCTGCAATCGAGAAAGTGCAAGAGGTCATGAATACCTTCAAGGATTATCCGCCGCGTATGACGCCGGGGTCATTTGTCCCTAAGTAAGCCACTTGTAAAAATGGCGCTCTGCGGAGCGCCATCGTCAATTGAGAGAACTCTATGAGCCAGTATTCATCTCGTCATTCTGCTTCTATGCCAATTATTCCCTTAAAAACAGCGGACAAGCCTGCAGAACAAGGGGCTTATGCGCGTCGTTTTCATGTAATGGCTAAGCCGGGTGGTGCGAAGTGCAATATCGATTGCCAGTATTGCTTTTATTTGCACAAAGAAACGTTATTGCACCAAGACAAACAGCCCCAGATGGATGATGCAACGCTTGAGGCGTTTATTAAAAATTACATCGAGAGTCAGGATGGCGATGAGATTGTTTTTTCTTGGCAAGGCGGAGAGCCCACCCTACTAGGTTTGCCGTATTTTCAAAAAATCGTTTCATTACAGCAAAAATATAAACCGGCAGGTGTCCGTATTGAGAACGATCTGCAAACTAACGGCATTTTATTGAATGATGCATGGTGTGAGTTCTTGGCTGCGCATGACTTCTTGGTGGGTTTGTCCATTGACGGACCAAGAGAGCTGCATGATAGATACCGTAAAACGCGCAGCGGGAAACCGACATTTGATCTTGTGATGCAGGCGGTTGATAAATTGAAAAAGCACCGCGTGACATTCAATGCTTTGGTTGCGGTGAACCGTCATAACGCTAAGTATCCTCTCGATGTCTATCGTTTTCTCACCCGTGAATTAGGGGTGACTTACATTCAGTTTACGCCGGTTGTTGAGGCGAATAATTTCCAAACAACGGCGCCGCAATTCTGGCATGAGTCCATGATTCCCATTGTGGGAAGCATATTGGCTGAGCCGGGACACCCTATGTCTGTTGTGACAGATTGGTCGGTAGATCCGAAGGACTGGGGATCATTCCTTATAGCAGTGTTTGAAGAGTGGGTGAATAACGACTTAGGTCGCGTATTGGTTAACTTATTTGAATCGGCGGTGGCACAAGTGATGGGTAAACCCTCTCAGCTATGTGTGACAGCTGAGTTCTGCGGGAAAGGGTTGGCGATTGAGCACAATGGTGATGTGTTCAGTTGTGATCACTATGTGTATCCAGAGTATCGACTTGCCAATATTCATCAGCACTCCTTGAGTGAGATGGCGTTATCAACACGGCAATTTACCTTTGGTATGGCAAAGCGGGATGCTCTACCCGGCTACTGTCGTCAATGCCCTTATCTTTCATATTGTTGGGGTGAATGTCCAAAGAACCGGTTAATTAAAACACCAGAAGGTAAGCAGGGACTGAATTATTTATGTCCGGGAATTCGGGCTTTCTTTGATCACACCATGCCTATGCTGGTGGGGTTGGCTGAGTTACTCAAAACCGGTCGTACTTTGTGGTAGGGCTTACTGACATCGTGTGAATATCGGTAATAAACCGTTGAGTGATGTTATCGATCTTATACTTATCCTTTATTGGCTGTGGCATTTTATTTTTAGGGGTATGCATGAATTCAACCCAGCAAGCAATAAATGAACTTATTGCGCTGACTGAGCGAAGTGTCATTGGACAAAGCCATGTGGTGCGGGCATTGGTGATCGGTTTGCTGACCAATGGCCATGTGTTGCTGGAGGGCTTGCCGGGCACGGCGAAAACACGGTCGGTGAAATCCTTGGCCAATTTGCTTGATACCCGATTTGGTCGTATTCAGTTTACTCCGGATTTATTGCCGTCTGACGTAACGGGTACCGAGGTCTATCAAGAGGTTAACGGCAAGCCCCTGCTGCACTTTCAGCCTGGCCCGATTTTCAACAATATCGTCTTGGCTGATGAGGTAAACCGCGCGCCGGCCAAGGTTCAGGCGGCATTGTTGGAAGCGATGGCGGAGGGGACGATCACCGTGGGTAACGAAACCCATGAGCTGCCACCGTTGTTTATGGTACTTGCTACTCAAAATCCGGTGGAGCAGGAGGGAACCTATCCGTTGCCGGAAGCGCAGATGGATCGCTTCATCATGAAAGTGACGGTGGATTATCCGGATGACAGTGCCGAGCGGGATATCGTGCGGCTTGTTCGCAATGAAGAACGCATTGAAGAGCACCATGACGAATGCAATGGCGAGCGCGAAGAAAAGGCAATACAGAGTGAGGATCAAAGCGCGGGCGGAAGTGATATCGCGCAGCGTGATGAAAGCCGTTATATCGATCCCGCAGTGGTGTTTGCTGCTCGCCGTGCGTTGCCGGACATTGCGGTGTCTGATTTGGTCGAAAATTACATTGTGGCCTTGGTGATGGCGACTCGCCATCCGGATCGTTATCCCGAGACTGATCTGTCCCGCTGGATTGAAATAGGCGCAAGCCCTCGTGCCTCGATTGCGCTGGATAAATGTGCCCGTGCCTATGCATGGCTGCAAGGGCGGGACCATGTTCTGCCGGATGATGTGCGTGCTATGGCATCCATGGTGCTCGGTCATCGCATCAGTCTCTCTTATGATGCTTTGGCTGAAGGTATCACCCATCAGATGGTGGTGAATGCGCTGCTTGACCATGTGCAGATAGGCTAGGGGTAGATATGGCCAGACCGACGATTGTTCCGCGCTCTCAAGATCTCGACCCGCGCCTGTATTGCGATTATGCCCAGTTGGTGCGTCTGCAATCACAGGCGATGTCGTTCAGTTTGCTGCCTCATCTTAAAGCTGGCAGCGTCTTGTCTGGGCGCCATCACTCATTGTTTCGTGGTCGTGGTTTGAACTTTGAAGAGTTACGGCACTACCAGCGAGGGGATGATATTCGCAATTTGGACTGGAAAGTGACCCTGCGTACCGGCAAACCCCATGTACGTACCTATACCGAGGAAAAAGATCGTAACGTGATGCTTTGCGTTGATCAGCGTAGCTCTATGTTCTTTTCCTCAACCTCGGTGATGAAATCTGTGGTGGCTGCTGAAATTGCGGCGATGTGTGCCTGGCGGATCCTAAAAGACGGTGATCGAGTGGGCTTTTTGATTGCCGATAGCCAGCATCTTCATATCAGCAAGTCCCAGCGTTCTCAGCATGGGGTGTTACGCCAGCTGCGCCTGCTTAGTCAGGCAAATCAATCGCTGAGCGTGGCATCGCAAGATGGCGATCAAGTGGGGTTTTCCCGTTGGTTGTATCAGCTAGGCCGGATGCGCCTGAAACAGTCGACTCTGGTGATCATCAGTGACTGGCATGATTGCGACGAACCCATGCTGGAGCAGCTCAAACAGTGGCAGCAGCATAACGATGTACTGGCCGTTCAAGTGAGTGATCCGTTCGAGCAAGCTCTGCCCCCTGAACTTGCCGGGGCCAATTGGGTAATAGGTGATGGAACCTATCAGATGAATCTTGATTCGCACGTCAAGATCGAGCAGGCAAGCCGTTATTTGCATGCCCAATCTGGCCGTCAGCGTGATGCTTTGAGGCGTTTGATGGCAATCAAACGGTTGCCACATATCGAACTGGATACAAGGGGCGGGCATCTGGGCTGTTTCCGGCAAGCAGTAGGAGAGCGAGGATGACTGCCGCTGAAAAGATGGTATCACAGGGCGTAGCGGAACATGCCCCGCCGAGCAGTTATATGTTGCGTAATCTGCATGATGTTCCGGTGCCGGATGGGGTCAGTTGGTGGCCGCAGACATTGGGATGGACAATTCTCGGTGCGGCTTTGGTGCTGTTGCTGATGTACTGGGTTTACCGGCAGGTGTGGGGATGGTGGCAAAACCGCTACCGTACAGAAGCCCTTGCCGCGATCGACAGGATCAACAAGGATCCTGCTATGAGTGCGATCCAACGCGGGCAGGCGCTATTTCAGGTACTCAAAGTGGTGATGGTGTATTTGGATAGTCGTCATTCCGCGCTATTCGGCCAGCCATTTTTGCAGCAGCTTGATCGCTATTGCTCTGTTGATTTGTCGGGGCTTGCTTCTGAACGTGGTTTCGATAATGCATTGGGTGCGCGCTGGATGGAGTCATTGGTCAATCCTCATATCGGGTTAGCAGTGTCAGATTGGCAGGTATTGCATGCCAATAGCTGTGAATGGCTGAAAACGCATTCGCCTCGGCGTGGTCGGTCTGATTTGCAATCAGCCGAAGGTGCAGGGGAATAAGGATGAACGTTTGGTTGTCGTTGGCGTCGCTTCAGTTCGAATTTGCTCATCCGTGGTGGTTTGTGATTTTGCCGTTGCCGTTGGTTGTTTATTTTCTTGTGCCGGCTTACCGCACAAGGCAGTTGTCCACCAAAGTACCGTTTTTTCGCCAGCTATCAGAAGCGTTGGATGCCAAGCCCACACGGGGGGCCAGCCAGCTATCTCCTCGCTGGTGGCAGAGGGCGACCTTGGTTTTGTCTTGGATCTTAGTGGTCGTTGCTTTGGCCAAGCCGATGGTGCTGGGAGAGCCGCAGACAAGAGAGCGGATGGGAAGGGATCTGATGGTGGTGGTGGATTTGTCCGGCTCAATGGCTGAGCAGGATTTCAGCTCGGATAACGGAGCCCAGATCTCTCGCTTGGAGGCCGCCAAGCAAGTGCTTTCCGATTTTGCCAAAACGCGAAAAGGAGATCGTTTAGGGCTTATTTTGTTTGGGGATGCTGCGTTTGTCCAAACGCCTTTTACGGCGGATCAGCCGGTTTGGCTGGCATTGCTGCAGCAGACGGACGTCGCGATGGCTGGGCAAAGTACCCATTTGGGTGATGCTATGGGCTTGGCTATCAAGGTGTTTGAACAAAGTGCGCAATCCCGCTTGGCGGCTGGGGAGAGTGGATCCCGAGAGCAAGTGGCCATTGTGCTAACAGACGGTAACGATACCGGCAGTTTTGTTGAGCCGGTTGAAGCAGCCAAGGTTGCTGCCGCCAAATCAGTGCGTATTTATATGATTGCGATGGGAGACCCGCGTACGGTGGGCGAGAGTGCGTTGGATATGGATACCATCAATCAGGTTGCGAGGTTGTCAGGGGGAAAGGCGTTCTCGGCCTTGAACCGTGACGAATTGGAGCAGGCCTATGCACAGGTGGGTAAATTGGAGCCCCAGCTCTATGAGAGCATGACCTATCGGCCCAAGCAGAGTGTGCATCATTATCTGATCGCCTTGGTTGTCGTGATGTACTTGGTTGCATTTGGTATTGCGAGTTTTCAGCGTTATGTTGGAAAGCAGGCTCGCGAGAATAAACAAAGGGCCAAGCAGCAAGGAGCCCGGCATGTTCGATAGTCAGGGCATACAGGCTTTTATCAGCCAGTTTCATTTTATTCGACCGTATTGGTTATTGGCGCTGTTGCCGATGTACGCGGTGTTTTATTGGCGTTGGCGCGAAGAAAGTCAGCCGAGTTGGCAGGATGTGTTGCCGGCCCATTTGCGCAGGGCCTTGACCTTGGGAGAGCAAGGTTGGCGTAAGCAATTACCATTGAAAGTGTTGGCGTTGATCATGACGTTGGCGATTGTGCTCTGCGCCGGGCCGACATGGCAACGAGAAGCCTCGCCATTTGGAGAGGACAAAGCCGCTATGTTGGTAGTACTGGATAACAGCGAAAGTATGCTCCAGACCGATTTGGCTCCCAGTCGACTTGAAAGAAGCAAACAGAAAATCCGCGATTTATTGGCGTTGCGTGATGGCGGGAAAGCAGGTCTGGTGGTTTATGCAGGGACGGCCCATGTGGCGATGCCTGTAACGCAGGACAGCCGGGTATTTGCTCCGTTTCTGGCCGCGATTACACCGGAGATAATGCCGGTAGAAGGCAAATCGGCAGAGCAGGCATTGTCGCTTGTTGCGGAACAATTGCAGGGGACGCCGGGCTCAACAGTGCTATTGGTGAGTGATGGTGCTAATCAAAGCACAATTGATGCTTATCGAGAGTATTTTGCGAATAATCCCTACCAGTTGTTGATTTTGGCAGCGGGTAACCCCGATGTTACCAGTTCAGATCCTATCAATATGAAGGCGCTTGGCGATCTTGCCAGTGTCAGTAATGGCCGATTGGTGACAATGACTGTGGATGGCTCGGATGTCGAGGCGTTGAATCGCTATATTGAGCGCAATATGCAACTTAATGGAGAATCAGCTATGCCGTGGAGGGACATGGGATATGGCCTGTTGATTCCTATTGCGGTGATTTTGCTGTTGTGGTTTCGTAAAGGATGGCTAGTGCAGTGGATTTGGGTAGCGATGGTGTCACTGTCGTTGCTGTTGTCTGCCATGTTTAGTGCATCGATCTTGTATGCCCCCGCAGCGAATGCCCAACCGATAGAGATGAAAGCCAAACAAACCGACCCTGTTGAGACGCTGACAGCGTTAGATAAAGCGACGCAGTGGTGGTGGGACTTATGGCTTACGCCGGATCAGCAAGGACAGTGGTTGTTTAATAAAAGCGAGTATTTGGCGGCAGGGCTGCATTTTGATGATCCGCTTCGTAAAGGTATCGCCTATTACTACGCCGGGGAATTTAAATTGGCACACACCGCTTTTATTCAGGCCGATTCGGATCGAGGCCAATATTACGCCGCCAGTGCTTTGGCTCGCCAGCGTGAATATTTGGCGGCGCGTGATTTGCTCAAATCTATACTGGACAAGCCAGGATTGGCTCCGGAATTAAAAAGAGATGTCGCCCATAATTACCGGGTGCTCAGCGGTATTGTGGATGACATCAATCAATTCAGCGAAAGTCAGGCGGGCTCGAGTGATGGCCCAGAGCAGTCGTTTGAATTGGGAGATGAGCCTCGTACGGCAGATGGCGCTGACGAGAAGACCTCTGCCGAGTTGATGGTGAAAGAGCACTTGAGAGCCAGTGACCTACTGGGCAGTGATGATCTGGCTGATAAATGGCTCAAACGGGTTGAGGCCGATCCCAAGTATTTTCTCAAAGCGAAATTCCAGTTACAGCTCCGCGATAGATACCAGCAAGACAATCAAAGTACGGATGCAGATCATTCCGACAATGAGGGAGATCTGCAATGACGCAATATCGTGTGGCGCACAATAGGAAGATGAAAATAAGTGACGCGGTTGCTTGGCGTTGGGTGATGTGGGTGTTTGCGATCGTGTTGATGAGCACAAGTGCTCTGGCTACACCAGATATCGAAAAAGAGACCGAAATAAGAGCCGATAAAACCGGAGTGCGGGTGAAGGCTTGGGTGGGCGACGAAGGAGGAAAACCAGTTTTTAGTGTGAACGAGCAGGTGATCCTCTCCATTGATGTTTCCACATCGCGCTGGTTTACGGGGGGGACTCGAATTGGTCGGGTTGATATTCCCAATGTGATCGCCAAACAACGCAATCAATTAGCCACCAATTACACGACACGAGAGCAAGGCCAGACATGGTCACATCAACGGTGGGAAATTACCCTGTACCCGCAGCAGTCTGGTCGGTTTACCATCCCGCCTATTTCGGTGAATGTGCAGGTATCAGGAGAGGATGGCCAGAATGTGCGAGGCACGGTGCAAACATCCTCCGTGCGTTTTGAAGCCCGGTTACCGTCAGGTTTGCTCACCCAAGAGAGCGTTTGGTTTGCCGCTAGTAAGGCGGATGTCCGTCAGGTATGGCAGTCGTCGACGGATACACTCCATGTCGGGGACGCCGTAACCCGTACCATCACGATTACGGCACAAGATAGCTTGTCGGTGTTATTGCCAGATTTGATGGCGACAGAGACCAGTGGTGCGAACGCGGCATCATCTCTGCGTGGTTATCAGGCGTATGCCCAGCCGCACCAACTAAGCGATACCCAGTCGCGGGGGGATTATCAGTCCAGTCGTACCGAGCAGACGGTGTATATCCTGCAAATGGGCGGGGATATTCAGTTTCCGGACTATACCTTTTTCTGGTGGGATACTCAGCGTCAAATTTTGCAGACGGTGACGGTTGCCGGTAAGTCATTCCATATCGCACACACGTGGCGTTCGTGGCTGGCCTATTACTGGCCCATTTTGGCAAGCGTGATCATCAGCCTGTTGGTGCTAATGGGGGGATTGTGGGCGCTTCGCCGATATTTTCAGACTCATCCTAAGCCGGAGCGGTGGCAATTATGGCAATTGCTACGAAAAGGCCAATGGGCGCAGGCACGGGTATTGATTTACCGTCGTTTGCGATTAAACGGGGGTGAGCTGGAGATCTCTCAGGCCAGAGCGGGTCGACATTTCCCTTCTTGGGGCCATGACAGTGTGTCCTTCCAGCAAGAAGAGTCTGCCAGCCTTGCTCTGTATCACCGACTCTGGCGGCAGGTCGCAAAACGTGTTGGTCATCACCGAAGGCTGTGGCGATTGCCGAAAGCGTTGCTCACACTTGAAAATTTACCACAGCCGCTATCAAACAAAGGACGTGCGAAGTAGCGCGTCATAGAGTGCAAGGGCGGCCGGCCCGGTGTTAGCACCTTTGGGCAAGGTAAGGTGGAGGGGAACCTGATAGCAACTCGCATGTTCGACATTGATGATGGCAATGCCTGTGCTTTTCCCGCTATGTATCAAGTGTTCGGGTAATCGGCAATAACCACAGCCTTGCTCGACAGCCTGCATGGCATGGTCGAAATTGTCCACGGTGATCCGCTGCGAGGATTTCAGCCATCCCACATCCTGTGTTTTTCTCCCATCATTGTCAGATTGATTAGCCGTGTTTGCACCTCCCAAGTCTCGTACGACAATCTGGCAGATCGCCGATAGTTCTGTAAGAGAAATGCTGCTGGCTGTCGCGAGCGGATGATGACAGCTAATGACTGGGAGCATTTTTGTCATGCCGAAGGCTTGTGCCGGAAAATTGGTGACGGGCAAATTGATGATGGCAACATCGGCTTTAGCTTGTTTGACCATCTCTTGGGTTTTGCTCAATGACGTTTCGATAACTTGTACCGACGTGGTGCTGTTATCGGCCGCAAAATGTGCTATCGCCTGATAAAGAAGTCGGGGATCGCATAGGTGGTCAACGGCCACGGTAATCTCCGATTCTATTCCACGGCTAAGCTGGTGACTGATTATTTCCAGTTCGTGTGCTTGCTCTAACATTGCACTGGCCCGGCGTAGCAATAATTGTCCAGTTGCATTTAGAACGCTTTTTCTTCCTTGAATATCTAGCAGTGTGACTCCCAGTTGTTCCTCCAGTTTTTTGACACTGTATATCAAGGTGGTATGGCTTTTGTTCAGCAAAGTAGCAGCGGCCTGAATGCTACCCGCACGGTGGATAGCATCTAGTGTTTGCCATTGGTCGAGGGTGGTCTTGAGTTTCATTGGTCTAATTTATCTACCATTAATGGCAATATTATGAACTTTAATGTCAATTTATTATAGATGAAAATAGCGATATAGATTACGGCACAGTGCTCGTAGCAAGAAAACAATAGAGGCAACACCATGAAATTACTGCAGGTGGATTTTCCGTTTAATGGCCCGTTTGGTGAAGAGATGGCGGCAGCATTGACGGGGTTGGCTGAATCAATCAACCAAGAGCCGGGGTTCGTGTGGAAAATTTGGACGGAAAGTGAACAGGACAAACTGGGTGGTGGCATTTATCTGTTTGTTGACCAAGCCAGCGCCGAGCGTTATTTGGCAATGCACACCGCTCGCCTGCAACAGATGGGTATTGATGGTATCCGGGGCCGGATTTTCGATGTTAATCCAACGCTTACTACGGTGAATCATGGCCCCGTGGCGTAATGGCTTAATCGTGTTTAGAGAGCAAGATATGAATAACAAAACTTTCCTTACCATTCACGGTGTTATTTATAGTGTTTTTGCAGTGGCGTTGTTTGCTTTACCTGCTCAAATGTGGCCAATGTACGGTGTGCAGATTAACGATCAGTATGCGCTGTTTCTTTCTCAGCACACCAGTATTTTCCTTGGTGGTATTGCTGCTATCAGTTTGTTGCTGCGTGATATCGAATCAGGTCGGGTAGCGACCAAGTTGCTGGTGGCGTTGGTGATCACCAATGGCTTGGGTGTGCTGATAACCGGTTATGCTGCCGTTATGGGGATTTTTACCGGTCTTGGCTGGAGTGATCCGCTATTCTTTTTGTTGCTTGTGATATTGGGCCTCTGGCAGGTTAGAAAGCAATAGCAAATAAAACTGTATAAGAACCAAGCCACCTCGAAGGTGGCTTTGTTGCTTATACTTTCTGTACGCTATCAACCTCAATTTTGGATGAAGACCATTCGGAATCAATCTCTCCTCGGATTGTCACTTTATCTTTTGGCGTGACGTCTTGCCCCATCCAGTCTTCAAAATCAATGTCGACTTTTATTTCACCGGTATTGTCTTTGAATAGGTAAATCTCATTGCCTAGAGACTGCACGATATGGCCAGTTAATACGACATGAGTATCATCGGGAGCATTTTTTATTTCCGAAATGGTATTGATAATAGGTTGTATTTGAGAGCCATTAAATGCTGCAAGGACAGAGTTTGATGCCAATAGGAGTAGTGAGGTGGCTACGATCTTTTTCATTGTAATTTTAGTCTGTACTTATAGGAGGTTTAAATTATTCAGAATATGCAAAGAGTATGCATTGATGTAGGTGAAGAGATCGTGAAGAAAAATGCATTCTTCCTAAAAAATGTTCATAACAGAGAGCGTGTCTTGACGGTTTATTGATATGTTATTCAATACTTAACGTTGAGTGTTAATCCTGAAGCGGTCTGCACTATCAATGGTTTCTTGCAATTTTGATATGGGCGTGCACATCAGGTTTTGTCGGTATTCAGCCTTTAAAATTTTATTGGCGGTTTTGGTTAACCAGATACTCTGTGGGCTTACACTGACCAGTCGGTGCATATAAGAGACAAAATCACCAATAGGCAGTAAATATTTTTCATGTACAGATTTTGAAATCTTTCGGTTATAGCGATAGTCAATAGGATCATAAATCTGTCGCAATGCATCATATTGTGGTTGGAAGGTTTCATTTTTCCAGAGGGCAAAGTCTTTGTCGCTGGCTGATCTCTGCCATAGCTCAATGGCTTTTGTAAAAAGCGGAGACGTGTCTTTTATCATTTGTTCAGCCAGTTTACAGTCACTCAGTTCACGGTATCTCTGTTCTCCGCCGTTGAGGTCTATTTCCAGCCATGATTTCAAGGTGTGGAGTTTTTCTTTGGGAATAATAAGTGCATTGATCCTTAGCGTGACATAATCATCCTTCCCCGTAGGTTGGGCCGCCGGACTGACTAACTTACCATCAATGCTCAGGGTCATTTGATCAAGGGTGATGTCACGGGTATTGAGTATGATGCGGGTATCGTGATTAGAAAGTCGATATTGTTTCGCGGCTAGTTCCGCCGAAAATTCTATAGCGGGATTGTTATTATTTAGTCGTTTAAGGGGCTGCATATTCATTAAATCTAAAAATGAAGAGCGGTTAAACGTAATAAAATAACACTGTGATGGTGTTTGTTGTGCGCATAGGCTGATCGTTACCGCGATTTCCTGTTGATGAATAAAGCCCCCATAAATCTCAGTAACATGGTAAGTCGGTTCTTCAGGTGAGATGGGTTGTGCGTTAACTAGATGTATTTTCGAGATGAACAGAATAGCCACGATCTTCAGGATGGTTGTCATTTTCATTATTCTTTCAATAATCAGTAGTGAAGAGTGTTGATAAGATGGTTATTGGCTATTTTTAGATAAAAAATAAAAGCCTTCGTAGAAAACGAAGGCTGGTAGGGATCACCACATTAGGTCATCTGGTACGACAAAGTCGGCGTACGGATCGTCTTCGGCAATGACGTCAGATTCAGGTTCTTTCTGCTCGATAATCACTTGAGCGTCGCGTTGGGCAATTTTATTGGCCACGCTGCTCGGAATGACAACGTAGGAGTCTTCGTAGCGGGCGATAGCCAGAATACCTTTGATAAGCTGATCACGAACAAGGGATTCAACATACAACGATTTCACGATGGTGCCATCGGTAAAGTTGTATTTGATATCGCTATCTTTCAAATTAAGTTTGTTCATTTCGATGAGTTGCTTAATTTGATGTTGAATCTCTTGAGTCAGGCGCTGCTCCTGCTGCTGCTCGCTCAGTGCTTTGTCACGCTCTTGCTGTAGTCGCTTGTTCTCTTCAACGGCCGCTTTAACTTCTCTTGCCTGTACACGGTTCTTTTTTGAGCCTTTCTTTGCTTTTTTAAGCTTCTTTTCATTGACCAAGCCAGCTTTAAGCATCTGCTCTTGAAGTGTTAGTTTCGCCATGTTGTTCTCGGTTAGTTCGTTGTTTGGGATATTTTACTGAGTCCCTAAACGCAAATAAAGGTTAGTTGTTACTGAATGGCAAGGTTACGTTCTTAAATTGAGTCTGGCCGTAATGGGTTTTCAATGAAACATTTTTTTATAGCTATAAAAAACCGCAGTTTGGGCTGCGGTTTGAGGGTGATAATAGCAGTAATTAGCGAAACAGGTAGCAGCTAAGAGAGCAAGTTTTTAACGCTGTCTCGTTCGACCAAGGTGGGTTCTAGTTGAATCACCGTGTGGCCTTCGCGCTGATGGTTGATTTTTTCAAGCAATACATCAACCGCCTGCTGGCCCAAACGGTGCTTGGGTTGGTGAATCGTTGTGAGCGACGGTGTGACGTACTTGGCCAGCTTGATGTCATCGTAGCCGACGATGGAGAGATCGTCTGGCACTTTAATACCTCGTTTGCTAGCGGTATTAATGACTCCCATCGCCATCATGTCGTTACAGATGAAAAAGGCCGTAGGCAGTTTGCCGCGTGCATATACCTCATTGAATGCGATCTCGCCGCCTTCGCACTCGAAATTGCCTGAGGCGATCCACTGCTTGTTGATGCCAAGCCCTGCTTCTTCCATTGCCTGAATATAGCCCGATAAACGTTGTTGAGCGGTGAGCTTATCCAGTGGTCCGGTCAGGCAACCAATAGCGGTGTGGCCTTGTTCAATCAAGTGGCGGGTTGCCAAATAACCGCCATGATGCGAGTTATCCTGAATTTTGTCACTCGGGAAGTCGATTGGGCCCCAGTCCATCACCACCGTGGGGACGGGTTGGTGACGGGCGAACAGATCGAATGCTTGCCCGTCGACTTCGCTGCACATCAGCAGCAAGCCGTCGACGCGTTTTTGCAATAGGGTGTCGAGGTTGGCTCGCATACGTTCGAGATCCCCTTCGGTATTGCATAGAATGAGGTTATAGCCCTGCTCGTAGCAGCGCCGTTCGACACCTTTGACGACTTCGCCGAAAAAAGGGTTGGTTGAGGTGGTGACCAGCATCCCGAAGGTGCGGGTATGGTTGACTTTGAGGCTGCGTGCGAGTGCAGAAGGAGCGTAGTTGAGCGTTTCGACGGCTGCCATTACACGCACGGAGATGTCTTCACTGACAAAGCGGGTTTTGTTGAGTACGTGGCTGACCGTCGACGTTGATACGCCAGCATGTTTTGCCACATCTTTTATTGTCGCCATGGTTTCTCCCTACGCCGCGCCCGAATGGGTGGGCGCGGCAAATCATAAAATCAATGTTCCATCAGGAAGCGCTCGACCTCACGTAGGTGCGGGATAGAGGTTTGCGCCCCGATTCGGGTCACTGAAATGGCTGCTGCTGCATGGGCAAAGCGGATGGCCTCTTCCATTGAACGACCGTCCTGAAGCCCGGTGAGCAGCGCACCGTTGAAGGTATCACCGGCTGCAGTGGTGTCTTTGGCGTCTACACGGAATCCCGGTACCTGTTCACCTTTGCCGTTCTCACTGATCCAAACCCCTTGGCTGCCAAGTGTGATCAGAACCTGTGAAATGCCTTTGGCGTGCAGTACGTCTGCTGCTTGTTGTGCCGTCGCCATATCAACCACTTTCACGCCGGTAAGCAGTTCTGCTTCTGTTTCGTTTGGCGTAATCATATCAATATGTTGCAATAAGTCATCCGATAACGGCTGGGCTGGCGCCGGATTCAGCACTACTCGGGTTCTGGCCTGTTTGGCGATGCGAGCTGCGGCCTCGATGGTGGCCATTGGTGTTTCTAGCTGCATCAGCAGGGTATCGGCACTTTTGATCAGGTTGTGGTGCGGTTCGAGGCGCTCGGGAGTCAGGCAGCCATTGGCTTCGGCCGAAATAGCAATGCTGTTCTCGCCGGTGGCGGCAACTTGAATCATTGCAATACCGGTTGGCATGCCTGCTTCAATCATAACGGCGTCGTTGTTCATGCCGTCTTTGGCAAACTCCTCACGGATCTGGTGACCGAAGGCATCATCGCCGACACAGGCAATGAAGGCGATATCCGCACCCAGGCGGGCGGCAGCAACGGCTTGGTTGGCACCTTTTCCACCTGGGATCACATTGTAGCTATGGCCGTGCAGTGTCTCGCCCGGACGAGGGAAAGAGGCAACTTGAAGGACATGGTCGGCGTTCACACTGCCAAGAACGACTAATTTATTCATATCGGGACCTTTTTGATTCTATCTGGCCAAAATGTATGGGTTAGCAGCAGAAGGAGATACGGCTGCTAAACGATAGGTTTTGGCGACAGGGCCGAGGTTAACCCGGCCCTGTATAATCGAGTGGCAGATTACTCAGAAATGACTTTCAGTGGAACTGGAATATTGGCTTCCACTTTTTCGCCCTTCAGCATCTTGTCGGCGGTTTCGATACCTAGCGCACCGATAAGGTCAGGCTGCTGAGCAATGGTTGCACCTAGCTTGCCGCGCTTAACGGCGGCGATGCCGTCTTCAGTACCATCGAAACCAACGATAAGCACGTCTTTGCCTGAGGCTTGTACTGCACGCAGGGCACCCAGTGCCATTTCATCGTTCTGGGCAAATACCGCTTGTACATCAGGGTTTGCAGCCAGCATGTTTTCCATAACGTTCAGGCCCTTAGTACGGTCAAAGTCTGCTGGCTGGCTAGCCAGAAGCTTCATCTCGCTGCCGTCAACCGCTTGCATGAAGCCTTGGCCGCGCTCTCGGGCTGCCGATGTACCTGCAATGCCTTCTAGCTGGATCACACGCGCTTTTTCGCCCACTTTTTCCATGATGAACTTACCGGCCATTTCACCACCGGCTACGTTGTCCGACGCGATATGGCTGACAACTTCGCCACGGCTTGCACCACGGTCAAGGGTCAGTACTGGGATCTTGGAACGGTTGGCCATGCGGATGGCATTGGAGACGGCATCGGAATCGGTTGGGTTGATCAGAATAGCTTTCACACCGCGAACCGTTAGGTCTTCGATGTTCGACAGCTCCTTGCTTGGGTCATTTTGCGAATCAAGAACAATCAGGTTATAGCCCAGCTCTTTGGCTTTGGCTTCTGCGCCATCTTTCATGGTGACGAAGAATGGGTTGTTCAGGGTGGAAACCACCATGGCCAAGGTCTCTTGTGCAGCCGCAGTCGTGCTGAAAGAGGCAGAAATTACAGCGGCCGAGATCAGGGTTGCTAACTTTTTCATTCCGTTTTCCTTTCTACGATATGTCGGGTGTGTGGAGGCGGGCAGGGGGGATAACTGCCCGCACCATCGTTCAGAGGTTGTTGTTACTTGTTTTTGTTATCGACCAGTACTGCCAGCAGAATGACCACTGCTTTGGCAATCATCTGGTAGTACGAGGAGACATCCAGCAGGTTCAGGGCGTTGTTCAGGAAGCCGATGATCAAGGCACCGATTAGGGTTCCCATGATACGGCCCTTGCCGCCTGCCAGGCTGGTGCCGCCCAGTACAACTGCCGCAATCGCATCCAGCTCGTATCCCATACCTGCAGTAGGCTGAGCCGATGAAAGACGAGAGGTTACGATTAAGCCTGCTAGTGCTGCCAATAGGCCGCAGATTGCGTAGACGCCAATCTTGACGCGATCTACGTTGATACCAGACAGGCGTGCTGCAGATTCGTTGCCGCCCATCGCGTAGATGTAACGACCAAAGCGAGTGTGGTTAAGCATGTACCATACCGCGGCGAACACAATCACCATCAGCCAGATTGGCACAGGGATGCCCATTGCATAGCCTGTACCGAACCAAGCAAAGCTGTCGGCTACGTCGGTAAAGCCGGTAGAAATTGGGCGGCCTTCGGTATAGACCATGGTGACACCGCGCAAGAGGGTCATGGTGACCAGAGTGGCAATGAAGGCCTGCACTTTGCCCTTGGCGATAATCACGCCGCTGATGGCACCGAGAGCGGCACCGGCTAACAGGGCGGTAGGCACGGCCACCATGACCGGTACTTCCATTGCGATCAGCGAGGCAGCAAAGGCACCGCACAAGGCCAATACCGAACCTACGCTCAGGTCGATACCGGCAGTCAGGATGACCAAAGTCATACCTACGGCGATGATGGCATTAACCGAGGTCTGGCGCAGAATGTTGAGAATATTGTCGACAGTAAAAAAGTTCGGGTTAAGGAACGAGACCACCATAATCAAGAAAATCAGGGCGATCAGCGATTTTTGCTCAATCAGCCACTCTTTGCTAAATAGCTTGTTGCTACCTGCGGTTTGTTGTTTGGTCATAGCGTTGGTGCTCATGCTGCTACCTCGTTGATGTGTTTACCTACTGCGCAGGCAAGTAGTTTTTCTTGGTTGGCTTCGTTGGCCATGAATTCCCCGCTGATTTTGCCTTCGTGCATCACCAGGATACGGTCGCTCATGCCCAGTACTTCCGGCATTTCAGATGACACCAAGATGATGCTCATGCCTTCCGCTTTGAATTGGTTGATAAGCTGGTAGATTTCTTTTTTTGCACCCACATCGACACCGCGGGTTGGTTCGTCGAGGATCAGCACCTTAGGTCGAGTCATCAGCCCTTTGGCGATGGCAACTTTTTGTTGGTTGCCGCCGGAGAGGTTTCCGATGATTTGGTCACGACTTGGTGTTTTGATATTGAATAGGCGGATAAAGTCTTCAACGGCGGTGACTTCTTCGTAATGGTTGAGCTGGATGCCTTTGGAAAGCTGCGCCAGTGAGCAGATAGACATATTTTCTTTAACAGAAAGCCCTAGGATCAGGCCGTCACCTTTACGGTCTTCTGAAATATACGCGATACCGTTGGCAAGGCCATCTTGTGGGTTGATTGGGTTAATCACTTTGCCGTCAAGAATGATATCACCGGATTCTCGAGTCTGTGCGCCGTAGATGACTTTCATCAACTCGGTACGCCCCGCGCCCATTAGGCCCGAAATACCGAGAATTTCGCCACGGTCAAGGGTAAAGCTGACATTGTTCACCCCGGCTCCGCAGAGGTTTTTGACTTCGAGGCAGGTGGTGCCGTGCTTAACGTCAATACGAGGGTATTGCTCATCAAGGCGACGGCCAACCATCATTTCGATCATGCCATCTTCATCGATGTCGGCGACCTGGCGCTGGCCGATGAACTTACCGTCGCGTAGAACAGTGATATCGTCGCAGATCTCGAAAATTTCCTTGAGGCGGTGCGAGATATAAACAATCCCAGTACCTTCTTCGCGAAGTTCGTTGATGACCTTGAACAGGGATTCTGTTTCTGTATCTGTCAGTGCGTCTGTCGGCTCATCCATAATAATGACCTGAGATTTGAACGACAGGGCCTTGGCGATTTCGACCATCTGCTGCTCACCCAGACTCAAGGCGCCCAGCAGGGTTTTAGAGCTGTGCTTGACGTTCAGGCGTTGGAGCAGGGCATCGGCCTCGCGGTACATCTCGTTCCATTTGATACCGCCAAAAGCATTGGTACGCTCGCGGCCAAGGAAGATGTTTTCGGCAATGGTGAGCTCAGGGATAAGGTTGAGCTCCTGATGGATAATGCTGATGCCGGCTTCTTGGGAATGGCGAGGGCCGTTGAATTTAACGTTTTGGCCTTGATAGCGTAGTTCTCCGGCATCCATTGTGTAGATTCCGGTCAGTACCTTCATAAGGGTCGATTTGCCGGCGCCGTTTTCTCCCATTAAGGCCATTACCTTACCTGGGTAGACATTCAGGCTGGCTTTGTCCAGCGCTTTTACACCGGGGAAGGCCTTTTCGATGTCTTTGAGTTCTAGAATTGGCTGAGTCATGTGAAGTCCTTGCAACTGGGTTGCGTTTAAAACACTACGCCGGCTTGGAAAATAACATTGGCATAAGGGGTGCATTCACCGGTACGAATCACCGCTTTGCTGTTTTGGGTATGAACCTTGAATGCCTCGTGCGGTACATAAGCGATATTGAAGGTTTTCCCGCAGGCGGCTTCTTCTTCACGTAATAAACCAATCAGGGCGCTATGGTGTTCAGGGCTGACTTGCTTGAACTCTTCAGCCATGATCACGCCTTCAATTTGCATTTCACCCAGTAGAGCTTTCACCGTTTCGATAAAAGTAGGTACACCGGGGATCAGCGCAAGGTCGATACGCTGGGTTTCGTCGGGAATCGGCAAACCCGCGTCGCACACGGTGACTTCGTCTGTGTGGCCCAGAGTGGCAACCAAGTAGGAGAGTTCAGAGTTGATAAGCGCGCTTTTCTTCATGTTGCACCTTTTTGATTCATACGGATGATGCTTATGTTCTGCGGCAGAGTGTAGAAAGGCTCATGCCGTAAATTTCCATCGAAACGTTTACGCAAACGTTTCGTTGGCGCTAAATGTAGAGCGAAACGTTTCGATATGCACGGCGATATTGGATGAAATGTGATATTGTTCAGATAATTTATGCTCAGAGTGAATGTTCTGTGCGCTAGTCGATATTTTTATCAATAGCAAAGTAAGACAGAATGTGAATGTTATGTCAGAGTTTGTAAAAAACGGCTTCTATCTTTGAACTGAGGTATGCTTAGGGCGTATTATGTGAGTGTTTTTTTTATCGGCTTTACGGTAGGGATCTACTTTAAGGTAAAGCGTGGGATAGGATCATTCAGTGTTAGATTTTCAACCGCTATTTTTAGGTTTGGCTCCGTTGTCTGTGGGAACTTTGCTTTATGCGTTAAATTCCCGGAAAAAATGGCTGGCTAGGGTGGCACTGGTTGGCATGTTAGTGTCAATGCTGATTATCATGGTGTTCCAGTACCTTGATTATAAGCATTTGGAAGACTGTCTGCTGAAAGGTGAAGTGTATACGCCATTATCGCAGCATTGTATAAAGCTTCGAGAGTGATTTTCTTGGCTGTTGTTCTAGTTAATGGTTTTTTTCTGCTCGGTTAAAGTTGCAACGATAACCTGAGAAGAAGGAAAACAGGCATAAGCTGTCATCCCTACATTCAGTTGTTCGTTAGTTGCAATTTCTTCGGTGACGAGTGCATTGAGCTCGTTTCCTTCGCCTATCTCAAGACAAACTTCGACCATTTTGCTGTCGCGCTCGATACGGCGGATTATGCCCCGAATTTGGTTTTCCTCTTTGTTAACTGGATCCAGTAGGGTTCTGATTGTGATGGCGGGTCCTTTGATCAGCGCTACTGCATCTTTATTGGGGGAAAGCCCGAGTCGCAGGGTACTGCCGTGAGTAATTGTGGCGATGATTGTGCACTGCGCTGTGATTTGGAGCGTGATTAAATCATAGAGAGCGTGGTTCTCGATATTCTTGATGGTTGCGAATAATTGGTTGCGAGCACTGGTTTGCAGTGACAGTTTGCTCATTACGCCAAGTAAACTGTGCAGCGGAACTGAGTCATCTTTAAGGGCATTGAGTCCCATTTCCTGAATTTGTTCCAATAAATCATACATCTGGACCAACCGTTTACCCTGTTCGGTGAGTGAGGCGCCGCCACCACCTTTGCCGCCTTTTTCACAGCTGACGAGTTGTGTGTCCCCTAATTGGTTCATTTCTTTGATCGCGTCAAAGGCGGTTTTGTAACTGATACCCACCTGTTTGGCTCCCTGGCTGATTGAGCCCGTGGTAGCAATGGATTTGAGCAGAGCGATACGCTTTGGGTTGGCAAGCATTTTGCCATTTTGTGAAAGCGTCAGCAGAGCATCAAATTCCATATTTGGGTTTTCCTTTGGTCAATTCGTCAGTTAGAGCGAGATTATATCTCAAGATACAGGATTTAGTGTGCTATCTAAGCATTCAAATTATGAAATATACCTGAATAGAGGTGAAGGGGGTGAGAAAACAGCTTACATTGCAGTAGTCATCAGCAAAATTGAGACTGATGTGGTTATTTGTGATGAGGGTTTGTGTGCTAAATCGCAAGTTGGTCATGTTTATATTTTAAATATATTTATTAGACGTAAATAATGGTGCTTAATCTATGTAAGAGGCAACACATATTCTTGTGTGGATAAAAATTATTAATATTGCTTGAATAAATATACAAAATAAAAATGTGGCTAGACTATGCAGGATGTAATGTGCCAAGTGAAAAGTGTTTTTTTTCATCATGCTTTAGATTCTATAAAATTTGAAAAATCGTGGGTTGGCATAGTAAGAAAAGCATTAATAAGCGCGAAGTATTATGTTGATGATTGTCAATCCCCCCGTTTGTACCTCATCATTAATAATGATTCAGAAGCTATTGTTTTTGGTGAATGTACTGATAGCAGAGTGATGAAATGTCTTGTTAACTTACTTCAATATCATCAAATCATGATAATCATGGCTGATGAAACTATGACAGAAAAATTATCTGCAGCATCATCTTTTTCCTTACTGAGGCGACATTGTTTTGAATTAGTTAAATATGACCCTGATATGGGATTGAAGTTACCGAATGGATATACCGTAGAGCCGATTGGGTTGGCGTTAGCACAGCGTATATCAAGTGAGATTGATCCTGATTTTTCGCTCTATTGGCCTATACCAAAGGACTTTGTAGACGCAGACGGTGATGGGTACTGCTTGATGCGGGGTAATACGATTATTAGTTGTGTGTGGTCATGTTACCCATATCATCAATATACAGACATGATGGTTGCAACTAGACGTGATGAAAGAAATAAAGGCTTTGCTACCTATTTGAGTCAGTATTTTATACTATCAATGCTCTTTGAAAAAAGGATACCATGCTGGAGTTGTTATGATAATAATGACGCTGCAATTTATCTTTCTTATAAACTTGGGTTTAAAAAGACACAAAATTACTATTTTTTATTTCCAGTGTAGCTGTTAATTTAATATATTCTTCTGAATTTATAAAATCTGTAACTACATAATAGTGATTAAAAAGGTATGCAGTAATCTTACAGTGTCGACTGTTTGGAGTGTATGATGTTGTAAGTTGTTGTATATGCGGTTTTTTTGTATGCGGCTGTACTAACTTTTACTGTTATTGATCATTTTATCAAATACTGTGCTAGTATGAGTTTGTGGTCAGATTATTTTGTTGTGTTATTTTAATGACCAAATATGTGGTTCTTTATTTTTCATGAGACGTATCTCGCATAAGTTATGCGTGCATTTTACATGGCAGAATAATTTACATTTCTCTGTCATTTAACTGTCCATATCGTGATTGAATATCTTAGGTGGTTGTTTTTATTATTGATTAAATCGATGACCAAGGAGAAGGTATGAAGGATCATAAGCATATTCGTGCTATCGTAAAGCAGAATTCAATGCGTTTAATTGCCAAAACAAAGCGTAAGCATCTGAGAAATATGACACCTGTTTCGGTTGTACATCCACAATAATCAGAATGTATTTCAACAGGAAAAGTAAGTTTATTTGGCACAAAATATAAGTATTTTGTTTTGATAAAGAATTCATCTGTCACATTTTTTGTCTGACAAATACCGTAGGATACCTCTCCCTAATTTACCTCAAGCCGTCGGATTCAGAGAGTACGAAAACGAGTACTTTGATAGTGCTTGGGGATACATTTTGCTCGATGGGATAATGCTACCAATGAACAACAACACACAGACACTTTTATTCATTCTTAATGATGCCCCTTATGGCTCTGAGCGCTCCTTTAACGGCTTGCGCCTCGCAATCAATCTCAATGAGCAGGATGAGGCCAAAACAGAAATTAAGATATTCTTAATGTCGGATGCGGTGGGCTGTGCTTTGCAGAAGCAAAATCCCAGTGAGGGGTACCATATTCAGCAGATGCTGGAAATTTTGTTGGCCCAGGGGGCGGAAGTCGTGTTGTGTAAGACCTGCTGCCATGCAAGGGGTTTAAGTGACTTGCCATTAGTGGATGGGGTGCAGATTGGTACGTTGGACGATCTGTCACGATGGACGTTGCAGGCTGATAAGGTTGTGACATTTTAGGCCTGGCCGATAATTTTTGAATTATTCACTGATAAAGAGGAGCACTGGCTCCTTTTTTTATTTTTACATTCAGTGATCTGTGATGCTTCTTATGGTTTTGCTGACAGAGCGTATTAACATAGAAAAGCATACTTAACATGGCTATTACCTGCGTCATTGAGTAGAAATCACCCGCATACCCGTAATAAAAGCCCCGAGGGGCTTTGGGGTAATATAATTAACAGGCACATAGTTCAATTCTGATGCTTGGAAAAAGGCACTATTTCTTTTGTCAATGCCTCATAGATATGCTTTGTTTGCCAAATATTATTGGCATTTTGGATGTTAAGCCAAAATTCAGCCGTGTTATTAAATGCAGCTGATAGCTTGGCGGCCAACTCCGGCGTCAGTGCCGTTTTGTTGTTAAGTAGGTTGCTAATAGTGTTGCGGTGAACACCAAGTCTATCAGCCAATTCACTGTTTTTGATTCCCATAGGCTCTAAGAATTCAATTCTGAGGATTTCACCTACAGACTGTGGCTTACGTTTCGTGGTTCTCATGATTCGAACTCTTTAATAGTGATGTACGTGTGCAGTTCAACGTCGTGCATCTGATCCAGTAATATCGACCTCGTTGTACAGCATCATTATTGTTATTGTCCTAATAGGAGGAGTGGGGGATATTCCAACTACCAGCATAAAAACAGAGCCACTTTTTATCAAAGATGGCTCTGTACATATGGCACGATTTACTCTGGCAATAATCCCATAATTTCGTCAGTAATTTCCCGTGATGCCTTATTGCTGACATTGTACTTTTTCATTATCTGCGGTAATACAAATTGTAGCATGTAACGTGCGGCTTTCTTTGGTAGCTTCTGCCTTCCATCCTGCCATTCATTTACACGGCTGTTAGTGTACTTTGCACCAAGAGTTTCATTCATGGCTCTAATGCCGTCAGCAAGAGAGCCATGGCTTTCAATCTCTACTCGCCATATTTTTACGAGTGATTCACTCATGCTTTTACCTTTATGTTGATGAATGGTCGCCATAATGGAAACTGATATGCGAAACGTACGTTCTCGCCAGGTTTCATGTTCTTAGGAACACCAATGGTAACCTCCACATTGTCGTTAATGCGTATATAGGTGTTACTCATAACAATGATGATACCAACGGCCAATGCTGCCAACTTCAGCCAATCCAATATACTTATTTCCAATTATTATCACCTCAACGGTTCCCTTCCTTTGCGGGAGGGGGGCTGTTAGTTTTAGCTAATTTCTATTTCGAGTTTTTCTCATGGCTGTATCGAACTCTAATTTTAACTTTGAGTGCGAGGAATAAACCGACTAAAACCCAAACGGAATCGACTTTGCCACTACAGTTTAAACCACCAGTAAAAAAACAGAGCTACCTATATAGAAGGAGGCTTTGTTTATTAACATGTCGAACCGATAGTCAAAGGAGACCTGCAAGCAAAACACCCGCTCCAACGCTAATGATTACAGCGGCGATATCGACACCTATTGTATGATCTGCAATATACTAGAACATCTTCAGTCTGTTTCCTTAGTCAATTAACTGATCAACACTAACATCCAATGCTTTTGCTGCTTTTTTTAGCATTTCATGCTGTGGATTTGAGTCAATATTTTCCATTTGGCTAACGGCTGCTTGTGAAATACCCATGCGCTGCGCTAACTCTTTCTGACTAATATTGAGGTGTTTACGCCATGCTGTAATGTAGCTGACATCATTAACTAACATAATTTCAGCTACTTCGTGTGGTAGGTACGTTTTGCTATCTGCATCCGTTTCTTGTTTCACCAGCTTTATGTATTCGTGGTATGGGATAACAGCAAAGGCAGGCTGCCCGTCTTGGTGAATGATGCGCACGTTTCGCTTGTCTGTTTTCATTCGCTTTCTCTATTTATCAATAAGATGGCACAATCAAGTAGTAAAGCATGCCTAGGTAAATTCTTATTAACGCGGATATGGGCAATTTCAATGATACTATCCGGATTAGCTGCTTTTGGCGTAGTATTTTTAATGATAAAGCACTTTGTATTCAAGGCATTTTGTTTCCTCCCACACAAAGGTGAGAGAATTTTTATCCATCGAAAAAAGAATCCAGCCATCACATTTTTGCGGCTTAGTTAGGCATACAATTGAATCTACCATTAGATAACTTAGGTTGTTAGGCCATAAGTTTAACGCAATATACCCAAATAACTTCAAGCCACTTACCAAAATTGAACCCTGCACCTTGAAGTAAGGTGGGCATATAAAAAAGAGAATGATGTAGACCAATAACAAGACTGGAGGAAATGATGACAATAGGGAAATATTTGCGCTGGAAAGATGAACACGGCAATGAATTTCGGCCTGTATCATTAACAGGCACCGAACTGTTAAATGATCGGACCCTCAATAAAAGTACAGCGTTTTCATACGAAGAGCGAAAAGCATTTCTGCTAGATGGACTGCTGCCTCCTCGCGTACAGACGTTCGAAGATCAGTTAAACCGGGTATATGACGGTTTTAAAAGTGCTTCGACAGACATTGAAAAATATCTTTTCCTAAGGGCACTGCAAGATCGTAACGAGACGTTATTTTACGCATTGTTATCACGTCATATCGAAGAAATGACCCCGATTATCTATACCCCGACAGTCGGCAAAGCATGTCAGGAATTCAGCCATCGCTATCAAAAGGCGAGGGGGCTGTATATCACAGCTGACAACGTTAAGAAAATGGGGCAATTGGCGCAGCATTTCACCGGCAAAGATATCAAAATTATTGTGGTGACCGATAGCCAAGGTATTTTGGGTATCGGTGACCAAGGCGTAGGCGGGATGGGGATCCCGATCGGTAAGCTGTCACTTTATACGCTCGGAGCGGGTATTCACCCTGCCCATTGTTTGCCTATTGCGTTAGATGTTGGTACGGATAACCAAGATCTGCTTGATGACCCAATGTATTTGGGTGTACCACGTCGCAGAATGCGCGGCGAGGAATACAAGGCATTTATCGGTAAATTTGTCCGTCAGGTTAAGCGTCATTTCCCTAATGCGGTATTGCAATGGGAAGATTTCAGTAAATCTAATGCCTTCGATAACCTGACAGATTATGAGGACACCTTGCCGTCATTCAATGATGACATTCAAGGTACAGGCTCTGTTGTGTTGGCGGGTATTTTGGGAGCTTGTAAGATCAAAGGCGAGTCGTTGGCTGATCAGACTTACGTGGTATACGGCGCTGGCGCCGGTGGGGTGGGTGTCGCCGATCAAATTTATGCTGGCTTGCTCAAAGAAGGGGCTTCGCACGCCGCGGCTCGAGATCGTATATTCATCCTCGACTCACAGGGGTTGGTATTTGATGACCGTCCTGAACTGGACGAATACAAAAAGCGCTATGCTAAGCCTCGTTCGTTGGCCGAAGGCTGGAGTGTTGCGCAGGAAGGTAAGGTGTCGCTGGCTGAGTTAATTGACAATCATCCAGTCACCGTGCTGCTGGGCACTAGTGGGGTCGGTGGGGCGTTTAATGAGAAGCATGTCCAGAAGATGATGGAATATACCTCGCGGCCAATGGTGTTCCCGTTGTCTAATCCGACGGCGAATTGCGAGGCCGTACCGGAAGATATCTATCGCTGGAGTGATGGTATGGCGATTGTTGCAACAGGCAGCCCATTTGCCAATGTTGAATACAATGGTTATGAGTATCGTGTCGGGCAGGGGAATAACGTGTTTATTTTTCCTGGCGTTGGTCTAGCGGCGATTGTGTCGCGGGTGCCGAAAATTAGTTTGGATATGTTTACAACGGCTTCTTATGCGCTGGCGGATATGGTAAGCGAAGAAGATCTGGCTAATGGTTGTATCTATCCGAAAATTAGTGAGCTAAAGACAGTTTCTATTGCTGTTGCGCGACGTATTTTGGAGATGATTCAAGCAACTGAGCCGCATAGCCACCTTGTCAACAAAGATATCAATAAAGAGCTGGCTGAGCATATTTGGGAGCCTGTTTACCTGCCTTACCGTCGAGTGTGACGGCCTTATAAATTAGCCCGGCATGCCCGGGCTTTTTTCTCTTCAGAATATGCGCTGGATCCTTACTTATTCAGTGTTTGATTGTTAAAGTATTCCTATACCCAACTAACCTTAAGGTGTTGGATACAGAACGATTTCTGTATATTTAACACATGGTGAATTTCTGACGCGATGGCTCTTTTTCAAGGATTATTGGCCACGAAGCGAGGGCGCTAAATCGCTTTGTTGTACAAAACGTTGCAATAAGTATTGGTAGAGGCTTGGGTATCATGGTTATCGGAACATTTTGAACAACTGACAGCCCAAATAGGAGGCCGGTTATGCTGATGTCCACTTTGTTAGCCAAAATAAAGCAACTCTTGGTGTTTTCGCTGTTTGCCATTTGTGGTGTTACGTTATGGCTTGCCATGATGTACCACATCTTCCATCGGGCCGCGTAATTGGGAGAGATAGTGGGGTATGCACTGAACTATTTTGAAAAAGCCTGAGTATAAGTTTCAGTGCTATTACGATTGATAATGGTGAAGTATGCCCCACAGTAAAACTTACCTGCCGCGAAAGGTCTGTGAGGTATGCTCACGTCCTTTTACATGGCGTAAAAAGTGGAAAAATTGCTGGGACGAGGTGAAATACTGCTCCTTGCGTTGCCGACGATCCCGTCACGGTAGTAGTTGACAGGGATAGATGTCTCTTTATGCTGTCGTGACTCTATTGAAAAGTAAGTACAGCATGTTAGTCATATCCAACAACGTTACTCTCAGTGATTGGGAAATCGAATTGACCCCTATCCGTGCCCAAGGGGCCGGGGGGCAAAATGTCAATAAAGTCTCTTCCGCTATCCATCTCCGGTTTGATATCGGGCGATCTACCTTGCCTGCTTTTTACAAGGAGCGCTTGTTGGTGCTCAAGGACAGCCGGATCACCAAAGACGGGGTAGTGATAATCAAAGCTCAGCAATATCGAACTCAAGAACAAAACAGGGAGGATGCCCTTGAGCGTCTGGCCGAGTTGATTCGATCTGTTGCACAGGTACAAAAAAAGCGAGTGGCAACTAAACCTACTCGTGGTTCGCAGCAGCGAAGAATGGAGAAGAAAAGCCAGCGCGGGCAAACTAAAGCGATGCGTGGAAAGGTGAGTTGGTAGCTAGAGAATGAAGGTTTTGACCGAGTTAACATTCTGCTAAGTCTTCACTGAGTCTTCATCGAAACTGGCGGTAAAGTAAGGGTTTTGGTAAATCTAGTTGGATGAAAAGGATGTCGGACAAAAAAGCCAAGCAACTTCTGCAATTGTATTACCGTGAATCAGAACGGGTGCGTTTGCTCCCGCTTGATGCCTTGCCAGAGCCAGATAAGAATGAGCAGGCTGACTTTGATGTTTGGCTTGGTATGAAGCGTTCTTTCAATCGCGCTGAAGTGACAGCGCAAGTGTGGATCAAATCGTGCAGTGCCGGGCATGTTACGGAGTTATATTTGTATCCTGATGGTAGGTTGGAAGAATACACGTTGTTTAAGCGGATACGAACCATTGGCCGGTGGGCGTTGGTGCAAGGGATGATAGCTTTGGATATCCAGAGTGGGGATGATCGTTACCAAAGTTGGATTGTCGCCAACCGAAATAGCCGTATTCATTCTGCCATAGAGTACAAGAATGGCGAGTTATATGCCTATCTAAAAGTGGCACAAACCCATCCGATATAATTGTTATGCAAAATTTCTGGAAAAATAAGCAGCAAGCTGGTATCTGTTTGGGTATCTACCACAATAGAGTGAGCCCAAGCTGTGATTACAAGGACGAATAAGATCAAGACTGTTGCCATTGTGGGGGGAACCCACGGTAATGAATTTAGTGGAATTTATTTGCTACGCAAGTGGCAGCAGTCATCGGCATCGATTATTAGGGATAGCTTTGCAACAGAAACGGTATTTGCTAATCCTAAAGCCTATCAAGAGAACAAGCGTTACCTTGACAGTGATATGAACCGCCAGTTTAGCCATACCGATTTGACAGACCCGTTACTGACAAATTACGAGCAGAGTAGGGCAAAGGTACTCAACGCCCAACTTGGGCCAAAAGGCGACGCTCGAACCGATTTCATTATCGATCTTCATAATACGACCAGTAATATGGGACCGTCGCTGATCTTGCTGCAATCTGACGCCTTTAACCGAAAACTTGCCGCATATGTTGTTTCAAAAATGCCAGATGCCGTGATTGTGTTGGAAGACCAAATATCGGTTGCCGAGCATTATTTTCTTAGTTCTATTGCCCCGCAGGGGGTAATTGTAGAGGTGGGCCCTCAGCCGCAATCGGTGATCCGCCAAGATATTCTTGAGTGGATGGAAGAAATGACTGGCCATATTCTTGATTATATTGATTTGTATAACCGGGATGAGTTGCCTGTGCTGCCGTCGAGTTTTGAGGCTTATAAATACCACGAAACCTTGAAGTTGCCTGAAAATGAGCAGGGGGAGCGCATCGGTATGGTCCATCGCAATGTGCAGGATGCTGATTTCAAGCCCCTGCATAATGGGGATCCGATTTTTACCCTGTTTGATGGTTCGATAATTTGTTGGGAGGGAGAGTATGAAGCCTACCCGCATTTTATCAATGAAGCGGCGTATTATGATAATAACCTAGCCATGTCGCTGGCGAAAAAGGTGGTCGTTGAGGTTTAGTACAACGCTGCCGTGACAAGGTAAATGATAAAACGCACCCGAAGGTGCGTTTTTTTGTGGTAGGTAAGTAAGCCGCTCAAGCGTAATGCATTAAGCGTAAGATGAGCGGTAGAGTGACAATTCGCTACGCATGCCAAGTACAAGGCTGACACACATTGCCAATAAGATGAGGGTAAATGGCAAAGCGGTGGAAATAGTACCTGCCTGAAGAGCCTGTATGGCTTCCGTACCGCCTACCCAGAGAAGAACGGCCGCAATAGCGCCTTCGATAGTCGCCCAGAATACACGTTGCGGGATGGGAGCATCGATTTTCCCGCCTGCTGTAATACTATCGATAACGAGCGATGCAGAGTCGGATGAAGTGATGAAGAACACCATGATCAGCACAATTGAAATGACAGACAAAAATGTGCTCATCGGCAGTGCATCGTACAGATGAAACAGCGACAGTGTGACATCGGTGAGCCCGTTAGTGCCCAATTCCCCCACTTTGTTGATGATCTGATCTATCGCAATGCCACCGAAGGCAGACATCCATACCAGTGTAATGAAGGTCGGTATGAGGATAACGGCACTCACGAATTGGCGTACCGTACGCCCTTTGGAAACACGCGCGATAAACATGCCGACACATGGTGACCATGAGATCCACCATGCCCAGTAGAAGACGGTCCAGCCGTGCATCCATGTTTGATCATCCCGGCCGTACGGGTTACTCAATGGCAAAATATTTTCCACATAGCCGATGATCGTTTTGGGTAGGGTTGCCAAGAATGTGGAAAATCCTACGATGATGACAAAGAGCAACAGTGCACAGGCAACCAGAAGATTGGTATTGCTGAGCACTTTTACTCCGCCGTCGATACCACGTACAACTGAAAAAATGGCCAGTGTCGTGACAAAGCCGATCACGATAAGTTGTAGGCCGATGCCTGTTTCGAACCCAAAAACATGGCTGAGCCCGCTCGCAGCTTGTTGGGCACCTAATCCCAGAGATGTGGCTAAACCAAAAAGGGTTGCGAGTACGGCGAGAACGTCAATTACATGGCCAAACCAACCCCATGTACGATCTCCTAGAAGTGGGTAGAAAACCGAACGGATAGACAGAGGGAGCCCTTTGTTAAAGGCAAAAAATGCCATTGCTAATGCAACAACAGCGTACATCGCCCACGGATGCAATCCCCAATGAAACATGGTTGCCCCCAAGGCAACGGTTAGTGCTTCGTCGCTATTGGCGGTGACACCGAGGGGAGTCTCGTACCATCCGGTAAAGTAGGCTACGGGCTCTGCAACACCCCAGAACATCAGTCCGATCCCCATGCCAGCGGCAAAGAGCATGGCTATCCATGAGAGGTTGGAGTGTTCTGGTTTGGCATCTGCCCCGCCGATGCGTATTTTCCCGAAAGGCGAGAGTACAAGCGCGATACAGAAAACGAGGAATAGATTTCCGGACCACATGAACAGGTTGTCAAATGAGTTGATGATTTGC
Organism: Photobacterium panuliri; assembly: GCF_059920555.1. Lineage (NCBI taxonomy): Bacteria > Pseudomonadati > Pseudomonadota > Gammaproteobacteria > Vibrionales > Vibrionaceae > Photobacterium > Photobacterium panuliri. The sequence continues at coordinate 183,264 of NZ_CP197193.1, forward strand.
CATTTGATGCCATCAAGCATTGCTTTGGCGGAGGTTGGGTCGCTGAGTAGAAGGGTGATTAAAAATAGAATGATGAGTGCGGCGCTGGTGCCAAAGACTGGGTTATGAACATCAAATCCCCATTTCTGAATGTTGTCCTGACCGACGGTATAGTCGGTACTTTCTATACTGTACTTATCCTTAGTAGCAGTCATTTTTCCTCTCTAGATGTTTAGAGTTCAAATTATTTCTCGGCCGCAATCCTAGCAAAAATAATTATAAATGCCAAATAACTGGTTAATTTTCCGCTTAATGTCTTTTGGGGTGATTTTGATTCACATTGCCTATGCTATGTGTTCAAACTAAATATTGTGGCTGCTTTTATTTCTCGGTTTGATGGGGATATATTGCTATGGAATAGTGCATCAATGTGGTATACCCAAGCTACTTTAAGGTACTCGTTTCAGCGTTCCGATCTTGGTATCAAATACCTGTGATATCTCTTTTTAGGGGCGATTAGGGGGGCTGACGCAGTGATTTCACGGGAGCAAGTATCTTTAGGTCATTCGGGTACACAATAAAATACAGAGTAAAAGGGAGTTATGCATGTCGCTCGTGATACCAATGGTGATTTTCATGCAGCAGCGTTTGGCCGATGCAGGAAAGGCTGAAGACGCCAAGGCAATGCAAGCCTATATGAAAACCACGCAGCCGTTTTATGGTGTAAAAGCCCCAGAGCGAAAGGCGATCTTCAAGCAGGCTCGTTTGCACACTAAAATTAACACGTTTATTGAATATAAGCGGTTGGTACTGTGGCTGTGGTCAGGCGAGAATCGTGAAGAGCAGTATCTTGCGATGGATGTCGCCGAGTATTATCGGCATTTTCGAACTCTAGATGCCTTCCCCGTTTATGAAGAAATGCTTGGTGAAGCGAGCCATTGGGATACCTTGGACAAGATTGCCTCGAATTTGATCGGCCCGTTGGTGGCCGAGCACCGTGAGTTGGAAGAGAAGGTGCGACAGTGGCGGTTGTCGGAAAATATGTGGCTGCGCCGAGCGTCTTTGCTGGTGCATTTGAAACACAAGCAAGCGACAAATTTACCTTTGCTGGAAGAAACCATTTTGATGCTGGCCGAGGAACGTGAGTTTTTTATCCGAAAAGCCATTGGCTGGGTACTGCGTGAATATGCCAAGACAGATCGTGACTATGTGGTTTCTTTTGTGGCTACTCATAAAGATTTGCTCTCTGCGCTAACTTGCAAAGAAGCATTGAAAGGTTGTAGGGATTATAATGGCATTCTTCTTGGGAATGCTACCTCGAAAATAGGGGATGATTGCTAAATGTTATTGAAAGAAAAGTCTCTGTGGGGGACATCAGTTTGTCTGTTCTTGGCTCTCTCTTGTGGTTCTGTCGCGGCAAAAGAATATTCGTCATCAGATATGTCCGGGACATCGACCAAAGCTATCTTTAAGCCTAATTTGACATTAGAAGGCCAGTTAGGACCACAGCGCGTGTGTTATTACAATGGGCAGGCATATTCGCTGGGTTCAGTACTGGCTGTAGAGGGCATTGTATTAGAATGTACGCCCGAGAAGACGTTTGAGACCAATGGTAAGTTGAAATGGTCGAGAATAGAGAAAACGTCGTCTAACTAACATGTTGGTTAAAAATATAAAATGCAGCCATTGGCTGCATTTTTTACAGGCGAAGAATAGTGTGATGCGTTAGCGAACGAGCCTGCCCGAATCAGCACCAAGTTTCCCTGTGCCTCCTTCGTGGTGGTCTCTTTTCGCCCCCATTTCTTGCATCAAGAATTCACGCATAGCTGCAGATTCGCGATCGTTAGACGGCTTCCAATTTGAAATCACGCGCGCTTTGTTGCTTTGCATAGAACGGTTCCTTTTCAGTTCATGGCACATTGTGTGCCTTGTGATTCATATCATGGTATTAGTTTTATACAAAATGCGCTTAATTTCTAGTCCAAATTAGAATAATAGAGATGCTTTGTGTGCATTGTCTTGTTGTGTGCAGGAAATCCGTGTGTATGTATGGCGATATAGCCGGACTTCTTATGGGGAGGTATTTGTTTGCGGGTAAAAAAAACCAGCGAATAAGATTCGCTGGTTTCATAGGCAATGGACGAATTGTGGTTAAATGACAATTCGTACCATAGGAATGAGTTAGCTCATCAGAGAACGTGTTTTCAGTTCGTAGATCAGCTTTTCTGCGCTGCATTCGAACTGGATACGAGCAGTCAACTCTGTGCTTTCTTCTGATAGCGGAGAGATTTCATGTTTGAAGTTTGCATTGACTTCTTTCGCTAGGGCAAGGTATTTATCCAACTCGCTTTCTAGGGCTGCTTTGTTGCCACCGAAGATTTTTACTTCAGCAACATCATCACCTTCTTTGATGATGAAGCCCATCTCTGCAGATACACCACATGCTTCGCAAGTTTGATATTCTTGGGTTTCGTTTGTCATGGCTTTAACTCTTTCTCCATTTATATTCTGCAGATATTCTAAAACGTTGTGACCAAGATCGCTATGGCTAATTGGCATTGGGCTCGTAAAGGGGCGACTTGTAGTTATATCGGTTATGGCATCAGCGACGGATAGAGCTTACAGATACGCTGATGGGTCGATTTGAACGGAATGTGCTCCATCTGGCCGAACCCGCTCATTTGACGGGCCTTGATTTGAACATGGATAGGCATGGCCATGCCGCACAGAAAACGGGTGATTGCTTTGGCACTCGGAGTAACCTGATTCGCAGCGATAAAAGGATCGCACCATGCTTTTAGCATGTTGTCTGATACCTCTACTGGAATTGGCAACTCGGGAAGCGTGGCGGGTCGCCCTTGGCATACTGAGCAGTGGCCGCATTGGACCGGGGCTTTATCATCGGCAAAATACTGCGCTAGCCGATTGCTGAGGCATGTTTGGCTTTCGAAAAATTGCAGCATGTTGCCAAGGCGTTCGATTTCACTCTGCTCTTTGTTTGTGAATAGCGCATGGATATAGCTCGCCCGTTCTTGTAGGTCAAAATGGCTCTGTTTTACCCGGAAGACATCCGTCATTTGTTTGCTTTCAAGGCTGATCCAACCTTTTTCGCTAAAGTAATCGATGGCTGCCACAACACGTTTTCGTTCGGCGCGGCAGGTATGCCACAGTGCATCGAAGTCGACGGTGTGCCACGTGCGGGCTTTGGCTGAACAAGCAAAGATGTTTTGGACAAATGCTTGCCGTTCGCCCTGAAATTGGTTGGTGATATAGTTTTCATCAGCGAGCAGTTTGAAGCGGTAGTCGGCGAAGTAGCTGTACATCGGCTCGATGATGCCGGCAATTTCCAAATAAACCAGCAGGGTTTTGAGCGGCAGCATTCGGATGTTGCTCTCTTTCGAGAGCTTGTTGAGAATGACCTCCCATTGCGGCGAATTGGCTTGGATCTGCTGAAGAACCGCTGTTATGGCCTCGAGATCCGGAGTGTCACCATAAACAAAATTCTCAAGCACCGTGACCCCTGATTTTCCGGCGAGGAAAATGCAATCGGATGCGTGTCCGTCTCTGCCTGCTCGTCCAATTTCTTGGCTGTAGTTTTCAATCGACTTTGGCAAATCAAAGTGGATCACCCTGCGAATATCTGATTTGTCGATGCCCATGCCAAAGGCGATGGTGGCCACAATACAATGTTGCTGCCCGGTCATGAAATCATGTTGGATACGAGTGCGCAGTTCGTTGTCCATTCCCGCATGATAGGCCAGGGCGGGGTACCCCTGATTGGTTAGCCAAGCAGCCAATTGTTCGGCGGATTGCTGCAAAGTGACATAGATAATGGTTGGGGAATTGGCCGATTGGTTAAGAGTATCCAACAGGGCCTGCTGGCGGTCCTTGTCTGGTTGTGGCCGAACCTCAAGGTTGAGGTTCGGACGGTAGAATCCCGTTACAACGATGTTTTCTTCTGGGAGTGCAAACTTAGTGCCCATATCGGCTATAACCGCTGGCGTCGCGGTGGCCGTCAGTAGAAGTACCTGTGGGATATTTAGTTGTTGCTTGTATTGGGGGAGCTTTAAGTAGTCGGGCCGGAAGTTGTGGCCCCACTCAGAAATACAGTGGGCCTCGTCAACCACCAATAATGAAATCGGTATTTGACTGATAAACTGGCGAAAACGTTCGTTGTTTAGTCGCTCAACGGAAATCATCAGTATTTTGGTCTGCCCCTGTCGAATCCGCTGCATGACGGATTGGCTTTCCTCCCAGCTCTGTGTTGAATCGATGGTTGCAGCATCAATGCCTTTGCTGTGCAAAAAAGCAATCTGATCCTTCATCAGAGCAAGCAAGGGAGAGATGACCAATGTGAGGTTCGGCAACGATAGCGCAGGTAATTGGTAGCAAAGAGATTTGCCCGAGCCTGTCGGGAAAATAGCGGCGGCTGACTCGCCGGCAATAACTTTATCGATGACTTGCGCCTGGCCGGGGCGGAGGCTGTCAAAGCCAAAATATTGTTGAAGGTGTTGTTGGTACATGCTGCTATACGCTGAAGGAAATGATGCAGTAATAGTACGTTGAAATTGAAATGGGGAACAGGCGGGTTTTGTCACATTTGTGCTGAATGCGGATAAAACGCTTTCGCAGCAAATTCACAGCACAAGGAGGAAATCTGCATACCCGTTGCAGAGAATGGCACTCAGGTATGCAGCAAGATGGATGCCGAGTATTTAGCGCTATTTGCTGAAGCGGTCAGCGAGTTGGTAGAAGTCGTTGACGTGGGCTTTGAGCACAGTGCTGCTGTGTTCGACGTTGGCAACCTCGGCAAGGTTAGTCTCTGAAACTTGAGCGATTGCATTGACATGCTGGCTAGTCTGTTGAGATTGCTGTTCTTGTTGGGTTGCAGCATCCGCCATTTGCTTTGTTAGGTGGTTGATTGCCTCCATATGATGCTCGATGGTTGCGATGGCCCGAGCTCCTTCGCCAGCCAGTTCGACGCAAGCCTGGGTATCATCACGGTTGGCCTCGATAAGTTGCTGCCATTGCCCAATTGTTGTCTGTATATGGCCGATACTCAGCTGGATTTGCTCGGTAGCTTTTTGGGTGCGGGTTGAGAGTGCCCTCACTTCATCAGCAACGACGGCAAACCCTCGGCCATGATCGCCTGCTCGGGCGGCTTCGATAGCTGCATTAAGGGCGAGCAGGTTGGTCTGTTCGGCTATGCCACGGATCTCGACCATGACATCATTAACTTTGTCAGCTTCCTGCCCAAGTTGATGAGTGGCTTCGGTGGCTTGTTCTGCTTGCTGTGCCAACTGAATGAGTTGTGACTCTGTTGCGCTTAGTTGCTGGTGGGTGTGGCTGCATTGTGTTTTGGTTTGCACGAGTCGGCCTTGGCTTTCCGCAACGTGGTTAGAGACATCTCGCGCGGCCTGTGACATGGCATCCATAGCGGTCGCTATATGCTGGATGTTTTCATTTTGGTCGATAATGGCTTGGTTGACCCGGCCAGCCGCGTTGTTCAGTTCATCGGCGAGGTGGTATAACGGCGTTGCGGAATCGGTCATTCGTCCCAATACCGTGCGCATTTTTGCCGATGCCATCTGCTGGTGGTAATCGGCAACAGAAAAGCTATCCGAGCCGGAGAATACAACCCTGCTGACACTGTCATACTGTTGTTGCCATTGCTTGATGCGTGCCGGTATGGAAAACAGTTCATCTCGAAAACAAAGAGCGAGTGCCGCAATGGGAGCGAGGCTGGCTAAATATGCCGACATTGGGCTGAAGGCGAAGTAATGGCTTGCTACCGGCATACAACCACTCACAGCTAGCAGGCTGTACTTCAATGAGGGGGGGCAGACCCACTGATAGTTCCGTCCTTTTTGTTCTGCGTTGAGCAGAGAGTGGTATATGTTCGCCGCTTTATTTATCAGTGCTGTTTTGGGTTTAACCCGTACTGATTGGTAACCCGTGATTTGGCCATTTTCGTAAATGGGGGTAACAAACGCATCAACCCAGTAAAATCCGCCACATTTGGCTTTGTTTTTTACAATTCCCCGCCAAGCTTTTCCTTCCTTTAGTCGTGCCCAAAGATCGCCGAACGCCCCTTTGGGCATATCAGGATGGCGGATAATGTTGTGATTTTGGCCAAGTAACTCGTGTTCTTGGTAGCCAGCGACACGGCAAAAGGCCGGATTACAGTACGTAATTACACCGGTGAGATCCGTAGTTGAGACTAATTGTTCGCCGTCAGGGAACACAATTTCATGTGCAGCATCGCTTCCGACAGTGTTGAGCGTTGTTGATGTAATGGCCACGATGACTCTCTAATGATTTGATTATTATTTTGACTGCATAATAAAGCATGAAGTTAACAATTATTTCAATATGTTAGTATTTAATTTCTGCTTTTTTGATAGGGCACGCAGTAAAATTTCACGGGTCTATTTTGATTTGGGTGTGATTGTACATTTTTTTTTTCGTGAAATAGCCATGCATTTTGTTGGGTTATTTGTGACTCAATGGCGTGATGTGCGTGGGTGTAATTTGTTCGCAGTGGCTATTTTTTATCAATACGCATCAAGTTTATTAAAAGGTATTTGTTAATTGTTCGAACTATCAAATAAGTTATGGGGCAACGCTTTTGAGCTTGGCGGTCGGTGGAAAATGTTTTTTGGAAACGAATGATCGTGAGGGTTGTTTTTCTTCTCTAATGGGTATTGTGCAATATCACTGAGATGAATTTAAAATCTTTGGATAATTCTTGAGAGTTATTTTAAGTTGTTGCTTTGGAATAACTTTTAATTTCTTCCTGTCACTGCCAGTTAGACGGTTTGGCTATGCTTTTCGCATTTAGGCAATCGACCTTTGAATTAATAAAAAGTAGAGGATGCTGGATGTTGTGGTTCCATAATTTGAGTTTGAAATGGAAGTTTGTTGCCCCATCATTATTAATTGTCATTATTTTTTCATGCCTTTCAGGTTTAGTGATCAAAGTATTTTCGGAGCAGGCTCGCATAGACAAAGTATTGAACCAGCAGTTAGAGCCTGTTCAGGAAAAAATCGCTGAAGGTTATCGTGATCTTTACCAGATCATTACTGCTGGGCAGGGAGTGTTACTTACTCAGGATTACAGTGAGCAACAGGCTCAGTATATTGCGTTATATCATGATGATGAATCCAAGGCGTTAGGGAGACTGACATCGGTAAGTGTTTTGCTTGATGACGGGGTGATCGCAAGGCAGCATCAGTCTATTTTGGATGAGATTAGGCAGAGCTATCAGCGTTGGGTTGAGCACTATGCATATATTGTTGCAAATCCTGTCTCTGCCGAAACGTATTTTGTGAATAACAAAACTCGAATTGACCAAGATTTTTCGGCATTGACTAGTGCGCTCGTTGAGATGCGACAAGTGTTGGCGGACAAAGAAATTGCGCTGCAAGAAGAAGTTAATCAGCAGGTATCGGTGGTTACGCTTATTCTCGAGGTGGGTGTTCTGCTTGTGGCTATTACTTCTTTCGTCTTGGCATGGTTGTTGGCTGGGATCATATTACGTCCGCTCAATCAGCTGTCTAACTCGATGGAAGAGCTTTCTAAAGGTGAAGGGGATCTTACCCAGAGAATTGATATCACCGTGAATGATGAGGTGGGGCAATTGGGTAAATCGTTCAATGGTTTTGTTTCAACTATTCATCGAACAATTCTTGAGGTTAGCAATACGTTGGAAAGCGTTGTGGCCGCGACAAAACGCATTGAAGCGGAGTCGGAAGATGTCATAGCGAAAGTGGTTGATCAGCAAGAAGAGAGCGCGTTGGCAGCTACTGCTGTGAATGAAATGAGCGTGACCAGTGATAATGTGAGCAGTCATGCCAATGCGGCTGCCGAAGCAAGTTTGAGTGCAAGTGCTGAATCATCGCAGGCTAAACATCAGCTTAAGGATGCTGTGTCATCAATGAGTCAACTGGCCAAGGATATTGATGCGTCCAGCCGCGTAATTGGTGATTTGGAACGTGATGTCGATAATATTGCGTCCATTTTGGATGTGATTCGCGGTATCGCGGATCAAACTAACCTATTGGCGCTAAATGCTGCGATTGAAGCTGCACGAGCAGGAGAGCAAGGTCGGGGCTTTGCTGTGGTTGCCGATGAGGTGCGTTCGCTCGCCAGTAAGACTCAAGCAAGTACCGGCGAAATTCAGTCGATGATCGAGCGCTTGCAACATGGTTCAAGGGAAGCCGTACTGGCGATGGCGAGCAGCCGCGATAGTGGTGATCACACAATGGTACTGGCAGAAACCGCCAATGGTTCACTGGATGCCATCAGCGATGCAATTTCGGTGATCAATGACATGAACCTACAGATTGCAACGGCGGCGACTCAACAGAGCCAAGTTAGTGATGAAATCAATCAAAATGTCCAGCATATAGCGAGTAATAGCGAGCAAGTTGTCGGGCAGGTATCGCAGATGGGGACGGCATTCAGTACGTTGACGGGTCAATGCCAGCAGCTACAGCGTCAGTTAGGACGGTTTAAAGTTTAGTAACATCCGTTGAGATGATGGATCTCATTTTAGTAAAAGCCAGCCGTGGGAGGCTGGCTTATTTTTTATGGCCTACGATTGATGTGGATATCAACGAAAATAGGAGGCCATTGTGAATAGTTTGTTGAAAGGGCTTGGTGGACTTGCATTGTTGTTATTGGTTGGCTGTGAGCCGGTTTCTCGGGGCAATACGGCTTCATTCACATTACCTCCCGGTGATGCCAAGCGGGGGGAAGCATTGTTTTTAAAGTATCAGTGTCTAAGCTGCCACAGTTTAGAAGGGTTTGAACGTCCGGCTGAAGTCGATGAGTCAGGCGTTGATGTCGCCCTCGGAGGGCGGGTACCTAAACTGAAAACGTATCAGGAATTGGTTGTTTCGGTAATTAACCCCTCGCATCGGATAGCTAAAGGTTATGACGAGGAAATGGTGAGGCGGTCGGGTGAATCAATTATGCCCAGTTATAATGATGTTATGACAGTGACTGACCTGATCGATTTGATCACGTTCCTTGAAAGTAAGTATGAATTGGAGCCGTACCAATATACGGAATACAGTCTTTATCACTGACGCACGGTGGTCGTACTTGGGTTAGCCATAAAGAAACGGCTGAGATAACCCTCAGCCGTCTGGCGTGGCCGTGGAAGCTATACTTAGAACTTCTGTGGGGCGTAGCCTGTTACTTCAGTTAGACCCATGCTGCGGCCAAGTGCAGTCATAGGGTGAACAACCACCAAACCTTTGACAGACTTCTTCAGTTTGCCCATATCAGCCTGTTCTTGTTTAGTTAGTACACGGTGGAAAGCCATCGACTTTACATCTTTGCTTTCATTGCTAACTTTGGTTGAGCGGCGGTGTTTAACGTTCTGAATCTTTTTATGAAGCTTCTCGATTTCTTCCCTAAACTGCTTGACGATAAGGTCATCATTGCGATTCATGGCGGCGGTCAATTTGCGCTGGCATGTATCCATGCGGTTGTTTAGGTTTTGAAGCTCTTTGTTTAAACTCATTCGATTACCTTTTGCTTGGAATGCTACCTGTTCTATAGAGCCAGATAGAATCTTCATAGTATATCCCAACTTTGAGAGGTATATAACAAGTTGCTGAGTTCTGAGTAAAAGAATCGTACTGAAAAATCTGTGATGAGGTTTTGATTTTTTAGTTGTGATTGGGTAGAAAGGAATACTCATCCGATTTTCTCGGGTTGCACGTGAAGCGATTCGGGAAGATCACATGTTTCAGGGCGTGAAGCGTAAGGTGATGAGAGTAAAGGCGTTTGCCTTTTGGACTTTACTTAGACATGGAAGTAGCTATGCAACCTTATATGCAGTGCCCGGCACACTTATCCCAAGAGTCGGAATTACGCGTTCGTTATAATGATGCCACCCGTGGTGTTTATTTTATCGGCACCACGCCTCCCAAAACCAGTACCGCCCTTGCTGATGTTGCGGGGATAGCCGACAAGCTTGTTGAGCGCATTCAGGATCTTGCTTTTGACGGCCTGATTGTTTACGACATTCAAGACGAAGGTTCGCGTACGAGCAAGCCAAGACCTTTCCCGTTCAAGACGACACATGACCCGCGCTACTATTCGTCCTTGCTCAATCAGAAGACGGGCAGGCCAGTGATCACTTACAAGAGTGTGGTGCAATCAGATGTTGGTGAGTTTGATCATTGGCTCTGTGAAGCGTGGGAGCAATATAACGTTAGAGATATTGTGTTAGTTGGTAGTCCTTCAACTCAGAACCAGATCTCATTGCCGTTGAATCAAGCCTACCAAGCATTGCTCGATAATACTCATCCGTTTTTTACCGGCGGGATTATGATTGCAGAGCGGCATGCAAAAAAAGGCAATGAGCATGAGCGCCTGATAGATAAATATCAGAAAGGGTGTAATTTTTTCATTTCCCAAGCTATTTATGACACTCAGGCAACAATTGATATCTTGACCCGTTATGCGCTTGAATGCCAGTCTCAGGGCATTAAGCCCCAGCGGATTATTTTGACTTTTTCACCTTGCGGCAGCGCCAAGACACTGGAGTTTATTGAATGGCTTGGTGTAAGCGTACCGGAGGCAACCAGTTTACGTATTTTGAATGCAGAAAACCCGCTGCATGAGTCTATTCGCATGTGCTGTGCCAGCCTTAATCAGATTTTGGAGGCCGTGATTGAATATGATTTGCCGCTTGGTTTGAATATCGAAAGCCTAACGAACCGCCGAGAGGAAATTGAAGGTTCTATCTTGCTCTATAAGTTACTGCGTTCAACGATGGACATGTATCTTGCTCAGCATGAGTTTCGTAAGTTGCAGGGCGTCGATAAGGTATTTTGATAGAAGGCCAGAGCAAGCTAAGGCCAGCTCTGGCTTGATCATCAAGGAAAAGCCAGCGGGTCGCAATCACTAACGAGCGCTTTGATTGTCTCTCGTAGCCAAATGGATTTGGGATTATGCTTATTACGCTTGTGCCACATTAGGGTGAAGGGGATCGCAAGCTGGTTTTGTGCCTCTTCATTTAGGGGAAGCGGAAGAGCGACCAGTTCAGGATAGTGGTGCCGGGTAAAATGGCGACAGTAACTGGGTGCTGTGGTCATGAACATGTGTTCACTTTTTGCTGCCATAAAAAGAGATTGCTCAAATGTTGATACAGTGAGGGCAATACTTCTACTACAACCCATGCTGGCTAGTACTTCATCAAGGGCCCAGCTCTCTCTTTGTTCCCATACGATCCCGATATGCCTATAGGCGAGAAAAGTATCGATATTCCATGTTTGCGTCAATGCCGGATGGCTATGGTGCATAAATACCATAGGTTGATCGGTGAACAGGATTTCATAATCAATGTAGTAAGGAAGCAAATCCAATGTTTCTTGTGAACGAGGATGGCTTTCCCTGCCGCTGAAACCAATATCGGCATTGCCATTTATTATCGCTTCAATGGAGTCATAGTCCCAATTGCGAATACCGACGGTTGCATCTTGGTATTGCTGGTGGATGCGTTGCGACAGCTTTTCGAGTGTGACCATATGCAGCGGGGACTCCATCATCAATTGAAAATGGATTCCTTTGGGTGTATCTGAACTGCGTTTTGCTAAGATCTGCGTTGCAACTTGGAACCATTCCGATAGCTCCTTCTCCATACTTAAAGCAAGTGGAGTGGGTTGCAGTCCCTGCGGAGTTCGCACGAAAAGAGGATCATCAAACCACTCCCTTAGCTTATAAAGTGACTTACTCACGGCCGAAGGCGTAACCGACAGTTTTTTTGCTGTCTTGGTGACGCTGCGTTCATGAAGTAGAAGCTGCAAGGTGAGCAGTAGGTTTAGATCTAGGCGATGCAGGGGTCTGCTCATACTTATTGGTTCTCTAGTGTCACGGGCTGGTGGCAAGTCGCGGCATTGATCTCACCAGCGCTGGGGGCTTTTATGGCGATGATCAGTCCGATATTAATCATTCCAGCCGTTACCAACAAGACAATTTGCATACTGGTGGCACTGAGGCCTAGAAGGCTGCTTAGCCAGATGAAAAGTGCTGAAAAGCTGACTTGGCATACCCCAAGAATAGAGCTGGCAAGGCCTGCCCGCGAAGAGTAAAGACTCAAGCCTTGGCTCATCATTGTACCAAACCCCATTGAAAATCCAGCGCAGATAGCGGCGATTGCAAACAGATAGCCATGCTGGCCGTATGCATCCAGCTCAGCTCCAATAAATATGACGGCTGCACATAAGAGCAGGCCTTGAGAGAGCAGGGCGACATTGCGCTGCCCCAGTTTTTCAAGCAAGAGAGGCGTTGTGAAGGATGTCGCCATACTGACCCCTGCCATACCTGCCATTGCAGTAGAGTATTGACCGGTTGTGAAGCCAAGCTGCCCCATAATCAATATTGGCGATGTATTGACATAGGTCAGGATAGCGGAAGCACACAGTGAGGTCATGACAACCCGACTGATAAAATAGGGTTGATTAAAGGACTCTTTCGAGAGGTGTGGCGTTGATTGCTGCGTAGTGCTTGTATGTGGTGGTCGGGTTTCTTTTAGGCCAAATAGGCAAAGTAGGGCGATTAGCACGGCAATAATCAACATTGTGTAGAAAAGGCTCGGCCAGGTAAAGCCTAGTAAGATTAGGTACCCGATTCCCGGGGCTAAGACGGGCACAATGCATGTAATACCGTTGATCATTGAAAGTACTTTGGCTCTGCGCTGCTCGCTGAGGGTGTCGCGCAAGATAGCAAAGGCCACGACATAGCAAAAGCCGGCCCCAATGCCCTGCAAGAAACGGGCTATAAAAAAGATTGTCGTTGTCATGCTGATTGCTGCTAGCCAGCAGCCGACGATAAAAATGCCACATCCCAATAGCGTGATGGGTTTGCGGCCGATTTTGTCAGAGCTATAGCCGCCTGCAAGCATAGTGGAAGCCATGCCAAACAGATATATTGAAAAAGCAAGGTGCAAGGCCTGCTCGTTGGCGTTAAGGCTCTGGGCTATTTCGGGTAATCCCACAAGGTAAAGATCAATTCCTAAAGGGTAAAACAGAACGAGCGAGAAGCAGCAGATAAGAACGAAGGGCATGTGAAAACCTGTAAGTCATGAGATTGCGTGACTTTACGGTGTGGTAGGGGATTTAACGAGTTTCCATTTGGACAACAGTCATTTCCTAGTAGGAAACTAGGGGGACTTGATTATTGTATTGAACGGGTAGGTGATAAATTGACGAAAGTAGATAAATCACAAAGTATATAATGATTATTATTTATAATTGATTTTCTGGTGTTAATCTATTCATTCATAATCTCATTATACTCAATACAATAAAATATCAATAAATAGATAAATTGAAGAATGCCTTAGGTTGTCGATGATAATTTTAATGCCATTAAACCAACGAGCGTATTATACGCTCGTTGGCCGGGGGAATTAAGGCATTAACTTAATTTTGGGTTCGCACCAAATCGGTTACTATCCTGAGTGCCGGATAGGAAACCACATTCAATTATTAGCCAAAAAGAGCCAATCAAAGGAATTAACCCTACCAACATCCACCAACCACTCTTGTTACGGTCATGGAAGCGTTTTACATACAAAGCAGTACCTTGCCATATAGCAAGAATGAACATGACTGCTGTAATTGCAAGGCTTGCTGTGGTCGGGGTATAGGTTTCTGTATTAAAAGTCATCGCCATTAGAGCAAAAAGAATCGCGAACTCAACCATCATTGCTAATGTGCCAAGCCAAAATTGTTTTCTGCTGATTCGACCTTTGAATGAAAACAAAACATGTTTCATGAAATATACCTAGCTATCTTATTGTTGATTTTGAAGTTGCGGATTATAGATTATTATTTTGCTGTTGGTCTACTTGTTTATTGTTTTAATTATATTTAAGTATCTTATTATGGTTGCATTTTTTGGTTTTTAAGTTTCTAAAAATAACAACTTAATATATTAATCAGTATCTTTGAATAATTATTTGCATCAAGGCGTAATCAGAAAATGGTAAAATATACCTATTAAATATAAATAAAAGGGTGGATCTTGAGGTGTATACACTCAGGGTGGGGTTGCTTTTGTTGTCTATGTGATAGTGGTATTTTTAAATATAAAGGCAGAGTATCCACTTCCACGTAATGCATCGATATAGCAGTTATAACGAGTTTGCCCAAAAGGAAAGGAATGAGGGCTCAGGCCGTCTGATACCGCAAGGTGGTTGATATTGGTGATTGCGGTTTGAACTGGCTTTTCCCACAGTCCATCAGGGCTGGATGCCAAACAACAACGAAATAATATTTCACTACGATGGACATGGATGGAGGCACTAACCAGTGTTAAGACGGTGATATTGTGTCTGCTGACGATGTGGAGGGAGTAGCGGGCATTGTCGATGGTATTAGTCGCTTGATCTTCTTTTATGATTCGTTGTGGATCTATTCCTTGCTCTATCAGCCAAGCCTTCATTTGCATGGCTTCTGTCTTACCGTTTACTGCCATTCCCCCGCTGACAATGAGCATGCTTTGGGGATGATTATTCGCGAGCGATAATGCGGTAGCCAGCCTTTGTTCGAGCATCGGGGAGATATTTCCCGTTGGTAGGAGCTTATGCCCGAGTATGACGATAGCGTGCTGTGAGGGGGGAATAGTATTGGGTACAGAAGGGATTTGATAGTTAATTGGAGTATGGATAACCCGTTCGATAGTTGTGATTAATTGATGTGTTCTTGAGGCTTGTAGGGGGAAATCACGCTCTAAGGCATTTAAATATGTGGTGGTGGCTAGATTGTCGTTATTGGCGTGATGCCAGACGGCTAAATAGTTTAGGAGCAACGCGCGTTTGGGATGATTGGCGGGCAAGAAGGTGAGTTGTGTTTGGTATTGTGTGAGTGCGCCTTTGATATCACCTGTGAATGTCATCAGGTTGGCCAAGGTGATGTTGATATCAAGTTGTTCCTCTGGGCTTGCATAGCGATGCGCAGCCTTGAGGTAAAACCGAGCCGCTTCGAGATTGCTAACGTATCTGCCTTGCAGCGGATAGTGCGTGCGTTGTGGGCTGTTATAGGCTTTGATGGCTTGGCTGATGAGGGGGGCTGCGGTCGTATCCTTGACCATGAGTTGTCTCCTTATGAGGATGGATATAGCTCAAGGTAACGTATTCATTTGAATATGGGTAGAGTTATAAAAAAACGCCGGTGCAATACCGGCGTTTTGTTTATTTGATACAGCGTAGCATGTAGTCGATGATCGGGTCGTGATTGTCCTTCATCGCCAAGGCTTTTGGCATGTAACCTGGCTTGTTGAGGATTTCGCGGGCGATCAACTCATCAAGTAATGGCTTGAATTCAAAGCCTGTTTTACCGATGAACAGCGAAGTAAGATCTTCGTTGGCATAGGCATGCAGGGCATCTTTCAGTCCTTTCAGGTACAAATAGTCCTTGGTGAAACCACCCCCACGATACGCTCGCGCAGTGATCGTGAAGGCCAGATCATTGTCCAGTCCGTAGTCATGCTTCAGAACATGGAATGTTTCGTTGAAGCTTTCGCCACGAACCATCATGTCTACCGCAATCACACGCAGGGCCAGTGTCTTCAGGCGATGCAGCGGGAAGCTGCCTGACAAGTGCTCACACAAGATAGCCAAGCCTTCTTGGGTATGCGTATTGCCTGGCAGGCCAAGCTGAAGCACTTTCAGTGGCTGCATTTCTGCGTTGGCGCTGGTAACTAGGTGGACACCAAGTTCGTGGTGGATCAGAGCATTTAGATCCATCTGGTTGAACTTAGCGCCTAGGTTCACCTTGATATTTCGGCCACTGACCATAGCTCGGGCGATAAGCTGCTTCGAACCGGCAATTTTACATTTTACGCCATAGTCTTCAGCCGCTACCTTGAATGCCTGAATAGCCTGCTGCGCAGTGATGGTCTCTTCTTCCGGTGCATCGTATTCACATGCATGCAGAATAAAGTTGGCATTGGCAATATCTTGCTGATCCGGCTGGCCGTAGTAACGCAGTGAGTTATACAGGAACTCATCAGTACCGATGCTGGTTAGCAGGTCGATACGAACAGCTAGCTGATCAATAACCCGGCGGTACATCTGTTGGATATCGGCGTCACGGATTTCCTCTACCGGCAGGCGGTAGAGTTGCTCGCGGAACTTGTACGGGTCCAGATCCAGCTGGCGATACGTGAACGATGGCTGGTAATCATGCGGACGGTGCAAGAAGCGACGCTTTTCCTGCTTGATATTCAGTGGGTTGATATAGCTAAGCGTATTCACACCACGGGCAATCTTGTACAGCTGGCGGTCAAGCTTGAGTACTTCACGAGGAAGCTTGGAACTCAGAATGTCGCTGCTGGTCAGTTTCTTGACCTTGGTTCGGCGCAAAATGGTTTCTGCAGCATGTTCGCTCAATACGGTCTTCATTTCCGCTTTCATCTTTTCGATGACTAGCGGGTAGCTCTCACCACGGAGCTCATCCATGTAGACCTTTTTGATTTCCAGCGGCATGATCAGGGTATTGGCAAAGTTGTTTTTAACAAACGTTGCCTGATAACCCATACCTTGGAAAATATCATTGACCTTGGCTGTCACATCGATGTTTGGTAGCTCGATATTGGACAATTTATCCATCAGGCTATCGATTTCTTTGCGCCAGCGGCGGGTATTCACCTGCTT
Organism: Photobacterium panuliri; assembly: GCF_059920555.1. Taxonomy (NCBI): domain Bacteria; kingdom Pseudomonadati; phylum Pseudomonadota; class Gammaproteobacteria; order Vibrionales; family Vibrionaceae; genus Photobacterium; species Photobacterium panuliri. The sequence continues at coordinate 199,922 of NZ_CP197193.1, forward strand.
GGTGCCAAGGTTGAACACTGGTACTTCGCGTTCGTGGCGCTGGTGGTTGTACGAATGCATATCGTACATCAAACACAGACCGAAGCGGCTTTCTAAACTATCGATAAGACAGCCAAGAATGCGGTAGTAGGTGTTGTGTTTTTCCAGCGAAACGGCACGTTCATCTTCGGTAAGGGCTTCTGTCCAAACCGGTTTGCCCCAAGCTTCATCGTAGATACAGTTATCCGGCCCACGGTTGAGATCATACTCATAGCGTGAGTCTTCGCCCTGCAGAACGATAGGCAGAGAAGAAATGAAATCACCGGTAAACGGATCTTCCTCGAAGTAGCGTTCTTCTTCTGTCAGCAGACATTTCGGCATCAGGTCACCGCGTAGGCGGTGACCATGATGGATTGCCGTGGCAATGAACGGCTGAAATTCGCTGATGCGAATTGTCAGGCTGCCGTCATTGAGCTGAGCTTCAAACGGGATCCCTTCGCGGATATTCTCCAGGATCTGCTGTTCAGATAGCTGTAGCATCGGCAATTACCTGACGGAATTCATTTTTACGTGCGATGCTAACTTCTTTTGCTTTAACAACAGTTTCTGCGAAGTCAATCACTTGTGCCTGTAGCTTAGTGCGGTTCAGGCGGTTGATACGGGTAATGCCGCCAGGGCTTAGTACGTTAACTTCAACCAGTTTGCCGTTGATTACGTCTAGACCTACGAAGTACAGACCGTCGCGTACAAGCTTAGGACCAATGTGCTTACATAGACGTAGCTCTTGCTTAGTCAAAGTGTGCTTAACTTCTTTACCGCCAGCGTGGATGTTTGAGCGAACGTCACCCTGTGCTGGTACGCGGCGCATTGCACCGATAGGCTCACCGTTTAGCATCATGATGCGAACGTCACCTTCTTCGGCACCTTCGATGTAGTCCTGAAGGATTACATAGTTCTGGTTGTCGCCGATGTAGAAATCAAGTAGTGACTTAACGCTTGATTTTGCGCTCTTCTCGATCAGGATAACGCCTTTGCCGCCGTAGCCGTTTAGTGGCTTCAGGATCATGCGGTCGTTGGTGCTTTCTTCCAGAACGCGCTCTAGGTAATCACGGTTTTTAGAAACGTGAGTCACCGGGATGAATTCGTTATTTGGATCAGGCAGCGATGTTGTGTATAGCTTGTTGTTTGCTACGCGTAGGCCATCGATATCGTTCATGATGAAAGTTTGATCACGAACAGAATCAAGGAAGTTCAGCGCCATAGTGTCTAGCGGCGGGTTGGCACGCATAAAGATCACGTCGAAACCAGCTAGTGGTAGTTGAGCGGTGTTGAACTCTGCCTTGCGGTAGAAGCTAGGGATGTTTTGTGATACTTCGCCTTGTTTCAGTACGTGACAGAATGCGATAGCTGTGCTGTGGCGCATAGTCAGGTTGTTTGGCGTTGTAATTGCAACCGTGTGACCACGACTTGCTGCTTCGTGGATCATGCGTAGGGTTGAGTCATTCTCTGGCTCAACTTTGTCCCACGGATACATAACAAAACAAATTTTCATATTTACTGTGCCCAATAGCTGTCATTTTGACAGGGTGAAAAGAAGTAAGCCATCACACTCTCGTGGATGGCTTACTGGGTATGGTTTATTTTTTTGGCTGCACCGCAGCACTTTTTTGTTTTTAGATATCCAGATCCGGATCGGAATCTGAATCATCATCTTCGTCATAGCTGCCGCCTGCTTTGCGTTGAGATACGCAAAGGGTGTAGCTACGAACTTTGTTCGAGGTTTTATGGATGTATTTCATCCAACATTTGGCGTAATTGGACTGAAGTTCCGTATCGCCCTTTACTTCGGCAACGAATTCTTGCTCTGCTGGTGTCTCTGGAGACAGAGAACCCTCAGCAAGTCCACGCATTGTGCGGCCATAGTTTTCTAGCAGTTGAGCTTCATTGACGGTGAAGACACCTGAACGGTTGAAGCCTCGCGGGAAATTTTTATCGTCGTAAAATTTGCCTACACTTCTCATTTAATATGCTTCCGTATGAGATTTGCGCTGATATTCTTTCACAGATGCAGAGATGTAAAATGAATTATTTTTCTTTATACGATAAAAATAATTGATTAAGTGATCTTTAATAAGGAATGTATTATCGTTGCTTTACCTCCCCCCAAACTTGTTGAGAGTTAATGTGGATACTGAACTACTCAAAACCTTTCTTGAAGTAACAAAAACTCGCCATTTTGGCCGTGCTGCAGACAACCTTTTTCTGACTCAGTCTGCGGTCAGTTTCCGGATCCGACAGTTAGAGACGCAACTTGGTAATGACCTATTTTCACGACAGCGTGGCAATGTTCATTTGACGCCTGCCGGTGAGCGCCTTCAGCCATACGCTGAAGCCATTTTGCAAACGTGGGGACGAGCAAAACAGGATGTTGCTTTAACTGAGGCTCTGAATCAGCAGGTGACAATAGGTGCATCAGCGCTGATTTGGGAGTTCGATGGGATTGCCGATTGGATCAGTCGTATTTACCAGAGTGTAGATGGGCTGGCCTTGCGTCTTGAATCAATGCCTCGGCAGAGTTTGGTTAAACAGCTGTTTGATAAAACGATTGATGTGGCAATTACGAGTGAGCCGCCGAAGATTGAAAGCCTGCATGTTGCGAAGGTGCGTGATTATCAACTTCAACTTGTTACTCGTGAACAAGGCTGTGGGTTGGAAGACCTGAAGAACAAGCCGCTTGTGTATCTTGATTGGGGCACGCGTTTCTCAATGGAGCAAAGCCGGATCAGTGAATTGCAAAAAACACCGATTATGCATACGCACTCTAGCAAGATGGCACTTGAATTTTTGATCAACCATGACAGCACAGGCTTTTTGCCAGCACCTGTGGTTGCGCAAAGTGTGGTTGAGGGAGTGCTATACACGGTGGATAATGCCCCTGTGATCGAGCAGTCGCTGTACATGGTTTGGCGAGAAGATAGCGAGAAGTATGAGATGCTAGAATCGCTTTTGGCTGTGCCATTTAATCAGGTTGTGGAAAGCATCTAAAAGTAGAGTAATTTTCATCGTAACAAACAAGATTACTTGATTGACAAGGTGTTCAGGTATTCATATTCTCGGCCTATCCCTAGTGTCAGGGATAGGTTTGAGAAAGGCTTGATACCCATCACAAAGTAGTATTTTACTTAGTTGATTGTAAGAATTTTCTTGCTTTTTTATTGGTGGTTGGTATTACTGCTGTATGCAACTAGTTTGCTAAAATTTCTAATTGGTGATGTTCTGGTCGTTGATGCACAAGATTATCACCGGTGTTCAACCAAATTGTACTTATTACATACTCTGGAATAGTTTCAGGAAACAATCATGGCTAAATTAGATCAAAAATTCGCAAAAGGGTCTAAGTCAAAATTTAAATCTGATTTCGAAGACGATTTGCATGACTTCAATCAGGGTTCAAGGAAGAAAAAACGTCGTGTTGCCCGCCAACGTGATGCATACCCGGAGTATGAAGATAGCTTTTAAGACAAAGTAGAAATTCTGTGAGAGGGTGCCTGATGGCACCCTTTTTTTTATTCATCTTAACGTTACATTTATCCTATTTTGTATATTTAGTCGCCTATCGAGTGGCGGTAAGCCAATATCTATCCAAAACGCTCTTAAGTATTGTTTTCTGAATTAAATATTGATGAAAAGTATCAGGTGTTTCTCATGCTCGAAGATACGATGTGCATATTGAGCTTAACATGGTGACGCAATATAAAAATTCACGGTGATCATCAATCGGGCACAGTTGCGGCATCGAGCTTATTCTTTAGGAAGGGGATTGCCATCGTTTAGGTTGGAGACTTAGGAGGTGTTAGATGAATCCACTGTCTATGAAAAACATCCAGAAGCTGATCGGTGAAGAAGTTCAGTTATTTGATAGGGATGGGAGGCGCGGTGCATTTACGGTTGCCTCTGTCGAGGCATTAGAGCGCCATGGTTATGATGATCTAGGTCGGTTTGTGGAGCATTTTTCCATTAAGTTCGATGGCGATGGTTCGACTCATTTCCCTGACGGCCATTATCACTTCAAGCACCCAAAACTGGGTGAAATAGAGCTCTTTGTCTTTCATAAGCATGGTCATGAGTATGAAGTGTTGGTGGATAGTCAACCCGTTGGATAGTTTGGTGTTTAGCTTGAATGGGAATGATAGGTGGCGACTATCTGCATACTGAAGCGAGCATTTTGAGTTGGCTTGGGTATAATGTCGTTTTGGTTAAATTTGATGAGAACGTTTAATGCTTGATAACCTGACCATTCCTGATGATATTGAAAAAGAACCAGAATTGGCGATTCCTTCACTGGAAGAGCAACAGCGTATTGTTGCAGAGCTGAAGCGCTTGGAAGAGGCTGGCGAGCTGACCCCTGAACTACTAGAGGCATACCTGACTGGTAAGCACTCAAGTGTTGCAACAACCACTGAGTAAGTGTGGCTGCAGATTGAATAGGGTATAAGGCTCCGTATGGTGCCTTATGCCCAATCGATGATAGGTTGCGTGTAATTAGAGCTGGATCACCTTGTATCATAGGTTGTTTGCTTTTTCTTAAAGAATCTTGCTGTTTTGGATCGCAAAAGTCGGGTGAAATTTTTACCTAAATATTTATGCGTTATTTTTTCAGTGTTATTGTCATTTCAATCTAATTATCAACCTATGGATAGTTACGATGAAATTGCATCTAAATTTCTCTACACGTAGATATCGCTATAAAATTTCAAAAGAAAACTCCAAATATTATTTATACAAAAGATATTATTTTTGTTTATGGATCAGTGACGGCCGTTATTACGATACAAAGCTCGAAGCCATGAGTACCATCCCTTATATAAACGTTATGAACTGACTTGCTAGATATTAAGCTATTGTTTATAAACGATTTTATTTGTTGCGGCTCGATTGCTCCATCATCTCCTGTCTTATTAGCTATACTCAAGAGTATGGTTATTGAGTCGGGAGTTTGTCGTTTTTAAACGTCGTGTCGGTATATGATGGAGTAATATTAATGGTTGACGAAATTCTATTTTATGAACCTAATAATAAATATGGGTTTTTATCTAACTTTGCGGTATCTCCTATTACTATTGGTGGTTTTAGATGGAAAACCAGTGAGCATTACTATCAGGCGCAAAAATTTACTGATGTTGCTATTCAACAATTGATTATGGAAGCAGAGACTCCGGATGAGGCATTTTTACTAAGCAGGCAATATGAGGCTTTTGTCAAACGTGACTGGGAGGACGTTAAAAATGCTGTTATGCGTTACGTCGTGTTTGAAAAATTTAGGCAAAATGCACGCTTGACCCATTTGCTTGTCAGTACGGGTAAGAAAACGCTGAGAGAGCATTCTCATAGAGATGCGTATTGGGGCGATGGTGGTGATGGTAGTGGCCACAATGAGCTCGGTAAAATACTGATGGATGTACGCGACTATTTTTCGGGGCAATCACCATTTAAATGGGTGAAGTTTGTAGACAGTGCTAAGCTGCCGACCCGGTGGGGAATGTTTAAGATGTATGGTTTTACTGAGACGGCAACGGGAAAAGAGCATCTGGCGCTTGTGTATGGTGAACTTGACTCTGCTACTCCTTCCCTGATTCGCCTGCATTCGGAATGTCTGACAGGTGATGCCTTGTTTAGTGATCGTTGTGATTGTGGCTATCAGTTAGCCAGAGCAATGGAAAATATTGTTAAAGAAGGGAGTGGTGTGCTGTTTTATTTGCGCCAAGAAGGACGAGGGATTGGTCTTATTAATAAAATACGTGCTTATCATCTTCAGGATGATGGTGCTGATACCGTTGAGGCAAATGAAGCACTAGGTTTTTCAGCTGATATGCGAGATTACTCATTCTGTATAGGTATGTTGAGTTTTCTTGGTATTTCTCGAGTCAGACTTATGACAAATAACCCTCGTAAAATTGAGTCTTTAAAACAAATTGGAATTAATGTGATTGAACGAGTTCCGTTGCAGGAGGGAAATAATCCTTATAATTCGAATTATCTTAAGATAAAGGCAAAAAAAATGGGGCATATGTTTGATGAATCATTCATAAAGTGATAAGAGATGAATAAAGCCGCTTTGCGGCTTATTTTTCAAATGGAAATGGTTATTAACGATATTTATCCAGGATTATATTTATTTGACCGTTGTCTTTGATTTTCGTTAGTTTTTTATTGATAAATATTTGTAGGTCATGATCCATGTTTGGTGAAAAGGCAAGATAGATAGGATAGTTTGGAATCACATTGCTAAATGATTGTATGTTATATTGTGATTTGTTCTGATTGGATTTTTTTAGATTGTAGTTAATACGCGATTCCATTTCGACGAATGCTGTATCTTCTGGAAGTTTTTGGAGTACACGAAATGCAGCATCATAGTCTTTAACGCGAAGTTCTTCGATTTTACCCTGATTAAGATAAGGGGCAAGTTGTGGATAATCGAAGCCATGTAACAAAATGATAATTTTATTCTCTATGTCTTCAATATGATTAAATTCGAAGGTTGAGTTTGAATGACTGACTAGAACATGATTGACGGTGTATATTGGTATGTCGGAAAGATTTTCAGCCTGAGGTCCCCCCCATCCAGGGCTCCCATAGGTGATCCAATTTGTATCGTTATCATTTTCTAAAATACTGATCATACGATTGAATGGATAAGTATGGTACTGCAATTTATAGTTCGAGTCTTCGAATATGGCTTGGATGATATCAGTAACAATACCACTATGTAGGTTATCCGTTTCTATCTGAAAGGGGGCTGCTTGTTTTGCGATCACATAATAGTTGACGTTATTGTCATTAGCTGCGAATGCACTTGAAATGAGAAATACTGATGTGGTTAAGTGTGCGATTTTTAACATTTTAAGCCTTCCCTAATATCTTCCCTTATCTAGCTACTATTATGATAGTAGAGATAATCGAAAAAATGAGTTTAGGGATGATAAAATCATTAGATAAACATAGGAATAATAAAAGATTTAGCCTTACTAAGCAGTTGGTACTGGTGATTACAGCTGTAAGTGTTGTGTTTACCTTATTGACGACTGCTATTGGGTTATATTTAGATTATCGGCAAGAGCTATCAATGCTTGACGGGGACTTCCAACAAATAGAAGAGAGTTACTTGTCTAGCCTTACAGCAAGCCTGTGGGTTGAAGATCGTGACCAATTAAAAACACAAGCATTAGGAATAATGAATTTGCCTCACTTGTCCTATTTGTCAATTTCTGACAAAAGTGGTGAGCTTATTAAATTGGGGTCACCACTTGAATCACACAGGATCGAGAAAACATGGCGTTTAGTTTATGAATTATCTGGAAAGCAATTTGAACTTGGACATCTGATTATTCAAGCTGATTTAGATACAGTACACAAAAATCTTCAGGATAAGTTTATTGTATTGTTAGCAGGTCAATCACTGCAGATATTCATCATTGCAATTGTCATTTTAATTTTTGCGTTTAGATTGATAGTCAAACCATTAACTATTATGGCTGAAAGAGTAACTCAGTTCGATAGTAAAAAAGTCCCTAAACAGATAGTTCTGCCAACAAGAATATTTGATGATGAAATTACGATATTGGTGAACCAGTATAATGAAACAGTTGACCATATAAGAGCAAATTATTTGTCGCTAGAGCAGGCTCGTAAACAAGCAGAAGAGGCAAGCCTAAAAAAAAGCGAGTTTTTGGCCAATATGAGTCATGAGATTCGAACGCCAATGAATGGCATTATTGGCCTCTCTGGATTAATGAGAGATATGGATATGAAGGCAGAGCATAAAGAATATGTAAATATGCTTCATACTTCTTCGTTATCACTACTTGATCTGATTAATGATATTCTTGACTTTTCAAAGATTGAAGCAGGCCGGCTTGAGTTGGAAGTTATGCCGCTTAATGTCTTTGAGTTAAGTAAAGAAGTTGAATCGCTATTTATGGTGCGTGCTGCGGAACAAGGGTTGTCATTAAGGTGTACCGTGGATGGGAAAATCAGTCCTATGTTATTGGGGGATGCAACGAAGGTACGTCAGATATTGGTGAATCTTGTTAGTAATGCTTTGAAGTTTACTGAACGAGGATATGTCCATTTACATCTACAGTGCATGGAGGACTTGCCTGAATCGGTTGTTGTTGAGTTTGCTGTTACTGATAGTGGTATCGGTGTTGAGTTTGACAAACAAGATGCGATATTTGATAAATTTCAGCAAGCGGATGGCAGTACGACGCGGAAGTATGGCGGTACCGGATTGGGATTGGCCATATGCCGAGAAATGGTTGCATTAATGGGTGGGAAATTAAAGCTCACGAGTCAGATTGGTAAGGGGAGCCGTTTTTATTTTTCTTTGCAGTTGGATAAAGATGTTATGCACATTGCTGCCCGTGAACAATTGTCGTTGCAGGGATTAAATGTTCTGTTGGTTGATGACAGTATGTTGAACATGCGTATTACAAGTTCGCAGTTGAATGCGCTTGGTGCGACGGCAACTCAATGTGACACCCCGTCAGCAGTACTGTCTCAGATAGAGAAAGCAGAATTGATGGGGCAGCCGTTTGATATTGTTATCGTTGATAAAGTCATGCCGGAAATTGATGGATTTCAGCTTGCTAGCCATTTGCAGCAGCTTGGTTCAAGTTGTCCGAAAATTATGATGATATCTGCTGCCCCGGATGTAGGGGATGCAGAAAAAGCACAAGCATTAGGCATTGTTAGCCTGATCACCAGACCTTATAAAGACAGTACCTTGATAAGAGCGATTGCAAAATGTACCACGGCTCAGCAACCCTGTAGGGTATTGAATGAGAGAGGGGCTGAATTTCAGTATGACCCGGTTGGGGAGGAACGACCTATGGTTGTTGGTTCCGAGTGTCGAACCAACCCTGAGCGGGGATCAAACGAAATTGACGCTGCGGTTCACCAAGGTGAACAATATGAAAATTCAATGATGGACAAGCAGGACAAGCATGTTCAAGAATCAAAAGCGCTGAATATTTTGGTCGTAGAGGATACGTTGATCAACCAAAAAGTATCGAAAATGATGCTGGAAAAACAAGGCGCGACTGTCATGATTGCTGAAAATGGCCAGATAGCTGTTGATCTATTTAGCCAGTATCATTTTGATATGATCTTTATGGATTGCCAGATGCCTGTTTTGGATGGCTTTGAGGCTACTCGGGCGATAAGGTCGCTTGAAGCGAAAAGCGAAAAAGGGGGGCATATCCCCATTATTGCATTGACGGCAAATGTCGTTAAAGAGGAGAGGGACAAATGCTTTGCTGCGGGAATGGATGATTTTGTCTCTAAGCCTGTATCTTTGCAGATTTTACGTGAAAAGGTGCAGAAATACAGGCGTACATTTTCTGATGCCTAGACACTGAAGCGCATGTCAAGTGATGGTTGGCGATATAGGCTCACAATAATTGTTAATGTGTTATTGAGGGTGTTTTCATTCATATCTTGAATAACATAATAATCAGACATCTTGTTCTTGAGCGAACGGTAGACAAGCTGTGATGGGCTGGCATTAATATCACCGGTAATTTCAATTTTTTCGACAAACATATAATTTCCGCATGAAAGCTCTCCCTCAGTTAAATATGATGGAGATGCCTTTGCTTGGCTTACGGATAATAGTGTTAAAGTGAATAGCAGGAAATATAAAGAATGTTTGTTCATGATAGGTGAGTGCGCCAGTTTCCAATAACATTAAGATCTCACGATTATTTGCTTTTAATGTCAGCGAAAGGTAAAAAGCCCCCAGACCAAGTTCAAGGGGCGAATAAAACATCATTTCTTATTAATTTTATCAATGTCTGCTTTGCCGGTTACGGCACATTGGTGAGTTTGCTTCAAATGTTGTGTTTTTGGGATTGGTTTTCCTGCTGCATTTAGGCAAACAGCAACGGTCATGAATGGCGTTGTTGGGATCGGCACGCCTCCAAGTCCATCAGCATGCAGTGTTGAACTAAGTCCTAGCAATACGACGATCAGTATCGTTTTCATCGGTGACCTCACTCTTCGTTCGGATAGCGACTCAAGCTATCTTTAGTTAGATCAATTATTGGTGATGATTGCTAGGTTTTCTAGGTTGCGTGTTGTCGCCGCGAGAGAGCAAGCAGAAGCCTGTGAGCGAGGTAGTTAGTAATCACCCATAAGATCAGTTCCCTGTGTGAGGGACTGATACTATGGGTGGGAGAGGTTAGCGCAAAGAGAGTTTAGGCTGAGGCTTTTAGTGAACGTTTTTTTTCTGCACCGCGAAGCATGGCATGAATAAGCTCATTGGCCTCAAACTTTGTTAGTGCTTCATTCGCACCGACTTGATGAGCTTGAGAGACGCTAATTTCACTCGACAATGATGTGTGAAGAATAATATAGGCATCTCGGAGTTTAATGTTGTTCTGCACTTCGAAGGCTAATTCGTAGCCATCCAGTCCCGGCATTTCGATGTCGCTGACGAGAATATCAAAGGGTGATTTAGCATCGGCGGCATGGATCAGCATATCGAGGGCATCTTGCCCATTGGTGGCAATAAAGTATGGGATTGAGATGCTATCGAGTGCTTGCGATAACTGTTTGCGCGCAACGGCTGAATCATCAACAAGCAATATCTTCAGTGGTCGCAACGTCTCACGTTGGATATCCGTGAGTATAGGTTGCAGGCTGCTTGGATCGTCAGGGAATACTTTTGAGAGTAGTAATTCTACATCAAGCAGTTGGATCAGTTGGTTCTCGACGGTGGTGACACCGGTGACAAAAATATTTTGGCCCAGAGTGCGAGGTGGTGCCTCAATATTGTGCCAATTACATTCGATGATCTTATCGATTCCCCGAACCAAAAAGCCAACAAGCATACGGCGGCAGTCAGTGACCACAATAAAACATTGTTCCAATTCACTGGCAGTCAATGGTGGGTAACCGACGGCTTTAGCCATATCGATAACCGGGATGGTATTTCCGCGTAAGCTAGTGGCACCCAATACCGTTGGGTGAGAGTGAGGAATAGCGGTGAGCGAGGTATAAGGAACGATCTCTTTAACTTTGAGTGTGCCTATCGCAAACCGTTGCAGAGCTGTGAGCCGAAAAAGCAGCATCCCTTGTGATTGGTTCGTCGCATTTTTTAACATCAAGTCTATCCGTATTGCGAAGTCATAGCGCGTAGTTTATCTATATATGGCGGCGGTGCGAAGCCTTACCCGTAATATTTGGTAATTTATTGATCTTGTGCAGGAAATAATTAGATTCCACATTATCGGCATCGCTATATTTCCCACAGTTTAAGGGATGAATAATTAACGTTTATCCTCTTTGTCGAAAGTTATCAAAAATAAAGGATTGGCTAAAGGAAAAAGGTCATAAATGGGCCATATTTTTTTATGCGTCATTTCGGTTAATCCTTGCTGATGAGGGAGAATTTTGAACCGAGAGCTAATTCCGCTGGATTTTTCACACCGTTGTTACATCCCTTTTTTGCACCGTTTTCAAAAATGGTCACGCTCTCTTCGCGAAACAAAAAAACTTGGCTAACACTAGGTGTGCTCGAGTGAGCTAACAACTAGTAAGCATCATTCTTATCGACATTATTTCAACCATTACGTGGAGTAAAAAATGCATAAGGGATTACATCTTAGCAAGATAGCAGCCGCTATGGCTGTTACGCTGATGGCAGGGATGTCTACACAGACAATTGCTGCACCAACCCATGACAAGCAAGTTATCGGTTACATTACCCAGTGGGAAGCATGGAAAGGCACCGACGCGGGTTTCAGTGTGAAAGGTGAAGCAACTCACCTGAACGTAGATATGGATATTTACTCGATCCTAAACTTCTCGTTCTTCGGCGTTGCAAAAGATGGTTCGTTACACAGTGGCGATTTGCGTAACAAAAATATCTACCAGCCTAACTCTGTTCAGGAGCCTGGTCCGCTTCTTCACCCAGATGTTTACTCTAGCTGGGATCTACACATTCTATGGGGTGAACTAGAGTACGTTCATGAGTACCCAGGAAACGAACCGTGGCAAGCAGACTTGCTGGCAAAAGTTCAGGCACAAGGTTTTGTTAAAGATGGCCGTGGTTGGAAACATGAACCAACAGGCGTAACTGGCCAGATGCCTATTCCGCTTAAGAAAGAAGGCGGTGCACCTGGTTTGATCGACCTTGCTGATCAGAAAGGCGTTAAGGTGATGGCATCTATCGGTGGTTGGAGTATGTCCAAGCACTTCCCAGAAATGGCTGCCGATCCGGTTAAGAAAGAGCGCTTCCTGAAAGATGTAGACCGTTTGATGGCGTTGGGTTTCCACGGTATCGATATTGACTGGGAATACCCAGGTTCAGGCGGTATGAACTTCTCCGGTACTGACGCTGACTATGCAAACTTTGAGCAGCTGATGGATGATATCCGTAAGCGTATTGGTCCAGACAAGCTACTAACTGCTGCATTCAAGGCTGTTCCAGCGGCACTTGAAGGCTTCAACTGGGAGCGTCTGTCTAAGTCGATGGACTACTTCAACATGATGACTTACGACCTGAATGGTGGTTGGTCTAATGTTGCAGGTCACAACTCACCGTTGTACCCATATCCAGAAGAAGAGTTTGAAGGTTTGAACCTTGATACACTGAAGAACTGGATGGTTAATGTTCGTGGTATCCCTGCGCATCAGATCAACTTTGGTGCTGCATTCTACGGCCGTGGTGTTCAGACTACAGAGTCAACCGCTTATCTTGGTGCGCCAACAGACAAGCGTAACGTGAACTTCTCAGTTGATGGTCCGACACTTTCAGCGGTTGACTTGGACAACTGGAAAGCATTCGAAGGCCAGCCTAACTACAACTACCTGAAGAAGCAGACTGGCTGGGAGCACATGTGGGACGCTAACGCAGAAGTTCCTTATGCTGTTAAAGGCAAGTACTTCTTGAGCTATGACGATCCTGCGTCAATCCGCAAGAAAGCTGAGTACATCCGCGACAATAACCTAGGTGGTATTATTGTTTGGCAGGTACACGGTGATATCGAGTGTAAAGGCCAATTCATCAACCACGGCACCAAGCTTAAAGAGTGTACAAACCTAAGCTCGCCATTGGCTGAAGAGATCGACAAGGCATTCAGTGCTAACACTGGCCCTGTAAACCAAGCACCAGTTCTGACTGTTCCTGCTGCACAGACTGTAGAAGCAAGCAAAGTGATCAGCTTTGAGGTTTCAGCAACGGATGCAGAAGGCGATGCTCTGAGCTTCACCGTGTCTAATAATGCAACTATTACCGATAATGGTAATGGCAAGGCGACCGTAACGTTCAAGGCACCAGCTACTGATGTCGATCTGCAAGAAACAATTACTGTAACTGTTTCTGATGGCAAGAAGAAAGCGACGAAGACAGTTGTTGTGAATGTTAAAGCTGTTGCAGGCCCAGGTCCAAACCCTGGTGATAACACTGCGCCAGTTCTGACTGCACCAGCAACTGCAACTGTTGATAGCGGTAAGACTGTTGTTATTTCTGTATCTGCTAAAGATGCAGAAGGTGACAAGCTAACTTATTCTGCTTCTGCAGGTACGGTAGCCGCTACAGCAAACGGCGCTGAAATCACATTTACAGCACCGACTGTAACTGCTGATGAAGTGGTTAACGTTGTGGTGACAGTCACTGATGGCAAGCTAACTGACGAAGCAACTGTTGCTGTAACAGTGAAAGCTCCGGAAGTGGGTGGCAATACATGGGATCCAAACAAGGTTTACCATGCTGGTGATACCGTTGTATTTGATGGCGTAACTTATACGGCTAAGTGGTGGACTAAGGGCGAACAGCCTGGAACCAGCGCTGTATGGGAAGCTAAAGATGGCGGCACTGGCCCAGGTACTGGTCCTGGCGAAGGTGGCGGTACAGGTAGTGACTGGTCAGCAGATAGCGTTTACAACAGCGGCGACGAAGTTGTATTTAACGGTGAAAAGTACCGTGCTAAATGGTGGAACCAAGGCGAACAACCTGGACAGCAGTGGGGTGCTTGGGAAAAGATCTAATCCTAAGTTCTGACTGATATCCTTCGAAGCCCGGTGATATTCACCGGGCTTTTTTCATCTTTGTGAGATGACGCTATAGTTATATAGACGCTAAGTCAGTAACTGGGTAGGTAGACGGATATGGAACTACGTAATAAAACAGGTGAAGTTGCTAAATTAGCTGACAACCTGACATTGAAAGAGGTCGTTGATATGGGGTTCTCAATCGATATCTGCGATGAAGCTTACGATCCAAAAGAACACTGGCAGGTGAGTGGGAAAGGAGCGAAGCAAAAAGCTGGAGAGTATCCTGAAAATTAAAGCGAGCTATTACTAACCCCAAGCAATTTCAATCCGTTCGCTATCTGAATTTTGTACATTGACGTTGCTTGGGTATCCGATCCTGTTGAATGATTCCTACCTTTCTTCTTAGTTGTAAATCTCCCTTTTCGGAACAAATGCCACCAAAATAATTGTTAATATTTTGCTCTGGTTTTGATCGTTAATTGTAGGTTTGACGTATACATCATTATGCATTTGTGTGCCTATAATTAATGAAAAAGGGAGGAAGAGTGATGAGAAAGTGGATACTGATCTTGACGCTGTTACTTTCTGGTTGTGCTAACAGTCTGTTCTTTTCTCCGGCGATTATCACGGAACCGCCACCCTCATTCTCTATGCTTTCTTCTCGCTCTGGCAACAACATAGCCTACCAGTGGTTGCCTAGCCAAACCCGTGAAGTAAAAGGTGCTGTTATTCATTTTCATGGCAACAGTGGACATATGGGGAAAACTCAGGAAAAAGTTGATTGGCTTACCGAGCATGGTTTCCATGTGATGGTATTTGATTATTCTGGGTTTGGTGCGTCTTCAGGGGGGGCGACGGATCAAACCGTTTATTACGATGCCATAACGGTGTTGGAGTATGCTCGAACAGTAAAAATGACAAACGATATTCCGATTTATGTTGTGGCGACATCGACTGGCGGGAACATATTTTTACGTGCATTGGTCGATGCTCCTGATTCCGTTGACGGCATTGTGATTGATTCTTCATTTACGAGTTATATTGACACGGCTGAGTATGTGGTCGAGCAGGGGGTACTTGGTCGGTGGTACAGTTGGATAGCCGGTGTTGTGATGCGAGATACCTACTCGTCTAATCAGGTTATCGAAGAGCTTGTCGTCGAGGTACCTACGTTAGTGATGCATTGTGAGCAAGATGCTGTCGTTCCTATTACTGCTGGGAGAGAGCTATTTTCGCAGCTCCAGGCAAAAGACAAGGTTTTCTGGCAACTCAAGGATTGTGCGCATGCCAGAGGGATGACGAAAGCGTACCCTGAAAATCAGCGTAATATCCTTACTTGGTTGGGAGAGGGAGCCACCCCGACAAGTGAGGTGGCTGTTAATACCCAGTTTGAGTGGTTACCTTAGTTAGGGATTATGCGGCTCGCAGTTCAAGCAGGGTATGACCAAGACCAATGTCATCAGTGCGGGTCGCGACTTCGAAGCCTGCTGCTGCAACAATTTCAAGGAAGTCTTCACTGCGGTAAAAACGGCTGTTGCCATTTGCTAGGCAAGTAAAGTAGAGAGACGTTGCATTTAAGCTGAATGCTGCTGCGTCATAGCGTTGGGCATCCCAAAATAGTTCCAGTACGTACACTCGAGCATCATCACTCATGGCGGCGCGAACGCGTTTGAGGATGCTGAGAATTTCCATTGGCGAGAAACAATCTAGGAACTGGCTCATCCACCAGATGTCAGCTCCTTGTGGCAATGGCTGGTTTTGGTCAAGCATATTGGCAGGGTAGCCGTTGATGCGGTCTGCAAAACCATTGGCTTGTGCATTTCCCATCGCCATTTCAATTTGCTGTGGCAAATCGATGATTGTCATTTCAACATCATTGTCGTACTGACAGCATTGAAGCGACCATTTACCCGTGTTGCCGCCGATATCAAAGATTTTTTTAGGTTTAGACTGGAAGATACGCTCAAGCAGAATAGGGAAGGAGCGATCTGAGTAGAAATGGTCGAATTCAAACCAGCTCTGCTTGGCTTTTTCCGGCAATTGGGATAGGCCTTCATAAATAGTTGGCCACGGACCAAGCTCTTTCAGACCAGCAGGCGTACCTTCCTTGATGGCTTCTGTCAGGTGCATCATCGCTGCGTAACAGACATCAGCAGTGAAATCGAGATTGGCGCGTGTCATGCCATCATTGTTCAAGAAATACCCCAAGTTGGCCAACACATAATTAGGGTTGTGCCAAATGACGATATGTGCGCTCAAGGCCATATCAAGCAGGACTTTGACGCCGTATTCTGATACGCCGGTTTTTTCTGCAATTTCACTCGCTGTCAAACCGATTTTTCCTGCGTCATCAAGTACCGACAGTATTCCTAAATCACGTAAAGTACGTGCTGTATGGAAGACGATTGGGGCAAATGCGATTTTTTGCGCTTCGGTTTTTGCTTCTAGAGCATTGAATGGATCGGTTTGATATGATGTCACAAGAAATTCCAACTTTTGAGTGGATAGATCATTAGAAATGATCCTCGTTTGTTTGGAGCCTATTCTGTATAAAACCCTAAGGTGTTTCAAGTAAAGAAGGGAATTGTTTAGTCTTTCATGTGGCTTGAAGAGGGATAATCTGAAAATAGATGTAAAACTTCTTTATAAGCAGTAACTTTGCTAAATAATAGAATATGGAAATATATAAAACATTAGGCGAGGTTTATATTTCTCAGGCATATATTGTATCAGGTAAAGGTATACGACTGTTTGTATATTTCATGTCTTCATCAAATATGTTATTGGTGAATTATATAAGTAACAACTCAGCGATCAATCTGTACACTGTTCTGTTTGTGTTTTGGCAGAGAGTTGAAAATAATATATTTTCTGAGTTGATATTAGCACCAAAGTCGAAACTTACCCGCTGTGCCCTTTGATATCAATGCGTTATGTGGTTGGCTTATTTGATGGAAATCAGGGTAAGGTTGATGCTAAGTATTTGTTGTTTGGAAAGTAAACGCCAAAATGTGAAGTTTGTTGAAAAATTAGTCTAATTGAACTCGAGTTTTAATATTTGATACCAAAAGTCTAAAATTAATATTATCCTAGCTCGATTGGATAGAAGCGAGATGCTGGGAATATGTCAGGTAGTCATCAGTTAACGACTAAACGAATGAATAAAATAAGATTCAATATTGACTGCTGGCAAGCATTATCGCCAGGTCTGTTGACGAAAAGTGACTGGCAGGTATGGGCAGCAAATAATCACGTTTGGCCCCAGCAACTTGATGGCACACCTGCAAATCATATTCCACCGATGCAGCGAAGAAGAATGAGCTCGCTAAGCAAGTTAGCGATTCAGACTGCGATTGAGTTGGTTAACGGTAGCCAAATAGATTTCATTATTTTCTCTAGTCGCCATGGAGAGTTGCAACGCACGGTTAGCTTGTTGAGCGATATTCTTAGTGGCGAAGACGCATCGCCAACGGCTTTTTCGCAATCAGTGCACAATACGGCTGCGGGGCTCTATACCATAGTGACCAAACAGGCGGTGCCGGTGACATCCTTGGGGAGCGGCGATCAAACATTGCATTCAGCATTGATTGAAGCTGCCGCTTATCTATCTGAAAACCCTGAACATCGTATATTAGTTGTGGATTTTGACGAGCCGCTTCCTGCGCCTTATTGCCAATTTGAAACCGGGCAGTATCAGCCTTATGCGTTGGGACTGGTGCTTTCAAGCGGAGACAGTTGTCAGATTTCGTGGAGTAAGTCAGAAACTGACGCGGTGGTTGATATGCCGCACGCCTTTGAGGTCGTGAGTAATCTTGTGAGCAAGCAGTCTGCCTGGACAGTGGTCGGGAAGCGAACCCAGTGGCAGTGGGAATGTGAGTGAATGGAACAGCGAGCTGTGAGCCGAATGAGTCTGTGGCGGCAGGGAGTTCGCCAATTAGATAAATGCTGGCGCGTTTTCGCAACGGGTTTGTGTTTTAGTATTTTTGGGGTTGGTGCGCTGGGATTGACCTTCGTGGCTATTCCGCTTATCGGCTTGCAATCGAAACAAGAAAGAGAAAGGGAAAAGGCTGTACAACACGCAATACAACGCGCTTTTAATTGGTTTTGTCAGATGATGCGCTTTTCCGGCGCGATTGACTATAAAATCGTTGGTGCGGAAACCCTCCGTTCAGATCGTGCCTGCCTGATAGTCGCCAATCACCCAAGCCTTATTGACTATGTATTGATTGGGTCGTGTCTGCCGCATTGTGACTGTCTGGTGAAAGCGGCTATTTGGCATAATCCATTTATGAAAGGGGTTGTCAAAGCTGCGGGGTATATCCCTAATACCGATCCTGAAAGCCTGCTTGAAAATTGTAGTCACCGGTTAAATGATGGCAATGTATTGCTGGTTTTCCCTGAAGGGACACGCACAACGCCGGGGGTAGAGCCTACGTTACAGCGTGGTGCTGCGCAAATCGCGGTACGTACCGGGATGGATGTGCGTGTAGTACATATCACGGTAAGCCCTGATTTCTTGACCAAACAGAAAAAATGGTATCAGGTTCCGGATACAAAGCCTTTTTTCCTTGTCGAGGTTAAAGATAAAATCGACATTAACGGTTTTATTGCGAATTCTGATTCACTATCGGCTGCAGCAAGGCAGCTTAATCAACATTTGGCAGACGTGATATTTCCGGCCAAAGAACATTAAAATTTAATCCAAATAAGAAGGTTACCGTGAAATCATTACAAGACGAAATCAAAACACTGATCATCGATGCGCTGAACCTAGAAGATATCACAATTGATGATATCGAAACGGATGCGCCATTATTTGGCGACGGGTTGGGTCTGGACTCCATTGACGCACTGGAGTTGGGTTTGGCAGTCAAAAAACAATACAATGTCGTAATTGACGCTGATGATGCCAAGGCTCGAGAGCATTTTGCTTCAGTAGCTAGCCTTGCGGCATTTATCTCTAGTAACAAAGCATAACACTGGATAATTGAATAATGAGTGACGTAAAACGCAGTGACGTTTTTGAGCAGGTAAAGTCTGTTTTGGTTGAGTTGTTTGAGTTGAACCCTGACGATGTCACCGCTGATGCTAATCTGTACCAAGACCTTGATTTGGATAGTATTGATGCGGTTGATCTAGTTGTTCACCTTCAAAACGAAACGGGACAAAAAATCAAGCCAGAAGAGTTCAAAGCCGTACGCACTGTTGATGATGTGGTAGATGCGGTAGTCACTCTATTGCAACAAGCATAAATGAACCGGTTTCTCACCGTTCTTTCCGCGACTGCGCTGCTTGCATACCCATTTGCGGTGTATTTTGGTTTACACCGCTGGGGGATCGGCTCAGTCGCCATTTTTTTGGCAGTATTATTCGCACTCCGGGTATTTGTAAGCCGGCAGACTCAGTTGCGAGAACTGCGTAATGTCGCCCTGATCACCGGGGGGGCTGGTATCTTTTTGGCCGTGCTCGGCAGTGTTTTTAAAGAGCACGGTTGGTTGACGTTTTATCCGGTAATCGTGAACGCGACAATGCTGATGGTTTTTGCTTCGAGTCTGACGCAAGAACAAACCTTGGTAGAACGCTTGGCTAGGCTACAGGATCCTGATTTGCCGCCCAGTGGCGTACGCTATACGCGTAAGGTCACGATTGTCTGGTGTGTCTTTTTTATTGTCAACGGCTTGATAGCTCTTGGAACCTGCTTCGCGCCACTGACTGTGTGGACATGGTACAACGGCATGATTAGCTATTTACTGGCTGGTTCGTTGTTTGCCGTAGAATGGTTAGTTCGGCAGAGGGTACAGAGAAAACAAATCAACCAATAAGCGGAGTGCAGTGTTGAATCCAAAACCATACAGTCTGGAATATTCACAACGGTTACCGGAACCTACGCTTGATAATGACGAGTTTGTGTCTCTGTCGAGCTTGCTTTTGGCGAACCGTAGCGGGCAGGCTATTGTAGCCGGTCTGGATAATGATAGCGTTTCTTGGTCCTGTTTCCAGCGTGATGTTCTGGGTCTTGCGGCAACGTTAAAAACGTCTTCTTACATGAAGTGGGCGTTGTGTTTTGACGATAGCTACTATTTCGCCGTTGCTCTTTTCGCTGCTGCCCATGCCGGTAAAGAGATTGTTTTACCGGGTAATCATCAGCCATCTGCACTGGATGAACTGCAAGCGCATTTCGATGCTCTGCTGCATGACAGGCAAGAGCTACTTGGTTTTACCTGCCCCCAGTTGGCGTTGCCATATGACGCGCAACAGCCCGCCCCATCATTTCAGCTGGCCCCATTACAGCCCGGCATGGTTAAGATAACCTTGTTTACGTCTGGCTCGAGTGGCAAGGCCAAAGCCATTGCAAAAACCTTGGTCCAATTGGAAGCAGAGATCACCCAGCTTGAAGCTAACTGGGGGAGCCAGCTTAAGGCCAGCCAAGTAGTTAGCACGGTTTCCCATCAGCATATTTATGGTTTGTTGTTTCGTGTGTTGTGGCCGCTGTGCAGCGGGAGGGTCTTTGCTCGACGTGATTTGATTTATCCTGAGCAGGTTACAGCAAAAGCCGCTTTGGATACCGCATTGATTACCAGTCCGGCGCTTTTGAAGCGATTGGCGGGGGAGGAGACGGGGGATAGCTATCGTGCGGTCTTCTCTTCTGGTGGACCGTTGTCTGAATCGGCAGCCCACGATGCTTTGAAGATACTCGGGCACTTGCCTATCGAGGTGTTTGGTAGCACGGAAACAGGCGGGATAGCATTTCGCCAGCAAGTTGCCGCGACCACGCCGTGGGCATTGTTTGACGTTATTGATGCATCGCTTAACGCTGAAGGGTGTCTAAAAGTTCGTTCGCCGTTTGTTGATCAGGAAAATGACTATCAAACCACTGATCAATGTCAGTTTGTCGGGGATCGCGACTTTATACTTCTGGGACGCACCGATCGCGTAGTTAAAATTGAAGAAAAACGTATATCGCTAACTGAAATTGAACGGCGATTGTGCCAGCTTACATGGATCGAAGAAGCCGCAGTATTGACCCTTGAGCAGGGGGGACGGATCGTCATATCTGCGGTTGTGACCTTGACTGATGATGGCGATCGACATTTACAAGCCTGCGGAAAAGGCAAGTTCTGGATTGAGCTAAGGCAGCAGCTCCGCCGCTGGATTGAACCGGTGGGTATTCCTAGGCGCTTTCGGTTTGTCGATGAGATACCGTTAAATAGCCAGGGGAAACGGCTGGTTAGGGAGCTGGAAGCTCTTTTCGCACAAGATTGAACAGTAATACACAAGCAGAAAAGAACATGATAACAACTAAACGCAAGCCGACAATATTACGTCAGGAAGTTGATGGAAACCATGCTGTTCTCAGCCTGATGGTCGACGCTGATATCGTTGACTTTAAAGGGCACTTTACGTCTCATCCGTTGCTTCCCGGGGTAACGCAAATTCATTGGGCTGTAGAGTTCGGTATCGCACTGCTTGATATCCCTGCGCAATTTGGTGGGATGGAAGTGATCAAGTTTCAGGCTCCGATTCTTCCGGGCGCCGAGATTGAGTTGGAACTTGAATGGAACGCCGAGAAAGAAAAGCTACATTTTTGCTACCGCTCAGTAGATAGCGACGGGGAGCAAGCAGCGGTACATTCGTCTGGCCGTATTAAGTTGGATATGGCTCAATGAGCACCTTCTTTCCCTGTTTCTTGATCCCTTGTTACAATCACGGCAGTACGATAGGTGCGGTATTGGATTCTCTGCAACCTTATCCCTACCCTGTGATTATCGTTGACGATGGCAGTGATGCGAATACCAAAGCGATATTGGCAGAGCAAAGTCGCCGCAATAATGTCACCTTGGTTACGCTTGATAAGAACCAGGGGAAGGGTGGGGCGATGATCGTTGGGATGCAAGAGGCATTTCGCCAAAGCTATACCCACGCCATCCAGATTGATGCCGATGGCCAGCATGACATCAAAGCCTTGCCTAAATTGATCGCGACATCGGCCGAGCATTTGACATCTTTGGTGTCGGGGCAGCCGGTGTATGATGAATCCGTGCCAAAGTCGCGTCTATACGGCCGCTATGCCACCCATATCTGGGTCTGGATCGAAACGTTGTCGTTTGCTATCAAGGACAGCATGTGTGGTTTTCGTGCTTATCCGGTTGCCCGTGTTATTAAAGTACTGGATCGCAATCCGAGGATCGGCCGTCGGATGGACTTTGATACTGAAATCATGGTTCGGATGTATTGGGACGGCTGTGATGTCCGTTTTGTCGATACTCGCGTGATTTATCCTGAAGGTGGTATCTCCCATTTCGATGCACTGTGGGACAACGTAAAAATCAGTGCCATGCATACCAAACTATTTTTGGGTATGTTACCGCGTATACCTGCGCTGCTAAAACGTAAGAACCCTGAGGCTGCGCATTGGTCCTCGCACCGTGAGCGCGGCACGATCCTCGGTATTAAGTGCCTTCTTGCCGTTTACTCTTTGCTTGGTGCGAAGGCGTTTCGTGCTTTACTGAAGTTGGTGATGGCTTACTACCACCGTACCGGAACCACGGCTCGCGATGCTTCAGAGCTGTATTTGACCCAACTTAAGCATTATGCCGACAGCAATAATATAACGCTGCCCGTTGAGGCGTCCTCCCTGACCAGCTACCAACACATGTATTCATTCGGTCTTACGATGCTCGACAAGCTGGCGGCTTGGCGTGGTGATTTTAGTTTTAAAGACTTGACGATTCATGGCCAGGAGCACGTCGATGCGGTATTGGCCAAGCAACGTGGGATCGTTATTCTAGGTTCGCATCTGGGTAATCTGGAGCTGTGCCGAGCCCTGAGCAGTCATTATAAAAATGTGAAAATCAATGCTCTGGTTTTTACCGAACATGCCGAGCGCTTCAATAATGTGATGAAGGCGGTGAACCCCGATTCTGCGCTTAATCTTATTCAGGTTGCTGATATCGGGCCTGAAACGGCAATTCTCCTCGAGCAAAAGCTTGAACAAGGTGAATGGGTGGTGATTGTCGGTGATCGTACTTCCGTGACCAAGCAAGAACGTGCAGTTTGGGCGGATTTTCTCGGCAAACCAGCGCCGTTCCCCCAAGGCCCGTTTATGTTGGGGGCGATATTGAAAGCGCCCGTTTACCTATTGTTTGGCCTGCGTGATGAGAGTCAGCAAAAGGTGCGGTTTAACGTATATTTCGAACCATTCTCCGAACAAATCAAACTGCCGAGAGGGCAACGACAAGAGGCACTCAATGCAGTTGTTGTCCGCTATGCCCAGCGTTTGGAAGCCTACACGCTAAAGGCTCCTCTGCAATGGTACAACTTCTTCAATTTCTGGCGATTGAGTGAAAAAAGTGATGCAAAATAACCAAGAACAAACTGTATTATTCGGTGCAGGGCGACTGACTATCGAAGATGTTGTCGCTATCGCAAACGGTGCTTCGGCTGAAATTAATAGCAGCCCAGAGTATCAGGCAAAAATCGATCGTGGGGTTGCGTTTCTAGAACGCCTACTTAAAGAAGAAGGCGTGATCTATGGGGTTACAACGGGTTATGGTGATTCGTGCACCGTTGCAATTCCGACAAACTTGGTTGACGAGTTGCCGCTCCACCTGACGCGTTTCCACGGTTGCGGCTTGGGTGAAAACCTTGATCACCAGCAGTCCCGTGCCGTTCTCGCAACCCGCTTGTGTTCATTGGCTCAAGGTGTCTCAGGTGTTTCACATGATTTGCTTAACCAGATCATTGCCTTGATCAATCATGATATTTCACCGCGAATCCCGCAAGAAGGGTCAGTAGGGGCAAGTGGCGATTTGACACCGCTATCCTACTTGGCTGCCGCATTGATTGGTGAGCGTGAGGTACTTTACAAAGGGGAGTTACGCCCAACCCTAGAGGTGTTTGCCGAGTGCAATATCACCCCAATCAAGCTCAAGCCCAAAGAAGGTTTGGCGCTGATGAATGGTACTGCGGTCATGACAGCGTTGGCTTGTCTTGCCTATAAGCGAGCGGAGTATCTGGCGCAGCTTTCCACGCGGATCACCGCGATGGTATCTGTTGCGATGAAGGGCAATGATTTCCACTTTGACGAGGCGTTGTTTGCGGTGAAGCCGCATCCAGGTCAACAGCAGATTGCTGGTTGGCTGCGCGCTGATCTGCAAGCTGATCAGCCGCCAAGCAATAGCGACCGCCTTCAGGACCGCTATTCGCTACGTTGTGCCCCGCATGTGATTGGGGTGCTGCAAGATAGCCTGCCTTGGCTGCGTCAGCTGATTGAGAACGAGCTCAACAGCGCCAACGACAACCCGATTATCGACGGTGATAACGAGCGCGTACTGCATGGCGGTCACTTCTATGGCGGCCATATCGCGATGGCGATGGATACCCTGAAGACGGCCGTTGCCAATATCGCGGATTTGTTGGATCGCCAAATGGCACAGTTGATGGACTATAAGTTCAACAACGGGCTGCCTTTCAACCTGACTGGGGCTCAGGGCGAGCGGATGCAGATTAACCACGGTTTCAAAGCGGTACAGATCGGTATCTCCGCATGGACGGCTGAAGCTCTTAAACATACCATGCCTGCGAGTGTCTTCTCTCGCTCGACCGAATGTCATAACCAAGACAAAGTCAGTATGGGGACGATTGCCTCGCGCGATTGCTTGCGGGTGCTGGAGTTAACCGAACAGGTTACGGCTGCATCACTGTTGGCTGCGACACAGGCGATAGAGCTTCGCCGCCGTCAGGAAGAGCTCGATGACAGGCAGATGAGCTTTGCATTGAAGACGATGAACGAAATGGTACTGAGCGAGTTCCGCTTTGTTGAGGAAGATCGTCCACTAGAGCCGGATCTACGTCATTTTGTATCACGGATCCAGCAGCAGTACTGGACACTGTATTAAGTTGTAAAAGGCACACCATGTTAGATAACAAGACATTATTGAGCGCCGAGGTGACCATGGTCACCGCATTTCAGGATGCGGACCCGATGGGGGTGGTTTACCACGGGAACTATTTCCGATTTTTCGAGGAAGCCCGGCGGGTGATGATGGACAAAATTGGCTACGGTTATCGCGAAATGCAAGCATCGGGGTATGTGTGGCCGATTATTGACACCCGGGTTAAGTACGTTAAACCGATCCCGTTTAACCATGAAATCAGAGTGGTTGCTACCTTGACGGAGTGGGAAAACCGGTTGCGGGTGGATTATGTTATCTATGATGCAGAAACGGGAGGGCGAATGACTAAAGCCCATACCATGCAGGTGGCTGTGACTATCGATGGCGGTGAGATGTGTTTTGTCTCACCGACTGCTTTTACCCGTAAACTAGAGGCATGGTATGACAGCCAAGCGTAATCGCTGGCGCGTTATAGCACGCGCCTATATGAACCAGCTAGGCTGTGCTGCAGCCTTGCTGGTTGGTTCTTGCATGATGCCTGCTCATGCCGTAACACTTGATGATATCCAACAGCAGTTAGCTGAGCATCCTGTGGTGAGGGGGGATTTCGAGCAAGAGCGTAAGATGGAGATGTTCAGTGCCCCCTTGGTGTCATCGGGGCATTTTGTTTTGGCCAAAGAGTACGGTTTACACTGGCAGCAGACCCAGCCGTTTCCCGTATCTCTGGTACTGACCCAAGACAAGCTCAGTCAATCCTTTGGTGGCGCTGCGCCAGAGGTCATGGCTGCCGAGCAAAATCCGATGGTGTTTTATTTTAGTCATCTGTTCCTCGATCTTTTCCGTGGGGAAACCGCTCAGTTGAGCGAGCAGTTTGAACTGACATTCAAAGGTTCTGCTGAGACTGCCGTGACAGAGAGCGTTGGCAAACAGCAGTGGCATTTGGTCTTGACGCCTAAAACTGCACCGTTAAATGCGGTATTTACCTCGATTGAGCTCGAAGGGCATGATTTCATTGATCGTTTGGTCCTAACCGAAAAGCGCGGTGATATTACCGTATTGAGTTTTACCAACCAGTCCGCCCTGCCGAATACATTGACCAAAGACGAACAACGTGCTTTTGATTTCTAAACGTGCGGTCTGCTGGCTGATCATCATGCTGGCGACCTTACTGCTTTTGGGTAAGCAGTTCCTCTCTGATCGGCCGTTGCCGATTGAAACAAATATCCTTGCGCTGCTGCCTGCCAATCAGCAGCAACCCTTAGCTGATGCGGCGTTTGAGCAAATTGCCGGTAGCTTGAGCGACAAGGTTATATTTGTAGTTGGCAGTAACGACAAGTCACACTTGTTTGAGGCTGGTCGTGAATTTTCACAGCAAATCGCTTCCATTGGCTTGTTTAAGCAAGTGACCTCGACGGTCAGTGAATCTCAACAGCAGGCTTGGGGGAAACTGTACTTCCCGCATCGTGCGCAGTTGTTGACGACAGAGCAGAGAAACCAGCTGGAAAATACGCCCGAACAGCGTGTGCAGGCAGTCTTGCAGGCGCTTTACAATCCGTTCTCCGGGGTGACGGGGCAGGAGCTGGCCTCCGATCCGTTTTTGCTGTTTCGCGGTTATCTTGGTGAGTTGGGCAAGCGAAGTGGCAATGTGCGGATAGAACAGGGATTTTTGACGACAGATTACCAAGGTAAGCATTATCTGTTGATCACGGCAGATCTATCAGGATCCGCCTATAGCCCAGAGTTGCAGGTCAAGCTTCCGGAATTGGCAGCCATCGAGCATTCCGTTGAAAGCCAGTTCGAGGTGAGCCTGCTGCATACCGGCGTTATCTACTATGCCGCCCATGGCACTAACAGCGCCAAGTCAGAAATCAGTACTATCGGGGTGGGCTCGCTCATCGGAGTGGTACTGTTGCTGGTGGTCGTCTTTCGCAGCCCGTTGCCACTGGTCTTGTCTTTGTTATCGATAGGCTGTGGCTTGTTGGTCGCCTTGGCGACGACGGTTGCCATCTTTGGTAAGATCCATTTGTTCAGTTTGGTGTTCGGAGCCAGTCTGATCGGGGTTTCGATCGACTATTCGCTGCATTTTCTTACCGAGCGACTGGCTGCTGGCAAACAGTGGCAGGCGAGTAAGGGATTGTCCCAAATTTTTGTCGCCATCACGCTGGGTATGCTGATGAGCCTTGTCGGCTATTTGTGCATGATGGCAGCGCCATTTCCCGGCTTGCAGCAGCTCTCCCTCTTTTCTGCGGTGGGCTTGGTCGCGGCTTATGCAACGGTAGTTTGTTGGTATCCTATCCTTGCCGCCAAGTCTGGTGGTGACAGGTTGCTGCCACTTCGCGGGGCGATGGCGGCATGGCTGGCTATCTGGCAACGACCAAGCGTGCGTATCGCACTGCCTGTTTTTTGTGTAGCGATATCAGTGCTAGGGACATTTCGGGCCGGTTATGATGATGATATCCGCCAGTTGCAGGCGCTGCCTGCCGATCTGAAGCAGCAGGAGCAATCGGTCAAGGCCATCACTGGCATGGATGGCGGCCAGCAGATGTTGTTGGTGACAGGCAATAAGCCAGAGCAACTTTTGCAGGCGCTGGAGCGGGTAGGCCAATCGCTTGATGGTATGGTGCGGGATAAGCATCCAGCATTAGCGGGTTATCAGAGCCTTGCCCAGTATGTGCCGTCGGCAAAATGGCAGGAAGAAAATTATCAGTTGGTCAGCAACCTCTACCAGCAGTATGGATCTCAGCTTGCCAACAGTCTGGGACTGCAGAAAACCGTGGAGTTCAAAGCAGATTTTAAACCGCTTACGATGGATGATTTTTTACGTTCACCGGCTTCGGCTCCCCTGCGTTTTTTGTGGCTGGGTAAGCAGGGTGATCT
This sequence comes from Photobacterium panuliri, assembly GCF_059920555.1. Lineage (NCBI taxonomy): Bacteria > Pseudomonadati > Pseudomonadota > Gammaproteobacteria > Vibrionales > Vibrionaceae > Photobacterium > Photobacterium panuliri. The sequence continues at coordinate 227,731 of NZ_CP197193.1, forward strand.
GTTTGCCTCGGTGATTTTGCTCAAGGGCGTTACTCAGCCAGACGTGATTATCAGTTATGCGGCTTCCCAACCGAATGTCCTATATCTGGATAAAGCGCGAGAGGTGTCGTCGCTATTTGGGATCTACCGGCAACATGTTACAGAGCTATTTGCTTTGGCGGCGTTGGGGATCCTGCTGATCCTTTTTTGGCGTTATGGTGTCGTCAAGGGGATCCGTGTGATTTCAGCGCCGGCAATTGCATGTGTTGTTGGGGTGGGAATTGCGGGATTTACCGGTGTGCCGCTTAATCTATTCAACTTGCTGGGGCTGTTTTTGATCCTAGGGATTGGCATTGACTATTCGCTGTTCTTTGCCGAGCGCTCGCAGGGGCAGACAACCTTGCTGGCGATTACCTTGTCTGCGGTAACGACAATATTGTCTTTTGGGTTGTTGTCTCTCAGCGCAACGCAGGCGATACACAGTTTTGGGGTGACGGTGCTGACAGGGATACTAACCGCATGGTTATTGGCACCACTCGCCCGGGATCGCGTGGTCGGCGAAGATACGGCGGGAGCAACAGCCGTGATGGAGAAAGTATGAACAAGCACAGCGTGTTGAAGGCAATCATTCTTGGTTTGCCACTGTGGCTATCAGGGTGCGGTTTGTTATCATCAGAAACGGTGTCGGAGCAGGAAACCGATATGGCCGTGGTCGCCAATAAGGTGGAAGTGGTTGCGGGCAAGTCCGTTGTTTTGCCGCAGCCCTTTCAGTATGGTGCCAATTTGACGGCCAGCCAATTGATCACGGCGACTTGGCAGGAAGAAACGCATCAGCTGCCAGTACAGCTGGAAGTGACACCTGCAAAAATCGTCTTGGCTGGGTTTTCATCTTGGGGGACGAGGTTGTTTAGCCTGGCCTACCAAGATCATCGGTTTGACAGTTATATAATGCCGGGACTCGCGGCAAGCCTGCCGCAACCCGAACAGGTGCTATTTAATATCATGCTGACACTGTGGCCGGTAGAAGCGTGGCAGCCGTTACTGGCTGTACAGGGGATGTCCTTGGTTGATACGCAGGGACGTCGCCAGTTGCTTGATAGCAACCAGCAGGTTGTGATTGATATCCAATATCGGGCAGTACCGCGCCTTGACGGTGAAATTATTTTTAAGAACATGCAGTTAGGATATGTTATTTCTATAAAAACATTAACTTACAGTCAGAATAACGTAGAACAAGGTAATGACTGAGACTATGAATACTAAATATCCATCACCTGTGTACATACATGGATGCGGGTTTAACTCGGCGCTAGGTATCGATGTGCATACCATTCATCACCGCCTTGGCCTAGGTTGTTCACCTGATATGCATCTTGTTTCAAATTGTCTCAATAATGGGGGAGAGACGGTGATTGGCAAGGTGACATCGTCGCTGCCATCAATGCCGGAGAGGCTGAAACAGTATGACACTCGCAATAATCGCTTGGCGATGAGTGCGTTGGCGCAAATTGAAGATAATGTCACCCGTGCGGTCGCCAAGTATGGCACAGATCGTGTAGCGGTCGTGGTCGGTACCAGCACGTCGGGTATTGCCGATGGTGAATTGGCATTGTCGGAGCAGCTCAAGAGCGGCGAGTTTCCCAATCATTACCATTATCAGGTTCAGGAAGTGGGGAATCTTGGTGAGTTTATTGCTGACTATTTTGGTTTAGAGGGGCCGGCATATACGGTTTCAACCGCCTGCTCGTCGAGCGGTCGGGTTTTTCTCTCTGCGCGTCGTTTGCTGAAAGCCGGGCTGGCTGACGCGGTGATTGTGGGTGGTGCAGACTCGATTTGCCAGCTGACTCTAAATGGTTTTAATGGTCTGGAAGCGCTTTCTTCTTCGTTGTGTAACCCTTTTAGCGCAAACCGCAATGGCATCAATATCGGCGAGGCGGCGGCATTTATGTTGCTTTCTTTGGCGGCAGAAGACTCTGAAGAGCAAGGCCCACGAATCGCCTTGTTAGGTGCCGGAGACAGCTCCGATGCTCACCATATTTCAGCGCCCCATCCTGAAGGTAAGGGGGCGGTGGAAGCGATGCAAAAAGCCCTTGCCGATGCTGGCATGACAGCAGATGACATTGGTTATATCAATGCCCACGGTACAGCCACCCCCTTAAATGATGCAATGGAATCCAAGGCGATCTGCCAAGTATTTGCTGATAGGGTGCCGGTAAGCTCAACCAAACCGATGACCGGGCATACTCTTGGGGCTGCCAGCGCCGTTGAGGCGGCAATTTGCTGGCATATCCTGCGCTATGGGCTGCTGTTACCGGTTCAGACCAATGATGGCGAGGTTGATCCTGAATTGGCACCTATCCAGCTAGTGGCAGAAGGTACGGTGTTAGCGAAAAATGCCATCCTCAGTAATTCATTCGCGTTCGGCGGTAATAATATCAGTTTAATTTTTGGGTACGCCAATGACTAACATTCCACACCTTCACCAGTTAATCCCCCATGAGCAACCGATGATTTTGGTTGACGACCTCGTGGCTGTGGATGAGCTGACAGTTCATTGTCGAGTGACGCCAAGCCGTACCGACTTGTTTTTCGACGAGGCAAAAAATGGCGTTCCCGGTTATGTTGGGATCGAATATATGGCTCAGACAATCGGGGGCTGGTCTGGCTATCATGCGTGGCTCAAAGGCGAGGTGTCACCGATAGGCTTTTTATTGGGTAGCCGACGTTATCAAGCCCATTGCCACCAGTTTGACTGTGATGTAATGCTTGATGTTTATGGCGAGAAAGTAATGGAAAACAATGGGATGGCGGTATTTAGTTGTCGAATTGAGCAAAATGGTACGCTTTTGGCAACCAGTCAGTTGAACGTTTTTGTACCCTCCCAAGACAAATTAGACGAAATGCTTAAGTAGGAACAGCGATGATGCGACAGGTACTAGTGACAGGGGCAAGCAAAGGCATTGGCCGTGCGATTGCCAAACAACTTGCTGCAGATGGGTTTACTATCGCGGTCCACTACATGAGTGATGCGGCAGGGGCGCAGGCAACCCTGAATGACATTGAGAGCAGTGGCGGCCAAGGCCGCTTGATTCAATTTGATATTAGCGATCGGGCGCAGTGCCGCGAGGTGCTAGAAGCTGATATTGCCGAGCATGGCGCTTATTACGGTGTCGTGAGCAATGCTGGCATCACCCGTGACACGGCATTTCCTGCGATGACCGAGGAAGAGTGGGATGGCGTGATCCATACCAATCTCGATAGTTTTTACAACGTGTTGCACCCATGCGTCATGCCGATGGTAAAACTGCGCAAAGGGGGACGCATTGTGACCCTTGCATCGGTATCCGGCATGATGGGGAACCGAGGCCAGACTAATTACAGTGCAGCAAAGGCTGGGGTTATTGGTGCCACCAAGGCACTGGCTCTTGAGTTGGCCAAGCGTAAAATTACCGTTAACTGTGTTGCACCGGGCTTGATTGATACCGGAATGGTTGATGAGCATGTCAAAGAGCATGCGTTGCCGCAGGTGCCGCTTCGCCGTATGGGTGAGCCGGAAGAGGTAGCGGGTTTGGTAAGCTACTTGATGTCGGATATTGCAGGTTATGTTACCCGTCAGGTTATTTCTGTTAATGGAGGTTTGATATGAGTCGTCGTGTTGTTGTTACTGGAATGTCAGGTGTGACAGCGTTCGGTAATGATTGGCAAACGGTCGAACCGAAGTTGCGTGCGTGTGAAAACGCGATCCAGTATATGCAGAGCTATGAAGAGTTCAATGGCCTCAATACTAAGCTGGCATCCCCGATAGAGAACTTCGAGCTGCCTTCGCACTATACCCGCAAGCAGGTTCGGGGCATGGGGCGTGTCTCCCGGCTGTCGACAGTGGCTACGGAAAATGCGTTGGCCCAAAGTGGCTTGTTGGGCAGTGAAGTGCTGAACGATGGTTCAACGGGTATTGCATACGGCTCATCAACGGGGAGTACCCCGGCAATTGGTGCATTTGGCGTGATGCTCAATGAAAAAGATACCAGAGCCATTACTGCGACGACTTATGTTCAGATGATGCCGCATACAACGGCGGTTAACGTGGGCCTGTTCTTTGGCTTGCGTGGGCGGGTGATCCCAACCAGCAGTGCATGTACATCAGGCAGTCAGGCAATTGGTTATGCGTACGAGGCGATCAAGCACGGCTATCAGGCGGTGATGGTTGCTGGTGGCGCAGAAGAGCTTTGCCCGACAGAATCGGCGGTGTTCGATACCCTTTTTGCAACCAGTTTGAAAAATGACACCCCGAAGGCCACGCCGCGTCCGTTCGATAGTGATCGTGATGGCTTGGTGATCGGTGAAGGGGCGGCAACCTTGGTGCTTGAGGATTACGAGCATGCGGTTGCACGAGGTGCTAAAATCTACGCGGAAATTGTTGGCTTTGCCAGCAACTGCGATGCTAGTCATGTTACCCAGCCGACAATGGAAACCATGCAGCGGTGTATGGAAATGGCGCTTAGGGATGCCAATTTGCCAGCTCAAGCCATTGACTATATTTCTGCCCACGGTACAGCGACAGAAAAAGGGGATATCGCCGAAACTAACGCTACTGCCAATATCTTCGGTGATAATGCGCCAATTAGCTCGCTGAAGAGCTATTTAGGCCATACTTTGGGCGCGTGTGGTGCTATCGAAGCATGGCTGGGCCTAGAGATGATGCATGCTGGTTGGTTTAACCCGACATTGAATCTGGACGAGATCGATGATCGTTGCGGTAACTTGGACTATATCCGAGGTGAAGGCCGTGAGATTGATTGCCAGTATATGATGAGCAACAATTTCGCATTCGGCGGGATTAATACCTCGATTATTTTCAAACGCTGGCAAGAATAAGCGTCATTATTGAAACAGTAAAAAAGCCCCTAATGGGGCTTTTTTTCGCGGTATTACCAGTTATAAATAACCGTTCCTATAATATTTTGTTGCGGAACAAATCCCCAGTAACGGCTATCTGCGCTGTTGTCGCGGTTATCTCCCATCACAAAAAAGTGGCCATCAGGTACTGTCCATCCTTCATGTTGTGGGGTGTTTGGCGCAAAGTAGCGGTTAGTCAGATCTCTTCGGGAGCTATTTAATAGGATTTGGTACTGATTCGAACCGTTATTTTCAATATACAGCGAGTTTATATCATCGATTTGTTGTGATTTCTCTTTGGGTAATAGTTCGAAATCAGAACACTCTGCTGAGTTGTTATGACACGCCTTTTTTAAGTAAATGTTTTTATCTTTATAGACGATGGTATCGCCTGGCAGGCCAATGATACGTTTTAGGTAAGTGATTTCAGGTTTTGGCGGATATGAGAATACGATGATCTCTCCTCTTTTTAGAGTTGCTGCCGTGTTCTCTGGGGAGAATTTGTATCCCCACTTGTTAACCATAACATGGTTGCCAGGGTTTAGAGTGGGAAACATTGAACTGGCTGGTATTTGGAAAAAATCAAAGAAAAAAGTTCTGAAAGATAGAATTAACGCAGAGGTGAAGACGGCACAGAATAATGTTCTCCACCCATTGGCATACCACATTCTTTTTTTGTTGGTATTATATTTTCGTGCTAACCAAAATGCATGCGCCGGACAAACGAACACTAAAATGAGAAGAAGCGGTGCATGAGTAATCGCTATCCCGACAAAGAGGAAAAAGTAAATAGTAAAAAATAAAATATTGTTTACATATAAAAACGCAAATGGCTGCAAAAATAGCCCAAAGAGAATAGCAATCCACCCTTTAGGTTTCCAAGTATTGTTCAAGAGAGCTCCTTAATGATATTTTATCATTAAGTATTATAAATACATTTGTAATTTATGAATATGATTAATTTGGCCGTTATACCCCAGTTACTTTTTTGTTCTGAACACCAATAAGCTGTAACTGGGGAAATGACGATTAGATGTCGAGTTTATCCCTCATAACATCGGCATCGGTATAGCCGCCAAAGTAGTCATTGATGATTTCTCCACGAACGTTGGTTACCGCGAAATAGGGCACCCCTTTTAGTTTCGCTTTGCGGTAAAAGCGTCCATCATGATCTGTGAGTACATCGAAAGGGTATTTTTTCGCATAAGACTCTACTTCATTGATGCTATCTTTGCCGACGACAACATTTACGCTGATCCCTTCGGATTCCAATTGGTTTACCAAAGAGATAATCATTGGATTGAGCGCATGGCAAGTTGAACACCAAGGGGCGACATATACAGTTAGGCATTTTTCCCCCAAGCAAGGGCCGCCGACGATCTTTTTCCCGTCATTGAACGGTTGTGCACTATAGACATTCAAGTATTCCGTCGGCATTTTATCTGGCCGGTTTGCCAAAAAGACAACGACCACTAAAGCGACTAATAATAAAAGTTTACCCATAATATCCCCAAGCTACCTTAAGTTAATTCGTTCTGTGTAAGTGACTCTTCACTCTCGTTGATTGGCTCAATTTCCGCTGATTCACTTTCTTGCAGCGTGGTTAAAGGTGCATCCAGATCTTTCAGGGCGATGAGTGCATGGGCTTGTTGCGGGTTATCAAACCAAGCGGCAAGGCGATCGCCATCGGTATGGATGGCTTTGCCAGTCAGAAGACGACCGCTGACCGTAGCGTTGGTATCTTCAAGCCTGTCGCTGCCCAGTATTGTTTTGTCGGTTAGTTCAAAGCCGCTTTTTTGCCGGGTTAGGTGGCTGTATTGCCCCCCATAGGCCGAAATGAAATGCTGCTCGTAATTGTTAGCTTTAGCTAACCACTCACGTATTAACTGGCCAAGGAGATAAAGCTCGTTGTGACATACCCGAAGGTGCTTATTGAAATCAGCCGTTTGCGATTCGTAGCTACGGTTGAGCTGTGCCTCGGCATCAGCCACATCGGAGCTGCGAATCTTCTCGATGTCGGGCAACAGGGCCGAGAGCATGGATTTCCACGTGGCTTGCACGATATTGCCTTTGGCATCTTCCAAAGAGTGTTCCAATGATTTGTTGATGGTTTTGATATGAGTTGCAATTTTGTGGAGATTTTGTGCAGTGGATTGGCGTTTGCGCCGCAGTTTTTCACGAAGACCAAGTGCCAATAGCACACCGAATACACCAGCCGTTCCGAGCGCTGTCGAATAGCCAAAACCGATGCCCATCGCAACGATTGATGCAATGCTTACCACGTTGCCCTGTGTGAGGCGGCGGTGGGCAAGATTAACTTGTGTCTTGGCATGGCTGAATTCTTGGAATTGCTCTTTGCGTACCTTCAGGCAGGCGAGCGCTTCGCTCAATGTTGCCGTCAGCAGGTTGTAGTCTTTGTCATGGCGTTCTTTGTCGGCATTAACCTCGGCCTGCCGCTTGCTATATTGGTGAAAGCGGGTTTCTAGCTGGGATGATGCCATCCGCAGTGTGCGATAGTTTTGCCAAATGTAGTGCGATGCGACATAGCTTCGCTGCAATAGCGTGACGTCGTGGGATAACGGCGGGAAGGCGGGTAACGCCAGCCCAAGGTGCTGCTTTGACCAAGATTGATTATCCGCGAGTACCATATAGGCGCGGTGATGAAAGCTATCTATTTTGAGCGTTATTTCATGGTTTACCTGACTAAAGGCTTTGGGATATTTATCAATGAAGCGTTCGGCGGTAAGTACGTAATGGGATAGCCTGAGCTGTAACAGTGAGGTTAGGGTGTCGACCGCTTTTTCTCGCCACTCATTATTATGGCCACTCTCGCCTCGCATCAAATAGGCTTCGGCAAGGTATTCGAGTGATTCGTATGTTTGATATGTTGCTATTGCCTGGTGAAAACACGCCTCGGCATTGCCATAGTCCTGCTGGAAACTGTATGCGCGGCCGAGGTGGGTTAAGTTCAACGACAAGAGAAGAGAGGCTTCTTCGGGAAGTCTCTTTTTCAACAACTCGGCATGCTGTTGGCTGCTTTGCCAGTGCTCTGTCCGTGTCCCGTAAAGGGCAAAGAGCCGGCTAAGCCAAAAGCAACTGAATAAATCAGAGCCGAACTCGTTGTTTGCCTTTTGAAGGTTTTTGATTGCCTGATCTTGGTGGCCATAGGCAAGGCTTTGGTATGCCCACCGTTTGCGTTGGGCAAGGTTTGCTGCATCTGGACTATGAGCAGTACGGGGATCCCCGGGTTGGTAGATAAGGGTCAGTTGTTTACGGATCTCCGTTGGCAGCTGTTTGAGTTGATGGCGTGGAAAACCCGGTATATGGAGCAGATCCAAGGTATGGGAGAGCCGGCCTTCTTCTCCCAGAATCTGCCATATATCATCCTCAATCTTATGGGTAATATGCTGGGCGATGGCATCATGATCCACGGAGGTGACAGTTTCAAAACTTATACGGTTGGGGTGCTGCTTATTGAGCTGTTCAAGTTCAGCAGGCAAAGGCGAGTCATCATCGCTCTGTGAGCCAATGATGAACACAAAGATATCCGCGCTGGCTTCAAGAGCCGATTCAATCTTATGAATCATGCGGAGATCGTTTTTGTTGGCCTTGCTATTTATCTCTTGCCCGAACAGGCACACCAGATAACGGCAATACTCTGCATCGTGTTCGCGGCTTTCTGTTTTTGGGGAGGCAAAAGCAACGTATCGTGTCGTGAGCCCGCATTGCTGAAGCGTTGATGATTGATTCAAGCATTGGGTGATATGTTCGGCAAGTGGGGCGAATTCAGAGAAGGAAAAGCAAAGAGAGATGTTATCCATAACGAGTAGAGATTCCCTTGCGGCAAGGTTATGGTTTGTCTTTCTTTTTCTGGGCAACCTTGCTGATGAATTATCGGGATATATCAGCAACCTTTTCCACCCAAGTCAACGCAATGCCAGCTGTCTTCTCTACGGATAGTGTGTTTCGCGAGTGTGTTGTCACTCTGGTATGAAGTAAATGCGAGTTGTTGCCGAACTATTGAACCTGTACGGTAGCTTGGGTTGGGGCGGCAACTTGGGTATAGGGTGCTTTCTAAGGTATCGTTGACGGATATTCGATATCGCCTCACTCGGCGAATAAAAAGCAAGAACATCAAGATAGAGACAATGGCACTGATAGATGAAAGAACTCCGGTCAATGTCGATATGCTCGCCGCAGACGTAATCGGTATTGCGGCGCGGGTTGGTCGGCATGATTCAGGGATGCACCAGCATCAAAAGGCGCAGCTGCTTTATGCTCCCCAAGGGTGCATGACTATTACGCTAGATGGCATGCAGTGCGTATTGCCCCCGACGCGTGCGGCATGGATCCCCGCCGCCGTGGAGCACTGCGCTGAGATGCGGCAGGTTGTTGAATATCGCTCTCTCTATTTTGCTCCTCACCTGACTGCGCATCTCGAGAACCGGGTGAAAATCATCGAGGTAACCCCTTTGCTTCAGGCGCTGATTGAGCGGATGTCATTTTGGTGCTGGGATAAACCGAATGCAGAAATGCAAAATACCCATGCGCTGTTTTTCGAAGAGCTGGCCTTGGCCCGCGAAGAGCGGCTTGTCCTTTCTATGCCGACAGACCGGCGCTTGACCACTTGGTTGGCGTCATTGGTAGAGGGAGAGGGGATAGCACCGCTTCTCAACGTATTGAGTGAGCAGGTTGGGGCTAGCAGCAAAACAATCAGCCGTATTTTTATCAAAGAGACGGGCATGTCATATCAAGATTGGCGTCAGCAATGGCGTTTGCAACAAGCGATCTTACGCCTTGCAGGTGGCTCGCAGGTTAACGATGTAGCGTATCAACTGGGTTTTTCGAGCGACAGTGCCTTTATTGCGTTTTTCAAACAGCAGACAGGCAAGACGCCCCGGCAATATTGCCATGCTGGTGGGTGAACCCTGACTAGGGTTCTGCCCCCTATCTGATTGTCACAAAACTCAGATATAAAAAAGCCGACAATTAAGCCGGCTTTCTTGAATGTGGCGGAGCTGGGGTCGCACACGACTAGGGATTTACTGCTCGCAGGCTCGCGCCCTTCGGGCTATTGCCTTTTCGCGCCTTCGGCACGGGCAATGTGCTTTTGCTTCGCCTAAATGACATTACAGAGGTTGAACCCTGTCTAGGGTTCTGCACCCTATCTGATTATCACAAAATTCAGATATAAAAAAGCCGACAATTAAGTCGGCTTTCTTGAATGTGGCGGAGAGATAGGGATTTGAACCCTAGATACGCTATTAACGTATGCCGGTTTTCAAGACCGGTGCTTTCAACCACTCAGCCATCTCTCCATGCGGCGTATAATATGGTTTCAGCTCTGAACTGTAAAGGGAAAATCTAAAACATAAGCATCAGTTGCACAAGATAAAAACAAGATGGCTTGCATGGTGTCGTTTTGGTTGTAATCCGATCTTCGTAGTGGTCGATTTCTGTACGTTCTGTTGGTTGTTATGTGTGGGATTAGGAGAGTCGAGAGATTGAGTTAAGGTGTTTTTGCCCCAAAGCTTTCTAGGTTCCCATGACCACTCACTATTTAGAGTAGTGATTCGACCTACTTTTTCTAATCAGTGAAGTCTTACCATTACTCTCAAACCACGCTTCTCAGTCACAAATTTTAGACCGTTGGGTGCGTAATTGCATATGATAAATTACTATATCGCATACTACTTCTACTACATATGACCCATAGTAAAGGGTTGATTGAAGGTATGATTTTGACCTTGCCTCATTGGAGAGAGCGATGTATTTAGAGAAAGTGAAGCTTTGGAACTTTAGAAAGTACGGAAAACAAGGTGAGATAGTTCTGGATGAGCCTCACTTAGAGTTAAACCTTAATAAGGGTGTAAATGTACTTATTGGTGAGAATGACTCAGGGAAAACGGCGATCATAGATGCTATAAAGCTTGTTTTGAAGACTCATAGCTTTGAATGGATTAGACCAGAAGAAGACGACTTTTTTTCTGGTGCTGAAAAGATGAGAATCGAACTCCATTTCGATGACATGGAAGAGCAAGCTTACCATTTTAGTGAGTGGCTTAGTTACAGAGAGCAAGATGGTAAGCTGCACCCAACTCTTAAGTTAGTTTATGAAGTATCCAGCAAAAATGGTCGTATTATCCCTTCAGACATTTATGCCGGAGATAATGGCTTAGAGAAGCAACTTAAATCAGAAGCTAAAGAATATTTAAAAACCACTTATTTAAAACCTTTGAGAGATGCAAGTTCAGATCTAACACCAAAGCAAAACTCGAGATTATCACAGATACTTAAAACGCATGATGCATTTCAGAATAAAGACGGTGATCATTTATTACTTGCTCTTTTTGAAGAATTTAATGCAAACATATCTAACTATTTTGAAGGTAAAGATCATAATGATGATGAGTTAACCGATGACCTTAAAGGCCGTGAACTGAAAAATAAGATTGATAAGTTCATGTCATCATTTGTTGACATGAATACTAAAACATCATTTGAAGTATCTCCAGCAAATCTAAAATCAATTTTGGAGAAGCTATCATTAAAGATTGATAGTACTGTTAAGCCTGGTCTAGGAACACTTAACAAGCTATTCATGGCAGCAGAGTTGTTGCATTTAGATAAAAGTGACTGGACGGGACTAAAATTGTGCTTGGTCGAAGAGTTGGAAGCTCACTTACATCCTCAAGCACAAATGAAAGTGATTGAAGCACTTCAAGCTCAAGATGGAATACAGTTTATTCTCTCCTCCCATAGTCCAAATTTGACGTCAAAGGTTAAACTTGAAAACATAATTCTTTGTCATGAAGGTAAAGTCTATCCTTTGGGAGAGAAATATACAAAGCTTGATAAAAAAGAAGGTGACTATTTGTACCTTGAAAGGTTCTTAGATGTTACCAAGTCTAATATGTTCTTCGCGAGATCAGTAATCATGGTTGAGGGATGGTCAGAAGAAATACTATTACCAGCATTAGCTAAGTTAATGAAAAAGCAAGGAGTGATAGAGAAGGACTTTACTGAATCAGGAGTAGCAATTGTCAATGTAGCAAGTGCAGAATTCATGAAGTTTAGGAAAATATTTCTTAGAAACTCTGGCCCTGAGTTATCTATTCCAGTTTCAATAATAACAGATTGTGACACTCGTGCTTATTCTAGAGATAAAATCGAAAATGATGGGGAAAGAAATAGCTACAATTATGTAAAAGTTGATGAAGTTGAGTTTAATCGTCAGTCAGAAGAAAGAACTAGAAAGATTGAAGCTGACTATAATGATCAAAAAGTAAAAGTTTTTGTAACCAAGTACTGGACTTTAGAATATAGCTTACAGCAGTCTATAGTTTTTCGTGATGTTGTAAAAAAAGTTCTAGTAGAAATGCACTCTCAAATCGATGTCGAAGACATAGAAAAAGAGCTTGCCATTAAGTTATATAATAAATCTCTATGTAAAACTGATTTTGCCTACAAACTAGCTAGATATATTGACCCACATTCTTCAGACCATGATAACACGTTAGACCTTACAAAGGATGATAAGTACATTAAATCATTAATTGATGGGGTAAAGTATGTTTGTGCATGAGATTAAAGATAATGATATCGCTTATTCTGAATCCATACTTATTAATGGTGGGGAGTTTGATAAAGAACGAGTTGATTTTATTAGAAATATGAACACGCTTGATCTCCAGTCAGTTCCGGGTAGTGGCAAAACCACAGCATTGTTAGCCAAGTTGACAATCCTTGAACGATACATGCCTTTTAATGACAATAAAGGTATTGTTGTCATATCTCATACTAATGCTGCGGTAAATGAGTGGAAAGATAAGATAGGAGTGTATTGTCCAAAACTATTTTCATATCCAAACTTTGTAGGCACAATCCAAAGCTTTGTTAACACCTATTTTGCAAGGCCATATATGCAAGTTACGTATAATATTACTGACTTTCAAGTGGATGATGATGCTTTCGAAGAACAAATATTGTCTTGCTTCCATGAAGTTAAAAATGATGAAAAGTATAATAAGGTTTATAACCTATTTTACGGTCGAAATATATTAAAAGCTGAGGAAATTTCTAAAGAAAAAGGAGGGAATAAAAACAAAATATGTGAGAAATTGATATATGAAGAAGTAAAAAAGTTAACATACAACTTCTCTGATGATAAGTTTTATATCAAAGGGAATGCAAGATGTTTGATAGGGAATAAGACAAATCCAAGGTATCAAGGGTTAAAGAAAATACTTGAAGATACCTTTTCCAGGGGGGTAATAACCTATGATTATGCTTATACTTTCGCGAAAAAATTCATAGAATTGAATCCATCGATACTGATTGACATTAGAAAGAGGTTTGGTTTTGCATTTGTTGATGAAATGCAGGATATGGATAGAATGCAATATGATATTCTAGAGTCATGCTTTCATAACGGAGATACAGTGTATCAAAGGGTTGGAGATAGTAACCAGTCAATATACAACGAATATAGTGATAAACCGGATTGGTCAGATAGAAATATTGTCCTAAAAATTTCCGGAAGTCATAGGCTAACACCTCAGGTTTCTAAAGTTGTTAATCAATTTTCTGTCTCAAATGACATTATTATAGGTTTGAATAATAAGACAGAAATAAAACCACATTTAATACACTTCAAATCAGATAATCTAGATAAAGTAATACCCAAATACTTAGAGTTGTATGAAGAGTACAAACAATGTGGCAGCATTCCGGAAGTTGATGATGAGCATGTAGGGGTTATTTCATGGGTTTCAACAGTTAGAGAAGATACCAAGCTAACATTGGCAAACTTCTCTGATTGTTTACCTACAGAGAAACAAAAAGGCAAAACTAAATCCACGCTTCAGAGTGAACTTATATCACTAGGTGATTCAAGTAATTGTAAATTCCCAGAGGTATATGAATGTATATTAGAATCAGTTGTATTTGTTCTAAATAGCAATGATATTGAAATTGATGATAAAAGATGCACTAAGTCAAAATTATTTAGATTTCTAAGAATTGAAGTCCCCGATATTTACGAAGATCTAACTAAGAATCTCTATAAGTGGACGATGAAATTTATTTCTAAAGGAAGTGAGGGATTAGTTGAGGAGATAAAAGAATTTGTAGTTAAGATGTGTAAGGATATCGGCTCAATAGATATTGATTGTCTTGACTATTTTAATATTGATGAAAACTTAGTAGTAGCTCCCGTAGAAAGAAATGTTATCGCAAATAGATGCAGACCAAAGTTAGGTACAATACATTCTGCAAAGGGGCAAACACATACGGCAACACTCTATTTAGAAAGTTATTATAATGGATTTTATGAGACAGAGTTTTTAAATAGTGTATTCTCAGGTGATAGTAATTGCAATGAAATTATCACTAGCTTTAAACATGAGATAAAATGTACTAATGAAGAAATTGAAAATATTAAGAGTAAAGGAAAAACTAGAGGAATAAAAACAAGGAAAACTAAAATAGTTAGTCTGGAAAGTAAAATAATTAAAACCCAAGATTATGCAAAGATGATATATGTTGGCCTTTCTAGACCCAAGTATTTCTTATGTTTTGCTGTTGAAGATACTAGATATCAAGAAATAGACATCGACGAAGATACTTGGAAAGTTGTTAGTATCTAATTAGATTGAAAGTAATCCCTATTTAAGGGAACTCCGATCACTTAAGATGTTTGCGCGAACTGGATAGCGAGTTTTACTCATACGAACGGTTCTCGATTTGGGCCGTTTTTTCGTTCAGGCAGTATGTAATGCTTTACCCGATCCCACATCACTTGAAGTTTTCGGTATGGGATCTGGCGAAGTTATCGCATACCCCGAGTAATCCGTTAAACGCTAATTTACTAATTTACTAATTTACTAATTTATATAACTCAGTTTTGTCCAGTTATGAGTTATGATGCTAGCAGACCGACTGTACGATCTAGTCGTGACTTACCAGTGAATATGTAAGATCGTGTATGAGCCACTACAAATGATGAACGACCACACAGTGCGTTAAATGACCTGACTCCATGGGAATACCTGGTTAAGTCAGAATACTTGGAAAACTCTAATTTAGGGAGCCACTAAAAATGGGATGATTATATTGGGTTTTTCATGTGATTGATGAGGTTTTCCCACATTTATATTCGTGTGTTTACCATTACGTGGTGATTATTGTGTAGGGTGGTTTCGGCGTATAAATGAAAGTATTACCGTTAAAAAATAAGTAATGCAATGGCACCGGCAATCATGGTTAGCCACCATAGCAGTAGATTTTCTATTCTTTCAAGCAATGTGAAATACACAAAAGCGATAACCGATGAAATGGTTAACGGCAAGAATAATGCTGCGGTGAATGAATATTGCATGCTACTTAGTGCCAGCAGGGCCAAGAACCAAAAAACAGTACAGCGCAGAGCATTTTGGCTTTGGGTATGATAGTAAAGTAGCATAATGAGCAATGGGATTTTAAATAACAACGTCTAGTCCTTTTTATTGCAGCCTTTGATATCTCGATGACGAGTATGCCGATGTCGGTGATCGAAAGCAATTAGGGGGCTGAAAGAAATGTGATAAGTGCTTCTAACGGTGGCGAGATAAGGTATTAATAGCGCCAAGTAGGCTGACATATTTCCCATAAACTCGTATTTTTGACGTAACGAGAGAGATAAAACGGAGCACAATAGGTACTCCGTTTTCAGTCATCATTATAACGTGATTTTTTTCACCATTCCGGCTTCCGCATGGCCGGGAATATTGCAGGCAAATTCAACATTCTTGTCACCGTGAAAGTGCCAAAGAAGCTGCTTGGCCTTGCCCGGTTTTACCGTTACCGTGCTGCCACTGTCATGGTTATGGTGATCTTTCATGGTGCGCATCATCTCGCGGTGTTCGAGTTGCTCCTTTGCTGATCCGATTGAAAATTCATGATCGATGTTGCCCGTGTTCATTATTACGAACTGAACGATATCGTTGGGTTTTATATCAACATGTTTTTTGAAACGGATCTTCATGTCGTCACTTAAGAGCACATGAACCACCTTGTCTGGTTTGGCTCCGGGGGCTGGCATGCCTACCGCTGACATGTCCATCATGTTGCTGTGATCCATTTTCGAATGATCCATTTGGCTGTGATCCATGCTTTTGTGGTTCATCGCGCTGTGGTCCATGTGCGAGTGATCCATATTGCCGTCAGCCATAGCAAGCGACGATGATAGCGTGAAGGTTAGGGCGATTAGGGATTTTTTCATTCTACAGTCCTTATTATCTTATCTTTTTACGTTCAGTGCCGCCCCTCCGTGAGGATGAGGGGCGGTCTGGATGGTGTCGGTTAGATATGGGTTAATGCTTTGATTTCTTTGCGCTTCCATAACTTGAAGATGGCCGGAAGCACGAGCAGCGTTAGCAGCAGGGCAGAGGCCATACCGCCAATCATTGGTGCAGCGATGCGCTGCATGACCTCAGAGCCCGTTCCCTCGCCATACATAATGGGGATCAGGCCGATAATCACGGTGAGTACGGTCATCATGACCGGGCGTACGCGAAGTCCGGCCCCTTCGCGAATAGCGTCGGTGAGTTCATCGTTGCCGAGCGATAATGTGCCCGCGATGGCTTGGCGTTTTTTCTCGTCCCATGCTTGGTTGAGGTAGACCAGCATAATGACCCCGATCTCTACCGCGACCCCGGCAAGGGCGATGAAGCCAACCCCGACGGCGATGGAGAAGTTGTAGCCAAGGCCATGCATCAGCCACAGCCCGCCGACCATTGCAAGAGGCAGGGTGCCCATAATAATCAGCACTTCACCGATCCGGCGGAAGCTGAGATAGAGCAGCAGCATGATGATCGACAGGGTGATAGGGACAACCACATTC
Organism: Photobacterium panuliri; assembly: GCF_059920555.1. Lineage (NCBI taxonomy): Bacteria > Pseudomonadati > Pseudomonadota > Gammaproteobacteria > Vibrionales > Vibrionaceae > Photobacterium > Photobacterium panuliri. The sequence continues at coordinate 244,487 of NZ_CP197193.1, forward strand.
AGCCGAGCCTTGGCCCGTTCCATGTATTCATATTGGCCTGACCAAGCCAGTGAATAGCCAGCCGGGAGCTGGAGCTGTTTTGCAACGACTTGTTTTGCGTCGACAACGTACGAGCCCAGATCGCGGCCATCGATATCAACGAAGACCCAGCCGTTAGGACGGGCATTTTCGGTTTTGATCATCGGCGGGCCGTCTTCGTAGCGGATATCGGCGACATCACCAAGAGCGATTCTGGCGCCATTGGGGGTGACCAGTGGCAGGCCCTGCAATTTTTCCACCGAGTCGCGGTATGCTTGCGGGTAGCGGACATTGATCGGATAGCGCTCCAAGTCTTCGATGGTTTCACCGACGTTCATCCCGCCGACGGCGGTGGAGATCACCTGCTGGATATCCTTGATGTTGAGGCCATAGCGGGCAGCGGCACGGCGTTTTATATCAATGGTGACATAGCGGCCGCCGGCAACCCGCTCGGCATAGACCGATGTTGTGCCGTGAACCGTATTGAGGATAGGTTCGAGCTGGGCGCCGATATTTTCAATAACCTTGAGATCAGGCCCTGCGATCTTGATCCCGATTGGGGTTTTAATCCCCGTGGCCAGCATGTCAATGCGGGTTTTGATTGGCATTACCCAGGCATTGGTCAATCCCGGAAACTGGATCAGCGCGTCAAATTCCTTGCGCAGCGATTCGGTTGTCACGCCTTTTCGCCATTGCTCGCGAGGTTTGAGCTGGATAACCGTTTCAATCATGGTCAGCGGTGCCGGATCGGTGGCGGTTTCCGCTCGGCCGATCTTGCCCCAAACGGTTTCGACTTCCGGTACGGTTTTGATCAGCTTGTCGGTCTGCTGCAATAGCTCGCGTGCCTTGCCGATGGAGATCCCCGGATAGGTGGTTGGCATGTACATCAGATCCCCCTCATCTAAAGGCGGAATGAACTCGCTGCCCAGCTTGCTGGTAGGGTAGTAGGCCGACGCCATGAGTACGATAGCCAGCCCGATCATGGTTTTGGGGAATTTGAGGCTTAATCCCAGCAATGGGCGGTAGAGTGCGACCAAGCCACGGTTGATTGGGTTTTTATGTTCGGGCATGACGTTGCCACGGATGAAATACCCCATCAGTACCGGAACGAGTGTGATAGCCAATCCGGCGGCGGCAGCCATGGCATAGGTCTTGGTGAAGGCCAGCGGCGAGAACATCTTGCCTTCCTGTCCTTCCAGCGCAAAAACCGGCACGAAGCTCAAGGTAATGATCAGCAGCGAGAAGAACAGCGGAGCCCCGACTTCCTCGGCGGCTTTGCCGATTACCTGCCAGCGGTTTTCGTCCGTGAGCGGGGTGCGTTCGATATGCTTGTGGACGTTTTCTATCATCACGATAGCCCCGTCGACCATCGCGCCAATGGCGATGGCGATACCGCCCAGTGACATGATATTGGCATTGATCCCCTGCCAGTGCATGACAATGAACGCGCTCAGGATGCCAATCGGCAAGCTGATTGCGATTACCAGCGACGATCGGATGTGGAACAGGAACAGGGCGCAAACAAGGGCAACCACAATGAACTCTTCGGCGAGTTTGTGCCAAAGGTTATCAACCGCATTGTCGATCAAGGTTGAGCGGTCGTAGGTGGCGACGATGTCGACGCCGTCAGGCAGGCCGCGCTGTAATTCGGCCAGTTTGGTTTTGACGCGCTCTATCACCGCGCTGGCATTCTCGCCATAGCGCATGACGATGACCCCGCTGACCGCTTCACCTTCGCCATTGAATTCGGAGATCCCACGGCGCATCTGCGGGCCGATATTGATATCGGCAATATCCCCCAGCAGTAAGGGGGTACCCTTGTCAGTGACTTTGAGAGGCAGTGACTGGATGTCTTCGATACTGGTGAGGTAGCCCGTTGTGCGTACCATGTGCTCGGCCTCGGCAACCTCAATCACCGACGCGCCGGTTTCCTGATTACCGTTTTGGATTGCCATATTGACCTGTTGCAGTGTCAGATCGTAGGCACGCAGTTTGGCCGGGTCGATTTGCACCTGATATTGCTTGACCATACCGCCGACGGTCGCGACTTCGGAGACCCCAGCCACGGTTTGCAGTTCATATTTCAAAAACCAGTCTTGCAAACTGCGCAGTTCAGCCAAGTCATGCTTGCCGGTTTTGTCTTGCAGAACGTAGCTGTATACCCAGCCCACGCCCGTTGCATCGGGGCCGAGGGTCGGTTTGGCACTCGGTGGCAGCTTTGGAGCAACTTGGCTGAGGTATTCCAGTACCCGTGAACGAGCCCAGTACATGTCGGTATCATCGTTGAAAATGATATAGACGTATGAGTCCCCGAAGAACGAGTAGCCCCGCACCGTTTCGGCCCCCGGTACGGCAAGCATCGCGGTGGTCAATGGGTAGGTCACCTGGTCTTCTACCACTTGCGGGGCTTGTCCCGGATAACTGGTTTTGATAATAACCTGAACGTCCGAGAGATCCGGGATAGCATCAACCGGTGTGTTCTTTACGCTGTAGAGGCCGCCAAGGGTTAGCACCAAGGTGGCAACCAGTACCAAAAAGCGGTTGCTGATAGACCAGCGGATAATCGCCCCAATCATTGCTGGCCTCCAGTTTGTGCGTTCGTTGCTCTTGGTGTATTGGCAGCTCTGGGTATATCGACGGCTTGGATCTGTCTGAGGACATAATCGCTACCGTTTTTGCTAATCAGCACCCGTACTGCTTGCCCTTCGGCAAAGGGGGCGAGGTCAACACCGTCTGCGGCGGAGAAATTCATCTCGCCGGCCTGCCACTGCCAGTCACCAACGGCCTGATGACTGATAGTCACCATGCCGAAATCGGCCATCAGCAGCGTGATCTTTCCGTCTATCCAGATCTCTGGCGCTTCGCTGCTGTTGGGGGTTTTAGAACCCAAGCGGTAATCGATGATTTCGTATTGGCCGCTTGCGCCTTTTTGCATTTCAAATTCAATCGGCTGGCCTTTTTTCAGCGTCGCCCAGTCGGTGTCTGTCAGTTGAAGATCCTTGCTCAGGGTAAAATTCATGACCATGCCCGGCCAGTTCCATGCAGAAACAGGTTGGTGGTTGATGGTCAGCATTCGATGTCCTTGCATGACATCGGTAATTTCACCGCTGGCCCATTGGATATCAGGCTGGATTAGGGGTTCAATACCGTTGATCCGCGAGAGGTCGGCACTCTGGCTTGATTCTGAGTCAATCATGAATTGGGCCGAGGTCACGATACGATCCGTCTCGCTGAGCCCTTGGAGGACTTCGATACGTTCACCGGCTTCACAGCCGACTTCAATACGTGCTGAACGGTATTTCCCGTTGCCTTCGGCCAGCACAACGCGGGTCATCCCGCCGGAGCGGATCACCGATGAGCGCGGAACAGTGAGTACCGTATGGTCCGTGGTGGGCTGAAGGGCAATATTGGCGAACATGTTTGGTTTGAGGTCACCGTTGGGGTTGGCGAATTTCAGCCGTACCCGCAATGTGCGGGTTTTGGGATCAAGGATCGGGTAGACATAGTCAATCTGCCCCTGCCAGGTTTTGTTCGGAATAGCATCTAGGGTCATGCTGGCCGGGCTGCCGGCTTTCATCCATTGGCCTTGGCGCTCGAAAACCTCGGCATCGACCCAGACATGATCCAGCGGACCTGCGCTGATCACTGCCTGTGCCGGTGACAAATAGCCGCCTTCGCGGATGTTGAGGCTGGCAATGACACCATCGGAGATAGCTTTGATCGCGATCGATTGTGAGGCTCGGCCGCGTTTGAGGATCTGCTTGATTTGATGGCGGTCAACGCCCAGTGTGACCAGTCGTTCGGTTGCCCCTTTGGTCAGCCCGGTGCGGCCTGTCCGGTAGGCATTGAGCAGTTCTTCCTGCGCCTTGATAAGCTCCGGTGAGTAGAGGGTAAACAGTACATCGCCTTTTTTGACACTCTCGCCGACCGCATTGATGAAGAGTTTTTCAACCCAGCCTGCTACCCGGACGTTGGTTTGCCATAGCTGGCTTTCGTCAAAGGCGACATAGCCTACGGTGTCGATGCGCGGGGAAAGCGTTTGCCGTTTTACGGTCTCGGTTTTAACGCCGAGATTATTTTCGACGGCCGGATCGATAGTGACTGTGCCCGGTTTGTCGCTATTTCCCGCGGAGTCCTCGGCGTAGACCGGGATCAGATCCATCCCCATTGGTGATTTTCCCGGTTTGTCCCGCTTGTAGTTAGGATCCATCGGGGCAACCCAGTACAAAGGCTCATGGGTATTCGATGCCTGTGAGTTGTTGGCCGTGGTCAGATCGGCATCTTGGCGGCTGGTGAGATAGTAATGGGAGCCAAACCCGATGGCGGCGCCAACGAACAGGGCTACTGCTGTTATCTGTACGTTTTTCATAGTGTTTCTGCCTTGTTCATTAGTGTTGGGTATAGGGTTGGGTATCAGGGCGCAAAGTCGGTGCTGCGGCTTGGTAGCCAAAGCGGTTTAGCAAAGCGGCAAGGTTGCTCTTTACAATGCTAAGATCGGTCACTAGCCGTTGCTGTTCGAGAATCAGGTTTAGCTCGTCACTGGTGGCGGAAATCACGTCATTGAATTGGGCGGTATTGTTTTGGTAGCTCCGCTCGACAGCTTGGGTCCTCGCCTTGGCTTGGCTGAGCAAGGTGTCCTGATAGCGGGCGAGTCGAAGTTCGAGGTTTTGTTTGTCCACCAGCAAGGCGTTGACCTTGGCGTTCATTTGCGCCAGCAGCAGATCTTTTTGCGATTTTGCCGCACCGACCTGATATTGGGCGGCAGCCTTGTTTTTGTCTTGGCGGTTGTCGGTGAACAGCGGGATGTCCATGGTCAGATAGGCACTGACCAAATCAGAGGCCGGCTCACCACGCATATTGTTTGCCTGACGGTAGCCATACATCACCTCCACGCCGAATTGTGGCAGGTAGGCTTGTTCGGCTAGCTCTACTTGGGTTTGGCCAACGGCAATGCTGGTGTCGGCCATTTTCACCATTGGGTGGTGGGCGAGCAGTGTATAGTGTTGGTTGTCACTGGACTTGGATTGACTGGCGAGAGCGGCATCCAAACGTGGCCAAAGCAGTCGGTTGCTGGTGGTCAAAGATTGATGGGTGTTCAGCCAGTCAGAGCCGAGCCATTCGGAGAGCTGCGACAGCAGTCGACGTTGGATTTGGGTGTTGGCCTGCAGTTTCTCATCGAGTTTGCTGACTTGCAGCTGGGTATTGAGCAGATCCTGGGCTTCGCTTTTGCCGAGGCTGTAGTTGGTGGCAATGACGCGTTCCATCTCTATCATCAGGCGCTGGTTTTCCCGCAGAATGCCTGCAGCAACCTGCTGGTAGCCAAGCTCCAACCATATTTGGGTCATCCGGTTGGCAACATCCAGTTCGCGGGCGGCAATTTGCAGCGCGCTGCCGTCTGCCTGCAAGTTGTTTTTCTTTTGTTGCAGGCTAAGGGTGTCACCCCGCTCAAATTGCTGCATGAGGCCAATTGAGATGTTGGTCATGGGATCATCATCGAACTTGAAGCTGTCAACGGGCAGGCCGCCGATACCGACTTTGAGCTTGGGATCCATAAGGGTAGCGCTGGCAATGGCGGTTTCTCGCATGGCTTGCGACTGAGCAAAGTATTGCTGGCGGTTGGCATCGGCTGCCAGTGCTTGTTCAATCAGGGCATTGAGCTGCTGTGAGGCGGCGGCAAGCTGCGGTTGAACGACCCCATAATGTTGGGGTGCCGACATAGCAGGCATGGCTACCAGCGTGGCTGCACTGATATTCAGTGCCCACAGGCTAGTGTTGTTCATATCAAACTAAATCCATTCTGTGCGCCTGTTTGGCGCGTCATTCAATCACCCAGCGTCACAAACGTCGGGTGTCATCAGGCAGAGCAGGATTTAGGCAATGGGAGGCCGGTAGAGGGACTGAGGGTGAGCCGGTACCATCGCGATTACATCAGGCGTAAAAGGCACTAATTGGGCTTGGCGCACGATAGATTGTTTTAGGCGTGGCAGAAAGGCAAACACGCTAATGCAGGCTGCGCTGCAGCAGTTGTGAGGCATGTCTTGACTGTCGTTACAGTTGGCCATGGCATGCTGGGCGTTGCTTGCGGTGTTACTTGAGCTGGCTGCTGCGGGATGGGCTGGGACTGACGGCGACTCAGCGTGGTGTGTTGCCATCATGGCTGCGCTGCAAGGCGCTTCATGGTGGTGATCGGTTGAGCGGTGATTAGGCTCACGATCGTCTTGGCCTGTAACAGCTTCAAGTGTTGGGATCGCACCATCACTGAGCATTTGGAATGTCATGAGCGGTGCACTCGAGACAATACTGGACATCAGCATCGTAAAGATACTGAAAAGGGCAATCCAGAATGTTCGGTGAGATGTAAAACGCATCATAGACATTGTTAGGGAAAATCCGTGTAACTGTAAAGCCTCCCCTTAGGGGAAGGTCAAGACTTTACTAGTTTAGTGGTTATTTTTTCTTTGTCGTGTCTTAAAAAAGAGCCTAGATGGATCTTAAAAAAGTGACAGCACGGTTACCCACAAGGGTGGGTGTTTGGCGGGAATCAATGATGTATTCAAAAAACGAATAGATGGTATGCAGAAACACAGTCTTATCATTTTTTATGGAATGGATATGATGCAAACCACAAATACATAAGGACTCGCCCATGTACCCTGTTTTCAAGATCTTGCTCTCGGCTTTTTTCCTGTTTGCCAGCTCTATCAAGCTATTGGGATGGCACAAATACATTTTTCAAACTCAGTTGGCGTTTTTCCACAAATACGGCTTGAATCGCCGTCATATGTTCGCCGTAGGGGTCATTGAATGTGCATCGGCCGTGGCCTTGTGGTTACCTATCAAGTATGTCCCGTTCTTGGGGGCTGGAGCATTGGCATTAACCTCGATTGGGGCGATGTTTTTCCATTTTCGTTTTGACCGTTTTCAGGATGCCATTCCTTCAATTGTCACCTTGGTGATTTCAATATTAGTGGGACAGCACTTGTTTGATGTTACTTGGCTGTCTTAGAAATGGGCCGTCCAGCCTAAAAGAAAGCCCTGTGATGCCGTGTTGTAGGCAAAATTGTCTTGGTTATCGTAATCCACCCAGGTCGATTTATAGGCAATATTAATGTCTGACCAATGGTTTATTCGATAACGGACACCGGTCTGGATGGCGCTGGTGAAGTCGGTATCACTACCTAGCCCGGCATCGACACTGACATGGAACAGCCAGTGCTTATTGATAGAATTGATCCAGCGAACACCGACAACGTAGTCGACCCAATTTTCGTCCAAGCTGAATTTGTCGAAAATACGTTGGTTGTCGCGGCGGAAAAACTCGGCACTGATATCATTGTCCCACCAGCGAAGCCCTATCATGTAATCCAGCGTACCGAATGGATAGTGGTAACGTTTGAACCCCTTGGCTTCCAATACCCCCTGGCGAATATCAATGTCGCTTTTGAGAACCAGGTTTTCGGTACTGCTCAGTAAATTGTCGGTCTCGCCGCTGAGTTCCATGAAGCTGTAGTCAAGATAGAATCCCCATTGCTGGTGGTAGATTGATTCCCAGCGAGCCATGGCCCCGATGTCGAGATTATCCATGATGAATTTGGGGTCGACATCAAGATCCAAGGTGCGATTGCGTATGGTGGAATCCCCTCGGATATTCAGTCCCATAAAATACAGCTCTAGGCTGTGTTGCCAATGGGGCGTGGCAGTTTGTGGGCTGGCAGCGGCTGGCATGGCAAGCAAAATGCTCGCCAATCCTAAGGGGCAGAGGGCAACGATACGTTTTGTCATGGGGTGAATTAACCTTGTCTGCTGCAAAAATGTGCCACTTATTAAGCTAGGAGAGCTTGTCTATTTTTGCCAGTGCCAGTGCCAGTGCCAGTGCCAGTGCCAGTGCCAGTGCCAGTGCCAGTGCCAGTGCCAGAGGGGAAGTTGCCGTCAGCCGTATTACGAGCGCAATTTCCGGCGGTATTGTTTCTTGCTGTTCTATGGTTAATGAGATAAGTGGGCAAGCTGAAAGGTGAAAGGAGTGGAAAAATCAGGTTATCAGATCCGTGTAATGAGCAAGGAGGATTTGTCCCTTGCCGTGGAATGGGCGGCAGAAGAAGGCTGGAATCCCGGCCTGCATGATGCGGCGTCATTTTTTGCGGCTGACCCTAACGGCTTTTTGATGGGATATCTGAACGGCGAGCCGATCTCCTCGATTTCGGTGGTGAAGTACAGCAATGGCTTTGGCTTTCTCGGGTTTTATATTGTGAAACCCGAATACCGAGGCAAGGGGTATGGGCTGGCGATCTGGCAGGCTGGGCTTGAATATCTTGCGGGTTGCAATATCGGCTTGGACGGTGTGGTCGATCAGCAAGCCAATTACCGCCGTTCGGGGTTCAGTCTCGCCTATGGCAATATTCGTTTTGAAGGCTTGGGGGGCGGAGTCGCACCGGAACAGGCTGACATTATCTCTATTGATGAGGCCCATTTTAACGAGGTTCTTTGTTACGACAGTACGTTTTTTCCGGTAAGCAGAGATGTGTTTTTGCGTCATTGGCTGAGCCAGCGAGAGTCGGTGGCTCTGGCGATCCGCCGTGGTGGCAAATTGGTCGGTTATGGCGTGATTCGACCATGCCAAGAGGGGTATAAAATCGGTCCGCTGTTCGCTGATGATGTTGCACTGGCAGAAGACTTATTCTTGGCCTTGCGAGCCAAGGCCAGTGCTTATGATCCGGTATATTTGGATGTGCCCGAGTCGAACCATGCCGGTGTTGCAATGGCGGGTAAATATGAAATGGAGCCTGTTTTTACAACCGCTCGGATGTATACCGGCGAGTTTCCAGATATTTCGGTAGAAAGGACATTTGGCGTCACGACGTTTGAGCTTGGTTAGCCCCCTAGTTCTTCCCCTTAAAAAAGGGGAAGAACGAAGAGTTTAAAGTTCAATGACATTATTTCATGGGAGTGGCTAGCAACAGTTGTTTTTTGGCGGTATCGACATAAACCACATACGGTACATTGCCGACTCGGAATCCATATGGCACTAATGCGGCATCTATCGGAATAACACGCTCAACACGGCGGCTGAGCAAATCGACTCGCCAAATGCATGCCTTGGCAGATGTGTTGTCGTAATACATTTCATCAGTGTCACCACCCCACGAAAGATTAGAGATAATCCATTGATTGTCCCAGAAGTTATTAATCACCGTGCTCTTGTAGTTGGGGCTTTCGATGCTCAAATTGCCGTCATTGGTATTAATTTCACTTTGCCTGTCCATTGATACAAGCGGTTCGTTCCATATATCGCCTTTTTTATGTGGCGGTGGCGCATAAGAAACAGCCTGAGGTGACGGCCTATCCATAGCTAGATCAAGCTCGAAGGTGTCACCTTGATCATTGGTGATGTATAGCAATCTTTCTTGAATACTGAATACATGAACGGCTTCAGTCGCGGTGTAAACGATTTTTTTCTCACCTGTCAATAAGTTCAGTTTCTTAATCTCATTGCCCAAATTGTAAATAAGCTCGAAGCGATCGTTATATTGAGCGACCAGAAAATCTTTCTGATCCGTCATTTCTGTGGTGTTGAGCAATGGTTTATGGCTCCACCAATCAGACGGGTCAACGGTAAAACTAGCCGCTACGGCTTGGCCTAATGCAGCCCGTTGTTCAGCCGTGTACTCATTATCGGTCACACTTTGCACCATGTCCTTATTGAGCTGTGCAATTTGCTGCTGCGTTAATTCATTGTCCTGGTACGGGCGTAATGAATAATATTCGGTACGTTCGTTGGCGGCTGGCGGTAGCAGTGTGCCTTTGGTGTTGAACACTTTGGCCACCATCATCGGGCGTTCATTGCTAAGGAAGAGAATACGGTTTTTATCATCATTGGGAATGATGTTTTTTAGGGGAATACGGCTTGTCTGATTGTCTGTGCCTTTTTTGATAACGGTTAATGTGGTATCCGGCGTTAATGTTTTTGGGCCGATACAAAGAACGTCTTCATGGTTGGCGACCTTGTTCTGCCATGAGTCTGGTAATGCGAGGAAATGGTTATCAAGTGCACAGGTTGCTCTATTTAAGGGGGTATCAAGTTGTGATTCAGTTTGTTTTAGTGAGCACAGACTAAGATTGGTTTGTATTGCTTGGGAAATACGAGGATGCTGCTGCAAGACACTTGCATCAATAAGGGATGAGATACTTTCGCAAGTGTTTATATTATTGGTTCGTGATGCAGCAAGAGAATAGTCACTCAATAGCCATAGTGTTTCAGGTGATGGGGTCTGTGTTGAAAATAAGCCGGGACAGCTGTCAGCATAAAGATAAGTTGCATAATAGGCAGCGGTATAATCTTTCTTTTTATAATGTTTTAAAAATAGATCACGCGCATGTGCTGTGGCATTATCGTTACAAGTTTCAATTGGTTGAGCTTGAGTGGTGTTTGAAAGGGTAACAGCACCAATTATTGCGAATGCTAGAATGTTCTTTTTCATTGACCGTTAGTAATAATATTATTAGTGAGCATAGAGTATCATACTTTCTTTACTTAAATACTTAAGTTTATCATTACTAATTCAGTTGAAAATCATCAGGAATATTGTATTAGCACTGTTTTATGGGGATAAGTAACGATATACATATGGCTAATAGCCCCTAAATAAACCCTGTGGCCGTTATGTTGGTGTTTTCTTTTTTGGGGCAGTTATGAATCCCCTAAGTAAGATCAAAATGCAGAGTTATGCATATGATCTATACGCTTAAATTAAGGACAAATATGAGACTCTTTAAATCGTTTCCTGGTTTTCTGGCTATCGTCAGTTTGATAGCGTCACCATGTCAGGCGGGAACGGACAAAATATTGACGTTGAATGAGGAGCAAACAAAAGTCATCACTGTTGATGTCGGGCAGTTAAGAACACTGACCCTCGATGATGTCACGTTCCATGCTAGTACGGGGACTATCGTTGAATATCGTTCAGAGTATAAAAATATTATCATCCCGGACACCTTAAATAATGTCCCGGTTAAACGAATTAGCCGGAAAGCTTTTTTTAATAGTGGGCTAACAGGCCTGATATTACCTGACTCACTCGTGAGCATAGGTGCTTATGCATTTGCTGAAAATGATTTGATGGATCTGGTGATTCCCGCATCCGTTACTGAACTTGGTAAGTTTAGTTTCTCTGATAACTATTTAACCCGTCTTTCACTGCCTGATTCGCTTACGGAAATTGGCTATGGGGTATTCGACAACAATGCATTGCCAAGTGTAGTGATACCAAACTCAGTGAAAAAAATTGGTCGTCGTGCGTTTTCTCAGAATGGTTTAGAGCAATTGCATATTCCTGATTCGGTGGTAACCATTGGAGAGGAGGCGTTTAGGGCCAATGAACTTGTGAGCGTTAAGCTACCGCATTTTGTTACAGACATTGGTGAAAAGGCTTTTGCAGAGAATGAGTTGACGGAAGTGGTGTTGCCGAATAGTTTGACGTTGATTAAAAGTCGTATTTTCATGGATAACCCGCTTGAGCATGTGGTGCTTCCGAATGCTGTTACAGAGATTGACGATGCAGCATTCCATGGCAATAAACTTGTCAGTATCACAATTCCAAATACGGTTACTCGTATTGGTAATTATGCTTTCGCCGCGAATAAACTTACTCAGGTCATTATTCCTGATTCTGTAACTCGCTTGGGAGTGAGTGTTTTTTCCTATAACAAGTTATCTTTGGTTTCATTGCCCAAAACACTGTCAGCGATCCCTGAAGAGGCTTTTAGGCATAACGTGATTACCAAGATAACATTGCCTGATTCCATCACAACGATTGGTGAACAGGCCTTTGCAGAGAATAAGTTAGCGGAGATCAACCTTCCTCGCTCAGTGACGTCTATCGGTGAAGAGGCATTTGCCCATAATGCGCTAGCGGGTGTGACTATTCCAGCGTTAATAACGATCATTCGCAGGGGGGCATTTGCCGATAATGCTTTGACTTCGGTATCGATTCCAAACACTGTCACCACGATTGAGCACGAGGCGTTTATTAGTAATGAGCTAACCACCTTGGTTCTTCCCAATTCGATTAAAGAATTAGGGAGTTATGCATTTGCTAAGAACAAACTAAAGAGCGTGACATTGCCTGATGATTTGCGTGAAATTCCGAATAATTTGTTTTTTCGTAATCAGTTGACGCAGGTGGTGATCCCTGAAACGGTGAAGGAAATTCACCATGGTGCATTTTTAGAAAATGCGTTAACCACGATAGAGATTCCAGACTCGGTGACCGAAATCGGCTCTTCTGCATTTAGAGGGAATGCGCTTACGAGCGTAGAGATCCCAAGCTCGATCTCGGAAGTTGAAACGCAGGCGTTTTCCAAGAACAAGCTCAAGCGAGTGATATTGCCTAATTCCTTGAAAACGATCGGACAGAGCGCTTTCTCTTATAATGAATTAACAGAAATATCCATTCCAGACTCTGTGATTATCATTAAGCAAGAGGCCTTTAGGGATAATGCGCTAGCCAGTATCACCATTCCTGATGCGGTAGAGACCATTGGTCGTGGGGCGTTTAGAGGGAACAAGTTAACCACGGTAGCTATCCCTGCTTCAGTGACTAACATGAATGATTATGCCTTTGATCGTAATGTTGCGGTCAGTAAGCAGTAATAAGGTTCCAACAGTAGAAGCGGGATGATCATATCCCGCTTTTTGTGTGTTTTTGTACTTTGAATCGTGGATCTTGTGGTGTGTGGGCGCTAAATGACGTGATATTTAGGCGTCTGCACCATCAAGAATGATACAATCTGGAAATGCATCGCGAAAATCTTGCGGTACAGTCACAAGGTCATATTTGGTTTGGTAGTCACCGAAAATGTCGGGCTGACTTGCACGTCTAAAGTCGAGCTTTTTCAGTGACTTCAATTTGTATAATATCGCCGGAAACTCGTAGAAATGATTGTAAGATAAATCAAGCTCTTCAAGTTTGGTCAGTTTTTTGAGGCTGGCGGGCAATTCCGACAGGTGATTGAAACGCAGGCTTAATCGAGTAATGTCAGTATAATGCTCGAACCCTTTTGGCAAGGCCCCCAGATTACAGTTCTCAAGGTTAAGTTCGCGAATAGTGCGTTCTTTAGGTAACCATGTTGGTAATACCGTTTTTAGATCTGTCACATAGCCATCAGTTAAATAATATTGTGGTCCTTGGTGACAATCTTGCCGTTGTTTCTCATTGGCATTTGCGAGCACAAGGTGAAAACCGCATCCTCGATGCCAATTGAGCGTCTCGCCCTCAACTAAATCATTAATCGCATCGACACGTATTGGCGATTCTTCGTTACGAGGTAATTCTTTACGAGATAAAAGGAATAACAAACCATCACCATGATGATGGAAATATTCGCGAGAAAACGCCAAGCATAGATCTTCACCCCAATGTTTCACCCGTCGAGACAACCGCTTATAAAATTCCCCCTCACCAGCAGGCATGCCTACATCGTTCAAGTCACGTACGTCATGGAACATCACTTTGTCGTGAACGGCCTTCTGGAACATCCCGCAGCCTTTGCCTTTGAGTAACTCACGCATTTTATTGCGAAAGGCTTTATCTGCACTGGTTTTTAGCACATAAAACATCGGCATTAACATCTCATCGGTAACACCGCCTTGTTCGAGCATCGCAATAGCTACCAGATGGGCGCTCTGATCCGGTGAGCGCAGCATGGCGATAATATTATCGATCATGCCTTGCTTGCTTGATTCAGGCTGTTGCATAAACTTGGGGGCTTGGTGCTCAAACCACTCATTCAATGCCGTGTCATCAATGAGGGTATGAATAGCGAGATCAATTTGAGCGGTGGAGACAGGATCCTTACCGATCACTACATGGGTTACTTGATCGTCGAGCTGCTTGGCAAGGGTGAATTGGTATTCTTTGGCTTTTTTATTGAGTTCTGCCTGCTTAAGGTAGCTCTTGCCACAGATAAACAGTCGGCTATTGGCATCCAGTGGCTTTGCTTGCAGGTTGCGCTTTGCCTGTTCACCAAGCCATTTCATTGTACCGGCATGCAGAGGTTTATAGCCTGCTTCCAAGAAGGTTAGATGCAATAGCGGATCGTCACAGACTAGCTGTGCAAGATTGGTTGTGTTGTAAAGCAGGGTGAATAAACGCGATTTGGTTGCATCTGGTAAATCGCTTTGCTGGAGAATACGGCTTTCATCAACTAGCTGTGCACCCCGGCGTGCCATTTTAGCCCGTTTAAGGGTAATGTTGTGTGCGTATAATCTTCCGTGTAAGTGCCTTAACATTTCAATCGGTTGCGATTGTGGGTGCGGTTCTAGTTTGACGGATTTTAAATCGGATACGGTGAGCAATTCATTAAACGTCATCTCTCTCGCAGCATCCGATTTTGCGTCCATAAAAATATAGGCGTACTTGAGATCGCTCATGGATGAGAGATCCCCCAAGCCAGAAAGGGCACAGTTGGTTAATGTTAAGTAGCATACGTTTTGGTGTGCTCGCAATCCGGCTGGAAGTTCAGTACCCACAGCTTTGTCGATAGATAGCGAAACGAGCGATTGCATCTGAGGCCAAATGTCGCCATTCATCGCCTCGCCTGTTATTTCTAAGTTTCTAAGCTGGGGGGCTGCGGTAAGTGCGCCGATGTTGGCCAAACTAAGCGTTGGCGCAATAAGTTTTTCAAGATCTGTGCATCGAGTGAGCAGAGGATGTAACGTCGTATAGGCGACGTCTTGCATCAGAGTCAGTTCGTACTTGATTGTCTCGATGCCTGACAAAAACGCAGGGGGGATTTCGCCAGCCACACCCGGAAGAGACAACGAAAGATAATTTATATGCTTAAGATCCGGATATAGATTTTCGGGTATGACTTTTCCGGCTAAGTGAAAGTTGAATTTGTCGCATTCAGCCAGCCCATTGATTTGAATCTCGCAGCCTTTTTGGAGCGACTTAATGCCGAAATCCAAATGTTTCATCTTCTTGGGCGATTCAATCTTTGTTTCGCCAAGTTTGTGGACTTGCAGTAACAAACTGTCAAATTGGCGAGGCATTTTGTACGTTAATGAAAGTGGTGCTTTGCTTTTGGGTTGATTGATATTGAGGTGTTTCAGGCGATCACATAGTGAGAAATCAAAATCGACATTGTCTACATCCACTAAATTCAATGACAGTTGATGTACTCGGGGTATCTCTTCTTTGGGGATGGCAATATCACCAGACAATACCGTTACCGAAAGTACTTTGTCCTGGCATCGGCTTAAAAATAGCCCTAGATCTGCGCCATTATTTAAAATGGCATCACCAAGCATATTGGTAATGAGGGGCATTTCGTCCGTATTAAGCCCCGTCAGGTCAAGTGCTGCATCTGTTGCTAGTTCGTTTAAGTTAGGGAAGGCACGGAAAAAATCAGCATTGAGAGTGCGAGGCGCACACGTCACGCGGTCTAAAATCTCCCTGACATTCGGGAATGCAGCGCCAATGTCGCTCCACACAGGTTGCTCTGCTGTACCAAAATATTCAATGGTTTTGATTTTTGGGTTGCAGACGAGGCAATCAGCTATGAGTGCATCAGTGAGTTTTATTTTAGTCATTTTGTACCGTGCAGTTATTATAAAATTCAAGTGGTAGATGTAAGTTTTATTACTCTCATAATTACATGTCGGTAACAAAATAAATATTGAGACAATAAAGCAATCGAGGAACATTATAAATAATATAAATATTTATTGGGATAGACCATCAACGTAAAGTTGTTCTATCGTGATGGCGGTGGATATTGAATTCTTGCGTTATCTTGGATTCTATATGAAATAGATTAGCTAATAGGTTCGTATTATGAGTAAGTCAGTCCAGCAACAAATCGGTAATGTTGCGCTTGTTGTTGAAAATTATGATGATGCCATTGATTTTTACACAAAAAAGCTACAATTCACGCTGATTGAGGATACCGATTTAGGTGGCGGGAAGCGGTGGGTACAGGTATCACCGCCGAATTCAAACGGGACGAATTTACTATTGGCCCAAGCGAGTACAGAAGAGCAATTGAAGTCAGTAGGTAACCAGACCGGTGGCCGTGTCTTTTTATTCTTGCAGACGAATGATTTTTGGCGAGATTACGAACACATGAAAGCAAATGGGGTGGTATTTAACGAAGAACCGCGTGTCGAGGAATATGGCACTGTTGTGGTATTCCAAGATCTCTATGGCAATAAGTGGGATTTGCTGCAACTCAAGTCTCGTTGATTTTAGCTCGATATCTTCCCCCTCTGACTCTCCCTTGACCTTGAAAAAAAGGAGAGTCAGAGTCGATTTTCTAGGGAATCAGTCGCCTGTTATTTCTGCGCTTGTTCGATGGCTACAGCAACGGCTACAGTCGCACCGACCATCGGGTTGTTGCCCATGCCGATCAGTCCCATCATTTCAACGTGGGCTGGTACGGATGAAGAACCGGCAAACTGGGCGTCGGAGTGCATCCGCCCCATAGTGTCTGTCATACCGTATGAGGCTGGGCCCGCAGCAACGTTGTCTGGGTGTAGGGTACGGCCTGTACCGCCACCAGAGGCAACAGAGAAGTAGGCTTTGCCTGTTTCGAGGCGTTCTTTTTTGTAGGTACCTGCTACTGGGTGCTGGAAGCGGGTCGGGTTGGTGGAGTTGCCGGTAATTGAGATGTCGACATTTTCCCGGTGCATGATCGCAACGCCCTCGCTCACATCATCAGCTCCGTAGCAGTTGATCTCGCCGCGTGGGCCTTGTGAGAAGCGACGTTCTTTAACAACGCGCAATTCGCCGGTGTCATAGTCATACTGGGTTTGTACGTAGTTGAAGCCGTTGATACGGGAGATCAGGTAGGCGGCATCTTTGCCTAGGCCATTGAGGATCACGCGCAGCGGCTGTTGGCGTACTTTGTTGGCATTAAGGGCGATTTTGATTGCCCCTTCGGCAGCCGCATAGGATTCATGGCCGGCAAGGAAACAGAAGCATTGGGTTTCCTCGCTGAGCAGGCGTGCGCCCAAGCGGCCGTGGCCAAGGCCGACTTTGCGTTGGTCTGCAACGGATCCCGGAATACAAAAAGCCTGCAGGCCTTCACCGAGATAGTCTGCGGCTTGGGCGGCTGTTGTCGCGCCTTCTTTTAGGGCAATTGCTGCACCTAGGACATAGGCCCAAGACGCATTTTCAAATGCAATCGGCTGGGTTTCCTTGACGATCTGGTATGGGTCTACGCCTTGCTCCTTGCAGTATGCCTGAGCCTCTTCGAGTGATTGGAAACCGTATTTTTCCAGTACTGGGGTGATTTGGTTAATGCGGCGGTCGTAGCTTTCAAATAGTGCTGCCATGATGATGTCCTCGATAAATCGTTGTCGTTAGCTGGCTTGGTGACGGTGTCACAGTCAATGATGCAGGTTGCACATCATCACTCATGGCGCGGGTCGATAGTGCGAACCGCTTCGTCGAATCGGCCGTATTGGCCCGTAGCCTGCTCCATTGCTTGCTCGGCGGGCGTACCTTTACCGATGGATTCCATCATTTTTCCAAGATTGACAAAGCGGTAGCCGATGATTTCGTCGTTTTCATCGAGGGCCAGTTTGGTGATATAGCCTTCCGCCATTTCCATGTAACGTGGCCCTTTGGCGCGTGTGCCGTAGTGGGTGCCGATTTGGCTGCGTAGGCCCTTGCCTAAGTCTTCCAGCCCGGCGCCAATTGGCAAGCCGTCCAGCGAGAAGGCGGTCTGGGTACGGCCATAGACGTACTGAAGGAAAATTTCACGCATTGCAACGTTGATGGCATCGCACACCAAGTCGGTGTTGAGTGCTTCGAGGATAGTTTTGCCGGTGATGAGTTCAGAGGCCATTGCTGCCGAGTGGGTCATGCCTGAACAGCCGATTGTTTCGATAAGGGCTTCTTCGATAATGCCGTTTTTCACGTTCAAGGTCAGTTTGGCTGCGCCTTGTTGCGGGGCACATGTGCCAACACCGTGGCTGACACCGGAAATGGCAATTACATCTTTCGGGCTCACCCAGCGGCCTTCGACAGGGATAGGGGCTGACGCATGTTGTGGGCCACGTTGGATCGGACACATATTTTGAATTTCAGTGGAATATTGCATTGCTCTTGCTCTCAGTGTCAGCTTGAAATAGTGAGCAAAGAATGGGGGAGGATATATGAACGCTAACAACATTCCGCTTTGTTGATGAGAACAAAGACAGATCCCCGGCCATTCAGTGCCGTGTTGCTAGACGTCATTATCCTTTTTGAGCAAATGGCACAAGGCCGATCAAGAAAGGCGGTTAAAGGAGGAACATCATCTCCCGCCAAGCGGTAGGGCGCTTGGCATGGTTGTGGGTATTGCCGCAACCGATAGATAAACTATACGCCAAATTATGAAAAATGAACGTGTAATAATGGCAATACTAGATTGCATTATTGAGTGACGGATACGGAAGTGCTGCATAACTAGGGGCGAGTTAATCAACCTGCGACGAAATAAAATTTGCCAAATCCTGACGTAGTTTTACATTAGCCGAACATTGTTTTTAATTTGGGGAGCTATCCTGAGCCCAATTGTTTAGGAGAGACCCTATGAAAAAATTTGCTATCGTCCATTCTGCCTCCCCTCAGAGCGTTCCTGCCACATCAGCAAGAAAGCCGAAGCGGGCGGTGGCAATGGTTGTTGCGGCGCTGGTGATGTCGCTTGGGATGCCGGGCATAGCTGAGGCGGGTGGCCGTCATCATCATAAACACCACAAGCACAAGCATAAACACCATCATCACCACCACCATCATCACCATTACAAGAAGAAGGTTGTGGTCGTGCACAAAGAGCCGAGGCATCACCATTATCATCGAAGCCGTTTGCCGGAGATCGCGACATTTGCCATTATCGCCGGTGCAACATATGCCATTATTGACAACCATTACTACAAAAAACGTGGTGATAGCTATGAATATGTCGCCAAACCCCGCTAATACCGCTTTGCCATTGCCACCTTCACGGGTGGCAATGAGAAAGTTACCAAACGAAGCATTTGAAGATAAGCAGGATCACGGTAACGGTGATCAGCCCTAGCCATCCTAATGTTTTGGTGACTGTTTCAGGTGAGTGTGAATTGAAGTGAGGGAATAAAATCGCCCCGAAGCTGATCATCGGAAGAAAACCGTACAGCTGGCCGAAATGGCTTGAGGTTCCGATGGGAAAGGGCGGGACAAGTGTATGAATGACAATGTAAATGCCATAGACTGCCATCGCCCAATAGGCTTCCCTGCGGGATGGATTGTCCTCGCCTGACCAGAAATAAAATCCGCTTAACACGAAAAGTGTAATAAAACTCAGCAACTCATCGCTCCATCTTATCAATGGCTGTTTGCGGTATAGGTTGAATAGTAGATATCAACCTTTATAGGCAAAAGCGCATTGATACCCCCAAGTTTTTCTACCACGGATGCAAACGCACCCTGTTGGCCGAAGTGCTGGCAGAGTTGCTCATAGCGGGTTGATGAAGAAAATAAGATATGTGCGAGCTGCTGTGCACTGACATCCAGCGTTAATTGGCTGGTTATGATCTGACGTTCAACAAGTGTTTTGTAATCACTCAGGTTGATGGCGTGATCATAGTTGGATGGGGTTGCCGCAGTCTCGATGCCTAGCAGAGACATATATTCGCAGAGCAATACCTCGAAATCGTATACAATGACGGTGGCATTGGCGGCGCAGACCCGCTTAAGCTCCGTCACTAAGGCATCAGACTTGGCATAAGAGAGCGAACCGGCGAAGGTGACGACATCGGCACAATGGTCGGGTAATGGTAGGTGTTCCCCTGAGCCCTGTGAGTAATGGATGCCATCTGCGGGCTTAGTTTGATCCAGCATATCTTGGCTTGGATCGATACCGTAAACGTTTTGGCAGTAGTGGCTAAGCGCAACGGTTGAAATGCCCGTTCCACAACCAATATCAATGCCGCAGGCAAGGTGCTGTCCGGCCAGGATCTCGTTGAGGATCATCTGGTGGAGCGGTGGCCGATAGGCAGCATAATGCTGTGAAATTTCGCTGTTGTATTGTTCGCTCATGGGCTTTCGTCCTTGTGATCTACTTAATTAGCGGTTTAGTGATTTGTTTGACGCTTTGGTTTTATCTGCATGATTTTAAGTCTGAAAATCACCAAGTCAAACGGTTAGCCATCAGGTATTTCGAGCCAAGGAGCAAGTGGCTTGTGTGCATTGCTTATGGGTAAAGTGCTAGGACTTTGCCAAGGGAGAATAAAGATATTTGTATAAGAAGTCTTGATAGCTGTGAGTTGCGTAAATATGGTTATAAAACCACCAAACACGGTACATTTTGATGCTTGCGGCAGTAAACATCGTTTAAGTCACTAAAAAATAATAACAAGCTGGTTACACTGGTGATAAGTACCTGTTTATGGAGGGAGCCATATGAGTATTACATCGCTAGGCAGTGACAAACTGTATCGCGCTTCTGAGTTGAATGGCTTGCCCGAAGACTGCAAGTCAACCAAAAATCTAACCCCGCTTGATGAGATCGTCGGTCAGGAACGTGCCCAGAAGGCCGTTGAGTTTGCCATGTCGATCAAGGAGAAGGGTTACAATATCTATGCCATCGGCCGTAATGGTTTGGGTAAGCGAACCATGGTATTGCGCTACCTGAACCGCCATGATCCTAACGGTAATGGTCACCCTCTTTATGATTGGTGTTACGTGGCCAACTTTGACGAGCCTCGCAGCCCTCGTATTCTGACGTTGCCAGCTGGGCATGGTCAGGCATTTAAAAAAGATATCGAAAAGTTGATGACCCGTCTGGTCAAGGCGCTGCCAATGGCTTTCGATAACGAAATGTATTTCAGTCGTTCGGAAACGCTGAAAAATCAGTTGGCGGAAAAGCAGCAAGGGGCATTGCTGTCGTTGACCAAGGAAGCACAGGAAAAAAGCGTGAGTCTGTCGGTAACGCCAGCAGGTGATTACCAGCTAGTGGCGCTTAACGGAGAGCAGCCGCATACCGAGGAGTCGTTTGCCCAACTGACCGCCGAACAGCAGAAGGCGTTTGAAACAGTCATCAATGACTTGGAATACAAGCTGCGTGGCATTGTTCGTGAGCTAACAGAGTACGAAGAAGAATTCTCTGACAAAATTCAGAAGCTCAACGAAGAAGTTGCGCTGGATGTGGTTACCCACTTTATTAAGCCGTTGCTTGAGAAATACAAGCCGTTGCCGGATGTGAAGAAGTACCTCAAGGCGATGCAGGCTGACATTCTTGATAATCTTGAAATCTTTCTTGAAGAAAGCGAAGAGCAGGTGGCACTGGCCTATGCTGCCCTCGATAAGAAGATGCCTCGGCGCTACCAGATCAATGTGTTGGTCAATCAGGGCGAAGAGCAGTTTCCTATCGTGGTGGAGGAAAGCCCCAACTACCACTCTATTTTTGGTTATGTCGAAAATGCGACCTTCAAAGGCACGGTGTTTACCGACTTCTCTTTGATTCGAGCGGGCAGCCTGCATCGTGCCAACGGTGGGGTTTTGCTGATGGATGCGGTGAAGGTGCTTGAGCGGCCGTATGTTTGGGATGGCCTTAAGCGTGCGCTGCGTTCGCGCAAGCTCAGCGTCAGCTCGCTGGAGAAGGAAGTGACCCTGTCCGGCACGATTTCCCTCGATCCTGAGCCGATCCCGCTTAATGTGAAGATCATTTTGTTCGGCGACTACCAGACTTACCAGTTGCTGCAACACTATGATCCTGAATTTAGCGAGCTGTTCCGGGTGACTGCGGATTTTGAGGATGAGATGCAGCGCACTGATGAGTCGGAGGCGCAGTACGCCAAGTTTATCTCCAGCATCGTAAATGATAACAATATGTTGCACTGTGATCGCAAGGCGATCGCCAGGATCATCGAATACAGTTCTCGCCAGGCCGATGATCAAAACAAATTGTCGCTGCACTCGGCCGATATCGCCAATTTGCTGCGCGAATCCAATTACGTTGCTAAATCCTCCAATGCAACCATGATCCGGGCGACCCATGTTGAGCAGGCGTTGCAGAGCCAAGAGAAGCGAGTCAGTCGGCTTAAAGATCATGTCATGCAAACCTTCACTAATGGTACGACGCTGATTGACACTTACGGTGAAGTCGTCGGGCAGATCAATGGTCTGTCGGTGATTTCAACGTCCGATTATCAGTTCGGTGCTCCGAACCGGATCACGGCAACCACGGCGTATGGGGCTGGTGGGGTATTTGATATCGAGCGCAGCGTTGATTTGGGCGGGCGTATTCACTCGAAAGGGGTGATGATCCTATCGGCATACCTTGCGTCGATGTTCGGCCGTGAGAACCGGATCCCGCTGACGACGCATATCACGTTCGAGCAGTCCTACGGGGGCGTTGATGGTGATAGTGCTTCAATGGCCGAGCTGTGTGCGATTGTTTCTGCCTTTTCACAGGTTCCTCTACGTCAAGGCGTGGCCATTACCGGCTCGATGAACCAGTTTGGTGCCGCCCAGCCAATTGGTGGGGTGAATCAGAAAATTGAGGGATTCTTTGATGTGTGCAGCATCAAGGGGCGCGAGTCTGGGCAGGGGGTGATTATTCCGGCCTCCAACGTGCATAACCTGATGCTGCGCAAAGACATTGTGGAAGCGGTTGAGCGCGGTGAGTTCCATATCTGGGCCATTAGCCACGTCAAGGAGGCTATCTCGATTTTGACGGGCCAGCCAGCCGGTGAAATGGCACTGGACGGCAGCTATCCTGTAGATAGCGTATTGGGACAGGCTCAGCTTAAGCTCAATGCGCTAAGGCGTTAGTGGCTGGCGTATTGATCGCACTGGCTGAATATTATTGATAGAAAATCCCGGCATAGTCCGGGATTTTTTTATTTTTATCCATCCTGTTTTGTTTTCAACGTACTGAAAATAAAGGGCTCTGTTGGCGATTTAAAAGAGTGAACAGAATATGAATATCAGCCTCAAGAAAGGTTAATACACCGTATCGTATCGTTGAGGGTAACAAAGTACAGAATACTGGGAGAAGCTCATGATTAGTGTCGTAATTATTACCCTGAATGAAGAAAAGCGTATTGGCCGTTTGTTGGAGGATTTGTCTAACCAGACGTACCGTGATTTTGAAGTGGTTGTGGTCGATTCCAACTCCGAGGACAAAACCTGCGAGGTTGCCCGTGGGTTCGGAAAGGCTTTTCAAAACTTGATTGTTCACCGTATGGATGGCCGTGGTACATCGCTTGGCCGTAATACGGGGGCGGAGCTGGCAACCCATGAGCGCTTGCTGTTTCTTGATGCCGATGTGCGGTTGGCGCCGGATTTTCTTGCTAAGGCCATGCATCAGTTCAAGAAGAAGCCGCTGGAAGTGGCAGGCGTCTATATGAACGGCGATGAGCTGGCATTGGGTTACTGCTTGGGTTACGGCCTGTTCAATGCGGGTTTGTTGACAACATCGTTCTTTTTCCCGACGGCGGTAGGTGCGTGCATCTTTTCAACCAAGCATGCCCACCAGAGAATCGGTGGTTTTGACGAGAAAATAGTGCTTTGTGAAGACTGCGATTATGTCAGACGCGCTTCCCAGACGTTCAAATTCCGGATGCTGCCGCTGACGTTCAGTTTTGATCCGCGCCGCTTGGAGCAAGAAGGCTTTTTCAGCATGGGGCTGACGTACTTCAAGGCCAATGTCCGCCGCTTCTTCTTTGGCGAAATGCGCAACAACGAAATGGATTACCAGTTCGGCCATTATGAGGATCAGGCTAAGAGTACAGCGGCACAGCAAGGCGGAGCGGCGTAATGCTGTCTTGGTGGGTACTGTTTGGCGGCGCCCTGTTGGACGCCGTCATCGGTGCGAATTTTTTTGTCCACGGCGAACCGTTTTTTGTGGGCGCTGGATACCTGCTTAGTACCGGGGTCTACTATGGGATACCGGCAGTGCTGATCGGGGGCTTTCTGGGCGATCAGATCAGCTACATGATTGGGCGAAAGTACGGCATGCAGGGGCGGCGTTACGTTACGGCAAAGTTTCCCAAATCTCGGCGCGCTTTTGCCAGGGCAAAGCTGGAGCTCAACAAACGCGGGGTATTGGTGATTGCAATGGCAAGATTGCTGGGGGCCGTGGCATGGGTGATGCCGTTCTTGGTGGGATCCTACCGAGTATCTTGGGCCAAATTTACCTTGTGGTCGAGCGTCGGGCTGGTAGTGGGCATCGGCCAGTTTATTGCGCTGGGCTATGTTGGCAGCAAGGGGATATCGTTTTTGCCGCCTTGGTCTGATATTCAGCTGGTTCTTCAGGAAAACGCCATATTGCTGTTCGGTGTGGTGGTGGCTGTCATTTTCAGTGTGGTGTGTTACCGCCGTTTTCGCCGCCATAAGGCGAAGTTCGGGGCGATTGTTGCCAGTTGGCTATTGGCAATGCTTGGGGTGAATTATATCCACTTTTTCAACTCTTCTGCCTACCAGTTTGATGAGCCGCTGGAGCCTCATACTCAAGCGGTGAGCTCATTGGGGCAGCTCGACTACCATGTTTACTCTGGCCTGTCGGCGGTTTATGACGACTCACAGCCCATGAATATCGTATTAATTGGCGCATCGCCTCAACAGCTGATGAAGGAGCTGGGCTGGATTCAGAACAAGACCTTTTCGCGTGACGAGATCAGCTTCAGCGTGTACTTGGACTTGCTGCGTCGTCAAGAGCCCCCGATATCCGATCTTTATTGGAACAAACAGCCGCAGCGATTGGCTTATCAGGAAAAAGGGGATTTAGTTAAACGCAACCATATGCGCTGGTGGTTCGCTGGGGTAGATGCTGTAACGCAGCAAGATATCTGGCTGGGAGCGGTGAGTTACGATAACCGTCTGGAGCTGTCTTTCTACAAAGGGATATTAACGGTGCTACACGGTATTGACCCGTATGTGGATGTCGAACGGGACAGGCTGGCCGAACGGGCGCAGGCGCAGGGATGGCAGGTTTCCACCTACAAGGTGAGTGAGCCGATTAACTTTACGCAGGATCACGAATTTTATACTGACGGTCATGTTGTAGTGATAAAAAATAGTGCTTGAGTGATTGTCACTACCGTGGGACTCATGGGAAGATGGATACGCCCAAGTTACCTTGCTTGGGGATCTCTTTTTTAAGCGCGGCTTGTCTGCCGTCGTCCCATTTTAGGAACTATTGATATGATGCAGGCAGAACGCCGTGCTGACCTCATTTTGCTCGCGACCACCGTATTGGCTGCCGCAGGATGGATTTTTTCGAAGGAAGCGATTGCCGGATTGCCGCCGTTTGGCTTTATCGGGTTGAGATTTTTTATTGCCTCTTTGTGTCTGCTACCCTTTTGCTGGCGCTCGTTTCGACATGTGAGTCGCTCGGACATCGCGAAAGCCATGGGGGTGGGGTGTTTGCTAGGTACCGCGCTCTTGATGTGGATTTATGCGATTTCAGCCAGTGATACGCTGGGGGAAGGAGCATTTATCATGAGTTTGTCGATGCTGTTTGTGCCTTTGGTAGGCTGGCCGCTGTTCAAGCAGGCACCGCCAAGAATCTTCTGGCTCGCGTTGCCTATCGCCGTGATGGGACTATTGATGCTCTCGTTAGGGGGCGGTAATGGTTGGCAGTTCTCCTTGAGCCAGAGCTATTTTATGGCGGCGGCCGTGATGATTGCCGTGCATTTCAATTTCAACAGCAAGTATGCCCGCCGCCTGCCGACATTGGTGCTAACCAGCTTGCAGTTGTTTGTTACCGGTTGCCTTGGTTTGTTGGCCTCACTGTTTTTTGAATCTGCACCTGTGAGTGTCAGCGCGGAGATCTGGGGTTGGTTCTTGCTAAGTACCTTGGTGGCAACCAGCCTGCGCTATGTGATGATGACCGCCGGGCAGAAAGACAGCAGCCCGGTTAATGCGGCGATTATTATGATTTTGGAACCAGTTTGGACGGTGGTTCTAAGTGTGGTGTGGTATGCCGAAGCCATGCCGGATTATAAGCTGATGGGCTGCGCATTAATCTTGACGGCCTTGTTCACCTACCGTGGTGCGCCGCTGATTTGGCGATATCTAAAACAACGCCGAGTTGTCCAGCAGCAAGAGCGTGAAACCCAGCAGGCATAATGAATAATGGGACAATCTGTTAATGCCATTATTGGCAGATTGTTCCTATCGTGTAACGACTAATCCCTCAAAATCTGTCCCATCAAAATCATCTTGTTTCTAAAGAACCTTTCCTTGTCGGTTTCAGCGACATCCCTCAAGCCTTGTAGCAATAAACTGTATATAACCACCGTTAGAATGTTCTATCCCGAAATCTACAAAATTGATTCTCTATTAACGAGCCCCCACTGGCTCACTTTTGCTCTTGCTATTTATTTAAAATACTGATTTATATTAGTTTATTTTGTTGTCTTGTATGTATGTGAGATCTCGTTAAATCCGAATTCTTACTCTGCGTGGGGCTAAAAAACGCTTCATGAGAATATGCATCAATGTTAAGCTGCTGAATATAAAGGATTGGATTAGCTGTGAGTTCTGTGGAAGAGCGTGTTTAAGCCGTGGTTTAAACGAGAATTCAGGGTAATAAGCTGTTAACCGTATGACTAAGAAAACTCGATTATCAATTCAAGATGATAGTGGCAATCATATCTTAACCTCCTATGTGGCGGTGCCAGGTTGTGACTATGAGGGTGCCGATTTATCAGGTTTATTTTTCATTGGGCAGAAAGGCTTACGTGGCCGATGCTTCAGGCATTCGATTCTTTACTGGGCTAATTTGTCGAATTCAGATTTTAGCGGATGTGATTTTCGTAATTGTGATTTGAGAGGTGCTATTTTGTCCGGTGCATTATTGACGAATTGTGACTTCAGAGGCGCGAAGCTGGGAAAAGACAATTTAGGTGGTGAAACCGAAGTTGATGGTGCTAACTTTGAAGGCTCACTATATGACAAAAATAGTGAGTTTCCTGAAGGGTTTAGTCCGAAATATGCAGGAATGCACTATCAAGTAAACGGTTAACAAACGACTATGGCGTCAATAGCTAATTTCTGGCTATGTTTTTGTTCCACATGACGCCATCTCGAATCATCGCATTTAAGATCACAACCATCTTTCCTTACATACGCAATAATGGCGACTTTTTTCGGTTTCCCTGCATCGCAGACATCATAGTCATGTAGAGCACGGTGCGTACATGTGCTCGTCCCCCTGAATGACTCGCTTGCCGTTATAGCGTTGATTCTTTCGATTGATGGGGGCAATACCAATTAGTGCAGCGGCTTGTTTGTTACTAATAAGCCCATAAATAAACAAGACACCCATAGTTTTGTAATTGGAACTGCCGCAGGCTTTCATTCCGATAATGGCAGGCGGCAAGTTAGCAAAAATTGTGAGTACCATTGCTCGAGATATTGTTTTGTGGATCAGGGGGTTGCCATTGGCATTCTCGCCGTGGATACTGAAGGAATGATTTGGCTAAATCAATCCCATAGATAGAAAGTGACATGGTGGCCTCTGAACGTTTTCTTATTCAGACTCATTAGGTGTGGCAGAGTCTGGATGAGGGGGAGTCCATGTCATTCGTTATCTTTCTATTAACTATCGAGAAGTAAATTAAAGGCTAATCTAATAATGTCAAAGAGTTTTCTTATTGTTTTAAAATCAAGTCTTAACAAAGAGTTGATAAATGAGTTTGAAATAGATGAAGGATTAATCGCTTTACATAGAGAAGGAAGTTCAGTATCACCTTCCATTCGATTAATACCTACAGATAGAAACATCAACAAAGATATTGCACAAGATATCGTTGAAGGATTTCTAACGGATCAATTTAGTGTTATTGAATCAAAAATCATGGAAGATAAATATCATTATCATATGGAAGTTATTTTTCAGTTTATTTTTGAAGATTTTGTTCAAGTTACGCTATCAGGCTCAAATCTCTTCTATAAAGAAGGAGATGTGGAATATTTCTATAGTATTGAAGGTTGCTTCTGCAAGGCATTTGCTCATTCACTCACACAAAATATCAATACAGGCTTCCCTATATCTATTACTTGTGAAAAACCGACAAAAATTAGTTGACTTAAAATATCACTTTAAAGTGCAGAAATGTAGCAGGTAAATAAATATAACAACACGCCCTGAAAGGCGCTACATATTTTGATACCATGATCTTAGCAGTATGGCCGAGCTTGATTAACTTCCGCACCCAGTAATGAGAACCGCCGCTGGCTTCCATCCCGACAATGGTAGGCTGTAAATTGACAAAGAACCAAGATGGCATGGAAAAAAGACTTTCTGTGCTGGAAAATGGTTAGAATAGATAAAATTATTCAGTTGGTTGGTAAGTTATGATTGCTGTTATCTTTGAGGTACAAGTTGCAGAAGGTAAAACTTCAGAATATCTGGATATTGCAAGTGAAATTAGGCCACTGCTTTCAGAAATTGAAGGCTTTATTTCAATAGAACGTTTCCAGAGTCTTACAAACAATGGCAAAGTATTGTCGCTATCTTTTTGGAAAGATGAAGCATCTATCCAGGAGTGGCGTCGTTTAGAGGCCCATCGGTTTGCGCAAGTCAAAGGGCGAAGTGGAATATTCGAAAGCTATAGACTGAGAGTGGCGGGTGTTATTCGCGACTACAGCATGGACGAACGTACTGAGGTACCGACAGATAGCATCAGAGTGCATGGATAGAGACTAAATGTCATTGATGAAATGGAGCCGTTTATGGGTGATTATGAGACGTTATTTGAATGTACAAGGCCAGAATTTATTTCTGAGTTAACAGTGAGCCGAGTAAAAGAACAGGGCATGATAAAGGTTCGTCTTCAGAGCGAAAACACTGTCCTTGAGCTGTTTGGTTCTGAGGATTTGGCTGATTCTATTAGTACTATGCTATCGGCAGAGAGAGTAGTCATTTCAGAAGAGCTCAATACTGGCAACAAAGAGTTTGGCACTATTAGAATCGAATGTTGGGCGGATGAAAGTTACTCAGAGTATTGGTGTGATAGTGCAAAACTAAATCCAATATAACGTTAAATTTGGGTGTAAGTAGCGTTGTTAGGTTCTTGAGGGAAAGCCCGGTCTTCTGGAACTTACATATAGCCATAAGCGCCCGATTAATTCGGGCGTTTTGTTATGCCGTCTTCGCTAGTCTTGTTGCTAATAGTGATGGGGTGCCTGAAAAGCATAAACAAGATTTTTATCCCGATAATGAGGGGAAAGTTGGCAAAAGAAGTGACATGGTGGCTCCTGAACGTTTTTACCCAGAATTACCAAGTATGGCATGATCTAAATGGGAGAGATCATGCCACTTGATGTGCATTTGGTTTAATATGTTATACTCAACTGATAGAATTGG
This sequence comes from Photobacterium panuliri, assembly GCF_059920555.1. Taxonomy (NCBI): domain Bacteria; kingdom Pseudomonadati; phylum Pseudomonadota; class Gammaproteobacteria; order Vibrionales; family Vibrionaceae; genus Photobacterium; species Photobacterium panuliri. Next base: position 273,842 of record NZ_CP197193.1, read on the forward strand.
TTTATGTTTATAAGTTAAGTAAAGAATATGAAATTTGTTTTTGTTGATGAAGAAAATATAGGCTTCAAAGAATTGGAATCAATTGACTTCTCAGTGCTGGATAAGGTCTTTGTTTTCTCAAATAACAGTGTTGTTAAGGACTTGTGCGAGAAGAGGTTATATCTCTCTGTTTCCGGTTACCCTCAAGGTTCAAATCAAGCTGACTTTTATATAATCTCATATTTATCAAAAGTAATATCAACTATCTCTTTTGAAGAGAAAGAGTTGTTGGAATTAGTGTTGTATACAAAAGATAAGTCACTGATTACAGCATTTGAATATCAGTGTAAATTAGTAAATATGTCCTGTAATTTCCCTATGAATGAAGTTATTACAAAGCCTGTATCAAACTGTTCAGTAGAAGATATGATTTTATCATCATTGAATAAACCACGAAGCTCAAATGAAATAATGAATTTACTAAATCTACAGTTATCTGATTTTACATCACCAATTAATTCATTAATTAATGACGGTAAGATAATAAGAAATCCTCTAGATAAAAAGCAGTGGGTTTTGTCACCAAAGGCATAACAGATAAAGATATGTGATGAATAAGTCTAAGCTTTTATGTAGGTAAATATTTCGAATGACGAGGATGGTACTCAAACTGAAGTGGTGATGTGCATGTTGGGTCAGGTGTCAGCATCCTTATGGTTCTTTGCGGCCAAGTAAGGCCGCAAGAGCCCCGTTATTCGCTTGTAATATTGAAAAGTTTAGAGTTCGTCTAGGGTATAAATTAAATAATCTTTTGAATGAGTTTTTGGGATATCATCGAAGTGATACTTATCCTAATATTCAAAAAATATTGGAAGCTGGTTTTATTAAATTCTGGCGAGTTTATTAAAGAAGATGTGGACTTTATTGAGTATTGTTAGTTGTTCTATCAGCGATGGTAATTCCGCACCAGCCGTAATCTATTGGGCAACATATGCTGCACTATGAACCACAGGCATTTCACCATCGGCAAGGTGCGGATTTTCATTGTTTGTGTTTGGCTGTTATGGTCGCGAAAAGCGACCAGCCCATTTCTATACGATTGCCGTTTTAGCGTGATGCTCAAATAACCGCTAGCGTATTGTTCAGTACATCGGTAAGTCGTCTTACCGCTTCTTGTAATTCCTCGGCAGTTGCGTTGGTAAAGTTCAGTCGCAGGGCGGCCTGGGCTGGGTGTGCTTCGGGATAGAAGACAGGGCTGGGAACAACGGCAACACCATTGGCAAGCAGGGTTTTGGCGAGTGCAAATGTGTCACATTCTGGCAGGGTCACCCAAATAAACATACCTCCCTCTACGCTGTTCACCCCGCAAGTAACGGGTAGTTGCTGTTGCAGCGCGTCAAATAATACTTGGTAGCGGGTTTTGTACAGCGCACGGATCTTGTCGATATGTAAGCCAAAGTTATCATGTTGAAGCAAGCCGAGCAGCAGTGCCTGCATCGGTACGCTTGAATGGAGATCGGCCCCTTGCTTGACTTTGATCAGTGGGTCAAGGAAGGCAATCTTTCCGCTGACCGCACCAAGACGCAGCCCCGGTGAGGCGATTTTGGAAAAGGATCGCAGGACGATAGAATGCTCAGGGCAGAAATCAGAAACTAGCGGGATCGGGTTACCGGAAAAGCGCAGTTCGCGATAAGGCGCATCTTCAATAAAGGCCACATTGTATTTGATGCAAAGCGCTGCGACTTGCTGGCGGGTTTCTAGCGACCAGCATACTCCTGTTGGGTTATGGAAGTCGGGTACCGCATAGAACATCTTTGGGGATTGCTGTTCGAAGCACTGTTCCAATTGCACCAGATCTGGCCCGTGGGCGTTTTGTGCAATGGTAACGATATTGGCGCTAACCAAGCCAAATACCTGCATCGCTCCAAGATAGCTAGGGGCTTCCATTACCACGGTGTCACCGGGGTTGATATAGGCGCGGGCGATAAGATCCAGCCCTTGTTGGGAGCCGGTACACATCATGACCTTATGGCTATCAGGCAGTGCGAAATGGCATTGGAGGAAGTCAAGAAGCGGGCCGTAACCAGCAGTAGCCCCATATTGGAATACATTGGGCATCTCGGCCAGTTGTGCCAGCGTGGGTCTCATCAGGTCAATCGGGAAGGTTTGTTCGTCCGGCAGTCCGCCAGCGAGTGAAATAACGTTCTTGTTGCATGCCGCACTCAGGATCTCTCTGATATACGATGATTGGATTTGTTGTAGTGACTGCGCTATTTCCATGATGATTCCTGTGTTTGCATAATTATTTTACGAATAAGTATGAAACGATAGTACTCGTGATTGCGCGGAAATAAGTTGTCCGTTTATGCTGTAAAACATGTCCATTTATGCGATTTTGAAGTATGAGCAGGGAAAGCCAGTCACGACAGCATCAATCTCGGATCAACGATGTCCTTTTTTATATTCATCAGGATATAAGTAGGGCGCTGCCCGCCAGAGAGTTGGCGGATATAGCGGCCTATTCCGAGCAACATTTTCACCGTATATTCAAGCAAGTGGTGGGGGAGTCTATCCATCAGTATATTCGCCGTACCAGAATGGAGTATGCCGCTAATCAGCTGATGTTTGATCCCAAGTCTTCGGTTGCCGATATTGCCAATGACTGCGGATTTAACTCTGTATCATCGTTTAACCGTGCGTTCAAGGCGACGTTTACGATGTCTCCGGGAGAGTGGCGTAAATACGATTTGCAGTTGGCCGACAAGCCCTACCAGAAAGATCCGGACGTTGCCGCGGGCTATCTCCGAATGGCACACACACCATTACCAGATCCTAAAATTATGGAGGTACCGCCACGGTTAGCCGCTTATGTTCGCCACGTCGGCTACAATCGCTCCATCCGTTATGCCTGGTTGGTACTCAAGGCATGGGCTGCCGAGGAAAAGCGATGTTTTTCTACCCAGTTTGGCTTGCATCATTCAAATCCGGCTTGGGTTGATTTGGACAAAAGTCGCTATGTGGCTTGCATTGAAATCGATCGCCCGCTTAAGTTGCGGGGTGTCGTTAATCAAATGGTTATCCCCGGTGGTTTGCATGCTGTATTTCGGCTAGAAGGGAGATACGGTGATTTATTGCCGCAAATTAGCAAGGTGATGGCGCAGTGGCTGCCTAAATCGGGGTTCAAGTTACGATCAACGCCCGCCTATGTCCATTATTTGCAAAACCACTTTATTCATGAAAGTGAAGTATTCGTTTTGGATTATTATGTACCTATTAGTTTTAGCGTGAACTCAGGTTCTGCTTACCATAGGGAAAAAGTACTATAATCGCTCGTATTTGCGCCACATTGATAGGTGTGTTGATAGATTATGGAATAAAAGTTCCAAAGTAATTGGGTGCTGTGAGCCTTTTTCTGGGGGATGGATTTCGCCATGATAGCGCTATTGAAATAGACAACATCCCAAGGTTTACAGGAGTGCTTGCAATGACTGAAGCGACTAAAACAAACGATCTTCAAAAGCAAATTATTGACGCCTTCAACTTCCGTCATGCGACCAAGGTGTTCAACCCTGACCGCAAGATCAGTGACGATGAATTTAACACTATTTTGGAAGCGGCCCGTCTATCGCCTAGCTCGTTTGGTTTTGAACCGTGGCAGATGCTGGTTGTGCAGTCACCTGAAAAGCGTGAGCTGTTCCGTGACTTTAGCTGGGGTGCAAACGGTGCATTCAATGGAACGGCGGGCCAGTTGGGCACTGCGAGCCATTTTGTGATCTTCCTTGCGCATACTGACGCAACCATGAAGCACAACTCCGAATACCAACAGCAGTTCATGAAGGAAGTGAAGCAACTGCCGGATGACGTCATTGGCTTCATGAATCAGGCATTCCAGAAATTCCAAGAGCACGACTTCCATATCGAAGGCGAGAGACAGATCACCGATTGGTCAGGCAAGCAGGCTTATATTGCGATGGGTAATATGATGAGTGTTGCGGCTATGCTGGGTATCGACTCATGCCCAATCGAAGGTTTTGAAGTGGATAAGGCTACCGAGGTATTGGAGACACACTTTGGTGTTGATCCTAAGCTTTACCGCCCGGCTGTCATGGTTGCTTTTGGGTACCGTGCTGGTGAGCCAGCTTACGACAAAACGCGCCGTACAACTGAGCAGATGGTTAAGTGGTTCTAATCGACTAATATAAATACCCCCAGAAAAGGTCGGCTACGATGTAGTCGGCCTTTTCTTGTTTATGGCCTGCTATCTCGTCTTTGACATCCTTGGTATGAGGCCCTGTTTGGGGATATTAAGGGAGTTGGCGTATTATGGAGAGCAAAAGCCAGTATCGACTGGATGATAGAATGTGTGGAGGATAGTGTTTGTCTTTAACTCAGCAGTTAGCCCTGTTTTTGGATGTTGTACAGCAAGGTTCATTCAGTAAGGCCGCCGTAAAGAATGAGATGGATAACTCTTCGCTATCCAAGCAGATAAAAAAGCTAGAAGCAGAATTGGGTGTGAGGCTGCTCAATCGTTCGACCCGGTCATTCTCATTGACGCCTGCCGGAGAAGAGATTTTGGCCCAGACCTATACCTTGGTCGATACGTTGGGGCAAATCCGAAGTATTGCCGATTCTTACCTGTCGATGCCGAAAGGAATGCTTCGTATCACATCACCGGTGTTTTTCGGCCAGCAGTACCTTCAACCGGTTATTAGCCGATTTATGAAGATGTATCCGGAAGTTCGGATCAACCTATGGTTGGATGATAAGAAAAACGACATTATTGCCGATCATTTTGATTTGGCATTTCGGATTGGCAAAATGGCTGATTCGAACTTAGTGGCAAAGAAAATCGTTGATGCCCATTATGCCTTGGTGGCCTCGAATGAATTTGTAGAGCGCTACGGGATGCCAGATAGCCCCGAAGCCCTCTCTCAACTCCCGGCTGTGATATATAGCAACGGCATTTTCAATCTGGATCAAATGGGCTTCATTGATGCAAGTCATGCCGAGGGAATTAAGCGCTATACCATGCAGGGTAACTACAAGGTCAGTGATTTGCGGGTATTAATGGACGCGGTCAGAGATGGCCTTGGCTATGGTATAATCGATGTGTTTTTCCTAGAGCGGACGCTCAAGGAGATGGGGCTGGTTCCTTTACTCACGGACTACCCGTTATCGAACATGGACAGCGGAATCTATGCTGTTTACCCCCATCGCAAACAAACGATGTTAGTTACCGAGTTTATTAAAGCCGTTCAGGCTTATATTGGTACACCGCCATTTTGGTTGGATTATATTGAAGAATATGGGCAACTGTACCCAAGCTCCTAGATAGGTGGCGTCACGGCCGAAGAAGCCTGGGCATCATTTTGGTTAACGCATGCAGTCAACGTACAAAGCTGGGTTGTTAGTTAATTAATGAGTCCAACTTTGCTTCTATTGCACTTACCACTTCCAATGCCTTGCGATCATCCAGAGCATCAGCATGGGGATCGCCAAATTGACCGATGTCGTTGTCAAAGTATTTGCCACCGGCATCGGCAAACTCGTCTGAAAGTGCGGCTCTGACTAGAATGTCCGCACCATCCTTGATATCCCCGCCTGCAATGCCAAAGGCATCTTTGACCATTTTGCTGCCCAGCAATGATTTAGGATTAACGGCAACGACCATCGGCCCATGTTGTTTTAGAGCCTCACCCATGAGTCGAGACCACATTGTTAATGCCAGTTTGCTTTGAGCGTAGGCATCGCCGTCAGCCATTGGTTGAAAATGGCTCAGAGCCTTCAGATCGACACTGGCTTGTGCGGCAGACGAAAGGTTGATAACTCTGCCGCCTTCGCCGAGTAAGGGTAACAGTTCACGGGTTAGCAAAAATGGGGCGTAGGTATTAACAGCAAAGCGGCTATCCAAGCCGTCATTGGTACGGGGAGCGGGGATATTGAATATACCAGCATTATTGATTAGAACATCAATTGTCCCGAAGCGTTGGGTTATCTCCTTGATCATGTTATTGACATCTTGTAACCGGGAGAGATCTGCGACAATGGTTTCAATTTGGCCGCTATTGCCTATGGCTGATAACGCTTTTTCGACGTCGGCAAGCTTCGTTGGATTACGGCCATGCAGAATAACCAGATGCCCATCGCTGACAAGTTGTTTTGCTGTTTCGAGTCCGATGCCATCTGTAGCACCTGTGATAAGAATAGTTTTGGGCATGATATGTTCCTTAGTGGTTTTCTGTCATCACTCTGTTGCGCATAGGTATTAGTCTAGGCAAAAGTTAGCCATATCTGTCTCTATTTTCCCGTAATGAATTATTAATTCTCAGTATATTAAGTTCATATGGGGAGAAGGTCGAAGAGAAACTGTTTCAATGAAACCTTGAGAATTGAAAGAGGCGGACGTTATGTATGGCTCGGGGATGACTTGAACAGTGGCAAAGCGCCGTCCACACTCATAGATTGATATCTTGTTAGGTGATCATTATGAGGGAGTGATTATGGCAGTCTCAGCAAAGTTAAAGGCGGGTGACAGTTTCCCAACCATTGAGGCAACTTTGCTTGATGGTAATAAGGTGAGATTAGGCCAACCGCAAGGGGAGGTGACATGGCAGGCTGTTTTTGTTTACCGAGGGAAGCATTGTCCGCTTTGTACAGCGTATCTTAATGAACTGGAAGGTTACAGGCAGGCATTTTCTGATGCAGGGGTTGATATCTTGGCGGTTTCAGGTGATGCCAAAGAGCAACTGGAAGTACACCTAGAAAACTTGAACATTTCATTTCCTATCGCTTATGGATTGACAGAAGCACAAATGAAAAGTTTGGGGCTGTATATTTCCTTGCCACGTTCTGAGCAAGAAACGGATCATAATTTCTCTGAGCCGGGATTGTTTGTGATCAATGAGCATGGAAATTTACATGTGGTGGATATTTCGAATAATCCTTTTGTCCGCCCTGAGCTTGGAGCGCTGTCCAGAGGATTAGCCTGGATTCGCAATCCGGATAATAATTATCCTATTCGCGGTACGCTTGATTATTAATGAGTGTATTTTACCCGGTTGTTTAGTACCTATTACGATTAGTGATAGGTACACTTAGTTGAGAAAACTGCATAGTTAAACGTTTTTATGATCTTTGGATAAATGGATATTTGACGCATATGAGTAAAGTTGGAAATGAAATATTTATTTCATAGCCAATTTATAGGAAAAATTCTTATTTTATCCAATCTCCCGTGTCGATTTTGACTCAAAATAGCGTAATGAGAGCAATCGAGTGAAACATTTTGATACAAATTGGTATTATCTTGAAAAAACAATGCTATTATCGATAGGTTAATCACAAGATTTTTGCTTGAAAAATAATCAGCAATCTTAGTGAGAAAGCGTTTATTGCATTTTAATAATATGACTTCTTCTGCCAAGCCATATTTAAACGGAGCTTGATTCATGCGTTTTAATAACCTTTCTGTTGGTAAAAAGATAGGTGTCGGGTTTGCGATTGTCTTTTTTTCTGTTGTCGCTATGGGCATTTTTCTTGTTTCTGAAGTTACAAAGTTGAAAGAGAGTATATTGGTTTTTACTGATGCAACTTTGCCAAGCATTGTATTGGTAAAAGACATGCAGTTGGACTCCGAACATATACGTCGGCAACAGTTTTTTTTGGTCTCTAACGTAAATAATTCAAATATTGTTCAGTCATTGAATGATTACGCGGAACAACTGGGAGATATGGCCAAGAAAGTCAAAGAATACCAAGATAGTGTTTGGGAAGAAGAGGATCGTCGTTTTTCTTCTGCTGTGACGAAAGCATGGCAAAATTATTCGTCAGATCAAAGTGAGTTTATAACGGCGATAAAAAATAAAAATATAACGAAAGCAAATGCGATGGTTGTTAATAGCCTTGATAGTTTTAATAGCTTAATTAAATCGCTGGATAGTTTGCTTGAATTAAATCAGTCTTATGTTCACTCGGATCGTAAATTGGTTCTAGAGCAGGTCTATCAAACCTATATGCTGACGATCGGAGGTATTGTCGCCATTATGCTCTTTACGATTTTTATTACGACACGAATTACCCGTCAGATTTGTATTCCTCTTAATAAAGCGAAGGATATGGCTGAGCGCATTGCGATGGGGGATTTGACATCTGAGTTGGATCGCAGCTTGTTAGGTCGTGATGAACTGGGACAGCTCTCATTGGCATGTATTGGGATGCAAGATAAGTTAAGGGACTTGTTGCACGAAATTTCAAGTGCTGCAACTCAGTTAGGGGCTGCAATTGAAGAGGTAAGTACGGTTTCCGAGCAAACGTCACAAGGTATGAAGCAGCAGCAAGATGATATTATTACCATTGCTACTGCGATGAATCAGATGCAGGCAACCGTGAATGATGTTGCAGCTAATACAGAAGAAGCATCGAATTCAGCTAGCGCAGTGACGGATAGTGCTGTTCAGGGCGGTAATAATATTCGCCAGAATATTGATAGCATCCAGACTGTGGCTAAGGTGGTTGCCGATACAGAGAGTATTGTGACTTTGCTGGAGAAAGATTCAGCGAGTATCGGGATGGTCGTGGATGTGATTAATAGCATTGCAGAGCAGACGAACCTGTTGGCATTGAATGCGGCTATTGAAGCAGCCCGAGCTGGTGAGCAAGGCCGAGGTTTTGCCGTTGTTGCTGATGAGGTAAGAACTTTAGCGGGTAGAACACAGGCATCCACAACAGAAATAACATCGATTATTGAGCAGCTTCAGGCGCGTGCAGTAAAAGCTGGCGACGCAACAAGGCATAGTAGTCAGTTGATTAATGACTGCGTCTGTCAGTCAGAAGAAACTGGCAAGAATATTACTGAAATTGAAGAAGAAGTTCGTCAGATGGCGTCGATGAACATTCAAATTGCCAGTGCATGTAGTGAACAAAACTCTGTTACTGAGGACTTAGGCAGGAATGTTGAAAATATTAGCCTAGCATCTTCACAGATAGCATCAGGAGCAGATCAAACCGCTCAGGCTTGTGTCGAATTAAGTCAATTGGCGACAAACTTACAGGATAATGTTGGTCGATTCCGTTTGGTTTAAGTGTACTGATTGAAAATGAATGGACACCAGCTTCGAAAGAGGCTGGTGTTTTTTTATGGGAACTTAAATTTCATTTTCAGTATCACTTTAATGTTTTGTTATTTATATCTATATGGTTTTCATATGACTGTTACATGCTAATGGCAGCCGAGATAGATAGAAAATTGAATAAAAAGTGAAGAAATACCCGATATAACCTAAAAATTATTCATGGTGGAATAATTTACACATGGTTATTTTAAATATGAAAAAAAGAATTCTTAAATAGGATTATAAAAAGTAGGAATATTTCCCATAAGATTGAGATTGCGTCATGATTATCTCAAAATGCGTGTTTTTATCTAAAATTGAGGACGTAAAGCGACACGTTATTGAATTTTCTTAAATGGGTAATTTGATTATTGCTACCTACATCACGAATGGGATGTTTGATAATTGAACAAGTACAAGCAAAAAATAGCATATGGCTCATTTTCTAGAATCTGACTGAAACAAAGTCATTGATTAACGGAGTTGAACTGATGCTTTTTAAGAACCTTTCGGTCGGTAAGAAGATCGGCACCGGGTTCGCGATTATCTTTATCGCAGTGATTGTCTTGGGTGCATTTCTGATATCAGAAGTAACAATGTTTAAAAATAGTGCGCTCGCACTCACCGATAAAACGCTGCCAAGTATCTTTCTGGTGAAGGACATGCAAAAAGACTCGGAGCATATCCGACGAGAGCAGTTTTTTCTTGTTGCCAACATTGATAATAAAAGTGTCGATAAGGTACTGAGTAATTATGAGGTTATGCTTCAGGAAATGGAGCAGAAATTAGCAAGGTACAAAGATAGCCTATGGGACGAAGAAGATGGAAGGTTGTTTGCTGATGTGAATACCGCATGGCAAATGTACTTGGCTTCTCAGAATGATTTCATCTCGGCGGTGAGGGCGAAAAATAGTGTCGAGGCGAACTCCTTGGCGATGGGGAGTTACCGCGGTTTTAAAATGCTGAATGACTCGTTAGAGAAATTATTAAAATTGAATGAGTCGCAGACGCAAGCCGATCGCCAATCGGTGCTGGATCGTGTTGCTCAGGCTTACCTTCTGACGAGCAGTGGCGTTATCGTTATTATGATCTTTATTATTGTCATGACAGTCTTTTTGACCCGTCAGATTTGTACCCCCCTTCGGGCAACGATCAATATGGCAGAACGCATTGCCAAAGGGGATTTGACCTCTGAGTTGGATCACAGCTCCCTTGGGCATGATGAGCTAGGACAGCTTTCTCTTGCCTGCGCCGGTATGCAGGATAGATTGCGAACGCTACTGCAGGAAATATCCAGAGCCGTCACCCAATTGAGTGCTGCGATTGAAGAGATGAGCTCAGTTTCAGAGCAGACGTCGCAGGGAATGAGGCAGCAGCAAGACGACATTACCATGATAGCTACTGCGATGAATCAGATGCAGTCAACGGTCAATGATGTCGCGGCCAATACCGAGCATGCATCCCATTCGGCCAATGCCGTAACGGAGAGTGCGGCTAAGGGGGGCGGTAATATTCGCCATAATATCGAGAATATCCAAAGTGTGGCTAAGGTGGTTTCTGATACCGAAACAATCGTGGCACTGCTTGAGAAAGACTCGGCCAGTATCGGTATGGTGGTGGATGTGATTAACAGCATTGCCGAGCAAACAAATTTGTTGGCGCTGAACGCGGCAATAGAGGCGGCGCGTGCTGGGGAGCAAGGTCGCGGATTTGCCGTAGTTGCCGATGAAGTCAGAACGCTGGCAGGTCGAACACAGGCTTCAACAACGGAAATCACCACGATTATAGAGCAGCTGCAAACTCGAGCAGGGAAAGCGGGTGAGGCGACAAGGCAGAGCAGCCAGCTGATTAATGCGTGCGTTGGTCAATCCCAGGAAACTGGACAAAATATCGCTGAAATTGAAGAAGAAGTGCGGCAGATGGCGTCGATGAACATTCAGATTGCCAGCGCTTGTAGCGAACAGAACTCGGTGACCGAAGAGCTGGGACGAAATGTTGAAAATATCAGTCTTTCGTCGTCACAAGTTGCGTCAGGTGCTGAGCAGACTGCGCGTGCTTGTGTGGAGCTGAGTCAGTTGGCCGCAAATCTACAGGACAACGTTGCCCATTTCCGCTTGGCATGATTGCGCATTAGGCTTCCCCTATAACATGTTCTTTTTAGGCTGGTGTTATAGGGGGAGATGCGAGACTGTACCTGAAATACTAGTTAATTGGGGTCATTTCATTGACGACAAAGCTCTCGACTGCACCGTCGGTGGCTTGCAGATACTCAGCCAGATGCTGATTGTTCATGTGAGCCTGCCAGAGTTCGCGTGAGGCCCAGTTTTCGTAAAATAGGAAGTGTGCTGGGTTTTCGTTGTCTTGATGGAGGTCGTAGTTGATACAACCGGCTTCTGCACGGGTGATTTCGATAAGTTTGAGGAGTTCGCTTTTGACGAGCTCGATACTGTCATTTTTTGCGATAATGTTGGCGACAATGGTCAATTGGGTCATGGTATTTTCCTTTAAGTAAATACAGAATAAGTACCTTGAAGTCAGAGTTCTTCGTTGTTGGATGATTGCACTTGGATATAACCCAGTGTAGATGACTATGGTTGATGATCCTGAAAAACCCACCCGAGGCCATTATGGCCTCGGGTGGGTTTATTGATATTAGAGCGATAGTTAGAATGAAGCTGCTTGGTTGCCTAATTGGCGTTGCTGTATACGGTCGAGCCTTCCGCTAAAGCCGGTTAGTCCAAGGGCAATGAGTACCACAACGGCTCCGACCCAAGGGGTTTGCATTACTCCGGCTTCGGCGACGATGTGACCACCACTCCATGATCCCAGAGCGATGCCAACGTTGAAGGCTGCGATATTAAGCCCCGAAGCGACATCAATAGCATCCGGGGTATATTTCTCCGCTAGGCTGACAACATATACCTGTAGCCCTGGCACGTTGCCGAATGCAAAAGCACCCCATACCAAGATCGTCAGTACTGCTGTTATCGGATTGTGTGCCGTTACCGTAAAGGCGAGTAGAACCATCGCCAATCCGGAAAAAATGATTTTCAGTGCTTTGACCGGCCCCATTTTGTCGGCCATCTTTCCTCCCCAGATATTGCCGACGGCAACAGACACACCATATACCAGCATAATGAGGCCGATGGCATTGGCGCTAAACCCTGATATATCTTGCAAAATAGGTGCAAGGAAGGTGAAGGCAGTAAATGTGCCACCATAACCCAATGCGGTTATTGCATACACCAGCAGGAGTCTGGGCTGGGTGAGTACCTTAAGCTGTGCCGACAGTTTCGTTGCTGGTGGCTGTTTTAGATTTTTCGGCACGAGGAAGGCACTGCCAATCAAGGCAATGAGCCCCAGTAGCGCGACAACCAAGAAGGTGGCTTGCCAGCCAAATGTTTGGCCGATGTATGTTCCAAGAGGCACGCCTGTCACCAATGCCACGGTTAAGCCGGTGAACATAATCGCAATGGCGCTTGCAGCCTTGTCTTTGGCGACGAGTCCGGTGGCGATGGTTGCCCCGATGGAAAAGAAGACACCGTGTGCCAGTCCGGTCAGGATCCGTGCCGCGATCAATGTGCTGTAGTCTGGCGCCTGCCAGGCCAAAAGGTTACCCGCGACAAACAGAGCCATTACGGCCAGTAGGACATTTTTTCGTTTCCAGTTCCCTGTTAATGCTGTCAGTACCGGAGCCCCGATGGCGACACCGAGAGCGTAGAGGCTGACAAGCAAGCCTGCGGATGGTAGCGATACGTTTAGATCCGCTGCCATGGTGGGTATGAGCCCGACAATGACAAATTCTGTCGTGCCGATGGCAAAGGCACTGAGTGTCAGAGCGAGTAGTGCTAGTGGCATAGTTTTAAGCCCTCAAGATAATGAGTGCAGGGCATACAGCCGAGTGAGGCGCCCTGCGGAATGGGCGCATTATTGGAGATATTGCTTTTGCGAAAAACAGCGTTATTGGCAAATGACTTTTGTCAAAAATGACAGTTAAGCGCGTGCGGGGCAGTTTCTAGGAAAGAGTGCATTTAATCGCCTTTTTAAGCAGAGTTTTGCCGTCACGCCGGGGGCTTTTATGCAGATCGAATTATCTGAGGATCGTTGATCACACCTAAGTTGTTTTAAGTTTCAGGATTTAGACAACATGAGGGAATATATAACTATGAGTCGAAATAGCACTGAAGCGGAAAAAGGATGTTTCCATGTTGATATTCAATTGCACAAAAGCGGCGGCGGAATTTTTTAGCAAGATGCGCAAAGGCGTTAAAACAGGCCCCATTCAGCCAACCCCTGATGAACCATTGATAGGGCGTGTCGGTTGCCTTGACTCTGCCTGGTTGGTTCATGTTGTGCGTGTCTACCGTAAGCCAACTGTCATTGCGATGCATATAGAGACCCGTTACTGCATGTTTTTTAACGGCGTGCGAAAAGGAGACTCAGATGCATTCATCAATATGCTTCTAGAGAGGCTGATTAATAATATGCAGCGCCTTGGTGAGGCTGTGTCTGTGATGGATGACTCGACGCTTAATCCGATGGCTGACACATTCTTGCAATCTCACAGGGAGTGTCATTTTTATCTTCGTGGTGATCGGCGTACTCAAGGCAATCTTAACGAGGCGGTTTGGATGTACAAGTATCATTTGATGGAGATGGGCGATATTCCTCAAGGCGGCGAGCATGCGGCAATGCTCGATACCTTGATCAACCATCAATTACGTAAAGCATATCTGGGCAAAGACTATATTTTCCCAGATGAAGAGATGGTTGTGAGGTGGCTAGGTGACTATTGTCGGGTATCGGAGACGATGCAGAGTCAAGTTAGGCAGCGTTTTCGTTACTTGCGCAGAGAGGCTTATGATGAACAAGTTATGCATTGATTGATGGGTAGATATGGTTGGTTGCTTGAAGGGGTCAAAGTATGTTGACTCGATCTGATGATTTGTCGATTTTGCTGACGGTGGTTGATACTGGCGGTTTTTCTGCGGCCGCGCATGCTCTGGACATTCAGGTGGCCAAGGTTTCGCGGGCGGTAAGTCGAGTTGAGGCCCAATTGGGGGTGTCAATTTTAAATCGGACAACTCGACGGGTTGGATTAACGGAAGAGGGGCGTCAGTTTGTCGATGCCGTGCGGGATGGCCTGGCGCTTATTGAGAAGGCAGAAGAAGATCTGACATCCCACGGTGAGCGACCCAAAGGGCGTTTACGGGTGGATGCGGCAAGTCCGTTTGTTCTGCACCAGTTGGTTCCGTTGGTTCAGCCTTTTAAAGCGGCTTATCCGGATATTGAGCTGGAATTGACCTCGAATGAAGGCTTTGTGGATTTGTTGGAGAAAAGAACCGATGTGGCTATTCGTATTGGGCGGTTAACAGATTCGACCTTGCATGCGCGTCCGCTAGGCAAAAGTCAGCTCTATATTGTGGCGTCACCTGATTACTTGGCTAAGAACGGCTTTCCCGCTCTACCCGTTGATTTGAACCAACATCAGCTGGTGGGATTTACGGAACCCAAGATCCTCAATGACTGGCCATTGCAGGGAATGGGAACGATAACTCCAGCGTTGGTATCGAGCAATGGCGAAACGGTACGGCAATTGGTTCTCGCCGGAAATGGTATTGCTTGTTTGTCTGGTTTTATGGTGAAGCGGGATATTGAAGCTGGGCGTTTAGTGGCGCTGTTCGAATCGGAGAAACAAACTGATACTGGGCGTGAACTGGTTAATGCCGTTTATTATAAATCATCGGCAGTATCTAGGCGGATATCTGCTTTTATCGATTTTGCACAATCCAGACTGACGTTGTAGCGGTTGCCTAAGTAACCTCCGTTGCTGGTAGAACGACATATATTGAGGGACACCCTAGTCGCTATAGCGCTCTCGGTTATACCAAGGATGGAAGGGGTTATTATTATGGATTATCAGGCATAAATCTTTGGATGGTTTTGCTAAAAATATCCGTTTGTGCCTTTGCTAATATGATGCAACATTTGGGTCGAGCCACGCCGACAGGCAATCACGAGAAGGATGATCAATATGGGTAGTGAATATGTACCGCCAAGTGTTTGGACGATGAACCCTGATATGGGTGGAGCATGGGCTAGCATCAACCGGCCCGAAGCCGGGGCGCGTTATGAAAAGGCATTGCCTGTGGGGCAACACCCGTTGCAGTTGTATTCGATGGGAACGCCAAATGGCCAAAAAGTCACAATTATGCTTGAGGAATTGTTGGCGCTGGGCTTGAGCGAGGCTGAATACGACGCCCATCTGATTCAAATTGGCGAGGGTGATCAGTTTTCATCTGGCTTCGTCGCGATTAACCCGAACTCAAAGATCCCAGCATTGGTCGATAACTCTCAGAGTGAACCGATTAATGTTTTTGAGTCTGGGGCTATATTGCTCTACCTGGCGGAAAAATTCGGACACTTCTTGCCTGCTGATCGCGAGCAGAAAACGATGGTGTTGAACTGGCTGTTTTGGTTGCAGGGAGCTGCGCCGTATCTTGGTGGTGGTTTTGGTCATTTCTATGCTTATGCCCCGGAAAAACTTGAATACCCGATAAACCGTTTTACGATGGAAGCTAAACGTCAGCTTGATTTGCTGGACAAGCAACTAGCACAACATACTTATATTGCCGGGGAGTCCTATACGATAGCGGATATGGCTATCTGGCCGTGGTATGGGAATTTAGTGTTAGGCCGCTTGTATGATGCCGCTGAGTTTTTGGATGTGGCAAGTTATCCGAATGTTCAACGATGGGCACAGGCGATTTCCCAGCGTCCTGCCGTTTTGCGTGGCAGGATTGTAAACCGCAGTTGGGGAGAGGAGTGGGAGCAGCTTCCTGAACGTCATAGTGCACAGGATATTGATGAGGTTTTGAGTCGTCAGCCTGACTAAGTGTGGAATGCGGGTATTTGATCGTTAGGGATGGAAGAAGCAGAGCGTAGGACGTGAAGGCTTTGCTTCTCACTTTTTTTAAATCTATTTGTTTGTTACATAAAGATTTGTGAGCAAATCACTGGCGAAGCGTATAACAAATCGCCACAAGGGCAAGACTTTCGATCTGACATAAAAAAAAACTTTACAATACCCGATACTGAGGTATTATCGACTTGCTCTGTTGTTCAGGGTTATTAATGAACCATCAAGTACAAGTAAACCCTCAGTATTCTTCACTAGTGTTGTTATTCTTTGTGTTTCCCTTAGCTTTATCGTCGCATTCAATAATTCAAGCCATCAGTGCATCGCATTATGCGATTACTTCATGAACTTAAATATATAAGGGACATCACATGTCTAACAAAACAACTGGTATCGTAAAGTGGTTTAACGAAGAGAAAGGTTTCGGTTTCATCACTCAAGACAACGGCGGTGCTGACGTATTCGTTCACTTCCGTGCAATCGCTTCTGAAGGCTTCAAGACTCTAGCTGAAGGCCAGAAAGTATCTTTCGAAGTTGAGCAAGGCCAAAAAGGCCCACAAGCTGCTAACGTAGTTAAGCTTTAATTTCGAGTTGGCGTAACTGGCTCTATGCCGGTTACGCCGATTTTCGTTTTTACCTTTCATCATATCCTACCTACTTGTAAACACCTCATTTATTGCCGCATTTCTTCTGTTCTGTCCGATATTGTTTTTCCGTCTTCTTTGTCATCGTATTCCCAGTGTTTTTTGCAACATAATACGTCCGTTGTTATCACAAGTGATTGTTAGTCGGATGAATACATATTCGTTGATTGTGTAATTATAAGCGTATTTTTGAGGCTAACATTCGTATAAATCAAGCTGTTGATAGACAATGTGTATGCTTTTGAGGGAAAATGTAGAAATAGAATATTCATCTATCGCATTTTAACCTTGGCTAACCGTGATAACGATACTACTACTCATTGCTGTGATCTTTCCAACTTGGCTTTCTGCCCAAGAAATTCAAATGTGGAGCGGG
The DNA here is from genome assembly GCF_059920555.1 of Photobacterium panuliri. NCBI lineage: Bacteria > Pseudomonadati > Pseudomonadota > Gammaproteobacteria > Vibrionales > Vibrionaceae > Photobacterium > Photobacterium panuliri. The sequence continues at coordinate 290,870 of NZ_CP197193.1, forward strand.
ATCGAATATTCGACGGTCGCTGAAATTAAGCGTCAGTTTGAATCTGAGACTGACAACACGTTGGTGATCCGTGAGTTTGACGTTAACAACATACGGTCAGAGTTATTGCTCGCCAAGCAGACAGGGATCACTGTACCTGATGTGATTTGGGTACCATCAGATTTTTTGGGGCTGCATAGTTATTTTGACCTGTCTTCTATCCCATCTAGCTGGATCGAGAAGAAAGAGATGGAGCACAAGGCGCTCGAGTTGGTGACAGTAGACGGTGCGATTTATGGTGTGCCGTTGGGGTTGGGTAACCATCTAGTTCTTTATGTTAATACTCAATTGACGCATAACGAACAGCCAACATGGGAGAGGTTGTTGGCCGCCGCCAAACAGGGGAAAACGGAGCTTGCGATGCAGCATCCGAACATGTATTTCCTGATGGCGTTTATCTCGATGTTTTGTGAGCATCCAGAGCACTACGAGCATTTAGTTACCGATATTGATAATCATGCCTTGGCTAAGGCTCTGACGTTTTATGGTTCGTTGGTTGATAATCATGTGGTGACGAAAGATAACACCCAAGATCAAGCTCGTCAGCAGTTTATCCGTGGCGAAGTACCATACTTGATTGATGGTGACTGGGCTCTAGGGGAGCTGAAACAACATTTTGGCGATGAGCTGAAGATCCGTGCTTTGCCTACCTATAACAACCATACCATGCATTCTTTAAGTGGTGGCAAGGTTCTCGCCTTCACCAACGAGGCGATGGCGGATCCAGAAAAAAGACAGGCATTGAAAACGCTGACAGAGATTGTTCAGCAACCTACATTTATCAAAAATGTCATTATTAATCAGAATCTTATTTCCACTAACCACACAGTTAACTGGTTGTCATATGCTCAGTCGGCGACCTATTATGGTGCACTCTATAAAGAGCTGAAGCCGACATATACCATGCCAAGTACCGTGACGATGGCAGTGACATGGGAAGCGCTTATTCGGGGGTATAAACGTTACCGGGCCGGTATGCCTGCAGACAAAGCCGCTGTTTTTGTCACGCAATTTATCAAAAAACATACTGTTCAGATCGATAAGCGAAGAAATAACAAACCATGATGAGTTTGCGTAATATCTTGACCCTAATTGTCGTCTTGGGCTCCTTGTTACCAGCCTATTGGATGGGAATAAGTATGATTGAGAAACACCAGCATGATTTACTGGTGGAAAAAGAGCTTAAGCTTGCCAATTCAACCAAGGGTATCCGAGATACGGTAGAGAAAGAGCTGCTGTTCAATGCCAATCTTACCCAATGGTATTCGAAAGATCGCTTGATGGTACAGGGGATGCATAATGTCCTCTATTCAAGCGTTGTTCGCCCTAAGATCGAGGATTTTGACGAACTTTCATCCAGCATTAGTGCCGCCTATATTATTGATAGAGATTGGCAGCCAATGTACGAAATTAACGGCTCTATGTATCATCTTGAAAAGAGCAAACTACTTGCCACTGTCCGGGGGGCTCAGGATCTTTATGAAAAAGGGCTGACGTTTCATACCTCATACAATGATGAGAATCTTGTTCTAGACGGTGGTCCGAGTGGTATTGTGTTTGTCAGCCCACTATTGCCTTATACGCTAGTGCCAGAGGCTTATTATGAGCCCCAAGGGTATATTATGGTGTTGGTGTCGTATGAAGATTTGGCAAAGCTTTCCCGTCCGTTTCTCTACCAGCAAGAGTCGGTGAGTTTTCAGTACGGGAAATTGAACAAATTCGGTTATAACGCCAATCGTTTCGTGACGTATTTGACCCTGAACAAAGAGGGTTTTGCTTCGCCACTGGAACTGACCATCATTCACCGAATCTCTGACGTTGAGCGTAATAAAGAGCTGGCCCAGTCGAAAGAGCAGATGATCCGTATCATTATCGTGGCGTTGTGTGTCACGTTGATTCTGGCGATTTTGGTCACGCGTTGGCTTATCCAGCCGATTAAGGAAATTGAGAAGGTGGTACGAAGTTTCAGACGGCAGATTCGCCCTGAAATTAACCCTCATAAATATCAATTTTCTGAATTTAAGCAATTGGTTAGTTTGATTGATTCATTATGGCAGCGGGTAACCAAACAGATGGATCAGCTGGAAATTCGCAATACCGCGCTGCGCGAGGCAAATCAACAAGTACAGGATACTAACTTACAGCTGGCTGATTTTAATCAGCGTTTGGAAAACACTGTCGCAGAGCAGACCGCTGAACTCAGGGCGTCGCTTGCGCGGGAAGAGCAATACCAGTCTCGCTTGATGACATTGATTCATTTTTCCGCCGCACATACAGGGGTGAGCTACCACGATATTCCTAATGTCATTAACTCGGGCTTGGAAACATTGTTCCCGAATTATGGTATTCGATTCGGTTTTGCCAAACCTGATAGCCAAACGGTCATAACCCTGACGTCCAGTGAGGGTAATGAGTTGGGTTATTTTGATTGTGATGTACTTGCGCTGTCATGTGACGATACGATTTTATTCGAATTGCTGAAGAAATTGCTGCATGCATGGCTTGAGCTAGAAGATTTTGCCCGCAGGGACAAGTTGTCAACCTGCCTCAACCGAACAGCTTTCGATAGTGATTTTGAACATGCGAAAGCAGAAATGCAGAACAAGAGCAGTGATTTTCTTGCTGTATTGATTGTTGATATCAATGGATTGAAAACACTGAATGACAACTATGGTCACGACCGTGGGGATACGCTTATCGTGAAGAGTGCCCAGTTGATCCGGTCTGCCTTGTCAGATCGCCAATATCTGTATCGAATTGGTGGTGATGAGTTCGCCATTGTTGCCCGTGAATGTAATCAAGCCCAGCTTCGGCAGTTGATGGCAGACTTGGCTCGTGTTCAAAACGGGCAGTGGATTGATTTGAATGATGATGAGCAATATCCACTGACGTTTTCGGTGGGCGGGGCGTCAAGCGAAACGGAGTCTCTCTCTCAGTTGATTTCCATGGCTGATAGTGACATGTATCGGAACAAACGAAAGTATTACGATATATCAGATGCCGCTATCCTATAAAAAATCCTCCCTTTTGATGGGGAGGATTTTTTTATGCGGGATTGATTATACCAACTCGTCTTCTAGGATTTCGCATTCGGGGAATGCATCGCGGAAGGCTTTTGGAGCGCGGAGCGATTCATAACCATGTTGGGTACTATAGCCGTGACGATATTCAGGGCGGCTACCTCGGCGCAGATCCAGTCGTTTGAGTTGTTTTAGCTTGAACAATACCTCTGGGAATTCATCGAAATGACAATAAGAGAGATCAAGCTCCTGCAAATGGTTCAGCTTGGCCAATGAGGCGGGTAGTGCCCGTAAAGGGTTGAAGCTGAGGTTCAGTCGCGTTACATGTGTATATTGCTCAATGTTTGTCGGTAACTTGTACAGCAGGCAGTTGTGTAAATTCAGCTCGGTGATCGCTTGTTGTTTGGGTAGCTCAGCAGGTAACCGAGTGTGCAGGCTGCTCAATTCACTGCTGGACAGATAAATTTCCGGTGCCCAATGACACTCTGTGCGTTCATTTTCACTACGGGCATTTAGCATGCGGGCAAAGCCACAGCCTTTGTGCCAATTGAGGCATTCCCCTTCAATCAGCTGCGCTATTGCCTTGTCTCGGATATCAGAATCTTCCTTATGGCTGAGTAGCCATAGCAGTCCATCACCAAAGCGGTTGAAGTACAGCAGGGAAAACGCATCGCACAGTGTTTTGCCCCAGCGTTTTTTCAACCCTTTGAGCTTTTTGAGCACCGGCCCTTCGCCGATTAGTTCGCCGTAGGTATCCGTACCACGCATTTTTCCATCGAAGAATACTTTGTCCTGTACCGCCAGTTGGAACTCGTTATTGCCAAAACCTGCAAGCAAGGCCTGAATCTGCTTGCGCAGCGATTTGTTGTCGGTTGTTTTTAGGATCAGGAATAGCGGCATTAGCATTTCATCGGTCACGCCGCCTTGTTCGAGTAGCTGAAGCGCAACCAAATGACTTGCTTCGTCAGGGGAACTCAGCATCTCCAGCATGTTTTCTTGCATAGGAGCAGCGGTGTCTTGCTGCAAGAATTTAGGGGCAGCATTGCTGAACCACTGGCTGAGGGCGCTATCGTCAATAATACAGTGCGTGTCTACATCGATAGTGGCTGTCTGTTTCGGGTTGTTCCCCAGCAGGATATGGGTGACTTTAGCATCCAGTTTCTTACTGATGCTAAAGCCCAGTTCAGCAGACTTCTCCTTTAACTCTGAAGCCTTGAAGCCGCTTTTGCCACAAAGAAATAACACCGAGTTGGCAGTCAAAGGCTGGCGGGCTATATCCGCGAGGGCGCGCTGACGTAGCCATTCTTGCGCCAGGGCCTTGAGCGGTGTGTATTTGGCTTCCATGAATGTGAGGTGGAAGCGTGCATCCAAGTCATCATTGGAGAGGTTTTTGGGCTTGTCGATGGCCATCAGCAGGTGCCAGTAGTGGCGTTTTTCCGCATTGCTCAATTCGGCGTTTTTCAGAATACCCCGCAATTTTTGCAGTTGATCGCCCCGGCTGATGTTGTTGAATATCCCCATTGTGAGTTCGATATGCTCAGGGAGGTTAATGAGATCCACAAGATTACTAACATCCTGAGGTTTGGCACTTAGCTCTATTTTCAAGGTCGTCAGTGCTGGCGCATTGGCCAGGCCACCTAGCTTGGGAGCTTTGAAAGGATTGCTCCTATCATAGGTGTGTAATTCCAATTCAAGGTGATTGAGGCTGGTGAGTTTGTCTATTTCACCCAGATCCGCAAGATTTGGGCTAAAGAGTGAGAGCCTTGTTAATTCTGGTAGCTCGGCGAGCCAATGTGGCAAGGTGTCTCCGACAAAATAGTTAAGCGTGAGCCAGTTAAGCTGCTTGCTGTATTGCAGGGCGTCAGGAAGACAGCCAGAAAGCACGGCGTAACCAAGGTTAGGTAGCGGTGAATCTAGCGTTACATTGGCGTGTAAGTGCAAATTAAGAGAGGTTACCGATGGTGGTAGTGATATGAATAGATCACGCCCGTTACCCTCTTGTGGTCGGTAAAGGTCAAAATGGGTGAGGGCCTCACTTTGGTTGATGACCAGATGGGTTAAGTGTGCCTCTGGGCGTATCCTCAGGGATGTCAGTGATTGGCTGCGGGCCGTGGATAATGTGCTGTCTTTGCCGCAATAGCATATATCCAGCTTTCGGATAGCGGGTAGGCCGGTGAGTACCTCAAAGCTTGTTGCATCAAGAATATTGGCATTGTTGACTTCTTCCAAAGCCATCAAGTGAGGGATTTGCTCGGGCGTCAATATGAGAGGCAGCCTGGAGCACGAGAGCTGTTTTAGTTTGGGAAAGCAGGAAAACAGACCGGCATCAGGAAGGCGAGCATTTTCCTCTTCGCAATAGTAATTGAGATTTAGCTCTTCTAGGTTGGGGTACTTGCATGCCAATTCCTCCCATGCTGGGTGGCTATGGGTAAGGCGGTAGTACAGCGTAGTAACGTTAGGCTGTATGCCGCTATTCAGCGGCAAGTTTTCATCTTCAAGATAGTCGGTGATTGAGTTATTCATTATTCTGTTCATTACTGGTCTTGTAGGATTTCACATTCAGGGAAGGCATCGCGGAAAGCCTGCGGTATTGCCACAATGTGATAGTTGGCATCGTAACCGGTATTGAGATCAGGACTAGTGGCACGTCGGAAATCGAGTCGTTTGAGGTTCGTTAGCTTAAAGAGTACCTCTGGGAAGTGACGGAAATGGTTGAACGACAGATCCAGCTCTTCCAACTCACTAAAGGCGGCGACGCTCTCTGGCAGAGCCTTGAAAACATTACCGGATAGGCTCAGGCTACGAATATGACGGTAGTGTTCGATGCCTTTCGGCAGGTCACTCAGCAGGCAGTTCCCCAAATCCAAACGGGTGATATCGCTCCGTCCGGTTAGCTCTGCTGGCAGCTCAAATTTGGCGGCTCCAAGTTTGCCAAAGCGGTTGGCATAGTATGTTGGATGCCAATGGTAGTTTGCCGGTTCTTTGTCGTGCCAGTATTGCATGATGGTATCAAAACCCGCGCCGCGCCGAAGGTCGAAAGTCCCGTTTTGGATCAGCGACTCCCAGATCGCCAGTAGCTGCGGGGTAGGTTTTTTCTGCATGAGTACATACATCAACCCCTCGCCATAACGGTCAAAGTAGCTCTTGGCAAATGCGTTACAGAGTGTTTCGCCCCATTTTTTGCGCTGTGCCTTGAGTTTCTCTACGAATTGCCCTTGCCCGTAGAAGTTGTTGTAGTCATCCCTTCCTCGAACTGAATGGAAGAGGATCCTGTCGTTGACAGCCAACTGGAATGCCTCATCGCCGTGGCCAGCAAGCAGTTGTTTGATCTGTTTGCGTAGGTTGTTGTCGGCGGTTGTTTTGAGGATCAAGAATAGCGGTAAGTGCAATTCATCGGTAATACCGCCTTGTTCGAGGAGTTGAACCGCGACTTGGTGGGTGGCTTCTTCCGGTGAGGCAAGCATAGCGAGAATGGAATCGCCCATTGTTTCATTGCCTTGCTGCTGAAGGAACTTCGGAGCCTGGGTGGTGAAATAATTCTGTAGGCTGGTGTCGTCAATGAGCGTATGGCGCTCGAGATCCAGTAATGAAATGTCTTTGGGCGCAGTGCCAATCAATACGTGGGTTACGTTGCCATCGAGCTTTTTGCTAACGCTAAAGCCTAGCTCAGTGGCTTTTGACTTGATTTCACCCGCTTTGATCCCGCTGCGGCCACAGATGAACAGTACGCTATTGGCATTGAGCGGCTTCAGCTCTTCATTGCTTTCCGCGAGCTGTCGCAGCCAGTTTTTATGCTGGGCTTTGAAGCGGTTGTATTTGGCTGCCATCAAGGTCAAATGGAACTCGGCTGGCATTTCCGGTAGTTCTCCCGGTTTATTGATGCCAAGCAGAGTATTTAGCCATCTTAGGCACTGCGTAGGGGGAAGCCCGCTGTCGCGCAGAATGGCCATTTCACTGACAATATGCGAGTGATGGATTGAAATCTCGACCTCTGGCGGCAATGCCAGCCATACCGGTTCGACATGCTTGGGGGTGATATCCAGTCTTAGCGCCTTGAGGCGTGGCAGGTGTTCCAAACCGTGCAGAGACGGGAGGTTGCAATATTCGTGTTCCCAAGGTTCGATCCAGATTGACTCCAATGAAGACATTTGGCTGATATCACCCAAGTCTGCCTTGTGACAGGCGAGCAGATTGAGCGTTTGGAGTGTTTGGTGGGTCGTGATTGTCGCTGGTAGCGAATTGCCGGCAAGCCCTCGCAGAGTTAGCGTTTTCAGTTGAGGGAGAGCAGGGAGTGCGCTGGCATCACCAATAGCGATATTCAAGTCGTTTAATTCTTGGCAGCCTGCGAGCCATTCAGGTAATCCGATTGCGTTTATATTGCCCATCCACAATTGTTTGAGCTTTGGCAGGTGCAGGTTCGCCAACGGGGCCAGATCAGTCTGCTCGCCGTAGACAAACAATTCAGCAAGGGGCAAGCCTAGTGGCAATAGTGGGGCTTCGAGTTCGATACTGTCGAGCTGTAGCCGAAGCTTATGCATCTGTTTGATATTGGCAAATAACGCACTGGGAACGGGGGCGCTTAAGTTTTTTAATTCGAATTTGCAATGGGTGATATTGCTGATGTTAGCTAGCAACGAAGGGGCAAGATACCCGCCATGCTGCTCGATGGTTAATGACTCAAGCTGTACGTTAGTGGTCAGCATATCTGCAGGTAGTGCTTTATCCGTACTGATAGAGACTTGAAGTGCATTCAGGCTAGCCGGAAGACGAAGCGTTTTTATATCTGTAATGTTTGGTAGTTCGAACCTATATCCGTGCCCGCCGATATTCATCGAGAGTATTGCGGTGGCGGCAAGGTCGATATCTAGGGTTCGGCAGAGTGGGCTTAGGCTGATCTTTACTGTTTCGAGTCCTGAGTTGGCATCTGCATAGAAGGCAACGTCAACCGTGTCCAGAGTGATGTCCAATTGCTTTAATTGTGGCAATTGCCCAAGCAATGAGATGTTCTGGTTTGAGCATCGCTCAAGTTCCAGTGAGTTCAATGCGTGAAGCATTGATGGGGTGACATCGGTGAAATCAGTATCCAGACCTTCGTCGGTATCGGTGATAAGGCATTCAAGTGAAGGGAATGCATTGAAAAAGTCTGCATCAATGACCTGTTTGCCATTTGCACTGTCAAATTCTGCTATTTTGATTTTTTTGACATTAGGGTAAGCGGTGGCGATGGTTTGCCAGCTACCCAGAGGCTCATCCGTATCAATAACCAGATAATCGGTAGCGGGATGTACTTGGCTGAGAGCTTCGTCAACGCGAAAAGAGAGACGGGATTTTCCCATAGCGGTAAATGCCTTGTAGTTATAGTTAGCACAGGGGCGGAAACAATGATTGATGAATCTAACATTATATGGGTAATTATTTGAAAATTATACGCTTGTGAAATATGCCCGGTCTCTTGCTCCCGTCGGGGGATGGGAGTAGAAAGCGTATTCTGTACTACTAGTGAGGGGAGAAAAGTGCTCGCGTGGACGGTAATGGAATGAAAGATTGCATTATTAGTTCATGTTATTCGTTGTTGGTATTGTGATCTGGATCTAATATTTGTGAAAACAATAATATATTCAATCACGAGCGCTGAACGTTAGCGCGTCAGCCCCAAATGGCAACCAACTGGTTATAATAATGAGTGAAAATTCAACGCCTTCCCATTTTGTACGTAATTTAGCTGTTACATCCTTTGTGTTAATTATTCTGGCAGTACTGAGTTATTTCTACATTGAGCATCAAAAGAACTACCCAAGTACCGATGATGCCTATGTGCATGCCAACATTATCTACATTGCCCCGCAAGTCAGCGGAAAGGTGCTAACTACAAATATTGTCGATTACCAAAAAGTCAGCAAAGGTGATTTGTTGATACAGATCGATCCGGCCCCGTTTCAGGCTCAGTTAGACGAGGCACGCGCCGCCTATGAGATGGCCTTGCAGAATAATGCAGCGACTGATGATGCGATCTTGGCGGCGAGCGCCAATGTGAAAAGTGCTGTCGCACAGCTTTCCGATGCGCAGGCAACCTACCATCGCATTAAGGATCTGGTTACTAAACAATTGCTGCCTGCACAGCAACTTGATGACGTTCAGGCTAAGCTCTCTTCTGCGGAAGAAAATGTGATTGCGGCACGCGCTAAGATGTCGCAGTTGATCAAATCGCAAGGGGCTAAAGGCACTGAGGCTCCGGAAGTTAAGAAAGCCGCATCAGCGCTTAGCCAAGCAACATTGTCACTGTCATACACCAATATTTTCGCTCCTCGCAGTGGCAGCCTTGGTAAGTTGAGTGCGCATGCCGGTAGTGTGGTTTCACCGGGCCAGGCATTGGTACCGTTAGTTGAAGACAATACGTTCTGGGTACAGGCAAACTTCAAAGAAACTCAATTGGAGCGTATTACAAGTGGTATGCCGGCCAGTATTGAATTGGATCTGTATCCAAAAGCTGAATACCACGGCACTATTGAAGCAATTTCGCCGGCCAGTGGTTCTTCTTTTTCACTGCTACCACCGGAAAACGCGACAGGTAACTGGGTTAAAGTTCCGCAGCGATTCCCGGTACTTATCCGCCTGAGCAATGAGGCTGAACACCCTGATTTTCCTTTGCGTGTCGGGGCGAGTGCAACGGTAACGGTCGATACCGTTTCAAACCCTCAAGAGCAGTAAACATATGGCTGAAATTCCACACACTGCGAGTAACAATGATGACTCGCAGGTAATGAGTGAAGGCAGCCGTACCTTAGTGACATTGGCAGTGATGCTATCGGCAATCATGGTGTTGCTGGATATGACGATTGCCAATGTTGCCTTGCCGCATATGATGGGGGCTCTGGGTGTCACTTCGGATCAAATCACTTGGGTACTGACGTCCTACTCGATGGCCGAGGCAATATTTATCCCACTGGCCAGTTTCTTGGCTCTCAAGTTCGGGGTGCGTAAGCTCCTGCTGATGTCGGTTGTCGGTTTCGTCGTTACTTCGGCATTGTGCGGACAAGCGGATTCTATCGCCGAAATGGTAGTCTTCCGGGTGATGCAAGGGGCATTCGGTGCCTCGGTCATTCCGTTATCTCAATCCATTATGGTGCAGATATACCCGGCTAATCAGCGCGGTAAGGCGATGGCATTGTTCAGTGTCGGGGTACTTCTAGGGCCGATCCTTGGTCCGACGTTGGGTGGGGTGATCACCGAGAATATGGATTGGCGTTGGATTTTCTACGTCAACTTGCCTATCGGTGCTATCTGTCTCGCGTTGATTTATTTCTTTGTCAAACTCGACGGCCGAGCTAAAACCAGCATTGACTGGCCGCTGGTGGTTGCCATGACAATAGGGATTGGCTTGCTGCAGATGGTGCTTGACCGAGGTAACGAGGACTCATGGTTTGAATCTAATATGATCCTGTTCTCGGCCATTATCAGTGCGATAGCTATTGTGTTTTTCGTGGCCCGATCCATTGTCACCAAGGGGGACATCGCGCCCGTTTGGTTGCTGCGGGACCGCAATCTTGCCATGTCGTGTATCGTGATGGCGGGTTTCTCAATGGGGATGTTCGGTATCACTCAGCTGCAGCCCATGATGCTTGAGCAGTTGCTGAACTACCCGGTTGAAACCACGGGTTTTGTGATGGCGCCACGGGGTCTATCGTCGGCGATTGTCTTGCTATTGATAGCGAGATTTATCGATAGGTTAGATGCCCGGGTTCTGATTGTGATTGGACTTTCCTTGAATGCCCTGGGTACTTACTTGATGACCCAGTATTCATTGGAAATCAATATCTACTGGATTTTGTTGCCGAGTATCATTCAAGGCGCGGGCATGGGGTTGGTATTTGCACCGTTGAGCCAGTTGGCCTATGCGACATTGGCGCCGAAAGATACTGTGGGCGGGGCAGTGATTTATAACTTGTGCCGGACAATCGGCGGCTCTTTTGGTATCTCTATTGTGAATACCTACTTCTCGCGCACTCAGCAGCAGGAGTGGCATGCGTTAGGCGGGGCGTTGTCGCCAACTAACCCGGCGTTGCAACAGGCCGCTCAGGCTCAAGGTACAACCATTACCGATCCGGCGTTTTTGGTTCAAATCCAAAATATGTTGCACCAGCAATCTACGCTGACGGCCTTTGTCTACACGTTTGGCTTTTTGCTGATCTCATATTTGTGCCTGATCCCATTGCTGGCTCTGTTTAAGCCTAAGCCTAAAGTGGCATCATAGCGAGATCGCCAGCAAGGCAATAAATGGCCCTATGGTTTTTCTGTAGGGCCTATTTTTTTACCGAGTGCCGACGGGATGCTAAACCCATAGTGTCCTAGATGGAATAGTGTTCCAGGTGGAAGAGTATCCTCAGGTATCTTGAGATAGCTTGGTTTTCACCTTGTTTATTGGGATTGGTTGTTTATTTGGATTGGGTCCAGCCTTTTAAGGCCCAAACCAGAGCTTTGGAAAGGAGTGAAAGCAAGGGCATGATCAGGAACGGTGATAAAATAGTCAGAATTACCGCAGGGATAAAATAAGGCCCATGATAATGAGTGAGCTTATAGCCGAAATAGCTCCATGACGCTAGGCAAACCGCGCCCATTAGCATACTGACATCGAGTACCCGCGCTATTTTCATTGCGATACCGCCGCCAATTAATACGCCGCAAACGGCCATAGCCAAATCGGCAAATTTCATTGTTAAAAGCATCATTGATAATTGTCACTATTATAATTGGATGATTGGTTGCTTAACCCATCGGGTATAAGTCCTTTATATCAGCGTCTTAGTATCTATGGTGATGCGTAGAAAGGCAATATATTGATTGAAATAACAATATACCTAAGTCACATCAAGATGACGCATTCAGCGTGCGCAGAATGACATCCAGAAGGCGAGTTGGCATAGTCACCCTTGCCATGGGTGGGACTTGTTTTGCTGCGCCTTTTGAATTCGAAGTGGCTTTGGTAGAATGCCAAGCCTAATCTGGCAGCCCTTGCCAGACAATGCAGATCAGAGAAACGCGACATGAAAGATACCCGCATAACCATAGGATTACTTAACCCGAAAAGCCCCGAGAATGTAGGAGCAGTGATGCGGGCTGCAGGGTGCTATCAGGCTGACGAAGTGAAATATACCGGCCAGCGTTATGATCGGGCGATGAAGTTCATTACAGACACCAAAAGTGTCAGTCACACTATTCCTCTTTCAGGCGGGGACTCACTGTTGGATGATCTACCGGCAGATACGGAAATTGTATGCGTTGAATTGGCATTGGGGGCGACGCCGCTTCCTCAGTTCCAGCATCCCAAGAAAGCCATTTATATTTTTGGCCCAGAAGATGGCAGCATTTCACAAGATATTACCGACAGGGCGGATCATGTTGTTTATGTGCCGACGGTTGGTTGCATGAATTTGGCCGCATCGGTCAATGTATTACTGTATGACCGTCTGGCTAAGTCTGAAAATATGGCACAAGGTGACGAATTGATTCGCAGCAGCCGTGATAACCGCAATAAACTTCGAGTGAAGAAGGTTGAACAACCCGCGTAATGAATGGATACCCAAGCTGATAAAATAAGCTTGGGTATTTTTTTATTATTATGCTGAAGGCTTTATTTTGATCGTGATTGGGAAAGCAATCACGGTGAAAATGAAAGCATAGAAAATAGGCAGCAAGGCAACGCTGCAGCCCGCCAATACCGCATCCAGATCGATTGGATAGTGGCCAAAGATTCGAATGAGCCCGTATACCGTCGTTAATCCAGCGCTGATCCAGCAGATATACATGCAGCGCGTTGAGGTTATTGCGGCAGATTCTGATGGGCGAATGAAAAAAGCACAGAATGTCGGTAGAAACGTAGTGATGACTGATTGGCTATCATAAAACTGTTGCCATTCGGCCATATTAAGAAGATAGCCGATGGAAAAAATGCACCCGACCCAATAGAAAAGTAAACCAAGAAGTTTCAAAATTCACACCTGTTGTTATACAACCGTCATTAATAACGGCTTATTCGACGGAATTATATACCTAGGTTGTATTTGAATGCAGTATTTAGCGCGGAGGACTCAAATATTATCGGTAACATGTTTTATGAAAGCTTTGCTTAACGGGGTCTCATGGCGGTGCGGAGGTTTGACAATATGCCAGTAGGTGGTAATTGGAAATGATTTAACAGATAGCAGCTCAAATTGATTATCGATGCTCTCTTTGAGGGCGTATTCCGAAAGGATCGCTAACCCCATTCCCGCCATGACGCAATGCTTGATCGCTTCGTTGCTTTCGATAACCAGCTGCGGGTTAAACGTGATGTTGAGGGTCTTAAAATGCTGGTCAATAGCATGGCGTGTTCCAGATCCTAGCTCACGGGATAGCCATGGGTATTGGAGTAAAGATTTGGGTGAAATCTCTTTTTGCAAAGTCAGAGGATGGCCAGTAGGGGCGATGGGATATAAGCGATTGGGCAAGAAACGAGTAGCGAATGGTGGCATGTCTGGTTCAAGGTGACTAAATAGGTAGAGGTCATCGCGACCTTGCTGGTATCGGCTCAGGATTTTTTCACGGTTGGCAACTTTGAGGTCAATATCCACCAGTGGGTAGCATTGGCAAAAACTGCCTAGCAGGTGGGGGATGAAATATTTGGCTGAAGTAACGACGGCTACTTTCAATGTGCCAGCTTTGAGTTGCTTCAGGTCTGCAAGATCAATCTCCAGTCTGTCTAGGGTGTTGAAGAGTTCCTCACTGTATTTGGCCAGTATGTCGGCTGCCTGTGTAAAGACAATGCGCTTGCCGACTATTTGGTAGAGCGGCATATCAATTAAATCAGAAAGCTGTCGTAATTGGATAGAGACGGTTGGCTGGGTTAAATTTAATTGGTTGGCAGCCTTGGTAATCGATCCCGTTTCGTAGACCGTTAAAAAAACACGTAAGCTTCTGAAATTAGAGAGGCGTCGACGAAGATGCTGAGTCATAACCAGAGGTATAGATTTTTCTCAATACATACTATTTAAAGAATTAATTATACTTTAGACAGGTAATTTTGCATGGTTGCTTTAACCTTTTAGTCACATTGAACAGTGTAAGGAGGCAACATGAGTTTCAGTCCTATCCTTGTTCCTATCGCGCCTGAGCAGGCGCTCAATGATTCGTTCCATCAAGCGTTTAGATTTGCCAATCAGTGCGCAGCACAGGTAACGTTGCTGAGCGTGATAGAAGATCTTGCCGAGTTAAAAGAAATATCTCGTTATTCATGTACGACCCTTGATCTACTGGATAAGGCCACCAAGATATATCACGATGCACTCAAGGAGCACGTCCATGTGCTCAAGAAGCAATATCCAAACATCTGTTTCAATATCAAAATACGAATAGGCGTACCATTTATCGAAATTGTCAAGGAAGCGAATGCCAGTCATTCATCCTTGGTGATCATCGACTCCCACCGTGCCAACAAAACCGATGCATGCAAGCGTGGTAGTAATACTCTTCATTTGATGCGTAAATCCGCCGTGCCCATTTGGTCGATAAGTACCCATTCGCAACCTGTTAAGCAGGTTGTGGCGGCGATAGATTTGGCTAATCAGGACTATCAGGAATTTAATGCCAAAATAGTTGATTTGGCAGTGGAATTTTGTTCGGTAACTGGGGCTGAATTAACCCTTGTCCATGCATGGCGGCTTGAGTCTGAGGGTTTCCTTAGGAAGTGGAGCGGTTATGAGGATCTAGATATCGCCTTGCTGTCACAACAGATGCGCAGCGAGCGGCTTGAGCGTTTGAAGTCATTGCTGATCCCTTATGAAAATTCACCGATAGTGAAGCATATCAAGTTGCTCGAAGGTGAAACCCGTGAGGTGCTGCCCCGATATGTCGCCACAAGCGATACCGATTTGGTCATCCTTGGTTCATTGTCACGGACCGGAATTGCCGGCTTCTTGATGGGCAATACGGCTGAATCCATGCTCAATACCATGAGTTGTTCGGTGATCACATTGAAGCCAGATAGTTTCGTTTCGCCCGTGGTGGGGGAATAGGTGGATGAAGGTACGGGGAGGGGGTTGTTATGAAAATCGACAACAACGATCTATTGTCAAAGAAGTTGCAGGTGGTTATTCATCTCGCCGTACGTTCGTTATCTATTCTGATGGTTTTCGTCATTGTGATGGGCGTATTGGATGTCGCGTGGACGCTATATCAACGATTGATTACGCCCCCTGTTTATATTTTGACTATCTCAGACATGCTGGCGACCTTCGGGGCGTTTATGGCGGTGCTGATAGCCATAGAGATATTCATCAATATTACGATTTACCTTCGGGAGAGTGTCATTCATGTAAAGATAGTAATGGCGACGGCGTTAATGGCGATTGCCCGGAAAGTGATCATTA
Organism: Photobacterium panuliri; assembly: GCF_059920555.1. Lineage (NCBI taxonomy): Bacteria > Pseudomonadati > Pseudomonadota > Gammaproteobacteria > Vibrionales > Vibrionaceae > Photobacterium > Photobacterium panuliri. The sequence continues at coordinate 306,330 of NZ_CP197193.1, forward strand.
TTGATGTGGAGCAGATGGATGCTACGTATCTATATGGTATTGCTGCGGTGGTCCTGAGTATGAGCGTCGGCTACTGGCTTATTCATTTGCTCCCCAGAAAGAGTCACCTTGAGGAATAATGGTGTGGTGCAGGTCTGTACGTGATTGAAACAATGACACGAACAAATGGCCTGCATCCCGTATTTTAATTGACCTAAACGGCAGGGGGCGCTTGGAAAAGGAGTTTGGACCTCGTTTTATTGCAGAAATAAGCACATATGGATGCAATGCTTATCTCGCGGTGTTTTCAGATAGCGTTATATACCTTACTATATATCGGCTTGAAAGGTATGAGGACAAAGCAATGAAATGTGGTTATGTAGGCAAGGTATTATGTGTGCTTGGGTTGGGATTGGCTTCTATGGTGACTCAGGCCGCCGAGACCGTTACTGTATTTGCTGCGTCATCGTTGACTAACGCGCTAAATGAAGTGGCTGCGTTGTACGAGAAGCAGGCAGGGGTAAAAGCACGTATATCGTATGCATCATCGTCTACGCTGGCGCGGCAAATTGCTCAGGGGGCACCGGCAGATATCTATTTATCAGCCAACGAGCGCTGGATGGATTACCTGCAAGAGATCGATACAATCCAGCCTAAAACCCGTCAGTCACTGCTTGAAAACCACTTGGTCGTGGTTGCGCCAAATGATTATCCGAAAGATCATATTGAGGTGACAGCCGATTGGGATCTTGACCAAGCACTTGAGGGCACCCGACTCGCCGTGGGTGATCCGAACCATGTACCGGCAGGTCTGTATACTAAGGAATCGTTTGAATCCCTAGGGCTATGGCAGCAAGCGCTTCCGCTGTTGGCTCAGGCCAATAATGTCCGCTCTGCGCTACTGCTGGTGGAACGTAAAGAGGCGATGTTGGGTGTGGTTTATAAAACTGATGCCATGATTTCCAAAAAGGTAAAAATTGTCAGTGAATTGCCGGATAACAGTCATAGCCCAATTTCTTATCCTGTTGCTATTGTAAAAGATCGGGATATCGATACAGTACTCGGCTTTTATCACTTTATGCTGTCAAAACAAGCAGCAGAGGTGTTCGCCCGTTACGGGTTTGGAGAAGCGCATTAGTGTTAACGGATTATGAATTACAGGCATTGCTGTTAAGCCTGAAAATATCCGGTGTTTCGGTTTTGGTGAGTTTACCCTTGGGTATCGTCTGCGCTTGGTTGTTGGCACGTTGCCAGTTTGTCGGCAAGTCGGTGCTTGATGGCTTGATCCATTTGCCCTTGGTGCTTCCGCCTGTGGTGATTGGCTACCTGTTGTTGGTTGTTATGGGACGCCAAGGTGTGTTGGGTAAGCTTTTTTATGAGTGGTTTGGTATTACCTTCAGTTTTAGCTGGCGAGGAGCGGTTATTGCCGTTGCCGTGGTTTCATTTCCTTTGATGGTTAGGGCGATACGCCTTGCTTTGGAGGGGGTGGATCGCAAATTGGAGCAGGCCGCTCGTACCTTGGGGGCAAGCCCGCTGAAAGTGTTTTTGACGATCACTCTGCCCTTGACGATGCCGGGGATCGTAACGGGCTCTATTCTTGCCTTTGCCCGTGCGTTGGGTGAGTTCGGGGCGACGATTACCTTTGTGTCCAACATTCCTGGTGAAACTCAAACAATCCCACTGGCGATGTACTCGTTTATCGAAACGCCTGGAGCCGAGGATCAAGCCGCCAGACTTTGTGTGATTGCCATTATCATTGCGCTGACATCGCTGTTGGTTTCTGAATGGTTATCGCGAATGGCCCGTCGTCGGCTGGAGGCTCAATGATCACGATTGATGTGAAAAAGGCACTGGGTGATTTGGATCTGGATGTTTCGCTGTCGTTGCCTATGCATGGGATCACGGCCATATTTGGTCGCTCTGGGGCTGGTAAAACCTCATTAATTAATATTATTAGTGGGTTAAGTACACCTGACAGCGGGGTGATCACGATTGGCTCGCATGTGCTTTTTGATAGCGAGCAGCAGGTCAATCTACCGCCTGAAAAACGCAAGATTGGCTATGTGTTTCAAGATGCCCGCTTGTTTCCGCATTATACGGTGAGCGGCAATTTGCGCTATGGCTGTCGCCAGCCCGATCCTGCCCAATGGGATAGTGTGGTTAACTTGTTGGGGATTGAACATCTTCTTAATCGTTATCCCGCATCATTGTCCGGAGGGGAGAAACAACGGGTGGCGATTGGCCGAGCCTTGTTGTCAAATCCGGATATGTTGCTGATGGATGAGCCTCTTGCCTCATTGGACTTGCCCAGAAAGCAAGAACTTATGCCGTATTTGGAGCGCTTGGCGAAAGAAGTCAAAATTCCAATCGTCTATGTTACCCATAGTCTGGATGAAATATTACGTCTTGCAGATCATATGGCGATGCTGAATCAAGGAAAGGTTTTAGTTTCAGGCCATGTGAACAGCGTATGGGGTTCACCGGAGATGCGACCTTGGCTTCCACCGAGGGAGCAGAGTTCATTGCTCAGTGCCAGGGTGAATTACCAACATCCCCATTATGCGCTAACTCAGGTGATGCTCAATCACGATGCGTATTTATGGGTTAAGGAGCTGAAACGCCAGCGTGGTGAATGGGTGAGGGTAAGGATTCATTCTAATGATGTCTCTATTACCAAAGTTCGTCCTGAGCAAACCAGTATCCGTAATGTTCTGTCGGCACGGGTTGATAAGATCCACCCGGTCGATGATCAGCAGCAGGTGGAAGTGCGGCTTCGAGTGGGTGAGACGAATTTGTGGGCCAACATTACTTTATGGGCTGCTGATGAGTTGCGGCTACAGGTCGGCGATAAGGTATTTGCTCAAATAAAAGGGGTCAGCGTGACTCAAGATGATTTGGCTGCATTGTAAATTGGGAATAATAAATTTCTGCTAAATATATCCGTAATAATCCATATCCCAAGTCTTCAATATTATAAGAGTCGTATTATGCGGCTCTTTTATTTTTATGGTGGCAGTCCGTATTGACTATGTATACAGCCATTAGGGTTTGTGAACATCGACATAAATCAATGCAGAGTGATAATTTGTAATAGTTTTTATAAATCATGATCTTATTGATTTTATGTAAGAGCTGTGCCCTTTTGAATATGTCAGTATCGTGTCAGTTTGATTAAAAAACACCCGTTGCATATTGAAGCGTTCAGCCGGTAGTCAGTATAGTGTGCCCGCAAACATGACTGTATTACTATTATATATTACCCAGAGGAATGCCACTGCGATGACAGTGCGGGGCTTATTTTGCCTTTTATTCCCATCGGATAAACATCAACGGCTGGTTATATTATGAAACTCATTCCTATCACTGTACTGTTTTCTGCATTGGTTCTTGCGGGTTGTGGCGGAGGCGGTGGCTCTGATTCATCGTCTACGAACTCCACGGGCGGAAACAAGACGCCAACACCAACAACGCCGGATAACAGTGGTTCTGTAGATAGCGGTTCAGTAGATAACGGCAGTACTGATACCGGTAATGCAGGTGATAACACCAATACTAACAATGGTGATGATGAGGTATTAGTTCCGGGCGAAACATTTGCTGAGAAAATGCTTTTTGCTGTTAACCAAGCGCGTAAGCAACAGCAAAACTGTGGTGGTGAAATCATGCCAGCCGTACCGGCGTTGATATGGAATACCCAGCTTGAAGATGCTGCTCAGTTGCATTCCATTGATATGGCCAATACGCAGAACATGAGCCATACAGGGAGTGACGGCAGTGATGCGGGTGAACGTATTTCTCGTACTGGCTACCAATATTCATCATGGGCAGAAAATGTTGCCTATGGTCAGGCTGACATTGATGCGGTAATGACGGCTTGGATGAATAGCCCGGGTCACTGTAAAAATATTATGAGCAGTAGCGTAACAGAGATGGGGGCAGGAATGGATACGGGGAACAACAACCGTAATTACTGGACTCAGGTGTTTGCTCGACCACGCTAATGATTATAAAGGGACTCTGATGAGTCCCTTTTGTTTATATGCCCTGAAGATACTGGATCTTTAAACGAGAAAGCGTATCGAGGTCATTGTTTGAGGGCTCGGTCTTTAATGAGTCTGGCTGAATCTTTTGGCCGCTTCTAGCTGGTAGGTTTGGATGTCATGTACCCATTGCGGTTTATTGATGACTTTAGCAAGCAGAATAGAGGGCATGACACAGCACAATAGCGGAATAGCAGTTTGGAAGTATGTTGTGGCGTAAGATACCTCGTTGGACAAATAATTAAACAGCCCAAGTATGCTGAAGATCACTCCGAGCATAACCATAATGCTTGAAATGACGAGGCCAAGGCCAAGAATATCTCTGACATATAATTTTGATGCGTTCATAATTCGATGTTCCAACAAGATTAATTGTCTGAAATATACGCCTTAATATTGAACTTTAAGTGACTCATATCACATATGAACAGGGTTGACTCGATAACTGGCGTTTTATTGACACAAGGCAAAATTGTATCAATTACAAGCATTAATGGATAATAGCGGGCATTAATTATGCTTTTAGTGCCCATTGAAATGCACGGTGAAGCACTTGTTTACCATTGGTTGGGATGTTCTTCCCATGAGCAAGGATAATTCGGTCGAAGGGCCAGGTTAGAATTTCCTGCAATGATTGTCGTAATCGTGTCTTGTTATGGAAGGTGATACGCCAGTACAGAGGCATTGATGGTTGGTAGTAGCAACCGTTCAGTACACCCAGTAATAGGGTCAGTGGGTGGCGGCTTTGGTGAAACCAAGCAAGGGTGTCGCCAACTATTAGGGTCTCCGAAATGGGATCACAAAAGATAACCTCTTCCATCCGGTCGCTCCCGCGAAGCAACGTTTGAAAAAGCTGATTGCGCCATTGGGGAGGGCAGTGGCTGCCGAGTGCATCGTCGAATGCGAGATCGGTGCGCTTTTGCTGAAGGCCGGGTGGGGCATAGAAATAGGCGTTGGGGTAGGCAAGCCACCATTCTGACAAGAATAGATGATGGTTCATATTTGGGCTGACAATGGCCGAAACTTTCCCTAGTTTGGTCAGCTCAAGTTGTATTTGGGTGGTAAGCTCAATGGGTGAATGGATCAACAATTGTTCGTTGTCGAGCTTTATCACAGTCATGCGTGTACCGACAGGAATGCCGCTCATTGTGAGCGGCATATCTTGGTACCAAAGGCGATCTTTGCACCATTCAATCATAGGTTATCCTTAACCTGATGGACTCTTTCCTAGAATCCCATGAGTTTCAACAATTTTTCTGCTGTTTCAATGGCCTGTTGTCGGTTTGCGATATTAAGCTTCTGATATAAATTTCGGATATGGGTTTTGATGGTTGTTGAAGCCACATCCAACTCCGAGGCAATTTGCTCGTTGCTGTAACCGGTATAGATTAAACCAAGGACTTGCCATTCTCGCTGGGTAAGCGGACTGGTACGGATAAGCTCTGGTATATCCGGCAGGTTCAGCAGTTTCTCGACAAAACTCTCATCAAAGTGCACCGAGCGATTACGCTCCTTGCTCGTCATTTCCCTGAGTAGCTGACGGGCGCGGTGAAGCTCAAATTCATTAAGTGCTTTCGAGTCAACGAGCTCTTGCAGCAAATCGCAAATTTGGCTGCCGTCACACAGGAAGATGCCAATCATACCTGTACTGTTGGTTAGCGAAATCGCTTCTTTGAGCTGCGCTAGGGAACGTTCACGTTGTCCTTGTAACTTGCTCAAGATTGCTTGTATCACAAGGTTGCGATTTTTATCTGTGATCAGATTATGTTTCTTGCAACTTTCTTCAAGCATCGCAAATATTTTTTCTGCGCGTTCAAACTCTCCGAGATTGACACAGGCCCGGCCGATATTGCGCCATTGTAGTTGCTGAAAGTGGTTGCAGGCTCCGTCAGGTTGCTCGGCTTTTACTAGCCAGTTACGGATACTTTCCATGTTGTCGGTAAGTTGCCAGTAAAGCAGGTTGGCTAGATCGGTGTTGGCTCGCCAGTCGATATGATAGCAGGAACGATCCATCATGCTGTTACAGAGGTCAAGGTAACGAGCAGCCTTGTCTTGTTCGCCCCGGGTAATGGCGATGCGTGCCAGCATGGCATAGGCATGAAGCGATTTGGTTTCGTCGTAGGGCGCAAGCACTTCAAGACTTTTGTGGGCGGCTTCTTCCGCTTCATCCAAGCGGTTCCAGCACCATAGGATCTGTGCTCGTAAACGAAGGAGAAATTCATGGAGGGGCACTTGCTGGAGGTGCTGTTCGCGTACCAGTTTGAAGGCTTGGTCCAATAGTTCAAAAGCAGCTTGGGCATAGCCCTGTGCCAATAGAATTTCTGATTGTTGCAACAACGCCCATAGCGCCTGATGATAGACGTGGTATTGGCGTGCCATTTTTTCGGTTTGCTGCATCATTGGTAGGGCTCGGCTTAGATTGCCGAGGCAGTGGTGCACTTCTCCGACGACCGAGGTAGCGACAATGCGGCTGCGGTAGGTTGTTGACGGTAATTGCCCTAGCGCCTGCTCAGAAAGGGTTAGTGCTAGCTCCGGTTTGCTTTGGTTAATAGCGACTTGGGCTCGAAGTGCATTGAATTCACCAAGAATCGCATCATCCAGTGTTATATTACGCTTTTGTAACTCGGCTTCAGATTCGGTGATCATATCACCGACATCGTTATAGCGGTGCTGACTCTGTACAAGCCACATTCTCAATAGGCACAGGCGCGGGTTAGTGTAGAGTTCATCGTGACTGATGGCAGAGATGGCATCTTCGAGTAACTTCATTTCGCCGTGGTGGAACATTTCCCAGCCATAGTCGCAAAGAATATCGATGACGAGTAGCGTATCTTCGCATTTTCGGGCATGAAGCAGTGCCTGTTGCGGTGAATTTTGTTTGAGCCAGGCTCGGGCTGCTTGGGCGTGTAGCTCCGCGCGCTGCTGTGGAATTTGGGCGTAGCGCTGGTGGCGGAGGAATTCGGCAAATAGGTTATGGAAGCGGTACCAATTATTGTCGCCTTCAAGGGTATTGAGGAACAGGCCGAAGCGGTTTAAGGATTCCAGCATCGCCAATGCATCGCTACGGCCAGTAAGATCACTGACGAGCTGTGCATTAAACATATCCAGTACCGAGCAATGCAGTAAAAACTGCTGGGTCTCGTGATCGAGCTGATCGAACACTTCTTCGGCAAGATAGTCCCAGAGGTGGCCACGGTTGAAGCTGGCCATCGATTCAGCCGATGCCACAAGGTTGTTCGGGTTCTGCTGGGCATGGAGGGCGATGAGCTGCAAGGCGGATGGCCAACCTTCTACTTGGCGGTGCAGGGTACGAAGCACTGTTTCTTCGATATTGTCGCCGATTCGTTTGCTAAAGAAGCGTTCGGTTTCTTCCTCGTCAAAGGCCAGCAAATCGTTGTCGACCTCAATAAGGAGATCACGAATGCGCAGGTTGGCGGTTCCCAGCGGAGGCAGCGTTCGGCTGGTGACGACGAGGGTAAGGTTATCCGGCATGTTCTTGAGGAAGAAGCGGAGGCCATCGTGGATTTCGTCATTATGGATTACATGATAGTCGTCCAACACCAGATAAGTTTGTTCACGGTAGTCGCTCAGTTCTCCGAATAACTCACTGAAGAGGGTGCTCAAGCAGGCAAATTGGCGGCGCTCGGCCATGGCTTGGGTACGTTGACAGCTGTTGTTAGTCGCTTTGTTGATTGCTTGCATAAGGTAATTGGCAAAGCGAAATGCATCGTTGTCGTTTTCATCTATGTTGAACCAACCGGTATGCGGGTGTTCATTAAGCCATTGGGCGGCCATGGTTGTCTTGCCAAAACCGGCTGGGGAGCGAAAAAGCACAAGGTGATAGAACGGTGCTTGCTCCAGCGTTTTCAACAAACGCGGGCGAAGAATGGCATTGTGAAGGCGAGCCGGTCGGGTCAGTTTAGAAGGTATCCACATAGTCTTAGCTATCTTACCTGTAAGGTTTCAGTTCCATTGTGCCCTACTACCTCAGGGATGAGTGTAGGAAAATCGTCATATACCCAAGCTACATCTAACGCGTTGTTTCCGTAAGAGTATATCTGTCTCTCATCAGGGCACGGATTTGCAGATATAGCGATTCACTGCCGTTTGAATCCTATACCTTGAGGTAGCTTGGGTATATGACTAAGAGCGGAGAATATCTTGCATGAAAAGAATCTCACAACTTTTGATCTGGCCCATAACTTTACATTGGGCTTGAGTTAATTCAGCAAATCTCCGCATCTCACCCTTAGATTTATGAACTAAATCACACTTATTGGATCTTTCTAAAATAAATACTCACTCCATTGCACATAGAAATATACTCATTTTATATGCAGTGATTTGCATTTAAATGGTGATGATTTGCCTTCTACCCCCTGAAAACTTGCAGGTTGTCACAGAAAGTGAGGGGGTCTGGTAACTACGCCCCTGATACTCATCCCTCATCCTCCTTTTTCCGGGAGGATGTTTCGGATGATTAATGAAGGCAACATTAAACACAATTGGAAATCATCCTAGAGCGAGATTGAGCCATGTCTAAAAATGGTCAGACACAACAATTTGACAAGGCCGCTTTTCAAGCTGCCGTTGAGAAGCACCTTACGACAACCTATGCCGCAACAGTAGAGAATGCCACACCACGTAATTGGTATATGGCAATGGGCAAAGCACTGGCTGAAATCAGCACCGGCAATCTACTGGCGACCGAACAGCAACTGGCGTCAGAGAAAGCACGCAGTGTGAACTACCTGTCGTTAGAATTTTTGATTGGCCGCCTGACAGGCAACAACCTGATCAGCATGGGCTTGTATGAAGATGTGGCTGCGGCCATGGAAGAGTTGGGCCAGAACCTGACCGACTTGCTAGAAGAAGAGCGAGACCCTGCTTTGGGTAATGGTGGCCTGGGCCGTCTTGCTGCTTGCTTTATGGATTCGTTGGCTGCGCAGGAATACCCTGCCGTAGGTTACGGTCTGCACTACGAGTACGGTCTTTTCCGTCAGTCATTTGTAGATGGTCGCCAAGTAGAAGCGCCAGATGCGTGGCGTGGTATTGAAGGCTACCCGTGGGAGGTCGTTCGTCCTGAACTGACTCAGCATGTAAGCCTTTACGGCCACGTTGAAGCCTATGTTGATGATGCGGGCAATAACTGCCGCCGTTGGGTTCCGGGTATGACCGTTGAAGGTATTGCGTGGGATTTGCCAATTGTCGGCTACGGCAACAACAGCGTTTACCCGCTGCGTCTTTGGGAGTGCCGTTCTTCTGCGCCGTTCAACCTGTCACGATTCAACGATGGTGACTATGTGGGTGCGCAATACCCAGCTTTGGAAGCGGGCAACGTAACCAAAGTGCTTTATCCAAATGACAATCACGATCAAGGCAAGGCACTGCGTCTGATGCAGCAGTATTTCCACTGCGCGTGTTCAGTTGCCGATATTCTTCGCCGCCACCTTGCGGCAGGCAACAAGATTGAAGATCTTGCATCGCTGGAAACTATTCAGCTGAACGATACTCACCCAACGATTGCTATTCCTGAACTGATGCGTGTGCTTATCGATGATTTTAAGATGAGCTGGGATCAGTCCTGGGAAATCTGTTCGCACACGTTCGCGTACACCAACCATACTTTGTTGCCAGAAGCACTGGAAACATGGAGTGAGGCATTGATTCAGCAGATGTTGCCTCGCCATATGGAGATCATCTTCGAGATTAACCACCGCTTTATGTTGCAGGTTGAAAAAACATGGCCGGGTAACAATGAAGTGAAGCGTAAGCTGTCCATTATTCAGGAAGGCCCACAGCGAATGGTGCGGATGGCCAACCTTTGTGTGGTAAGTACATACGCGGTTAATGGTGTAGCAGCATTGCACTCAGAGCTTGTTAAGCGTGACTTGTTCCCTGAATTCAATGAGCTGTTCCCTGGACGTTTGACCAACGTGACCAACGGTGTGACACCGCGTCGCTGGATTAAGTACTGTAACCCAGGGTTGTCAGCACTAATCAGTGAGAAAGTTGGCGACGATTGGCCTGCACACCTTGAGAAGATCGCTGGCCTTGAGAAATTTGCTGATGACGAAGCGTTCCAGCAGCGTTACATGGCGGTTAAAAAAGAGAACAAACAGCGTTTGGCTGATTGGATCAATGAAAACATGGGTATCGAACTAGATACTAATGCGATTTTTGATATCCAAATTAAACGACTTCATGAATACAAGCGTCAGCATTTGAATTTGCTGCATATTCTGTCGCTATATCACCGTCTTCTGAATGATCCGACGTTCGATATGCATCCTCGCGTGTTTATCTTTGGTGCCAAAGCGGCTCCAGGCTATGCGCTGGCGAAAGATATTATTTTTGCCATCAATAAAGTGGCAGAAAAAGTAAACAACGATGAGCGCCTTGGCGGCAAGTTGAAGGTGGTATTTATCCCTGACTACCGTGTTAGCCTTGCGGAAATTCTATTCCCAGCGGCAGATGTCTCTGAGCAAATTTCAACCGCAGGCAAGGAAGCATCGGGTACCGGCAACATGAAGTTTGCGATGAACGGTGCACTGACCATCGGTACGATGGATGGTGCTAACGTTGAAATGCGCGAAGAAGTTGGCGATGACAACATTTTCATCTTCGGCTTGCTGGTGGACGAAGTACAAAAATTGAAGAACGAGGGTTATGACCCTTACCGTTATTACCATGCTGATAGCTTACTGCGTGCAGCTCTGGAGTTATTGAATACTGATGAATTCACACCAGGCCATCCTGGCCAGCTAGCGGCGATTCGCCAAAACTTGCTGGATGGTGGAGACCCATACCTGGTACTGGCTGACTTTGCCGATTACGTGAAGACTCACGAAGAAATCGATGCACAATACCGTGATCAGAAAACATGGGCCCGCAAGGCTATTTTGAACACGGCATTGATGAGCAAGTTCAGCTCAGACCGTAGTATTCGAGACTACGCCAATAACATCTGGAAACTTGAGCCAGTAAAACGCTAAACCACACTGTGGCAACAGTGTCTGAATTGATATCAGCAAAACCCTAACATCGTAGCGGCCGAAAGGCCGCTAACGGAGAGAACGATGAAAGACAATCAAGTACTAAAACAAGTTGCTGACCAAGTTGGTATTGCCGATAGCTATATCAGCGCTTGGGGAGATGAAGCGCGCGTCGATAACGAAACAATCGTTCGTTTGCTGACGTCGCTAGGCTACGACACAAGTTCGGATGAAGCACTGCTGGAGTCTGCGAACAAGCATCTGCGCCCAGATGTTATGGCGCCGGTGAAGGTGATCCGCAGTGGCGAGCCTATGCATATTGAAATGCATCTGGGCCAGAGTGCTCGGATTAGCGATTTCAGCTGGCGTTTGGAAACCGAACAAGGTGACGTGCTGGAAGGCTGGTTGCAGTCTCAGTTGGTACAAGATGACCGTGCTGAAGGCGGGCTGTTGGTGTTTGCCCTGCCTGATAATCTGGCTTGGGGCTACCATAAACTGGAAGTGTACCGTAAGCGCCGTAAATCTCCGTTTGAAATGACCTTGATTGTCACTCCAACCTCTTGTTACAAGCAAGAAGCCTTGCTTAACGATAAGAAACTCTGGGGTACCAGTGTTCAGCTGTATTCAATTCGCACTAACCATAACTGGGGTATCGGTGATTTCGGCGATCTGAAACAGCTCGTTGCTGATGTTGCTGCCCGTGGTGGTGACTTTGTTGGCCTAAACCCGATTCACTCTCTATTTCCAGCGAACCCAGAAGGTGCGAGCCCATACAGCCCGTCTTCACGTCGCTGGCTGAACCTGATGTACATTGACGTGAGCTCGGTAAGTGAGTTTGCCCAATGTGATGAAGCACAACAATTAGTGGGAAGCGCTGAGTTCCAGAAGCGTTTGAACGCTGCTCGTGATGCCAATTGGGTAAATTACAGTGAGGTTTCTTGCCTGAAAATGGCGGTGTTGCCTTTGTTGTTCGCAACATTCCGTGAGCGCCACCTCGACAAGAATACGGCTCGTGCGCAGCAGTTTTTGGCATTTGTCGAAAAAGGCGGTGAGAGCCTGTTGCACCAAGCGGCATTCGATGCGCTTCATGCCGAGTTGAAGAAAGACGACGAGTCAACGTGGGGCTGGCCGGTATTCCCCGAGCAGTATCGCCACTTTGATAACCCTGCGGTTCAGAGCTTTATTAAAACGCATAACGAGCAAGTACAGCTATACATGTACCTGCAGTGGCTTGCTGATACCCAGTTGGCTGAAGTTAATGAATTGGCTCAGGAAAAGGGCATGGTTATCGGCCTGTACCGTGACTTGGCGGTAGGGGTTTGTGACTCCGGCTCTGAGACATGGGCGGATCACGGTGCACTTTGCCAAGATGTCAGCATTGGTGCGCCACCAGATATCCTTGGTCCTCTAGGCCAGAACTGGGGCCTTCCACCGCTTAACCCTGAGGTGCTACAACAGCGTGCCTACCAGCCGTATGTCGATCTATTGCGTGCCAATATGCGTAGCTGTGGTGCATTGCGTATTGACCATGTACTTGGTTTGCTTCGTCTTTGGTGGATCCCTAAAGGCGAGAACGCAACCAAGGGTGCATACATGTATTATCCGGTAGAAGACATGATGGCCATTTTGGCACTAGAGAGCCATCGCTACCAGTGTACGGTTATCGGTGAAGACTTGGGTACGGTACCGGATGAAATCGTTGACAAGCTGGCAACAGCAGGTATCCACTCGTATAAAGTCTTCTTCTTCGAGACAGCAGAAGATGGTGGCTTCTATTCGCCTTCGCATTACACCCAACAGTCAATGGCGGCTTTGTGTACTCATGATATGCCTACCTTGCGTGGTTTCTGGCACTGTGATGATTTGAAAATGGGCGAGGAGTTGGGCTTGTATCCCAATAAGGAACAGCTACAGGGCTTGTTTGATTCCCGTGCGGAAAGCAAACAAAAAATCCTTGATAGTTTGGCATGGCATGGTTATCTTCCTGAAGGTGTTGGGCATAATGCTGCATATGTACCTATGGACAGGAACCTTAGTGAATCGATGCAACTTCATCTGGCATCGGGCGCAAGTGCATTGCTGAGTTTGCAGCTTGAAGATTGGCTAGAAATGGATAAGCCGGTCAATATCCCTGGTACGGTTGATGAATATCCGAACTGGCGCCGTAAGCTATCGGCTTCTTTGGATGATATTTTCACCCGCCAGAACATTGTTGATTTGACTCGTCGCCTGACAGAAACACGAGAAAAAGCATCACACAATCAGTAATCAGGAGTAATGCGTTGGACACATTGAACGTGACACGCAGTGAGAAGGAATATGTGCAGCTCGAAAGGGCTGCATTTTCAGACCCATTTTCATTTTTAGGCCCACAGTACAATTCTCTAAATATCGCTTTGCGCGTATTTTTGCCGGGGGCAGAAAGCGTTGCGGTGCTGACTGGTAGCGGCGAGCGCCTGTCTCTGGAACGAGAAGGTGACAGCGGATTTGTACTGCATGGCGAGCGTGATTTTACCTCAGAGCTTTATCAATTAGTTATCTGCTGGCCGGAAGGTGAGCAGACTTTGTATGATCCCTATCAGTTCCACCGTTTGATTCCATCCTATTCTGTTGTGCAGGCGCCTGATCAAATGCATAGCGAGATGGGGGCTCAGCTAATCACTCTGAACCGAGCTGGGAAACCCGTATCGGGGGTACGCTTTTTGGTGTTTGCACCGAATGCTTCTGCAGTGAGCGTGGTGGGTGACTTTAATGGCTGGGACGGCCGCCGCCATCCGCTGCAGCGGCTGGACGATGGCCTTTGGGGACTGTTTGTTCCTGACTTGGAAGCCGATACCCGCTATAAGTTCGAGATTAAGGACAGTGCAGGCAATAGCCTGCCGCACAAGGCCGATCCATGGGGTTACTATTCTGAGCAATACCCATCTTTTGCTTCCAAGGTGTACGACCAGTCCAAGTATCAGTGGCATGATGGTGCGTGGCAGGGACGAGAAGTTACACCGAAGCATCAGCAACCGTTGTCTTTCTATGAATTGCATGCGGGATCTTGGCGAACCAATGATCAAGGCGAGTTCCTGAATTATCGCGAGCTTGCAGAGGTGTTGATCCCGTATTTGACTGAGATGGGTTATACCCATGTTGAGCTGATGCCGGTATCAGAGCACCCGTTTTATGGCTCATGGGGTTATCAGCCGATTGGCCTGTTTGCGCCAACTAGCCGTTACGGTACACCGGACGATTTCAAGTATTTTGTCGATCAATGCCATCAGGCCAATATCGGGGTTGTACTTGATTGGGTGCCAGCACATTTCCCGTCAGACGGGCATGGCTTGGCGAATTTCGATGGTACGGCACTGTTTAATGATCCTGACCCACGCCGTGGTTGGCATCAAGATTGGCAAAGCTACATTTATGACTACGGACGTGATCATGTTCGTCGTTTCCTTGTTGCCAACGCCTTATTTTGGTTTGAGCACTACCATATTGATGGTCTGCGGGTCGATGCGGTCGCATCCATGCTCTACTTGGATTATTCGCGTGAGCATGATCAGTGGATCCCTAACCACGAAGGCGGTAACGTCAATTTCGATGCTGTTAGTTTGTTACGTTGGGTGAACGAGGAAGTTTATCGCCTCTACCCGAATGCGATGACTATTGCTGAAGAGTCGACGGCTTTTCCGGGAGTGACCAAGCCAACCAGCATGGGCGGATTGGGGTTTGGCTTTAAGTGGAATATGGGGTGGATGCACGATAGCCTCTCTTATATCAAAGAAGAGCCAGTGCACCGTAAATACCACCATAATACCGTGACCTTCCCGATGGTCTATGCCTTTAGCGAGAATTATGTATTGTCACTGTCTCATGACGAGGTGGTGTATGGAAAAGGATCGCTGCTCAACAAGATGCCGGGTGATGAATGGCAACAGACGGCTAACTTGCGCGCCTATATGGGATACATGTATGGCCAGCCAGGGAAGAAATTGAACTTTATGGGGGCAGAGATCGCCCAAAGTGCGGAATGGGCGCATGAAGGGCAGTTGGAGTGGCATTGGCTTCAGTATCCACGCCATAGTGGTATGCAGGCGCTGGTTCGAGATTTGAACCATCTCTACACATCATTACCAGCCCTGTATGAGCAAGATTGTGATCCTGCCGGTTTTGAGTGGCGGATGCAGGATGATGCCGATAACAGTATTCTGGCCCATGAGCGATTCGCACTCAATGGTGACAAGGTACTGGTGGTAACTAACTTTACACCTGTACCGCGATCAGGTTACAGATTGGGCGTGCCTGTTCCCGGCTGTTATGAGTTGGTTCTGAATACTGACGATAGTAAGTATTGGGGAAGTGACGCGACAGTTTGCCTGACTTTGCCAACAGAAGAAGTAGAGAGCCACGGTTTGCCACAGTCAATTGCAATTGATTTGCCACCGTTGGCAACTGTTTTCTATCGTTTTGCCGGCTAATAGCCAGAAAATAAATATGAAAAGCCCGCGATATAACGCGGGCTTTTTTTATGACTGTCTCTGTAGAAAAGGATGTTGGGGGAATATGATGTGCGAGATCTCTTACACGTCGGTAGGAATATGGCGGTTTAATTATGGTGGAATAGCCATTAATTGAAATTAAAATCGTATTTTTTCAATAGCTTAGCTAAGATTTATATATGGTGGGATTATTGTGGTTGAAAAATGTGATCTTTGTCGATTGCCGAAAAATGTCAATCCTTTAATCTTACCCTTGTCAGATGGAGCTGATGAATTGGAATAGAACAGCAGCCAAGGAGTGCGGCACCCTCAGGAAGAGGTCGGTAAATCAGGATGATTTGTCGAGCAGGGAGTGTAAAGGGAACATCGGATGGATCCGATAAAGTAAGTAGGATACTTGCTGGTAAGGATGACATATAGGGATCGCTTCAGGATGAGGCAACGGACACCTCCAGGCTGGAGATGAGAGTCGTAACGGGATGTTGCGACGGGTCAAGGCGAGACCAATGGACTTATCCAGGACGGATATGCAAAGGAAGACGCTGAAGGACGCAGCTTGATCACGGAATGATGCAGGGAGCACCATAGTAGCGGGAATGCTGCATAAAAGACCAAGGGCGCGACGAAAGTCGCGCCCGTTCTTTTTTGTATTCAACCCCTCACTCAGCCAACGATCATTTTTCTCCTTTTCGTATTAAGAGGTCGGATGTAGGTTGGTATGAGCTTGTATAGAGTGGCGAAAAAAAGGCGGTATACCATAGGTATACCGCCTTTTTGTGTATCTAGTGGATGATTTAGTGAGCTACGGCAGCCGGTTTGGTTTTCAAGCTGACAAGTAGCATATAAAGCGACGTAGCAAGTAGGATTCCGAAGAAGTAAGCCATTAGGCCTTGTTCTTGTCCCATGTAGAAATCAGCAGCAACCGGGCCCAAGGCTGATCCCACACTGTAGCAAAACAGCATGACTTGCGTTGCCGAAACAATGGACTGTGAGGGGATACCGTCACAGGCCAGGGTGATTGCGATAGGGTAGAGTGCAAATGCAGACATACCTAAGAGTGCCAGCGCAACAATTTGAGTCACGTAGCTTTGATCGACTAAGTATAAGCCCATCGCAAACACACCTAGTAAGCACATGAGTGCCAGCAGGACAGTTTTTGACATGCGGCAGGAAAGTTTACCGACGATGGGTTGAATAACCATACCACCAAGTACTGTTGCGGCCATGAGCACACTGATTTTATCGTTACCGCTGACTTCAGCTTTAAGGGCCAGAGGTAATAGCCCATAAATTGAGCCCATAACAATCCCTGAGACGATACAGCCAACAAAAGCAGGTTTGCTCAAGCCTAGGATTTGGCGCAGCGAGAGGCTGATGTGCTGTTCCACATTGGGCTTTGCACCTTTGGCGGCAATGGCTGGCAACATAGCAGCTAGCAATAGCCCAAGAACAACGGCAAAGGGGATCATTCCAGCTGTACCGAAAATACCAATGCCGAACTGCCCCAAGGTTGTGCCACCGTAAAGCGACGTCATATATAGGCCAAGGTTTTTAGCGCGTTCTTCTTTGCTGTCACCAATCAGTAGCCATGACTCGATGACGACAAAAATCCCCGCGACCGCAATACCTGCGATAAAACGGCTGCCTAGCCATAGGTTGAGATCACCATTGACTGACATTAGCAAGACTGTTGCTGCAAGCAAGGTCAAAAAGGTCACAAAGGCCATGCGGTGACCGATGCGCTTAATCACCGGCTCAATCATCAAGGAGCCGATTAGTAAACCGATATAATAGGCACTTGCAAGCCAACTGGCCGCTTGTGTTGGCAGATTGTTATGGCCCAGTGCCAATGGCAAAAGGCTCATTAAATAGCCGGACGCAATTGCAAAAATGCTAAGTCCAGTAACCGGCACCCAGATACTAGAGCGCGCAGGGGTTGTAGCGACTTGATTCACTACCCAATCTCCAACAGAAATGTTTTTTAAGAATAAAGACGCGGCAGAAGAGCGCGCCCGCATAGGCAATAGCCGTATCCCAAACTATGGTGAGTTTGCTTGATAGCGAGAAGTACCAATATTTGGGGTGGAAAAATTGCATCGGCAAGCAGGATGAGAACCTGCCCGAAATGGGAATATGAGGCCAAAATCACAGTAGGTAAAATGAGAAAATTTTATGCGACAGAAAAGGTTAATTTATCTTTCTCTGGTGAGACAGAAATACCTTATGAAGGCTAAACAAATCTCGAGGCATTTACCAATGGTGGTTGATTTTATATTGCTGATATTAATTGATTTTTATGGATTTTTTGATGTGTCTTATGTTTTGTGACGGTGATCATGTTTCGTGGGCTAAATGAAAAAAAATACAATCCAAGTGAGGTTGTTGTTCGTCATGATAAAAATAATTTTCCGTTAGCGTAAAAAACAATCGCTTTGGTCTGATTTTAAAGGGGAGTACGCGCTGCTATTGTGCAAATATTCACCAATTTAGGGCGTGTATAGTGGTATTTGCATCATTTCTTTAAAGTATCAAGTGCTTAGAACTGGTACATGTTATGCATTAGCTTATGAGGATACAGAAGGAGTGATGCCTAGATATGAGTTTGTGATGCGGTAAGAAAGAAAAAGCGGCTTGGTTCAGCGCTACACCTTGCTAGAATTCTGGAGTCAATCTTCAGTAGCGGGAAAATTGACTCTAGCATTCACAATAGCAGGTGTAGTGCTTTTTTTGCAGTATTAGTTAGTTATTCGTGCAAATCGGGATAGGTAGCGACCATCACGAGAGAAGAAGATGATCTCTTCGGCAATTTCGTTTTGATTTCGTTTAATCCGGATCATATTGTCAATGCCATGGGCGACAACTCGGTTTTTATTCTCGATTGTTAATGGAATAGAAAATTGGTTCACTTTTGCCTGCAACACGTTATCTTGGAAAACGATCTGTAGCGGTATCCCATTACTGTCAAGGTAGTTTCCAACCACTTCTATTCTATGCTGCCAGCCATTTTTATCTTCTTTCGGTAGCTTCAATTTATGGTTTGGCGTTTTGTCTTTCATAATACGGACAATATCAGCAGCAAGCATTTCCAAGTTTGTGTTGAAAACGTTGCTCATTGCGATATAAACCGTATTTGTTTTGGGATGCTGCATTAGTAGCGCTTTGTAGCCATCGATCTTACCCTGATTGACGTAGTAAAACTCACCTTCGATCTCCTGCATGGTGAGACCTAGTTTTTGTTCATACATCATTTGCAGTGTATCGTGGCTTATGATTTGACCTCGACTGAGTGCTTGGTTCCACAGATAGAGATCGCGGGCGGTGGTTATTAGCTCTCCTGCGGAACCTGCACAGCCAACAGGGGTAATCTGTGCATCAATTAAGCCTGAGAGCTCGTAGGATTTCGCAAGTTGGACAGAAAGGGTTAGTTTTAGACTTGAGTCTTTAAGCCCGGCTGGTCGTATGATTTCTTTGGTTACATAGTCGCTATAGTTTTGCCGTGTGACTTTCTCAATAATCCCACCAAGTAAGTAGTAATTGGCGTGACTATAGTTGTACATCAGGCTCGGTGTGTAAACTTTTGAGTTTGCAACAATCTCATTGATGATGCTGTTTGATCGGCAACTTGATTTGTATTCACGCCAGTCAGTATCACGGTAAAGGCCAGATGTGTGATCCAGCAGCATTTTGATGGTGATATCACGGCCTTTATTTAGTTGTGGATAATATTTGGAAACGGGATCATCCAGATCAAGTTTCTTTTCTTCATAGAGTTTCAGGATAGCAACGGCTGTGAACTGCTTGGTGATTGATCCAACTTTAAATTGGTTTTGCGGATTTAATTCGCGCTTGTGCTTGACGTCGGCAAAACCAAAAGATTCTTCATATAAAATATTGCTGTCTTTCGCAATTAATACGTTGCCATTAAACCAACCGTACTGACGCTGGTGATTGAAATAGTCGTCAAGGTTAGTTTGTAGAGAATCGCTCGCCCATGTAGGCGTTGCGGTGCTGGCGAGAAGAGCAACAAGGCCCGCTATGGTTGTGCGTTTGAGTTTGATCATAAAGTTCAATGTGAGAATTCATTTTCCATATATATAGCAACAAAATTACCACTGGTTTCGCAACGACATAGTGTTAGATCGCAACTTGCGGGTAGTTGTGTTTAATTACTCGAGTCACTTAATGTTTTTTATAATATGCAATTACGGTTGCAATAATAAGTGAGAGGCGGTGCGGTTATCATTCGTTATCTTATTGTTATAAAATAATTTATTGATTTATCGGTTGGTAAGACGGTGGGTGAGGGGGTAGATTTATTTTGTCTCTGGGATGAGGTTCTGAATCTATAGATCAATGGTAGGAAAAACGCCGAACAGAGGGTGTCCGGCGTTTTGTTGGTTTAACTCAGGTTATCTTCCCACTGAACAAGTTTATCTTTAGGCCAATGGGAACCTATATCGTGATATTTTTTCTCAAGCACGTGTCGTTTGATTTTCAATGTTGGAGTTAGAATGCCATTTTCGACACTCCAAGGATCCTCAATCATTAAGACCCCTTTGATTTTTGCGTGTGATTCGAGTTCCTTATTGATGGTGTCGATAACGCGTTTAGCGGTTTTCTCGTAGCGCTCACGGTCAAAGTTTTGGAATTGGTGCGGAATCGCCAGCAAAATGGGGGCAGGTAGGCCCGAGCCGATGACACACATTAATTCAATATTGGCGAGCTCAAAAATACGTTTCTCAATAGGAACCGGCGATACGAATTTGCCTTTGGCTGTTTTGAATGTGTCGTTGATACGGCCTTGAATGGTCAGATAGCCTTCATCGTCAATAGAACCGATATCTCCAGTATGAAGCCATCCGTCACTGTCGAACATTTTCGCCGTGGCTTCTTCATTCTTGTAGTAACCAGAAAAGAGCCCCATGCCTCGGACAAGGATTTCTTCGTTGTCGGAAACCTTCACTTCTATGCCGGGCCCAGCATTACCAACAGTACCGATTTTATCGCTGCGGAATGGGTGATTGAGTGTGCTGTAAGCAAAAGACTCGGTCATCCCCCATGCTTCGGTGATCTTGAGACCGACATTCTCGTACCAGCGTAGTAGAGCCGGTGAGATAGGCGCTGAACCACAGCCAAGTACCCTTGCTTTGTTTAAGCCAAGCCCATCTGCCAATTTGCGTTTAATAACACCTGAGACAAACGGGATTTTGAGCAGGATATTGAGTTTTCCCTGGGGGAGTTTTTCAAGGATGCGCTGTTGGAACAGGGTCCATAGGCGAGGTACGGAAATAAACAGGGTTGGACGATGCATTTTGACATCATCAATAAAAGTATCGAGTGATTCTGGAAAGGCGACTTGCATTCCTGCGATAACAGAAGAGCCAAAGATATAGACTCGCTCTGTGATGTGGGCCAGAGGCAAATAGGAAAATAGGCGTTCACCGTCTTGCATACCGATGTGATCAACAAGGCGTTGAACTGACCATGAAAACGCACCGTAACTCAGCATAGCCCCCTTGGGAAGGCCAGATGTACCGGATGTGTAGACGATAGACATAATGTCATTCGGCTGGTGGTTTGGACGTTCCTCACTTGGCTTATATTTGGCGATAAACTCGTTAAAGCCGTACTGGCATTTTGGTGCAGAAGGGTAATCAAAATTGACAGTAAAGAGGTCTGGCATGCCAGCCAGAACGGTATTGATGGCTTTACTGTCGTCAAGTTTACCAATAAGCAGGGCTTTGGATTCACTGTGGGTAAGACAATGCTCAACGGTTTCAGGGCCAGCGGTTGGGAAGATTGGCACGCTGATGTAGCTGCCGAGCATTAATGCAAGATCGGTGATGAACCATTCGGCACAGTTTTTTGACATCAGCGCAATGCGATCCCCAGGCTGGAAACCTTGGGCGCGGAGAGCACTGACGAGTCGCAGAGCTTTGTCTGCTACCTCGGCATAGGTGAAGTCGACAAATTGACGATTGATGATTTGGCGAAGGTAGACTTCGTTACTGCGTTCTTTTGCCCATTTCAAAATACAATCAGTCGGCAGTTGTTGAGTCATAAGGGAATCCTTAATGCGATCCGTTTGCAAAGGTAGAGTCATACAGCGATCCTTCCATGTTATCGTTTTGTTAAAATAATAGCTTTTGCACTGATTGGTCAAGCAGATTTATGACTGAATGTGCATAATCACTTTGTAATTACAGCAAAAAAAGCAATGGTCATACCTGTCAGTAACTAAGGTAGAACAAAATTTAAACAACTGCGTAGATTTCGTGTTTGTAACGTTTTAGTGCGGTGGATAACGATGTGTAACTGTTGCGAAATTCACTCATGGGATCGAATGAAGGGATTTATTGCGAGATTTGTCCTCATGTTTTGCATGGATGTGGATTTTATGTAAGATTATGCCTTGATAAAAAAGTGTTTTTGATAATAATTATCTAACAGGACGATATCCTGTATTTTGGTA
Source organism: Photobacterium panuliri (assembly GCF_059920555.1). Classification (NCBI taxonomy): domain Bacteria; kingdom Pseudomonadati; phylum Pseudomonadota; class Gammaproteobacteria; order Vibrionales; family Vibrionaceae; genus Photobacterium; species Photobacterium panuliri. Next base: position 328,303 of record NZ_CP197193.1, read on the forward strand.
GCGGTGGTGCAAATTTAGGCAGCTTGCCGTATTTGTGTATTACGAAATGAGAGCTAATTTGTCATCTTGTCTGTAAGAGCGTAACCTGCAGGCAGATACAATGAATAAGATAATAGAGTCAATTTTTTATGCCGAAGCGTAGTAAAGAAGATACCGAAATTACCATTCAGACAATCATGGATGCTGTGGTCGACCAAATTCTGACGTTGGGCTACGATAAGATGTCTTACACGACGTTGAGTAAGCAGACGGGGATTTCACGAACAGGGATCAGCCATCACTTTCCTAAGAAGCAGGACTTTGCTAACGCGTTAGATGGTCGAATTTTCCGCCTGTTTGTCGAGCGTCTAGACCTAGATAATGGACTGAACACATTCAGTGAAAGCTGGATTGCCGCGTTGGATGATGAAAAATTTCGTGCAACGCTGCGACTGTTATTCCACCATATTGCATCAGCTGAAACGACCAGTGATTTTGCCAAGCGTGGTATAGAGCGGTTGTATGAACTGTGTGAAGAGCGTTTTGGTTCTGAAAGCCAAAAAGAATTAGAATGGCTTCTTGGTAAATCATTGATTAGCCTTGTTAAATAAAATCTCTTGTAATATGTGTTCTAAATAATGCTTGTGTTTTCGTACCAGAAAGAAGGGCATGCTCTGTGTTGAAATATATCGTAATCGCTTTGGTTGGTCTTGGTGTTTATATCGGCATGACTTATAAGGATGATATTGAGGACTTGATGGATTCTCGTTCATTAGAAGAGGTCCATGATGTGTTCGAAGATATGTCAGACAAAGCGTCGGATAGCGCAGATTCGCTTTCTGAGGCCGCTGATAAGTTGAGTTCTAAGTTTGAAGAGCTAACAAACTGATTGTTAGTCATTGTACCAGATAAAAAAGCACCCACCGGGTGCTTTTTTTGTCACGAAGCCAAAGAGGTTATCGTTTAGTTTGGCATTAGCTTGCATTGTGGGTGCGGTGTGCTGGTATTGGGCAGTTTGGCTATTTCGGCTTTTAGATCATCGATACGTGTATCATGTGATGGGTGAGTTGATAGCAATTCTGGTGGCTGTTGGCCGCCTGAGGCTTTGGCCATATTTTTCCAAAGAGTAATGCTTTCTTGTGGATTGAAGCCTGCTTGTGCCATCAGACGCAGTCCCATAATGTCCGACTCGGATTCTTGAGCTCGGCCGTAGGGCATCAAAACCCCGTATTGGACACCTAGTCCCAGTCCTGCCATAGCGGCATCATGGTATTGTGTACCGCTGATGGCGATGCTCGATATTTGCATGCCGACATTGGCCAATTGGCTTCTTGATAGCCTTTCGTTGCTGTGTTGTGCGAGAACATGGGCAATTTCGTGGCCTATCACGGTTGCCAGCTGATCTTGGTTGTTTGCGACGTTGAGTAGGCCAGTGTAAACACCGATTTTTCCACCAGGAAGGGCGAAGGCATTAATTTGCTTGCTGTCAAAAACGACGACTTCCCACTGTCCTGGTGTTTGAGGGCCGGAAAGGGTTGCGGTGAGCGCATCAGTGACACATTGTACGTAATGCTGGGTCGCTTTATTCGTGCTGATTTTTTCTTTTTCTTTTAATTGCTCGAATGATTGAGCGCCAAGCTGTGACATATCTTGTTCTGAATACAGCAACATTTGCTGGCGTCCAGTTGGAGAGCTGCTGCAGGCGGTTAGCGTCAATGCTAATGCGCCGCAGAGGGATGCGCTGATTAGGGGAAACTTACATCGCATTATTGCGTCCTTTCATGGTTGGTACTTGTTCTTGCTATCATACAGCAAAGCGTTGATTGGAGCAGTTTAGCTATACAATTTGGCTCGTATATTTGATGAAAATTCTTGAGGATCTCTATCGTAATGAGTATTTGGAAAAAAGCGTTTACTTTGGCTTCGCTTAATCAGACATCGAAGAATACGCTGGTTGAGCATCTGGGCATTGAATATACCGCATTTGATGAAAATAGCCTGACGGCAGTAATGCCAGTGGAACCTCGGACTCACCAGCCCCTTGGTATGTTACATGGAGGTGCATCGGTGGTGCTGGCTGAAACGCTGGGTTCTATTGCGGCAAACATGTGTGTAGATATGGATAAGTATTGTGTTGGCCTTGATATTAATGCCAACCATATTCGGGCTATGCGCAGTGGTCACGTGATCGGTAGAACAATGCCTCTTCACTTGGGAGCGACGACCCAAGTCTGGCAAATTGAAATCACCGATGAGCGAGGACGCTTGGTGTGTACCAGTCGCTTAACAATGGCTGTAATGAAGCATAAGAAGAAAGAACTATGACAATCGTATTTTCACAAGGGCGAATTATTGCCAACCAACATGAAATTGTTATTCGACTTGATGGTTCGTCTCGGGTGACATTGCAGGCATCGGTTGATGATTGTCGTTTGATAGGCAAGGGAGCGAATGTGGTGACTGCTGTCGGTTCTGGGATCAATTGGTCAGTGAAACTTGATGATGAAAATCAATTGCAGCAGCTTGCGGCAGATGTGGGGATGGCAATTGATGGCTAATCTCCCCCTTATGAGCTAGTTTGGGGATAAAAAGCGCCGATGAAGGCGCTTTTTTTGTATCCGTATCACAGGGTTGAGAGTAAAGCTAGGTCATAAAATGGTTAAAAAGCGGGAAAAATTAGGCTCATTATAAGGTTTACAGTAGCCATGAGGTCGGTGAAAAGGGTATGGTATAGCAAGAGTAAAGTACAGATTAATTCTAATAAAATCACAGGCTTGCATTATTCCGCTAAGGGATAATATACCTTGATAATATTGTGGTGAGAGGCGCCGATGCACAAAGAAAGATTAAAGCAGATTGCAGAGTTTGCTTATAAAACGATTTTTCGGCAAGCAGCCACGTTGAGCAAGATAGAACAGACTTTCTATGGCTGGGTGGTATTTCTAGGTTCAGGAAAATCCCGGGTTGTGGTTAAATTTTCCCGTGAAGTAGGGCGATTGGCGTTAGAGCTCGATGGATTGCAGCGCTTGCGTAAGAGCGTGTCGTGCAAGGTTCCTGAAGTATTATTTTTTGGCCGTGAGGATGGGCACGATTACCTGATGCTGGAGTGGGTTGATGGCATGCCGGCTCACAAACTTCCAGCAACCCCGATGGCTATATCGGCCTTCAGAGATAGTTATGTAGATGTTTTGCTAGAAATGCATGAGCATAGCGCAGAAGGGTATGAGATCCCTAAGCAAGGCTTTACGGATTCATTCGACACTGCATTTGAGCATTGGATGTCGCCGGTTTACCGTTACGTAATGAGTGAGTATTCCCCTTTTACGCCGCATTTGCGTGAAATATATGGCCAGTTGTGGGAGTCTCGCGCTGACATTTTGTCTGAACTAAAAGGGGCCCCATCCTTGATTCATGACGATTGCCATATTGGCAATGTGTTATTTGATCCAAAGACATTCAAGGTCTCTGCTGTGCTAGACCCTTGTGATGTCGGGTTTCGTCACCGGGAAATGGATCTTTTTCATTTGTATGATGTTCGTCCCGAACTGGGTTTGGTCGAGCATTATTGTAAGCATGTAACCTTGGATGACGGCTTCGAGTTGCGGCGCTGGTTTTTCAGTTTGTGGGACGATGCAAAGCATAGTCGTAACATGGGCTGGTTTGACGCGCAATGGCTTGAAGGAAAGGTGGCAAAGATGCATCAATACCGCCCTTTTAGTCAGTGATGTCCATATGATTATGTATTTGGGCTAGTATGGGTATAAACGGTTGTAAATACATAAGGATATTGAGGGGGTCTTGCGATGAGAATAACGTTGCTATTAGCGGGAGTGGTATTGCTGGGAGGTTGTGCCCAGCAATCGGCCCAAAAGACAGACTCCCTGCCTGATGTGAATGAACCCGTACAGCCGGAGGTTGTTGTTAAGCAACCTCCAGTCGATCCCCCAGCTGTAGAACCCGTGCCTGAACTCAAGCCTGAGCCGAAACCCGAATCCAAGCCGGAAGCAAAACCTAAGCCGCAACCTATCGTTACTAAAACTCAGGATGGTAAATTAATTCTGGGGCGTGAGGAATGGGTTGTTTTAGCGTCAACCAAAAAACCAGTCAAGGCGACGGTGGATAATAGTCGTTCGTTGTCATCTATTGGGGTTGCTGACGTACAACCTTTTGAGCGTGATGGAAAAGACTGGGTTAAGTTCAAAGCGGCAGGGCAAAATCTTGAGCTTCCCGTTGAAAGATGGAGCAAGGAAAAAGGCAGTGACGAACGCCAACCTGTGGTTAAGTTGAGAGCACGTCTTGGGGATCTCAATGAACTAACAGAGTTTGCCCTGACGGCCGGGAAAGGTATTGTTCTAGGTGTTAATTTTATCCGCGACGTGGCTGTGTTTGATAGTAACCGGCGTTATGTACAGCCTAAAATAAAGTAGTATCCAGTGGGCTGTTTACATGACGATAAACAGCCCTTTACATCAATGGGTCATATCGTTATTCGTGTTCAGCCATAATTTCATAGCTGGTGAATTTACGAATATTGATGACTCCTGTGTCAAAGATCAGATATTGGCCCTTAATACCCAAGAGGGTGCCTTCGACGACAGGATCTTTATCAAAATTGTGCGAGCTAATCTTTGTCGGGTAGTTATCTACCGGATAGTGAATATCGACAACGGATTCATCTAGCCGCTCAATGGCGTCATTGCCAAACTCTTCGATAAGTTGTGTAAGCCTGGTTTCGATTTGTGGCAACAGACTATTAGCCTCGTGTTTTAAATCGAGTGGTGTTGCACTTCCTTTCAGCATCGCCCGCCAGTTGGTTTTATCTGCGACTAATTCGGCAAGAGCAATTTCCACCAGGCCAGATAGCTGGCGAGTTTTTACCTTGAGAATAGGTAATGCCTGTGTGGCACCTTGGTCAATCCAGCGAGTAGGGAGCTGGGTGTGACGGGTGATACCGACTTTGAGGCCCGAGGTGTTAGAGAGGTACACATAGTGCGGTACCATGCAGTTGTTATCTCCCCATTCTGGTTCTCGGCAGGTGCCTTTGGCATAGTGGCATGTTTCTGGTTTCATAATGCACATATCACAGCGTGCTAGTTTTTTCATGCACGGGAAACAGTGCCCTTGCGAATAACTTTTCTTGGTTTTCTTACCGCATGCATCACAATATATGTTGCCAGTAAAGGTGAGTCGGAGGTGTTTGCCGATGAGTGGGTTTAGAGATAGTTCCTGCTCACCTACAGGCAGGGCGTAGTTAACGACATCGCTTAATGACGAGGTCATCTTACGGAGAGTTCCTTGCATGACTTTGCTCTATATTGTTTTAGGTATTGATATATCTTAACAGCCTTGGGCTGCGCCTGCCCACGGTTAAAAGGTGGTTGAGTAAAAAGCCCATTAAACAATGGGCTTTGTCGTATCGAGGTTAGCGGTTCTCTAGACGGTTATAATCTAGCAATCCAGCCTCAATCGGAAAGTTCTGCTGGTATAGCTGGTTTAGCTTGTCGCTGAATGACCAAAAATCAGGGTCTGTGCGTCGAACAGCATAGCGATCCATAAATTTGGTATAGTCGGCCTCGGTATATACCATTTTGATCTCGCGGGCCAGAGCAGGTAAGTCGCCTTCGTCAACCAACCAGAATGCCCCGGGGTAACTACCAAGAATGCCTTTTACTAATGTGACATTATCTTGGTCGTAGAGCCTGTTAGCCTCTTCGCTAAACAGGCTCGAGATATTTTTGTGGGCACTGTTCCGAACCAAGGTAAACAGCTGGGGAGCCGATGCTGGGTTGCTTGGCATGACCATGATGTAGCTAAGTTCCGGGAACAGCGTCGCTTGCCGGCCTTTTAACTGGTCGATGTTATTCAGTGCATTGATGGCGTCGTTACCAAGCTCAGCCTGACGGTAGTCATAACGCGTGGAATTGACCGGTTTCAGTTTCTGTTCCAGCATCTCGAAGAGTTCTTGCTTAGGGTGTCCGGTAGTAAATTGAACGCCCGTCGGCTGGTCAAACGCATTGATGTCACCCTGTAGAAATTGAGTCAGGTGTTGATCGGCACCAAGATACCAGTCTGCCAGCTCGCTACGACGCGTGCTCGATGGCAGCAAAGACAGGAAGTTTGATTCGCCTTCCATTCGCAGGAAGTCCATATACATACGGGTGACAAGCTGGTGGCCGAAGTTGCCGTACACATCGAAGCCTGCAACCAGAAGATAGTGGATGCGCTCAAGGAGTGAGTAATCGAGGATCCAAGCTGTTTTAGGTGGTTTGCCGACTAGCCCTTTGGTTACCGTCGCACTGTCGAAATGGCGTAGGACGGTCAATGTCGCATTATCGTTGTAGCCATCACCATCCCAGACAAGGTCGGTTGTCAGGTGCTCACCGTTTTTGAATGTGTCAGCCATGAAAGCATTTTTGGCTCGTAGGAATCGACCTTGCTGCTTGGCATAGCTCATCCAATGGGTGAGCGGCAGGGTATTGCTCTCATGTTCGGCTGGCATTCTCAGGTTCTTGGCCTGATCTTGATAAAATGCGTCGACGCGCGGTGTATCGGCCATTGCTGGGTCAACAAAGAAAACCCAAAAACGGTCGTTGATGACATTAAGAGCCAGTTGGCCTCGGCATACCGGCCCTTTGATAAAGCCCATAATTGTATTTTGTGCATTGTCGATCATAAAGCGATAGCGACTATCGACCGGCAATTGGCGGAATGCTTCCATCGGGTTGGCTGCGAGTTCCGGTTCATATCCCGGAAGGGCTGCAACGGTATAGCTTGGTTTGAAGAAGAGTGTCTCGATCCGGGCCATTTTGGTCGGATTGAGGGCGTAAGGCATATGGGTCTTGTCGACAATTGTCTCGCGTACTTGCTGGAAGCGGTAATACACCCGCTCGACACCGGGATCATCGAAAGGACGTCGGGTCGCGATAATATCAATAGGTTTTCCTTGTGCCGTGCGTGAACGAACCAGATTGAAAAAGACCGGAGTCTCCTCGTCGCTGAAATAAAGGTGAGCGACAAAGAGGTGCTCGTAAATGTAGCGGCTGACAAGCTGCTGTTTGAAGCTGTCTCCATTGAGGAATTTTTCCCACTGGGACACTTTCGCCTGCGTTGATAGAGATGGAGGGGCAACGGCAGCCATCGGGGAGCCAGCACTGAGCCAATCCATCAATACCTTATTATCGGCATCACTGATCTTCGGCAGGCCGTATGGCATTCCCCACTGCGGGTAGTCATGTTCGTACTGGGCCATTTCTTCAATGGTCGGGCACTGTTGATTGCGATCAAGCGAAAAATCCCACTCATCGGCCGTGAGTACGGTTTGCTCAGGGAGAGGGTGCGCCTGTTTTAGTTGCAGCATGCGTGCCATAACACCGGCTTGTGTGTTGGCCTCGGGAGACTGCTCGCGTTCATTGAGTACGGCATTGAATCCCTTGTCACGCCATTGTGCCGTTGATTGGGCATCAATGAACATTCGGGTGGTATTTGCCGCAATCAGGCGAGTGCCTTCGTACACTTTTTCTTTGTTGCTTCCTCGATCAATCCCTTCCGCTGAAGACAGTTTTAACTGGCAGGGGGCATCGTAGCAGGCATGGCAGACGACGCAGCGGTTCTCGATAATGGGTTTGACTTCAGTGAGGTAGTTGTTGGCCTGAAGCGAGTTTGCCGGGGCAATGCGCTGCTGTGGCTCTGCTCTGCCGAATCGCTGGTCGAAATTAAAACCGGCATAGACGGCACAGCCAGAAAACAGCACGGTGAGCAATAGTATAAAAATACGCTTACAGTGTTTTATTGACATGTTTTATTCGTTATTTAAGGTAGAAAGACTAATTTGATCATGTTCAATTGTATACCGAAATGGAGAAAAATAGCTTGTATCGGTGCTGAATCTACCTGTTTTATAGGAAATGAGTCAGTAACGACTAATTATCGAAATTCAATTGGCGGTGATTCTCTTTACCCAACAGGAAAGATAAAAAAAGCCTGCCGAAGCAAGCTTTTGTTTTTGATTGAAAGAATCTTGCGTATTACGCGAAGATTGCTAGGAATTCACGCTTCATTGGTGGGTTGCGGCGTGCTTTCTTAAGTTGCTTACACATGTCTTTAACGCAGCTGTGCAGTACTTTGTCTAGCATTACGGCTTTGTATTCAGCAAACTCGTCATCGCTCATATCAGCCGGTTTTTCTGTTTCTTGCATTTCGCCAAGGAAATCAACACCAGAGTAGCTTTGGCTTAGAGAAACAAGAGCGTGGAACTGCTCGAAGTTGTCCAATACGTTTTGTGCGCTGGCTGGAAGTTGCTCCCAAGCTTCACGAGTTGATGGCTCAGACACTTTGTAAACATTGATCAGCATGTCGTGCAGTTCAGCAGGAACTTGCTCGAATTCAACCAGTTTGCGTAGTTCAGGAGAACAGTCGGCAAGAGAAAGTGTTACTTCTTCAACGTGAGTATTTTCGGTGTTTGTCATATCAGACATCGCTATATTCCTGTAGCGTAGATGAAAATTAAGGGGGTGAATGCTATAGCCCTGCCGGGAAATGTCAATAATAAGCTTATCATCGATTTTTTATCATTTGTCTCATCTTGGGTGAATAGGCGATAACAATATCTTCGTTGTCTCTATCACACTGTATTGATCATAGTAGTAAAGATTAGTAGGCACTGTTAATTGCTGTGCTATAACTATGTTAAACAATTTAAATCAATAGGATGCAGCAATGGAAGCGATGCGGATTTTACTGGTTGATGATGTCCATCTCGAGAGGATGCAATTGGCAATGCGCTTGCAACGTCTAGGCCATATTGTTGAGGCAGTAGCATCTGGGCATGAAGCCATCGCTCGCTACCCCGTATTTGACCCAGATCTGGTATTACTGGATGTGAGTATGCCGGATATGAGTGGTACAGAAGTTGCGCAGCAGTTGCGTATTAAGCATCCTGATTGGATTCCTATCATTTTTCTAAGTGGGCATGATGAGCCTGAGATGATCGACAAGGCAATTGATATGGGGGGCGATGATTATATCGTTAAGCCCGTTAACAAGATTGTATTGGCGGCAAAGCTAAAGGCAATGCAGCGTATCGCACATATGCGTCATCAGTTGAAGAAAGCCTCAGAAGAGTTGGAGCAAGCGAATGATCGGCTGTCACAGCAAGCCAATGAGGATGGCTTGACTCACCTAGCCAATCGCCGGATGTTGGATGCCAAGCTAAATGAGTTTATATCTTGGCATGGGCGCAGTAATTTGCCGATGACCGTCATTATGATAGATGTCGATCACTTCAAGCTTTACAATGACCACTATGGCCACTTGGAAGGCGACCGTTGTCTCAAGGAGGTTGCAAAGGCCTTGAAGAAGACCTTTAGCCGAGCTGGTGAGCTGGCTGCCCGTTATGGTGGGGAGGAATTTGTTATTGTCATCAGCCACTGCGATAAAACCCGAGCGGTACGAGAATGTGAACGTTTGAAATCTTGCATTCAGGCGCTTGAAATCCCGCACTTGAAATCTAAAACCGCAGACATTGTTACCGTTAGCCAAGGCATGGTCTCGTGGGTACCTACAGGGCTTGAAACGGCCGAAAATATGTATCAAATCGTAGATAAAGTCCTTTATAAAGCCAAAGAGCAGGGGCGAAATCGATTTGTTGCCGCTGAGTTTACTTAACCCCATATTTTCCTAATCCGTTAGAACGTGTTCGCATGTTCTCCATGCAAGCTACCTTATTATTTGAATAAATAGAGGTAGCTTGGATGGTGGTGACGGTTTTGTTGCCTCCTTCTTCTTTACTCCGCATTTCTTTGACTCCTTCTTTTGTTTTGCCCTTGACCCCGGTCGTTTGCGGCTAACTTGGCAATAGCTGATTGTTTTACCAGCAACTAACGCCTTTAACGCTTGTTGTATTGTGATGACGTGATAATCTCCTTGTGCATGTACGCAGTGTGTCTTCAAGTGGGGGGCAAGTGATAGCGTGGTTACTTGCTAAACTGAGTGAATCAGTACCCAGTTGAATTCATAATGTCAAAATAGGGGTGAGGGAAGATCATGGATATGTGCTTTTCACAGACAGAAGTTCGAGTATTAGGTTGCTTACTTGAAAAAGAGGTAACTACTCCAGATCAATACCCATTAACATTGAATGCACTGACAACGGCCTGTAACCAGAAAAGCAATCGTGACCCTGTCACGTCGCTCACAGACGCCGAAGTGCAAGACACCGTTGAAACGTTAATTTCCAAGCGAGTAATTCAAGAAGTTACTGCTGGCTTCGGTAGTAGAGTGTCGAAATACCAGCATCGATTCTGCAATACTGAGTTCAGTACATACCAGTTTAGTGAGCAGGAAAAAGCGACAATTTGCGTGTTGCTGTTGCGCGGGCCTCAGACTGCGGGGGAAATCCGTACGCGAACTAACCGTTTGTGCAAGTTTTCTGATGTCAAAGAGACTGAATCCGTTTTGGCTTCGTTGGCGGAACATAGCAAAGGACCTTTTGTTGTTCGCTTGCCGGTAGAGCCAGGGAAACGCGATCCTCGCTATATGCACTTGTTCAGCGGTGAGGTTGATTTGGAAGCCCTACAGCAGCAAGTTGCAGCAAGTCGTTCTTCTGCTGTTGCAGGCGCATCAAGTGAACGTATCGAGGCATTGGAAGAAGAGGTTGCATCGTTACGCAGCGAAGTTGCTGAGTTGCGGCAGATGATAGACTCTCTGCTTGCATAGAATTGTTAACTAAGCCCAGCATCGCTGGGCTTAGTTTTTTATTACGTTATACCCAAACTGCTGGGTGTAAGTCATTTTGGGAACAGACATTCCATATGGCGAAAGTAGAGGCAATTTGGTCGGTCTATTTGATTAGGACGAAAGCGAATCAATTGTACTGTGGGGTAACTACAGACGTTGAGCGTCGTTTCCACGAGCATCAGTCATCCGCTAAGGGCGCTAAATATCTCAAAGGGAAGGGGCCTTTGACGCTAGCTTGGACATTAGCTGTGGGTGACAAGCGTAAAGCGATGCAGTTCGAGTATAGAATTAAGCAGTTAAATAAGCAGGCTAAAGAAAAATTGGTTGTCGGGGAGATCCAGCCTCCTTTGTCAGTTTAGATAATAACGACGGTAGAGTCGTTGTATTCGGAGCGGAATCGGCTCTGGAATCATTTGCGTATAACCTATTATGGGTTGGTTTAGGAATAACGAATATGGCACTAAAAGCCACCATTTATAAAGCGAACATGAACGTGGCAGATATGGATCGTCACGTATATCTCGATCAGGCACACACATTGGCTTGCCATCCGTCTGAAACGCTGCAGCGTTTAATGTTACGGTTGGCGGTATGGGGCTTTAATGCCGATGAAGAATTGGTTTTTACCAAAGGGCTATGTGATGCCGATGAGCCGGTGTTGTGGAAGAAAAATTACACTGACGATATTGAGCTATGGGTTGATTTGGGTCTGCCGGATGAAAAGCGCATAAAGAAAGCGGCACACAAAGCGGATAAGGTGCTGATTGCTGCCTACGGTGATAATGCAGCTCCGATTTGGTGGAAACAAAACAAGACCAAAATCGAACAGTATGGCAATATTTCCGTTGTATTCTTTGATGATGAGACGTTAGCGCAATTGGAGGCCATGGTTGAGCGTACCATGCAGCTACAGTTGACTATCGAGGGTGAGCAAGGCTGGCTGAGCTGTGGTGAGCACAATTGCACACTTGTTCCACAATGGTGGTTGCGTTAAAACATTATTTCTAGATTAGCTGCAGAAGGAGTTTGCTATGTCATCAACGGCGCATGCCTTAGCCCAGAAAGTGTGGGACTACCACCAGTTAAACCATACGCTCGTACCAAGTGACGGCTTATTCGTGCTGTGCAGCAATGATTTGCGTGTCGCCGAGTATGCTGCTGAGCTGTATTTACAAGGATATGCACCTTGGATAGCCTTTTCGGGTGGCGTTGGGGCACTAACAGAAGGCCTATTTGATTGTTCGGAAGCTGAGGCATTTGCTGCCGTGGCTCAGGATATGGGGGTTCCGAAAGAGGCGATCTATATCGAACCGGCATCGACAAATACGGGTGAGAATATTCTTTTTACCCGTACTTTGCTCGAAGATAAGGGGATCAGTGCTGAGCGACTTATTCTGGTTCAGAAACCTTTTATGGAACGTCGGGCCTATGCCACTTGCCAGTGTTTGTGGCCGGAGCAAGCCGTTATTGTGACATCGCCAAGGATTAGCCTAGACGATTATCCGAATGAATCTCTCACTTATGCTGAGGTCATTAATGTGATGGTTGGGGATTTGCAGCGAGTTATGGATTATCCCCAAAAAGGTTTTTCGGTTAAGCAAGATGTTCCAATAGATGTTTTGAGCGCCTATGAAAAATTAGTGGGCTTAGGCTTTGATGGTCACCTGATACAGTCATAGAGATGTTCGAGAGGGTGATATTTAGATAAGCTGCTCTCATCATTGAATTTGGTGAATACTTATGAATAGCACGATGAAAATCGTGCTTTTTTTTTGCAAATATTTCTGTCATGTCAGTTTTTAGCGTACGTAATGTAACATGGTGTTTTTGGGGTGATTTTGACTCCAGTATAGCAATTGAACAATTTTAACATGTGCTGCATGCATGGTTTGGTTGAAATTTGAGCATATAAAATGCAAGATAAAATTACTTTTGACGCGTGTGTCAGAAAATTGTCAATAAATGCCAAATTGTAAACCATTTATAATCAGTTACTTATCTATTAAACAGGTCGCTGTACCATATTTTGATAAGTGTAATTTGTTGTTACGATTAATGATTTTGATTTTACTCTTGATTTCTGATTTGATTATATTGCAGCGAAAGCAAATTCATACCACTAACAATATAATAATGTCTGAGTTTTACTTGGCTTAAATTAATATTAGTTTGTTTGTGATGTCATAATATTTGTATCTATAAGTATTGATAATAACTTCTATTTATAGAACAGCCTTTATAAGGAAAACCCATGCTAACTTCTGTATATGCAAAAGTTGATGCTTTTTTGTCTGCTTACAAAAATGATGAGCGCGGTGTTACTGCAATTGAATATGGCCTAATTGGTGTTGCTATGGCTGTTGTACTAGGAACTATTTTTGCGAAAGATGGTTCAGTTATTACTAGCCTGACAGATGCGTTTACAAAAATTTCTGATACGCTATCAGCAGCAAGTAAATAACCAATTTTCTCTAATGCTATATTTAATAACATTAGGGATGTTTCTTGCTTATATCAGCATAAAAGATATCTTCTATCGGAAAATAAAAAATACTGATGTATTGATTGTTCTCGTCTTATCACTGCTTTTGTGTGTGACTCAGCAAAATACAATTCATTCATATAGTTTTTTGATGATAGCGACGCTAACCATTTTGCTCGTTGCAATACATGCATTCGCAGCAGGTGATAGCAAGTTGGCAACGGCGTTGTCCGTTGCCATCCCTTTCTCTGAATTGTCGCTGGCAATTTGGGTAACGCTGGTAGTTGGCGGCATTCTGGCATTGTTTTACTGGGTAAAGTACCGACTATATCGTCGTGCTGCGCGCGGACAGGATCCTGGTATTCCTTACGGGGTTGCTATTTCTATCGGGTTCTATCTTTCTCTCCTTTCCTCTTACCTATGAACCTGAATTTATGAGTTCTAAAGTTATTTTCTTTATCGCTTTCCTTGCTGTGGTTACTGGGTTATATGGTGTTTATGATGCACTGACGCCAGTGCATCAATCTGAGCAAGCTGCACCGATTCAAGAGCAACCACTGCAATATGTAACAATTTGGCGCAGTAAAGATAATCTAAAAAAAGGCCAAGCAATAAAAGCTGATGAATTGGTAAGAGAACAGGTTTTGCTTGATGAAGCCATTAAGTTTGGTATTAATTCAGATATTGAATTAGACTTTGCTCCAACCACATTGCTTAATGTTGATGTTCCGAAGGGAGCGTTGGTTTTTTCAGAATATCAAACAAAAAAAAATCAAGTTGGCTATCTGGATTTATTGGTTAGAAATGGGAAGACATTATATCCATTGCATGTGTCTACTCGAAATCTAATTAATGGTTATATCCATCCTGGTGATTATATTGATATTCTTACAATTAGTTCGCCAAGTGAAAACCTATCTTCTCAAAATAATCTCGTATCATCATTTGATGGTCTAGAAGCAAGACTATTCCTTTCTCATCTTCGAGTAATGAATATCGGCGATGAGTCCAACGATGTTGTGACGGCGAAGGCGGCAATGGAAACGGATGGGATGACAACCATCATCATTGAAGTCGATCCTGATGATATCGCACGTTTGTCATTGGCTCAAAAAACAACCCAGATTGAAATATATCGCAGCCAACACTACCGCGGTGCGCTTGATGCCGTCGTAAGTGATGTTATTAACAACTATAGCGGCGTTGTGGAGTTGCGAGGCTCAACCAATACGTCGAATTTTGGGGGGCTGGATTGATGCTGCTACGAATTGTGTTGCTCGTTATGTGTATTGTTGCGCCGTTGACGGTTCAGGCCGGTGATCGCTATATCACGCTTAACGATGCCCAAGATATCCATCTGCAACAGGATATTGAAAAAGTATTTATTAGTGCGCCGACCGTAGCCGATTATCAGGTTATAGATAAGCATACCTTGGTTGTGTTTGCCAAAAGTGTGGGGCAGGCTCGTTTGATTGCCTATGGCAATGATGGTCAAGTGCTGTTGTCCCAGCGTATTTGGGTTGATCTTGATCTGACCCAGATTCGTCGTCAGCTCCAGCTGCATTTCCCCAATTTGGCGATCAAACTTGAGTCTGTGGGGGAGCAGGTTGCCGTGAGTGGCACGGTTTATTCTGAACAAGAACGCGATGATGTCTACCGCACGGTGGCGACGCTGTTAAAGCGAGCCAAAACCGAGAGGTATGAAAAAACAGATAAGCTCGAGTTCCAAGATTCGGGGATTGAAGAGCCCGAAAGTATGATCTTTGCCCGCAACAATACATGGGAAGGCATTATCGAGCAGCTTAAAGTTGCCAGCGTACAACAGGTCAACGTGAAGATTTCGGTGGCTCAAGTCTCAGAAACTTTTGCTAAAACGTTGGGTACGGATTGGAGCACGCTGGGTGCCAGTGTGGGTCAGTTTGCCTTTGCCCGTTTTAAGCCTGCTGATCTCAGTACGCTGATCACCGCCTTGGCTGACGATAGTATGGCGCAGATTCTGGCTGAGCCGAATTTAACCGTATTATCTGGTGAGTCAGCCAGCTTTTTGGTTGGCGGCGAGGTGCCGGTGATTGTGACCTCGAACAATAACGTTAATATCACGTTCAAAGAATTTGGCATCAAGCTAGATTTGACCGCCAAGGTTATGAGCAATGAGAAAATTCGGATGCAGCTCGCACCCGAAGTCAGTGACGTGACGAAATATATCAAAACGGCCGGCATGGAAGTGCCTCAATTAGCGACTCGCAAGGCAATGACAACCGTCGAATTGGCTGATGGCGAAAGTTTTGTGCTGGGCGGGCTAATGAGCAGCAATGATTTGGAGCAACTGCAGAAAGTGCCGTTGATCGGCGATCTACCTATTCTTGGTGCTGCATTTCGTAAGTCTGTTACCGAGCGCAAGAAAACAGAGTTGCTGATTGTTGCGACGGTTAATCTGGTTAAGCCGGTCTCACCTGAGGCAATTCAGTTGCCCTACATCAAGAAGACCTCAACCCTGTCTCGATTGTTTAATGTACGTAATACCTCCAAGGGTGATCAAGCAGATGCCTTGGCCATTGATCTTCTGTCTCGAGGGGGATTCATCGAATGAAAAAGTGGATTGGGCTATTAACGGTATTGTTGTGCAGCGGTTGTTCTGACGCCTTGTATCGCGAGCAGGGGGCCGAAGCCTTGTATGTACCAGAGCAACATACCTATACGGTCTCTTTGGAACACTCCAAAACGGATATTGCCACTGAGTTGGAAGCCATTGTGAAGAACGCGATGAAGACTGATCGAGGTGTTGAGGTTCGTTATGCCTATCGTACCGCACGAGGTAAGGCTCTTGCGATGGCGCAAACAAAAGTGTTGGCAGCAATGGGATTGGCTCCCAGTCAGTTTGCGGTGGTTTATGATCCTGCATCGGCCGGTGATCTGACGGTCATCGTCTCATTGGCTAAGTTGGTGACCGAGACCTGTCCGCCGTTGGTGCTGGGGGGGCACAATGTTCGACGAGATTGTTTTGTCGAATCAATGAGAATGAAGCAAATTGCTTATCCGAAGCATGTTTTGGGGCACTAACCGATGTTCGATTTAGCGAAAGCCATTAGCAAAAATGTTGCACCTCAGTTGCCGGTCGTGAATGGCCCCAAAAGCTGTACCTTGATTTACCAGTCACAGGCATGCCTAGCGTTGGTTCAGGAAGTTTTCGTATTCGAAGGCTGGAATCCGCCAATGGTAGAGAAAGAAGCCTTGCGTTCTTCAGAGTTTGATAATTCCGGGCTTAATGAAATCATTATTCTTGAGCTGAACGAATCGGCTAATGTCGTTGAAGATGCTAAGCGTTTTGCTAGCCAGATCCCGACCCACAAAGGGGTGATCATTTTTGGAAAGGAAGATGCAATTTCGACGCTGCGCGCGCTTAAAGACATGGGTTTCTACTATGTGTTCTGGCCTGTTACCAAGCAAGAGTTGGCTGATTTCCTGTCGCATGTGAGCAAGAACCTGCAGACATTTTCTGGGGTGAGTAACCTTCGAAAAGCCAAACGTGTTGCTGTGGTGGGGTCCAAAGGTGGGGTAGGGACGACAATGCTCTCTACAGAAATAGCGTCGGTACTGGCTTCTGATGGTACAGATACGGTCTTGGTCGACCACCAATATGAGGACAGTAATATAGATGTAATGCTCTCTATCAAAGGGCTGAAACGGCACAATATTACCGAAATGACGATGCCTCTGCATGAGCTTGATGATGAAAGCGCAATCAGCTTTTTGACGAAGGTTCGTGCGAATTTACGGTTGCTAGCCTTGGATGGCGGTGAGTCGGATTACCAATTACTTGGTTTTAATCGGACGTTATGTCAATTACTTGGTCGTAATACCAACTACATTATTGAAGATTTTTCTGCCAGTACAGGGTTTAGGACCGATCCTCTGAGTTTGGTCGAGCACAATGATGTTGTCGTTGTTGTGATTGAGCCTTCCGTCTCTTCTGTCCGTAATGCGCGTCGACTGATTGAGCGAATTGCCAACCTTCAAATATCAGATACAAAAAAATTACGCGTTTTGACAGTTTTGAACAGTCACCGTCCTGATTCTGCCTTTGTGCTGAGCAAAGAAGAAGTTGCGGAATACCTAACAGTGCCGATTGATGTCTATTTGCCGTTTAGCCGTTCTTTGGGGCGTTTGATTTTAGAAGGCAAGCGGGCACACAAGCATGACCGCCAGATGCAGCAGAGCCTTGATGAGCTAGTCAGGTTGATCAATGGGCAGCGCAACGAAACCAAGAGTCGAGTCAGCCAGCTACTAAGGATGTTTAAACGATGAGTGCCAATAAGCAGCTTTATTTAGCTTTTCGCCAGCAGATTTTTGATGCGCTTGATGCAGAAGCCGTCCAGCAGATGGGGCGTGACGAGCTAGAAAAGCAAATTCAGAATGCGGTAGAGATCCTGGCGCGAGGAACTAACCGTCCAATTACCGCAATGATGCGTGCTGGCTTGGTGAAAAGCCTGCTTGACGAATTGTTGGGGCTTGGCCCGCTGCAGCCACTTATCGAGGATCAGTCGATCACAGACATCATGGTTAACGGTCCGGACAATATTTTTTTCGAGCGTAACGGTAAGTTGCAACGCTCGGATATTACATTCGTTAACGAGCCTCAACTGTTGGAAATTGCCAAGCGCATTGCGGCGCGTGTTGGCCGACGGGTGGATGAAATGTCGCCGACAGTGGATGCTCGTCTTGAAGATGGCAGCCGGGTCAATATTGTTATCCCGCCCATCGCGCTTGATGGTACCGCGATCTCTATCCGTAAGTTCCGTGAACAGAAAATTGGACTGGAAGAGCTGATCAGCTTTGGTGCGCTGTCTTATGAAATGGCGCGTGTGCTGATGATTGCTGCGCGTTGTCGTTTGAATATTTTAATCTCGGGTGGTACTGGTTCGGGTAAAACAACGTTGCTTAATGCATTGTCGCAATATATCGATAATGATGAGCGTGTTATCACCATTGAGGATGCGGCAGAACTTCGCTTGCAGCAACCTCATGTTGTACGCCTAGAGACGCGTGCCGCCAGCATAGAGAATACCGGTGCGATCTATCAGCGTGATTTGGTGATTAATGCCCTGCGTATGCGCCCTGATCGAATTATTTTGGGCGAGTGCCGTGGTGCTGAGTCTTTTGAAATGCTCCAGGCGATGAATACTGGCCATGATGGTTCGATGTCAACCTTGCACGCCAACTCGCCGCGTGATGCCATTGCTCGTGTTGAGTCTATGGTGATGATGGCGAACTTGAATCAGCCGTTGGATGCTATTCGCCGCACTATTGTTAGCGCGGTGCAGTTGGTTATTCAGGTTAACCGTCTTCGTGATGGTTCGCGTAAGATCACTAGTATTTCTGAGATCGTGGGTCTTGAAGGAGATAATGTCGTAATGGAGGAGATTTTCCGTTTTCAGCCTGATGACACCCACTTTAGTGAGAAAGTACAGGGGCAGTTTGTTACTCAGGGCATTATGCAGCGTTCAGAACTGATGAAAAAAGCACAGTTCTTTGGTTTGCATAATGAGCTGATGGCTGCGTTTAGGCAGTAAGCGATGTTCTTTTCCTTATCTTTGATTTTGTTCGGTATCGCCCTATATCTTTGGTGGGGCGGTAAGCGTGCTCGAAAAGTTTCATATTTTGAAGATATTAGCCAAGATGTTCCCAAGCTCGAATTTCAAGCAATAAATGTTAAAAGCCTGAATAAAGGCGGTCGGTTTCAGAGAATCAAGGATGAGTGCAGTCCGATCCTCGCCATGCTGGGAGATCGCGCTACGGTCATCATTACGGTTTTTCTCAGTACTGTGGTTATGGTGGCTTGGTACATTAACTCGCAATTGCTGCATTTGCATTCGCAGTGGGTAACCTTGCTGTTTCCTGTGGTAATGATTTGGATGGGGTGGGGCTGGCTGATAAAGAAACGCCGTAATGATTTTGAACGTAGTTTCCCTGATGCATTGAATTTGTTGATGAGTGCGGTTACGGCCGGTGATAGCTTGATGCAGGCCATCAGTTATGTGGGTGAAAGTCTAGATAACGGGATAGGGCGTGAGTTTAAAAATATGGGCGAACGTCTGAAAATGGGCGAAAGCCCTGATGTTGTTTTTCAGCGTGCCAGCAAAAATTACCCTTATCCGGCTTTTTTGTTTTTTGTTGTGACAATGCGGGCCAATATGGCCCGTGGCGGCCAGTTGAAAAGCGTATTGGCTCGCTTGATTCGTGTATTGGTCGATGCACGTACGCTTGAAAAGAAAAAGATGGCGATGACATCAGAGGCACGTATCTCTGCCAAAATTGTCGCAGCCATTCCAGTGCTATTCATGGTGTTGTTAAACTATATTAATCCGGCAAATGTGGATTTTATATTGAATGACCCTCAAGGCCGTTATGTTCTTTATTATGTACTAGGCAGTGAAGCGATTGGTTTAGGCATTGTTTGGCTGTTGGTTCGGAGTGTGAAGTAGTGGCTATTTTTATATCTATTATATTGTTTGCTGTTGTTTTCGCTATTTTGTTCACTCGACATTATAAAAGTAGGCGTGCTAAGGCTAATGCGCGAGTCTATTTTAATATGCATCGTGAAAGCATGATTGAACGATTGAATATTATGCTGGTGCGTTTTGGACAGAAATACAGGAAGGAACTCGAGCAAAAGTTGATTGATGCTGGTATTTATAACACCAATTTTGCTAAATATTATTTTCCGATAAAAATGTCAGTTATTGGAATGGTTAGTATATCTATTGTCATGAGTGATTTCTCTAGTAGTAATAAACTTGTGATCGGTATGCTTTGCATGATTGCCATTATTGTAATTCCGGATATGGTATTAGCCGCACGTAAGGCGGCATTGATCCGAAAAACATCGCAGCAATTGCCTTATATGCTGGATATGATGTCGGTATGCGTACAGACCGGAATGACCATTGAGGCATCGCTGGTGTATCTTGGTGCTGAATTGGAATCGTTCGATAAGGACTTGTGCTTTCAAATACGTAAAACATCAGATTCGGCCCGATTATATGGGCTCGAAAAAGCCCTCAATGATTTAAGCGAGAGGATCCCGACCAGTGAAGTACGTAGTTTTGTTCTTACTTTAATCCAAAACTTACAATACGGTACATCGATTGCTAATGTATTGAGTGATTTATCGGAAGATATGCGAAAGATGGAAGTGCTGACGATTGAGGAAAAGATCGGAAAATTATCAGCGAAAATGAGTATTCCATTGATTTTATTTATCATGTTTCCAATTGTTATTTTGATTTTGGCTCCTGGAATCATGCAAATGTCACTAGATATCGGATAATCGGCTATGAAAAAAAATCAGTTTGTCATTGCGACTATGGTGGTAGCATTATTGAGTGCGTGTTCGTCTACCGTAGCACCTACTTCAACCGTAACTGACATGACTAAATTGGGTAACACTCAAGGTGTGATTGAATATTACAAACAGCAATTAGTTACCCATTCTGACGATGAGTCTATTATGATTAAATTGGCTGATGCGTATTTTAAATCTGGAGATGTAGAGTCAGCGTCATTTTATGTCCATCATGTTCTTGAAAAAAATCCACGGATTGAAAATGCTCAACTTTATGTATTGTTAGGTGATATATATAGTCGGCAAATGCAATATCAGAAGGCACTTTCTGCTTTTGATAGAGCCTATGTAAGTGGTGATGCTAGTTCTGATTTACATATTCGCCGCGGTATGGCTTATACCGAGTTGAAACAATATTCTGACGCAGAATATGAATTTAATGCAGCACGCCTTAACGGCGGTGATGATCTGACAATAAAGAATAATCTTGCGGTACTGATGTTAGCACAAGGGCAATATAAATCAGCCGTTGAGATGCTTATGCCTGTTTATAGACAGAACCCTAATAATCAGACATTGAATGTTAACCTTGCAATTGCATTGATAAAAGCAGGCAATAAGGACACTGCAATTGACGTATTGAAGACGATGTATGGCCACGAAGATTTGAATAAACTTGTGTTGCAAGTACAGCAGATGGGGCAATAAGTCTTATGAGACTGGCAAGGCAGAAAGGTGCTGCTACCATCGAGTTTGCACTTGGCGGGATCCTGTTGATGCTGGTCTCGTTCGCAGTTATCGAGGTTTGTTTTCGCATTTATGTCGTCAATGTGACGGAATATGCCTTACGAGAAACGATCCGTGAGACGAAAACATATCAAGGTAAAAGTAACTACGATCGCTATCAGATGCAGTTTAATCGTTTTTTATCTCAAGAAGGGACCTTATGGCATTTTTTGATAGCCAAAGATCAATTTACTCTGTCTGCAAAATATTATAAATCATACCGCGATTTGGTTGATAATCGAGCCGCGAGTGCTAGTGATGTTTCACCTGAGTATGTATTGGCAGATATAACCCTTTCTTATTATTACCAGCCACCTTTATTGGCTTTAGCAGATAAAAAAGTCACGATTTCGCGATCGATGTTATTGAACTTAGAGCATGAAGGATGGCCCGGTGAAGATATTGGTCGGTAAGCAAAAACAGCACGGGGCAATGGTTGTTGAGTTTGCACTGGTGCTGTTTATATTGTGTGCATTGTTTGTTTTTGTTTCTGATCTTAGCCATCAGTTATTGGTGCGCTCGCAGCTTGACCGAGCGAGCTTTTCATTGGTTAACATATTGAAAGAACGCACTCGTTATTATGGGTCAATGGTTGATGGCAAGCCTGTACCTAGATTTGAACTGTCGCAAAGAGATATTAGTGATATGCAGAGATTGGCAGGGCGCTTGCTTGATACTCCCGTTGATGATGTCGCCATTAGTATTGAAGCTATCGTTGATAATGATATTCAGCCCGCTTTTACGAGTGCCGCGTTTAGGCGTCTGGGATGTGTGCCAGTGTCGTCGATGGTGTCAAATCGGGAGTTGGTTCCCGTGGAAAATGGTAAGGCATATCCGCTATATCGAGTGACCTTGTGTTCGCCCGTTTCTTCGTGGTTTGCACCATTTATGGGGATGAAACGTAAAAATCCCACGGTCGTTTCTAGCTCAATTATGCCAGGCCGTTAATATGAATGGGCCATTTTATAGAGCACAAAAAGGTGTTGCCGCAATATGGTTTGCGATGTTGCTGGTGCCGTTAATGGCGCTGATCTTTTTGGCAATTGAAGGAACGCGGTATATCCAGGAAAAAAGCCGGTTGGAAGATGCCACCGAAGCCGCTGCTTTGGCGATTACAATTGCCGACAATAAGGGTAAAGCCAAATCCATGGCTGAAGATTATGTTCGGGCATATGTACGAGATATCGATGCCATCAATATAAAAACGGTTCGTACATTTCAAGAGAGCAAGCCCAACATCGGTCAGGAAGAATATGTGCAATACAGCGTTGATGCCAGAACGTGGCAGCATACGTGGTTTACGAGTTCCCTTATTCCTTCTTTTTCGCCCGAGCAAGATATTGCTGGTCATTCACTGGCTAAGAAATATCCTCAGTATCTCGGCGATAGGGATGTCGATATTGTTTTTGTTTCTGATTTTTCAGGTTCAATGAACAGAAGTTGGCAGGGACGTTCGCAGTTGTTTTGGTTGAAGAATGCCATCAATAGGATTTCATCTAATATTTTGGTACCTGATCCGGATGATCACATTATCAAAAACCGAGTGGCCTTTGTTCCGTTCAATATGCGGGTACAAGACAAAATCAACAATAGGCTGATTTGCAATACTCAGCTTCGATATAACAATTACCGAAGCTCGGTGAGTACGCTGGATTACGAAGAAGTTGATTGGTCGTTTTGGGCTCCATACAGTCTCAATACTCTTCAGCAATGTCGCCAGAATTCTCGTTATTGTCCTGGTTATTCAAGAACCACCAAGCATCATCGGCGAGAGGAAGCCAAACGAATCTATGATGTATTGTCTACTAACTCATGGCGTTTGATTGACTACCCGTATTATGTTGATTATTCGCAGACAGTTGCTGATGCATTTGTAAATAAAGTGGACTATGAACAACTGCACTATGACAGTTCAGAGAACAATCTATATAGCCAAAAGTATAACTGTTCGCGTGGTTCTGACGCATTCTGGACGATAGGATTGTCATCGTCTCAATCGGCGCTATATAGGGTGCAGCAGATGGGGGCAAACGGCGCAACGGCGGCTTATCAAGGAATTTTGCGCGGAGCGCAGGTAATGGCTGAAGGGCGTCCAAAAAGCCATGATCCAAAGGTATTGAAAGCGTATCGAGAGCGCTTGAAGATGATCTTGATATTGAGTGATGGCGAGGAATCTCCATATCGAAATGTTCTACCTGAGTTAGTTAACAGAGGATTATGCGATAAGATTCGTGCTGGTTTTAGCGATAGCGAACAGCCGCTATATATCGGTGTTGTCGGCATTAATTTCAACGCTAGCCATCAGAGTGGTTTTCAACGCTGTGTGGTTAATCCCGATGAAGATATTATTGATGTCAACGATGTTGATGATCTGATAGATAAAATTGAAGAGTTAATTAAAAAAGGTGCCCGTTCAAGCGGTATTACAAAACTGTACGGATAATTAAAAATGTTGAAAAAGTTATTTCCACTCGTGTGTTTATTACCATTGAGCTGCGTTGCCGCTAGTGGTGATGATCTGGCGATTGAAAGTTATTGTAGTACTGGCCAGTATGCCGTTGTCCATCGGGTCGAAATTGGGCAGGTGCAGGGTATCGGTCAGCATCGGAATGGTTTTTTGCAAATATCGGTCCCCAGTGAGTCAAAAGCCTTGAAGAAGGCATTGTTGGATGCTGCGCAGCCTCTGGGGATATCGGCCCAGTGCATAGAGTATCTTGATGGCAAGCAACTGCTAGTAATGACAGGCGATAAGTCTCCTCAGTCGTCATTACTTGGACGGGTCTATTTTGACTTTGACAATGCACAGTTAACCCCATTCTCTAAACAAATTTTGGATTATGTCGCTCGTCAGTTAGCAAAATCCGAACAGGTTGTCGCATTGCAGGGCAATACGGATAATCGTGGTAGCCAAAAATACAACTACCAACTAGGTATTAAGCGAGCTGAGCAAAGCGCAGATTATTTGCATGGAAAGGGGATTCGATCACAGCGTTTGCTTGTAGAAAGTAAAGGTGAGCAGGCCCCCATAGAAACCAACGATTCCGAATTTGGTCGTGAGAATAACCGTCGGGTAGATATTATCTTGCCGTAATGATTTTTGGTTGATAATTCGTACGCATGAAAAAGCCAGCCTTTTTAGGGCTGGCTTTTTTATTGTCTATGAAAAGCCGTTGGGTTGCTGTGCAATAGTAAATGCTCATCCGTAGATCGATGCTGAATGAGAAGGTTTGTCTAGCTTGGTTTACCGTTGAAGGCAAAGAAGTGATGGACCGGCCCATGCCCGGAACCAATCTTCAAATCGTCAGCGTGTCTGAGCGCGTCTGTAATATATTGCTTGGCAAATTTGACGGCGATTGGAAGGGGATAGCCCTGGGCAAGAAATGAGGCAATGGCAGCAGAGAGGGTACAACCCGTGCCGTGGGTATTGCGTGTGGCAATTCTGGGCGTTGAAAGACGAATGACCTCATTGGGCAAGATAAGGAGATCAGTACAGCTTGCAGCTTGTTCTAAATGTCCGCCTTTAAGCAAAACGGATTTTGCACCCAATAGGCGCAGCGCATCAATCAGGGTTTCCATTTCATCTTCAGAAGTGGGAATTGGGCAGCCTAGTAGGGCGGCGGCTTCAGGCAAATTGGGGGTGATGATATCAGCTAGCGGTATTAGCTCAGATTGCAGGGTGGAAATAGCCGTTTGTTCAAGCAGCAAATCACCGCTGGTTGCCACCATAACGGGATCGATAACAAGGAACTTAGGTTGGTATTGCTGCAATTTGTTTGCAACGGCTTTTATGATGCGACTATCGCTAAGCATGCCGATTTTGACTGCTTGAATATCGAGATCAGAGAATACAGCGTCTAATTGTTGTTCGACAAATGAAGGATCGATTCCTAAGATACCACTGACACCTTGGGTATTTTGTGCGGTAAGGGCGGTAATGACAGAGCAGGCATAGCTGCCCGTAGCGGAAATTGCCTTGATGTCTGCTTGAATACCGGCACCACCACCACTGTCCGAGCCAGCGATAGTCAGAGTGATGGGAGTCTTGGATGAATTGGCCATGTCTACCTCGTTATTTGGCGTGGGTAGCGTGGCTTTTCTATGGGGGTAGTTGGTTTACACCTATAGAGGGAACAAAGTCATGCTAGTTCCCTACGCCATTATTAAATGGATCAGGTTCAACGGGTCCCACTCTTTGCGCTTGGCGGTGGTGGTCTCAGCCTTTTGGCTCCCCGACTAACTCTGTTTATATTAACAGATATATTCTTGAAAATTCAATTTGAGATAGATTCTTAGCTTTTGATCCACGTTGAGGTATCAAACTCATCATATTCAAAGAATGGCAAATAAAATTTGATGGCGTCTATTATAAAAAAACCGCCATTAAAGGCGGTTTTTTTGGAAAGAGTCAGGCTCTTATTTCTTACGGCAGTATTCAGCAATGATGAACATTGTCTGACCGTTTACTTTGCCTTGAATGTGCTTAGGATCATCAGTCAGGTTAACACCACGAACAGCAGTACCCTGCTTGATTACCATGCTTGAACCTTTAACTGGCAGGTCTTTGATGATAGTAACATCATCGCCTTTTTTCAGTTCAACGCCGTTTACGTCGCGTGGTTTGTCTTCGTCGGCTAGTAGGCCTTTTTCTGCCCACTCAATTTTGTCTTCTTCTAGGTACAGCATGTCTAGTAGATCTTGAGCCCAAGTTTCAGAAGACAGACGCTTAAGCATACGGTATGCCATTACCTGTACAGCTGGTTCTTGGCTCCACATGCTGTCGTTCAGGCAGCGCCAGTGGTTTTGATCTAGTGTTTCAGCATCTTCGATTTCGCTACGGCACTTTTCACATACCAGCACACAACTTGCAGCAGTTGAGTCTGGAGAGGCTGGTACTTCATATACTTTTAGATCGTCAGTAGAAGAACACAGTTCACATTGCTCGCCAGCGCGCTGTTTTACGATTGATTCAATACTCATAGTTATTATCCGTAGATGTGTAATGGTAGAAGTTACCCATACAGGTAATTGTTCTGTTTATTATGCCATTAAATATAAATAATGGAAGGAATCAAGATCAAGATCACATTAATTAGCTATATTGTGTTCAAAATTCCAGCAGTTAACATTGCGTTTGTAATGATAGTGTGATGCAGGTGTGAGTGAAATGAGTCTATAATCTGAATAAAAATATTACTACATGAGGGATTATATGAAAAAAACATGTATTTTTTTGTCATTGATGGCGCTATTCGGTTGTAACGATGATGATATGGAGGCTGCATTAAAGGGAGACACTCGGGTTTTTGCAGTTGATGGGGCGAAGGTGGATACCGTGCTCGTGAGTAAATATTACACGCTTGATGAGGCGGAAGCGTTGATCGTTATTCCCGATGAACTGCCGCGAGGTGATCTTGCCGGTTTGCAAAATTTGGGGGTAAAAGAAGAGGTTCAGTGTGGCTACATTGATACGACAGATGAAATTTGTTTTACGCTAAATGATTCAGCCAGTTGTTTACCAAGCGAGGTAAAAATGCTCGGTGTTAAAATCTATACGATTGATATTGAGAATATTGATGAAGCGGTAGATTTTGGTTTTTATCCTACCATTACCTCTCAGTTAACGGGGGCATTTATTGATTTCGATATTGAAAGTGCCCCTTGTCCATTAACAGGCAATGAGGTCATTTAAGTTCACTGTTAACAATGGGTTATGGAACTCGCATAGCACTAAAATGATGCAATGATGTAAGTTAACTCGAATGTGGGGCGTAATGACTCGCATTTTGTCATTCTTCTATCTGTGGTTTCTATAAGGGCTTGTTATTCTGCTCAGATTGAATGGATTCTGGAGTAGTTAGGAATGAAAAAAGCCCTTCTGGCCTTGGCGACCTCTATGCTTTTACCATCGATGATGGCAGGAGCATCGAATGTTACCCCTTATGTCGTTGGTGGTGATCCTGTAACCGATATCAGCAATCACAGTTGGATGGCTTCGTTGCGTGTTCTTCCTATGGATAATGCTCATAACTGTGGCGCGTCAGTCATTAGTGAAAACTGGGCATTGACAGCAGCCCATTGTGTCGTGAGTTATGATTCGAACTCGAAAAAGCACTTTGTAATTCAGCCGCACCAACTAAATCTTGCGGTTGGCTCACCAACGCTTGAGTTGACCGATGTTGGTCACCTTTATTCAATATCGCATGTCGTTGTCCATCCTGACTATTCACCGGGGGCTTTGGTTGAAGGTGACTTTGATGGTTCGCAAGAAGTGGTTAAAACTGCATTGCAGAACGATATTGCTCTATTGCGGGTTAGCCGTCCATTCCCATCGGATTCGGTGACACCGATTACTCTAGCGGCCCCAGATGTTGCCAGTGAGATCGATACCCGTTTGGCTCAGGAGTGGGATCCGGCAAACCGTGTTAAAAATAATAGGCTATCTGGATGGGGATTTGTTGATCCAGGTGCCAGTATTCTACCTAATGAGCTTCAAGAGGCTTATTTGACCCATGTTCCTATTGCTGATTGTTTTGCCCTTATTGAGCAAGGTAATGGGATGCACGGTATTATAGCCAGCCCGTTCGATCAGACTAAGATATGTACTATAGCACCTGAGATTCGAGATGATATTGTGATTGATCCTGATGATCTGACCAATGAAGGGGAAGAGGAAGAGGATCAAGAGGAAGTGTTGGATGGTGATTATGGTGCTGACTCCTGCAAGGGGGACAGCGGTGGCCCGCTTCGCGCACAAGATGAGTTAGGTAATTGGGTTCAGGTTGGTATTGTGAGTGGTGGTGTGACAGGTATACCGACATGTGGTTCGGTTAATCGTCCATCATTCTATACTCGTGTTGGCACTTATTATAATTGGGTGATGCGAGTGATCGCGAAAGTGCCTGAGAATCCAATCTCGCCACCAGCTTATATCATTGAGCAGGATAAAGAGGCCAGTGGTAATGGATGTAATCCTAATGCAGATGGCATTTCACCAACGAACTGTGAAATGGGCAAATATGTTGATTCAAGCGGTGGCTCTACCGGTTGGGCATGGTTGCTAACATTGGCAGGTCTCGGGTTTATTCGACGTAAGCGCTAACCATTCGAGTTGCTTTTAAAAGAAACGGACGCATTTCAGCGTCCGTTTTTGTTTTGTGTTAAGTCGACGATTTAGCGACGAAAGGTGACAGGCTCAGCATTCTCTCCGAGATGAATATGAGTAACCGCTGGCTGCGTTTTAGCAATAATCTTGCCTTGGCGAATTGAGTAGCGAACAGGGACTTGGCGGCGAACGGCGTCAAAGCCGTTTTCTGCTGGCAGAATCAAAAGGTTGCCTGGCTTGCCCTCTTCGATGCCGTAGCGATCTTGAATGTTCAGAGTTCGCGCTGAATGAGTGCTGATCAGATCTAGCCCATTGTTGATTTGCTCATAGCCCATAACCTGACAGACATGGAGCCCCATGTGAAGTACTTGCAACATGTTTGCCGTGCCTAGTGGATACCATGGGTCAAAGACATCATCATGGCCAAAGCAGACATTAATGTTGGATGCTAGCATCTCTTTGACGCGCGTAACGCCACGTCGTTTTGGATAGTCATCGAAGCGCCCTTGCAAGTGGATGTTTACCAATGGATTGGCAACAAAGCTAATACCCGACATTTTGAGCAAGCGGAACAGACGGGATGCATACGCGCCATTGTATGAATGCATTGCAGTGGTGTGGCTTGCCGTGACTTTATCACCCATCTCATATTTGTGGGCGAGTGCAGCGAGAGTCTCTACAAAACGAGACTGCTCATCGTCGATTTCATCACAGTGCACATCAATGAGGCGGTCGTATTTACGTGCTAGCTCAAAGGCAAAATGCAGAGATTCAATACCGTACTCACGGGTGAATTCAAAGTGGGGAATTGCACCGACGACATCTGCGCCCATTTTAACGGCTTGTTCCATTAATTCTTTGCCGTTAGGGTAGGAGAGAATGCCCTCCTGAGGGAACGCTACGATTTGAATATCAACCCATTCCTTCATTTCTTCTTTGACTTCAAGCATTGCTTTAAGGGCAATGAGCGTTGGGTCAGAAACGTCGACATGGGTACGGACATGCTGGATACCGTTGGCAATTTGCCATTTCAGCGTTTGCTTTGCACGGCGTTTGACATCTTCCACTGAGAGCATTGATTTACGTTCTGCCCAGCGTTCGATACCTTCAAAAAGCGTTCCGGAAATGTTCCAGTTAGGCTCACCGGCCGTTTGCGTGGTATCAAGGTGAATATGCGGTTCACAAAACGGAGCGATTGCCATGCCGTTTTCGCCATCCAAAATGACACCATCGAAGTGGAAGGCATTATCCATAGTTTTGATCGCTGTAATAGTTCCCTCTTCGATGAGGATTTGATGCAGGCCTTCCTTGCCACGTAGTGTAATGTTTTGAATTAGCATGTTTGTGCTTTGCATCGAGAACGATCCTTATGCATTTGCCGTTTGTTGGTTAGGTTTACGGTTCAGTAGCGGGTTAAGTACAAGGTAGCTTACCGCGCCGCCGATAACGGCGTTGATAGGTACGACACCTGGCAGGAAGTGACCTGCTGCAACACCCACCGCAACACCCATGATTGCCGCCCAGTTAACAGTGTTGAATTCTGCGTTAGCAAAGTCTTTGTAACGATGACGGTTTTTCAGAAAATCTGCAATGATAATTCCGCCGATAGGAGGAATCGCCGCCGACAAGAAGGTTAGCCAGCCAACGAAGTTGTTGTACAGCCAAAGCGCACACAGGGTACCGATAAGGCCGTTTGCCATCGATAGGTATTTGCTGGACAGGCCGGTAATGTTTGAGAAACCCAGACCTGAAGCGTATAGCGCGTTGTCATTGGTTGTCCAGATATTCAAGCCGAGTACGATGATAGCTGGAATCAATAAACCTTGTGCAATCATTACTTCTGAGATGTCAGATTGGCCAGTTGCCGCAGCACCCGCAGCGCCAAATATAAACATCAGCGAATTACCGATGAAGAAGGCGATCATCGTGACCAGTACAGCTCCCATCGGCTTTTTGCCAAAGCGGACAAAATCAGCTGTTAGTGAGCCAGCAGAAATAAATGATCCGACAACTAATGCTAACGCGGTAGAAAATTCAATAGGTTTTTCCGGTGTAATGGTTTTGAGGCCTTCGATGCCCCCAGCACTGCCAACGGCTTCGAATACAGAGTAGCCACCAAGAATTGCGATGGCAGGAACCGCGATGGCGGAAAGAATCATGAGGGCGGAAATGCCGAAGTAGACCGTGGCGGTCATGAGTAGGCCGGAGACTAAGATAAGAATGTTAGTGTCGATGCCAGTCGCTTTTTGAACGGGAATAGCGAACATTGCGACCCCCACACCAAACCAACCAACTTGTGTACCGCCGAGAAGAAGAGAGGGAAGCCAAGAGCCTTTGGAGCCGAAAGAGAAACGAGCGAGAAGATGGGTGGAAAGTCCAGTGGAAGCGCCGATGTAACCGAGGAAGGAAGTGTAGATACCGAGGATGAGATTGCCAATAAGAACTGCGAGAAAGAAATCATTGAAGGAGAGTCCCGTTCCTAATGTTCCTCCTGTCCACATACTGGCTGAAAAGAAGGTTAACCCTAACATTACCATGGTTAAGGAGAGAACACCTTTGCGTGCCGTGCTTGGTACTGGACCAAGGCTGTAGTTGTTGTCGCTTGCCATTCTTAAACCTCTACATCTCGCTATTATCGTTATAAATCGCCTACCTTTTAGGTAAACGGCGCGTATTTTATGTTTTGTTTGTTTTCTGTCAATTATAAATTGATGTTTTTTGTTTGTTGAGATCTTTTAGTTTTAAAATCAATTACTTAAAAATAAGGCGTTTTTTGTTATCTTACGAATAAGTGTTGTTATTTTACGTATTTTGAGTTTGGTTTCTGGTTTTAATCTGCGGTTTGATTTGATAGCGGTCTGTGCTGTCTGTTTTTTCATTATTGATTTATGGAGCTCGAGAAGTAAACGGTTGCGATTTCGATTTCATCTTAAGTGCGTGTTTTTGTGATATTTATTCTCATTTAAATCATATTTTTCTTTGGTAAATTACAGTTATGCTCCTTTTTTGGGTTGAGGTTGCTATTTTTGTGTGTTTTGCAGAGAGGGTTTTGAACATCAGTAGTGTGCAGAATACGTTTTGTGAATATATTATGCTTTTTCTTATTAGCCTGTGGATAAGTGATTTATCCACAAAAGCTGTGAGTAACTCTGTGGGAAAGGCGTAGGGGCTATGAACCATGCCGCTTTCAGTAAAGTCAATACTTTATGATGCTAAAAGTGATGTAATCGTTTGCGGTATTTGTTCTGAAATCCGTCATAGTTGGTTGGCTAGATATGATGGATGAGTTCGCTATCAACTCGTGGTTGTGAGCTTCTATTACTACTTGCTTGTACGCTGAGAATACATAGAATTACTATTTTCAATTCCCATAATATGAGAGTGTTTTGTCAAAGATTCTTGTCGTAGATGATGACCAGCTGCTTTGTGAGTTACTAGAAGAAGTGCTCGTTGATGAAGGCTATGATGTTTGCTGTGTTCATTGTGGTGATTCAGCATTACGTTACTTAGAAGAGCGGGGTGTTGACCTTGTTTTGTTGGACGTTATGTTGCCAACTATTGATGGGATGCAGGTTGCAAGACGTATCTGTCAACGTTTTGCAATACCAATAATGATGTTGACAGCGTTGGCTGACGAATCTTCATTACTTGATGGGTTAGACGCTGGTGCCGATCATTATTTAGCTAAGCCTTTCCATGTGCCGGAGTTACTTGCTCGGATTAAAGCAATGCTGCGCAGAGTGGGGTTAGAAAAACAGCGTATTCATATGGCTCCTTCTGCGACTCCGATTTATGCTGAGCTTGATCGTGTTCCTTTGACTGGTACTGAAAAAGAATTGCTTGAATATTTGGTCAGCCATAATGGTATTGTGGTCTCAAAAGCCGAATTGCAAAAAGAAGTACTAAAGAAAGAACTCAGCCCGTTTGACCGAAATTTAGATATGCATATTAGTAATATTCGTCGCAAAATGGTGATGTCAGGTTTATCTAAGAAGCATATCAAAACGGTAAGGGGATTAGGCTATAGTTTTCTGGAAACAGCCGGATAATGGTGGGGATAAAAAAAAGAGGCGCCGAAGCGCCACTTTTTTATTTTCTATAGGAACTTGCAATGTTGTCAATACGCTGATTGGCGCGCATTGCTTCTTGATATGCAGCGTCAGAGGCTGCGCGTGCGTCGTTAACTGCACCTGCTAGTTGATCCTGCTGACTTTGCAGCGCACCTACTTGATCAGAGAGCATATCGACTTTATTTGTGAGCTGCTGCATTTGATCGACTTCATCTGAGCTAGAGCAACCTACAAGTGTTGCACTCAGAAGAATGCCTGCAAGGATAGATAATGAACGGTTCATTTTTCTTTCTTCTCCTTTGTTTGCCACTACAGACCGAGCGTTAAATTATCAGTCGGCAGAATTAGTATGGCAGATGTTGATGCATTTGCTGCTCGAACATTAATTTATCTTATTATTTTTCTCTCAAATATGAGAAAACCCGACTGAGCGGGTTTTCGCTGTTTTGAGTGTAATAATTCTGATATTAAGCTTTGTTTGAGGATGTTTGGAGCACTCGTGAAATGGCATCGACAAGAATATCAGGGTTTAGAGTATGCTGTACCTTTTCTATTAGGTCGCCGTTTGGGGTAAGGAAATAGAAGTAGGAGCTGTGGTCAACAGCATAGTCAAGAGCAGAGTCTTTGAGCTCGGTTCGGATATAGAGCACACCGTATTTTTCAGCAAGAGCTTTAGTCTGGGCTTGTGTTCCTGTCATACCGATAATATTTTTATGGAAATATTGTGCGTATTGAGCACTTTTTTCTGGCGTATCTCGGTCAGGATCGAGCGTAATGAAAATTGGCCATAGTTGTGACAGTTGCTGAGGTTTGATTTTCTGTAGCGCCGCGGAAAGAACTGCTAGAGACGTTGGGCATACATCTGGGCAGTGGGTATAGCCAAAGTAGATGACACGTATCCGAGGATCCTTGGGATCGTATAGATCAACCGCCTCATTAGCCGTTTCCAAAAAATTCAACGGGTATTCCGGTCCTGTTTTCTCAGGATTGCTTCGGTCAACGATAAGGCTGGTTATAAGGCCGGCAGCAAGAGCTAGGGCAAGGATAATCCATTGATATTTCACTTTTCCATCCTCAATGAGATAAATACAGGTTCAAATTCATGCTCATGGTTGGAAGGGATAATCGTTCCTTTCCATGTCATAGCATCTGATGTACAAAACGGTAATATTATCTGGCCATTATACCTATTATCTTGAGCTGTACGGCTTAGTTTTAACTTATATTGTCCCATCATCATCTCATGGCCTTCGAGTATGAATTCAAGATTTTCCACTGAGACAGGGAGGGATGGCCATACCACGTCCACGTCAGTGGCGATCATAGGTTTGACGATATCGTGTGATAACCGTATGTTGATTTGGTCATTTATGCAGGGGGTACGGCTGAGTTGGCAGTATGTATCGCTCTGAGGGGGCTTGGTTGTGAATAAAATGTAAGATAGCCCCAGTATGATAGCGCTACTGGTTGATAGCATCGGCCATTTCCTTTTTATGCTCATTTTCATCCTTACTAACGGATTGCGATACTCAGATTACCGATGGTGTTTCGATATCCTATCATCTTGCTGTAGTTCTATCTTCGTAGAGCCTTTCTTTTGTGACACTGTTGTAATCTTTGTGTTGTTATGTCTGCGTTGTTAAATTAATGGTGCTTTTGTTTTTGGTGTTTCGTGCTGTGTGGCCTGATGTTAACGGGTTACATCGTGATGATGTATCTGCAAGCTAGATCAAATTTTCTCTGCTTCATTTAGTGACAAAAACCACAAAAATATTATGTGTTTCGCATATTATTCACCGTAATTAAAAAATATTAAGATATATATCCAATAGGTGAAAAATTATGAAAAAGAGTGCGATTTCAATTGGTCTGCTAACTGCTGGTCTATGTTTTAGCTCATTAGGTT
Organism: Photobacterium panuliri; assembly: GCF_059920555.1. Taxonomy (NCBI): domain Bacteria; kingdom Pseudomonadati; phylum Pseudomonadota; class Gammaproteobacteria; order Vibrionales; family Vibrionaceae; genus Photobacterium; species Photobacterium panuliri. Next base: position 362,704 of record NZ_CP197193.1, read on the forward strand.
TTGCAGGTGATCTACCGAATATCAAGATTCTGGCAACAGGCGGTACAATTGCTGGTGCTGGTCAGTCAGCGACAGATTCGAGCTACACGGCGGGTAAAGTTGGGGTAGACTCCCTAATTCATGCTGTACCGCAGATGACAAAAATTGCAAACATCAGCGGTGAGCAAGTTGTTAGCATCGGCTCTCAGGATATGAATGATGAGGTTTGGCTGAAGTTAGCTAACCGAGTAAATGCTCTGCTAGCAAAAGATGATGTGGATGGTGTTGTGATCACCCATGGTACGGATACTATGGAAGAAACGGCATACTTCCTTGATCTTACAGTAAAAAGTGATAAGCCTGTTGTATTGGTAGGGGCAATGCGACCTTCAACAGCCATGAGTGCTGATGGTCCGGTTAACCTTTATAATGCGGTAGTGACAGCTGTGGATGCCGAGTCAAAAGGCCGTGGTGTATTGGTTGCGATGAACGATACAGTTTTTGATGCCCGCGATGTCACAAAGACTAGCACAACCGCTGTAGATACGTTCCAGTCGCCTAACATGGGCCCTCTTGGTTACGTGCACAATAGTGATGTGAAATACCAGCGTAGCCCTGAGCGCCACCATACAACAGAAACAGTATTTGATGTATCGAAAGTAAAAGCGTTGCCTAAGGTCGGTATTGTTTATAACTACGCAAATGCGACAGATTTGCCGGTTAAAGCGATGGTTGATGCTGATTTTGACGGCATTGTAAGTGCTGGCGTGGGTAACGGTAACATGTACCATACGATTTTCGATGGGCTGGCAAAAGCGAGCAAAGACGGTGTGATGGTTGTGCGTAGTGCCCGTACGGGTTCAGGTTCCACAACACTGGATGCAGAAGTTGATGATGCTAAGTACGGTTTTGTTGCGTCAGGTACTTTGAATCCACAAAAGGCACGTATTCTTCTTATGCTTTCTCTGACTCAAACTCAGGATTACAAAGAAGTTCAGAAGATGTTCCAGTACTACTAAGCCTATTTTCTCTATAAAAAAAGCCGCCAAATTGGCGGCTTTTTTATTATCTCTTACCTGGGATGGTTGCTTGAGGCGCTTATTTTTCGGAGAGGCGCTCTAGTCCCCATACAAGCGCAATACCAAGGATCATTGCCATGATAGCGTAGCCGATGAAGGCTGGTTGGCCGGTGATTTGTTCGAAGTGGAACGGAGAGAGGTTCTGTTCAAGTAGCGGAACTTGCTCGCCGCTTGAGTTGGTTCGCCAAGTTAGCGTCTCTTTCCAAGGCCAGATTTTGCTAAGAGTACCAATCATCAGGCCCGTAAGGAATGTTAAGGCGATATCACGATAGTGGCGCAGCACCCAAGATAAAACATGAGAGAACGAAAGTAGGCCGATAACACAGCCACTGGCGAAAAGTCCCAATGTGATGATATCTAAAGATTTTGCAGCGCCTAGGATAGGGGCATACATACCTAGCAGAAGCAAAATAAAGCTACCGGAGATGCCCGGTAGGATCATGGCACAAATAGCAATGGAGCCTGACAGAATAATATTGAAATAAGTTGGCTCCAGCGTCAATGGGTGCAGTACGGTGATGCCGTAGGCAAATACGGTACCCGCAATAACGGCAATAACGCGGCTTGCTCCCCAGTTTGAAACCTGTTTGAACATATGGATCACCGAGATGATGATCAAGCCGAAGAAGAAGGACCACAATGGAATTGGATGAGTGTGCAGCATCCATGTAATGACCCGGGCCAGTGTGAAGATACTGGTTAAGATCCCTGATAGGAGCAAGATCAGAAAGGTGCCGTTAATGTGTTCAAATGCAGCCTTAAAGCCATTTTGGCGCCAAATACCAATTAAGGATGGATTGATACGGCGGATGCTTTCAAGCAGTGTGTCATAAATACCTGTAATAAAAGCAATGGTGCCGCCTGAAACGCCAGGAACGACATCTGCCGCACCCATCGCCATTCCTTTAAGAAATGTAAACACTTTACTCATGATTGTCCGTTAGCGTTGAATAATAAACGAATGTCATTATACCGCGTTATGGTAAAAAAAAAGTTTTTCTATCAAAGCGATTAATATGCATCCCAAAACTTGTTTTTTATCTATTGGTTAAATATTGGGTGCTTCGTCTGCTTTAAATGTAATGCAGGCGCAGCACCCACCGCCTGGGTTGTCACGATGCTCGAGTTTCCATCCATACTTGCGGCAAATATCATTGGCTATGAGTAACCCCAAGCCATATCCGTTCACGCCTTTGTGAGAAGTCCCCAGTCCCATTCCTGTATCGCAAACGGTAATTTGATGTTGTGAAACGCTAATTTCAACAGATCCTTTATCTGTGTATGCAAAGGCATTTTTGATGAGATTTCCCAATAGAATGTTGAGGGTGTTCTCTGGGATTTTGAGAGTTACACCTTTATCTACACGCACTTGCCACTCTATGTGTTTGTCTGAAGAGATGAGGTGGGTGTGAGCGAGGGTGATCTGAGTAATTTCGGTTTTGGTAATAGGCCTCGCAGTTAGTGCGTCGAAATTTTCCTCTCGGGTTAATGAGAGTAAGGTCGTGACAAAGTCATTCATTTCATCACTGGCATGTTGTAGGCGTAATCGCTGCTTTTCGATGAATGTAGGCTCATGTGACTGGCCGAGCAGGGAGGTAGCCCCTTTTATTACCATTAATGGCGTTCGTAGTTCATGGCTTGCATAGCGATTGAATGCTCGCTCGCGGTTGAGCAGCTCATCAATGCGGGACATGTAGCGGTTAAAGCTATCGACGAGTTGTAGCAGCTCGCGTGATACCGTACCGCTTGGCACCTCAACGGGAGAAAGATCATTTGCACTGCGTTGTTCCAGGTTATCGGCCAGTTCTGATAACGGGTGAGTGAGTCGTCCTGATACTTTTAGTACGACAAGCATCGTGGCAGTTAAGAGGATAAATGAGATTGCGAGCTGTTTTAGTTGATTATCTAAGATCTGTTCTTCGCTAATTTCAAAAATATCATCGTAATAGAGAAGGTAGAGATCTTCATTATTCTTGTCGTTTGTGATGCGGTTGCGTTGAATAAAGTACTCGGTGTCATTGTATTCATCGCGCTCAACCTCAATTGTTTTGCCATACGGCAAATCATCCGGTATGGCGAGATGATCCGGTAAGGATGCTTTCCCAACGAAGGCTTTGGTAAAAGGTGGGATGGCAAATTGCTCAAGATGTTGTTCAGCCAAAACCTCCATAGCAACCTGACGAGCGTGTGTCAGACGGTTATTCGCATTGAGCTGCTCAAAATCATCCAGCGTTGAATCCATCAAGGTAAAATGCAGCGTTAGGATCGCAAATGCAATCGCCGCAAAGTAGGTAAAGGTAAGTTGCTTGGCACTCTTGGCCTTATTGACGCTGACAGTCACGACTAGTCCTCTTTAACCAGTTGATAACCGACTTTCGGTATGGTTCGGATATATGCTTGCTTGAAGGGCTTGTCGATAATACTTCGCAACTGATAGATATGGCTGCGTAATACATTGCCTTCGGGCTCTTCGTCATCCCAAAGCGAGGAAACGAGCTCTTCTTTAGTGACCACTTTGGGTGAGCGGGTAATAAGGAGTTTTAGTATTTTGAACAGCGTAGGGTTGAGGGTAAAGGTGCAACCTTCTCTTTGGGCTGTGTGCGTATTGAGATCAAGTGTGAGATCGCCAAAGTGTAACGACGTTTGGGCCGTCTCTCCACTACGACGGCGAGTCAGGGCTTTTATCCTTGCCTCTAGAATGTCAAGGTCGAACGGCTTGACAAGATAGTCATCAGCGCCGGTTGCGAAGCCTTCGAGCGTATCCTCTCGTGTATCGCGGGCAGTTAGCATGAGGATCGGGGTATCGTTCCCTTGTTCTCGGAGAAGTTTGCATACGGTGAAACCATCCATTTTGGGCAGCATGACATCAAGGATGATCAAATCATAATGATTGCTCGATGCCAATTCTAACCCATGTACGCCGTTGCTGGCATAATCGAGGGCATGCCCTTTAATTTCAAAGAAATCGAAGATAACTCCGGCTATATCCTGATGATCTTCGACCAATAATAGTTTCATTGCGAACTCCGACAGTCGGCTTGTTAGCCTTAGGTATTCCCCCTATTTTGCCATACTAGCGTGTGAAAAAAATGTCAGTGACATTTTTCTCACAAGGTTATGTTTAGCCTGTGGTTATTTTCAAAAACGAGAAAATAACCATGTCATCTATTGCTATGCTGCCCCGCCGTCCGGATGAGGCCTACATTGTTCAGCCTTTTCTTAGCGTCATTGTTCCGATGTACAACGAATCTGAAGTTCTGGCAACTTGCCATGAACGGTTGTGCGATGCATTGGATCAGCTATACAGGCCATGTGAAATTATTTATGTTGATGACGGAAGCGCTGATAGCTCTTGGTCTTTGGCTGCGGCATTTACTTCGCCACACCATACAGTCAGGGCGGTGCGTTTGAGCCGCAACTTTGGTAAGGAAGCCGCGATGAGTGCAGGGCTTGCACAAGCTGCGGGGCAGGCGGTCATAATTATCGATGCCGATTTGCAAGACCCGCCAGAGCTGATTCTGGAGATGGTAAGTCAGTGGCAAGCTGGCTTTGATGTTGTCGATATGCAGCGGAGCAAGAGGCACGGAGAAGGTTGGTTCAAACGATTTACAGCAGCAGCATTTTATCGTGTGATTAATCATATTAGCGAGGTGGATTTGCCCGCTAACGTTGGTGATTTTCGTCTACTTGACCAGCGTGTTGTCCGTGAAATTAATCAGCTGCCTGAGCGTACCCGGTTTATGAAGGGGTTATTTGCTTGGCCGGGATTCAAGCGTACTACCTTACAGTTTGAACGGGACTCTCGCCAGGCCGGTGAGACGAAATGGAATTATCGCAAATTATTGCACCTCGCATTCGAAGGCATTACTTCATTTAGTACTCGACCTTTGCGTATGGCTACGGTGGCTGGAGCGATGATATCTGTTGCTGCCATAGTGTGGGCTTTTATTGTATGGAGCAAGACCCTCTTATGGGGGGATCCGGTCGCTGGCTACCCGTCCATGATGATTATGATGCTGCTGATGGGTGGGATTCAGTTATTGTCGATAGGGCTGATGGGAGAGTATATCGGCCGGCTATTTATCGAAGCCAAGCAGCGACCGTTGTACGTGGTGATGGATGAAAGCGTGTCGGTTGGTTACGAGCAGAGCAGGGAGACTGAAGATGGGGTATAAGCATTCAGTTTCCACACTTGCTCGTACGGGGGGGTATTTGCTCTTCGGTTCATTGATCGTTCGTCTGATGACGTTGGGTATTTACCCGCTCATGGATACCACTGAAGCACGTTACGGTGAAATGGCGCGGATCATGTACGAAACGGGCAATTGGATTACACCGATGTTTGACTATAACGTGCCTTTTTGGGGTAAACCGCCCCTATTTGCATGGTTAAGCGCATTGGGGTTTGAGGTCTTAGGCGTTAACGAGTTTGCAGCTAGGGTACCGCATTTAATGGTGGGGGTACTCATTCTTTATCTTGTCTGGTATGCCGCGAAACGGACGCTCGGAGAGAGTATGGCATGGTTAGCGACAGGAGTCTTGGCGACCACAACGGCTTTCATTGTTATTGCTGGTGCGGTTATGACCGATACAGCACTGACTCTTGCTGTAAGTTTGAGCATGGTGAGCTTTTGGTTGAATTGGCAAAATAAGTCATCGTGGCATGGGTACTTGTTTTTTACGGGTTTGGCTATTGGCATGTTAGCCAAAGGCCCACTTGCCTTGGTGCTGGTGGGTATTAGTTTGACGATGTGGTTGTTGCCTGATCATCGTTGGAAGCGAATTCCCAATCTTCTCCCATGGAAAGGAGGGATTATATTATTCCTGTCGCTCACCTTACCGTGGTACTTAATTGCCGAATGGAAAACACCGGGGTTTCTGAATTATTTTATTGTGGGCGAGCATATTATGCGTTTTGTGGTTTCCGGTTGGGAGGGGGACTTATACGGTACAGCTCATGATGAAGTTAGAGGAACGATTTGGCTATTCTGGTTGTTGGCGGCATTTCCATGGGCGCCTGTCTTGCTCTATCAGGTATGCCGAAAGTCAAATCCAGCGACATTGAACACCATCATACCTGATGGGTATATTGGTTATTTGTGGTGTTGGATGCTCGCCCCAATGCTATTGTTTACCTTTGCAGGAAATATCTTGCCCAGCTATGTATTACCGGGGCTGCCAGCATTGGCGTTACTGGTGTGTGCATATCAGAAGCAAAAGCCATTGGCGACTTGTGTCTATCGGCTGGGGGAGATAACACCGATCATGATCGCCATCATTGCTATATTGCTTGCGTTTAATTTAGTTGGGAAAGAGGCGGAAAAAGGGCTATTGGCAACGTGGAAGAACGACCCAAGTAACGTGGCGAGTGATTTGGTTTATATAAATCAACGCCCGTTCTCCGCCCAATTTTATTCGCAGGGTAAAGCTGAGCAAAAGAACCTGCCGCTGGAGGCAATACTTAACGAACAGCAGCGGAGTAGTTATTATGTTATTGAAAAAAATAAAGTTCCTGAAGGTTTCATTTGGGATAAACAGCGCTGTGATTTGATCTCTGAAAACCAGAAGCGCCAGTTGGTACACTGTAACCCACCATCTTCGTATGTTCAGGCTGTTTCCCGTAGTCGCTCAGAGGCGGAGCAAGAAGAATTGTGAGCCATGTCAGTTGTTGCTTTTTTGAACTGTGACGGGGTGATAATGACCTTGCAAAAAGTATGTGATTATATAAGCCGTTAATTTTTTGGCTTGGAGCACGACTATGTTTAAGGAAAAACTGGGTATTCCCAAAGATCACAAGTTGATACGCACTGATATGAAGTGGGATGAGGGAAAAAAAGTGGATGTCGATACTTTTTGGTATGACGAGAGGGATGTCAGCGATGATATTGTCGCTAAATATATCATTAAAGTGACTAAGTATATTTATCCTCCTAAAAGATCAGATGTTACGTTTCAAAAATATACGGCTGATAGTTTGAACTTGTTGGCGACGGGTGATTTACCCGCGTAATATTGTTATTAACTACATGGCTTTTCATAAAAAGAGTGGTATTCGTATCACTCTTTTGCTTTTGTTACGAATAGTTTGTGATAGCAGTCATGAAATGCGCAGAGCGTATTATTTGTTCAGTTGTATATCTTAATCATGAAGACTAATATATTGAATTGAAACCATAAATGGAGTTTAAGTTCGAGATGATTCCTCAAGATTCAACGTTACGTGTCGTGCGACCTACAGATAATTTAAATAAAATCGCTTTAATGTACAGCAAGGCGTTAGGCTTTGAGATGTTAAAGCAATTTAAGGATTATGATGGTTTTAATGGTGTAGTTCTCGGACATAAAAAGCACGCTTATCATCTAGAGTTTGTTGAAAAAATTGGTGTTGAAGCGGGTAGAGCACCCTCTACTGAGCATTTGCTGGTTTTTTATGTTGATTGCAGCAGGGTGTGGGAACGTTCTTGCCGTAATATGATTGATGCTGGTTTCACCGTGGTTGAATCTAGCAATCCATATTGGGAACAAGTCGGTAAGACATTTGAAGATATCGATGGTTATCGGGTTGTTCTACAAAACCGAGATTGGTCACTATAAACACAGTAACGTTTAATTGTGATAAAAAAACCCAAGCATGCTTGGGTTTTATTTGTTTCCGTTTAGTTGGCTGAAATAAGCTGAGCGAAACAGCAATACAAAGCCTTCTTGCGTTAGGTCTTTAGCTGTTAGGTCGGCTTCATCTAAACGACGGTAGCATTCGTCAAGCGCTCTGATCACCGCTTCTTGTTCATTGGTTTTAAGTTGTTCTGCAAACACGATAGCCTCATTTGTAAAATGTTCAATCACTTTGTTAAATCTTATTTGTAATTTACATGAGCGATATTGAACGAAGTCTGAACAGTATTCCTACGTATTGCTAATTCGAACTAAAGTATATTCATTATTGGCGAAGACTCTGTCAGCGTACTGTAATTCTTGAACGTATGAGTGTGAATTGCGATAGGGTGCAAAAAAAAGCTATTGTGTTATTTGTTGCACCCAGAATATTGCGGTTAAGATCGTATTATTTTATCTTTATGTATTAATTCTATATTGATAATCTCCATTAATATTTATCGGTGAGATTTTCGAGTTTTTTTATAAAATCTTGTATTTGTGCTTCGTTATTGTTGTGAAATTCTGCTTTGGTTTGGTTGATAACTGAGTCTGGGTCTTCATTCATAGTGTGGAAGTGATAGGCATTATGAAAGTGGATATCTAAGCTGACATGGTCATCCGATAAGCTCACAGAGTATCCGTCATGGCTTTCTGTACATTTGATGTCATCAAGTTGCTTACCAAACTCAATTTCCTGTCCCTGAGTTTTGATCTTCTCATAGGCTGTTAGCAACATTTTGATATCAACACTATTTTTCATCTCAACCTCCGACATGCTAAGACCAGCGTCAAATGCTAGGTGGTAACCAGCTTTAAATCACAAAACAGCTTAATAGTACGCGAGTTATTTATACCTATATTAACTGTAGGTGTTTAACCGCTACCTGCAAGTGAAGTTACACAATGGTTAATCTAGATCAAGAATTTAGCATCGCTACGATTGGGATGACAGCGTGAGTCAAGGTGCGGTTGCACAAGGAAGAAGACGATTAGCTCACAAATCTGATGACGTACAGAGATTGAAGTGATAGAAATAATAATCCCTAGTTAAACGGAATTTTGACATGTTTAAGCAACTTGCAGAGGCGCAACCCGATCCTATTTTATCTTTGGGTATTGCGTATCGTGATGATCCCCGCGACTGTAAAATGGATTTGGGCATAGGTGTATACCGCAATAGTGAGGGTGTAACGCCAATTATGCGAGCGGTACAACTTGCACAGCAGCGGGTTGTTACTCATCAGATGACAAAAGCCTATGTTGGTTTATCCGGAAATGAGCAATTTAACCAAGCTATGATGGATTTGTTGCTAACCGGTACATCAGCCCATGAGCGCGCTGCCGCGGTGCAAACTCCCGGCGCAAGTGGTGCCCTGAGAATGCTCGCTGATCTTATTTATCTGGCTAAGCCCGAAACGACGGTGTGGATTTCCAATCCTAGCTATGTGAATCACAAACCTGTTATGGAGGCCGCAGGACTCCAGGTTCGTTATTATCCGTATTTTGATCCTGAGACCAAGCAGGTTGATAGCCAAGCAATGCTAGAGGTATTGGCTGAAGCGGGAGATCAGGATGTGGTCTTGCTGCATGGTTGTTGCCATAATCCGACAGGTGCAGATATTTGCTTTGAAGATTGGCAGTCAATAACTGAGTTGGCAAAGAAAAATGGATTTATGCCTTTTGTTGATATCGCGTATCAGGGATTTGGTGATGGCCTTGAGCAAGATGCTGCTGGGCTGCGCTATATGGCTGATAACATCAATGAGATGGTGATAGCCGCCTCGTGTTCTAAGAATTTTGGTCTTTATCGAGAGCGAACAGGGGTTGCTATTGTTGTGGGTGAGTCGTTGGCCGAGGCACAGAAAGCCAAGGGACGGATCCTTAATATTGCACGGTCTACATATACCATGCCGCCTGATCATGGTGCAGCACTTGTTGCTGAGGTACTGGGTGACGCTGAGCTTACGGCTGAATGGAAGAAGGAGCTGCTGGAAATGAATCAGCGGTTAATTTGTCTACGTCAGGGGTTGGTTGATACCATCAGGGCAAAAGGATCTCATCAGTTTGATTTTATAGCAAAGCACAAAGGCATGTTTTCTATTACGGGATTGACGGCAGAGCAAGTCAAGAGATTACGTGATGAATTTGGTGTATATGCAGTTAATGACGGTCGTATCAATATTGCAGGGCTACAGGAGGAGCAGTTGGACTATTTTGCAGACGCTCTTCTTGCTGTCACCCAGTCGTGACACCATAGTTATCTGTAAATGATAAGGTAGTTTCGTTTGCTAGAGATGATATGGAGTGTAGTTAATCCTTGCTCCATTTTTCGAGTAATTCTCGTAACTCTTTGGTTTGATACGGCTTGCATAAAATATCATTCATGCCAGCAGCAAAACAATCGTCACGCTCAACTCGTGTGGTACCGGCGGTTAGAGCAATAATTGGCTTGTTATAGCCCGATTTACGTAGTCTTTCTGTGGCTGTGTAGCCATCCATTATTGGCATGCGGCAGTCCATAAGGATTATGTCGAATGTTTGGTGCTCAATATAGGATAGAGCTTCTTGCCCGTGGTTGGCGATAGTGGGCTTTATTCCAAATTTGCTAAGCATCAGATTGATAATCATCTGGTTTGTTTTCAGGTCTTCCACGACAAGGATATTGAGTTTGTCGATGGGGAGGGCTGTTAGTGCCTCTTTGTCATTAACTTTGGCTTCGTGTACGTGTTTAGCCAAAGGAATTGAAACAGAGAATGTTGAACCTATTCCCATTTTGCTTTCGACAGAGATGTTACCACCCATTTGTTCGGTCAGTCGCTTGCAAATAGCCAGTCCCAGTCCGGTTCCTTCATGATTGCGTTGGCTTGAGTTGTCAACTTGGGTAAAAGGTTCGAATAAACTTACGATTTTTTCCTCGGGAATACCGCAACCAGTGTCGCTTACAATGAAGCATAGTTGGTTATCTTGCCATCGTATTTTGATTGATATGGCTCCTCTTTCAGTAAATTTGATAGCATTGCTGATTAGGTTGACAAAGATTTGCTTGATACGGTCTTCATCACCGATTATCCACAGAGGAGTCTCTTTGGTGATGTCCATATTGAGTTCAAGTTGCTTCTCGTTGGCTCGATGCTGAAAGATGTCATGTAGCATCATCATCATTGTGTGACTGTCGAAGGGTTTATTTGTGAGTTCAAGCATCCCGGCATTGATTTTACTATAGTCGAGTAAATCATTGATAATTGAACGAAGTAACTCACCGGAGTGGTTGAGAGTTGATAGTAGTCGCTGCTGGTGGCTGTTTAGGTTCGTATCCGCCATGAGTTCGGCAGTACCGAGCAATCCATTCAATGGCGTTCGAAGCTCATGGTTTATCATCGCGAGAAAGTCGCGGATTGATTTTTCTGATGCTTCCGCCTGTTCTCTTGCTGTAATGGCTTCTTCAAGTTTAAGTTGGCGATCAATAGAGGATCTAATCATATCGCTAAACAGTAGCATTTGCTTTCTGATTGTTTCGAGCCAAGTGCCTGATGCTTTGATTCTTGTGGCCAAATAACCATAGGCGATGCCGTTCTTGTCTAGAGAAAGCCATAGTATCTTTTCGTTTTCATCCCAGATTTCGCCAAGGTTTTTTAGGTTTGGTGGACATTGCCAAATCTGTTGGCGGCCTGAGGTATGGCATACGTTTAGGCTAGCTACACTTGGGCATTCCAGCCTGAAACTACACGCCTGTACAAAGCGGCTATCTACAAGTGCATTGGTGAGTTCTTCAATGAGTTGATTGTTAGGTGAGTGTTTAATAAAACGTCTGCCAAATTCCAGCAGCAAGTTATCGACCTTGGCTTGGTATGTGAGCAGTTCTGAGTCGTTTTCAGCTTTGGCTTTGACTTTTTCAAGACTTTTTTCAATGACTTTATTTGCTTCAAAGAGCTCGAGGCTTTTCGCTTCTAATAATTTTTCCGCATTGCGTCTTGCATTGCGCTCACGGCTAATTTTCTTTTGCAAAAGCTCAATTTGACGATTATCCATAATAATCCTCAGACTAGGTTAATAGTAAACCGAACATGTTTTTTATCTGGAGAAATAGCCGTCATTGTGATGTCGATGTTTTCGTCAAAATGTTTGGCGCAGCCTTTGATAAGACCGAAGCACACATGTGACATACAGCGAGCAGATTTATAATCCATGACCATTGATGTGGCGGTGTGAGATAGAAAATCAAATTTAGGTGGAGTTGCATCGGGATAGAGTTTTTTAACTTCAGTATGGATATGCTCTTCAACTCGCTTGATAAAGCCAAAGGTGTTGTCAGGGTTGTCGTTGATCTGGGGAAGGCTATTGAGAAGGCGTATAAAAACAGCTTCGCCGTATATTTCTTGCAGTGACTCGGCAGAAATATGGGTTATTTGGGAAAGGGCTACGATCAGCTTTACGAGATCTCGGTGATCATAGCTACCGACAGCAGTGTAACTCCCTTCGTCTGCGGTATCATCAAGCATTTGTTGGCAAACTTCCAGCCCAAAGTTATCTTCAATAATATCAAGAAACTCAGTAAATATGATTCCCTTCATAAGGCCTCCCTATACATATTCAACGGTAAATAAAGTATGGGAAAAAAAATAAATATGGTCAAAAAAGGACACAGAACAACATGTCACGAAGAAAAAGTTTGATGACAGGAGCTTACAATAAGTAGCAGGACATTTGTGATGAAAAGAGAGGGGGCAGGAAAACAAACTGGTAAGAGATGGTCACTTACCAGTTCTATAAAGATCTAACCGTGATGTGATTAGGCCGCGTTTTTTTCAATATAGACGCTGGAGTGATGGCAGCGGCTAATCAATGCCTGATGCATATCTTCAATGAGTTGAGCTTGCTGGGCAATAGGCAGAGCGTATACATCTGCGATCAAATCACCATGTTGCTCATCGTGGAAAATCATACCACAGGCTGCGGGCTTGCCGTGGTAAAAGCCGACATACAATTCAGCAGGTGATTCAGGCTCAAACATGATTTGAGTGAGGTACTCAATCATTGCTTCCTTCTCAGTCTCATCTTGCCATTGGCTTGCCAGTACAATGGAATAACGAATGGTTAGCGGGTGGCAGTCAACCGGATAGATAGTAATGGCTGATTCAGATTGAGAGGGGTGAGCCTTGGAAGTATCGAGAGTGACACATTCACGGGGCTTGGATAAGTATATCGACAGGCCTGTTTGGCTTAACGGTGTTGGGAATTGTGCCTCAGTAATGTGGCTTGCCATCCAGTGATTTTTTTTGTCTACGATATTTTCCATCTGACCATACTATCTATCGTTGTTTCCCACACCATACCCCATTTTTCCGGTAGAAGGTATGGGAAAAACAGCAATTGGTTAATTAATGACTCATTATGACCTCATCGCTGGCAACGCGATGACGGTCGCTGTAAATTCCGTCGTCCGCTCGCTTGCCACAACTGATGATCATGGTTATTTCGGCATCTTTATGCAAGCCGAGTAGCGCTTTGGCCCGTTTTGAGTCGAAACCTTCCATCGGGCAGGTGTCATATCCTTCAGCTCTCATTGCTGTCATGAAAGTCATGGCTGCTAGTGAACTACTCTTATGTAGGCAGACGCGAAGATCACTTTTTCCAACTTCACGAACCATAGGCTTCTTTATACCAATGAAAAAGCTTAATAGTTTTCGGGCGAGACCAAATAGCCCCAAACGATCGTTGTTATAAACGAATGGGATCAGTTTTTCGTAGTATTTCAGTGCGCGCTTGGCGGTGGCATCTTCTCGGCCATCGAAAGCGTGACGAATTTGTGCAGCATTGAGTTTTGCGCGACCTCGCCATTTGTGAGGTGTTACCACGAAAGCCACAAGCTCATTGGCCGTTTTGGCGGCATTTTGTCCCATGCAAATGTCCGCTAGTTGCTCGCGTTTTTTGTCTGAGATTATCCGGTGGAACTCCCATAACTGCATGTTGGAACTGTTGGGCGAAAGGAGGGCGAGCTCGAGTGAGCGCTTTACGGCATCGTGATCGAACATGGCTTCAGGGTCATATTTACGAACAGAACGACGTGAGTGGATCAGCTCGGAATAAGCGCAAGGATGTTGTGGCATGATTGGGTCTGGTTGGTGGCTGTTGCAATGTACTATACCGAGTTTGCCAGCCTGATGCGAATAGTTGCCAGACTGATTTGGATCACGGGAATAATTGTTTCTGCTCATGGGGTATAGGCTTGTATTTCAGTGAATGGTTACTAGTGATTCACGTCACGAACAGTACGAAAAATAGTCATGTTGATACACTGTGGTTTGGCAAGTTTAGTTGTAGTTCAAATTTTATGAAACTAAGCGCTTACAGTTTGACAGATTTGGTATAAGACAAGAGGGAGTGTGTATACCTTTTAGTGATAATTTTATTAAACCATGGCGGAATACTTTCATGATGGAATATGATTTCAAAACTCATCCGTTTGTTAAATTGACTGAGGCTGTACAGCCTGAGGAGATGGCGAAAAACATGCAGACGGTACTATTGGCCGGTAAGGCATTTGAGTCGATTGCAGTTTCAAATGCCAAATATGTGCTGGATAACAGTTATCAGCAGACAGTCAGAATACTGGAAGAACTTGATCAACAATGGTTTGATGGCACGCCGGTTGAATCGTTACGATTTCCGTTTGATTTGATGGATCAGGTTACTCGCAATGCCGCCTCTCAGTGGGAAAGGATGTCGAGTGATCCATCTGCGACTAATGAGGAATTGAACCAATTTAAGCAGACGGTACAAGAGTTGGAACAGACGGTCGGCTCCCTAGAGCAAGCTATTGCTATGGCTGAAATACAGCAGCAAGATGCCGAAGAGACAGCTGATAAAGCGCATAAAGCTAAATTGACAGCGCAGCGCAACAGCAGGAAGTTAAAAGTAGAGATAGAAGAGCACCAAGCTGCTTTCGAGGCTCAGAAATCCCAGATCCAAGAATTGGAGGCATATAGCCAGTTACAGGCAGAAGAGCTTGAAACACTGCAAAATAGCCATGACATGCTAAAAGCTCAATTGGAGCAAGTGCAGACCGAGTTTGATGAATTTAAACATCAGGCTCAGCAAAATTCACCTGCACCTTCAGGAGAAGCATCAGCGTAGTTCTACTAGCGTAGTTTCACTGAAGGCACAGCAAACAAAAAAGGGAAGCCGCAGGGTATATGGTTTCTCTTTTTTATGTGTGATAATGATATTTATATTCATTATCATTTACAGGTTGTAGCATGAAACATTTAGTACTTTTTGGAGCAAGTCGAGGATTAGGACTCGCTATTGCAAAGCATTATCGTGAACTAGGTGGCTCGGTTACCGCAATGGTCAGACAGCCTGAGTCAGCAGAGGCTTTGCAGGCTTTGGGGGTAGATGTTGTTGCGGGTGATGCCTTGTCGATTTCTGATATAGAGCATGTCTTGTCTACGGCAGAAAAGGATAGCTGGGTGATTTCGACGATGGGAAGCTTTGGTGCAGAGTACCCTGTTGACTATACAGGGCACCGTAACCTAATTGATTCTCTTGAGCATTTTGGGATATCCCGTTTTTTGATGGTTAGCTCTCTTGGTTGTGGTGACTCATGGGCTACATTATCTGAACGTGCCAGACAAGCATTTGGTCAGGCTGTGCGAGAAAAGAGTCTTGCCGAGTCGTGGTTACAGACCAGCCAGTTAGCATTTACTATTTTGCGCCCAGGTGGATTGAAAGACGGGTCATCGACAGGGCTGGGTGAGCTTAGCCAAGGCAAAGAAGTACATGGATTGATTACCCGTGGTGAGGTGGCTCGCTTGGCCATTGAGCTACTGAATCGTTCAGAAAGTGTTGGTCAAGTTTATTCGTGTGTGGATCCGCATTATGTATAGCTTCTGGCGATTACCTTGCTAAAGCCAATTTAGGAATACGTAGAGTTGACTCGGCATCACGCCGAGTTTTTATCTATATTGATAGCAAACGTTTCCGTTATTATTCTTGGCTTACACGTGTAAGCTAAAGGTTGACAGGATGATGACCGAAAAACCACGTATTATTTGGCTAAATGTGGCCATATTCTCATTGACGTTCGCTGTAGCAATTATTGGTACGCCGTTGTACGCGTATTATATTGGTTTTGACTGGGTGCAGGTTTTGGGACTCGTCATAGCATTTTGTTGCTGCGGGTTATCCATCACCGCGGGTTATCATCGGTTGTGGTCGCATAAGACTTATGAGGCGAGTAAGCCACTTCGATGGGCTTTTGCAATAGGCGGAGCTTTTGCTTTGCAAAACAGCATATTGCATTGGTCATCAGATCACCGCATCCACCATCGCCATGTTGACGATAATGATAAAGACCCTTATTCAGCTAAGCGCGGTTTTTTTTATAGCCATATTGGTTGGATGCTGCGTGAATATCAAAAAAGTCGTTACCGCGATTACACCAATTGCCGTGACTTGCAAAAGGATCCTGTTGTAGTTTGGCAACACCGTTACTATGTTCCTTTAGCTATCGTGACCAATGTGGGAATACCACTATTGTTCGGGCTAATACATGGTGATATTTGGGGGGCTTTGTTACTTGTTGGGGTTGTACGCTTGGTGCTGAGTCATCATACGACCTTTTTTATCAATTCCTTAGCGCATCTTTGGGGTAGCCAGCCATATACGGATAAGAACACCGCTCGTGATAATGGTTTGTTGGCTTTTTTGACGTTCGGCGAGGGGTATCATAATTATCATCATATTTTTGAAAATGATTACCGTAATGGAATTTATTGGTGGCAATTTGATCCAACCAAATGGCTGATAAAATCCTGCTCTTGGGTTGGATGGACGTATAAATTGCGAACGTGCCCTGAGGACAGAATCGAGAAGGCCAAAGCGGCAATGGTACACCAGCGCTTGCAGGTTAAATTAGCTGCAATGCCAGAAAGCCAAGCGAGTTTGGCAAGGTTAGATGCTGAGTACGAAGCGCTTATTGCTAAAATTGCTGATTATTATTCCGCCAAAAAGCGTCTGCTTGAGCTGAAGAAGAAGAAAATGCTCAAGCATTGCGAAAGTTTTGAATTGATACAACAGTACGAAGATATGAAGCAAAGATTGGATTTACAACGTAAGGCGTGGAAAGTGCTTATCGCAAAATATGCATGATGCAAGACAGGCGTGATATGGTGTGAAATTGCTCGGGCAACCTTACTTAGGTCGCCCGAGCATTTTTTTAGGGCTTGCTAAGATTAACATTGACGTTATGCTGACTTAATATGCATGTTGGCCCGTTAGGATCAGCCGTCTTAACATTGAGAAACCTGACGGCCGACAATCGTCAATGATGTTATTTGCCATACTCGTGCAAAGAAGGTGGAGGCACTGTGTTTAAACGTATATTGCTCATGATGCTGGCCGGTTTGATGGCGTGCTCTGCGCAAGCAGTAGAGTACCAGCGACCGGGTCAAGGTAGTAAGCTCGTGGGTATAATGGAATATTATCAAGTGAACAAAGGCGATAGCCTGCTAGATATCGCTAATAAGTACAATGTTGGCTTGTTACACCTGATGGCTTCTAACCCCGGGGTCGATCCATTTCTTCCCACGCCTGGCTCGTTGCTGCAAATTCCCATGCAGTTGATTTTGCCTGATGCAAAGCAAGAAGGGATAGTGATCAATCTGGCTGAGCTGCGCTTGTACTACTTCCCCGAGCACAGTGACCGAGTGTATGTTTTCCCTATCGGTATTGGCCGTGTAGGTCGTGAAACACCGAAGATGACGACGCGAATAAGTCAGATGATTAAGAATCCGACATGGACACCAACGGCGAATATCCGTAAGGAGTACAGCGCTAAAGGGATTGAACTGCCCGCTGTTGTACCTGCCGGTCCGGAGAATCCATTGGGTGATTATGCGATGCGACTGGCCCAAGGAGGAGGGCAGTATCTAATACATGGAACAAACAAAGACTTTGGTATCGGGATGCGAGTCAGTTCCGGCTGTATTCGAATGAATCCGTGGGATGTTGAATGGCTATTTAGCCAAGTTTCACGAGGAACAAAAGTCAGTATCATCAACCAAGCATTGAAACAGACTGTTGAACCGGATGGTTCCATGTATGTTGAGGTTCACGAGCCGTTGTCGCGGAATGAGTCTCAGCTCGGTCAGCATAAAGTTGTTGCAGCACCGAATTCGCTAGTATCTGAAGTTGCTGGTGATATGCAGGCGAGCGCAGTGTTGGATCTGGCTCTGCTTGAGCAAAACGGCGTACCTGTAAAAGTGAAATAGGTGTGTGGGCCATACAGTATTGAAAAAACGGCAGTGTAGACTGCCGTTTTTTTATTCAATGATCGTCACGCTCTTTATTGGTGCTTGTAAGCCTTTGAGGTGTTGCGGGTTGAAGTCAAGGGCTGCTTGTTCAGGGAACCGGTTAGAGAATGCTTCCTGGTCTTGTACTGTTGCTTGGTGGTAATCAAGCTGACCCAAACCCGAAGGATATTGGGTATTCCACAATGTACTTTTGGCAACAAGGCTGGATGTTACGAATTGGCCTAAGAATGTGACTTCATTTGGCTCAACGGTAAAGTTTACACCAAGCTCCGACTCAGAGCTGGAGTAGAGTGCTCTCACACCGTTGTTTGATTTGAAACTGACGCTATAGAGCTCATAGTTACCCGCAGGGAGAGGTACAGAAAAAAGTTGTCCGCGGATTTCTTCAGAGCTGTAATCAATACCGGATTGGGTACTGGTGATGGAGAATATATGCCTGCTGGCAGTGTGCCGAAAATTGAGTGTGGTTGCGATATTGTCAGCGGTGAATGGCCAGATTCGAGAACTGGCGAGATCACCGGATAGATAGCCAATGCCTTGTGGGTTTTCTATCAGTGTGTCTGGTTTGCTTATCGTGACCCCTGTACTGCTACAACCTTGCAGAATGAAGGTAAGAAAAGCGGGAACAACGTATTTCATGGTGCATCCTGCGGTATTATCTTTTGTTATTGAATATAAAATAGAGGCTGAAGATACAATAGCCTTGAAGTAAAAAAGTGCGATTAACCCAAAAATCAACCGGCAGGGTGTTAAAATAGGGTTGATTTTGAAAGATAAGCGACAGTAATGATAATAGTACAACAATTGAAAACGATGTTTGGTTTGGGCAATCGCGACGGACTTGCATTTAAATTATTTTCTTATTTTGCGGTGAGCTTGATTATCCTCTTTGCCCTTCAAAACATTGCCGAAGCTGTCTTGGTTAAAGTTCTGTTGCAGATCCCCCAGAATATACAAAATGAGATGCGGGAGTTGGCTTATCAAGCTGATGTGATGGTACAAGATGGTGATATGGATGAGTTAGCCGATTGGGAGCGAGGTCAACGCTATACTTTGTTTGTTCTTGGCCCGGATAATCAAGCGATAAGTGGCCGCGAGCTGCATCCTCATTTCGCATTCAAACTCAAATATACGCGTGATATTGATACGGTTTTTGATAATGAAGTAAACCAACCACTTATTGGCATACCATTGTCATCGGGGTATCAACTGGTTATTCAGTTTCCGCACCAATATCATCCCGCCCATAGTTTTGCTTATTATGCTTTTTTTATTAAATTGCTAATTACAATACTCATTTTATCGGTGTTTTCATGGCTATTGGCACGCTATTTACAAGCGCCTCTAGCGACATTACAGGCAGCCAGCCACCGTTTGGCGGAAGGGGACTTTTCTGTAAGGGTTGGTGATGAAGTGGGTGATACAGCCTCGGAGTTTGCACAGCTCGCTGCTAGTTTTGATCACATGGCTCATCGAATTGATTTGTTGTCTGCGCAACAGAAGCGATTGATCCGTGATGTTTCCCATGAGCTAAAGACACCATTGGCCCGGCATGACCTGGCTCTGCATTTGCTCAAACGAAAATTGCCGCTAGAACAGCATGGTCTGGTGGTGAGGCTTGAAAATGAATCAGCAGCAATGAATACGCTGGTGAGTGAAATTTTAGAGTTTAGCCGGTTGGAAAATGCTCGGCATGATTTGTCTTTGGTTCCTGTCGATGTTGCTGCGTTATGTAGTCAGTATATGATAACAGCGCGTGAGCAGGCATTACCCGGACAGAGCATTCACCTACATATTCAAAATGACAATGTCTTTGCATTGGCAGATCAGCGTCTGTTACTGCGCTCATTGAAAAATTTGGTTGAAAACGCATGTAAATATGCCGGCGAGCAAGCCGTGGTTGAGGTTTCAGTACTACGGGGCGGGGAGCATATCGAGTTGGTGATAGAAGATAATGGCGATGGGATCCCTGAGCATGGTCTTGGAACTGTATTCGATCCGTTTACCCGTTTACAGCCGGCAAGGGATAAGCTGTCGGGGGGGAATGGCTTAGGCATGGCCATAGTAAAAGAGTCAATGAGTATCATGAAAGGCAGAGTAGAGGCTGAGAACCGTAAGTCTGGGGGACTACGAGTTACCTTGTTTTTGCTGGCAGCCCGATAGTGTATCTTGACTATGTGTATATGGGTGTACATGGTTAAAATGAAAAAGCCTCTATTGTAATAGAGGCTTTTTATTTATTTGGATTGCTTTAGCTTTTCGACATCAATGACATTTTTGAACTTGCTTGCCTTTGAGAGGATGTAGTCCACATCTGGCGGGAAGTCTTTGTTGGACTTGGCATGCTTCATCATGTCGAAAACGGTAAATTCCGTCAGGACTGCATATTGGTATGGCTGGAAGTCACCCTGTGCCTGCAAAGTAGGGTCATAATACTTATCACCCTTGCGGATAATCGCGTGGTCAATGATGGTTTCTTCACAACGATACCCCAAGACGTAACGCTCACCTTTGCCATAGATAACATTCATATAGCTATTGTAGAAGCATTCGCCTTCGGTGGCGGTGCAGCTTTCCAGCATTTCTTCGTCCATCGCCTCGACGGTGACAAAGCGCATTTTATCGGCTTTGTAATTCAGCGCAGTCAGTTGCTGATGAACGCTTTCCTGGTTTACTTCTGTCACTTGCTCTTTACCGGATTAACATAAACCCGTGAATTATACCTACCTACAGGCAAAATAGCATCCAGAGTCTATCGTCAGGAGGCATTGACGATTCTTTACATTCCTTTACGAATGCAAAGAATGTAAATTAGACTGCAAATGCTAATAGTTATCAATTATATTCCGTGTCAGTTTTTTACTTGGGAATGCAGTACATACATTCCAGCCGTGCACTTACTTATAACAATTAGTCATTGAGTGTCGGTACATTTGTTTATTGGAGTAACGGAATATGTTTACCAAAAGCCAGCTGACTTTGATGATCGGTGCCATTCTGGCCGCACCTGTCGCCCTCGCCGAGACGGCTGTATCAACCACCGATGTTGACGAGCATATGGTTGTCACCGGCCGTGACTATGGGTACAAGGCAGATACCAACACAACTGCTATGCGTATTGAAGCAACCCAGCTTGAAACACCGGGACAGGTTGCGGTGATCGACGAGCAGGTGATTGATGAGCAGCGAGCGAGCACCTTGGGTGAAGTACTTAAGAATGATTCAAGTATTTCAGAAGGTGGCAAGGGACGTAACCGTGAAACATTTACACTGCGTGGCTTTGAGCTTAGCAGTGGCGAAAGTTTCTTGCGTGATGGCAAGCAGCATTGGTCTCATTACCGTCAGCCGATTGAATTGCTTGAGCGTGTTGAGGTATTGAAAGGACCTGCTGGCTTGCTGTACGGCAAATCGGCCCCAGGTGGCTTGGTAAACATGGTTTCTAAGAAACCGACATACGAGACGCAGGTAAACGTCAGCCAGGATATCGGTTCAAATAACCGTACCCGTACGATGGCAGATATTAGCGGTTCGCTAAATGCTGATCAGACATTGCGTGCCCGTGCCGTATTGGCGAAAGAAGATTATGATTCATGGCGTAGCTATACAGATGGCAGCACACCGTCGACGAATCGTTTTGTTGGTGGTCTGTTCGTTGATTACGATGTTACCGATAACGTAACCGTATCATTTCACTATGATCGTACCAATGACGACGGCAGCGTAGATACCGGTGCCTACATCGTTGATGGTGAACCGGTATTGGGCCGAGAGCATGTTTGGGATGCACAATGGTCGAACATTGAGAACGACGTTGAGAATATAGGTGTTGATGTTGTTGCACAGCTGTCGGATGTGTGGCGTGTTGCGGCAAGTTATAATCATCAAGATTTTGAACGTCGTGATATTGAAAGCTTCTCTAAACCAGAGACATATGATCCGACCACAGGTACCTTTACTTACAATGGTTATGATCGCTGGGACAACTGGAAATTCAATACCGCGAACGTAGATTTCGTCGGAGAGTTTGATGCGCTAGGTATGTCGCACCAAATGCTGGTGGGAGCTAACTGGTTAGGGTATTACTACAAAACTCAAAGTGAGTATTTGAAAGGCTATACGGCAACAGTCGGTCAGCCAATGATCAAGCCTAGCGAGTTGCATTATTCGAATGGTCGATACAGAGAACCTACCGAGCGAGACTCATACGGTATCTATCTACAAGATATGGTAACCATTAATGATCAGTGGCAAGTATTGGCTGGCGTGCGTTTTGATCGTAACGAGACTGATGCTGGCAACTTCAACAATGTACTGCCAAAAGCAGCCGTGATCTTCCATCCTGCCGAGAATGGTTCAATCTACGCGACATACTCAGAGAGTTTTGAGCCAAAAGATCCAATCGATGACGCACAAGATGTTAACGATGGCATGGAATTAGACCCAGTGAAAGGTATCCTATATGAAGTGGGTACGAAGTGGGAACTATTTGACGGACAGGCACTGGTTTCTGCCGCTATCTTCGATATCACTCAGGAAAACAAAGTGGTCACCGAAGATGTCAGCAACGTGAGCGGCAAAGAAAGTATTACAACGCAGGTTGGTGAGCAGAAGCATCGTGGTGCAGAATTCTCGGCAACGGGTTATGTGACAGAGAAACTAGCACTAAACGGTAGCTTTACGTATCTTGACGCAGAGATTATTGATCCGACAAACGCCACAATTGATGGTAAGCGTCCAGCGGATGTGCCGGAGTATGCTGCAAGTATTTGGTCTCGCTACTCTGTAACAAACAATACTGATGTTAATCTTGGCTTGTTCTATCAAGGTTCTCGTTTTGGCGATAGTGCCAATACGTATAAGAAGGATGCCTACACTCGTGTGGATGCAGGTGTGGCTCATACGATCAATTATGATCAGAACCTCGATGTTATTATGCGTCTGAACGTTAATAATTTGTTCGATACTGATTACCTAGCAGGTGGTAGCCAGACGAAGACGATTATCGGCGAGGGTCGCAACTACATGGCAACGGTTGAGTTCCGTTACTAAGTACCTTGAAGGGGGGGAGCATGTCTCCCCTTTTTCTGTATGTCTCTACTTTAAATGATTTTTGTTTGCATTTAATATGCTCGCCTGCTTGTTAAGCAGGGTTTCTTTGTTTTTGTCTATCTCTTCATTGGGAAGCGATTTTTTCTATCAAATGTAAAAAGAATGAATGTTAAAAAAACCAGTTTAGCTTTATTACTGCTAGGTTCGATTTCCGGGGTACAGGCAACAACCCTTGGTGAAGCGCGTAGCGTTGAAAATGCAATGAATAGCTCATCGGCTAAGAGCCAGAATAGAATTGATGCTAGCGCAGAAGCGGCCTTGTCGATGCAGGCAGAAATGGAACAGTTGCAAGAAGAAGTGAAGAATCTGACGGTCTACCGCGATCACATGGCGAACTTGGTTGCCAATCAAGAGCAGGAAGCGAGCAGCCTTGCCGATCAGATTTCAGGCATCAAAGAGACCCGTCAAGGTGTCGTGCCATTGATGTACCGTATGTTGGATGGCTTGGAGGTAATTGTTGAGAATGACAAACCGATCCGTCACTCTCAGCGATTGGCGCGTATCGCCAAGCTGCAAGCAATGATGACACAGGCCGATGTCAGTGACGCGGAAAAATACCGCCGTATTCTAGAAGCCTACCAAATTGAAATGGATTACGGTACCAAGATGGGGATTTACCAAGGCGAGGTACAGCTAGACGGCGATCGCATTGAAGCCGATTTGTTATATCTCGGCCGCATTTCGTTGGTTGCCCGGAGTCTTGATGGCCACCAATTCTGGGCGTGGAATGATATGTCATCCCATTGGCAGCCGCTCGATAGTAGCTACGCCAAAGATATCAACAAGGCGTTTGCTATCGCGTCCAAACAAGCGGCTCCAAGCTTGATCACCCTGCCTGTATCTGTCGACGTGGAGGCGAACTAAGATGAAACTCAAAGTGCTAGCTACGGCTCTTTGCCTTGCCTCGACTGTTTTGCTGCCAGTTCAGGTTCAAGCTGACACCGCTTTGCTTGATCAGACGCGCCAAGAGCAACGAGTGCAGAAGGCCCATGACGTCCAGCGCGAAAAGGGCTTCAAGCTGACAGAAGCGGAAATTCGTTCTCAGCGAGATGCATTGTTGCGCCAACGTGATCAGCTTCAGCGCGAAACGAATGTGCTGAGTAAAAGTTTCAGTGAAAATGAAAACAAACTTGCCCGTCTTGAAGAGCAGTTGCGCTTGGAGACCGGCAGCCTGGGTGAATTGTTTGGCGTTGTACGTCAGGCTGCCAAAGAATTAGAGAGTGAAATGGCGTTTTCGGTAACCAGTATTGACCGAAATAGCCACCAGCGTGCGGTTGATGAAATTGTCGCCGCCAAAACGCTGCCGTCCTTGAATCAACTTTCCGGCCTGTGGAAAGGTATGGAAGATCAGATTTTTGCAAGTCGCGAGATGCGTAAAGTTTCTGTGCCTTTCATTAATGGTCAAGGACACCAGTCTGAAGTAACGGCATACCGTCTAGGTAGCATGGGGTTGATAGGCGAGCAAGGTTACCTTGCATGGGATGGCGATCGCAATGCGGCTAAAATCTACCTAAAGCAGCCTGAAAACGGGCCTGTTTTGGCTTCAATGGCGTCATTGGCTCAAACGGGGATGCTGCCAGCCGTTGTTGACCCGTCGCGTGGTATTATGCTTGAGCAACTTGCTAATTCACCGAGTTTATCAGAGCGCCTTGCCCAAGGCGGGGTAGTGGGGCAAATTATCCTTGGCCTGCTGGGTATTGGTTTGATTATCGCCCTGTTCCGCGGTGTGAAATTGGCTGTTTCGCGCCAGCAGATCAACAAGCAGCTTAAGAATCCGCAGCAACCAGGGAATAACCCGTTGGGGCGAGTTTTGAGCGTATACAGCAAAGAGCAGCAGCGTAGTGTTGAAGCGCTTGAATTGCGTCTATTGGAAACCATAGTCGACGAGCAGCAAGGGCTTGAAAAGGGCCTATCTATGCTGAAGCTTTTGGCTGCATTGGCGCCGATGCTCGGCTTGTTGGGTACGGTGACGGGGATGATCGAAACCTTCCAAGTGATCACCCAGTTCGGTAACGGCGATCCGACCATCATGGCTGGTGGTATTTCAACGGCGCTGGTTACAACCGTATTGGGCCTTGTTGCGGCGATGCCATTGTTGCTGGCGCATAATATTTTGAGCACCCAGTCTGAAAATATTCGCTGTATCCTCGAGAAACAGGGGATCAGCATGGTGGCAGCGCAGGCCGAGAAAGTAGGAAAAGCCGCGTAATGGAAAACAGTCTTTATAACATCCCGCTGTTGCATACATCGATGTTTGAAGCCTGGTGGTTCTCGTTAGAGCATTTTATGAACCAAGGTGGCCAGATCCTCTGGTGGCTGGCTGCTGTGGTTGTATTTAGTTGGCTATTGGTGCTTGAGCGGGTGCTGTATCTTGGCTTTACCTATCCAAAGCAGAAAAAACAGTGGTTGGCGCAGTGGCAGGCGCGGGACGATCAAACATCATGGTATGCGCATGCCGCCCGTGATGGCTGGCTTAATCAGGCCCATTTGGCGTTGAACCAGCACTTGAACCTGATCAAGGTGTTGGTGGCCATCTGCCCGATGCTTGGTTTATTGGGTACGGTAACCGGGATGATCTCGGTCTTTGATGTGATGGCTACGCAAGGCAGTAGCCAACCGCGCCTGATGGCCTCGGGGATTTCATTGGCTACTCTGCCGACAATGGCCGGTATGGTGGCGGCGCTGACAGGAATGTTTGTTCATTCCCGTCTATCCAAGGCATGCCTGTTGCGTGAACTTAAACTAGAAAAATTGTTAAGGAGTCAGTGATGAGACTGAGTCGTCCGTCTTCTGCCCGTGAGGATGCCCAAGTAGATTTGACATCTATGTTGGATATCGTCTTTATCATGTTGATTTTCTTTATTGTTACTAGCTCATTTGTACGTGAATCCGGCGTAGAGGTTAACCGGCCGCAAGCCAGTAATGTCGTGAGCCAGAAAGACGCCGGTATTTTTGTCGCGATCACCTCGTCGAATGATATATATATCGACAAGCGAGTCATCGATTCCGAGCGTGTACAGGCGACCTTGGAGCACCTGTTACTGGAGCAGCCGGAGGCATCATTGGTGATTCAGGCCGATGAGCATGCCTATAACGGTACTGTAGTGAAGGTCATGGATGCCGCGAAAGGCGCAGGCGTGAAGAATATTGCGCTGGCTGCGGAGAAACGCTAATGCTGCGTTTTCTTATCGCGTTGCCACTGGCTATCGTCACGGCATTGGGTTTGTTTACTTTTATGGCGTGGATGGTCGATAACGGCCATCAGCGAGCACAGGAAGAAAAACAAGCCCTGTCGTTTGACATGGTCATGGTTGAACAGGAACAAGAGATCCAACGCCGCCAGCGAGCGGTACCTGAAAAGCCCGAAACGCCTGAACCACCGCCGGAAGCGGTCCCGATGACATCGCAAGCATCGGCAACGGCAAGCGTAACCCCGACAATGCCAAGTTTGAGCCTGGACACGGCTATTAGTGGTATTGCGATTAATATGCCGACGTTTTCAGATTTCGGCTCGAATCAGCAAGCCATGCCGCTGTATCGTGTCGAGCCAAAATACCCAGCCCGTGCAATGAAGCAGGGCGCAGAAGGGTATGTGGTGATGTCGTTTACTATCGACTCGCAGGGGCGTCCGAGTGATATCAAAGTGCTTGAGGCAAAACCCCGCCGACTGTTTGAGCGTGAGGCGATGCAGGCATTGCGTAAATGGAAATATCAGCCGAAAGTGGTTGATGGGAAGGCAATCGCTCAGATTGGCCAAACGGTAAGACTGGAGTTTAAACTTCAAAAATGATCAAAGTACTGACATTACTTCTCGCACTTGCGTTGCCGTTGACTGTCTTTAGCGAGGGCGCAAAAGCGGAGCTGTCGCAGTTCACGGCCAATAAGGTTCAGCGGGCCAATACCCTGCAGCAAGATGAGCGTCTGCCTGAGGCAATTGCCTTGCTGGAGGGGGTGGATCCGTCACGTGATTACGACAAGGCATTTGTCCAGCGTATGCTGGGGGTATTTTATTGGCAGCAAGGCAATCACGATAAGGCTGTACGTAATCTCAGCGCGGCGGTTGCCTCTGGACTGCTTCAGGATGAGCAGGCTTGGATAACCCAAAGGATGCTGGCTGATATTCTGCTCTCAGATGAAAAGTTCAAGCAGGCACTGCCACATTATTACGCGCTGACTAAGCATATACCTGCGACCCAGAAAGCCGACGAGCTATGGCTGCGAATTGCACAGGCTCATTATCAGATTGGTGAGTGGCAACCGGTTATAAAAGCGATTGCCCAGTACGATAGGTATGAACGCAAGGCAAAAGTCCAGCCACTGACATTGAAACTGGGTTCACAACTGCAGCTAAAACATTGGAAAGGGGCCATCCCGACCCTTGATACGCTGATTGGTTTGGAGCCGAATAAAGTGGTTTGGTGGCAGCAACTGGCAGGTATTCAGCTTCAGTTGGGGCGTAGCAAGGATGCGCTGGGTACGTTAGCAATGGCCAAGCGCAAAGGCGTATCGCTAACACAGCAAGATTTGAAAACATTGGCGCAGCTGTATGCGCAGCGTGGGATCCCCGAACGCGCTGCGGAAATTTATGCGGAGCTTGATGGCGCAGCGTCAGACCCTAAATTGGTTTCTACTCAAGCCTTATATTGGCAAATGGCAAAAGAGTGGGAAAAATCAATAACGGTATGGAAACGTGCCGCCAAGCTTGATAACCAGTATCGCTGGCAATTGGCACAGCTGCTATTGCAAGAAGGGCATTATCAGCAAGCGTTGGTTCAGCTAGATAAAGTCAGGGGGAGTAAGCATAAAGCCGATGTTGAGTTAGCAAAGGTCAGGGCTTATTACAAACTGGAAGATTTTGAGCAGGCCATTGTTCATGCCAAGCGAGCTGATAATCTTCAATCGAGCTCGGCGTCTAAGAGTTGGATCAAATACTTGAGCCAAATGCGTAAAATGGACAGCTAGCCTCAAGTATTGCCTTAGTGATATTGGGTCGAAAAGCCACTGTTGAGAAACCGGATGACGGGTATCACAACAGTGGCTTTTTCTTTAATTGTGCCCTGCATGATCCCTCCTCGTATGAAACTCATCACAGTAAATCCGCTGTAAGTATCGCAGCATGGGTATATAACCTATTCTTAACATGCTGACACGCCCAAGCAGTAATGCGTGAACACTAGGTTGATGCCTATGACAGTTCCCATAAGAAAAATGACTTGGAAGACGAGATGGCGGGGTATCCCGCCAGCACGCTGTTTTTATCGTTTTCTAATCGTTAGCAAGGGGGCTGTATGCCAATCAATGTTATTCGCAATGTTGCGTTCGTCGGTCAAAGTGGAGTAGGGAAAACGACGCTGATCGAACGTCTTCTTTTTACCGCTCAATCAACCACCCATTTAGGTAGTGTAAAATCTGGCGATACCATCACCGATTTTGATCCTCAGTCTATTCAATACCAACACAGTATCGAAGCTACCCCAGTGAATTTGGCTTGGCAAAATCGGCGAATGAATATTATTGATACGCCGGGATTGCCAGAGTTAGTTGGGCGTTGCTTGAGCGTATATCCTGCCGTTGAAACAACAGCATTGGTACTGGATGCCAATACGCCGATAAGCCAGCTATCCGATCGCCTTTTTGCTTACGCCTGTGAGCAAAGCAAATGCCAGATGATTATCATCAACAAGATTGATCTGAATCCAGAGAAAATCGCAGAGTTAATAGCCTTGGTAACCGAGCATTTTGGCAATGCCTGCTTGCCTATTAATTTGCCAAGCCCTGATGGGAGCTCGGTAGCAGATTGTTATTTCGAGCCGGCATACGATGAAGTATCGGCTATCGATACGGTTACTGATGCTCATGAGCGGCTAGTCGATCAGGTCATTGAGCTTGATGAGGATTTAATGGCACTCTATCTTGAGCAGGGATCAGCGTTAACGCCAAAGCAGCTCCACGCACCTTTTGAAGAAGCGCTGAGAACTGGTCATATCGTTCCGATCTGTTTTGTCTCGGCTGAAACTGGGGCGGGAATTGAATTGCTGCTACGCACGTTGGCCGAAATTATGCCGCGTCCTGATGAAGGCAACCCTCCGCATCTGGAACAGCAGGGTAATATTGTTCGGATCGATTGTGATCAAATGGATCATGCTGTTGCCCATGTTTTCAAAGTGAGTGTGGATCCGTATCTTGGAAAGCTTGCATATATCCGAGTATTTCAAGGTGAGATCAATACAGGAGCACAGCTTTTTGTCGGCAATAGCAACAAGCCGATAAAGGTTGGTCACCTGTATCAGCTACAAGGTAAAAAACGGATGGAAATCTCTCAGGCAAGGGCTGGGGATTTCTGTGTATTGGCAAAAGTGGATGATTTGGCTTTTGATGTTGTGCTCCATGACTCTCATGATGAAGATGGTGTGGTCATGAAGGATTTGGATTTTCCCGCCCCCATGTACAGCCTTGCGGTCAGTCCAGTTAAGCGGGGTGATGAGCAGAAGCTGTCCGAGGTTTTGGGCAAGATTGCAGCGGAAGATCCGACATTGCGGGTAGAGCACAGGGTCCGAACCAATGAAACAGTATTGAGTGGTCAGGGGGAGTTTCATCTTAAGATTGCACTGGAGAAGATGGCCTCGGTGTATAAACTTGAGGTTAGTACGGCCCAGCCAAGTATTGAGTACTTTGAGACGATCACCCAGCCTGCCGAAGGGCATTATCGCCATAAGAAACAGAGTGGCGGGGCGGGGCAGTTTGGTGAAGTGCAGTTGAGAGTGCGGCCATTAGAACGCGGGATGGGATTTAGTTTCGTGAACAAAGTGGTCGGTGGGGCAATTCCTACGGCATTGATCCCTGCAGTCGAGAAAGGGGTTCGTCAGGCGTTGTCGGAAGGCGCGATTTCGGGTAACCCGATCAGGGACATAGAAGTAACGGTCTATGACGGGAAATACCATTCGGTTGACTCCAAGGAGATTGCGTTTGTTATTGCCGGTAAAAAGGCATTTCTTAACGCTGTACGTGATGCCAGCCCGATCGTTCTTGAGCCGATTGTTGAATTGAACCTGACGGTGCCTGTGAGTGCGGTAGGGGATGTGACGGGGGATCTTGCTGCCAACCGGGGATTAATTCTGGATACGCGAGCAGGGGATAATCAGCGAACCCAGATCATGGCAAAAATCCCCCAAAATGAGCTTGAGGATTACGCGCAAAAGTTGCGGGCAATGACAGGAGGTGAGGGGAGCTTTACCTTAAATATGAGCCATTTTGAAGCGGCTCCGCCGATAATTCAAACAGAGGTTTGTAACACAGCAAATAATCATTAAATGTAAAAGTAACCAGCCAGTTTCTGATTTTTACTTTTGGAATCTGGCTGGTTAATATTGTGTAGCGTTAAGTCTGAATATAAGAGAATGGTTTGATGTATTTCATATCAATGTGATTGAAGTTTTATATTGGTAATATTTTTAATGACAATCGTTAATATGTAACTGAAGTCATATTTCATCAATTGTAATTAAAGCAAATGTACCAGTGTCCATACATTCCAAATAGGAATAAATCTAGCTTGGAATGGTGATTGCTTTGTACATATGTCAGTATTATTCAAAATGCTCATCTCAATTTTTTGTTTATTATAGTTAGTTATAGAATTTTATAAATTTAGTCCTCATAATTATCATGTGAAAATGATATTGAGGTTATAAGTGAACATTCGTCATGCCACTGAAGGTGATTTTGATTTTCTGTTTGATTTGAAAAAGTATGCTGAATATGGACCTATTACCGCTAATTTTGGCTGGGATGAAGGAGTCCAACGTGCGATGCATGAGCAAGAGTGGGCGGAAGCGAGGCCTGAAATCATAGAGGTTGAAGGAGAGCGTGTCGGGTGCTATTTGGTGCAAGACAAACGTGATCATTGGTATTTCGCTCGCTTTTTTATAATGCCACAAATGCAGGGGAAGGGATTAGGATCAAAGATTCTGTCTATGGTGCTGGCCAAGGCCGACAAGTTGTCAATGCCTGTTGCGTTGTGTTATCTGCGAGGGAATCGAGTCGGTGAACTCTATCGACGATTCGGTTTTGAGGTGACTCAAGAAACCGTCAACTTCATTTACATGTATCGTGATTGCGTTGAGAGGCGTGAGTCACCAATCATAGAAAGTAATTCATAGATATTAGGGGGGGATAAACGCAAAGTGTATTCCCCTTGATAGTCAGTAAGATTTATTCTTTTGAGGTATTTCCTGGTTGAGTTTGTGCTCGTCTATGACTAGGTGATACCAATGGTTTGTCGTAATTCTTATCTTAATTCAAAAAAAATGTATTTTGCATGTTGTATTGATGATGTTTTTTATGACTAATGCATATTTTTAATCATTTGTTTACTTTATATCGATTAGCTTATTTACATGTGTAAGCTGTTAAATATAGATTATTTGTGCTGTTGTAAAAATTAATTATATCTGGCTAATAGTCTCAGTAGTCGAAGGTTAATGATCGTTATACTGCTTTCATGAGAATGTAGTTGCCAGATTCATTGCTATTTAAATTTAATTGAGGTTATTCGTTATGTTTATAAAAAGCGTTGCTTTCTCTGCAATTGTACTCTCTACATCGGTTTTTGCTGATGCCACTCCTGCTACTCATTATGCTATTGATTATGAAGGTCGTGCAGTTAAAGATTATAATTCTGGCCATGTAGAATTTAACTGGCCGGGTACTCATGTAAAAACACAGTTTACCGGAACAAATTTCTCCGTTGATATGATCGGTAATGGCGACCATTTTGATGTGCTAATTAATGGTAAAGTTACTGAGAAGTTGATAACTAATTATGGTGGGGTTACGCAAACATTTAAATTGTTTAATAGCTCAGAGCCAACAACAGTTACTATTGAACTTGTCAAACGAACTGAAAATTATGAAGCGATGACGAAAATCATTGCTTTTGATCATGACGGGCAGCTTGAAGGAATATGGGAAAACAAGCCTCATATTTTGTTTATTGGTGATTCCATCAGTGCGGGATTCGGTAGCGAGTCAGATAAACGTGATTGTACCTGGCAGGAAATTTACGATACCTCCAATGCCCGCGTGGCGTTTCCCTATCAAACCGGCGAGGAACTGGGGACGAGTATCACCCAGATTTCCTTTTCAGGGCTAGGGTTGATCCGTAATTGGAACGGTAACCAGCCATACCATGATTTGACCTATTATGCCGATAAAGCAGGGGCTATTTTTGGTAATAAGATGGATTTTGAAGATAAATATCCGGATCTGATTGTAGTCGAAGTCGGTACCAATGACTTCAGTACGGATCCGCAACCCCATGAGCAATGGTCGGACATAGAGGAGGTTAAGGCCGCTTGGATTGATCGGATGGTCGAGTTTGTCGGCGAACTTAAGTACCGTTACAACGATGCCAATGTTGTTCTGATGCCGCGTCCTGCTTATCCTTATGATTACATTATCCCGGCAACAGATGAAGCGATAGATTTGCTGGAAAAGCAAGGTAAATCAGGTGTGTACAGTCATGTCTTTGTTTCTCCGCTTGAAGGTTGCGGCTGGCACCCAACGCAAACCGAGCATGCTGATATTGCGAATAAATTGAGTCAATTCATTCGCGATAACAAGTTGTTGTAACACTTCATCTCATTTGATGGGCGGTGCGGCTTTGTAGCCGCATTGTCATCGCTTCCTGTCCCAGATTTCTCTATTGCATCACTCTTATTCACATTCGTAAACTTTGTAAATTTGAATGCCAATGAAAACAATTATCATTATGATGCCTTCATCTTAGAGTGGTTAATACATTGTTTTCATGGTGCTTAAAAACAAAGCAGTACAACTTTGGGCGCGACGCCTACATATCTATGTTTCTATGGCGTTGCTGCTGGTTGTGTTGTTCTTCGCAGTTACCGGCATCACGCTCAATCGTCCGGAGCTATTCGTAAAATCCCAGCCAGATATTACCTCGCAGACGTTGTCCGTACCTGAAAGTATTTTTGCTTCTGGTAACGAAGCATTTGTGCCAGATCAAGCAGTGCTCTTGGCTTATTTGGCAAAGCATGCGGATTTATCAGGCACGCCTTCAGCGATGGAAGTGTTCAAGGAGGTCGAAGACGGTGAGTTGATCGAGGGTGAAATCGCAATGGATTACAAAGGCCCAGGTTTTAACGCCACTGTGTTCATAGATTTGCCTAGTCGTACCGCTGAGATTGAAGCATCCCATTACGGTGTGGTTGCAGTGCTAAATGACCTTCACAAAGGACGTAACAGTGGTGAGGTCTGGAAATGGTTTATTGATATTACCGCGGTACTCATGGTGCTGTTTGTGATGACAGGGGTGTGCTTGTTGATCCCGAAGAAGAAAACGCTTCATACCTCGATGAAGTGGATGTTCGCTGGGTCACTGGTTACCTTGCTGGTTTATTTTGTTGCTGTGCCGTAAGTAACAGCGTGTTGTAAGTAGGAATGTTATGAACACTTTCGCTAAATCTATCGTCGGCATGGCCCTTGCGCTGCCTTTGTCTTTTGCCGTGCACGCCAAGCCGCTACCAGACAGTGCGCAAATGGATATTGAGTTTGCATTGCCGAAAATCGAAACGTCGATGTATGCCCGCCCTTATGTTGCTGTCTGGATTGAAGATGCACAGCGTAAACCTGTACGGACGGTTCAGTTGTGGGTAGGCAAAGATGAATGGCTTAAGGATTTGCGTAGCTGGTGGCGCAAAGTAGGCCGTTATGACCGTGAGTTGGTCGATGCGGTAACGTCAGCCACTCGTCCCGCTGGCGATTATCGTTTTGTGTGGGATGGCTTGGATGATAACGGCAAGCGAGTAGCGCAGGGGGAGTACACCTTTTATGTGGAAGTTGTTCGTGAACATGGCGGCCGAAACTACCTGCGCCAAAAACTGACTTTGGCTGAAACCTCTTTTAGTCATCATATAGCGCCGACCGAAGAAACGGGCGATATCAACCTGCATTATTCTGTGAAGTAATTTAAAGAGACATAGTTTATGAAAAAGAACACTTTCAAAGCCGCTTCACTGGCTTGTGTGATTGTCGCTGGCCTTGCGGTATCTGCCACGGCGAATGCTCACCCGCGTTGGATTTTGCCCTCGCATTTTACCGTGTCTAAAGAAGGCGGTGATTGGTTGACCTTTGATGTAACCGCATCACACGGTACGTTTGTTTTTGATAAGCCAGCAGGCGCTGAGACTGGTGAGATCATCATGCCGGATGGACGAGTAGAGCGACCAACGTATGTGACCCGAGGTAAGCGTCGTTCAGTGTTCGATTATCACTTTGTCGAAGAAGGCACGCACAAAGTACGTGTTAACAATGTTCCTTCTTACTACACCCAATACAAAGCGGGCCGCCGTGATACGGTGAAGTGGGTGAAGGCCCACAAAGCTGAGCGTGACGAGGTGCTGCCGAAGAAATCTCGTGACGTTGTGACGCAACTTAGCTTCACGCGTGCTGAGAGTTATATCACCGTAGGTAAACCGACGAAGGAAGCCTTCAAACTGGAAGGAAAGTATCTGGAAATGGTGCCAGTGACTCATCCGGCCGATATCGTGGAAGGTGAAGATGTTCAGTTCCAGTTCTATTTCAATGGCAAGCCTCAGCAAGGCGTGACGGCTGAAATTACCCGCGAAGGGACACTGTACCGTAACCACCAAGAACAAATTGATGTTGTTAGTGATGAAAACGGCATGGTGACATTTACCCCGAATCAGGCTGGTCGCTGGTTGATGAAAGCAAACTACAAAGGTGATTTGGTCAATAATCCGCTAGCTGATCGTGCCAGCGTTAACGTTCACCTGTCTTTTGAAGCCGTGCTTCAATAATTTCGTATTGGTTAATAACGTGGGAGGTTTGCTATGCAGGCCTCCGTGCTTGCGTTGAGGTTGTAATGAAAAAGCTGATTGTTACCTTGTCTACAGCGGTAGCCCTACTGGCACCGCTATCGGCTCAAGCCCATTTCCCTTTGATGAGTTGTTGGCTTGAATCTGAAAAAGTGGTTTGCCAAGCCGGATACAGTGATGGCAGTACGGCTGTCGATTATGCGGTAGATATGTTTGACTATGACGATAACCTGATCAGTCGAGTGCAGACAGACAAGCGTTCAATCGCAGAATTTAGCCACCCGGGAACTGATTTTTACCTTGTGTTCGATGCCGGGCATGAAAATCCTGTCGAAGTTGATGTTGTCGAGATCGAAGAGAAATGATCCGCGAAGCTGTGAAGCCGGAGAATGGCAGTCAGGAAGGCAAATGGGTCGGGTTGGCCATTGTGCTGATTTTACTGTTTGCTGCCGTGGCATTGCCGTTTCACCAGTCTGAAACCGAGTCTGTTGAATTGGCAGCCCATCAAGTTGCTATTTCTGAGTTGGCTCAACCGGAACTGGCAATGCTGGCTGATATTCGCTTGGCCCATGAAGAGATCCGCAATATCTATTTGGATAATTTGGCTGAGGCGATCACATCAGAATGGCCTGAGGTCAGCGAGCTTGAAGAAATGTGGCTAGCACCATTTGTTAAGGATAAGAGCTGGCAGCATAAAGGGGAACATCTGTGGTTTGCCAATAATGATGGTGGCTATTTAGGGGTTCGCCAAGCACAGCAAGGGTCGGCATCTGTCATATTGCTTTCCTCGGGAGATGAGCCGGAAGTCTGGTTTTCTTATGCTCCGGTGACAGAAGGCCGTGCGTTGCTGCTGGCACCAGATCTGCGGCGTACCTTGCAAGATAAAGGCTGGAAACAGCTGTCAGTTGCACAATCTCACCAACAACATTCTCATTAATATCTATGGGTTCGGTTTGCTTGCCGAACCTTGTTTCGCGCCTATTCCTACCTAAGGTAGAGCAACAATGATGAAAATACATTCACTTCGCCATATTTTTGCCTCGGCACTGCTTTGCGTCTCTTCGTTTGGCGTGCAGGCTCAGGAAAAACTGACCATTGGAATCACCTTACAGCCGTATTACAGCTATGTGAAGGCGGTGGTAGGGGATAAAGCTGACATATTGCCTCTGGTCGATGCCGGGTTCAATCCTCACAATTATCAGCCTCAGCCCAACGACTTGCGACGTCTTAATCAAATGGATGTTATTGTCGTTAACGGGATAGGCCATGATGATTTTGCCTTGAAAGTGATTGCCGCGGCTAATCGTTCGGATTTGGTGGTGATTGAAGCGAATAAGGATGTTCCACTGCTGCCTGCTATGGGTCAGTCTGTCGGTGCTGGCGCGGTGAATCCCCATACTTTTGTTGGCTTGTCGACAACAATCCAGAAGGTTTACACCATTGCCAATGAAATGGCGCGTCTCGATCCGGACAATGCCCGTACCTATCGTGCCAATGCCCGTAAATATGCGGCTTCTTTCCGTAAGCTCAAGCATGAGGCGATGACGACACTTGGTGATTTGGACACTAGCGGGATGATTGTTGCGACCACCCATAATGCCTATGGCTATTTGTTACAGGAGTTCGGCGTCGATGTCGCAGCTGTTATTGAGCCTGCTCACGGGGTCGAGCCAAGTGCCAGCCAATTGCAGGAAACTATCGAGAAAATCCGCAATTCAGGCATCGATGTGCTCTTTTATGAGCTCAACATGCCTAACCGTTATGTAGATACCATCGAAAAAGCCACGGGCGTGCAGCTATATCGTTTTTCTCACATGACGCACGGTCCTTACGAGGACAATAAAGTAGAAAAAGAGATGAAAGATAATTTGGACACCCTCATTGAGGCAATGCAGTTTGCTGCAGCCAATAAGGCAAAGGTGGGTTAATGCAAGGTCCAAGTATCATTCTGGATAATGTCGGTTTGCAATATGGCGATAACACGATTTTGCATGGCATTAATCATACCTTTGAGGCAGGTCAGTGCCATGTGGTGATGGGGCCAAATGGTGGTGGTAAAACATCCTTGTTGCGCTCTATTCTCGGGTTGACGCCGTTTGCCGGGAATATAGATATTTGCTGGGGAAGCAAAAAGGGCAAGGTCGGCTATGTGCCGCAGAAAGCCGTGTTTGAATCCAGCCTTCCACTGACAGTGATGGATTTCATCCTGTTGAACCAAAGCCGCACACCACTGTTTTGGTCGCGCTGGCGTAATTTGTCGAAACAGCAGGCGACGGCCCTCGAGCAGCTCGATCGTGTCGGGATGGCTGAGCGAGCCGAACGTCGGATGGGGCAGTTGTCTGGCGGTGAGCAGCAGCGTGTGCTGTTTGCACAGGCACTGTTGGATAATCCTGATTTGATTGTACTTGATGAGCCAACGACAGGAATGGACGAGCAAGGTGTCCGCTATTTGGAAGCGTTGATTTTAGAGCTCGTAGCCGAAGGCAAGACCCTGCTGGCGGTTCACCATGATGTGAGTGCGGTACGCCGTTTGGATGCCAAAGTCCATGTGGTCAACCGTACTTTGATCGACAGTGGCAGTGTGGCCGACGTGTTGACGCCTGAAAAAGTTGAGCGCTTGTTTAATCATTACACGAGTCAGACTGAAGTGATGGGTGAGATCGCACGGGAGCAAGCCGCATGATGGAGATGATTCGCCATTGGGCATTGATGGGCGTTGAGGCGGGGTGGTTAAGTGAGAGTTTCTCCTATGCCTTTGTGGTCAATGCCGTTGTGGCCGCTTTGCTGGTGGGGCCGCTGCTAGGTGGTTTGGGGACATTGGTTATTGCCAAGCGCCTTGCCTTCTTCTCAGAGGCTGTTGGCCATGCGGCCCTGACGGGGATCGCTCTGGGGGTGCTGTTAGGTGAGCCGCCGGAGAACCCGATTATCGGCTTGTTCTGTTTTTGTATGGTTTTCGCTCTGCTATTGCACTTTGTTCGCAATCGTACCAACGTGCCTTACGATACATTGGTTGGGGTATTCTTGGCGTTAGCCTTGGCTGTTGGTGCCGCCCTGTTAATGTATGTTGCTCGCAAAATTAACATCCATATGCTTGAAAACGTGCTGTTTGGTTCAATTTTGACTGTAACGGATCAGGATATTCTTATCCTTGGAGTAAGCTGTTTATTAATAACGCTGGTATTAATCCCGACGTTTAACCGCATCTTATTGACTTGTATCAGTCCGGATATTGCCCGTGTACGTGGCCATGCGACGCATTTTTACGATTACCTGTTTGTAATGATGATAACTTTGGTCACTATCGCTTCGGTGAAAATTATCGGTGCAGTACTGGTTGGGGCACTGTTATTGATCCCTGGTGCTACCGCTCGACTGATGACTCACAAGATGGGTGATTTTGTTCTGGTATCGGCTTTGCTGGCAACGGTAAGCTGTTTGGTCGGTACGATTTTGCCGATGGAGCTTGAACTGCCTGTGCCTTCTGGGGCCGCGATCATTATCGTATCGGCGACGTTTTTCTTGCTGGCGACCTGCTATCGCATTGTTCGTAAATAGTTTTGGTGCGAAAGGATAAATATATGACATTAAACAACACACAACACATCTCGCGCCCGGCTAAAACGAAAGCTTTTGCGTTGTTGGCAACGATGGCGCTGGCGGTGCTAGCAACGCCAGCAATGGCCAAGGATATTCTGACAGCGACACCGGTTACCTATATGTTGGCAACGGAGTTGACGCGGGGTACTGCACTGGAAACCGAGTTTCTACCCCCTAAGCGCTATGGTATGAACCGCCTGCCGAACTGGTTTGCCAGCAAAGGGGCAGAGGCAACGGTGAAAGCAGCTCAAGGTGCTCAGGCGGTCATTACGCTGTCTGCGGTGTGGCCGGCGGATCCACTCTATGTTCATGCTCGTCAGGGTAATATCCGTATTGTTGAAATTGATGCGTCGCAGGCTATCTCGCCTCGAGCACAAGGGGTTGCGGCCCTGCGTTTGGCTGACGGCTCTATTTCGCCATATAGCTGGCTAAATCCAGCAAATATTACCCGAATGGCTGCCATTGTCGGGCAGGATCTTCAGAAAATTTGGCCTGAGCATGCAGATCGAATCGCTGTTAACCAGCAGGCGCTGATGCTTGAAGTCCGCCAGTTGATCAATCAGCAACAACAGGCGTTATTTGAAGCCGAGGTTGATTCGGTGATTCTACTCTCGTCAGAGCTGGAAGATTTTGCGTCAGGTAACCAACTGTTTGTTGTGGAGCGCTATACTCGCCCTGAAATTGAGTGGAGTAAGGCAGACAAGCAGGCATTTGTCGAATTGCTAAATACCGATAAAACCCTATGGTTGCTCAGTGCCAAAAAGCTGTCAGCTTCGATGAAGGCGATGTTGCCGGAAAACGTGAAGGTCATGGTGATCGACAGTGTTGACCGCTGGGGACGTGAAGGTATTGATGCCAAAGAACCGTTGCAACGTTGGGAAATTCGTCTTTAAGCGTTAATTAGTTCGTTTTGAAGCCCGGTGTATCGATAGGATACACCGGGCTTTTTGTTATGGCCGCAGATGAAAAATAGACATTACGCGAAATCGCTATCCGGTTTACTCCATTCTCTCTCCCAGATCTTTTTAGAGGCAATATGCGTTTCTTATTGGAACGCCATGAGTAGTTTTGGCAGCAAAATGTCTTTGCTAGTAGCGAGTAATTCATCGTCTATTCCTAGTGCAGATATTTGTGCTTAAGGATATCAGGTTGATTAGGCAATCGTTTTCTGTTTTGCCAATGTCCTCACGGAAAATGTCCATTAATCATGTCTATTAGATCGCCCCACTTTGCTTGTTGTGTTATTTTCTCTTTTTAATCAGCTAGTTAAGTTAAAATTGGGGGCGTTGTTATGTAGGAGCATGATGTTCTCTTGATACCTGATGGCGATAGATTGATATTCATATAGGTTTCTATTGTCAGGGCGTGTCGGTGATCACGAAATTGGCCATACTCTTTATTTTTGTTTCAAAATGAAACGGATTTTGTGTCTGTACCATTTCATTGTGAAACGGAAAAAAATGCCATTGTCATGAGGGTAACTGGCTCTAGGATGGGGCAACACCTTAGCAAATAACGTGAACAAATACGCCGAAGAGCGAATTAAAACACAATCCGAATTATAAGAGAGGGATGGCATGAAAAAGTTAATCAATCGTGTAGAAGACGTTGTGAAAGAGCAAATGGAAGGCTTGGCCTTTTCTCGCCCTGAGCTGCTAGTGAGTTATGAACCGCGCTATATGTGGCACGAACCAAAACAAAAACAAGTCGCTTTAGTGTCTGGTGGCGGCAGTGGCCATGAGCCGCTTCATGCGGGCTTTATCGGTGAGGGTATGCTGACGGGAGCTTGCCCGGGGGAAGTTTTCACTTCACCAACACCAGATCAAATGTATGAGTGCGGCCAGAAGGTTAACAGTGGCGAAGGGGTGTTGTTTGTTATTAAGAACTATACCGGTGACGTACTGAACTTTGAAACAGCCGTTGAGCTGTTACATGCTGATGGTATTCCTGTAGGAGCCGTACTTACCGATGATGATGTTGCGGTAAAAGACAGCTTGTACACAGCTGGTCGTCGAGGTGTGGCTGGCACGGTATTGGTTGAGAAAATGGTCGGCGCAGCGGCTGCGAAAGGGTACAGCCTAGAGCAATGTGAAGTATTGGCTCGCCGTATCAACGATAACTGCCGTTCATTTGGCGTGGCATTGCGGGCTTGTGTGGTGCCGGCGGCGGGGCAGCTATCTTTTGTGCTGGAAGATAATGAAGTTGAATTCGGTGTTGGTATTCATGGTGAGCCGGGTATTGAGCGCCGAGCATACGAGAATGTCGATTCGTTGGTTGATCAGATGTTTGCCGAGATCATGGAAAACACAGGCTATAGCCGCACCTTGCGTATATGGAACCGTGGGAATGGCGATTGGGATGAGGTTGAAACCCCGATTGCGGATTTTGGCAAAGACAAAGATTACGTGGTTTTGGTCAATGGGCTGGGGGCTACCCCCGCGTCTGAATTGTACGGTGTATATCGCCGTCTGGCACAAAATTGCGAGAAAGCGGGTATCCGTATTGTGCGCAATCTTGTCGGTAATTACTGTACATCCATCAATATGGAAGGTATTTCCATCACTTTGCTTCAGGCTGATGAAGAAATGATTGAGCTATACGATGCGCCAGTAAATACAGCTGCAATGACGTGGGGTAAGTAATAATGTCTATGCAAATTGAAAAGCAGCATATCGTGACATGGCTGAATCTGTGTGCTGATACTTTTGCGCGCAATCAGGATTTTCTGACTGATTTGGACCGCGATATCGGTGATGCTGACCACGGTTTAAATATGAATCGCGGTTTTAGCAAAGTGCGAGAGAACTTGCCGAAAGTTCAAGAGCAAAATATTTCGGCCATTTTGAAAAATACCGGTATGACGTTGCTATCGAGTATTGGTGGAGCCAGCGGCCCACTGTATGGCACCTTGTTTATTCGTACTGCGGCCTCTGTGGGGGCGCGTGAAGTCTTGAGCTTTGCTGAGTTTATCGATGATTTAAAGAGCGGCGTAGATGGTGTGGTATCTCGCGGCAAGGCGGAGCAGGGCGATAAGACCATGTGCGATGTCTGGCTGCCGGTGCTGCAACACGTAAAGACAGCTCTTGAGAAAGGGACTGATGGTGAGTATTTGCTCGATGAAATGGTTGAGAGTGCCGAGAAATGTGCCATATCCACTATCGAAATGCGGGCGAAAAAAGGTCGTGCTAGTTACCTTGGTGAGCGCAGTATCGGCCATCAGGATCCGGGCGCGACATCATCAATGTTGATGATTAAAGCACTGAAACAAGCAATGACAGGGTGCTAAATCATGGTTGGCATTGTAATTGTTTCGCACAGTCTTTTACTTGCCCAAGGGGTGGCCGAATTGGCCACCCAAATGACCCAAGGGCAAGCGAATATCGCTATTGCTGCAGGTATTGATGATCCTGATAACCCAATTGGTACCGATGCCATCGCGGTCATGGGGGCTATCGAAGAGGTTTGTGATGATGACGGCGTTGTGGTGCTGATGGATCTGGGCAGTGCGCTGCTCAGTACCGAGATGGCGCTGGAGCTGATTGCTCCTGAGCTTGCTGAAAAAGTGTCGCTGCTTGATGCTCCTATTGTGGAAGGCACGATGGCGGCATCAGTAGCAGCTGCTGCGGGACTGTCTCGTGAGGCGGTGATTGTCGAGGCACAAACGGCTTTGGATGTGAAAAAAGAACATCTGGGTAGCGGTAACCCCACAGATAATGAGAATAACTCGCTGGATGCCGAAGAGTCGGATCAACCCGTTTTGAGTTTTATGTGGCAGGTACAAAACCCACATGGTATTCATGCTCGTCCTGCAGCCGCGATTGTCCGCGCAATGGCCCGTTTTGATGCCGATACCGTGTTACTCAAAGGGGATCAGCAAGCCAGCGCCAAAAGCCTTAATAGTATTGCCAAACTTGGGGTTCGTTGCGGTGATGATATCTGTGTGCGTTCCCGTGGGCCCAAGGCACAAGAGGCCATTGATGCCTTTGCTGCTATGGCTGCCGATCATTTTGGTGAGGCTGATTTGGTCGATGCTTTTTCTTTTTTCCAAGCCGATGACAATGTTTCAAACAGCGATACTGATACCCACCTTGTACAAAGCGAGGCTCCGGAAGGGGCATTGGCGGGTATTCGGGTCAGTGATGGCGTGGCCATTGCACCGGCCGCTATTTTTACGCTAACGATGCCCGAGGTGCCGCAGCGGGAATTTGTTGGTGAGTCGAATGAAATGGCTTCTTTGCAGCGCGCCATTGGTGATGTTGTTCAAGAATTGCAGGTGCTGTCCATTGGTGAGCACGGTGCCATTTTTGATGCGCATGCATTGATGCTAGCAGACCCGGATATTCCGATGGCATTGCAGAAAGTGGTCGCGAAAGGCGAGATTGCCGAACGCGCATGGCTGTCTGTGATGGATGATTTGGCAGCCCAGTATGCCGCAGCTGATAGCCAATACATGCGAGAGCGTGAGGCGGATGTGCGTGATATTGCCCGTCGTGTGATGGTGGCGCTAACGGGGGATAAAGGCCCGGCGATGAGCTTGGCTGAACCGGTTGTATTACTGGCACGCGATTTGATGCCATCGGATGTCGCTGGGCTGGATAAATCGAAAGTGTTGGCTATTTGCCTGAGTGAGGGGGGAAAAACGTCACATAGCGCGATTTTAGCCCGTGCGATGGGGATCCCCGCATTGGTTAAGGCTAAGGGA
This sequence comes from Photobacterium panuliri, assembly GCF_059920555.1. NCBI lineage: Bacteria > Pseudomonadati > Pseudomonadota > Gammaproteobacteria > Vibrionales > Vibrionaceae > Photobacterium > Photobacterium panuliri. Next base: position 405,995 of record NZ_CP197193.1, read on the forward strand.
TGTTTGGAGCAAGTGAAAGCGGGCGATACTGTTATTCTTGATGGTTTTGAGGGGCTGCTATGGTTTGCGCCGGGAAAAGATGTTGAACAAGGTTTAGTGGATAAAAGTCAGCGATGGCGTAACGACATTGAAACCTGCGCCACTAAAGCTCTCGCTCCCGCTATTACACACGCAGGCAAAACAGTCAGCGTATTGGCTAATATTGGTGGACCTGATGATGTCGCTCTGGCTCAAGCGTGCGGAGCAGAGGGCGTCGGGTTGTTCCGGACAGAGTTTTTGTTCCAGCAACGGGATGTGTTGCCAAGTGAGGACGAGCAGTTCCAAGTCTATTGCCAAATTGCATCAGCATTTGGTGATAAGCCGGTAACGATTCGTAGCTTGGACGTTGGCGGGGATAAACCGTTAGCGGCTTATCCAATGCCCGCAGAAGACAATCCGTTTTTGGGTCAACGGGGGGTTCGCCTGTGTCTTGCCCATCCAGATCTCTTTGCGACACAATTGCGAGCTATTTTGCGCGCGCATCAGCAGCAGCCGAATATTCAATTAATGATCCCGATGGTCGCAACGGTTGATGAAGTCCGGCAGGTGAAAGCCTTGTTAGAGCAACAGCGTCAACAGCTTGAGCTTTGTGATTCGAGTTTGCCAGTTGGTATTATGATCGAAGTGCCGGCAGCGGTGTTGAATGCCGATGCGTTGGCACAAGAGGTGGATTTCTTCTCTATTGGTACCAATGACCTTACCCAGTATGTGATGGCTGCCGATAGGGGGAACAGTGCGGTTGCTGAACTGGTAGATTATTTCCAGCCTGCAGTTATGAGTGCGATAGCACGAACATGTGCGGCAGCCCACAAGGCGGGTATCAGCGTGAGTATGTGTGGTGAAATGGCCGGAGATGTTACGGCAACTGAAACCCTACTATCGATTGGTTTAGGTAAGTTCAGTGCCAGTGCAGCTTTGTTGCCAGCATTAAAAGAAGCCATTCGGCGTTGTTAGCCAATTGTCTTGTCTATCTATTTACCGAAAAGCCCTCATATGAGGGCTTTTATATTTTTCAGCTACTGCAATTTTTTGGGGAACGGCATTAGCGCATTTTGTCAGCTAACCCATACTTGTCGATTTTTCGCCAGAGCGTGGTGCGGCCTATCGCGAGTGCTTTTGCAATGTCGCACATTTTGCCATCGTATACTTTCCATGCATTGATAATTGCTTTTTTCTCCAATTCTTCGAGTGTTTGCATGGGAACACTATGCAATGGGCCGCTCTCAGAATTTTGCATGATATGGTCCGGAATATCTTTTAGCTGAACGTGGTTTGAGCTGCGATTGAGAAGTATGCGTTCCATCCTGCTCTTGAGTTCAGGATCGTTGCCGGGCCATTCAAAAGCGAGCAGGGTATCCATAACAACAGGATCAATATGAATCGTGACATGGTGGCGTTTTTCGTAATCGGTAACGATACGCTCAATATGCAGGGCAATATCATCCTTGCGCTCGCGCAGTGGTGGGATGGTAAGTTCGTGGTTTGCAATGGCGTAATAAAGTTGGCGGCTGAAAGAACCTTGTGCCACATAAGCGCTTAAATCGGATGACGTACTAGTAATTAATTGGAAATTAACAGGAATGAGCCGCTGGCTATCACTCCGGCTCATTAATCCTGTTTTTAGTATTTTAAGCAGGGCTGATTGGAGTTCTTGGCTGAGATACTCGACTTTTTCCAGTAACAAGGTACCCCCGTGGGCAAGCTCGAATTTGGAGGGGAGGCCGTTATCGGCATCATAGCCCAAAAGTTCGCGGTTCATATTTTCATCGTTTATCGCTCGGCAGTTAACGGTAATAAAAGGGCCGGTTTGAAATTCACATTCATTATGAATTGCCATTGCCAGTGACGCTTTTCCCACCCCTTCTTCGCCACAGAGCAGTATGGGGGATTTGGATTTGACCGCGCGCTTGGCGACGGTTATCAAGTGTTTCATCGGCTTAGAGCGAGCCGCCAGCGTGGCAAAGGTATATTTTGCACTTCCCCCAATTTGCTGCTGTGCAAGTTGCCGAATTTTGTTGATGGGATGAATAAATAAAAGGGTTGAGCCATCTTGCAACTGGCTTACAGACAAAATAGCTTCGATAAATTCGCTATTAATCTCAACGGTTGTTAGCTTGTGGCAGATATTTTCATTTTGCTCGAAGCTCGCCAAAATATTGGGCGCAAAGCGGATCGTATCGAAAATATTTTTATCTATAACATTGATGGCATTGAGCTGGAAAAGTACTTCGGCTTGCTGGCTTACCATGATGATACGCTGGTTGGCATCCCATGCAATTAGACCATCGTCCACATTGGCCATGGTAGCATTATGCATGGCGATCATCCGGTTCATATTCTCTTGTTCGAAATGTAATTGCAGTTGAAGTGAGATCTCTCTGGCACAAGACACCGCAATGACACAGTGTTCGCGACGGTATTCGGTGGCCATTTTTATCAATGCCATGGTACCCCGTAACTTGCCCAATGAATCAAAAATGGGGGCAGCACACACTCCGAACGGATGCAAATGTTGATTGAAGTGTTGCGCTGCGAAGACTTCTGCTGGCTGGTGGCTGTCAATGCACAAGCTAACAGCGTTCGTCCCTATTTTTCCTTCAGAAAGAAATCCACCATCGGTAATACCTAGGCTATCGAGCTTTTCGATGAGTGTTGAATGGCCGGTGCGTTTGACGATACAGCCATTATCATCGGTAACCAGCAAGGCAATCGGGTCGTGATGAAGTAAGTCAAAAGTGTCTTCAACGACAGTGACCGCACAATCGATAAGCGTTTGGTTACGCTTGATGAGTGAGCTGAGAGTATGACCTGAGGCGATATGTGGGGGAGACCAGTGAATAGCGCTACATTGATTGGCACAGCGTTGCCATGAGGCATAGTATGGGGAGGTTTCAAACTCAGGGGAAACCCAACGGTGTTTTTGGAAGAAATCCCAACGATGTTGGCCAGAAGCGATACAGTAGGTAGATGACATAGATACAAACGGGTAGAAACAATAGGCTATTCTATCGTGAGGCTATGGGACTCGGTGTGACCGTGATCCCATATGCCCTGTACTAATCCGTTATTGTGAATTCGACATCCAGGAAAGGATAATGGTTGTAGAGTTCATCATGGATTGCATGTTTCAATGCAACCAGTGTACAAGTCTCGGTGGAACCGAGTTTGCTGGCGGATAGCGAGGCGATAGCCAGAAAGCTGCTGCCTGTCTTGGAAATGAAGATATCTTCGGCGCTAATGGCGTACTTTCTTAAATGTACTTCAATTGTTTGCTCGATTCGTGAGTAATCATCCCCTTGTGATAATCGTCCGCCAGCCATTTCAATAAAGGCTTGTTTCACAATGCCTAGCGGTTGTTTGATCATCAGGCAGGCGAGGAGGAGCACCATAATGGCATCACCAATGTAGAGCAAAAAGGAAAAAGGACCATCTGCTGATACATAACCAATAATGATCAATATACATCCGGTTCCTGCCGACATAACACCATCGACTAGCGATGCGCTCTTGTCTGTTTTTAGCATGGCGCTTATCCCGCCTGTTTTTTCGGCTTGTCGGTGGTAGAAGAAAGCAAGACCAAAGCAAATAGTTACCATCGCGATGGAATAGAGCAGAATAGGGCCGGTATTCAGTTGTGGTAAGTCATCGCCTGCAAGGTAGCTGCCTATTTTGGAAAGGTTGCTGGTAATGGCGGTAATAATCACCCCGGTGATCAGTAACCCTTTCGCCATTGAATACAAAGACTCGGCGGCAAATAGGCCAAACGGGAAAGTACTGGTGCGGGTGGCCTTGACGGCAGTGATGTTAATGGCGGCCAGTGATGATAGGAACAGGATAAATGAAAAATTCCCGTCGAGAAGGAGGGCTTCCGAACCCGAAAGGTGAAATGCGGCCCAGCCAGACAGAGCCATAAAAAGGTTTGCGGCAGCACCGACTTTCAGTGATTTTTTTTCAACGGTGAGCAATGTGTTGTTTGGCTGTATCATGGTCATATCACTCCTTGATGCATATCGTTTTATTTTGCATTCATCGGAGTACAAAGTATACCCATGTGATTTTAGTCTAGGGGCTTATTTTCCACCTCGCCACTTTATTATTCCGCCTGTGTTTGTTTCTCAGCACAATATTGTTGTGCTTCCATAAGGTTAGGTCTAGGATCGGTCGTTGATCGTATTTATGAGTTAGTTACAAGCCCGCATGCAAATTAAACCTTACTCGACAGGTCGATTTTTCGCCCACTTGGATGCGCAGTCGGAAGATTTCAGTCGCGCGATTTTTCAATGCCGCAAGTTTACCCGCCATCTTCGAGCCGGTGACGATATTCTTACCCAAGGTCAGGAACTTGATTACTTGCATATAGTCCCAACGGGGCGCGTTTCCATGAATATTTCAGCGGTTAACGGCCGACGTTTCCAATTGGGCGAGGTTGAATGCGATTATCAGGTATTTGGCGAGATGGAATATTTCACAGGGACAGACTGCCAGTGGAGTGTGGTGGCTGAACAGCCGTTGGCTGTTGAGGCAATTTGCCTACAATCTCTGACTGAGTTGCTGACTCGGACTCCGGCATTTAGCTTGTTTTTTGCCAGCGCGTTAGCGGTGGATTACCAAGATTCATTGGATATTTATACTAACCGTTTACTGCATCCTATCACTTATAATATTGCCTATGATTTGCTGCGGCGATCCAAGGAAAAGTCCATGTTGGGGGCATTTGATAAAGCGGGTATGGAAGCTGAACGTTTTGGAACAACGAGCCGAGTCTACCGTAGGGCGGTGAAAGATTTGATCGATCGGGGTCTGATCACCAAACAAGGTAATGAAATTACGGTTGTTGACAGGGTAGGGCTTAAAGCCTTTGTTGAGCATTGTGATAACTAACCGATCAAGCCGATAATAGAATTTCATAAGTAAGGTATAGATCACACCTTTCCGGATAAAACGCTTGAAAAATGGGAGCGGGCTTTGAATCGTAGCTGTGGGATAGCTAGAATCTATGGCCTTTTGTAAATGGATGTGTCCGCAATTATGTCCCGAACCCCCGATCTCCCAGAATTCCACCCCGAGCAGTCGATTCTAGAGCGTAAAAATATCTCATTATCGTCAAGGGTCTATTTTGTCCACGCGATGAGTTTCATGGCGTTGGGGCTATTTTCCTCGTTGCTTATCGGTTCTATCCTTAACACCATCGGGATAAAGTTCGGGATCACGTTGTTTACCGAAACATTGTGGCCGCTTGCCAAGCAGATGACAGGCCCGGCTATCGCCGTAGCGACGGCTTATGCGTTACAGGCCCCGCCGTTAGTATTGTTTTCTGTTACCACAGTCGGTGCTGCGGGGGCAGCGCTTGGGGGACCGGTTGGGGCATTTGTTGCAGCCTTGATAGCGACCGAGTGCGGCAAGCTGGTCGCTAATGAAACTAAGGTCGATATTTTGGTGACCCCCGCAGTGACTATTGGCGTGGGTGTTTGGATCGGCACTTTTATTGGTCCCTATATTGGCGAGATGATGTATTCGCTGGGTGATCTGATTATGTCGGCAACCCGTTTGCAACCTTTGTTGATGGGGGTGACGGTTTCCGTTTTGATGGGGATGGCGCTGACTCTGCCTATTAGTAGTGCTGCTATTGCAATTATGCTCAGTTTGAACGGTTTGGCTGCCGGTGCTGCTACTGTTGGTTGCTGTGTTCAAATGGTCGGGTTCGCGGTGATGAGTTTTCGCGAAAACCGGTGGGCTGGCTTGGTTGCCCAAGGACTTGGCACATCGATGCTACAAATGCCCAACATCGTCAGAAATTATCGGATTTGGATTCCGACGATTCTCACCTCTGCGATTCTAGGGCCGATTGCAATCATGGTGTTTGAGTTGAAAAACACGCCGTTGGGTGCCGGAATGGGGACATCGGGGTTAGTTGGGCAGATTCAGTCGATAGTAGCTTTGGAAGAAGCAGGTTGGCACAACAGCGAAATATACACGGTTATTTTGCTGATGCACTTTGTCCTGCCGGCTTTATTAACATTATGTTTTTCAGAGTTATTGCGTAAAATTGGCTGGATAAAACCAGGTGATTTGGCCCTGAATTTGCCGGATAGGTAACTTGGTAACAAAACAGATCCTAGATCATATTCAGACTAGGCTTAACCTGATATAAACCTGACAAAGTCATGTTAGAGTTAAGGTTGTTCCGGACTCTTATAAACCAAATGGATAGCTATGGTATTTTCTAAACACTCTTTCTTGGCTGGGATGGTATTGGGTGGTGTAGTGGCATCAGGTGTGTGGATTATGCTTCCTGGCCCAACACAGGCTGAGTACGATGCGCTTCAGCAAACATTGACAAACGTTCAGGCAGAGAACAATGCCCTAGCGACACAATACCGCCAGTATGAAACGGATGCAGCTCAGCGTCACGAACTGTTATTGGCACAATTGGCCTTGCAATCAGATGCGATAGCCGCTCAGAAGGAAGCGTTTGAAAAGCAGATAGCAGCCCTGCAAACCGAACAGAAGACATTGGTCGTCACCAAGAAAAAGTTGGATACTCAAGTTGAAAAACTAACAACGACGGCGGTGCAGCAGAAAAAAGTGCTGGATAACTCAAAAGAGTTGTATCAACAGCAATTGCTTTTGCAAAAGCAGCTCGCGCTTTCAGAAGCGGATGTCAAGAAGGCCCAGCGAACAGCTGAAGAGTTCAAGCAGGCGTGTGATGAGTTTAAATCTGGTACAAGCTGGAATTGGGTCTCGCAGGCAGATTGTGACAAATATGAAGCCAAGCTAAATAAAGTCAAAGAGGCGAAAAGCAAGCAGGTTGATTTGCAAACAGAGCTTGAAGCCCTTAATAAGAAAATCGATATTGAGCTACCTAGGCCAACTAGCTGATACACAGTAATCATAATCATCGTAACAGGCGGGAGATCATATCCCGCCTTTTTTGTGGAGAAGAAATGCCATGGGCAACATACTTGCCGATCTTCCTCAGTGTTTACCGAATGAATGTTTTGAAGATATTGTCACTGCTGGCCATGTTCGCATCGAACGGATCATTTCCAAGGGCCATACAACTGCGGAGGGTGATTGGTACGATCAAGAAGAGCATGAGTGGGTGATGGTGGTGAGAGGACGAGCGCGGATCCTTTTTGAAGAGGGACGAGAAGTAACTCTGGCTGAAGGGGATTATATTAATATACCTGCCCACCAACGGCATCGGGTCAGTTGGACTGATCCCGAGGCGGAAACAATTTGGCTGGCGGTCTTTTACCGTTAACAGCTCTATTCGTGTCGCTATTATGCGTTGCACAGCTTGGCGGTTATTCATCCCGCCAAGCTCAGTGTTATACCAATCGATTATGATTCTGTGGGGAATGAGTAAGTGGCAGCGAGTGCTGTCGGATAGCCACGCAGAACAGCCAGCGCCTTTGCCTTTTCTTCAATGGCAAGTTCATCGAAGGATAATGCCACAGGGAACTGTTGCTCTCGTTCATTGCTATCAGCGCTATCCTCAATCCAGCCTTGAGCAACAAAATGGCGGATCAGCCCGTCGGCGGCAGAGAGTGCCGAGGAGCCCTTCACGATTTCGGTACGTGCATAGCCGTTACCGTCAAACGAAATATCCGCTGCACGGAGCGTGACGTCAGAGCCTGGAATTTGCTGGGCGCCAAATAGCGGCTCACCGCTTGGCATTGCACTTTGATAGGCCGGTACAAACTGCGACATATGCTCTATGGCACGTTGTGAGCGCATGTCTGCTTCTGTTTTCTGCCATCCGTGACGAAGTTTTTCGGTGAATGTCGTATCCAGCTCCGGTTGGGCGGAGAGCTTGCTACTGCTGACTAAACCGTTTTTAAACAGGGTTATGTCGTTTGTCATGCCGTGGAGTTGGAAGTAGCCATCCGGATAGGGGGTCAATTGTGCCATGCCTTGTGGAGTACTGCGCTCCCCGTGGAAAATCACTTCGGGCCAAACAGCGTTACAGTCGGGCCAGCGGGTAACATAAGCGGCTTTGAATTCGACCAGCCTCTGGCGCTGCAGATTGGCATAATTATCGATAGTACCCGTTTGGTAGCCGCAAGCATTGACGATGAAATCTACCGGCATTTCTTGGGTAATATGGTCTTGAGCCGTAGGATCATAATATTGGTAATGAATGTTCCAGCCACCATTGCCTGTCTGTTCTAAGTTTGTCACCTTGGTAGATGTAAACACTTCACTGCTTGCCAGTTGCTCAAGGGCGAGCGAAGCGGAGGCTGCCAATCGGAAAATACTCCAGCCGTATTCTTGGACGAGGATCAGCGGGAATTTGAATTTATCCAGATCGATATGTTTCGCAACAGGGATCATCCAATCATCCAGTGTTGCTGGGGCAGACGGTATTTCTCGACGGGCAAGGTTGCAGAGTGTCTCTTTGCTATAAAGAGTGAAGTACTGCTCTGGCTCCCCGATCATCTTGTTGGCAATATTTTCATTGACCATTTGTTGATAGGTATTGCGCAATAACTCAAGGCGAGGGAGCAGATCTGAAGGCTCGCCATGATCATGGCTTGGCACTGCGATAACCGTTGGTCGAACATTCACGGTATGCGGGAATACGCGCAAGCTATCAATAGACTGTTTCAGCAGCGTGACGCATTGTTCATTTGAAATTTCGCGGTATAGATTACCGCCGGCATGGAGATGGCAGATTGGCGGCCCGTTGACCAGTGATGTTCCTTCTTCGAACAGGGCTACATTGATCCCTTGTTCAGCAAGGCGAAGAGCGATCGTCGAGCCTGCGATCCCCCCGCCAATGACACCCACTTTCAATCGTGATGGCGTGGTTGTAATCGGTAAACCATGATTTTTCATAAAGACCAATTTGTTATTCAATTCCAGCATCGTTATACGCCGATTTTACTTGGGTTGGTTCATATTGGAAACGAAAAAGGGAATGCTTTTTATGCACTCAATAGCCAGATGCCTAAGGCGCAATGTGCTGCTGGGTGAATATGTTTCAGTGCGATATTTTGCAAGACCGCAGGAGAATCAACTGATATTATCTATACCTAAGCCTTTCACAGGCATAAAAAATATAACAAGAAGCGAGAGAAAATGTCAGCATCGATTTTGATTTGTGATGACTCGGCGTTAGCTAGGAAGCAGATGGCAAGGGCGCTGCCATCCTCACTGGATGCCACGGTAACGTTTGCGGCAAACGGTGTTGAAGCAATGGCGTTACTTGAGAAGCAGAAGTTTGATCTGATGTTTCTTGATTTGACCATGCCAGAAATGGATGGTTACGAAACCCTTGCAGCGATCCGCGAGCGACAGATTGCGATTAAAGTTATTGTCGTTTCAGGGGATATTCAACCACAGGCTCAGGCTCGGGTTAAATCCCTTGGTGCTCTGGAGTTTTTGAAAAAACCAGTCGACAAGGCGGAGCTGAAAACCTGGCTTAATACCTATTTGGTTAGCCCGTCGAGTTTTAGTCTCGACACGGTTATTCAGCGAGTGGTAACACCAACCCTACGCCGTCGGGATATTTATTTAGAAGTTGCGAACGTTGCCATTGGTCGTGCCGCTGACTCTTTGGCCCGTCATTTCAATGTGTTCGTAAACCTGCCACTGCCAAATGTTAATGTATTTGAAGTCAGCGAACTGCATATGACAATGCGCCATCTGGCGAGCAATGGATCGATGTCGGGAGTTTGTCAGGGTTTTAGCGGAGAAGGCATTGCCGGTGAAGCCTTGGTATTGCTCAGTGACTCGAGTGTTGCTGACTTGATGGGCTTGATGAAATACCCTGCTGTAGACGGTGTGGATATTGAGCTTGAATTGCTGATGGACGTCAGTAATATTTTGGTCGGTTCGTTCTTGAAAGGTTTGGGCCAGCAGGCTGAAGTAAAATTCTATCAAAGTCACCCAGTTGTGTTGGGTCAGCATAGCCCGATTGATCGTATGATAGATAAAACCGCAGGTAATTGGCGTCGTACGATGACATTCGAGGTAAGTTACGGTATCGAGGGGACTGGCATCAAGTGCGATATGCTGTTGATGTTCGTCGATGAGTCGCTGCCGTTGCTGGACAATAAATTAGCCTACTTGATGGATGAGGATTAAGTCATGCTGTCATTACCTGCTGAGTTTGAGCAGTTTCACTGGATGGTAGATATGGTCCAGCATGTGGATATGGGCCTGATCGTCCTTGACCGTGAATATACAATCCATGTTTGGAACGGGTTTATGACCCACCACAGTGGCAAGCAATCGCATGAAGTGTTGGGTAAGTGCTTCTTTGATGTATTTCCTGAGGTTCCAAGGCCTTGGTTTGAAGCGAAGTCTAAACCCGTTTTTAATCTCGGTTGCCGTAGCTTTCTGATTTGGCGTCAGCGGCCATACCTGTTTAAGTGTCGTAATGTCCGTCCTATTACCCAGCAGGCTCCGTTCATGTACCAGAACGTTACACTTAACCCGATGACATCACCTCGAGGGGATGTGGAATATATGTTCCTGTCGGTAGACGACGTAACCTCTGAAGCCATGCTGGAATTACACAAAGGTTAGTCTGTTTATGCCTTGCTGCATCTTGGCATAACAGGTTCGTATTTAAAAAAGCAGGAATAGCCGGTTATTCTTGCTTTTTATCATTCTCGATGCACATTTCCCTCTTGGTGGGCGTTGAATATCCCAAAGTCCCTCATATTTCCTATTCCGTTTGCCTTTTGTTATTGCCCATTGTTTTACTTTGAAAAAATAATTGTAATTATTTTGTATGACGTCTTAAATTTGTTCTAATACTTATGTGGGATGTTGTTATCATAAACTTGGTTTTAAAGTGGTAACGTACATTGTAAGTAGTGGCAAAAATAACAATAAGGGACGTAAATCATGACAAAATTACTCAAAGTGCTTCCATTGGCCTTGTTGGTGTCTGGTGCGGTGCAGGCTGCAACAGATAACCCGTGGTATGTTGGTGCTCGAGTCGGCGGAACAAGTTTCAGTAGCCTGGACGGGGTAATCGAGAATGTAGATGCGGAAAAAGATGACTGGGGGGGCGGTGCCTTTATTGGTTATAACTTTACCCCGTGGTTTGCCCTAGAAGGTGGCTATACGTATTTAGGCCAACTTGATTTCGCCAATGATGGCTATGAAGTTCAGGCATTGGATCTCGTTGGTAAGTTTACTTACGAGGTCTCAAAAGAGTTTGATATCTATGCCAAGTTGGGTGCTGCAGGGTTCGATGTTGATAATGGCGTGATCAATGAAGACGATACTGGGGTGTCTGGTACTGCTGGCGTCGGTCTTGAATACTACTTCAGCAACAATCTGTCAGCACGTCTTGAATATCAATACTACAACCAAGTTGGTGATACCCAGATCCCAGGCGAGACGGATGTACATTTCTATGGTGTCGGTCTGGTTTACCACTGGGGTGCTCCAGCGCCACTTCCTGTTGTTGAGCCGAAACCTGAACCTGTTGTTGAGCCAGAGCCTGTGCCACAAATTGTGAAGGTTCCTTCGGTTGGTGCAATTTTGCCATTTGCGTTTGATAGTGATGCGCTAAGTCAGGCTGATATTGAGATGCTCCAGCCAGTTGCGCAGCAGTTGGTGAATTACCCGCAGACTAGCCTGTATGTAGTGGGCCACTCTGATAGCCGAGGCCGTGAAGCCTATAACCAGAAGCTTTCTGAAGAGCGTGCGCAAGCTGTAGCTGGTTATGTATCTAACCAGTTTGGTATTGATAAGAGCCGTATCGTTGTACAAGGCAAGGGCGAGTTAGAGCCTGTTGCGCCGAATGATACAGAGGAAGGTCGCGCGAAAAACCGTCGTGTAGAAGTGTTTGTTCCGGGTTTTGAAGTCGAGCAATAAGTATTTCGTAATCTTCGATATATAAAAAAACAGGCCAATTGGCCTGTTTTTTTTATGCTGTTTTATTATGGATATTAATGTCGATCTTATGCCGCAGTATTTTGTTGGGCAGTTTGTGCTTTTGCTTCAGCGGCTTTGCATGCCGCAGCTGTAAAGATGACATCGGTTGAGCTGTTAAGCGCCGTTTCGGCTGAGTCTTGGATGACACCGATAATGAAGCCAACCGCAACAACTTGCATCGCCACATCGTTCGGCACACCAAAGAGGCTACAGGCGAGAGGGATCAGTAGTAGCGAACCACCAGCAACCCCCGATGCACCACAAGCAGAAACCGCAGCGACAATACTCAGGAGTATGGCTGTTGCAAGGTCGACCTCAATTCCGAGAGTGTGTACGGCTGCCAGTGACAGAATAGTGATCGTGATAGCCGCGCCACCCATATTGATGGTTGCCCCTAGCGGGATAGACACTGAATAGGTGTCTTCATGAAGATCCAGCTTTTTGCACAGTTCCATGTTTACCGGGATATTTGCTGCTGAACTACGGGTAAAGAAGGCGGTGATGCCACTCTCACGTAGGCAGCGAAGTACCAACGGGTATGGGTTCTCGCGCGTTTTGAAGAAAACGATCGCTGGGTTAACGACAAAGGCAAGAGTAAGCATACAGCCTAATAGTACAGCCAGTAAGTGACCGTAGCCGATCAGCGCATCGAAGCCAGTTTGGGCGAAGGTGTTGGCAACGAGGCCGAAAATACCAATTGGGGCCAGACGAATAATGAAACGGACGATGAGCGTGATACCGTTGGATACGTCATGGAATATCTGCTTGGTTGCATCGCTGGCTTGGTGAAGAGATAGGCCCAGCGCAATAGCCCACGCCAAAATCCCGATGAAATTACCGGTCATTAGTGCATTTACTGGGTTGTCGACAACGTTCAGCAGTAGTGTATTGATGACTTCGGCGATGCCTTCAGGCGGGGTAGCCCCTTCCGCGCTCGTTACCAGAGTTAGAGTGGTTGGGAAAAGGAAACTCATGGTTACTGCGGTCAATGACGCCATTAATGTACCGAATAGGTAAAGCACAATGATAGGCTTCATATTGGTATGTGCGCCTTTTTTCTGGTTGGCAATAGATGATGCAACCAGAATGAAGACCAGTATCGGTGCAACAGCTTTTAATGCACTGACGAACAGGTTACCAAGGAATCCAACTTTGACAGCGGCTTCACTTGAGAAGAGTGCAAGCAGAACACCAGCAATAATACCAAAGAGTATTTGGATTACGAGGCTGCCGTTCGCGACTCGGGCTAGAAAGGGTTGTGTTTGATTCATATTACATCCTGCAGATTTTAATAGTTATTGACCGTCTCCAACATCAGCCTGTCCACAGGTGGCAAGAGACGGTGCGGGAAGAGTGAAATCTTGCCCGCGTCACATTTTGTAACAGGAATTTTGGCATAATTCCATACCATATCAATATAAACTTTTGCGCAACCATCATTTAACATTCCATTTCTCTAGAGATGGAAACGTTTGGCTTATGCTGAGAGCACAAAAAATCAGATGTTAACAATGGTAAAAAACAAGGATGTGGGGTTGTTAAAAAGCCCACATGAGTGGGCTTTCAGAGTGAGATAAAATTCAGTGATAGCGCTAAATAGTTAAATACTTTTTAAGTATCACTGCATTTTTATACATTTACAGTTCTAATTACTCTGGTTCAATGGGGGTCAGTGCTGGTTTCTTATCTGTTTGACTCCGTAGTGGCTCTTTCTCAATGGTTTCCAGTAGAGACAGCAGTGTTTTTTGAGCATCTTTAACACTTTCATCTTTTTTGCCGTTCTCTGTACTTTGCTTGGCTGCATAGGAGCTCGCCATGATTGCCGAGATGAGTTTACGGACCTGTTGTTCCTGCGGATGATTGGGTTGAGCCTGTTGCCACTTTTTCATGTGGTATTGCAGCTGGATGTTATCGTTAGCTTTGATAGCCTGACGCATTCCTGCCAGTGGTGATGGAATAGCCTTATCAGTGCCGGGGATCAACACCGTGGTACTAGCGATCAAAGCAAGGCGTTTGTTACGTTCATTGATGAACAGCCAGATGGTCAATAACCATAATCCCGCGAAAATACCCGTTGCCCAAATCCATACCGGGTTGCTGGCGGTTTCTGCCGTTTGCGGAGTTGGCGTAGGCTGCGGGTTCGCTGTGGTGTTTGGAGCAAGATTGACAGGTGCTGCTGTATTGTTATCGATAGTTGATGGGTTATCGCCCGGCATAACGGTGAGCGAGAGTCCATCAACCTTGCTGGTTTGTTGTTTGTCGTTGGCCGTATCCCACCAATTAATAGCCAGTGATGGTAGTGTTAAGGTGCCATCTTGGCGTGGAATGATGACCTGTTTTAGGGTCATTGTTGTATAACCTTGATCCGAACCGTAGACAGGTTTTTCACTGTAAACCCGAACCGATGATGGATAGGTCAGGTTTAGGTTCGGTAGACGGCTCTGTTCGATATTTTTTACCCTGAGGGTAAGGATTCGAGTGATAGGTTCGCCGACTTTGACGCTATTGGTTGTTGGTTGCCATTGCTGGGAAAGTTGGAGATCTTCGGTAGGTAGCCAAACATCTTGGTAACCGGCTGGTTTGTTTTTTACATGTAGCACTTCTTGTTCGGCTGCTTTGTTAAACGGCAAACGCAGGGTCGAGCCAAATCCTCGGCTACCTTTGATGATAGTACCGGAGAACTCCGCCCCGTGCAGGGTAATATTGCCTGCGCTGGTTGGTGTAATTTGGTATTTGCGAATAACAACAAGATAACGCTTACCGTTAAGGACGGTTTCGACTTGGCGATCTTCCCCTAGTTGATGGACCTCTAATCCGTCACCGGATGGTGCCGTAAGCGAGGCTTGCCGTATTTGCTCTCCTAGTTGGACGCGTACCGTATATTCGGCGCTTTCACCAAGGTAAAGGCTTGATTTATCAAGGTCTGCCATCACTTTTATATCAGGTGTTGCTGTATTTGTTTGCCCGTCACTGGCTGTTTTAAGTGATGTAATTGTAATTGGATCTGTGCTTGAAGCGCCAATACGAAAGCTCGGAATCGTAAATTCGCCAATTTCTTTGGTGGCTAATGCCACCGTCCATTCTGTGCTGCGACTTACCGTTCCGTTGATGATTTGGGTGCCGCTACTTGCTGATGGCGTACCGATGTTGAAATGCTCTTTTAATACCGAGAGATCGAGAGCATTGGTATTAACGTTGTCATCGATAGATACCTGTAATTGAAATACCTCATGGACGCCAACGACATTCTTGCTGACGGTGGCAACCGCTTGAGCTGCATAAGTGGCCGAGGTGAAAAATAAGCCCATGAAAGTGGCTAAACACAGCATAGCGTGCTTGAGCTGGAGGGGCATAATGGATGCAAAATTTCGGGTATTCATTATCACATTACCATGAGTTATCAGTTTGATTTGGTGCTCGTCTTTCTCGGGCTTGCAGAATCATCTGCGCACGGATAAGGGCACTGGTATCATCTGGGATTTGTTCCAGTTTTTTGAGTACGGGATTGCTAGCTTGAATCGCCTCATTCCCAGTCTTTGAATCAGAAGCCGCCAATGCTGATGCGGTGTCATCCTCTTTGTTACCGGGGCGGCCATTGTCCTTGGTGACAGTGGCGGTGGTGTTATCGGACTTTTCGTCGCTTTGCTTAACCGCTCCCTGTTGCTGCTGGCCTTGCTGTGACTGACTACTGCTGTCTTGTCTCTGCTGGCCTTGCTGTGACTGAGTACTGCTGTCTTGTCTCTGCTGGCCTTGCTGTGACTGACTATTGTTGTCTTGTTGCTGGCCTTGCTGCGACTGACTGTTACTGTCTTGTTGCTGCTGGCCTTGCTGTGACTGACTATTGTTGTCTTGTTGCTGGCCTTGCTGCGACTGACTGTTGTTGTCTTGTTGCTGCTGGCCTTGCTGCGACTGACTATTGTTGTCTTGTTGCTGCTGGCCTTGCTGCGATTGACTATTGTTGTCTTGTTGCTGCTGGCCTTGCTGCGACTGACTATTGTCGTCTTGTTGCTGCTTACCTTGCTGCGACTGACTGTTACTGTCTTGTTGCTGCTGACCTTGCTGCGACTGACTGTTGCCGTCTTGTTGTTGTTGGCCTTGCTGCGACTGACTATTGTCGTCTTGTTGCTGCTTACCTTGCTGCGACTGACTGTTGCTGTCTTGTTGCTGCTGGCCTTGCTGCGACTGATTATTGCTGTCTTGTTGTTGCTGACCTTGCTGTGACTGACTGTTGCCGTCTTGTTGTTGCTGATCTTGTTTCTGTTTTTGTAAGGATTCGACGACCTTGAGGTTTTCTGATGCCCCCGGATAGTCCGGATTGTCGGCCAGCAAGTCCTGATAAGTCTTGGCGGCATTTTCCAATTGCCCGGCCTGCGCATAGGCATTGCCTAGATTAAAACGAGAATCATCATCTTTTAGTGGCTTCCATGTGTCGATGGCCTGCTGGTAATCTTTTGCCCGATAATAGGCACTACCTTTCCAGCGGGGATCATTGAAGTGTTTGGCGGCTTCGGCAAAGTTGCCTTGTTCAAACAATTGATGTCCTTGGGTATTACTGTTGTTGAACGCATCGGAGACTATGCTGGCATGGACAGGTTCTACAGGAATTAGCACGAGAGCTGCAGCAAGGACAATCCCTCGGCGAAATCCAAACAAAGCAAGAATAACAATGGGGATCATCAGCCAAAAGCCATTGTTGACCCGCTCTTCAAGTGTTTGTTGTTTGTCTTTGTTTGCCGCTTGTTCGGGTTTTGCGGTTGCTGCAATCAGCTTTTCAACATCATGGTTACTGGTGTCGGCTTGAACGAAGATACCGTTAGTTGCTTTGACCAAAGGGGTTATGGTGTTGATGTCCAATTTACTGATCACTGTGTTGCCAGTATCGTTTGTGAGTAGGTGGCCGTCAGGAAGTTGGATCGGTGCGCCTTGCGTTGAACCAACAGCAAGAACGGATAGGCGGTAAGGATTTGCTTTTAGCAAACTTAGGCTGGCCGCCGATTCGGATTCACTTAATCCGTCGGTGATCATGATGATATCACCTTGTTGAAAGCCTGCTTGCTTGAGCAGATCAATCGCTTCTTTGATGCCTGCCGCTGCATTACTGCCTGCAATTGGCATGATTTCTGGCGACAGGTGAGGGATCAAGTTCGCGAGAGTTTGAGCATCCTTAGTTAGAGGACTGATGGTGTAGCCATCACCGGCGTAGGCAACCAAACCTGTACTGCCTTCTTGCCAGCCTGGCAGTAAGTCCAAGGCTTTGTATCTGGCTTGCGAAAGTCGGTTTGGGGCCATATCGGTAGCATACATTGATTGGGACATATCCATCACCAATACTCGAGCACCAGAAAGGCTATAGGCCGGTACGGTGTCTTTTTGCCAACTTGGGCCAGCCAGAGCAATGCAGGCCAATACCCAGACTAGGCTAACGCCAGGAATCAGGGCTTTCTGGCTGGTGGATTGGCCGATCCCCAGTTTTTCTGCCAAGTGCGAGGCAATTAGACCTTGCTGGTGTGTTGTGTTGCGGCGTAGCCAAGGCACTATCAGTAATAGGGGGACGAGTGCCAGTAGCCACAGAGGATAAAGAAAAGTAAATTCACTCATGACGCTTTCTCAATATCATTACAACAACCGAGAACAGTAACGCAATTCCGAGGGGGTAGCGGAACAACTCTTGCCGTGGCCGCCATGTTTGTTGCGCGGTATTGACCGGTTCTAGTTGGTTAATAATGTCGTAGATTTTTTCCAATTCTTGCGGATTGCGTGCTCGGAAGTATTGGCCTCCTGTCATATCGGCAATACGTTTGAGCGTTCTTTCGTCTAGATCCTGTGATGGATTAACCGTTCGGGTTGAAAAGAAGGTTCTTTGTTCCATTTCTTCAGCGCCGACACCCACGGTATAGATAGTCGCTTTACTTTTGGCGGCCAGTCGGGCGGCTTCTAGAGGATCGATGACCCCGGCAGTATTGGCACCGTCGCTGAGCAAGATAATGACCCGCTGTGGTGCATCGCTTTCAATAAAGGTTTTGGTGGCGATGCCAAGCCCTTCACCGATTGCTGTACTTTGGCCGATGAGTCCCAGCACCGTTCGTCCTAACTGATCCTGTACCGTTTTTCGGTCAAATGTCAGCGGTGTTTGCAGGTAGGCATGGTTGGCAAATAGTACCAAACCGATACGGTCGCCTTCGCGTTCTGCGATGAACTTATCTAACACTGCTTTTACTGCGGTAAGGCGGTCGGTGTTGTTTCCGTTCCCGAGATCCATGTCTTTGATCGACATCGATCCTGATAGATCCACCGCCAGCATAATATCCCTGTGTTCAGGGTTTATATGAATAGGCTCTCCGTACCATATAGGACGGATCAAGGCTGTAATAAGGCATAGCCAAGCCATTCCCATAAAAATGCTAATCCAGCGGTTGCTGCGTTGTTGAATGCCAACCCCGGCCGGGAGCCTAGGCAGCCGAATGGCAGCGGATGGCCTATGGCGTGCCGGAGCGAACCGGTAGATTAACAGTGGCAGAGGTAGCAGGAGCAACGCCCATAGCCATGCAAATTCAAGCATTTTTGTCACCTTCGTGAATTTGTGGCGAGTGGGTCAATTTGGCATGTTTGATCCACAGCTCAGATAATTTGAAACAAACGCGGTATTCATCGGGAGTCAACGGCTTGCCTGAAAACAAACCTTGCTGCCAGAGTGGGGCTAATTCCACAAATCCACGTTTTTTACCTGTTAATTGACTATCAAGAAACTCAAGCCATGCCGCGCCCGCTAACCCTGCAACATATTGTCGGGGTAGGTAGCTCATGGCGACTTGGCGCAAAAGCAAGTTGAGCTCGTTGAAAGATGACGGGTTGGATAACGATTTCAGTCGTACCAACGCCTCTTGTCGGGCAAGGCGCTGCTGTTTGCGTTGTTTAAGTCTCACGTAAAGATAGGCAATTGCGACAATGAGCAAGGCGATGACGACCCACCAAGCCCATCCCAAAGGCCAATAGCTTGGGATATCAGGAAGATGGATATCAACAAGCATGTCCATTGGTTGTGAGGGTTGAGCGTTAGTCATTTGCCCCTCCAGTGATTAGCTGTTCCGAGAACGAAGTGTAGGAATGGCCGTTTAATTGCCCCAGTTGCGTGAGTAACGGAATGGCGGCAGAGATGGAATGTAACGGCACCGCCATTCGTTTGCAGAATGCATGGAGAAATTGCTGCTGGTCATCATATAGCTGGCTCAACCCGTGACGGGTTTTGCTGGCGGAAAAATCAATCCATGTTGACTGTTGGTCATCGGTGACGAAGGCGGTTCCTCGGTATGGGGTTTGGCCTGCTTCGAGAGGATCAGACAGGTGGACGAACTGAATGCGGTTATGCTGACGCAATTGGCTTAATCGGCGCCTGTCGTTTTCTGTTAACTGGTAAAAATCGCTGATAATGACGATTTCGCTGCCTTTGGGGCATAGGTGCGCAAGCCGTTTTAGTGCATCAGAAAAGCGCTGACTAGATGGCTGTCCAAGATTGGAAAGTTGTTGGGTTTGGGCATTAATTAGGGCATTGATAACATGAAGTGCACCTTGTTGTCGTGAACGAGGTTTACATTCTGTTATTTGCTGATCGGTGAAGATGACAGCGCCGATACGGTCTTGCTCAGCAACAGTTAGCCAACTCAATAAACTGGCAAAATGTGCTGCCTGAACAGATTTGAGCATCAAGGTAGAGCCAAATTGCATGCTGGTGCTCAAGTCGACGAGTAGCATCACTGGTTGCTCGCGCTCTTCGGTAAATAACTTGGTGTGGGTTTTACCGCTGCGAGCGGTAACCCGCCAGTCAATGGCGCGGATATCATCCCCGGGTTGGTAGGGACGAACTTCGGCGAAATCCATGCCCCGGCCTTTGTGACGGCTCTGGTGCTTGCCGCTCAGTTGTGACCAGATACTGTGCGCGGGCGCAAGCCAGCGCACAGTTTGGTTTTTGTACTGGATAAGTTCAGCAAGACACACATTAACACCATCACTGTGACGAGGCAGTGCAAGTGATGTGGCTTGATTTTTCATGCGCAAGCAACCTGTGCTAGTAGCTGTTCGATAATTTGATCCGAAGAAATACCTTCGGCCTGTGCTTCATAGCTTAATAGAAGACGGTGGCGAAGAGCCGGGTAGGCCATGGCTTGTACGTCTTCAGGAGTGACGTAGTCGCGCCCGTTGAGCCATGCATGGGCACGAGCACAGCGATCAAGAGCCAATGTTGCTCGAGGGCTTACCCCCATCTGCAACCATTCAACAAGTTTAGGGCTGTATTTTTCCGGGCGGCGAGTTGCCATGATCAAGCGAATGATATAATGCTCGACCTCCTCTGCCATGTGGATGTTCAGCACCTGTTGGCGGGCATTGAAAATATCCTCTTGGCTAACGTTCACGGTTTCAGCTTGCTCAATACCGCGCGCTTCACCGCGATTAAGGCGCAAAATGGCCAGTTCGTGCTCACCATCAGGATAGTCGACATTCAACTGAAGCAAGAAACGGTCAAGCTGCGCTTCGGGCAGTGGGTATGTCCCTTCTTGTTCGATAGGGTTTTGGGTTGCCATGACCAAGAACAAATCAGGTAATGGGTATGTTTTTCTTCCCGCGGTAATTTGTTTCTCGGCCATCGCCTCTAGCATAGCGGCTTGTACTTTTGCTGGGGCTCGGTTGATCTCATCGGCGAGAAGGAGCGAGTTGAAGATCGGCCCAGGCTGGAAGGTAAATTCACCGGTTTCAGGGCGATAGATGTCTGTGCCAGTCAGGTCGGCAGGCAAGAGATCCGGTGTAAATTGAATGCGATGAAAGTTACCTTCAATACAGTCTGACAAGACTTTTACGGCACGGGTTTTGGCAAGTCCTGGGGGACCTTCAACTAAAATGTGACCGTCAGCTAGAAGGGCTATCAGCAGTTGCTTGACAAGCTCGGGTTGACCAATGACCTGACTACTCAGGTATTCTTGAAGGCGTTGAAAAGTAGACGTCAACATAATGCAGTGTCCTGTCTTGTTACTCATAGTATGTAGATATGGTCATTGAGACTAGTTTCAATGTTTTAAGTTCCTTTTGCTGAAACTATGTCGAGTTAATTGCTTTTTTCTTAATCACCTTTGCTCTTGCTCGCTTGCTATCTGACGCTCATATACTTCTTTTTCCGTGACATCCTCTTCTGAATTGCGCCTGCCTCAAAAATGCCTGTTGTTATAGGAAATTGGGGTTCAGATGATGGCGCGTTGTGATTGTTTGTTGGTCATTTCATGGTGTGCATAATTGCGCGTTATTTGTGCACGCTTGGTAACAACGAATCATTAATGCCTTTGTTGTTTTCTTTATCATTTTGCGAAGTCGTTAAAAATTTGCTTTTGCGGGGCCGATCAAATGAAACAATGTTGACGCATTTGTTGATTAACCTCTTTGCAGTTCATTAATGTGATTCTATGCAGGTATATTGGTACGACCATTGATGCAGTGAGTTGATAATAGTATGCGTGTGTGTTCTTATAATATTTGTGAAGTGTAGCAGTCATAGAATTGCCTTATTCACTCAATAAGATGAAACACAGAAAAATATAATAATGCGAAAAAGCATTAAGTCTGGTTAGTGGCCTTTAAAAGTAAAGACGTTAAGGTGTTGTTATTTAAGCTGTATATCATCATCTTGATGGAATGGAGTCTTCTCGAATGGAAAAAAAAGCATTAGTGACAGGTGCGAAGGGCGGTATTGGCTCTGCAATTACCCAAGGATTGGTGGATGCAGGGTTCAAGGTTATAGCAACTTACTTTCCAAGTGGGGAAAGCAAGGCAAAAGAATGGTTTAAAGAAAATAATTATTCAGATGAACAGGTAAGGTTGTTCCCGTTAGATGTTACGGATGCAGCATATTGTGAAGAAGCGCTGGCAACATTGTTGCAAGAGGAAGGTAACATTGATGTTCTTGTCAATAATGCCGGAATTACGCGTGACACCACTTTCAAACGTATGACGAAAGAACAATGGCATGATGTTATAACAACTAATTTGAATAGCTTGTATAACGTTACCCATCCGTTGTTCTCTTCGATGTGTGAAAAAGGGAATGCTCGGATTATTAATATTTCTTCGGTTAATGGCCTAAAGGGACAGTTTGGCCAAGCTAATTACTCAGCCGCTAAAGCTGGCATGATTGGCTTTACCAAAGCTTTGGCTGCCGAAGGTGCGCGATTTGGCGTAACAGTTAACGCGATTGCCCCTGGCTATACTGGCACGCCAATGGTTGAGGCTATCAAACCAGAAGTACTTGATAGCATCAAGGCGGAAATCCCCATGAAACGCCTGGCAGCTCCCTCCGAAGTTGCTGCATCGGTTGCATTTCTTGCAAGTGATGCGGCTGCATATATCACTGGTGAAACACTGTCCGTTAACGGCGGATTGTATATGCACTAATTGATTGTTAACCCTGAAATGAAAGGATGCATTTAATCATGTCAAAAGTATTTATTGTTGCAGCTAAGCGTACTCCACTTGGCAGTTTTAATGGCGCGCTTAAATCGGTACCTGCTGCACAATTGGCTGCAGTTGCGATTAAGTCGGCGCTGGAACAAGCAAAAGTTGATCCATCACAGGTGGATGAAGTAATTCTGGGTAACGTTGTTGGTGCGGGGCAAGGTATGGGGCCTGGCCGTCAGGCTGCAATTGCTGCAGGTATTCCGGTGGAAGTGCCTGCTTATAGTTTGAATATGGTGTGTGGGTCGGGGATGAAAGCCGTAATGGATGCGGCTGCGCATATTAAAGCCGGTGATGCCGAATTGGTTGTTGCAGCCGGTGCTGAAAATATGTCCCAGATTCCATTCTGTGCATCCTCTGCAATTCGTGACGGGCAGAAGATGGGCAGCTTGAGCCTCGACGATTTGCTGATTACTGATGGCCTGACGGACGTATTCAACAATTACCACATGGGCGTAACGGCTGAGAATGTTGTGGCGAAGGTTGGGCTTAACCGTGAACAGCAAGACAACTTTGCTTTGGCAAGCCAGCAAAAAGCGGTTGCCGCGATTGAGCAAGGAAAATTTGTCGAAGAGATTGCGCCAGTTGAAGTAACTGCACGTCGTCAGACCAGTGTTGTCGATACCGATGAGTACCCCAAAGCCGATGCATCTATCGAGGGGCTAGCGAAACTGCGCCCAGCCTTTAAGAAAGAGGGGGGCTCTGTGACTGCAGGTAACGCATCGGGTATTAACGATGGTGGTAGTGCAATTATTGTGGCATCAGAAGAGGCCGTTAAAAAGTACGGCTTAACGCCACTGGCTGAGATTGAAAGTTATGCGCAGGCCGGTGTTGATCCTTCGATTATGGGGCTTGGTCCTGTGCCTGCCGTAACGAAGGCCTTGGCAAAAGCCAATCTTTCGATTGCGGAAATTGGACTGTTTGAATTTAACGAAGCGTTTGCCGGCCAGGCATTAGGTGTTTTACATGAACTGGCTGACGAGCTGGGTACTCAGGTCGAGGATTTGGCCGAGCGCTCAAATGTAAACGGTGGTGCGATTGCATTGGGGCACCCGCTGGGTGCATCGGGCAACCGTATCATTGTCAGCCTTCTTCATGAAATGCGTCGGCGTGGTACAGAACATGGCCTTGCCACCCTATGTGTTGGGGGCGGCATGGGTACTGCCGTTGTATTGAAAAGCGTGTAATAGAATAGACATTCTCTGGTGCCTAAAAAATGCGTTTAGGCACTTAAATTACTTTAATCGAAATGAAGGAAACCGCTATGTATACGGAAATGTTTAAGTCTTTTTCTGAGCAGACTGAAAAATCTCTAGCACCATATGTAAAGTTCAACAAGCTTTTCACTAAGAACGTTGAAGATCTTACCGAGCTTCAGCTTGCTGCGGTACGTGCTTATAGCGAACTTGGCCTATCTCAGCTTAAAGCTGTTAGCGAAGTGAAAGACGTTCAGTCTTTTGCTGCATTTAATGGTCAGCAGCTTGAGACGCTAACTAAGCTTTCTCAGCAGCTAATCGACGACAGCAATAAGTTTACGGCTATTGCTCAGTCGTTTAAAACTGAAGTAGAAGAGCTGGTTGCAGAGAACGTAAAACAAGCCACTCCTGCATAAGTGAAATGACCGTTCAGCCGTCCATTATTATGGACGGCTTTTTTAGTCCAAGTGTCGAGGTCATTACCATGAACCAGAACTTATTTACGGACTACTTTGCCAAGCTTCAGGAAATGAACCAAATGTGGTGGAAGGAGCTGGATTCAGGCAAGGCAGCCATTAATTCACCGCTGAACAAGGCCCTCAATGAACTTAGCATGGAAGATACCGCTAAGTTGTTGGAGAAGGCGGCCTCGCAGCCTGCTGTGTTGGCAAAAGTTCAGATGGACTGGTGGGAAAACCAGATGAAAATCTGGCAAAACGTCACCATGAAAAACGGTAATGAATCTGATCTGGTTATTCCAGAGAAAGATGACAAGCGCTTTATGGACCCTGCTTGGGAAAACGAAGCGTTTTATAATTATATAAAACAATCCTATTTGCTATTTAGCAACAAGATGAGAGAGACCATTGAATCTATTGATGGTTTGGATGAGAAGGCTAAAGAGCGATTGAGCTTTTTCTCTCGTCAGGCGATTAATGCTCTGTCGCCAACCAACTTTATTACAACCAACCCAGAACTTGCCAAACTTACCGTTGAAACGAATGGTGAGAATTTGATAAAGGGGATGGAACTACTTCAGCAAGATTTGCAGTCCAGTGCAGATGTGCTCAAGATTCGAATGACCAATGATGCGGCATTTGAATTGGGTAAAGATGTTGCCAATACCCCGGGTGATGTCGTTTACAAGAACCATTTGTTCGAGCTGATTCAATACCGCCCTCAGACAGAAAATGTGAATGCAACACCGTTGCTGATTGTGCCGCCGTTCATCAACAAGTACTACATTCTTGATCTTCGTGAGAAGAACTCGATGGTACGTTGGCTGGTTGAGCAAGGGCATACTGTCTTTATGATGTCTTGGCGAAATCCTGATGCCAGCATGTTCGATATCGACTTTGATAACTATGTTGTTGATGGTGTTGTTAAGGCTGTTGATGTTGTCGAAGACATCACTGGTGAGAAGTCGATCAACGCTGCGGGCTATTGTATTGGTGGCACTTTGTTGGCTACGGCATTGGCATATTACAGCGCCAAGCGTATGCGCAGTCGGATTAAATCGGCCACGTTCTTCACCACGCTGCTCGATTTTTCACAGCCTGGCGAGATTGGTGCGTATATCAATGATCCGATCATTTCTGCCATTGAGACACAAAACGAAGCCAAAGGTTACATGGATGGTCGCTCGTTAAGCGTAACGTTTAGCTTGCTACGTGAAAATAGCCTGTACTGGAACTACTACATCAACAATTATCTCAAGGGTAACAGCCCTATTGATTTTGATCTGTTGTATTGGAATGGTGATAGTACAAACGTTGCCGTGGCCTGCCACAGCACGTTATTGCGCCAGTTCTACCTTGAAAACAAGCTCGTAGATCCGAAAGGCTATAAAGTGGGGGGCGTCTATATTGATCTGTCTAAGATCAAGATACCAACTTACTTTATATCAACCCAAGAAGATCATATTGCGCTATGGCAGGGTACTTATCGTGGTGCGAAGAACCTTGGCGGTAAGTCAACGTTTGTTCTGGGTGAATCGGGGCATATTGCCGGTATTGTTAATCATCCGGCGAAAAATAAATATGGCTTCTGGACCAATGACAAAATGGCTGCCGATCCTGAAACTTGGCTCAAAGGGGCTAAGCGCGAGGAAGGATCATGGTGGGGTCACTGGAATAACTGGCTAGCCGGTTTTGAAGGTGCAGAGCCGATTGCAGCCCGTGTTGCTGGTAATGATAATTACCCTGTTCGTGCTGATGCACCGGGTGATTATGTGAAGCAAAAATTGCCGATTGAAGTCTCTAACGCTATCAAGGATCCGCTTGCTAGTTTGAGTGAAGCTTAATCTCTTATTTTGCGATAACATGAAGCGCAACTACTTTACGTAGTTGCGCTTTTTTTTGTTACGTTATTATGATTAATTTTTTATGATTGGAGAGGCTGTGAAATCTGTCATTCGTGTTATCGACCATTATTGGTGGCAATTAACGGTAGTTATTCTTATTGCTATTAGCGTGTTGTCGTTAACGCCTTTTGAGCATTTGCCACCGGCTCCTGGTAGCGATAAAACCCATCACTTTGTGGCTTATGCCGCAGTTGCTTTTCCTTTGATGTTGCGCCTGCCTAGGTATTGGTATTGTTACCTTTTAGGTTTAGCCGGATGGAGCGGGATTATCGAGCTTATCCAGCCTTATGTGAACCGCTATGGTGAGTGGTTGGATCTTGCCGCGAATGTTGCGGGATTGGTGATTGGTAGCCTGTTGGCTTTAGCTATACGTTATTACCGTAGAAATGAAATAAAAACAGGCTCGAAATAGCGAACCTGTTTGATTGTTTAGGCGTGAATGCTAACGGCTTTTATACTGTTTGTGTAAAAGTCCGAGAGATCACATCTTGTTGCTGTTCACGGGTTAGTGAGTTGAAACGTACCGCATAGCCAGAGACACGGATAGTCAGCTGCGGGTATTTTTCAGGGTGTTCAATGGCATCTAGCAGCATTTCACGGTTCATGACATTAACGTTGAGGTGCTGCCCACCTTCCACGCTGACCCCATTTTTACCTCCCTCGTGGTGGAAGTAACCATCCATCAGTGCCGCAAGGTTTTGTTTTTGGATATCAACATCTTTGCCTAATGCATTTGGCACGATAGAAAAGGTGTATGAAATGCCATCTTTAGCAAAAGCAAACGGCAGTTTGGCTACGGATGTTAGCGATGCGACAGCCCCTTTGGTATCGCGCCCGTGCATAGGGTTTGCCCCCGGACCAAATGGCATGCCAGCTCGGCGGCCATCTGGAGTATTGCCGGTTTTTTTGCCGTATACCACGTTAGATGTGATAGTTAAAATTGACTGTGTAGGTGTCGCGTTGCGGTACATGGTCATCTTCTGAATTTTCTTCATGAAGCGTTCCACCAAATCGCATGCGATGGTATCGACACGGTCATCATTGTTACCGAATTTTGGATAGTCACCTTCAATCTCAAAATCAACGGCAATGCCGTCCTCATCACGGATAGGGGTAACCTTGGCATATTTTATAGCCGCTAGAGAGTCGGCGACTACCGACAGGCCGGCAATACCACAGGCCATGGTACGGCGAACATCGCGATCCATCAGGGCCATAAGCGAGGCCTCATAACTGTAGCGGTCGTGAGAATAATGGATGATGTTCAACGCAGTGACATATTGAGTTGCCAGCCAATCAAGCATTTCGTCAAAACGCGGCATCAGGGTATCAAAGTCCAGTACGGTATCCATAACTTTGGCAAACTGCGGGCCCACTTGAACTTTTGATTTTTCGTCGATACCGCCATTGATGGTGTAGAGCAAAGCCTTAGCCAAGTTGGCGCGAGCACCAAAGAATTGCATGTCTTTGCCGACAATTTGCGGGCTGACGCAACATGCGATGGCATAATCGTCGTTGTTAAAATCAGGGCGCATCAAGTCGTCGTTTTCGTACTGTATCGACGAGGTTTCGATAGAGACTTTCGCCGCGTATTGCTTGAAGGCTGCCGGTAGTTGTTCTGACCACAGAATTGTCATATTGGGTTCAGGGGCCGGTCCCATGGTGTGCAGGGTATGCAGATAACGGAAGGTGGTTTTACTCACCAAGGTTCGACCATCTACGCCCATGCCCGCCATCGCTTCTGTTGCCCAGATCGGATCACCCGAGAAAAGGGAGTCGTAATCCGGGGTACGCAGGAAGCGAACCATCCGCAGCTTCATGATGAAGTGATCAATCATCTCCTGAGCATCGGATTCGTTGATAACACCGTTTGCGAGATCTCGCTCAATATAGATATCCAAGAACGTTGACGTGCGGCCGAGAGACATTGCAGCACCATTTTGCGATTTTACCGCGGCCAGATAACCGAAATAGGTAAACTGGATGGCTTCCTGAGCGGATTGTGCCGGTGATGACATATCAATGCCGTATTTCAGGCCCATTGTGCGGATATCTTCTAATGCCTGAACCTGATCGGCCAGCTCTTCACGCAAACGAAGCATTTTTTCGAGATCCTGACCTTGCTCTAGAAAGGCTTGAGTAGAGGTAATCTGCTCCAGTTTGTCTGCTTTGAGAAAATCGATACCGTAAAGAGCTAGACGGCGATAGTCACCGATAATGCGGCCGCGACCATAGGCATCAGGTAGACCGGTGATAATGCCTGATTTGCGACAGGCGATAATATCTTTGGTGTACAGATCGAAGCAGGCTTTGTTATGGGTTTTGCGGTATTCGGTGAAGATTTTTTCTACGCGAGGATCAAGTTCACTGCCATACACTTCACAGGAATTCTTCACCATACGGATACCACCGTTGGCAATGATGGCCCGCTTTAGAGGCTTGTCTGTTTGTAGGCCGACAATAGTTTCGAGTTCTTTATTAATATAACCAGCATCATGGGAGATGATGGTTGAAGGCAGATCGGTGTCGAAATCCAATGGGGCATGGGTACGGCTTTCTTCCTTGATACCCTCCAAGACTTTATTCCATAATGCCGTTGTAGCGTTGGTTGCATCAGCAAGGAAAGATTCGTCACCTTCATAAGGCGTGTAGTTCTTTTGGATAAAATCTCGGGTATTGACGTTTGTCTGCCATTCACCTGCGGTGAATCCTTGCCAAGCCTGAAGCATTACTGTGGTTGGAATGGTCATACCTATTTCCTCGAAATGATGGGTATATTGAAAACAACAGGCGTGATGAATAATAAAAGTCAGTTATCTTTTCTGGTGGTTTTAAGGTGTCAAAAGCCCTACCGAAAAGGTATTACATCTTGGAAATTAAATAGTTGCATCACGTCTTTAACTTGGTAGTGATATTATACAAACCCAAACTATGAGTAAAATGAATGGTTATCATAAAAACCATGCATTTATTGCATGTATTGCTGTGTTGTTTTTCAAGGTTTTGATTTTTAAGCTTTTGCTTTTTATTGAATTGTGGGAGAGAGGAAAATAGCTGCAGTTTTTACAGCTATTTTTAATAGTAAGGGGGGGTTAGAATGCGTAGCTCGCGCCAAATAGATATGACTCAGTTTCGAAATTGCCCGCGTTCATATACTGATATTCTATATTTAGGCCAAATCCTGAGTTGAAACGATACTGCCAGCCAAGAGCACCGAAAAAGCCATATTCAGTCGAGCTTTTTTCATGCTCATTGATTTCATAGCTTATACGAGTAGCGGCACCGCCGGCTTTTCCATATAAACTGCTGTTGGAAAACAATGGTACATTACCATACAGCGCTACGCGTCCAGCTAAATAGTGAAAGTTATCTACTTCGATAAGGTTTAGCCAATTGAGAACACCACCGCCACCTCCGGCCATGAATCCTGTTTCGACGCCGATGTATGGACTAAGCATGTAACGATAGTAAAGGTCACCACTAGTGCCCATACTCACATCTAGTTCATTGTGTTCACTATCAATTTTTTCTTCAAGCTCATAGTATTGGTTGCCAATACCACCAATATTGCCGCCGATAACATGCGTGGTATTTTCGTATGCACTGGCAGTGGCGCTAAAAATAAGTCCGCTAAGTATCAGGGCGGATTTTACTACCTTAATTTTCACTAAGATTAACCTGCAAATAATAACTACAATTTGATAACATTTCGCTTCGGTATGATGAAACCGCTATGTACCATTCAGCTATCTAAGAAAATAATGATAAATAAAGCATCATCATGCGGGTTTTTTAAGAAGCGATAAACCGCGGTGAATCTATGCGTGTGTAAGGATAATCACAAATTATTTATTAAATGAGGTGCATACTTTGTGATCTTGGATTGCTTTGGTGGTATTTTGCGCAGCGGCTATTGGCATTAACAACAGCCGAAAGAAAAGGACTAAACTATCTGTAAAGAAAAAGGGATTTAGTTTGCGGAGGTACGTTCAATACAGATTTCTCTTATAGTTCATGGCAGTGATCCTTTGCATAAGACCAATATTTTTTTTCTGCACCAGGATCTGTAGCCAGCAATAGTAACTTACTTCTTAGCTTGTTTAGTCTTGCCTGCTTTTCATCCTGAATTTCTTTGAGACGATCAAGATCCATATCATCTTCACCTTCACCGATATCTCGAACTCGTGCAAGTTCATTGCAGACTTGTCTGGCTAACTCATTAACAGCACTCTGCGGCATAGATTCATCCTCTAGTCTTAAATCCCTTTTAAATGACATTACCGTTGAATTAAAGCGAAGAACACGACCAAAATCACATTTTAACAACTTGGAAACATTTGTTTGGGGTTAATAATTTTGGTTGAAGATGATGCGCTTAAAAAAGCAACAAAAACAGCAGGGTATTAGTGTCTGATTGATAGATAAGTGGTTGAGTTTATAAAATAACCAAGAATTAATAACAGTGAAAAGTGGTAGATAAGGGAGACAGAAAATGCAGTATTGTTGAGCAATACAAAGAATATTGCTCGATGAATGATTTACTTTTCACCTAAATTCACCTTGCAAATGATTCTATTGCACCTTCTCGAAAAATTATGATTTCAGGCTTCTCTTAGGCATCCTGAAATCATCTAATAATATCTGTTAGAAAGCGAGGGGATGATTGAATGCAGTGGGGGAAATGGATCGCTATTGGTGTGGGAATTGTTGTGGGGGCCGGTTTACTTTTCCCTGCGACGACAATGATTCCGGTTCAAGATGCACAATGTAATGACTGGAATAAGAAGACGTTTTGGTATGAACCCTGGGGAACCTCGGGTACGCACAAAGGGATTGATATTTTTGCCAAGCACGGAACATCTGTGATTGCAGCAAGCGATGGCGTGGTGCTGTATGTTGGAGAGTTACCCAAAGGGGGGAATGTAGCGGCGGTGTTAGGTCCCAAATGGCGTGTTCATTATTATGCTCATATGGCGTCTGGGCTAGTATCAATAGGTGATTGGGTGTCAGCGGGGGAAACAATAGGGACAGTCGGTCAAACGGGCAATGCTAGAGGTAAGCCCGCTCATTTGCACTATTCGGTATTAAGCCTGGTGCCATACCCGTGGCTCATCTCCGAGCAGACTCAAGGATGGAAGAAAATGTTCTACCTTGATCCGGCTATAGCATTTGATCGTTGCCAAAACAGAGGTGGTGATTTCTGAAGCACCGATTCATAGCGGCACGGTTAGTGCTGTGAGCTATGTATAGGGGGGATTTGTACGTTTGGTTTCACTGAAAAGCGTTATGATATTCAATGAAGGAGAAAGGTTGTTGAGATATTGGGGATATATAGAACGAGAAGAGTACATTATCCTATTTGAAAAAGAATTTCCGGTTTGTGTCTGTCCCGGAGCTGATGAGTTCTTTTCAGTTTCGGAGCAGGATATTATTAGGCAAATCATTGAAGACAAAGTTCCCTTTGGTGATATAGAGATAACTTATGATGCGTTGTATGCCATTTGTGATGAACATGAAGTTGTAAGCTCCAAAGGTATGATATGGCTGCTGCCGGCGATTTGTCGATATATACTTCATCGTAAGCCTCATCACGGTTATTTTGTAGAGCTGATTCCACTGTATATAGAATTGGGATACTCTGATTATTGTTTCAATTTGAGTTTCTTAACAACTAACCAAAAAGAGTTGCTTTACAATTATTTGGAGTATTGTGCTGAAACCTACGGGATAAAAGTATCCATAGCACAAGATAAACTGACGATGATGTGAAATATATTACTTATTTTACTGATATTTATATTAGCCATTTTAATAAAGCCCACCGAAAATATGGGTGGGCTCTATGAGATACAATGTATTTTTTATAGATACGACGGATGTTGCTAGTGTTAGTAGTTTTTGATAGTGACTACCGGGTGGTTGGCATCAGTATAGATACTCATATCAACATTCTTGCCGTCAACTTTCCAGAACGTAGTTGTAACTGTACTTACCGCGCCGCCACGACCTTTGTATAGCGGCTTATGTTGCATTGTAGGTAGTACATCTTTGAACTCAGTTTCCATATCCATTGTAGCGAGTAGCGTTTCCCCGTGTTCCTTGCGTAGCAGCGTTTGACCACCGAAGTCCCCCTCAATGAAGTCATGGTGAACAAAGTTCGAATGATTGGAGTGAACCATAGAGTCAGCCGCTCCCCAACGCGTGCTATCTTTATAACCATTCTCTACGTTGGATACTTTGCCGTTGGCATCAAGAATTAAATAGGAAAAGTAGGTTGTTGGTGCACCTGCATCAAACACATCTTTAACTTGGTCTGGTGTTTTCGCGTTATATACATCCCATGACATCTTGTAGGAAGGTATTAGGCCCTTAGCGAGAATTGGCCCATTATCGTGCTGGCGTGCTGTGCCTTCATCAGACATGGTATTCATCAGCAGAGGATGCCCCCCGGCAGTGACTCCGCCGTAAGGGATGAGGCCAATCCAAGTTTGAATGAGCTTTGTGTTCCCTTCTAGGTCTGTATGGTTGATAACCATTAGGCCCTCTTCATTGATGCCCATGTAGTCGAAGTTTGCCAGCCCAATGGCTTTACCTTTACCGTTGGTTTTACCCATTACCGTGCATTTGGCCGGGGCTTCAGCTTTTTTCTCGCTTTCTTCTAAGAAACCAAGGCCACCAGAACGCTGAGATTCAAATACTGCTTCATCAGACATGCCAAGCGCGAGTAGGTAGTTTGGCTCAAGGTTGAGCGCATCAGATAAACCCGCGATGTACTCTGCCGAGTCTGGCGAGTGTATCTTCAGTTGGCCGTAAACGTCGTTCTTGTCGAAAGTCTCTTTTAGGTTATCAAGATCCATACCTTCTAGCATTACGCCAAGCATACTGTCAAAACGTTCGATACCAGCCATGATCTGCTGACGGCCAACGTTACCAACGTGCTTACCTAGCTCATAGGTTGACCCAGTAAATTTTACTTCTGCAATCTGGTCTGTATGTTGGATCAATTCAGCTTGTACACTAAACGCAGACGTTATTGCGATAGTTGCAGCAAGAAGTGTTTTTTTCATGGTCATATCTCCGTGCAGCTGGTGGGCTAGGCCACTAGCAGTAATTATTTAAACTGATAATTTATTAAGGGTTATTTTTTACTAAGCCTTGCGCTAGAAGTAGTAGAAGAACCCGAGTTCACCCTTGTTGTCTGAGACCGATTTACTGCCCTTGGCTTTTTGGTTTAGGTTTGTGTAATCAACTTGTACCCACCATTTTCCATCGTCAGAGATTGGCTGCCCGTAGCCGATTTTTGTCTCTAGCTTGCTACCAATGTTGGTTTCCATCCATTGAGGTTGGACAATCATGTATTGGCCCCAGTCACTGAGCGATAGCGAACCAAACAAGTTGGCTTGATAGCCATTGATGTCCATATTTCCAGTCTTGCCTGTAACATATGCGACGTTAGGGTAAATAGTGAATGACTCCCAAGGCGTATTGACTTTGGCAATACCGCCGATGGCGATTAGATCGCTGGTTTGTGTTGCACTCCAGTCCTTGATGTAATCAATTGAAAATCCGGCTTTATCCATTTTGTGAATACCAGTGTCTAGCACTTGAAAATAACGTAAACGACTAACGTTCTTTTTGGAGTATTCGGCTAAACCAAGAAATGTGTTTCCTTCGCTATATTGGCCTGCTATCCCTGCTGAAAATTTCCCATCACCTTTAGTATCGAGTGTTGTCATAGCAAAACTGTTCACTTGAGTAAGATCGCTAGGATCTGGGTTCTCTTCTGCGGCATCAGTCGCCATACATAGAGAGGGAAGTGTTAGTAATAATGCTATTAGTGATTTTTTCAGCATTTATGTGCACCCTTGTTTGTTTCGTTGATGTCATAGTAAGTTTGATATTGAACCTTTTCAAGTCAAAATGTTTAATATCAAAATTTTTTAAGGTCACATTCAGGTTATATAGTGGTAATTGGTCGTTGGTTACGATGCTTCTTACATTTAAGCATTTGAATTTATGCGGTATGTATGTGGGTGTGGTTTCTGTGTTTGTATGTGTGGGGACTGGAGGTTTATAGTATGTTTGATATCAATCCATACTAAGTGGGTTCAGAACAACATTATCGAAGAGATAGGATCAAGGCTTCGTCGTCGATGGCAGCTCGGCAGGGGAGTATTTGATTGGCGTTAATGAGGTTTAGTGATACCGATTTCTCATTTAATACAGGTGAAATATAAGCAGATGCGCATATATACATGCCTATCGTATTGACTTTAAATGGGTCAAAAAAGAAAATTTTTGGAAGGTGTTCTGGGCATTATGGTGAAAACGAGAATTCTGTTTATAGAGGGACTATGCGTATTGATTTAAGAACGATAGAGAGCAAAAGTCAACTTTATGAATTAATGGCTAATTGCTTAGGTTTTCCTGATTTTTATGGAAAAAACTGGGACGCATTTTGGGATTGCCTTTGTGATCCAGGTTTACGCGATTCAGATTTGCCTAAAGTCATAGAGTTTGTCGGTTCTAGTCATTTGAAGTCGACTCTCCCTGAGTGTTTCGAATCCTTAAAAAGTTGTTTTGATGACTTGAGACGAGAGTATCCAAACATAGATACCAGAGTAGAATGGAACTAATATGCCATAACGCGCGTATGAGCCTTTGGGGTGTCAAGGGGTAAAGCAACTCCCCTTGTTGGTACAGCCGCCAATATGATCGAACAACAAAGCTGTCTGCTTCGCTCTGTCGATTATCGTCGTTTACGACATATATTGAGGGGGCTTTTACTGCGGTCTCACCGCTGGTTGGTAGTTTTATGCTGGGCCAGGCTAGGCGTTCTCTAGCCATACATTGGTTAACTTGAACCGGCTTCCATCCCGATAATAGCAGGAGGCAAGTTGGCAAAGAATGTGAGTAGCTTTCTTCGAGATATTGTTTGTAGATCAGGGTGTTGCTTTTGTTATTCTCACTGTGGATACTAAAGGAATGTTTGGCTACATCAATGCCACAGATAGAATGTGACATGGCAGCCTCCGGCTGAGTATCTGCTGGGTGAAGGGGAGTCTATGTCGTTCGTCAGGTTTTAGGAGAAAAATGGATTACTTCAAACATACTCGATTCAGGTAGAGGCGACCATTCGAAGGAGTGGTCACTCGAATAAACCTATTCGGGAGTAAATTATGAAAATTGCAAAACGAGCTTTGCGCAGACACCATATTCAACGAGTTAAGAACAATAGAAAAACGTTCTGGGGTAATTCAGTAAATATTTCAAATCGAAGATTAGGTATTTGTGCATCGACGCCTTGCGTCTGTTCATGCTGGATGTGCGGTAATCAACGTAAATACTATGGTGCGAGTTTTAGTGACAAGAAGCGAAGCTTAATCATTGGTAGCTAATAAGTTCTAGCTGAATTGATATTCGTTTTTAAACAACCAAGCGCCCAATCGGGCGCTTTTTTACGCTCAGAACCAAAGCGTAAAATCATCACGCATAGAGCAGGGCCACGTAAAACGCATTTTTCCTATCCTGCAGTATCAAAAACCGTAGTTGCAGGTAAGTAATATGGCACTAAGCAAAACATCATTGAAACAGAAAATCATCAAAGAGCTGCAAGCCAAGGGCTTCGTGGTCGATGGCGAGTTCGCCTAAGCTGGCAACATGGCGAGGCCATCGCCAATGCGATCGTGGATGAGTTCCCCGAGAACGCCAAGGCCAATGTGACAAGTGGCAGTTCGGCAGGGGAGTATTCGATTATCTGAAAGGAGAGCATGGACTCTGAAAAGAGAGTTGCCATGTCTTTGTTCGTTTAATTTTGCAATTGATATATTCATTTTTCATATCGGTATTGATGAGGTCTCATTAATACCGACAAAGTATGTGTGAATAGGTATACTTTCGCTGCTATTGTATTGACTTTAAAGGGTTTTAAAAAGAAGCTTTTCGTGAGGTATTCTGGTGAAAGCGAGAATTCTGTTTAAAAACACGGTTAAATGGATATTCTGTCTTTTGAATCGTCGCATAAAAAGGATTTATATGAAACATTATTTTAAGCGTGTACCCAAGATATCAATGATACTAGTGAGTGTGTTTTTATTATCGATTCCCAGCGCATTTTCACAAACTAAGGCGGACAAAAATCCCTATACAGGTGTTTTTCAATCTGAAAACGACTCGACCATTAATTTTATTGTACTAGAACGAAATGGCAAAATAATAGCTCGTAATGTGTGGGGAGTTGAAGAGTTAGATCTTAATGAAGCACATAGTTTTACTCTTAAAGAGTGGGGGTTAACTGGTCAATTTTCAGGTGTTAAAGAGGCTAATTTTCAAAAGTATGTAGAAGAAATAAATGGTCAACAGCACCCGTTTAATCGTATCAATGTAGAGCCGTCGATTCCCTTTTTATATAATAGCAATCCTAATTTTACTGATTTTTCTGCCGTAGATCAGGAGAGTTGCTCTGAGGAATATAAGCTTCATTCTTTAGCTAAAAACAGCAAGCATCCTGAAAAAATTGAAAAATTAATCAAGCAAATAAAATCAGATAGATACGGTTGGGGGGCAAGATAGTTTGTTGATTTATAAAGACAATAAACTGTTAATAGAAGAGTATTTTAATGGCTGGGAGCGTAATGACCCACACCAACTTCAATCTGTGAGTAAAAGCATTACTTCATTATTACTCGGCAGTTTAATTACCGAGGGTAAATTAACGGATGTGAATACACCAATTATTAAATTTTCACCTCAATATGCTCATATATTAACGGCAGATAAATCAAAAATAACTTTAGCCAATTTTTTAAATATGTCGGCAGGCCTTGAATGGGATGAGTGGAGCGTTCCTTATACAGATCCTAAAAATACCCGTACGGCAGAAATGGGAAGTGATGATTCGGTCGCGTTTACACTAAAACGTAGCTTGACGAATAAACCAGGGGAGCACTTTTCTTATAGTGGTGGCTATGTTTCCGTTGTTGGTGGTGTTATAGATACAGCCACTAAGTTGCCGACTGTTGCAGATTATGCTCGTGATAGTGCATTAAGTGCTTTGTGTTTTAAAAATAGTTTTTGGTCAAAGCAGAATGATGGCAAAACCAATACTGCAGGTGGTGCAATGATGCGCCCATTAGATATGCTCAAAGTTGGCCAGTTGATGCTTAATGAAGGTATATGGCAAGGCAAGCAGGTTATTGATAAGCAGTGGGTTATAGACTCAATGAACCCCGAGACTAATCCTTATAACGATACTTACGGTTATTTTTGGTGGCATAATAGTTACTCTATTGGGGAGAAAAACTATTCAGCAGTTTTAGCTAGTGACTGGGGTGGGCAAGAGATAGCCATTATTAAAGAGCTAAACTTAGTGGTTGTTAAAACAGCCTCAAACTTCGCAGGGCAATCTCAACTTCCTATAATGATGAAACGCTTTATTCTACCTGCTTTTTTTGAATAATTGATGTTTATCTTAGCAGTTTAGTGCTTGCCATTTAACAAATCATTTAAACGGGAAATTAACAGTTGGCCATCGCTTCGCAATTTTAGCCAACTATTAATTTCCGCTACATGGACTCCCCGGGTTGTCAACAACAGCTGTCGATAAGGTTTGGGACTGCTCCTCTATTTTTTGTCTGTTTACAGGGCTAGACGAGGCGTCCCCCTAGC
Source organism: Photobacterium panuliri (assembly GCF_059920555.1). Taxonomy (NCBI): domain Bacteria; kingdom Pseudomonadati; phylum Pseudomonadota; class Gammaproteobacteria; order Vibrionales; family Vibrionaceae; genus Photobacterium; species Photobacterium panuliri. The sequence continues at coordinate 443,651 of NZ_CP197193.1, forward strand.
CATACATCGATTAACCTGAGCAGTCTTTCATCCCGACAATGGCAGGCGGTAAATTGGCAAAGAATGTGAGTACCTTTCCTCGATATATTGTTTTGCGGATCAAGGGGTTGCCATTGGTATCCTCGCCGTGGATACTGAAGGAATGATTTGGCTAAATAAATGCCATAGATTGAAAGTGACATGGTGGCCTCCGGCTTAGTATCTGCTGGGTGAAGGGGAGTCTATGTCATTTGTTATGAATAATTTGGTTAGGTGGTAAATTGGATAATATTGTAGCATTAATATTACTTGCTGCTCTGGGATGGATAACAATTCCAACGTTTTTCTTTTTTGCCCTGTTTTTTGTGGTTTGGTTGGTTTTGAAATCGCAAAATAATGAGTTGATTCAAGGACGCTATGTAATTTTGAAGGAGGTTGACTGTGTTAGAGGGCTGTGGTTTAACATGTCTAGTTTTATGGAAGAGAAAGCATTTCTGCAACTACAAAATGGTTGGCTAAAAAGTCTTTTAAAGTTTATCTACCCTCTGTACTTTTTTTTGGATCTAACATTTTTACTTGCAGTAGTAGCATTTTTACTAATGGCTAGTTGGTTATGTTTTTCGTGAAAAATTATACATAACGGCTACTTGGACTCCCTCGGTTGTCACCAACAGTTGTCGATAAGATAAGGTTTGGAACTGCTGCTCTACATTCGGTCTCTCTACAAGGCTAGATTTGCCGAATGACATTGGTCCTCGTTCTTCAACAATTAAGCGCCCACTCGGGCGCTTTTTTACGTCCGGAACTTAGACGTAAAATCACTACGCAAAGGAGTATGCTAGTTGGTCGACCAAGCGGGCAACTTCGAGCGCAAGACTGATAAGGATGAGCGTATCGAATGCCTTAATCAACGGGTTAAGGTGCTGGAAAACCTTATCGAAGAGATAGGATCAACCCGTGTGACCAAAGCGGCCTACATTGTCGAGCAGGCCAGAACCATCAAGATGAACGGCGGCAAGGGTGTGTGTACTGGTGCAACCATCTGCCCGTTCACGGGCAAGCCCCATGTCGACGTATCAAAAACCGTATTTGCAGGGAAGTAACATGGCACTAAGCAAAGCATCATTGAAACAGAAAATCATCAAAGAGCTGCAAGCCAAGGGTTTCGTAGTCGAGGGTGAGTTTGCCCAGGCCGGCAACATGGCAGAGGCTATTGCCAATGCGATCGCGGATGAGTTCACCGAGAACGCCAAGGCTAATGTGACAAGCGGCAGTTCGGCAGGGGAGCATCCGATTATTTGAAAGGAGATCATAAACTCTGAAAAAGAGACTGATCATGCTTTTGTTCTTTTAATTTTGAAATTGATATGGTCAATTTTTCATATCAGTATTAACGAGATCTCGTTAATACTAATTTCTTATTTAATACAGGTTAAAAGTGTATAAATTCGCATACTTATACGCTTATCGTATTGACGTTAAAGGGTTTTAAAAAGGAAATTTTCGGGAAGGTCTTCTGGTAAAAGCGAGAATTCTGTTTCAAAAAAACTATTATACGAGATGGTGACGAAGATGGAAAGAGGGATAATAATCACGCCAAATTATACCATTTTAAACAATGGTCATGGTCTTCAAATGAATGGTGGAGTCGAACCTACTAACCTAAGAAATTATTTACTTTTTTGGGATAAAATTGATTATCCAACCAATAACATGATTCACATTGGTGGTGGGGCTGATATTGATTTTTTAATTCAAGAGGGGTACGCCAAATCGACACATATTCTATTTCGTGAATTAAGAGGTGATCAAAATGGTTTATTGCCTCTTACAACTCAAATGGCTGCTTATGAAGAAAATAATAAAAAACAGCAAGAGGAGTGGAGTATTGCCCAGCCAACCGATACTTTGTTAATTCCAGAGCCATATGCTAAAACGCAAGGGTGTTTAGAGTTTGAATTATATAATGCAATTCAGATACCTACAGGCGATGTTCCGCTTAATGAGGTTGTTGATTTTAAACAGAAGAGGTTACCTGAACTGTTGGCTCTAAGAGACTCTATGGACTCAATAGTTGAACAAATCGTAGTGAGTCAAGATATTCCAAAGCGTAAAAATAGAGCAATAAGTAAGCTTCATCGTGATTTGAATGACTTTAATAGGGTGATGAAAGAGACTGGCTTTCAAAGAGTTAAGCGTTCACTTACTGCTGTAGCAACAGATCCTTGGTTTAGTGTCGCTGGTGCCGGTGCGTTGGTAAAAGATTACTTGCCTCAAAATTATCAACCTTATGTTCAGGGGCTAAATGTTGCAGCTCTTGGTGCATGTGCTTTGAGATTTGCTTATAAAGAACTAAAAGTAGGTAGATCAATACCAAATGAATATAAGCATTTTGCATATCTTTCTTCAATTCAAAGAGAACTCGTATAAAAAGGCAATCAAAGTGATTATGGATTCCCCCAGTTGTAAACAACAGCTGCCGATAATATAAGGTTTAGACTGTTGCTCTACAAGGCTAGATTTGCCGAATGACATTAGTCTTCGTTCTTCAACAATTAAGCGCCCACTCGGGCGCTTTTTTACGTCTAGACCTTAGATATAAAATTGTAATCATCACGCAAAGGGCAGGGTGACGTAAAACGCACTCCTCCTCCCCTCCTGCGGGCTGTGCGATCGCAAATTATTTCAGTTTTGATTTTCGCATTTTTCTATCGCTTTCTGCGCAGCCTAATGCCTGCCAAGCCACCGCGAATACTGGGCCAAGGGGTAAAGTAGGGGAGAGTAATACAGCCCTGAAATCGTGTATCAGGAATTTCAAACAATGATCTAAATTTCACTGTTTTTCAGTTTAATGATCTGCAGCTGTAGCGGTGAATCTAATTTAACTTATTGAATTTAAATGAAAGTTCGTGCTTTACGTGGCAATTTTCGGTGAGATGAAAGATCACGGGATGATCGCAATAGCAGTTAAACCAAATAAAAACAGTTGGTTAGAGATTTACCAAAACTGAAATTTAGTTTTTGGGGCAGTTGAATCGCTTGCAGAGAAATATCAAAATTATGTGCAGTCTAGCCATCACATAGAGGGAGCTATGAGACAGTCAATTAAGCCTGAGCAGTTGGAAGTATTGATGGGTGTGTATTCGCAAAGGGATCTACCAGAACGGACGAGGGAGGCCGTTAGGCTGCGGATAGTTCATGGCTATGCTTTCGAGTTAGCAGAGCTCCAGACAGGAGTGACCAGACAGAGGATTGCTGCAGCGGTGAGAAAGTTGGAAAAGGCCCACGAAGCGATTCGTTCGGTGTATGGTTTGTAGTTACTCTACGCTCTGCATTTTTGCATAAATCAACGCAATCTATTCAATAGGTTCAAAATGCTGAGAGTGTTCGGCACTCTGCCTGCTAATCAGCCAGGTACGCACATTGGGTGATGAAAGAGAAATTGTAAATTTTGGCTGTCGCCACTTTGTCGCCACTTTTTGATTTTAGGTACGAAAAAGGCCGCTCGAAAGCGGCCTCAAATTATTCGGAAATACCGAGTTTACTCTTTACCGAAAACGTTGTTTTCTTGCTCTTGAACTCGGATGAAAGTCGTGCGCTTAGTTAGCTCTTTAAGCTGCGCCGCGCCAACGTAGGTGCAGGTTGAGCGCACACCGCCCATGATATCTTGGATGGTGAAATCCACTGAACCACGGAAAGGCAATAGCACGGTTTTACCTTCAGCAGCACGGTAGGTGGCAACACCGCCAGAGTGCTTGTCCATCGCGCTTTGTGAAGACATTCCATAGAATTTCATGAACATCTTGCCGTCTTGTTCGATGATTTCACCGCCGCTTTCCTCGTGGCCAGCCAGCATACCGCCTAGCATAACGAAGTCTGCGCCGCCACCGAAGGCTTTGGATACGTCACCGGCACAGGCACAACCACCGTCACCGATAATACGACCGCCAAGGCCGTGAGCCGCATCAGCACACTCAATAATGGCTGAAAGTTGAGGGTAGCCGACACCTGTTTTAACACGGGTAGTACATACAGAACCCGGGCCAATACCCACTTTTACAATATCAGCACCGGCAAGGATCAGTTCTTCAACCATATCACCCGTTACGACGTTACCAGCGCTGATAACCTTGTCAGGGAAGGCCGCACGTACTTTTTGTACATACTCTACAAGGTGTTCGGAGTAGCCGTTGGCAATGTCGATGCAAATGAAGATAAGATCATCAGAAAGCGCCATGATGTCTTTGGTTTTCTGGAAGTCAGCATCAGATGTGCCGGTAGAAACCATTGCGTTGTTCAATACAGAAGCATCGTTGTTGGCAACGAAGTCTGCCCAGTCAGCGATAGTGTAATGTTTGTGGATAGCCGTCATTACACCATGCTTGGCTAGGGACTGAGCCATGCGGAAGCTACCTACAGAGTCCATGTTAGCGGCAATAATAGGTACGCCAGACCATTGACGGCCACTGTGTTTAAATGTAAACTCGCGGGTTAATTCAACTTGAGAGCGACTTTTAAGGGTAGAACGTTTCGGACGGAACAGTACATCTTTAAAGCCTAGTTTCAAGTCTTGTTCGATACGCATTGGGTTATTCCTTTTCTCGACCTAATTATCGAATAGTTGCTTTCTGGCTTTCAGCTATTGGCAGATAGCGGTTAGATCACCGGAAAGCAGGCACAAAAAAACCGGAGCGTTGGCAGACGCTCCGGTTTTCAGCATTATAGGCAGAGAAAGTTAATTAGCAAGACTGATAATGTAAATTTTTTTGTGTTATCTTCCCGAAGATTATAAATCCATTTTTCCTACCTGCCAAACAGGTTTCATATCTGAGTGATCTGTTCTTTGGGCAGAACAACTGCTCCCTTCCAATTAATATTATTCATTTCTTTGAGAATGTTTAAACAAGACATGTCTTAGCCTTGTTCAAAAATCAATATTTTGTTATTGACTTTAAATATTAAGCTTGTATTTCCACTTTTTGCCTGCCTCATTATTAAGTTATAAAAATCATTGCCTTATGTCTTTTATGCGGCTTCATTTATTTTTTTAATTTGTGATAGAGGAATGAAAATATGCTTTGTAAGCCATGGTAAGGTAATAAATAGAGGGAAGGCAGAAATGAAATAAAGGATAGGGTAATGCGAGTGAAATTCCTTACTTTAATTGTGCTTATAATGACGGTGAGCGGATGTAAATATGAGTCTCCTAGTCAAGCTTTGGGGGTTCTTGAACGTGACAGGGTGACTTATTCTGCGACGGCGAGCGAAATTATTCGTGAATTACCCGTAAAGGAAGGGAGTTTTGTTGAGCAAGGAGAGTTATTGGTCAGGCTGGATAGCAAAAATCAGCAAGCGGTTTTGGCTCATGCTATGGCTGATGAGGCAAAAGCTGCTGCCCATTTGTTGAAATTGACAAATGGTGAACGGCCCGAAGATATAGCAGCGGCCCAGGCGAAAGTTGCCCGAGCGCAAGCACAGCTTACAGAGGCTGAGAAAAATTACCGCCGTAAGGCAGAATTAGTTGCCAAAAAGCTGATCAGCCAATCAGAAAAAGACACGGCCTTGGCTGTTCGTGATTCAGCGCGAGCGCAGCTTGACTCCGATAGGGAAAAGTTTGACAAGTTGACCGCCGGTGCTCGCCTAGAAGATATTGAACAGGCAAAAGCAGAATTGCTGGCGGCCAAGGCCGATGTGGCGTTGCAGGAGCAAAAACTGGCAGAGCTGGATATTGTGGCAACCCGAGACGGTATTTTGGATAACTTGCCTTATAACCTAGGGGAGCGGGTTCCCGTTAATGGTATCGTTGCCGTTATGCAGGCTGGTGTTCGCCCGTATGCACGTGTTTATGTACCGGCTGAGCACCGGGGGAATATGGCCCCAGGGGTGAGTGTCACTGTGCATGTGGATGGGGTGGAAACGGCAATGGAGGGAACGGTGCGTTGGGTGGCGACTGAGCCATCGTTTACTCCTTATTATGCACTTACCGAGGACGAGCGGACGCGGTTGATGTATTTGGCGGAGGTCGATTTGCCCGAAAGTGCGGCTAATCTGCCATCAGGTATTCCATCACAGGTAGATTTGTTGGAGTAACCAATGACAGAGTACGCGATTCAGGCGAGCAAGGTAGTTAAAAAATTTGGTGATTTTAGCGCGATCAACAACATTACTCTCAATGTACCCAAAGGATCAATTTACGGTTTCCTTGGGCCGAACGGGTGTGGGAAATCAACCACAATTCGCGTGTTGACCGGGTTGCTTAGTCCTACTGAAGGGGAGGTTTCTGTACTTGGGCTTACCATTCCCGAGCAATCGGAACTGCTGCGCTTGAAAATTGGTTATATGACGCAGAAATTCTCACTTTACGACGATTTGAGCGTTTGTGAGAACCTTGAATTTATCGGCCAGATCTTCGGTATGGAAAAAGCGGTGCTGGTTAAAAGAGTTGATGAGCAGCTTGTCAGATATGGTTTGGACAAGCGTCGCCATCAGCGGGTATCAGGGATGAGTGGAGGACAGAAACAGCGTCTGTCGCTGGCGGCGGCAACAATGCACAATCCGGAATTGCTTTTCCTTGATGAGCCAACATCGGCAGTCGATCCTGAAAACAGGCGAGAGTTCTGGGAGCAGCTGTTTGATTTGTCTGCCCAAGGAACAACGATTTTGGTGACTACTCACTATATGGATGAAGCTGAACGTTGTCATCGGCTGGCTATCATGGAAGCAGGAGAGATCCGAGCCGATGGTTCGCCGGAACAGTTGATGGACGAGATGGGGGTACAGGTCATCGAGATCAAAGCTGAGCGGTTGCGTGAGTTAAAAGATAAGTTACTGTTGCTACCAGAGATCAGATCCGCAGCTCAACTTGGTATTCGCTTACGGGTATTGGTTAATCAAGACGTTCAGCAGCCGATGGTATGGCTGAGGGATAAATTCCCGCAACTGATTGATTGTGAAATGAATATCGCACGACCGAGTTTGGAGGATGTTTTTGTTTCGGTAACAGGAAAGGGACGGCAATGAAGAGTTTTTATCGAATGAAGGCAATTATGGTGAAGGAGATTCGCCAATTGTCTCGAGATCGAATTACTTTTGGTATGGTCGTTATGATCCCTTTGATTCAGTTGTTGCTATTTGGGTTTGCTATTAATACCGATGTGCGAAATATCCCGATTGCTGTTGTTGATCAAAGTGGTAGTGCTGCTGGTCGAATTGTTACTGAATCGGTGAGAGTGACACAGGTCGTTAATGTCAAACACCAGTTCAGTACCCCACAGGAAGCGGAGCAGGCAATAGCGGAAGGAGATGTCAGGGCGGCATTGATCCTTCCAAGTGATTTGACCCAGCGGGCCATGCAAGGGAGAGTTTTGGGGCAGTGGATTGTCGACGGTTCGGATACCATGATCAGTGCAGCCATTCTGGGGCTACAATTTATGCCACTGACCGACTTGGATTTTGAAGTACGACCTGTGGTGAAAAAAACCTTCGAGGTGGTGCTTTACTATAATCCGACCCAGCGTTCGGCGATCAATATTATCCCCGGCTTACTTGGCGTTATTCTTACCATGACGATGATATTGTTCACTAGTGCAGCGATAGTGAGAGAGCGTGAGCGAGGCAACCTAGAACTGTTAATTACTACGCCTATTCATTCAATGGAACTCATGGTGGCAAAAATCGTTCCTTATATTTTTGTCGGTTTAATTCAGGTTGTGATTATCCTTGGGTTGGGTTATTGGATATTTAATGTACCAATAAATGGAGCAATAAGTCAGATCCTTCTAGGTACCTTGTTATTTATTTCTGCCAGCCTGACTTTAGGGTTGGTTATTTCCACCATTGCCACGACACAATTGCAGGCGATGCAAATGACAGTATTTATTTTATTACCGTCAATATTGTTGTCGGGCTTTATGTTTCCCTATGAAGCGATGCCAGTAGTTGCACAATGGATTGCTGAGGTCTTGCCTGCGACGCATTTCATGCGGGTGATCCGAGGTATTGTGCTTCGGGGAGCAGATGTTATCGATTTGTGGAGAGATACGCTTTGGCTAGCGGGCTTTACGTTGATTGGTCTGCTAGTGGCAGCCAAACGTTTCAGAAAATCTCTGGATTGAACATGTCGTTTTGTCTGGCTAGCTGTTCACAATTGTATTGATTTTTAAGATTGAGTTATTTTAGAGGTGGTTATTTTGCGTGATGAAAAATGCTCGCAAAACAACTATCTGCTAGTATTTTGTTTAACTTTTGATCCTTTATTGTTTGTTTATTATTCGCAATTTGATTTGAGATAAAAATAAACTATCTAACCTCACTATTTGGAACATCTCTTTAGGTAAACACTAGTGATTTGTGTATTATTTTGCGTGAGGAATAAAAATACCAATAACTCAAATCGCCAATTTTACGGCGCGTCAAGGACGGTATTTTGGCGAAGGTGACGTCGTGTCTCAAAGGGTTAACAATTAGCTCACGAGATATAAAGGAATGGGTAAATGAAAAAAATAATATTAATTGTCGTTAGCATCATGTTTGCAATCGCGGCGATAACAAGTATCTCATCAACGTCTTATATCTCACATCAAGAGATAGATAAGATTATTTTAAAGAAATCAACGGCTCAGGCTGAATTACTCGCAAAGAATGTGGAATATATTCTTTCTAGTTCATCAGCGCCTATAGATGACTTACAAGCATTGCTTCTTTCACTTAAGTCACGCACAGATATTAGCTATGCAGTTGTTATAGATAAAAATATTAAAGCTGTAGCGCACAGTGATGTAGAGAAAATCAATAAAATTTATAATGACAGCTATACCATAGATAGCGCAGCTAGAGGTAAGGCGCAGCATTCAAAATGGTATGCAGATGTGCAGGATGTTTGGGTGTATGACATTATGGTGCCGGTCTATGTTGGCGGCCAGTTATATGGTGCATTTGATGTCGGTATCCCAATTACCGAAGTTAGCAAAGCGGCTAACGATATCATGTTTACACAGCTAATCGCTATTTTGTCTATTTTTGCCCTTTGTGGTTGTGTACTTATGCTCTTGCTTGGCCGCATGCTCAAACCATTGGTGAGTTTGCAGCTGGCCCTTGAGAATATTTCCAAAGGTGATGGTGATTTGACTATTCGCTTGCCGGTAAAAGGTGACGATGAAATTGCCCATATCTCGAAAGCGTTCAATGTTTTCATTAGCAAAATTAACGATATTGTCGCGCAAGTTGTAAATACTGGCCATGCATTGGGACAGTCTGCCTCAGAAGTGCGTAATCAATCCCAGCATGCGCTTTCTCGAGGTCATGAGCAGAGCGAGCAATCGTTACTGGTGGTTACCTCGATGAATGAGATGATTGCAACAATTAGCGAAATTTCTCAAAACGCTGCGGGTGCAGCTGAATCGGCTGAGCAGGCAAACTTGGAAACGCAAGAAGGTCGTCAGATCCTTCAGCATGCTACTAGCAAGATTGTTGCCCTTGCAGAGCAGATGAATGCGATGGCGGAAGTGATTACAGCGCTGGCAGGGAAAACCCAGTCGATTGGTTCGATTTTAGATGTTATCCGTGGGATATCGGAACAAACTAACTTGCTGGCGTTGAATGCGGCTATTGAAGCGGCTCGTGCTGGTGAGGCGGGTCGCGGCTTTGCAGTTGTTGCCGATGAGGTACGTAATCTGGCCACCAAGACAGCGCATTCAACAGAAGAGATCCAGACGATGATCGATCAGCTTCAGCATGAGGCACAAAATGCGGTGGATGCAATGGATAGCAGTAAGCAGTTGACGGCGGAAGGGGCTGAATCGACAGAAAAAGCCCAGCAGGCCTTGGAGCTGATTTCTGCTCAAGTGATGACTATTTTGGATATGAATACGCAAGTTGCGACGGCGACAGAAGAGCAGTCAAGCGTAGCCAATGAGATCAACTTGAATATGGATACCGTTGACCGTTCAGTGAAGGTCGGTCTGGAGGCAAGCCAAGAGCTAGAGCAAACTAGCCGTGAGTTGGCTGAGTTGGCGAAGGATCTTGATCAGCAAGTGGGCTCATTCCGAGTTTAATCAGCGCCTGCTTACTGTTTGTCTGTCACAGTGTTATTATGAGAAAAGACCGCCGAGAGCGGTCTTTTTTTATGCACCAGTGGATCGAGACAGTGAACTTACTGAGGTATGTTCTGTGTTGCCAATAAATATATGAAGCAAAGATGTGATTAGATATGTGGGTTAGCTGTGACATTACGGGCAAAAAGTGCACAACTATGTCAAAATTTTCTGATTTGAGCCTCAATATCTTTCAATATTTGATAATCTTTGCATAATCTAGCAGACTCAGTGAACTTCAGGTGCATTGGCCTTGTTTAGCAAAAGAAAAACAAAAAATGTATTTCCTCTCGACTTTTATGGTGAAGAGGGGAGTTGGCGCTTTATTATCCGGGCGGAGCATCCTCGCGAAGTGTTAGATGCAATGTACTGGCGTGCCTATATTTCTTGTCACCGGAAAGACTTTGATTTGTTGCACATGGCAACAGCAAAGTTTAATTATAAATATAACTATTCAGCCTCGGATGGATCTGAGCTTCATTATGCATCAGGCTCGGACGCACTGCGTGTTAATATGATGGGCCCAATAGTACCTATCTCGTCGATTTTAAAGAAGTTTTCTAAAGATAAAACACAAGACGACGAATAAATATCTGGTTAATTATTTTTGCCGAATATATCGTTTGATTAATAAAAAAGGTGCATGATGCACCTTTTTTATTTTGGGGAATATATAAGCGGAATTAATGGGCATGGGTATGACCGGCGAGATTAATTACGCCAATACCGATAGCGATAATGATCATTCCTAACCACACTTTCGGGTCGAGTTGCTGCTTATAAATAATGGCTGACATAGCGGCAACGCTGATGATTGCCATCCCTGCCCATAAGGCATGCACGATTCCGACCGGAAGGGTACGCATTGCTTGTCCTAGGCACAGGAAAGCGACCAGGTGACCAAGGATGACAATGCAGCTTGGGAGCCATTGAGTGAAGCCATTTGTGGCGCGAAGTGCTACATGTGAAGTTGCTTCAGCAAAGACGCCCAAGAAAAGGAAAATCCAACCCATTTTAATTCTCGTTGTTGATGTTCTCGTTAGGCTTATCAGTATAAATATTTCTTCTGAGATGATAATGCCTTTCCATTGCAAATAAATATTACACATGGGTAATAATTGGTGTTCAATAGCGTCAAGAGGTGACAATTATGAGCAGGACGATAGACTGGTCGGCTTATTTGAACGTAGCGCTCATGGATGAGATTGAACGAGCGAGAGAGTCATGATTCACGAGCAAGCCAGCCAAATGGTAATTTTTCATACATTGCTATCGGCGGGCAGTTTTACCGAGGCCGCAAAACGGCTCGGTGTCTCCACATCCCATGTCAGTAAGCAGTTGGGACAGCTTGAAGCCGCGCTGGGTGTGAAGCTTGTACAGCGTACTACGCGCTCGCTGACTCTCACCGAAGGCGGGCATCAATTTGCGGTCTATGCCAAGCAAGTTGTTGATGCTGTTCAAGGGGGATGTGACAAGATGGCGGAGCAGCGTGATGATGTCACGGGTGTTATAAGGATAGGGCTGTCCCAATCGTTTGGTAGCTTGCATATGATTCCGGCCATTGAAAATCTTCGTCGGCAATATCCCGATTTACAGGTTGAGCTGAGTCTGTTTGATCACCGTGCCGATATGTTGGCCGATAGGCTGGATCTGTGGATCACAAATTATGAACATTTGCCCGAGGGTTTTGTTGCCCAGCGCTTGGCAGACGTTCGCTTTGTGCTGGCGGCATCCCCAAAATATTTGGTCGAGCACAGGGCGCCACTGCATCCGTCGGATTTGCAGCAGCATAATTGTTTAACTTACCGTAGCCGCCAAAGGGACTACAGCGAATGGCTGTTTACCAAAGCAGGTGAGTCTTTGAATATAAAGGTGGCAGGTAATTATCGGGTGGATTTGGCCGAAGCGGTTCGGGATGCAGCGATAGCAGGATGGGGAATCGCGTATCTGGCATCTTATTTACTGCGAGATGAGTTTCGTGACGGGAAACTGATTCAATTATTGCCAGACTGGCAGCCAAGTCAGCGTATGCCATTTTATGCTGTCTATCCTTCTCGTCAGCATCTACCACGAAAGATCTCTGCAGTTCTGAATTTCTTCAAAACCTATATCGGTGATGAGCCATATTGGGATAAAGCCTTGCGCCCTTGGGTACAGTTTAGTGATGAATAAACAGTCAGACAGCCTATGCATATTGTGTGCTGTGACATAAACATTTTTTCCATTTGGCAATAATTGGAGTCAACAAGTATTTAGTGGCTTGATAAACAATACCTTGAGGGTATTGGTGTTGTTTGGGTATCTGAGCATAACAAATCAATAACAAAGAGTGGTTGCAGTGTGGTTACCGATTCATACAATGCGCTGCTCTATTTTATGAGTAAGGTTTTGTTATGACTTCTTTATTGGGTATTGCTGTGATTTTTATGCTGGCAGCATTGTTGTCGACAGATCGCCGCAATATTCCCCTCCGAACGGTAGCGGGTGCTTTTGCGTTGCAAATTCTATTTGCCCTTCTCGTGCTCTACATCCCGGCGGGTAAAGAAGCCTTGAATGCGGTTTCGGGGGCGGTTTCTGGTGTGATTGATTACGGCCAGCAAGGAATCGCCTTTTTGTTCGGCAACTTGGCAACCGGTAGTGTTGGTTTTGTTTTTGCAATCAATGTACTGGGTATCATTATTTTCTTCTCAGCTCTGATTTCGGGTTTGTACCATATCGGGCTGATGCCGAAAGTCATCAATGTGATTGGCGGTGGTTTGCAGCGTTTTCTTGGCACTGGTAGGGCTGAGTCTTTATCGGCAACGGCCAATATTTTTGTCGGTATGATTGAAGCGCCGTTAGTGGTGAAGCCTTACCTGAACAAAATGAGTGACTCCCAGTTTTTCGCTGTGATGACGTGCGGTCTGGCTTCTGTCGCCGGGGGAACCCTGGTAGGTTATGCCTCGCTGGGTGTCGATTTGAATTACCTGATTGCTGCTGCGTTTATGTCTGCACCCGCTGGTTTGCTGATGGCTAAAATCATGGTGCCGCCATCGAAGACAAGCCTAGATGCCGATGAGATTACATCGGTAGAGTTGCCACGAGCAACCAATGTTATTGAAGCTCTAGCCGACGGTGCAATCTCTGGCCTGCGTATTGCTGTGACGGTAGGGGCAACCTTGCTCGCGTTCATCAGTGTGATTGCCATGCTCAATGGTCTGTTGGGCAAACTTGGTGATTTGGTTGGCCTGACCTTGAGCTTTGAACTTATTTTGGGCTATCTGTTTGCCCCTGTCGCGTTCGTTATTGGTGTGCCGTGGAATGAAGCTATCGTTGCTGGTGGTTTGCTTGGCAATAAGATTGTCGTGAATGAGTTTGTTGCTTTCATTTCATTGATGGATGTAAAGAGCCAGCTCAGCGAGCATTCCATTGCCATTGTTACTTTTGCGTTGTGTGGATTTGCCAATATTTCAACAATGGCAATATTGATTGGCGGACTGGGGAGCTTGGTTCCTGAGCGTCGGGGCTATATTTCTCAAATGGGCATTCGAGCCATAATCGCAGGGGTGTTGGCCAATTTGATGAGTGCTGCGGTTGCCGGCGTTATTTTGTCACTATAGTTGTTTGAAGGGGGAGCACATGTGCTCCCTTTTTTATTTATGTGTTGTTTGTTCTGTCGCCATCTTGATGATTTCACTCTCTGTAATGCGTCCTTGTATCATCTGCTAATAATTCTTATTTACCTTGCTCTCTTGCTTTGTTAAATTGATAAGGCTCTAAGTTACTGGGCGCTAAGTTCAAAAAGTTCTAGGTTGATGAGGTTCAATTGTATTGAACTTGATATTTGAGGATGGGTTGTGGACGCAAAGAAAGCCCTAAAAAAGCTCAAGAAGAAATTGAAGCCAGAAAGCCATGTGAGTCATCAGGCTTTGGCGGGTCTCAAAAAGAAAGCCCCTGCAAATAGCTGGTTAGGCGAAGAGCTGAGAGGTGAAGTAAAGCAGATCTCTCAAGATACACTTCGTAGTGTGGCATCAGAACTCGCCACGCCGTTGAGCCCTTTATTTTCATGGTTCAATGATGGTTATTCTGGCTCGGGTTTATCTTTATCATCAATAACCACCTCCCCACATGCTCACAGAAGCGATTCCCAACCGGCAGCACCGACGATCAGTCGTATCACGCAGCAATCGTTAGCACTAGCTAAGTTGCCACTTAAATCGCCAGCGTGCAAACGTTGTCCGGCTTTATCTGGCGGGCTGTGTAAATGTGCAGTGAAGAAATTTGGATTAAAAGCAGCATGAACAAGCCGGTTTATCCGGCTTGTTGTGTCTCTGAATGATTGGCAATTTATGGTCTATAAGCTGAGTAACAATCGGCTGACCGATGGGCCAGCAAGTCGTTTCAATGCCATTACAGCCATTCCTCTTGCAAACGTTTTGGTTCCCTTTGCGACAGCATTCTCAATAAATGTTGGTTTGCTATTTTCGCGCAGCCAGTGATGGCTTTCTACGGTTTCGAGGATATCTTCAGCGCTAATTTGGGTGTTATCAAACGAAATAGCAACAGATCCTGCGTATTTTTTGTGCTTGATATCGTAAATTGCATCAATTTCTTTCAGCTGGCTAATAAGTTGCTCGACATCTTCATAGTGATCGCGAATATAGTCAGAGCGAATACGTAAGCGTTTGTGTGTTTGATGAATGTAAGTGTTCATGAAATTGCCAATACAGATGAAAACTATTACTATTCGCGACTTTAGCATTCATCTTGATACAGCGCAAAGAAAACTCGATTACTAATGTCACCTTTTTGATCTTGTGATAGGGTTTCGGCTCACAATAAAAAGATAAAATGATGAAAAAACATATAGATACCGCAATGAAGTTGCGCCGTATGGTAGGGATTGCCCACCATATTCCAGGAAGGGTCAGACTTAAATACAAATTAGGAATAATTGCCCACCTTGCCAGCTTCAATAAGCAGGATATTGAACAATATTTAGCTGACATCCCAGCATTGAAAAACTACAAGCTAAATAGTGCGACCGGCAGTATTGTTATCGAGTACGACGCGGCGATGATCAATCCTGCGGTAATCGAAGCACTGTTTTCGGATTCGGACAGCGACGCTGAGCAGGCCTGTATGGTGCTTGGGCGCTGTATCGATGCAAATGGAGTGTTGTAATGAGCGACAAACAAAACGAAAAAGATATGGAGTGGCCATATGGCAACCCGAGTGAGTGGGCAAGCCAGTTTGCTCAGGAGCAAGGCATCCCTCCACAGGGTATGCCGCCTCAGGGTATGCCACCTTATGGCCAGATGGATGGTCAGATGCATCCGGGGATGATCCCGCCGCATCTTCATCCTTATTACTTTCCACATCATCATCCTTATTTTCATGGTAACCCAGCGATGGCACATGCTGCGATGATGGGGATGCCTGCTTGTGGTATTCCGCCTCAGCCAGCGGCGGCGATGAATCATGGGATGCCTCCTCATGTCCATCCGCATATGTGGGCGGCTCATATGGCGATGATGGCTCAGGGAATGGTGCCTCCGGGTACACCGCAACAGCAGGGCGAGCAATCACAGCAAGCCCCAAACACGGATGACGCATTAGATCCGATGTTCGAGCAGGCTCAAGCCATGCTTGAAGGCGCATTGGGTGAAGATGCAGGTATGTTTAAGCAAATTTTAGGAACAATGGGTATGAACGATAAAGAGTTTTGGAAAGGTGCAGTAGTCGGTGCGGCGGCGGCGTTGGTATTGAGCAATGAAAATGTTCGTAAGGGCTTGATGGGCCTTGTGAGCAATGCAGGTAGCATGCTCAAGTCTGGCGGTGAGACCGTGAAAGAGACGGCTGTGCAAACGGCGTCTTCTGTAAAGCAGGGTGTATCTACAGGTGGTGAGATTTTCCGCGATACATACGGTGCCGGCAAGGAAGGCTTTAAAGAGTCGCTAGATCGCCATCGTACTCAGCCTGAGTTTGACCAAGATGAGACTGACGTAGAGGAAATGCGTCATGATCTATCTCAGCGTCCAACCGGCGAGTAAGAGCGATGAGTAATTCTTCCAATCAATTACACCCGGCAAGCAGAGCAATGCTGGTAGGGGCGATTGTGGGGGGAACGGCTTCTGCGGCCAGTCAGTGGCAATCACACAAGAAGGGCGATATTGATACCAACCAAATGGTAGCCAGTGTCGCTCGTGATTCTCTAAAAGCCGGATTAGTCAGTGGGGCGACCACTTATGTTGCCGATAAAATGGCAGGGCGCCCGATTCTCTCTATGCTCACCATACTCAGTGCTAGTGCTGCTGGCCTGTACCTTCTTGATAATATTACGGATAAAACAAACCATGAATAATAAATATCCATATTACGGTTACCCATACCATATGCCTCATCATGTAACCCCTCAGGTTCAGGGCCAAGTGCAGGAATCGGCGTATAAGAAAAAGAATACCAAAACACATTTTTTGATGGGGGCTGTAGCCGGTGCTGCCGTAGCCTATTTGCTGACCAATAAAACATTCCAGCAGGGTGTTGCAACAACGGGTGAAAAAGCGTGGTCGACGGTTCGCGGTGAGGTGGAAGAGCTGAAAGAACGTCTAGAAGATACCCAGGCTGAGCTTGAATATTACCGTAACCTGCATAAAGGTGAGGAATGATTGAGTTACAAGTCCGTCACCATTTTCCCGGGCGTATTCGTTTCAAGGCCATGTGCCTGAAACACTTTCCGGGTATTGGAGATTGGGTTAAGCAAAGCCTGATGGCGATACAGGGCATAACAGAAGTACGGGTTAACGAGCCTGCCTGTACTGTCGTGATCCAGTATGATACCGATGTGATAAGCCATAAGGCGATAAAGTCACGTTTGGCCGAGATGGATCTCGAAAGCGGTGAGCGGGCCGATAGCGAGCATATCTATACCCGTGGTGATGTAGCCCTGAATGTGATTGGCACCTTGGCTGCTGCAATGCTGCCCCAACGTTGGGCGGCATTGTCAACTGCGACCCTGATCGCCCCGACACTTTTTGCCGGATTGGATGATCTTCGTCAGCGAGAGGTGTCAGTTGAAGTCCTTGATGCTATTGCGATTGGTCTATCGGCGTGGCGGGGTGATTACCGTACCGCGATGATGACCCAGAGCTTGGTTAGTCTTGGCGAGTATATGGAGCACCAAACCAGCCGCAGTAGTGATCAACTGCTGGCTGAGCTGATGCAACCAAAAGACTGTGTTGTGTGGAAAGTAACGCAGAGCGGGCAGGAGCAGGTTTGTTCCAGCACGCTGCAAGTTGGCGATATCATTGCGTTGATGCCGGGTGATGCGATACCGATTGACGGTGTGGTGGAAAGCGGCACAGCATTGATCAACCAATCCGCACTGACAGGCGAAAGTGTGCCGGTGCGGCGTGAAGTTGGTGCATTCGTATACTCTGGCACGTCAGTGCATGATGGCGGTATCAAGGTTCGCGTAGAAAAAGTGGGTAGTGAGGCAACGACTGCCAAAATTGCCTCTTTGATCTATGAGTCGCTGAGTGAGAAGAGTGAAACCCAGCAGGTCACGCAGGAGATGGCAAAACGCAGGGTGAAAATCACCCTGGGCATCGGTGCCGCGGTGTTTGCTCTGACCCAAGATGTGAATCGTGTCGCATCTGTTTTCTTGGTTGACTACTCCTGTGCCTTGAAACTCAGCACCCCCGTAACATTCAAATCAATCATGTTCCGTGCCGCGCAACAGGGCATTTTGCTCAAGGGCGGTAGTGCCATTGAGAAACTGGTTAAAGTGGATACCTGCGTATTCGACAAAACCGGTACCCTGACGCATGGTGATATGGAAGTGACCGATGTGGTCACCTTCTGCAGTGAAAATACGGCAAGGGATGTACTGGCTATTGCGGCGTCTGTCGAAGAGCACAGCAGCCACCCATTGTCGCAAGCGGTTGTTTCTGCGGCAGCCAATAATGCCCTGCCTCATATTGATCACGGTGAGGTCGAATATGTGATTGCACACGGGTTGCGCAGCACATTGGATGGCCACTGTCTGGTGATGGGAAGCCGTCATTTCCTTGAGTCTCATGAGGGTGTTGATTTTGCGTGTGCCGAACAAAAAATTCGTGAATACGAAGAGAAAGGCCGCCATCTGATTTACATTTCCTATGACCATCGCCTGATTGGCATGATCGGTCTGCGGGATCACCTACGTGAAGACGTTATGGCAACGCTGGCTGAACTTCGTGCATCGGGGATCTCTGAACTGGTCATGATATCGGGTGATAGTGCCTTCAAAGCCAACATGCTTGGTGATGAGCTTAAGTTGGATCGGGTTTTTGCTGAGGCCACACCCGAGAGCAAGTCACAGATCATTGAGTCGTTGAAGCAGCAAGGCAAGACGGTGATGTTTGTTGGTGATGGGGTCAATGATGCCCCGGCATTGACAAAAGCGGATGTGGGTGTAGCTATGTGCAATGGTACAGAACTTGCCCGTCAGGCAGCCGATGTTGTTCTGTTACGCGATCAACTATACGGTGTCGCGCAAGCTCGTCAGCTGGCGAATATTGCGATGTCGATGGTAAACAGCAATATCAAGCTTGCTGAATACATTAACAGCGGCATTATGCTGGCGGCTGCGTTGGGCTGGTTGAATCCGGCAGCGAGTGCCATTCTCCACAATGGTACAACCTTGTCGATTCTTGCCCGTTCCCTTGCGGTTAGGCACGGATAACAAGTGTCAACGTATGACTGAAAAGAAGCCGAGAGTGATCTCGGCTTTTTTATGTGCGCTGTACCCACAGTGGCTTGATTATTGTAGGCTAATATGGATATATCCATCCAACTGTAGGGATACAATGATGAAAGTTATCGCTTTTGCAGCTTCAAGCAGTACAACATCAATTAACAAGCAGCTTGTTACTTATGCCGTATCGCATTTGCCAAATGCCGAGGTAGAAGTACTCGATCTGAACGATTTTGAATTGCCTTTGTTCAGTGAAGACAAAGAAAAAGTGCTGGGACAGCCTGAGTTGGCTAAAGCGTTCTTGAAGAAAATTCATGATGCGGATGCTGTTGTGATCTCTTTTGCCGAGCATAATGGGTCGTACTCGGTCGCTTATAAGAATTTATTTGACTGGTGTTCGCGTATTAACCCTAAAGTGTATTTGAACAAATCGGTTGTTTTGCTGGCAACGTCGCCGGGACCTGGTGGGGCAAAGAATGTGTTGGCGGCGGCTAGCGGGTCGATGCCATTTTTTGGCGCTGAAGTGAAGGCTACGGTATCGATACCGAACTTTTATGAGAATTTTGATCAAGAGCGTCAGGTTTTGAGTCATCCCGAATTCAACAGTGAAGTCATGTCGGCGGTCAGTTTGCTGGTTGTTTGAGGGAGCAAAAGATCAACGAGAAGCTCAGATCCTGCTCCCATCAGAAGGGGAAGAATACCCCTTACTTATGAAAAAAGCCGCATTGCGCGGCTTTTGTGTTTGAAGGGGATTAAACCGGGCTGGGTTCCAAAATTGTTTTGTGGACCGAGCGGCTTTTTGAGCGCAGATCTTTAAGAAATATCGGCAAGACCACGCTGGCCAGAACGATATTGGATAACGGAACCGATAGCCAAACCCCGTCTACACCTAGCCACTGCGGCAAGAAGTATAGGAAAGGTAACTGGATGAGCATGTTGCCAACGGAGATAGCCAGCGCTTTACCAGCTTGGTTGACTGACATAAAGTATACCGATGCCAGCGCAAGGAAACCGTCCAAGAACATGGCAAACAGATGCAGTCTCATACCATTGACCGTTTCATGAGCCAGCAGGGGATCGCCTTTGCTGAATAGAGCGACAAGTTGAACGGGGAACAGATTGAGGATAGCAACGGCAACAATACCGCTCAAGAGTACAATCTTAGCCGCCAGCTTGACGATGATGGTGATTTTCTGGCCCTCTCTCGCGCCATAGTAATAGCTCACAGGTGGCTGCATACCACTGGCGATACCTTCAGCAAGCAGGTAGTACATGGTCATCAGATAGCCGACAATGGCAAATGCGCCAACGTGAATCGCATTGCCGTAGGCCATGAAGAGTTTGTTGTGCAGTGCGACGACAAAGCTAAAGTAGGCATACATGAAAAGGCCAGAGCTTCCCAGCGAAATAACTTTGACTCCCAGCCTCGGTGAGAGAACGAAGCTGTTAATGCCCAGTCGCAGTGATGAAAAGCGGCTGAAGAAGTAGCCGAGTGCTGTGATTGTAATCGCGATCTGGGCGATGACAGTAGCCACTGCAGCACCTTTTAGTCCCATTCCAAAATGACCGATGAACAGATAATCAAGAATGATATTCAGTACGGCGCCTGCTGCCATCAGTAAGGTTGCCAGATTCGGGCTATCATCGTTGCGCACCAGCATCGGCATTGCCCCAGCGGCAATGGTGAATACTGCACCCCATGAAAAGACCTGAATATATTCCAGCCCCATTGTCAGTGGTTTGCCCGTTGCGCCTTGCATCGTAAGAAAGAGCGGCGCAAGATAGTGAAGAACAAGATAGAGTAACGCGCCAGCAGCGACCATCAAGGCCACCGCGGTTGACAGTGTGTGTTTGGCGAGGGATTCGTTGCCTTCGCCACGGTAAATAGAAATCAGGCTCCCGGCTCCCATACCGATGAGGATACCGATACCGGCAATGATGCCAATAGCCGGCCATGCCATATTGATCCCGGCAAGCCCTTCATAGCCAATGAAGTGACCGACAAAAATACCGTCGATCACTTGATATAGGCCGTTGACTAGCATGGCGACTACAGAGGGAATGGCATAACGCCAGAATGTGCGCCTGATGTCTTTTTTATTGTATTCGGTTTCGACTTGCATCGTGTTCTCAATATATTGTGTTATTGCCCCTAATTATCCTCTTTTTTTAGATTGGTTTAAGCTAGAATCTATCCGGTTTTCGGATAGGTTGGGTGTCTGGCCATTCGCTACAGAAGGTGAGTGAGCCCACGGTGAGGTGAAAAATGCATTGGACATTGGATCAGTTAGAGGCGTTTGTTTGTGCGGCCCAGCAAGGATCATTTTCGGCGGCGGCCCGTAAAATGGGCAAAGCCCAATCACGGGTAAGTACGGCGATCAGCAATTTGGAGTTAGATTTGGGGTTCGAGCTGTTTGACCGGACCTCGCGTCAGCCCGTATTGACGGCTGCTGGCGAGGATATGCTAGTGGAGGCAAGGGCTGTATTGGCCCAGTGCCAACGGATGCAGTCGAGGGCGATGACGGTGGCACAAGGAGAGGAAGCCACTATCGTTATCGCCATTGATGAAGCTGTACCCTTAATGGCATTTGAGATGATGTTCGTGACTTTGTCTGAACTTTATCCCAATTTGAAACTGACGATTTTTAATGGTTCGCAACAGGATATCGCCCAATGGGTAGCCAGCGGCAAGGCTGATTTCGGAGTGCTTTTCCATCAGCATACATTGCTTGAAGATCTTGAATTTACATCTGTCGGTAAATTTAAGTATTGCTTGATTGTGTCTCGTAAACACCCATTGGCCCAAATTCCTGCTCCGACAGTCAATGATTTGTCGCAGCATCGCCAGTTGGTGATCCGTGACCGAATGGGATTAGGGCAGGCCAAGCCGTTATCATCGAATTACTGGCATATTGATAGCTATTACATGATATCGGCAATGGCGACCCGGGGCATAGGTTGGGCGCTGGTACCAGAACATGTTGCCAAGGAAGAATGGTACGTGAATGATGTGGTTGAGTTATCGACAGAGGAAATTCCAGATCCCTTGATGGTCGAAATAGGGATCGTGAAGCGTCGTGACAAGGGATGCGGTAAAGTAATGCAGTGGATGTACGAGGAATTGGAAAAGATATTTGATGTCGCGCCTTGATAGGCACTTCGTACTCACTGAGCGTTTAAATAGGTCATAGAACAAGAGAAATAAAAAGATGACGAAAAATTTTAGCTGTAGCGGAGATAATGCCGAAGCAGCTCTTAAAGATACGTTGCCATTGGTGTTGGCCGGTCCGGTAATTCGCCGGGCAACGGCGGATTCGTTGACAATATGGCTGGCGGTAAGCAAACCTCTGAACGGATATTTCGAAGTCTGGGTAGAGAATGAAGGTTACGGTAAGCAGACGTTGCTCAAGGTCGATTTGGCGATGGGGCAGCATATTCAGGTTGGTCGCCATGCATGGATTTACCAGCTGACGGCCTCTCACTCTTGCCCGATAGACACGCCACTGAATTACGATGTTGTTACCCAGCAGGGCAGCCTTACGGCATTGATGCCGTATTTGTGTTATCCGGGGCAATCACACCTTAATATCGTGATTCGCACAAAGGCCGATTATGTGATGCACGGCTCGTGTCGCAATCCTCATTATCCGAGCAAAGACAGTTTGGTTGCCGCAGATAACAAGGTTGCCGGTCAGGCATATCACGAGCGACCGTCTTTGCTGATGATGAGCGGTGATCAGATTTATGCTGACCATGTTGCCGGGCCGATGCTGGATGCTATCCAGCAGGTTATTGACCTATTGGGGTTGTACGGCGAACAGTTTGATGATGCCCCCGTGGCAGATTCTGAAGCCCTGTATCAGCATGCCGATAATTTCTATTATCGAGACAAGCTGCTACCGCATTATATGGAAGGTGGCGAAGAGGTTATTGAGCAATTTCCGAAATTTGCCGCATGGCTTCGTCGTCGCTCGCCGGTTTTCAGCTCGCGAGAGTCGGGCAACCACCTGATCACGTTCGCTGAGTTTATGGCGATGTATATTATGGTTTGGTCGCCGTCGTTGTGGGAGATTGTCGATTCCGGACGCTTGGCGAAGCAGCACTTTCGTGTGGCAGGGAGGGCTATTGAACCCACCTGGCAGCAGCGTTGGGCCGAAGAGAAAATTGAAATCGACAATTTTGTCGCGGGCCTGCCACAGGTACAACGCCTGATGGCGCATATTCCTACCTACATGATTTTCGATGATCACGATATTACCGATGACTGGAACCTAACGGTGGGTTGGGAACGGGCTGCTTACGGCAATCCTTTTTCTCGCAGGATCATCGGTAACGGTTTGATTGCTTACTGGCTATGTCAGGGGTGGGGTAATGCCCCTGAGCATTTTGGCGATGAATTCCACCATAAAGCGTCGACATTTTTCAGTGATCCGCAATCAGCGACGCAAGATGATTTTATTGATTATCTCTACCGTTTCGAGCAGTGGCACTACACGATCCCGACCACGCCAAAAATGGTGGTGCTGGATACCCGAACCCGGCGCTGGCGTTCGGAATCCAAGATGAACAAGCCGTCAGGGCTGATGGATTGGGAAGCCCTGATGGAGTTCCAGCAGGAGTTGCTGCATGAGCCTGCCGTGATCATTGTTTCGGCGGCGCCTATGTTTGGGGTTAAGTTTATTGAAACCCTGCAAAAAATGATGACTTGGCTCGGTCAGCCGCTCTTGATTGATGCTGAGAACTGGATGGCCCATCCCGGTTCGGCCAATACATTGATCAGTATATTTACCCATACCAAAACACCGACGAACTTCGTCATTCTGTCGGGTGATGTGCATTACTCATTTGCGTATGACGTCAAGCTGCGAGTGCGTAAGTGCAAGCCGAATATCTTCCAGATAACCTCCAGCGGCATCAAAAATGAGTTTCCTAATGGATTGCTGCGCGTTTGCGATTTTATGGACCGGATTCTATACAGCCCGCGTTCGCCGCTTAACTGGCTGACTAAGCGTAAACGATTGAAGATTCTCAAGCGCGATCCGGATTTGCCGAATAATCATCGCTTGGTGAACCGTAGTGCAATTGGTGAGGTAAGACTCGATCCTGATGGGCGTCCAATGGAGATTGCGATCCTCACTGCTGAAGGAGATCGCGTATCGTTTCCAGCTGCATGACCTATAGTAAAAAGGATGTGTCTGTTTTTAGGGGGAAATGATAATGTCGGTAAGGAAAAATGGAATTATTACGGCTGCTTTAACCTCGCTGGTGGGGGGGATGATGCTGGCGAGCATGCCCGTGTGGGCTGGGTGGAAGTTGGATAATCAGCAGTCGAGTATCCATTTTGCGTCGGTTAAAAACGATTCGGTTTTCGAGCAACACGGGTTTCGTAATCTCAGCGGTTCGATTGAAGATAGCGGCAAGGTATCTTTGAGTATCGATCTAAATAGTGTAGATACTCAGATTCAAATTCGTGACGAGCGAATGAAAAAAGAATTGTTTGATACGAAGAGTTATCCCATCACCCAAGTATCTGCAGCCATTGATATGGCGATGCTGGAAAAAATAGCAGCAGGCAAAACATCGACCACTACGGTCGAGTTTGAGTTGGATTTGCATGGCAAAAAACAGCCGCTCAAGGCTGAAGTGCAGGTAACAGGGTTGGATAATGGCGGGCTATTGGTGACAACGGTAGAGCCGGTTGTGATTACCGCCGATGCGTTTGGGCTGGCCGATGGGGTGAACAAGCTTAAGGATATTGCCAAGCTTAATTCCATTTTGATGAGTGTTCCGGTGAGCGCCAATTTGGTGTTTGTCTCTGAATAACCGTGTTATTTTGAGCCGATAGATGAAAAACAGCCCCTATCAAAGGGGCTGTTTTTTGAGATGTTGTTATGACAACAGGTTAAGAATATGTTTGATAAAGAAAAAATCGTTAAATTGGCGAATACCAAGATGCCGTATGGCAAGTATGCAGGCAGGGTGATCATTGATTTGCCGGAAGAGTATTTGTTGTGGTTCGCCAAAAAAGGATTCCCAGAAGGTGAGTTGGGTATGCTGATGGCTTTGGCATTAGAGATGCAGATTGAAGGGCTGGAGAGTGTGATCAAGCCTTTAAAGCGAATTTGATTGTTTAGAAATACCTAAACTTTCAGTAGGTTTGAAGTACTTCCTTTCAGACGATGCTCCCATGGGGTGTTGCTATGTATAAAGTAGCAACAAGTGAAGGGAATGATTCTGATGTAAACAGAATTTATTAATAGTTGATATGCTTATATGGAAATCGTGGTTGTACAACAAGGCATGATTTTCATATGTTCCTTCCCACATTTATTTTAGATAATTGTATTATTTCCAGGTGTTTTTAAAATGAATTATCCAAGCTGTAAGCATTGATATTTGGAATGCTATCATGATGGTTCAAGTTTAGGTTATTTATAATTGACCGTATTTAGTTATCCCCAAAGGTATGTGGAGAGAAGTAAAAGTATGAAAAGATAGTTTGCCAGGATATTTATCTCCTGTAAGATTGATGTGTTTACTGAGTATCTGACAAAGCATATTGTTCATCATACTCATGAAGCTGTAAGTTATTAAATTGATTGTGTTAGTGATGAAAAACAATTTACAGTGATCAATCTTCCACTTTTTAAAAACAATACAGTTATAGTTAATTGGATTATCGTTATTTTGTTATGAAAAAAGAAGGGTATTGGTGTTCGACTATTGTTGAATATAAATTTCACGATAATCATGGGTTTAATGGTTGCTTAATTTGAAGGGGTATTATTAAGTTGATTGTTTTAATTTGCAATTTCTAGATGTCACCACTTAATGGGTGCTCAAATTACGTTCGTTTTTAAATTGGTTAAGCATTCCCGTCAAGTTAATATTTCATATATGAGCATATAATGCTGGGTAAGTATATGCTATCATTTTTTTGCTATATAAATGATGTCGGTTATGATGACACTTAAACTTCTAGTCGTTATTACCTATGGAATGAATAATGAATTTTGCTGATAAACTTACAATTAATATTCAATCATCAGCAGCACTAAATCAGGTTATTAGCCATGAAACCTTACGTATACGTGCTGCTTGTTCACGTTCGTCTGAAATACTAGGTCGTAAATTGTTTGTTTGGAGCAGTCCTGTGGGATTGCGTCAGTACAAGGATGGAATTTGGAACGATTGCGATGAAGGTGATCAGCCTCATGAGGTTTTAGAATGGTTACTGGAATACAGTCATGAAGATGGACGAGATGATTTCATTTTACTGCTGGAAGACTTCCATCATTTTCTGACCGCTGCTGACCATACGCTAATTAGTCGTTTGCGTGCGTTTGCCATTGCTGTTGCGACACGCGAAATAACCGGTTGTTCAGTTGTTCTTTCTCAGCCAATACCGTTATTGCCGTCAGAGTTGGAAAAAGACGTTCAGGTTTTGGAGATGCCATTACCGGATATTGAAGATCTTTGTAAAATCATGCTACAGGCCAAGCAACGTTACGATATTGATGATCGCGATTATCAGGAATCATCCAGCTTTCTTGAAGCCGCATTAGGTTTGTCGACCAGTGAAGCCCAAATTGCATTTTCCAAAGCAGCATGCAAATACAAACGGCTGACAGAATCTGAAATTCCTTTCATTGTAAAAGAAAAAGAGCAAGTCATCCGTAAATGTGGTCATCTCGAGTACTTTCACCCTAAAGCCACACTAGATGATATTGGTGGTTTAGATAACCTAAAGTCCTGGCTTCACCGTCGACGTCAGGCCTTTACCTCGGATGCTCGTGCTTTTGGACTTGAAACCCCGCGCGGCGTCTTGCTACTTGGTTTACCAGGTACAGGTAAAAGCCTCGCAGCCAAAGCTGTTGCAGATGCCTGGCAGTTGCCGCTGTTGAGGTTGGATATGGGAAAAATCTACGGCGGTATTGTTGGTCAGTCAGAAGCCAATATGCGTTCAGCCTTGCAAATGGCGGAAGCTCTTTCACCAAGCATTCTTTGGGTAGATGAAATCGAAAAAGGTCTTTCAGGCATGCAAAGCTCTGGCTCGACTGATGGTGGTACTACCGCTCGTGTACTCGGAAGTTTTTTGACTTGGATGCAGGAAAAGGAAAAACCAGTATTTGTGGTAGCTACTGCAAACCATATAGCTCAATTACCACCTGAGTTGCTGCGTAAAGGTCGGGTCGATGAAATCTTCTTCGTTGATCTTCCAGTGCAGCAAGACCGCAAGGAAATTCTCTCGATTCACCTTAAACGCAGGGATCGGCTGGACGACTTTTCTGAAGAGGAGCTTGATGAATTGGCAGCTAACAGCAAAGGTTTCACTGGTGCCGAGTTGGAAGAAGCGGTTAAGGAAGCCATGTTCCTTGCCTTTGATGAAGGTCATCAGCTGAACAAGGATGATATTCTTACCGCCATCCTGGCAACGGCACCGCTTTCCCAAACTATGGAAGAAATGATCAGTCGAACTCGTCAGTGGGCCAAAGGTAGAGCGGTTGCGGCCAGTTCATCAGAACCTGAAGCGCTGGAGAAAACGACCAATAAAAAGCCTCGACTGAAACAGGAAGGCGAAAACCCTTTTATCTGATTGAGCTGTAGCGAATGGATAATCCTTTTTTTACTGCCCTAGAGGGCGATGGTCTTACTGGACCAGAACTGGCATGTCAAACCAATCAGGTTTTAATGCCGTTCGTACACTACCTTAACAATAGTATCAAAGCACTGGAAAGCAAAGAAGTCACTTGTGAATGGAAGCCAGTTGTCAATCGGTGTTATCGATTAACTCCGAACAAACGGATTTACCAGATCACTCCCGTCAGTGAAATTGAAATTATCTCTGGCGAGGATGGCTGGTATGAAATTCTCTGCGAAGCGGATGAAAATCCGCTAGATGAGGACTTTGTCCCTGAGACCGATGATCCAGTTATTGTCGGCAAGGGAGCAAATCGTCAGCGATTTTCTCTTTCTGAAGAGCACTTTCAATCAGCCAATGGTCAGTACAAGCTTTATCTGCCTGAGCTTAGTGAAGTAGATGTCATTCAGTGGAGTGGTTACCAGCTGTTGATTCGCCCGCTGTCTGCTCCACTAGGTGAACTGGCTGAAGTGTATATTGATGGTCACGTTTGTCCGGTTAAATCAATTGATAGTAATCATATACGCTTGCAGGGTCAGGTTAGTGGCCAAAGCACGTTGTCGATTAATGGACAGAACACCAGATTCAAACTGATTTCTTCGCTGGATAAACAGCAGATCGAAAGTTATTCACCACTTAACAAAGGTAATGGCTGGCTGTTGTTTGCGAGCCAACAGCCAGAGCTTGAATCTCATCAGGTCAAAGATGTGACTACCGTATTGCTAGGGGAAATAACGCCTGACTACTTGACTTTGAATGGTAATTTATTGAGTCGAGATCAGTGGGGACTTGAGACAGACAAGGATGGCCTGACATTGGAAGCGAGAGATACACGACTTGCTTCCATCGATAACAAATCGGAGATGCTGTGCGCTCGGTATCCGGCTCTTTCGTTCAGTGTTAGCAAAGACAATATTGACGAGAAGTGGATTCAGTTAATTGAAAAGGATTCGGGTGATGATACCGGTAAGTCTGAACTGGATCATTTCTTCGGCGATAACATTAAGGTTCTGGATAACACGCAAAGAAAGCATGACAACGGTTTTCGGATTTTGAAAGCCCGCCCTGAAGAGCGACAGATTTTACTGGCGCGAAATATTCGCGGGAAAAAAAGCAGGCAGAGCGAATATCCATCGAATCAAGGGAAAATATGGGAAATTCGCGTAAGTGTTGATACTTCACAATTGAGAAAGCAAAAAGCTGCAATTAATGATTTGATGACACGCCCTGCTGGTGGTCATGCACCTTTGATTCACCTGTTACAGGACCGACAAAAAAAATGTTGGCAAGATATTCAGCCTGAGACAAATATTCAGTGGCAGGTGCTGACCAATTCTGATTTTGATGGTTGTGATCGTCAGCGCGAGTTTGTGACCAAGGCGTTAGCCACACCCGACTTTGCCATTTTGGATGGACCTCCGGGAACAGGCAAAACAACGACAATTATTGAACTGATTATTCAACTGGTTATGCAGGGAAAAAGAGTGCTGCTTTCGGCATCTACACATGCTGCAATCAATAATGTTCTGGAAAGAATTCAAGAAAATTCAACCTTGAGCAATCGCATATTTCCACTTCGCATTGGTGATGAAAGCAATGCCATAGGTGTTGAGGATTTTCATTTTGATAATGTTTATCAACAGCTTAGGAAAGATTCTAGCTGTGGAGATTTCAGTCAACAGCTTATGGTAGATGCTTCTAATTTAGTGTGTGGCACAACGATTGGTATCTTGCGGCTGTTTAACGAACGGGACGTGACCTTAGATCGTGGTGAACCGCCGTTTGATGTGATGATAATAGATGAATGCAGTAAAACTACCTTTCAGGAATTTCTGGTGCCGGCTCGCTTTGCCAAACGCTGGGTTCTGGTTGGGGATGTGCGTCAGCTATCGCCTTTTACTGACCGTGAGCAGATCGTCGCTAACCTAGACAATCTAATGTTGGTGCCACCAAAAGGTAAAAGACCAGCCCAAACGCTCTCTAAGTCTGTACAGCAAGCTTGTTATTTGTTGGAGGAGTTAAGAGGAAATCCCTCTCGAAGTGAGCTTCCTTATCTGCAGCCTATGTTGGTTCCTGTTACTACTGGTGTACTACAGGCTCTGGACGATGAGATTAGTGCGCGTCATAGCCAGAAAAACCTAAATAAAGGGCTTGACCATATTCTGCTGGTTCAACAGGGACGCGCAGTAAAGCTGACATCTTCTGGGTTAACGGATATGTCAAGACTGGCGCAAGAGCCTTGGCATCTATATGACAGTTCGCTCTGTTTTGTAGATGAAGCGTGTATGGCACAGATACAGAGAATAATTCCGGACGACATGTTGGTATTGCATCCAGATTGGCAGCGCACTGAAAATGCTTTTCATCATAGAGCCGCAGGGCGAACGGCAGTTAAGCCATTCAAGGTTAAGACAACAGATTACTCTGATACTAGTACGATAAATAAAGAGCTGTTGGACCGTTTTGACCAGAGCAAATGGTCTGAAGAAGTCTGCTGGCGTCTGGAGAGGGAATACTGGTTACGCCAGTCGGCGAACTACCAGAAGAAAACCGGTTATTTGTCTGACACGTTGGAACGTTTATTTCCCAAGTCGGTTAATGCTGATGGTCGAATTCATGTCCTGAAAAATATAGCTTTTCCTTCGATTCTTGAAGCATTGTCGGGGGATGGTTTGGTCAAGCGTAAGAAGGACGATCCTACTACGCTGAATCAGGGCTTTGACCGCCATGAAAAGGAACAAAGGCATTCGACGCTGAGCTATCAACACCGGATGCATCCGGATATTTCGGCCTTCCCTCGAAGGCAATTTTACCCTGAAGGGGTTTTAATGGATGGAAGTCAGTCCCGACCTGGCCGAGACTGGAATTATGGCCGTTACAAAACACGTAATACCTGGCTGGATGTTCAAGGAGATATTTATAGGAATGCAAATAAGAGTGAAGTAAAGGCGATTATTCAGGAGCTTATAACTTTCTGTGAATGGGCTGAAAATAAAAAGAAAAATGACAAAGGTGAAGCTTTTGATGTGGCTGTGCTGACTTTTTATAAAGGTCAGGAAAAAGCTCTTAGAGAGGCCATGCAAAAAGAATTGCCCGGAAATAACAACCGTTACGCCCGTTTTAGTTTTAAGGGTATATCTATTAAGTTGGCAACTGTTGATTACTTCCAGGGGCAAGAAGCCGATCTTGTCTTTTTATCAATGGTTAACACACATCGTGATGGTTTTATGGATTCTCCAAACAGACTGAATGTCTCAATCACACGTGCTCGTTATCAACTCGTTTTAGTCGGTCATCATGAGTATTTTAGTCAACGCTCCAGAACGGAAGAGCTTAAAAAATTGGCGCAATCTTGTCATGTGTCTCGTGTGGAAAATAGCTTTGGGAAAAAGGCTAGAAGGTACAAAAAATGATGAACGGTAATACTATGTCTTCGCAGAAAGAGCGGAAAAAAAGCAATAAGCCCTCTGGTAATAATAACTCGTTAGGTGGAGTTAACAAAAAAGAGAGGACCAGCCTGAATATTAAAATGAAACGGCAGGTTGAAGCTAAGCGTTACCCTATCATTGCGCAATTGACGTTTAAACAAAAAAGAACAGATCTTGTATCGCTGCTGAAAGCAACTCAACAGAATCCAGAGACAATGCCTCCTCGTTTGGTGGAGTACCTTAAACGGGAAAAGTTGTGGGATTCAGAAACTGTATCTCTGACCCCAAAAGGTAAAGAGGTTGTCGATACGGGGTATGTGGATGTGAGGGAGCGTGGGTTGTACCATATCTGGTATACCCATAATGACCCTTTGTTAGGTATATCCCCTTTGCTGATTCAGCGGGACACCGCCTTTTTTGAGCCAAATAGCAAGCCTTGGAAAAGCGGTGCTGATGCCCGCAACTCTGAGTTTGGTGTCAAGGTTACTACCACTGTGGACTTGTTGGATGAAACCTACGATGGTCAGAAGACCAATTTGTCTCAGCACTCGCTTACCCTGGTATCATTGCAACCGGAGGTCCTATGTTCGCCTGAAGCGTCGGTTTATTTGGATTTTGAATGGCAGCTTGGGTTTGAGCATTCAGAGGTTTTCCTTAAAGGTCAGTTGGAATCTCTTTCTTTTTCTAAGAAAAATAAAGAGCCAGAGCCTCGTAGCTTTAAACGTCAAATCAGTGGGTATCAAGAACATTTGAATAAGGTGTTGGAGGCGATTGCCAGCAGGCTTGATGGACTTTGGGATGAGAGTGTTCAACGGATAGTTGTGGCATTTGAAGAAATCCAAAAATATCCACAAGCTGTTCAGAATTTTGAAGTTAGGTCTCATGAGATATCACAGTTGTTAACGGATTTTGGGAGATTCAAACAAACTGAGGTTTGTCATTTACCGATTAAACCTAGAGATAGCATTGATGCAGAACAGTGGCAGTTAGCTTGGCTGAATGATTTCCACTCACAAGATTACCGACGCGATTCAGATGCCCATATTCAACAATCTTTGTGGCTTGATCATGAGTCCATGGCTGATTTCGATCTTCCTTTGAAAACTGGCCAAGAACTACTGGACTGTTTTGTAAGAGAAAGCCAACCGAAATCATATTGGCATGTGGCGGCAATGTTAGATTTATCACCATCTCGAAGTAAAAAGCAAAGGCTTCCAATTACCTTGATAAACTCAGAGGTACTCAATATCAGGGAGCTTATTGGGCAACTTACGGCGGGTGACTCAGTTCAATTTGTGATCTATTCCGACCGATATGTGCATACCAGCAAACAAAGCAGAAATCTTAATAGCATCGCCAACTATGTGGAAGGTGCAGAAGGTTTGTTGATGACACTGAATCCTCCTAGAGGAAAACGTGAAGCCGATTTACCTGAAAACTGGCAGCGTCGTATTTTGGATAAACAAAGCGATAACCATGGTCGTTATTGGGTGTTTATTGGGGCTTCCCATACATGGTGCTGGGAATGTACTAGTGGACTGGACTTTATTTGTGACCGCGATGGTGGTTTTATTGTTGATGGTACGCCTAGCTTTACACCCAAGGAAGAAATTGAGCTTCCACGTTATTTACAAAAAGCTATCAATGCAATGAAAACAGTGGAGATTATGTAATGGCAGTTATTAAAGCAAAACGTAAATACTTCAGTATGGATTATTCCAGCGAAGTATTACCGCCGCTGTTTAAAAAGCAAGATAGTGACAGCAATTTTGCTGAAGACTTGTTACAAATTGATAGTGAAAGAGTAAAAGAAGAGATCAATAAGTCTGCTCTCACATTGGTTATTGCAACTGATCAGATCAGAAGCCAACCCCTGATTCAGGCTTTACAGGCAAAAGCCGATAGTGGGGTTCGCATCTATCTTATGTTAGGTGATACAAATTTCAATCAGCCGGCTATTGATGCCTTATCTGGGCGTTGTCTGGTTCGTACTGGAGTCTCTCAAAAAGGGGCTTTGATATTGCGTGATCACTCTACGAATAACGCTCAGGGAGTGTTAGCTATGAATCATCAGTTATTCTCTGTAGCTGAGGAACAAAGCTGGGCAATCCAACTCGAACCACAACAAATTGAGGATAGCTTCCGCAGTTTCTGCAAACTGTTTTGGGAGCACAGCCAGGACGAATACTTACTGCAAAATCAGTTAAATAATAAGGCTACGCATCCTGATGGCAATATCGTTACCAATCATTCACATCAGCTGTGTGGCACTCTGAAAGAATGCTTAAACGATACGTTTGCAAGCCTTCAAGGGGTCAGTCATAACACATTTGGTATAAAAGAAAACGATCATTTACTATTGCTTGAGACTAATTCACCTGATGTTCAGGCTCGGCATGGCGTGGCTTTAAGTGATACCTTGCTCCCAACGTTATTGCTCTCTGAGCAAGGTGATTGGCTGCTTCCTGATGCTTCTGATTTTGGTTTTTCTAATTGGTGTTTGCGCTTATCTGAGCAGCAAAGTCAGCAGTTAGCGGCTGCTTACGAAAATGCAATTAATGATGCAGCTTGGCAATATAAGTCTAGAGCTATGCTTGAAGAGTTTGGAGATAAGCAAACTCTGCGTTTTGCTGATCAGCCTGATCTGATTCGGCTGGTTGAGCAACAACGCAAAAAGGAATTGGAGCCGGTCTTGACCCAATCTATTGATAGCTTCCTAAACGACGAACCTGAAAGATTGGCTCAATCCCAGATTGGTTGGCAGCGAGATTTTTTGGCACACCAAATCGATTTTGATGTCATGGTTCATCCGCCTTACTGTCCCAAAGCGGCCAAAACAGATGGGTTATATGCAGATTGGGACAAAGCCGAAGAGGATTGGCAAGAGCGCCTATCAGCATTGGAACATCAACAGCAACTTATTGATAAGCAACAGGCCGGAATTGCCGATAAGTTAAAGGGGTTACTGAAAGGCTTCTTGTTGGGGCAGGGTCAATCAGTAAAAAAACTGAATCAAGAACTGTTAGAA
Source organism: Photobacterium panuliri (assembly GCF_059920555.1). Taxonomy (NCBI): domain Bacteria; kingdom Pseudomonadati; phylum Pseudomonadota; class Gammaproteobacteria; order Vibrionales; family Vibrionaceae; genus Photobacterium; species Photobacterium panuliri. The sequence continues at coordinate 477,534 of NZ_CP197193.1, forward strand.
CTGCAGCAGTGGTCAGTAAGTCGAGCAACACCTGCTGAACGAGATGAGTATCGTAAGCGTTTTGAAATGTTGATTAAGGGTGTTCACGCTCGTGGTCAAAGCACTACTACAGAAATGGATAAAGCAGAGCAGAATTATCAGTGGGAACAAAAACGACAGCAACTTGTGAAGCAGCACGATGATGCCGAGTCTTTCGTTAGCGCCAAGCAGAATAAACTTGAATTCCTGACTTCAAAAAAATCGCAAAGCCAGTCCGAGGCTGAAAATGCATTCATCCAGCGCTGGAAAGAAGCTGTTGAATCACTTTCTGATGAGCAACTTAAAAACCTAAAAATTCATGATATTCAGCCTGGACAGTTTCTTCCTGATGAGATGCCAGAAGACCAAGAGTTACAGGAGGTTATCCGCCTACAGGCAACGGATAACTTTATTACTGCCATTAAATCGGCCCTTCTTGTTATGGATTTTAACGCTGCTTGTGAATGGCGTCATTCACTAAAAGAAAAGGTCTTCAAAAAGTATTATGGCTCCATGAACCGTGTATTTGAGGATCACAAACAAGCTTTAGAGAAAATTGATCGAGATCTGAAAGCTGTACGTGATGATGTAGATAAAGTTCGGAGAGCGTTGGTAAGTGCTGAGCAGGCCTTAACAGATCATGGTTTACGATTTGAGTACAAGCCCAATAATGGAACTCACGCATTTGGGAAACAATTGGGTCTCAAGTCATCCGGAAATACTAAATCTCGATTTGATTGGCCAAAGGAAGACTTGCCAATCGAGGGCTTGGAACTGAAAGCTGATGGTAAGCTGCGGTGGTTAGTCATTAATGATACCGACCAGTTGGAGCAAGCGCGCAAAGACGCGGAACGTCTGAATGCCGTTATCTGTGTAAATGATCCAGCTTAATAGGGAGACTGGTTATGCCTGAACAAAAAATAGTAATCACTATTGATGAAGAAGGTAGTATCACTGCCAAAACCAGTGGTTTTAAAGGAGATAGCTGTCTGGAGGCACTGGATGAATTGCTGAACCTGGAAGGAGCTGTTACCAGCCTTAAGAAAACAGACGAATTCCATCAGCAACAAACGGTTCAGCTAGGCCTTACTCAGGAAATCAAAAGGAAGTAGACATGAGCGCAGTAATCAAAACCGCCACCCCTTTTGTGATTGAGTCGGTACTGGTAGCAGCACTGGAAGCGGTTGATGCTGAGCCGATTCTTGTAAATCAAGCATTGCTCTCTGAGTTTTCTCAGCGCAACAGGGTTATCGTGGGAGATATTCTTACCAATCGACAGGATTACAATGGACGGCAGTTTTTCCGTAAGGTAGAAGAGCGTTGGATTCTGATGCATGACCAGGACGAATATAACGGTAGATTGGTCTCAAAACTTGCTGATAAGCGTTATTTACCTGTCAGTCGTTTTCTAATTGAATTAGGAAAAAACTATGATGCTGCTTACCAGCAGCATCTTGATGAGTTGGCCGAGCTGGACCGTATTCGTCTTGAAGAAGAGCGTAAGGAGCGGATTGAGGCAACTCGCCGACAAGCCATCGCAAAAGCCAAGGCTCAAGGGTATTCGGTAAAGGAAAACAGAAAAGGTGGTCAGATCCAGCTGGTTCTGACGCGTACGGTGTAGTTCAATGGCTAAGGACTATGGTGAATACTTTAACATTGCTCATATTGAACCTCTGAGTCATATCTATGGTCCGGGAGAGCGCTTTGTCGTTTGGTTTCAGGGTTGCGCACTAGCTTGCGAAGGTTGTTGGAATCGTGACATGTGGTCCTTTAAAAGTAAGCAGCTTGTTCATAGAAAGCACTTGCTTGAGAATATCCTTCATTCGCCAAGTATCAAAGGGGTTTCCTTCTTAGGAGGGGAGCCTCTTCACCAATCTGACAATCTTTGGTGGCTGATTAGGCAAATTAGGGAGCGTTCACACTTAACCATTTTTTTATTTACTGGTTACGAGGAAGACGAATTAAGGCGGCAGAATCACATATCAAATATTCATCAGTTATGTGATATTGCGGCGATTGGACGCTATCGAGATGACAGAAGAAACATAAACCAACAATGGATAGGCTCCGATAATCAAATCATCATTTACCCTGATAATTCAAGAGAGTCAATTGAACCTCAGCGCATCAATCAAGTTGAAATCATTATTGATAGTGATGAGAGTGTACGAATTTTAGGTTTCCCTGATGATGAGTTAAAAGGTGAGTTTTAAATTCATTCAACACAATTCTTTATACTATACAATAAATGATGAACGTTTTTAGTTGTGTATTTCGGTGATGTGGTGATCCCTAAGTCCATCTTATATATATTCATCATAACTATTACGGTGTGTATCAGCTAGTTTAAGACAAACAGTATTGAATCTGGCTGGCTATTGTCTTTCTTGCACCATGGGGAAATTTGATTTGCTGATAAAGCGAGAAAGGGAAAGTAACGAAGATCAGTCTAATGTAAAAGGTAGAAATCAACTGGGTGGTGTATAGAATAAAAATAATTTTTATTGTGTGATGTGATTTTACTGGTAATGTTTTCGGTTAAATTTAAAAGTGCACGGGCTGTGAATATTAATTTTAGCCTTAAAACGCACTTTTCGTTGTCAGTTAACATGGCATGTCTTTAATTGATTTACTAGGTTCTGGTACAGGTCATCTTTTTTTATAACTTCAATTCGTTGCACTGAATCGTTTGAAATTAAGAAAAGATAACCAGTATTGTATGATTTAGAGAAAAAGTGATAGATATGTAGATCCCCACATAAAAAGTTATCAACAGGCAATGTTATACCAAATGCAGCTTGCTGCTCTTTTGCCAGAGAGATCAGCCAGTCAGGAAGTGTCAGCATTGTTTCTGGTTCAAATAGAGAGCGGAAAAAGAGAGGGGTTATACTTGTAAGGTTAATGGATGGTGCAAATACTCGTTCTGGGTCTATGTGCTCGTGCATTATAGTTCCATCATCATACCGTATAAGTAATGAGCTGAGACTATGAGCAATTGCATCGGGTTGTGAAAGTGTCAGTGCTATCTTAGGCGTCAATTTTAGCTCTATATCTGCTAAGGACGGAAAACTAGCCAGTAAGATAAAAATTGGAATGAAAATATAATGCATTATCGCAGCCCTAAGTCTAAAAAAGGTAAAATATATAATATGCCTGTGTAGTCTTAGGGTTTAATTTATAATGATTTTTTAGGTGGAAGGCGAAATTTTCAATTAAGTCTATGTGTGTTTCATTATTTAGCTAGAGCGAAATCACGCTGTTGATTCGAATTTATCAAGGTGAGTTGGGTATGCTGATGGCTTTGGCCTTGGAAATGCAGATTGAAGGCTTAGAATCGGTGATTCGCCCGCTAAGGCGTGATTGATTACGTAAATGTTAATGTAACACTGTGTTTTCCCTTTTATGCTGGGTAAATAATTGGTTAGTATCACTTTTCGTGTTTTACCGATTACTGAAGAGGCATGGATGCTCCCTCAGCCCCACCTTGTATATATTCAGGTTCACCAGAACCGTTTCAGTGTGTATTGGCCCGTTGAAGACAAACAGTATGGGTTTGAATCTGGCTCGCCGTTTTCATCCTCGTGCTTGGCCGAGGGCGCGCAACAGGTTTATGTCTGGCAGTAAGAGCCTATAACCCCAAGCCGCTATTGGCTAAGAGAGATATTCAATGAGGAGAAATTCATGGACGTAATTTTTGTACGACCCGGTGAGCCTGACTATTCGCTGGCTGACCAACGGGCGATGAGCCAACTGGAAAAGGACTATTCGCCATTAGCACGCGCAGCTGTTGATAAAGTGACGGCATTGTCAGAACAGCGCATTTTCCGTGGGGCGCAATTGATAGTGTCATCCCCTTATACCCGTGCGCTGCAAACGGCGGAAATACTAAATCGTCGTCTGGGGTTGGATTTGTATGTGGAGCATGATTTGCGAGAGTGGCGTGCTGATCTGGCTGGTGGGTATATTCCTCTTGAAGAGCGGGATAGACGTTGGAAGGAGTATCGCCATTTTCTGCAATTTGGTATGACGGCTGACAATCCAGCTTACGAAACAAGCGATATGCTAAGGGCTCGCGCCGAAGAGGTGCTGTCACGTTATCAGTATGCAGAGAAGATCATTGTTGTGTCGCATTTTAATGTGTTTGAAAGCCTTCAGGGCTACCAAGATAGGGAAGGGCTGCGCTGTGCGAATTATCGCTGTTTTGAGTTTGTACCGTCGTGGAGTTCGGACAGTGCAGAAATGAGTGAGATAAGAGGTAAGAAGCCAGAACGGTGCTGGCTTCTTGATAGATAAGCTTACTTGCTCAGGTACGCATAACCTGTCATGAAGGCCGCTTCCTGGAACTGACGTAGACCAGTTGCGCGGAATTCGATGCCTAGAGGGTTACGCTTAAGACGCTCTTTGATTTCTTGGTTGGTCATGAAATCAACTTCAACGCCATCGATCAGCTGTAGAGCCGCTTCCAGTTTGAAGCCAACTGCACTACCAGCAAATTTACCGCGTGTTTCACGGGTACGGATAACAACGCGATCAACGTTGTAGTCATTCAGCAGCTTCTGGAATGTCTGCTGGAATTTTTTCATTTCTTCGTTGTTCAGGGAATCCTGCATGATGAACTTCTGGGCGCGGCATTCAGGAATGTCGAACAGACCATTGCTTTTTGACAGAAGACAGATTACCGCTTCGTTACTACGTAGCTCAACAGCACAAATTTTCATGTAAACACCTACAAATTAAGTTAGCGGCTCATTGTAAGCAAAATGCTTACGGTTGTCAGAATAAAATTAGTGGGGTAACAACTTTTCATTGAGTAGCGGTGGGTTAGTTGTCTGTGTAAATCGGGCCGTCTAATTCAATTTGGGTGAGTAGCAGACGCATATCGAACTCGAGCTGGTGGTACTCTGGCTCCATATGGCAACAGAGTTGGTAAAATGCCTTGTTGTGTTCTTTCTCGCGGATGTGGGCCAATTCGTGAACGGCGATCATTTTTAACAATGGCAGTGGTGCGTGCTTGAATACAGTGGCGACGCGGATCTCTTTGCGAGCCTGAAGTTTGTTGCCGTGTTGGCGAGAGATAAACGTGTGCATACCCAGCGCATGGTTGACCACATGAATTTTGCTGTCATAAGCCACTTTGCTAATCGGTGGCGACTGGCGGAGGTATTCGTTTTTGATGTCCATGACATACTGGTAGAGCGCCTTTTCCGATTGAATATCATGGCCGTTAGGGTATTTTCTCAGTAAGTATTTCTTGAGGCTGTTTTTCTCGATCATGTTATTCACCTGATCGATAAGATGACTCGGGTAGCCTTGTAGGTATTTTAATGTTTGCATGGCTCTATTCTAAGAAATGGTTACGTGGCGTTAGCTGCACAGTGGTTGCACGATTCTAGCGATATGAGGTAACGGCTGCAAATATGCTCAAGCTAACAAGGGAACATCTTCAGCATACCGGAGCGGCTTGGGTATAATGATCTCCATATCAATGTATTAATGAGGACGCAGGGATGTATTTGAGACTACCGCCGCCATTGGTGATGTTGCTGACACTGGCTGGGATGTACGGGCTGGCATCGTATTGGCCCATTTACCAATGGCATTTTACCGGCCAATTGGCGGTGATATTGGTGTTGTGCTTGTTGGGGGCGGTTATTGGGTTGGCTGGAGTCGTGGCATTTGCCCAAGCCCAGACGACGATCGATCCTCGTTTTCCCAATAAAACATCTTCTTTGGTCACTTTTGGAATTTACCGCTATAGCCGTAATCCGATGTATTTGGGGTTGCTGTGCTGGTTGATTGCTGCCTGCCTTTATTTTTCAGCGTTGTCGCCTTTTCTTATGCTGGTGGTGTTTGTGTTCTATATGAACCACTTCCAAATAGCCCCAGAAGAGGCGGTGTTGCAGGCCATGTTTGGCGAGGATTACACGGCCTATTGTCAACAAGTACGCCGTTGGTGCTAGGCATGGTGGAATTTAATTTCCCCCATCTGGTAACTACTCAAATAGTCGCTCCCCGTTGTCTTGCCGGCTGATCTCGAGGGTACGGGTATACTACACTTGTATCTTGATGTTGGTTAGATACAGCTCTACGTAGATAGGAGTTAAGACCATGACAAATATACATGGCATTCACCTAGATATAAAACAGTTAGAGAACAATCAGGTATTTGTTGAGGTAAAAGCGATTGGTACTTTGACGCATCATGATTACGAGAAAATAACGCCTTTGTTGGATGAGGCTTTGCTCAATGTTAAAGAGCCTGTGGTGAATATGTATATCGACGGTACGGAGTTCGAAGGTTGGGAGCTCCGGGCTGCTTGGGACGATTTAAAATTGGGGCTGCAATACGGCAAGACATTTAACAAGGTCGCTATTTACGGTAATCAGCGCTGGCAAGAGATCATGAGTAAAGTCGGTGGGTGGTTTACCAGCGGCGAAGTTCGGTATTTTGAAGACCCTCTCGAAGCATTGAATTGGCTACGAAATGAGGATACCGGAGAGTCAGAGCCATAGGCGCTTTAAAGGGTATAGCCCCTTGTTAGATATGGATGAGCATTTTTGTATCTGCCATTTCGAGAAGTGGGCTATGGTCTTGATTTATTGAATCAACTACTATGTTGCCATGTAATTTGAGTCGTCGGGTTTGGATGTTCGGCGAAGTTCGCAGTAGGTGAGAAGCATGGCAAAAAAGCAGGTAGCAATCGGATTGATGTTGGCAGTTTTACCTTATCAGGCATGGTGTGGTGAGGCTGACGATGCTGTTGTTGAAGCAGTGGAAAATGGAAACCAGTACTTTGTCTCACTTCGCGCTGGCGGGAGTCTGATTGGTAATGATGACAGTGCTAAGTTAGTCGGTGGGCAGGTTGTGGATACGGACGATGGCGGCATTGGCGGTTTTGCCGGTGTAGATGCAGGGGTGTACCTCCATAATAGCCAGAATCGGGTGTATTACAGTTATGAATACCATAAAGCGACGACACAATTTGCTGGTAAAGATGCGTATGACACGGTGTCTAGTTTGCATCTGATCAACGCTGATTATTTGTTCCGTACTGAGAAATCGTTACAGCCTTTTGTCGGCCTGCATTTTGGTTATGCCTTTAGCAAAACCGAGTCTGATTTTCCCGGAGAGTTTGACGATAATGGTTTGGTGTTTGGTCTTCAAACCGGTATTGGCTGGCAGGTTATGAGAGATCTTTCCTTAGAGGTTGGTTTGCGTCATAGCGTGTTGCCTGCAGAGCGGGAGTCATGGCAAGCCGAAGATGCCAATGGCGCTCCGGTTGAGGTGCACTCTCAGTTAAAAGGGATAGCATCGGCTTATGCGGGAGTGACGTATCGATTTTAGTGGTTGGTATCGTTGTCGTTTGGCGTTAACTTGTCCCTTTAATTCAGTATCTTAAGATAGTTGATAGGGTCTTTTAGTATTCCTTGGCGGTTTACTCTTTGATGCAGCTGCGTATAATGCTTTGCCGAAGTGAGAATCAATAAGGACTTCACGTTGAAGCTATTTGTAAGAGACCTGACGGTTGTAGATGCGTCATATCTGTGCCCGACGCGTGGTATGGTAGGTGAAAGCTGGATCCTGGATGTAGTTATGTCCGGTGAACTCAATGAAATGAGTATGGTGCTTGATTTCAGTCGGGTAAAAAAACAGATCAAACACATCGTGGATGAATTTGTTGATCACCGTTTGATTATTCCTGCAAAGAACGCGGCTATCTCGATCGGGCAGAGTACGTCTGGATATCAGACCGTGGATTTGGATCGTGGTGATAAAAGTATTTATTTACATTGTCCAGAGCAGGCGTATTGCATTATTGATTCTGACGAAGTCACTATTGATTCGGTTACGCAGCATATTTGCAAAGTGTTGCAAGGCCAGTTACCTGAAAATGTTCAGGGCCTTGAAATTACACTTCGTCATGAAAAGATAGACGGCGCGTTTTACCACTACAGCCACGGCTTGAAAAAACATGACGGTAATTGTCAGCGCATTGCCCATGGTCACCGTTCGCCGGTAGAACTGTTTGTTGATGGGCAACGTGATGCTGAACTTGAAGCTAAATGGGCCGAGCGTTGGCAGGATATTTACCTTGGTAGCGAGGAAGATCGTTGCTCAGTGTCAGAGCTGACTCTTAGCGATGCCGCGAAAGGTGTCGTAACCGACAATGCGTATTTCGGTTTCCGCTATACCGCCCCTCAGGGCGAGTTTGAATTGGCAATTGCCCAATCTGAAACTGAAATCTTGCCAACAGATACAACAGTAGAGTTGTTGGCCAGTTATATTGCAGAGCAAGCAAGCTGCTGGGTCGACGCGGGCAAGTCAATTGACGTTGTTGCCTATGAGGGGGTCGGCAAAGGTGCCATGGCCTCTGTGGTGGCTCGCTAACTCGACCTTATTATTGAATACTCTCCAAGCCCCGTTCATACGGGGCTTATTTTTATCTGCTTTTTATCCGATTTAGCCTTTAATCGAGAGATGATTAGAGCTGGTTTTCAATGGGTAGGATGCTTGCCAACCAAGCCCCGAGTCGTAGCCAGACACTTGCATCGGGTTCATTGTCATAGGTAATGTTGGCAAAATCATTGTGCCACAGGATGTCACCTTGTTCATTGAGACTGAGGCGATAGGTGCTTTTTTGTAAGTTATCGTCCAGTTCGCTAAATGCGGCATCAATAAACTCCGGAGAGTGAACCAGCACACCCATTTCGGTATTGATAAACGCCGAGCGTGGGTCGAAATTGAATGAACCGACAAAAATTTCCTGGTCGTCGATAATGAAGGTCTTGGCATGGAGGCTGGTACGTGAACTGCCTAGCCATGAACGTTTCTTTTTGAGTTTTGGATCGACTTTGACTTCATACAGGGCGATACCGGCTTCGAGCAGCTGCGAGCGGTATTTTGCATACCAGCCATGAACAGCGAAAACATCATTTGAGGCGAGCGAGTTGGTGATAATGATGATGTTAAGACCATTTTGGGCGGCGGCAACCAAGGCATCTGTCCCTGACTGAGTTGGGACAAAGTAGGGGGAGACCAAAAAGAAGGACGACTCGGCTTTGGTGAGGATTTGATCCAAGGCGTGGAGCATTAAGTCCGTTTCGGCTGGGTTGTAGACTTTGCTGGGCAAGTCGTAGTGGACGGAGGCTCTGCCCCAGAAGAAGGTGAGGGTTTCTTCATTGAGTGCCTTGACCAGTGGTAGGTTCGTAAAACTTGCGACATAGTCCGAGTTTTTGAAATGTCGGTTGAGGCTCTCTTTCCAATGGGCGATATCGGTTTGTGATATTGAGCTAGGTTCATCGATGAGTGACTCAACAGGGGTAGCTGGTGAGCTGTTCCAATAAAGATCGAACTGTTCGCTGATATCAGGCACGGCCTTGCCTAGCAGCATGAGATCGAAGTCGCCGAAATCGACGCTGTTATTGGCAGCAAAGTATTCATCGCCGATATTGCGGCCACCAACGATGGCAAAGGCGCTATCGGCGATAAATGACTTGTTGTGCATCCGGCGGTTACTTTGGTCAAAATCTTTGACAAAGCCGAGCATTCGCATTGCTCTGTTTTCAAATGGATTAAATAGCCTTAGCTCGATATTTGGGTGGGATGACAGTGATGCCATCGCCTGATCGTTTCTGGACTGCATGTCATCGAGCAGGATACGGATCCGTACGCCACGCTCGGCGGCAAGGTAGAGGGCATAGGTCAGTAGCGAGCTGGTGGCATCATCGCGATAGATATAATACTGAAGGTCAATGGTTTTCTCTGCTTTGTGGATTAAGGCAAGGCGAGCAAGCAGGGCCTCCTGACCGTCATTGAGCGGGTAAAAACCAGTGCTGTCATTTGGAGCATGCTCCATATAGTCAACAGCAAGCCCACCGAGTGAGGTATTTGCATCCATAGGTACGGCATAGCTGGCTTCTTTTGTGAAATCTAGTGGTGATGAGCATGCGGTCAACAACACGGTTGCAAGGAGGCAAAGAAGCCATTTTCGTGGTGTGATGGCGGGATGCCTGCTATCGCAAGATGTTTTGCGCCATCGGTAAGTAGAAGGGGGCGTGATCATAGGGAAGACATATCCATTTGTTTGCGTTAAACATTCCGTTGGGTATTGCTATAGCACCGAATGACTCGGTGGCTTAAAAGTACACGGTTCATAGTATACCCGAGCTCTTTCAAGATGTTTGTATCAAAGAGACAGTATTGGTCATGCATTAAGGAACTGTTAGGCATGCCCCCCAAGTGATGGTGTAGGGCATAGGATCATGCGGAAAAGAGAGGAATCATGCGATGAATGTGAATTAAGTATTGATGCTAACGTCCAAAACATTCAGAATGACGAACTTTTCCGCTTTTTCATCTGTAAGTTGTCAGGTCAGGCGGATGAATACCATTAGATAAACAATTGAGAATCAAAGTATGGGTTTTACCTCGTTAGGTCTTTCTGCGCCAATCCTTAGAGCTATTCAGGAAAAGGGATACGACACACCGTCACCGATTCAGGCACAAGCGATTCCCGCAGTGCTCGAAGGCAAGGATGTTATGGCCGCAGCCCAAACAGGTACAGGTAAAACGGCAGGCTTTACGCTGCCTATTCTGGAGCGATTGAGCCAAGGTCCTCGTGTTAAGAGCAACCATGTTCGTGCATTGATCCTGACACCGACTCGTGAGTTGGCCGCGCAGATCAATGAAAACGTTGTGACTTATAGCCGCCATATGCGTTTACGTTCCAGTGTTGTGTTTGGTGGGGTTAAGATCAACCCTCAAATGCTCAATTTGCGTAAAGGAAGCGATATTCTGGTTGCAACACCAGGACGCTTGATGGATCTCTACCAACAAAATGCAGTTAAATTCTCACAGCTAGAAGTGCTGGTATTGGATGAAGCAGACCGTATGTTGGATATGGGCTTTATTCGTGATATCCGTAAAATTCTGGAATTGCTGCCGAAGCAGCGTCAAAACTTGCTGTTTTCAGCGACCTTCTCTGATGAGATCCGCGAATTGGCCAAAGGTTTGGTGAATAATCCGGTAGAAATTTCGGTGACACCTGCGAACTCGACAGCAAAAACGGTTGAGCAGTGCATTTATCCTGCAGATAAGAAAAAGAAACCTGCAATGCTGGCTGAGCTGATCAAGGCCGGTAATTGGTCTCAGGTATTGGTGTTCTGTAAAATGAAGTACGGTGCCAACCGTCTTGCCGATTACCTGAACAGTCAAGGGATCACTGCTGCTGCTATTCATGGCAACAAGAGCCAAGGTGCTCGTACTCGCGCATTGGCTGATTTCAAATCTGGGCAAATTCGTGTATTGGTAGCGACAGACATTGCGGCGCGCGGTATTGATATTCCTCAGCTTCCTCAAGTGGTTAACTTTGATTTGCCGCATGTATCGGAAGATTACGTTCACCGTATTGGTCGTACCGGCCGTGCGGGTGAAGTCGGTAAAGCGATTTCTCTGGTTAGCGAAGATGAAGCTGCGGATCTGTTTGCGATTGAGCGCTTGATCCAGCAACTACTGCCTCGTATTGATCTTGAAGGTTACAAGCCATCAAAGGCCTTGCCTGAGTCTAAGTTGGATACGCGTCCAATCAAGCCGAAAAAACCGAAGAAGCCGAAAAAACCTCGTGTTGCGGTAGAGGGTGAAGCGGGTGATGCTAAGCCAGCAGCAAACAAGCCACGTCGCAGTGGTGCTCAGCGCAGTCAGTCCGGTAACAAGAAGCCAGCAAATGGCGGCCAAAACCGTAATAAACCAGCGGGTCAAAAGTCAGCGGAAGGTGGCAACCGTAACACAGCGGGTCGTTCTAATGGTCGTACGTTTAAGACCACGAATGAGCAGAGCAAAGCCGGGGGAAAGCCTCGTCAGCATGCGCGCAAACCACGTCCAGCTAGTCAAGCAAAAGCTGCACAAGCTTAATTGATAAAAAAGCCGCTATTAATTAGCGGCTTTTTTGTAGCAATCTATATATTTCTATCGTATTGATATCAATTTATTTCATTACCTAATTTAATTTATGAGTTTGTTTTTTATTTCCAATTCAACTTGTGTTGTCTGATTAATTACGTTAAATCAAGTGATAACGTTTATTAAATAGATTCTAGAGTTAATTTTTCATCAGCCTTATTATTGATGTTGTTTTTATTCATGTGATCAATGGCTTGTTTTTATATATTTTATATCTGGTCATACCTGTGGTTGTTTATTTGTCTGCAATTATTCTTAGTGAATACAACAACAGAAAGGCTAGAGATGAATAATAAAATATTTCTTAAAGATTCAGAAAAAACGTTAACGCCAGTTGAGAAATATGGTTACTTATCAATTAATGATGATGGTTTGATTTATAGTGAATCAGCCAAGGAAGTGGTTCAGTTAAAAGGGTTGAGTTTTCATGGGTTAGGCTTTGGCCCTGAAGATCCTGCGGTTAACCCTGTTGGACCGAAAGAGTTCGCCAACCGAAAAGCCGTGATAAATCTGGCTCAGATGTTAAAAGCTGATATTGTGCGTGCGCCTGTTTATGTTGATGAGTGGGGGGGCTTTTTCCATACGGCAACTGGGGATGATGAGAAATACTCTAACCAATCCGTGAATAGGGATAATTTATATGGCCGTGTTGCCGCTATTATCAGCGGGGCCGTTGAAGCTGGTTTATATGTTGTGATTGATTGGCATATTCTTAATGTTACGATACCCGATGAGGCGGTTGGTAATTCGGGCGCTGAGGCATATCATAAAACAAAATATTGGCAGTCAAAATACAGCAGTTATGCTCCCGTTGATCCGGATTATCCTGATATTTATGAAGATACGGTACATTTCTTTGCAAACATGAGTCGTACCTATGGGGATCTGCCGAATGTCATTTTTGAATTGGCAAATGAACCCTCCAAGGCGACGTTAGTTGAATCGTATGAGGATTGGCATAATTACGTTGAACCTTGGGCGAAAGAGATGATTGAGGTTATTCGGGCGAATGATCCTGATCCGGATCATCCGAACTTAATTTCAGTCGGCACGCCAACATGGTCTCAGTATGTCGGTGTGGCCGCAGAAAGTTCGATTGAAGACGCTAATGTAATGTATAACGCACATATCTATGCCGGAAGTCATTTGTATCCAAGTGGGCCAAATGATAAGACCCTGTCAGAAGGTGAGCGGATACGCGACGAAATCATTATTGCACGTAAGGCCGGTAAGGCGGTCTTCATCTCTGAATGGGGCTCGACAACCGCAGATGGGGCAGCAACGCCTGATCGTGAGCAAGCAATGCTTTGGGATGAGTTCTTTAACCATGAGGGTGATGCCAATACCCCTACGATGTTGCTTAGCTCCTGCTATTGGAATATCTCCAGCAAAGATGAGGCCTCGTCAATTTTCAATCCGGATGTGGTTGATCCGATTGGTCCATGGGTATCCAGTAACTTGTCAGAGTCAGGTGAAATTATTCGAGACATTTTACTCAATCACACAGAAGAAGATTAAGGCCAGATTTACAATCTGAATAGTGTGTGAGAAAAGCCGACATTAAGTCGGCTTTTATTATGATGAGTGGGGCTATTGGCGAAAAGAGCAATGATGCTAGCTTGACTTGTCTATAGCTTCATAGTTCATACTTAAAGCCAAGTAATCATGCTGATGTTAGGTAAAGCATATATGATCGTTCCATCATTAATAGACTTGGGTATGCGCCCGTTTTTCCAGCAACAGTTGTCGTTGGAAGAGCTTGAGAGTAGTGCTCTTGGTCGTGTTATTGAGCTGCACAAATCCGAAGCTGTACTTTTAGCGGGCAGTGAGGTTTTGCGTTTTAAACTGACCCCGAATCTTGAGCCGATTTGTGTCGGGGACTGGGTGGTCTTTAATGATGAGCGGCTCATCCGCGTATTGGAAAGGCAATCCTTGTTTCAGCGTAAGGCCGCCGGCAGCGCCAATGAACGTCAGCTTATCGCAGCTAATATTGATACGGTTTTCATTGTGAGTTCGCTAAACGGTGATTTTAGTTTGAATCGTATCGAGCGCTATTTGGCGTTGGCGAAAGAAACGTATGTTGAACCCGTTATTATTCTTACTAAAGCCGACCTCTCTTCGGATGCAGATGCTATACGTGACCAAGTCCAACAGTTGGATTCGTTGTTGAGCGTGCATTGTGTGAATGCGCTCGACAGTGACGATATTGCGGTATTAAAACGCTATTGCCAGCGTGGTAAGACACTCGCGTTTATGGGCTCATCTGGGGTGGGTAAATCGACGTTGGTTAACGGTTTGTTGGGACGTGATGCAATGGAAACTGGCGGGATTCGTGAGCAAGACAGCAAGGGGCGTCATACGACCACTTACCGTGCTATTAAATGGTTACCAGAAGGCGGCTTGTTGATGGATACGCCGGGAATGCGAGAGCTTCAGCTTAGCGATGCTAAAGAGGGAATCAAACTGACCTTTGCCGAAATTGAATCTCTTGCGGAGCAATGTCGTTTTAGCGATTGTCAGCATATCAATGAACCCGGCTGTGCCGTCCTTCGTGCAGTGGACACAGGCGAACTTTCAACTCGGCGATTGGATAATTTCCAAAAGTTATTGCGTGAGGAAGCCCATAATAGCGCTACCTTGGCGCAAAAGCGGGCCAAAGATCGTGCCTTTCAGAAGATGGTTAATAGCGTGCAAGAGCAAGCGCGTAGTGTGAAAAAATACCAGTAGCGGATATTGCTTTCCCAAACCATAAGAGAACCGACGATGAGTCGGTTTTTTTGAATCTTGCGGAGAGGCAGGAATTTATGGCACGAGTAAAGTGAAAATACGAATTATGGTGTTAAGCATTTTTTTGTGTGTAATTTGGTGTGATTTATATTGCTATTTAAATGCAATGAAGTGCAGTAATAGTTATAAAATAGCGTCATGTCTCACAGAAATACTTTCTCTTGAAAAGAGCTTATAACCTATCAAATTTGGATATTGATTCGGCATAATCTGGGTATTGTGTTTTTTTGTTTTAAATGTTTCTGTTTTGTAGTGAAAAGGTCTTTCTATTGTTGGCATTTTGGGCGTGTTTTGAATCAGCTGCTGGTTCACATATAGATAAAGTTAAGTATATTGGTTTTAGTCCAGCAGCACAGTGAACTCAGAGCAAGTTGACTCTGTATTGTTCAAGGTCTTGAGTCGGTAAGTTGTTACCATGTATTTAGCGCTGGCGGAATTTTACAAGGAGTAAGTATTATGGCAAAGCGTGTACCTAATAAACGAATTAAACAAATGCTCGATGATGTGGCTAAAGCGAAGAAGTAATCGCCACTATTTTGAGAAAGGCCTCCTACATGGAGGCTTTTTTATATCCGTTTACTAGGAATGATGATCTTAACATTCAGCTGAATAGAATGGGGTAGAGTGAGGCGAGCAATAACACTGCCATCGTTATATTGAAATATTTTGATTTTGTTTGGTTTGCCAAAATAGATTGCATCTGTTTGCCTGCGTATGTCCATAGGGTCACAGAGGGGACATTGACAAGGGCGAATATAGCGGCAATTAAAAGAACGATATGAAAATCCCCATTGGCATTGAATAGGGATATGGTCGAAATTGCCATCGTCCAGCCTTTGGGGTTTACCCATTGGAATAGGACGGCAGAGTAGAAGCTCATCGGTTGGTACTTGCCTTCCCCGTGCAGACCCGCTGGGCTGGTGGCTATTTTCATTGCTAAATAGAGCAAATACCCGACACTGATAATATGCAGAGCAGTATAGAGCTGGGGGTAAGTGGCGAAAATACCTGAAAGCCCCGTGCCGACTATGCTTACCATAAAGCTAAATCCTGTGATGATGCCTAGCATATGCGGCAGCGTGCGTTTGAAACCGATATTGGCGCCTGAAGCCATTAACATAATATTGTTAGGGCCCGGTGTGACGGTGGTTGTAAAGGCAAAAATAGTGAGCGCCATAAGTTGTTGGTAATCCATGATGCTTTTTCTCTAGCAATGATGATTTGAGTGCATCTGGATATATTAATGCTCGATAAGATGAATTATATTCACAAATAACCTTATAATAATTTATTTGTGCAATAGAGTTGTGTGATGGATAGGTTTGACGAAAGAATATTGTGCGAGCTTAAGAGCAATGGAAAGTTGACCAATGTTGAGCTGGCAGATCGGGTTGGATTGTCCCCTTCGGCAACCTTACGCCGGGTTCAGGAGTTAGAGCGGCAGAATGTCTTAGTTGGCTATCGTGCCGTGCTCAACAAGCAGAAAATAGGTATCGGCTTTATCGCGTATGTTGCGGTTGGTTTGTCTAATCATAGCCGTAAGTCGCAGCAAGAGTTTGAAATTGCGATTTCGGCAGCCCAAGCTGTGGTAGAGTGCCATAACATCACCGGGACAAGTGAATATCTTTTGCGGGTTGAAACGCACGATCTGCCAGCCTACAAAAGGTTTCATGCCGAAATTCTAGGGGAGAGCCCCCATGTGAGTTCAATCACGACGATGGTGGTGATGGACAGCGTCAAAGACGAGCGTGGTTAATGGTTTTATCTGGTCGCTACTGCGCAACGATACGGAATACCAAGTCGCTGTTTAATCACCAAGCGTTGCGAATCACTCTTAACTGCTTGTATGCAATTTCACACGTCTAGCTTTTCAATTAGTTCTGCGAAAGCCATTTCAATACTTTTGCCTGCCGTGTCTATTTTGATTATATCGGTTTTCCAAGCTTCGTAATGGCGGTTCTGCACTTGTTTCCAGTCAGGTAATTTTAGGTTTGTTACTTCACTTCTACGAGTGATGGCTCTTTGTTCGTGTTCACTGCTATCTGAGCAACTAATTTCAATATTGATGAATTTAGCCCTCACACTTTCTGCGACTTCCTGCCACTCACGTCGCGTAAGCTCGATAGGATTACAAGAGTCTGAGATACAGCTAATCCCAAGCTCTAAGTTGTCTCTGATTATACGGTAGCTTAAACGATATCCTTCACCTTCAACTTTGAAGTTACAAAGATCTCGAAGCCCTTGCTCAACTGTATCAATGCGAACATACGTAGCACCCGCTTTAGCCGCTAACAGTTTAGCAAGAGTCGATTTGCCTGAAGCCGGGAGACCCGAAAATATGTATAAAATAGGATAGTTCAATTGACCTCCATTTCTTGCATTTAACTATGACATAAGGTGCGCCACGATAAACTTACCAAGCGCACCAGACTCCATACCAAAACCGCCGAGTGTAACGCGTCACCTTGATGTTTTTGTTAGCAATTTCTGACTCAATGTAACAACTAGCATACAAACAAGCGCAACTATAAATGAAAAGCCAAAAACTAGATACATTTCAAGATCAGCGAGATCCTCTCCATTGCTAGTTTCAAAATATTGCACTAAAAAAATTGCGTTTTGTTCAGAGATACTTGGAAATAATGTTGGATACCGTAACCATAGAAAAGAAGTAATAATCGTTGCTACAATAACCAGTATCGATTTAATAAACATAGTTTTCATTTAACAATTACCCGCCCATATGTTTCCAGCTCAAGCCCGGGAACCTTTATCGTAGATGTGTTTTTTAACATACTACGAATTGTTGCAAAATCTTTAGGATTATCGACGACTATGCACCCTTGACTGATACCTAGAGGCCCCTTCGGATGTAAGCGAAACTGCCCTCTTTTTACTTTTATACAAAGCAACTCGTCATCCATCTTGCTATCCGCTGCATACAGTGCAAACCATTGGTCTTTACCCGAAAAAAAGTCTCGCAATGGACCAAGTAGACCACCTGATTGTCTATCAAATATATAATATGTGCCAGCCGGAATTGGTCCACTACTAGATTTACATTGTGAGGTTTTCTTATTTTTATCAGCACCAAATCCAGAAAATGCAGGGAATGATGAAGAACCTGTGGTCAAGGAGCTCAATTCTTTGCCGTTAAGAACAAATGTAAACTCAAGCATAATTACTCCATAATTTAGCGAAAATTAAGGAGAATATATTTATTAAGCTCAAAACAAACTTATAAAAATAAATTTATTCGTACTACATCTAATAATTAAATACTAATAGACATATCACTTTCATGTCATTTGGATTGCTAACAGTGTATTAAACAGCATGCTCGCTTTCCCCAGCCTAATACACGCTCAATTGCGCAAGATTTTCTTATCAGCATCCTTTTAATTCAATAGGTTGCATAAAACAATTGTTGCTTAATGGCTGTTTTTCGCTTGCGCAAAGCGAGCATTCGGTATTAATGAGACTTTGTTAATACCAAGTGGAAGTGTTAATTTACTTTATATCAATGCGTTATATCTATATCTTATTGAATCATGTGTAATCATCCCGTAATCTAGGGGCATTCCCAAATAGAGTTCTCCGACTTAAACTAGATAAAACGGAGAACGCTGATGAAAAAATCACGATATACAGAATCTCAGATCGTAAAGATCCTGAAGGAAGTTGAAACTGGTAGGTTGGTCAAAGAGGTTTGCCGCGAGTACGGTATTTCCGATGCTACCTATTACAATTGGAAATCAAAATATGGAGGTATGGAAGCCTCTGATGTGAAGCGACTAAAAGAGCTTGAAGACGAAAATCGTCGCCTCAAACAGATGTTTGCTGAGCTCAGTTTGGATCACAAAATTCTCAAGGATATTGTCGAAAAAAAGCTGTAAAACCAGCCATTCGACGAGAGTTAGTTGATTACGCGAGGTACTCTCACAGCGTCAGTCTCCGTAGAGCTTGTCGGATTGTTGGTATTAGTGATTCAGTTTACCGTTATCAACCTGACAAGCATCGCAATGATTCAGTCATTGCTGCGCTGCAGGATGCTGTTGAACGTTATCCTGCTTATGGTTTTAGTCAGCTGTTCAAAGTACTAAAACGCTGGGGATATCGCTGGAATCACAAGCGAGTACACCGTGTCTGTTGTGAGCTCAAACTGAATAAACGCCATCGTGGTAAGAAGCGTTTACCGACTCGCTACCCTGAGCCTCTCTGTGTGCCAGCAAGCATTAATCAATGTTGGTCGATGGACTTTATGAGTGATTCACTTATGTGCGGAAGACGCTTTAGAACCTTCAATGTTATCGATGACTTTAATCGAGAAGTGTTGGCGATTGAGATTGACCTGAATTTACCCGCTCCTCGAGTGGTAAGAGTATTAGATCGGGTTGTTGCCTGGCGGGGTTACCCAAACAAGATACGGATGGATAACGGGCCTGAATTTATATCAACTACGTTAGCTGAATGGGCAGAGCAACATCAAATCCAACTAGAGTTCATCAATCCTGGCAGACCAACGCAGAACTCATATGTTGAACGCTTCAATCGAACTTACCGCGACGAAATACTCAATATGTATGTCTTTAAAACCCTGAATGAAGTACGAGAGCTGACCGAAAAATGGCTCATTGAATACAATGATGAACGACCACACAGTGCGTTAAATGATCTGACTCCATGGGAATACCTGGCTAAGTCAGAACACTTGGAAAACTCTAATTTAGGGTGCCACTAAAAATGGGATGATTACACATGCCCTGAGTATCAAAACAAAAATCGTCTTCTGCAGAGCGTTCCCGGCATCGGAAAAGTCGCAGCTGCATCCATCATTAGCCGTTCCTGAACTTGGGTTTATTACCAACAAACAAGCCGCTGCACTCATTGGCGTTGCCCCCATCAATCGAGAAAGTGGACGCTATAAAGGCAAGCGAGTCATTCAGGGGGGACGAGCACAAGTACGCATCGTGCTCTACATGGCTATGATGTCTGCGATGCAGTGTAACCCTGTTTTTAAAGCTACTTACCAGCGACTTTTAGATGCAGGAAAACCGAAAAAGTCGCCATTATTGCGTGTGTAAGGAAAATGGTTGTGATCTTAAATTCGATGCTTCGAGATGGCGTCATATGGAACGAAAACATAGCCAGAAATTAGCTATTGACGCCATAGTCGTTTGTTAAGTTTCTTTGAGTTAACCAAAACTGACCAAATGCCACGACCAAAGAACCAACAAAGTGATTGAAAAAATATAATGGGAAAAACCAAGCACTCGATACCAATATATTTTCAGCTTATAGTTAAATAACATATCAAACTTGGATGGTTTTTTCCCATGTTCAATGAGGTAGTCCAATCTTGCAATCAGATAATCATGTGAAACATGGTTTTCATGCCTGTTAAGGCAAATATAGTACCTATTCACGAAGTCTAAATATTCATGTTCGGTAGATTGATATTGGTGCGTCACACGATAGTGGAGTTTCCGCGAAAGTTCTGCCAACTCCAAGCCACATTGATGAATATTCGAAGATCTAGCAGAGAAATCCCCCATACCAAGTAATAATGAATATGTAAGTACAACTACTGCAAAAAATAGACTAGCCATATCAATTTGGTTCTTCGTCACTGCGTCATCAACAAGATCAAACGTAGCAAACAATGCAAGAACTATCTGTCCGACGGCTAGAAACGCTAGTGTCCATTGAGAGCACCAACTGTGTAGCCGTAAACGCTTACTAGCTTCATACCTAGCTTTGGATGTAACCAATACTCTTTTATGTAAATATTCGTATGATTTCATTTATATTTATTGTGTACCTTACTTTAAAAAGAAACTTAACGCCTGCATAACACGTTTGCTACGATACAGACTTAACTGAATTTTACTGCCTTAATCACCAAAACTAAAGGCAAACTGATAATGCCGAGTGTAGCAAATCGTGTTGATGCATTTGTTAGACGCGAGGTAAATCCATCAGCCTTTCTTTAGAAGAAGCAATTATTTTTTTACTTGCTCGAGATACAATCATTTTATCAATATCTAATAAATTATTAACATTAACATTAGTAATAGCCAACTCTTTAGTTAACGGATAGAAAACGTCTCCTTGAAAACTAAAATCAGCCCCAAAAGAATCAATCATTACTGGGTTATCAGAACATATAAATTCTTGTGTTTCATTCAACTTAATAATTTTTAGTCCCTTAAGTTGTTCCTCATTAAATTTAAAAGTTATCAATGGTAAAAGTAAAAACTGTATATACTTCTGATAAGATTGTTCTTTACGTTTTTTTTGAATATATTTAATATCTTTCCTTTCAAATGGCATTAATTCAAAATTAGTTAGTAGTGCTTTATCATACAGATCAACTAGACTATTCGACATTTCTTCTGCATGTTTAATATTTGCAGGATTTCGCCAGTACTGCACTGACATCATTAAGATAATTACTTTAGAAAAAAGATCGAACTTAGCAATTTCAGAAAGAGCCTCTGTCGGTAATTTTTTTAGTCCTCGGATTACTTTTGAAAAGTGTCCTTCGAGTTCACTATATGAATCTTCTATAAACACTGATTTATCTCCAAAACTAATTACCGTATGGAGGTGTTCTTTATAAAAAATTTGAGGGGCTTTCTTTGCACTTTTTCCTATTTTTTTGTATTCCACATCATATAAATAAATATCTTCATTTTCATCAGAAAAACCCTTTATATAAAATTCTGGTATAAAATGATGATTCTTTGAGATTTTGTTTTTCATAAAAAGCCTACTAAAATATACAGTTAAATATATCTAAACAAAGAAGCGTCTAACAGTGTATTAAACAGCATGCTCGCTTTCCCCAGCCTAATACACGTTTAATTGTGCATGATTTTCTTATCAGTATCCTTTTAAGTCAATAGCTTGTATAAAATCATCGTTGCTTAATGGCTGTTTTTCGCTTGGGTAAAGCAAGCATTCGGTATTAATGAGACCTCGTTAATACCAAGAGGAAGTGTTGATTTGTATTTATATCAATGCCTTATATATATGTGTTGTGGTGGGCGAGCATTTTGGGTCTCTTTATTAGCAGGTTAATGCTGGTCATTTTTAGCGACTTCGTTATAACTGTGTATGCACGCAGTTAATGTTTTGCTCGTCATCGCTAGGCTTTTCAAGAGTTGAGCCGGGCAGGGGATTGGTTTTATTCGAAATAAAAAGCCGGACAGTGTCATGCCCGGTTTTGTTATGAGTGGATTTTCGTTGCTCAGTCGTTAGTGCTTAGTGGAAGTACACCAGCATTTCGACCGCATCCCCTTGCTGTGGTTCACGGTGCTCGGGCCGCCATTACCAACATCGGCAATAAGACCGATCGCATCAGCCTCTGGTGCAAAGGGCTTGTCGAGAGGCGGGGCCTAAAACGGGCGATTGTGGCACTAGCGGCCAAGAACGCCCATTTTATCTGGTCGCTACTGCGCAACGATACGGAATACCAAGTCGCTGTTTAACCACCAAGCGTAACAAAGGGCAACACACCTTCGCCGGGTCAATGCAATAGCCAATGATGAAATAGGGTTAAGACCACTTGCGGGAAACCTGATAATGCGGTGGGCACGTCAGATGCCTTCTAACGAATGAGGAACCGCAACCGCGTAGTGTCATCAGGGTCATGGCAAATAAGCCAATAAACAGACTGAATGTAAAGCGGTAGTCCCAAACCTTATCTTATCGGCAGCTTTTGTTGACAACCGGGGGAGTCCATGTAGCCATGTTATGTGTATGTTTCGATAGCTGTTAACTGCGAATATGACAGAACTAAACGTTCAAAGAAAGACTCACTTACATCCGACAAGCCTTCTGTAAATATTTCAACATATGACACATCGAAAATATCGTATAAGAAGCTGTCTTCCAATTCTGCAACATGAATTGGAGAAAAAGGTCTGAGAGCAACAAGCATTTTATCAAGTTCATCATCATCAATTAAATTGTATTGATCGCCTGTAATATCGACAGCAAGTCCTTCAATTTCTATCCAATAATGCGAGATCGAGCGATTATCTGGTCGAACGCCTCCAATTCCTTTAATTTCAACCTTGGGGTAAAGTTGAAGAAAATGGTAGACAAGAATCATTGATGTGAGTTTACAACTCATGATTGGAAAACTTGATGCCACCAAAGCGGTATTTTCAGGATCACAAGCCTGAATTAGTTTTCTAAATCTAATCGCTTCTCTCAAAACTTCACTTTTATTTATTTCCACCGTTCTTCCTTTACACATAACGAATGACATGGACTCCTCCTCATCCAGATTTTGCCGTGCTTGGTGAGTCTGAGTAAGAAAACGTTCGGAGGCTGCCATTTCACTTTCTATCTATGATATTGATTTAGCCAAACATTCCTTCAGTATCCACGGCGAGGATGCCAATGGCAACACCCTGATTCACAAAACAATATCTCGAGCAAAAGTACTCACATTCTTTGCCAACTTACCGCCTGCTATTGTTGCGCACCCATGCGAACAACAAAGCTGCTTACCTGAGTAGAGCCTGTAACTAACTGGCGTTGAAGCAGTGGACGCTATAAAGGCAGCGAGTCATTCAGGGGGGACGAGCACAAGTACGCACCGTGCTCTACATGGCTATGATGTCTGCGATGCAGTGTAACCCTGTTTTTAAAGCTACTTACCAGCGACTTTTAGATGTAGGAAAACCGAAAAAAGTTGCCATTATTGCGTGTGTAAGGAAAATGGTTGTGATCTTAAATTCGATGCTTCGAGATGGCGTCATGTGGAACGAAAACATAGCCGAAATTAGCTATTGACGCCATAGTCGTTTGTTATAAGCACCGACCGGTTGATAGAAAGTGAACCCAATCTTCTCTTCCCCTTTTTGAGGCTGCATGTACAGCCTTGCATACATCATATGTCACCTTATGAAAAGCGATATCCCACTCGTTATTGAAGGTTTTCTGCAATGTCACATAAGAAGCCTTTGAAGAATAGTTTTGCATAGAATGCACATTAGGTTCATCATCCGTATATGCTTGCAAGCCAACACTACCGGGATTGATGACGATTTGTCCCGTCGATAGCTCTACGCATCTTGGTGTATGAGTATGCCCACAAATAATAACTGGAGAAGATATTCCATTTAATTTTTCAATGATTTCACCATCAGGCCGAACTGTTGGTCTCCCTGTACTAATGTCTTCCAACAAGTACTCTAGGTCATCACTAGGCGTTCCATGACATGCATAAATATCAGTTGTGATTTGCAGGTCAAATGGTAGTTGCTTCATCCAACTTATTGGCTCCTGTCCGAGTTCACTTAGAATAAATTGCATCGTAGGATTAGATGCTATTTCATTCTCCATAGCCTCGCATATCTGCCTATCTTGATTGCCCGATATAGTGATAACACTTAATGATTGTAAATAATCATAGGTCTGTCTGGGTGCTATTGGACCATACAAAATATCGCCTAGATTAATGAAATCAGTAAATCCTTTATCTCTAGCATCTTTAACCACTGCCTGAAGCGCAAAAATATTACTATGAATATCTGACAATATGGCGAATTTTTCCACTACGCACTCCTTGTGCTTATAATGCAGCCATAAACAGCGAGCGCATTTTTTGCGAGTCCAGCGCCCGATGGGCGCGATGTTTAATGGACTTGTTATGTGCTTTACATGACATGACAATCATCGAGAATTACTAGCAATACACCGTTGGATTTTATGAAGTCGAACATTAGAGTAAAATCGCTTACCACTCCATTCATGGGTAAATCGTATTCAACACCCCAACCAGATCCATCATTGTACTCGAAGACATCTTTTCTAATTATGCCCTCAACATTGTCTGGAGATGAGATCTCTGGCTGCTGACCATCATCAAAATGATCAAACGTTATTTCCTTAATATCTTCTGGTGTCCAATGATGTCTCGAAGCGTCAATTGGCTTATCTAGGATTGAAAAGGCTTCTACAATTTTACCTTCTGCGCATAGCCTTACCCAAGAATGAACAAAGCTAATTAGATCATCCTTGCTTGACTCTATTTTTGGCTTCTCGAACATCTCAATTCCTTGATCATATAACGAATGACATGACTCCCCCTCATCAAGACTCTGCCACACTTGGTGAGTCTGAGTAAAAAAACGTTCGGAGGCCACCATGTCACCTTCTATCTAGCCAAACATTCCTTCAGTATCCACC
Organism: Photobacterium panuliri; assembly: GCF_059920555.1. NCBI lineage: Bacteria > Pseudomonadati > Pseudomonadota > Gammaproteobacteria > Vibrionales > Vibrionaceae > Photobacterium > Photobacterium panuliri. The sequence continues at coordinate 502,504 of NZ_CP197193.1, forward strand.
GTGAGGATGCCAATGGCAACACCCTGATCCACAAAACAATATCTCGAGCAAAAGTACTTACATTCTTTGCCAACTTACCGCCTGTCATTGTCGGAATGGAAGCCTGCGGCAGTTCGCATGACTGGGGGCAGGAATTAACCAAGCTCGGCCATACCGCCAAGATCATCGCCCAAAAGTATGGGTGTCTTGTTTATATTATCAACGTTCCTGAGCTTGGGCTTATTACTAACAAACAAGCCGCTGCACTCATTGGCGTTGCCCCCATCAATCGAGAAAGTGGACGCTATAAAGGCAAGCGAGTCATTCAGGGGGGACGAGCACAAGTACGCACCGTGCTCTACATGGCTATGATGTCTGCGATGCAGTGTAACCCTGTTTTTAAAGCTACTTACCAGCGACTTTTAGATGCTGGGAAACCGAAAAAAGTCGCCATTATTGCGTGTGTAAGGAAAATGGTTGTGATCTTAAATTCGATGATTCGAGATGGCGTCATGTGGAACGAAAACATAGCCAGAAATTAGCTATTGACGCCATAGTCGTTTGTTATGTGTTATCTGTATTTGCATACTTAGTAAAAATACGTGAGCTATCTTCAGTTAACCTAACACCCTCTACAACATGCAGCTTACCTTCATGACTTAGGGGATACATTTCCAACTCCCCGCTACCAAACTCAGATTCATAAAGTAAGCTAAGAGCAAAATCACGCAAAGCTTCTCTTGTTGAAAAATCCAAATAGATATCACCATTATCTATATCAACAGACGCTCTAAGTTGATGACTATCATCAGCCAAAACTTCGACGGAAGGTATGCTACTAGCCTCTTGATCTACATTGTATTTCATTTACTTTATATCCCCCTAGCACATAACGCCGGGCACTTAGGAATCCCCACAAAATTCCCTTGTTGTTCAATAAGTAGACACGCATCCTGCCTTCTGATCGGCCTTCTCGCCTTCATGGTCTATTGGTGGTTTGGTATTGCTGCTGAACATGCCGGTTGGCACCGCCACTTCCAGGCTAATACGATAAAAAAAGAGGCGAGTTTTATCCTTTGTCAGACTCGGAAAAGAGGTCTTTCGACGACTTGAATATCACATCACAAACTCAACATTACGTTGGGCACAACAAGAGCTAATTATGATGGCAAGAAGCAGTTATCATGCGTGAATTTTGTGGGGATCCTCCAGCGCCGGGCATAAGGTGCACCAACGCCGAACTCACCAAGCACAACTGACTTAATACCAAAACCGCCGAGTGTAACGTGTCACCTTGATGCCTTTGTTAGGTGCTCGTTTTGTTAAAAGAAAAGCGACTAGCAAGAATCCAGTCGCTTTTATTAAGAAAGTTAGGTTATTGCAGGGCTATAGACTGTTCGATAATGGTTTTTGATTCTCTCTGCCGCAGCTCGAGAAGCCATAAAACCAGACGCCATTGTATCAACCAGCCAGCATGGAGCTTGTGTATTTAAAGTGGTTGAATCATCTTCAAGAATGGCTAACAACTCATCCTTAGTTAGTAATTTAGCCTCACGATATAATACGAAGGATTCTTTAACTATTTTTGCATACCCACATTTAGCAGGATTTAGTACACAAGTTGAATCAATAAACCTTTTACCATCAGTGCTTGAAATATTGGCGATAACATATTTGTCTGCAGCTTCATGTGTCATAACAAACCATGTGTGATCACCATTTCCACCACTATTCCATTGAAAACTTAGTCCACGTTTTACTTGCATACCAACTAGTGTAAATTTTTATGATATTGAATTTCATTAGATTGAATAGCTGCTTCCTCAGTATCCATCCCTATTGACTGAAAAATCTCTTCCGTACGAATCGGCAGATGAGAGCCTTCAGGGTAGGTCCACTCAGGACAGATATCCTTTCTGTGAGAATAAATGACGATTTCATCATCATCTAAGGCACCAATTTGCTCATACACACTTTCAGCAAAAGATACTTCTTCTTCAGACAAAAAATCAAAATCAGGTGTTTCATCTTTAATGCTGAACTCTTTTACAGGATAACCTTTAGGGCTATGCTTCGGTTCACATTGATTAAAGACACTCGTATATTCATCATCAGAGTAATTGTCGATTAAATTTTTCGCGTTACTTAAAATCGGACCGCGATTAAGAGAAAAATAATCATCGTAACTTATCGGGTAGCCAGTCTCAGTTAAAGACATCCGATCTGTAAAATACAATAATTTCATCATCTTAACATCAGATATGTTACCGCCGTTTTTTTCAACGAACAACTTCATCATCTGAATCACTTTTTGCTTTCTCATTTTTTCACCTGTTGAGACAGACAGTTACAAGTACATTTTACAACAAAAAACACGTCATGAGTATAAAACTGTACAAAAAAACAGTTGTGATATGATTACCTTAGAGCACCTAACGAATGACATGGACTCCCCCTCATCAAGACTCTGCCACACTTGGTGAGTCTGAGTAAGAAAACGTTCGGAGGCCACCATGTCACTTTCTATTTATGGCATTGATTTAGCCAAACATTCCTTCAGTATCCACTGCGAGGATGCCAATGGTAACACCCTGATCCACAAAACAATATCTTGAGCAAAAGTACTTACATTCTTTGCCAACTTGTCGCCTGCCATTGTTGCGCACCAATGCGAACAACAAAGCTGTTTACACCTGAGCCGAGCCTGCAACTAACTGGCGTTGAAGCAGTGGACGCTATAAAGGCAAGCGAGTCATTCAGGGGGGAGGCTCACAAGTACGCACCGTGCTCTACATGGCTATGATGTCTGCGATGCAGTGTAACCCTGTTTTTAAAGCTACTTACCAGCGACTTTTAGATGCTGGGAAACCGAAAAAAGTCGCCATTATTGCGTGTGTAAGGAAAATGGTTGTGATCTTAAATTCGATGATTCGAGATGGCGTCATGTGGAACGAAAACATAGCCAGAAATTAGCTATTGACGCCATAGTCGTTTGTTATGCGAATTTTAACCTCTGTCTTAAACTACTCTTACAGCAGAACGCACTGACCCGCCGTAGCCACCTAAATCAATAACTACATGCCAGTGACCTGTACGAGGGATCGGCAATTGACTAACAGATGTTGTCATATGACCACCAAAATACTGATACCTGCGACCATTTTTGTAGTTTTGAAAATTAGAACTGTCTAACAAAAGTACATTAGCCGCATTGCCTTCAAGGGTTACCTCTACGGTTTGTCCTTGTTGACAATGTTTAAGATCATAGTGAGTAAAATTCATATATTAATCCTTACTATCAAGAGGTTGAGAGTGACTAGATAAAGGCATGAGTTCGCCTTCAGAATCTAAGCGGTTACGGACGCTTTCAGCAATATTTGATCCCGCTCTATGTTGCTTTAGCCAAAGCATCATTAAAAATGAACCTATTAATAACGAAACTATCAAGATAGTAACAAACACCATATAAGCTCTATCAGATGGAAAGTGCACTGTTGCTAAAGTTACTGCAAATGAAATAGCCACTGAAAGAAGAAATATTGAAAAATTGAGATATAAAGATACTGGTGAGCCAGATTCCAACATTTTCAGTTCATCTTCAGATATTTCATAAATTGTTAGCTCTTGAATACGAGCTCGTCGTATAGCGGGCGAGAAATTCCCACTATCATTTGGCATCCTTTTAGTTTGCATGTTATCTCCATTATTTCGTACATTGCTTTGTCTGTTCGCATAACAGTGCATTAAACAGCATGCTCGCTTTCCCCAGCCTAATACACGCTTAATTGCGCATGATTTTCTTATCAGTATCCTTTTAAGTCAATAGGTTGCATAAAATCATTGTTGCTTAGTGGCTGTTTTTCGCTTGGGTAAAGCAAGCATTCGGTATTAATGAGACCTCGTTAATACCAAGTGGAAGTGTTGATTTGTTTTTATATCAATGCTTTATCTCTATCTATTGTAGGAAAAGCGAGCATTTTTGGTCTCTTTATTAGCAGGTCAATGCTGGCCATTTTTAGCGATATCATTATAACTGTATATACATTCAGTTAATGGTTTGTACGTCGTCGCGAGGCTTTCAAGAGTTGAGCTGGGCAGGGGATTGGTTTTGGGTGAAATAAAAAAAGGGTACCGATAAGGTACCCTCTATGTTGTTAGTCGAGATGATTAAACGTCTTCGTCGCCAAAACCGCCGAAGTCGTCACCACCGAAGCTATCGCCACCGCCAAAGAAGCTGTCGTCACCGCCGAAGCCCGAATTGTTGGCAAAGCTATCATCGAAACCGTCGCTGCCAAAGCCTGCATCACCAAAACCACCTGTACCGCTGGTGTAGTCAGAAGCAAAGCTCGAAGAGTCATCTAGGAAGCCGCCAGAGGCATTGTCAGCGGTGTCTGTAGATGCCAGTGCATCATCAGTTGCTGGCGCTGTATCGGCTTGAGCGGTATCTGTCGCCGCATCTGCGGGTGCATCTGTTGCCGCATCGGCCACGGTCGCTTCTGGGGCTGCGTGGTCATCACCAAACAGAGCGTTGCTGATCATGTTACCGGCCACCATACCTACTGCGACACTGGCAGCAGTTTGCATGAAGCTACCGAATGCGCTTGGTTGCTGAGTTGGCTGTGGTGGCATTGGAGCCGGACGGTTGCCACCCATCATGCGGCTGAAGGCACCACGCTCAGATTCTGATTTGTAGTGCTCAACGCTTTGCTCAAGGTATTCGTTTTTCTGCTTAAGTTCTTTAAGGGCCAGTTCTTGTACCAGCACGGCTTGAGTTAGCTTGTATACCGCATCGTCTTGCGCTGCGATTTCATTCTTGATCAGTTGCTCAGCATCAGCATCTTTTGATTTGTTTGGGCTTTGCTTCAGTTTGTTAGCAACGTTCTGGATCAGTTCTTTTTCTTGTGGAGTCATGATTTACCTTCTCGTGAAATAGCAGCACATGATTTCTGCATTGTTCTTATGACAAACATCCTAGCCGAGGGTTCATGTTTCAATCTATTACATTGAGTAACGAATTGATCCGTTCGCTTTATTTTTGAGCAAAAATGAAAAATCCGGCCTTGGCCGGATTCAAAAGTAAGCGATTTTGCCTATTGGCGTATGCCTTCAACGTGTAATTCGATATCGGCATAGCTTGAGGAGCCCATGACTTTTATATCATAGTCGGCGAATTCAATACGGGCTGTGCCGGTAAATCCTGCCCGGTATCCTCCCCAAGGATCTTTCCCTTCACCAATAAACTGTGCATCAATGATGAGTGGTTTGGTTTTGCCATGTAAGGTCAGGTCGCCGTATATTAGCATTTCGCCGTTTTCTTTGGGTTCTACTTTGGTTGAGGTGAATGTCGCCGTTCCATATTTCTTGGTGTCTAGGAAATCATCGCTACGCAGATGCTTGTCTCGTTCGGCATGGTTACTGTCTAGGCTCATGGTTTCCACGTTGACCTTGACGCTGGAGTCAGCAATGTTTTTGGGATCGTAGCTGAAATTACCGCTAAAGGTGTTGAAGCGGCCTTTGATAAAACTGTAGCCAAGGTGTTCGACTTTGAAGTTGATAGAGGCGTGTGCACCTTCTGTATCGATTATATAGTCTGCGCTGTGGGCGGCAAATGAGGCCGTAGCCAGTAGGGAAAGGGCGATGAGGCTTTTTTTCATGACTTTACTCCTAACATTTTTTTTAATGTATTGTCCTTGTTTATAAAATGGTGCTTTAGGGCTGCGAGGGCATGCACGGCCGCTAAGATGATTAATGTCCAGGCTAGGTAGAAATGAATTTCACCGGCGATGTCAGCTTGGTGAGTAAATAGTTCACCGAGGGCGGGTACTGCAAACCAGCCGAAAACGTCGATGGAACGGCCGTCGGCAGTTGATATGAGGTATCCTGAAGTAAAAATGCAGATCATTAGGATATAGATCAAACCGTGAGCGATTTTGGCGGCTTGCTTTTCCCAGCGTTTGCCTTCTATTGCTGGGTGAGGGGTGATGATTTTCCAAAATAGCCGGAATAGGGTGATCCCTGCCAAGCATAGGCCAACAGATTTGTGCCAATACGGTGCGGGTTTATACCACTGTGAGTAGTAGTTTAAATCGACCATCCATAGGCCAAGGATAAACAGGCCTAACACGCTAAGGGCTGTCAGCCAGTGCAGGATAATGGAGAGAGGGTCATATATTTTGGGTGATGTGTTTTTTGTGAACATGTGTTCATCGCTATGTCGTCATGCATAATTGTATTGTAGGGGACTCCCCCTAAAAGATAACGCAGGCTGTTAGAACATCTTCATCGAATAATTTGAACAGTTATGATTAAAAATCACCAGTACTTGCTTGTAAGATTTTATTTCATCAAATGATGACTGATAGTTGCATTAATCTTTACCCAGTGTCTTTGTTCTAATATAGTTCTCATTTTTACGGGGTTATTATGAAAGCTATCAATATCATTAAATGGAGTGAAGACTCAGATCTTCACGTAGGTAAAACAGAACTGAATGGTTGGCATGAATTTAAGGCGTATGGAAATATTGATTTCTGCACGCGCGAAAATCTTGCCATTGTTGATAGCATGGTGGCATGGTTTGCCGAGAATGAAGAACGTCTCTATTCATTGGTTTGTAATTATGTGAATGAGAACTACGAAGAGCTCCTTGAGGAATCTGAGTTCATGGATGTCTTTGACGAAGAGAGCCCAACATGGGATACCAATGTGGGTGAAGTAAGCGAAGAAGATATGAACTCAGGGGATATTTTCAAATTGATGCAAATTTCCAAGTTCGTATTGCATAACCCAGAAAAGAATGTTGTGGGTGTTAGTTTTGAATGTGCTTGGGATGAAGAGCATGGCTTTGGCTTGGTTATTCAGGGTGACGAGGTAATCTTGCAAGGCGGTGAACAAGAAGCCTACCATTCAGCCTAAATGCGCTCATACTCAAGCTACTGTGGTAGCTTGAGTATATTGTTTTAGTTCATATTGATAATATCTCTCACATCACCTCTGAGCCATCTGCCCTTGTATGGGGTGCCATTCTTCAAGTATTTTCATGGCATACGCTGAAATCGCTATCCATCCTCTCTCTGGAGGTCATTGGGCTATATAAGAATCAGTCGTAATTATTACTTAGGTAGTAAAAATCAACGTATATACTTACACCAATCGCAGTAAAGAACAGATTACTGACTTACTTATGATGATGGATATTAGCTAGTAATAAGCGGTTGGGTATATGCATGACAAAGACAATCCATAGCCTTACGCTCAATCATATGGTGTTTATTGCTTTTCTTATGATAGCGGGCTGGGGCCGTATTTTCGGTATGGTTTTGTTTCCGGTACAGGTCTTGGTTGAGCTTGTCTTGGTTCTATGCCTGTGTTACCAAGTGTTTAAGTCTCCGCAATTTGAGCGCGGCCAACTAATAGCTTGGGTGGGGTGTATTACAAGTGGGCTGGCTGTTTTTTTGTATTTAGTATGATCAAAAAAGCGGATCAATAATGACCCGCTTTTTTCAAATAATCTCGCTCAAGAAAACGTTATTATTTGCGGTATGAAGTTGCAACGTTGTCGATGCGCTGGTTTGCACGCATAGCTTCTTGGTATGCTGCATCAGCTGCTGCGCTTGTTTCGTTAACAGCACCAGCGATGTTGTCTTGTTGAACTTGCATTGCAGCAACTTGATCAGTCAGTGCGTCAACTTTGTTAGTTAGTTGGCTTAGTTGCTCTGCTTCTTGAGAGTTTGAACAACCCATTAGAGATGCACTAAGAACTAGACCTGCGAAAAGCATTGCTGAACGTTTCATATAATTTCTCCTTTGTGTATATAAACAGATGCATGGCAGTCTGTTTTGGTTGTCAGTCTAAATCTTACAAGGCGAATTGGGAAGAGGAGAAGGGTTCAATTGAGTCAATTTACTGCAAATTTCTTACTTTTTGGTACTTTATTCTTGTCCTGCCTCTAATTTTCCGTGTTGGAGTAGTTATATATGTAGGCATTTTGTGATTTATGTTGCCTGTTTTGATATGCAAAAAGCGCAGGTAACATTGTACCTGCGCTTAGGTGCGTCGCGATTATTTAGCGATACGTTGCTTATTTGCCAGCAATACTCAGTCGGCTGAATCGGATGGTTGGGGCAAAGAAATCACGCGAGTGATCGTGGTGAAGTGTTGTGCCCATCGCATCGATCTCTTTTACCAGTTGATAGAAATTACCCGCAACGGTAATACCACGGACGGGTTGAATGCGTTTACCATCACGGCACAAGAAGCCACTAGCCCCAAACGAGAAATCACCGCTAATGGCATCCGCGCCGGAATGGACACCTTGCAGCTCGACGAGCTCTAGGTATTCCCCTGCTGTGAGTTCAGCATTTGAGCTATGGCCCGGTGCAATCACGGTATGGCGCGAACCAACACCCAATCCACTTTTGGCCGAGCGAGAGGCGTTGGCGGTATTGGCAATGCCAAAGTAAGCCGCAGTGTGACTGTTATGAAGTAGGCTCTGGAGCTGACCTTCACCAATCAAGACGGTATCGCGCGTTGCGTAGCCTTCGCTGTCAAACGCTTTGATTGCAGAGCCGCCTTGTACATAAGCGGTGTCAGTGATAGTTAGCAGTGGGCTGGCAACGCACTGTTGTAGCTTGTCTCGCCACGGGTTGACGCCTTTCATTGCTGACTGCCCAGAGAAACACATTCCGAATGCGCCAAACAGGCTGCTGAGATTACTCAGATCAAAAATGACACTGTACTGTCCCGTGGCAATCGGCTGACCTTCAAGCAGTGCTGCAGCCATTTCATAGCCATAGTTGATGCAATAGTCAGGATCGAGCTCATTGAAATGGCGTCCGGCTGAAATACCACCAAACATTGATTGCTTGCCATCATCTTCGTATAAGGTGAAGGCGTAGCATGAGGTTGAGCGCTCTTGATGCGAGCACAAGCTACCTAAGCTGTTGGCAAGAAAAACCTCGCTCTCAGATTCGGCAAAGCCGTTGTAAGGGGCAGATTTGGCATGCGGTTTTGATACAACACCTTGCTCCAACGAGAGTGCCAGTGCAATTTTGTCATCAACGCTCGTGGTATCAGGCTGATTAATCTCAGGGTATTCGGTCGTCAGCGTGCTGTTCTCACAGCGAATAGCTTGATGTGAATCTTGCTTAGTGAATTTGGCATTGGTCAATGCATGCTCAACCATTAAGTCTAAGCTGCTAGGATCGAGAGACTCAGAATAGCTGGTTGCGATCCGTTCATCTTTGACAACGCGTACACCGATAACCTGACCGGATGTTACTTTGTATTCATCAAGCTCACCGGCGTTAGCTTTTAGCGAGAAATTTTGGCTGCGGCTTGCGATGACATCTGCTTGCGCGCCTGCGGCCGAGACACGCTCAAGCACTTGCGCGATGGCGTTTTTTAAATGTTGTGAATCGGCCATTAGTTTCCACCTCCAACGAGAATGTTGTCTACTTTGAGCGCCGGCTGGCCAACGGTGGTCGGCACCGAGCCGCTGACGGAGCCACACATGCCCGCCGCAAGGGCGAAATCAGTACCGACCATCGAGATTTCTTTTAGGACTTTAGGACCGGTGCTGATAAGGGTGGCGGTTTTAAGTGGGGTTGTGATTTTGCCATTTTCAATCAAGTAGGCTTCCTGTACGGCAAAGTTGAATTCACCGGTACCAGGCTGGACAGAGCCGCCGCCCATCTTCTTGGCGAAAATCCCTTTTTCAACACTGGCAATCATCTCATCAAGGCTGCTGTCGCCGGGCTCAATGAAGGTATTGCGCATACGTGAGGTAGGAGCAAATTTGTATGATTCACGTCGGCCAGAGCCGGTACGTGCAAACCCTGTTTTCAGGCCGCCCATATGGTCAACCATAAAGCTGGTGAGTTTACCGTCTTTGATCAGCTGGGTCCGTTGTGTCTCCATTCCCTCGTCGTCAATGTTGATCGAGCCCCATTCGTTGGCCATTGTACCGTCGTCAACGGCACTGACGGCTGGGTGGGCAATCATCTCGCCCATTTTGTCATGGAATACCGAGGCTTTTTTAGCTACAGAGGTAGTTTCAAGCAGGTGTCCGCAGGCTTCGTGGAAGATAACGCCGCCAAATCCGTTGCCGATCACAACCGGCATTTCTCCTGACGGGCAGTTGCTAGCATATAGTTTGGTCATCGCCTGCTTGGCAACGGTACTGCCGAGTTCTTTCGGATCAAGCCGGGTATTGAACTCCCAACCGCACAGAGCGCCAGGTGCTTCGAAGCCTGTCGCTTGTTCGGTGCCGTCTTGGGCAATAGTGGTTGCAGCGATACGCGTGTAATGGCGGGTATCGCCGATGTGCAAGCCGGTTGAATTGAATATCTCAATTTGCTGTTCGCGCTGGAGGATCCGGCCGATGAATTGATTGATTTTCTCATGCTCAGCCCTTGCCGCTGTGTCACAGGACCGTAGGAAGGCGATTTTGTCATCGAGCCGAGGGTGTTGGCTTAGTGCTTGTTGGCATGGGTGAAGGTTATTGTGGCGAGCTAGGTTCAGCGCACCAGCCTGAATGATTTGATCGCGTTTGTCTTTGGCGGCCAGTAGGCTGGTGACTCGCTTGAGTTCTTCTTGGTCGGTGCTATTGGTATAGCCATAAAGAACTTTATGGCCAAAGAACAAACGGATACCGATACCAAAATCGATACCTGAATTAATTTTGTCGATATCGCTAGAGATGAGTTCTAGTGAGCTGGATTGATGGTGCTCAACAAAGAGCTCGGCAAAGTCAGCGCCCAGAAATAGGGCGTGATCGATAACTGCCTGAGCGGTTGCAGGGTTCAGCATAGTTGCTCCTTGCGTAACAAAAGCCGGAGGATGTTATCCGGCTCAATGGGACACTGTAAACGTGTAACAAGTGCCAATGTCTTACAGGCACTCGGATTGTCCAAAGGGACAAAGCAGAATGCGATTCTCACATTTATGTTACAACTATTTATCGGTTTGTACACCTGCGATAGTGCTAAGGATGGATTCAAGCTCATCGTATGGCAGGCGATCTTTGTCAATAACTTCAATTCGAGACTCAAAACCTTCGAGTGTCAGCTCGTTAACTGTGACGACACGATTGACCACGTTGAAGGCGAAACAGCCGCGTTCGGTATTTACCACCGCTTTGACGCGTTCGGCCGAGAGGTTAGAGAAAAGAGTAAACAGTTTGGAAAAATCAAAGTTGAGCTCGGCGTCAAAAAACCACCCGCAGCTATGGTATCCCTGACCGCTGTTTTCTTTGCGGACGAATTGTTGGCCGGGGGCTAACTCGAAACCCGGTAGCGGGGTTGCTTGTTCTTCGCCGTGATGATGGTGGTGGTGACTATGTTTGGCATGGCGGCCGCTACGTTCGATATCGAGCCAGTCGAGTTCCAATTTACCTTGCTCTACCTGTCCGATAAGGGCTTTTTGGGGTTCTAGCTGTTCAACATAGGTTTCAAAGGCAAAGATATCGTAATCAACACATTGATCGACTTTGTTGGCGACAACCACATCGGCAAGTTCAATTTGATCTTGGAAGTTTTGGTTTTCGGTATAAAGCGTATCGGAGAAATGACGAGGATCCACCAAGGTAATAGTCGCTTTGAGATCAACATATTGGCTGTACGCCTCGGAGGTCATCTTGGCAATGATTTCTTTGGGGTGGCCAAGGCCTGTCGGCTCAAGCAGCAGACGATCGGGTTTTTGTGCCAAAAGTGCATTGATTCCCACTGACATCGGCAAGCCTGCAACGCAGCACATGCATCCGCCCGGTACTTCTTTAACGATGGCTCCTTGTTGGTCAAGCATGGCGCCATCAACCCCGACATTGCCAAATTCATTGATCAAAATGGCCCATTTTTCGTTTTCCGGCTTGCGGGCCAGCAACGAGAGGATGGAGGTCGTTTTACCGGCACCAAGAAAGCCGGTGATGATATTGGTTGGTATACGTTTCATAAATTCGGTTATTTAGCTGATCTTTGTCGTTATCATACCATTTTAGGACGGCTTCTGCTTTTACTCTGTGCGCGTGGCAAGTAGCTCAGGTCGATTTTTGAACGCCTCCAGCGCGTGCGGGTTGGCGATGGCTCCGAGATTATTAACGGGTTGATTATGAACTATATTCTTTACGGCCAATTCCACCAATTTGCCTGATTTAGTACGGGGTATATCAGGAACTTCCAATATGATCTCAGGGGTATGTCTGGGTGAGCAACCTGTGCGAATGCGTTCTTGGATCTGGAGCTTTAGCTGGTCGGTAAGGGTATAACCATCGGCCAGTTGCACGAACAACACCACCCGAATGTCGTTGTCTGTTTTCTGGCCGATCACTAGGCTGTCCTGAATGGCCTCGAGTGGATTAACCTGTCGGTAAATCTCAGCCGTGCCCAGCCTGATCCCGCCGGGGTTAAGAACCGTATCCGAACGCCCGAAAAATGTCATGCCGCCAGTAGGGCTGAGGGCGACATAGTCACCATGGTGCCAGACTCCCGGATATTCAGACCAATATGCCTTGTGATATCGGCTGCCGTCATTGTCCCCCAGAAAACCCACGGGCTGGTTGGGAAAGCTGTTTGTGCACACCAATTCACCTTGTTGCTCCTGTAGCGGAATGCCGTCACTGTCATAAACTTGCACATCCATTGCCAGAGCTCGCCCTTGGCACTCTCCACGGTATACAGGGCTAATTGGATTGCTTATAGCAAAGCAACCGCAGATATCAGTTCCGCCAGAAATCGAGGCGAGTTGGATATCATGGCGGATTGATTGGTAGACGTAGTCGAATTGCTCGGGAGAGAGCACCGAACCCGTCGAGCAGAGCGTGCTCAGGTGCGGGAGCGAGTATGTATCGATTGGCTTGAATGACCGCTTTTCCAGTGTTTCGAGATATTTGGCGGAAGTACCAAACAGCGTGATGTTTTCGTTCTCGGCAATATCCCACAGTATATTGGCTGAAGGGGAAAACGGTGAACCATCATAAAGTACGATGGAGGCCCCTGAGGCCAGAGCCGATACCAGCCAGTTCCACATCATCCAGCCACAGGTCGTAAAGTAGAAAACCGTGTCACCTGCTTTTACGTCACAGTGTAACTTATGTTCTTTGAGGTGGTTGAGCAAGGTTCCGCCAACGCTGTGAACGATGCATTTGGGTTTGCCGGTTGTTCCTGACGAGTAGAGGATATACAGGGGATGGTTAAACGGGACAGGTTCGAACACGATGGTGCTTGGTGGGTGATCTGCCAGTATTTGCTGCCATGTTGTGTGCTGGTAAGGTGATTGTCTTGGCTTATCGGGTGGCGTGTCGTTGTTTCCTGAGCCGATATAGGTGATACGGACGATATCTTGCAAGCTGGGAAGCTGTTTGCAAATTGCCGAAACCTTATCGCCGTAATGATGCCGTTTGTTGTTATAGATGTAGCCATCGGCATAGAAGAGGAGTTTTGGCCGGGTTTGACCGAAGCGCTCGATGACGCTGTCACTGCCGAAATCCGGCGATGTTGAGGTCCAAATTGCCCCGATTGCCGATGTGGCAAGCATTGCGATAACCGTTTCGGGAATATTGGGCAGGTAGCCAGCAACGACGTCGCCTTGTCTGATCCCTTTATTTTTCAAATATTGTACTAGCTGTGAGGTCTGGCGGTATAACTGCTGCCAGCTGAGGTGCCGGCGCTGATCGTGCGAGCCTTCGCTATGAAAGATGATCGCATCAGCAGCCGCTTGTTCGCGCCAATGGGCGAGCAAATTCTCGGCATAGTTGAGGCGGCAATGCGGAAACCACTGGGTATCTTTGGCCGGTGTCAGGCTTTGGGGGGGACAGAATGAGGCTGGGGGAGAGTAATCGCCCTGTATTTTGCAAAAGTCCCACAGCATTGCCCAGAAGGTTTCGCTGTTTTTAATACTCCACTGATGTAGCTGATTGTAGTCATGGAACACGGTGTTTTGTTTGTTGCTGATAGTGGCCATGAATTGATAAAGCAGGCTGTTTTCTACCTGAGCTCTGTCGGGCATCCACATGATGGTTGGTGGCGATGTAATGGCTGCCTGCTTAGATGGGTTAGTGTGTGTGGGCATAGCGGTGAGATCCTTCTGTGGTAACGGCGAGTGCGCATCAGTACGACCGCTGGTGGTCGGGATGAGCCTTGCAAAAGGCGGGGAGGGTTGAGCACAGGGTGTCAATACGGGTTATCCGTTCATACGGTGTGATGTCAAAATTGAATCGCTTCGCATTGTAGATTTGGGGGATGAGGCAAATATCAGCGATAGTCGGGGTTTCACCGACGCAAAACGGTCCCGGATACCGTAAGACGAGTTGCTCAATGGTGTTGAACCCCGTTTTAAGCCAATGGTGATACCACTCTTGTTTAAAGTTTTCGCGCTCCAGTGAGTCAGCGGTGTTCGTGGATTTCTTTTCTTGTTGGCTTAAGTACTGGAGTACCCGTAAGTTATTAAGGGGGTGGATGTCGCACGCAATAGTCAGGGCTATTTCTCGACACTGCGCTTTTTTCAATGGAGTGAGAGGAAGAAGATTCGGCTGTGGATAGATTTCATCTAGGTACTCGATAATAGCCAGAGATTGCCCTAACAACGCATCGGGGGTGCAGGGGGAGGAGGATGTATTGTCAGAGGCTAATAGTAGGGCGGGCACCAAGCCACTGGGATTGCGCTGTATGTAGTCTGTTTGTTGCTGTGCATTATCCAGTAGCGAGATTGCGTGCCGCTTGTAATCGATCCCTTTAAGGTTAAGGGCGATGCGTACCCGGTAGGATGCGGATGAGCGGTAATAGTCAAACAGAGTCAGCATGTGATCAATTTCTCCCCTCATAGTGAAAGCGCGAAAGTTCATCCAGCTCCGTGTGGATTCAATGATGGCCGGGCTGATGGCGGTTAAGATCACCCTGCGCGTATTCGTGCTGGTATTTCACCACTTGCTGTTCGATCGCGCCGAAAATAGAGTGGCCGTCCTGATCGAACATTTCGATACGAACCGTATCGCCAAATTGCATAAACGGTGTTTGCGGTTGGCCTTGCTCTAGGGTTTCAATCATCCTCCGCTCAGCAATACAGCATGATCCTTTGCTTCGGTCTTTGTTGGATACCGTACCCGAACCAATGATGCTTCCCGCACTGATTGGACGCGACTTTGCAATATGCTGAATAAGCTCGGCAAAGTTGAAGGTCATATCGATCCCTGCATCGGGTTCACCGAACAGTTGATCGTTATGGTGGACAGTCAAGGGCCGGTGTAGCTTGAAGTCGTGCCAGTTTTCGCCCAATTCGTCGGGTGTGACGGCAACGGGCGAGAAGGACGAAGCGGGTTTTGACTGGAAAAAGCCAAAGCCTTTGCCTAATTCAGCCGGGATCAGGTTACGCAGTGAAACGTCGTTGACCAGCATAATGAGTTTGATGTGACCGTGGACTTCTTCGGTGCGGGTACCCATTGCAATATCGTCTGTGATTATCGCAATCTCACCTTCAAAGTCGATCCCCCAGCTGGCGTCAGGAATGGAGATGGGATCCGTCGGGCACAAAAATGCATCTGACATGCCCTGGTAAATGAGAGGATCGGTCCAGAAGCTTTCTGGCATATCAGCGCCGCGTGCCTTGCGGACGAGTTCGACATGGTTGATGTAGGCACTACCATCTGCCCATTGATATGCCCGAGGAAGAGGGCTGGCACAGTGGGCGGGGTTGAATGCGAATGTGTGTTCGGCAATGCCGTCATTGAGGTTGCGGTAGAGATGGGCTAGATCTGCTTCTACCTGCACCCAGTTATCTAGCGCGAACTGTAATGTCGGCGCGATATCATGGGCGTGTGCTGCCTGAGTTAGATCATGGGAGACGACAATCAATTGGCCATCTCGCCCATGGTTAAGAGATGCGAGTTTCACATTCGACTCCTTGTTTACATTGTAAATTCAAGGCAAGAACCTAACGTAGTGAGCGGCGGATTTATTCAGCTTGCGTTGCTGCCAAGTACACTGTTATTTCCAAGAATAGACATAGTCGGTATTTTCTGCCCCGTCGGGTAGTGAGGCGACTTCCAATGGCCAGCGGGTATCTATCATGACGGCTACCTCATCGGTTTCTGTTTTCGGCTTGCTTTGGCTGGTTGCCAGTGCTTTGGGGTGTGGGCCGTGAGAAAAGCCGCACGGGTGATGGGTGATCATGCCGGCTTCGATGTTATCGCGACTGAAAAAATTGCCTCGGTGGTAGAACAGAACTTCGTCATAGTCATCATTGTTGTGAAAGAAAGGGACTTTGAGTGCACCGGGATCCGATTCGATGGGGCGGGGGACAAAGGTGCAAATAATAAATCCATCGGCAACAAAAGTCGTATGGGCCGAAGGCGGAAGATGGCAACGGTGGCTCATCAGGGGGCGGATATCTCGCCAGTTGAGTTTGAAGGCGGTTAGGTGCCCCTTCCAGCCCTGTGCGCCAAGGGGATTGAAAGGGTAGGTGATGGTGTTGATATGGTGGCGAGCCTTTAGCTTGACTTGCCAATGCTGGCTATCGTTTTGTTGCTCGAGGAAAGCGTCATTGATTCGCGCATACTCAAGTACCCCCGTATCGTATACCGCGTGCTGGCCTACGATGCCGCGTTTGGCCATCTGGTAACTACTGTTAGTGGCTTCGATACACAGCAAAGTAACGGGGCTTGTGGGAGTGATTCGCCAGCTTGTGGCTCGGGGAATCACCAGATAATCGCCGTCAGTAAAGTGCAAATGGCCGTAGTCACAAAATAGATCGCCGCTTCCTTGGTGCACAAAAAGTATTTCGTCGCCGTCACCATTGCGGGCAAGGTGGCTCATGGGTTGTGTGCAGTGCCAGATCCGCAATTTTATATTGTTGTTGTACAGAATTAGCGGACCATCCCACGGGGAATGACCAGTGTCAGTAATTTTGTTGGTATCAATGGCTCTTGGCCGAAGTGGGCCTTCCCATGATATCCAGCCTGTTGGCGGGTGGCTGTGGTACATGTGGCTGGCCGGGCCAAAAAATCCCTCTTTACCGCATTCTCTCTCATAGGTTCCTTCTGGGAGATCGCAGTGAGCTTGCCGAGACGTAATCCCTTCTTGAATCGGAAATTGAAACCATTGGCGCATGGTTATCCCTCCGTATCTTTTTTCAGTGAGCCATGCTTTTGTCGCAAACATGTCCTTGGATGTTACTGGTGTATTGATAACTCTGGTTGAGGGCAGGGATCCCAGCAACTTTTTGGGGTTGGATAATCAATGCTTATTGTGCGTATTTCTTTACATGAGAAAAGTTGTTGGGTGCGAGCATTCTCAATATGGGGTCATGGTTGCACTGAATGTATGTAAAATAAATGTTACATTGTTGGCGATTCTTATCCGTAATAATGCCATGCCAACCCAAGCGAATAACTAATAATTAAATGACAGGGCTTTGCCCGAAGGATCAAAACAATAGTGTAGTTAGAGGGCCAGGGTGAGGCAGAACAGAGTGGAAGTCATATTATGGGTAAGCAAAAGTATGTGTCTAAGAAGCCCGATCCGCAGGGGCATATCATTTGGGAGAGTGAAGAAGATGGCATCTGGCGTGATTTGGTGACTCGGCAGTTGGCATGTATTCAGGGGCGAGCGTGTCAGGCTTATATTGATGGTTTGGCAATGCTAACGTTGCCTACGCAGCGGGTTCCCCAGTTGCATGAGATTAATCAGGTACTGAAAAAGGCGACGGGCTGGGAGTGCGTAGCGGTGCCGGCCCTGATCAATTTTGACCGTTTTTTCTCACTGCTTTCCCGTAAGCAGTTTCCGGTGGCGACGTTTTTGCGTACCCGGGCTGAGTTTGATTATTTACAGGAGCCGGATTTCTTCCATGAGGTCTTTGGGCATTGCGCGATGCTGACTAACCCGGCTTTTGCTGCCTTTACCCAGAAATACGGCCAATTGGGCTATCAGGCTAGCGCGTCGGAAAGGGTCTATTTGGCTCGTCTGTACTGGTTCAGCGTTGAATTTGGTTTGCTTAAGCAACCTGATGGGTTGAGGATTTATGGCGGCGGTATTTTGTCCTCACCGGGGGAGACGCTGTATGCGCTCGGGGGGCGGTCGTTATTGTCTGGTGATACGGCGGAAAGTATTTTGTTGTCTGGCTCGCCGAGGTATAAGCCGTTCGATCCAGTGGATATGATGCGAACGCCTTACCGTATTGATGTTATGCAGCCGGTCTATTTTATTCTTGATGATATCTCCCAACTCTATGAGTTGGCACAGCAAGATATGATGAGCATGGTAAGCAAGGCGCGAGCGGCAGGTTTGCATGTTCCGCTCCACCCACCTAGAAATAAGGATCAACAACAAGCGGGGAACTATGTCTGATTTACATCAACTTAAATGTGAAGCATGCCAGGTTGGCGCACCTGCAGTAACCAGCAGCGAAGCTGAGGTGTTGCTTGCTGATTTACCTCTTTGGCAAATGGAACGCAGGGACGGAATCGATCAGCTGGAGAAATGTTACCGATTCAAAAATTTCAAGCAGGCATGGGCGTTTGCCGATCAGGTTGCAGAATTGGCCGAGGCTGAATTTCACCATCCTACTATTACGTTGGAATGGGGCAAGGTGACGGTTTGCTGGTGGACCCATGCGATTGGAGGCTTGCATCGAAATGACTTTATCTGTGCAGCTAAAACCGAAAAATTGCTATCTGACTGATAGTAGAGCTAAATAATAGGTTTGTTATATGCGAACTTGTACCACGGTTATCATTTTTGACGCTAACTTAGTCCTATAATCTAATGTTAGTTAGTTGTTTTTGACGTAAACGCCTCTCAAAAATGAGGCGTTTTTGTTGTGTTTTTATTATGTTGATAAATAAATTTTATGGTTAGGCGTTAATTAATGCGGTATTTTGCACGGTGTTCGAGGTTTGAGTCAGCTTCAACCCATTGAGAAGTATTTATTTCTATACTAGTAGATGGATACAGTTAAGTACTCAGTGGTGACAAGATAGAGAGTGTTAAGGTTATTCATGGCAGAACAGCAAAAAAGTACCGCATTGGTTGGCTGCGAGGAGTGTGGCCTTGTTGTAGACCTACCTGCGTTGGATGAGGGGAAAAAAGCAACGTGCCCTCGCTGTGGGCATACCTTGTTACAGCACATTGCCCAGCCTTATCAGCGTCCAATGTCTTATGGTCTAGCCTGCTTGGTTATGTTGGTTGCCAGTGTTAGTTTCCCGTTTATGTCATTCAGCGTACAGGGGATCACTCAAGAGATCACCTTGATGCATGCTGCGGTGATGCTAGAGGTGTTTGAATATACGGCGCTGGCGTTGCTGTTATTATTGACGGTCATTATTTTGCCTGCTGGCTACCTGAGTATGGTTTTGTATTTGTATTACCGTGCCGGGCAGCATTTGCGACATAGTGACAGCATACCTATTCGGCCTTTTGAAAAACGGTTATGCCGCCTTATGGTTCGTATTGAGCCATGGTTGATGGTCGATGTGTTTTTGATAGGAGTCTTAGTCAGCTTGATCAAGATTGCTTCGCTTGCCGATATTGGTTTGGGAATGTCTTTCTGGGCGTTTTGTGTCTATACCTTGTTGCTGGTGAAGTGTGTATCAATGGCTGATCGTACTTGGCTGTGGTTACAGTTTTTACCATTTGTGCCAGTCACTGGCGTGAAACCTGGTGATTCACACTTAACCCACAACCATGTCAGTTGTCATATTTGCGCCCAGCTTAATCCGCCCGAAAACGATACAGGGCGTTGTATCCGTTGTCATGGCAAGCTCCATAGTTATCATCCTAGACAGATGCTGCAGAGGTCGTGGGCACTGCTGCTTGCTGCTGCCATCTTTTTCTTGCCAGCCAATTTGTACCCAATGATGTATACCGTGAGTTTGGGAAGTAAAGAAGGCTCGACGATTTTGGAAGGTGTTGTACTGCTGTGGCAACTAAAGTCTTATCCGATTGCGGCGGTGATTTTCTTTGCGAGCATTGTCATCCCGCTAGCTAAGATATTTGCCCTGACTTGGCTCTACTTCTACGCCCAGAAGGAGACATTTGAGGATGAGCGCAAAGCAATACAGCGCTTGAAAATATACCGAATTACCGAATTTATCGGCCGCTGGTCGATGATCGATATTTTTGTGGTGGCTATTTTGGTTGCGCTGGTTCAGTTGCACAATTTGATGGCTATTTATCCGGGACCGGCAGCATTGTCGTTTGCTGCTGTTGTGTTGTTGACCATGCTGTCCGCGATGGCGTTTGACCCTCGCGTTTTTTGGCCCAAGGAGGCATTGGTAGCTGTGGCAGAACCCAATAAGCATAAAGAGAATAACGTTTATGACTGAAAAACCTTCAACTAGTGCGAAAACCCAAGCGATCAAGCAGGTTTCGTCAATTTGGCTCGTGCCTTTAATTGCTGTGGGGATAGGAATATGGATGCTGTTCCAGTATATGACAGCGCAAGGGCCACAGATCACACTTAAGATGGAGACTGCCGAGGGGATTGAGGTCGGAAAGACCGAGATTAAAGCCCTGAATGTGAAAGTGGGAGTCGTTACCAAGGTTGTCTTGAACGAAGATTACAGCTCGATCGAAGTCACGGCACAAATGAACAAAGATGCCGCTCGGATGTTAAAAGACGACACGCTTTTCTGGGTGGTGAAACCGCGTATCGGTAAGTCGGGGGTATCCGGGCTCGATACCTTGCTTTCGGGGGCCTATATCCAATTGCAGCCAGGACGCTCTGATGTAGCGAAATTTGATTTTGAGGTGCTGGATGTACCGCCAGTGGCCCCGCCTGATGCTAAGGGGCTTCGCTTGATTCTGACGCATAACGAAGCGGGTAAGCTAGGGGTCGGTGATCCCGTTCTCTATGAAGGTTTCACTGTTGGCCGCGTTGAAAAAACGACATTTGATACGGCAACCAAGAAGGCTCATTATCAGCTGTTTATTTTTGAACCTTACGATAGCCTTATCCGTAAACGTACCCGTTTCTGGTTGACGTCAGGCGTGGATTTGCAGATGTCTGCTGAAGGCTTCAACCTTAAAATTGGTTCGATTGAATCGTTGATCACCGGTGGTGTGAGCTTCCGTGTACCGAAAGGGCGTGATCCTGGTGAGTTGATCACGAAGGATTATTCTAAGTTCCGTCTGTATAACAACCTTAAACTGGTGCGTGAGCGTTTCTTTGACGAGTACCTTGAATACGTGATGATGTTCGAGGAGTCAGTGCGAGGCTTACAGCCTGGTGCGCCGGTAGAATATAAGGGTATTCGCATTGGTACGGTACAGAAAGTGCCGCTGAAACTTCCTTCTTATGGCCATGGCTTTACCAATAAGCATATTCCTGTATTGGTTCGTATTGAGCTTGGTCGGGTTTGGGACCATTCGGATAACATTACGCTTGAGGCGCTAAAGGCGAGTATGACCAGTGAGTTCCAGCATGGTTTGCGGGCTACATTGAAAACAGGCAACTTGCTAACTGGTGCTCTGCTGGTGGATTTGGATGTTTATCCAGAAGAAAAAATGCCGAAGCAGAAGGAGTTTGATGGTTATGCGGTATTCCCAACCAAAGCCGGCGGTTTTGCACAGATTCAGCGTGATATTACATCTATCTTGAAGAAAATTAATAATTTACCGGTTGAGGATACGCTAGAAACGTTGAATACAACCTTGCAGACATCGCAGCAAACGTTGCGTGCTGCCGAGTCTGTAGCGAAAGAGCTTAAGGGATTGTTAGCAGCAAAGGATACTCAGGCGATACCTGGTGAGGTACGGGAAAGTCTGCAGAAAATCCAAGACACACTGGATGGTTATGGGCCAAATGCTGCACCTTACCAGAATCTTGAACAGGCTCTTGCTGAGTTTGAGCAGGTGATGGTTGAGTTACAACCTGTTCTGCGTCAGTTAAATACCAAGCCAAACTCGTTGATTTTCACTAGCGAGAAGGCTGCAGATCCAATCCCAGCGGGAGGTCAGAAATAATGAACAAAATAATGCCAGTTGCACTGGTTTTGACGACATTGCTTATGGGATGCAGCTCGACAGAATCAGTACCGAAAACCTATCTGCTGCCGCTACCGGACACAGCGATGACAGCGACAATGGTTAATAACTCTCAGCCGGTGGTGGTTGTGCGTCCTGTTGCTGTAGCCGAACACCTTGCCGGTACGGGGTTGGTTTATCAAATTAGCGATACTGAAGTTGTTCAAGCCCAGCAGAACTTGTGGGCAGAAGGGCTTTCTCAGCAATTGACCCGCTTGGTGACGAACGAGTTACGCCATAAGCAATCGCGATATTGGTTCAACGAACTATCGCCGTTGCTGCGTGCCGGACAACTTCCTCAGCTTGAGCTAAAGGTAAGTCAATTTAATGGGCACTATAATGGCTTGGCGTATGTCAGTGGCCAGTGGACGCTAACCGACGCGGCTGGAAATGTGGTTCGGCGTGAGCCATTTTCCATTCGGGTACCGTTGGCTGAGTCTGGGTATGATGCGCAGGTAAGGGCACTGGCTGAAGGGGTGTCACGTTTGACAACGCAGATCAGCCAATCAGTTGCAGCGGTGGATCTATCTGCATAGCTTAAGGTGTAGCTTAAGCCTGTTATTTTTGTTTTGGGTATAAAAGCCGGCACTGTAGGAAGTGCCGGCTTTTTTAATTGCCGTGACGGTAATATCCGTTTATCCAACATTCGGGCAGCTCTTCCCCTGACGGGAAGGCGAGTTGTTGTTTGTCGATGGCAACGGGGTCAGCAAGGTCTTCTCCCGATTGGTACTGCACGGTGACATGAGTTGAGAAGGGGTTGATCAGTGAAGACATGTCTATGACATCCACTAAATCGCCGGTGCGTGATTCTTTCAAAAACATGGGATTATCTCCGAAATTGACAGGCAACAATACAGTGACAGAGCCAAAAGATTTATCATTTATCCTATCAGTTTGGTTTTAAGTATGGCTGATTTTGCCGTTTTCGTGATCGTGGCGCTGATAAGAGAAAGGGAGTAATGATGAGTAAGTATTATTGGGGTGTTGATATTGGTGGCACCAAAATTGAGTGTGCGGTGCTGGCATACCATGATGATAGCTGTGTGTTGCGTAAGCGTATTGCAACCGAGCAGGAAAAGGGATACCAGAGTGTACTGCAGCGAATCAAACAGTTGATTGATGAATGTGCTCAAGAAGTTGGCGAGTATCCCTGTGCCATTGGGTTTGGAACGCCGGGCACGCTTGACCCTGCCACAGGCGTGATGAAGAACTGTAACTCGACGTATCTTAATGGGCAGGCTTTTGACCGTGATCTTGCTTCAGTACTGGGTGTTAAGGTTGCTCTTGCCAATGATGCTAATTGCTTTGCATTGGCTGAAACGCGTTTAGGGGCTGTTCATGATGTAAAGCCAGACGCCGAGATTGTGTTCGGAATCATTATGGGTACCGGTGTGGGTTCCGGGATTGTGGTGAATGGTAAGGCGCTGTATGGCTGTCATGGTATTGCTGGTGAGTGGGGACACAATGTGCTGTTGCCGGGAGGGGATGAGTGCTATTGCGGCAAGCAGGGTTGTGTAGAGACGGTGCTCTCAGGTAAGGGGCTTGAGCGCTATTATCGGTCACTGGTTGAGGAGCTAGGCGACCATCATGGTGACAATGTCACGTTGAAAGAGATTGTCCAGCGAGCAGAGCAGGGGGAGAAGGCAGCTCTTGTTACATTAGAGCGCCTGTATTCCTATTTTGGTCAGGCCGTTGCGCAGGTTATCAATGTGATTGACCCCGATGTCATTGTTATCGGAGGCGGGGTCGGCAATATTGATGGAATTTATAACCATGGTAAAGATGCAATTTTACCGCATCTGTTTAATCCAGTGCTGAATACGCAGTTGGTGAAGCCCAAACTAGGGGACAGTGCGGGTGTGTTTGGTGCAGCCTTTCTGGTGAAATGACAACAGTTGTATATTGCCTTGGGGTACATTTTTCGTCTCGAAACGAATAACTGAGATAGGCAACGTTATTTGATAGGAATTTTAAGATGACTGTTCGCGTGATACAGGTCAAAGTTTTGATTTTGGATGCTTAAGAACGGTCATTTTTAACTTAAATCATTTTCATTTCTTACGTTGCGTTTTATGAGAGTGAGATTGCAATTTTAGTGGTTGCAATCCCATATTTGCGCAATCTGCGCTCTTGCTGGTTGTAACTTGTCCTGATTTGTTGCTTTTAAGGTATATGAATATTATTTTCCGGTTTTATTCTGGTGGCTAATAAATATACCAATAGGGCAAATGAGATCCATATCACTTTAATGATGAAATAAATATTGGAACATGCACGAATAAATTGAGTTGAATCACCTATGAGTTCGTTTACATGTCTTACCTACATTTTATTCTCGGCCTAGTTGTTGTGGCTGCATTGGCTTTGATTGTCAGCAAAGACAGAAAGAGCATAAAAATTCGCTATATTATTCAATTGCTTGCGATTGAAATGGGTATTGCTTACTTTCTTCTTGGTTCATCAGTCGGTACAGGTATCGTCAAAAACTTCTCTGATGCTTTTGCAAGTTTGATGGCATTTGCTGCGGAAGGGACTAACTTTGTGTTCGGTGGCCTAGTTAACGTCGGCCAGTTTGACTTCTTTATGCAGGTATTGATGCCGATCGTCTTCATCTCTGCGTTGATCGGTATCTTGCAACACATCAAAGTGCTGCCAGTTGTTATCCAGTTTATTGGTTTCGTGCTATCTAAAGTCAATGGTATGGGTAAATTGGAGTCCTTTAATGCGATTAGTGCATTGATGGTTGGCCAGTCTGAGAACTTTATTACCTATAAAGATATTCTGGGTAAGATGTCAGAGCGCCGCATGTACACCTTGGCAGCTACAGCAATGTCGACGGTTTCTATGTCGATTGTTGGTTCATATATGCAGCTTATCGAGCCTAAATACGTTGTAGCAGCGCTATTCCTGAATATGTTTAGTACCTTCATCATCCTGTCGATCATTAACCCTTATGATTATGATGCTGAAATGGACTTTGACGATCTCGTTAAAAGCGGCGGTGAAGAGAAACTAACGTTTTTTGAAATGCTAGGTGAGTACATCCTGACAGGCTTTAAAGTTGCGGTTATCGTTGCAGCTATGCTAGTTGGTTTTATCTCTTTGATTGCCATGATTAACCAAGCGTTTGTATCTGCATTCGGTATTAGTTTCCAAGATACAATTGGTTACCTGTTCTACCCTGTGGCATGGCTAATGGGCGTACCAGCCAGCGAAGCTCTTCAAGCCGGCAGCATTATGGCAACTAAACTGGTATCTAACGAGTTTGTAGCAATGATGGCGATGCAGGATAAGATGGCAACACTGTCGACAGAGACTATCGGTACACTGTCTATCTTCTTGGTTTCTTTCGCAAACTTTAGCTCTATCGGTATTATTGCCGGTGCGGTTAAAGGTGTTAACGAAGAGAAAGGTAACATGGTTGCACGTTTCGGCTTGCGTTTGCTGTATGGCTCAACGCTAGTTAGCATCCTATCTGCTATGATTGCGAATATTATGATCCAGTAAACTGGATGTGAGTGAGACAACACGGCCCTGAGGATAACCTCGGGGCCGTGTTTTTGCATATATTAAGAACTCGAACGCTCTAGAAGACAAAGTTAAGCATCAATGTGAAGACTTGGACATCTTTGTCTTCGCCAAGCGCTTTGGGGGGCATCACAAATTGCCCCGTTTGGAATTTATCGTAGTCGCTTTGTGACATATAGATACCTTGCCATTCTGCATTCAGCGAGATCTTGTAGGTGAGGTCATAGCGAATGCCGGCGGTTACACTGCTGCTTTTACGGCGATGATGACTTTCGCCATAAACGAGATAAGGCGTAAAGTCATTCCAGTGGTAGGCGGCACTGGCATTCCAGTTGGTTTGGATTTCGTCTGTTTGTACTTCAGCGAAAAATTGCCAGTTGTTCCAGGAATATTCACTACCAAGACTAAAAATGTTAAGTTCTTGGTCTTCATCTGGGGTGCTACTGCTCATGGTATAGCGAGTATTAATATAAGCTGCATGAATGCGGTAGTTAAAGCCACTGATTTCCGCAGAAATACCAGTAATGTAGTCAGAGTCGATAGTGATCTGCTCATTACCGTAGTAAGTCGTGTTACTAATGCCAAATCCGTAAAATGGATTGAGGCTCAGAACGGCTTCATCTCCCATGTCCGTTTGCCAGGTGATACTGGCTCCATCGTAATAGTTGAATCCCAACAAGCTGTCATAGACTTCCTGTGGTGGGCGGGCGAATGTATAAGCCTGCCCAACGTAATAGTATTCCGATAGAAGAAATAGCGGGATTCTGACACGGCCAGCCTTAAAGTTAAGGGTATCGGCATCATAACCCACATAAGCCCATTCCAGCTCTGGGCTGGACCAGTGATCTTGAGGGCGTTTTACAACCTGTACAGACGCATTGAGGGTTTCTGTTATATCCCAGTCGGCCTGAAGGCCAAATAGGGTATCGCAGTCATAGCAGGTGTGGTCGGTAATTTCTCGGTGGACAAATAGTTCGGTGCTGTTGTCAGACTTGGTTACAGAGGTTGAACCAAACCCGCTAATCGAAAATGAATCAGTAAGATCGATGGCACTGTATCCAGACAAGGGGTAAACGAGCAGCGGTAATGAAAGTAAGGTTAGTTTTCTCATACTGCTACTCTCCTTGTAATACAGTAATTAGAATATTGGCATTTTCTGGCACGGCACTGATTGGTGCATAAGCAATACCGTTAGGGTTCTTGTTGAGCCATTCAATGATTTCTTTGATGTCGTCGCTGCTGAGTTCTTCGGGTGGTTTCCCTTTGCCGGAAAAGGACTGGCTAGCCCAGTAACCGTTCATTTGAGTCACCGACTTGCCAAGCAGCATGTTATAAAATTCTTCGCGGTGAATAGAGTGCTCTGGTAAATCCACCAAGACAATCTTTACGCTGCCATTAAGCTTTTTAGTTTTCCCTTTGTAGAGCATTCGCGCTTTGCTTTTGCTTAGCGACGGGAGAGCTTCGTTAAATGAAAAGACGGCAAATTCAACCTCTTTGTTATTGTCTTTCTCAGAGCCAAATGCCGTGACGGGTAATATAAGAGCAAGACATAAAGAGAGTATGGGGAATGATAAAAAGTATTTATATCTCAATCCATTGACCATGAAAAACCCATTGCTGCTTGTTAATCCTGCTATAAATACTAGTAGACAATAATGTTACTACAACTGGACAAATCATAAACTTTGATCAAGGAGCGATAATGGGGATTTTAAATCGATTCTCCATCAAGATGAGATTGATGTTGCTCGTGGTGCTGCCATTGGCTTTTTCGGCAGTTTTTGTTGGGATGGAGCTGTCACATCTATATAGCAAGGTGAATACACTGAGCACCTTGAATAGCAGGATTGAGCTTCTCAAAGCCAATTCAAATTTTGCGATGTCGGTACATACACTCAAGGAGAGCGTACTGGCCGGAGAGCAAACCAGCGCAGCAGTCGTATCGGCTGGCGCAATAACACGTTTCTCTGAATCACTGAATAGCGCATTCTCACAACAATCGCAGAACCCGCTGGTGGGCGTGACCGATGAGATGAATGAGCTTATTGGTGATGTTGGTGCGATGGGGCCTGCTGATATCAATGATTGGTCCGATTGGGGGTATGACATAATTAGCCAGAATTTGATCGCGTTGGAGCGGGCGAGGCAGTCAATTTCTGATCCGGAAATTGAGCAGAAAGTTTCGATTTTGTACCAGTTGCAATGGCTTCAATTATGGGCTCAACAGGAGAACTGGTATATACAGCTAATCAGCCATTTCCCTGAACTGGTTGAAGAATATCAGGATCAACTGGATACTCTCATTGGTAACCAGCAACTGATCATCGAACGTTACCTCACCATTGATGCCACTCCCGCTCAGATTGAATTGCTCAGCGAGACATTTTCCAATCCGGTATTTACTGCCAGTTACCAATATAGAGAAGCTATTTTTGCTGGTGATATGGATAGAATGGCCGATCCGAATATGATCACAACACTTAATGAGCGGTTTGTTCTGTTACAGAGTGTTGTCAATGAGATCAGCCGCCAACTCGCAAGTGATATTACGGAGTCCTCACAGGCTGCGACAACATTGATTTGGTTCTATCTGTCGGTGATTGTGGCTTCATTAGTTGTGATCTTGTGCCTTGGTACCAATGTTATTCAACGTATTGGTTCGTATCTTGATCGCGTGCTGAAGGCGATGGGGCGCTTGAAAGACAGCGCAGAAGAGGACGCCAAGGTTCTTGTTGACGGTAATGATGAATTTACTCAGTTTAGCCGCAAGCTTAATCATTTGATCGATGAGCGCATTCAAAGCCAGGCTAACCTGATTGCGGCAAAAGATGAGGCAGAAAAAGCCAACATAGCCAAAAGTTCGTTTTTAGCCAATATGTCACATGAAATCCGTACCCCGCTAAATGGGATTATTGGGATGTCGGGGATTTTGGCAGAAACAGATTTAACCCCATCACAAGCGGAATATCTTCAAACGATAGAGACTTCATCACAAACCTTGTTATTGCTGATTAATGATATTTTGGATTTATCAAAGATCGAATCCGGGAATCTGGTATTGGCCCCTAATGAGTGTAATGTTGCTGAAATTGCCTATGACACCATGACGATTGTTTTGGCCAAAGCTGCGACCAGTGGGTTGGACTTGCAGGTGAACCTATCGCCTTCTGTGCCGTATTTGGTTATGCAGGATGAATATCGCTTACGGCAGGTATTGATGAATCTTATTTCCAATGCGGTGAAGTTCACCCAGCGAGGGGCGGTATCTATAGAGGTTGATTATCAATCTCTTGATAATGGGCAGGCCCGGTTGACTTTAGCCGTTGTTGATACCGGGATCGGTATTGCCAAGGATAAACAGAGTCAGGTGTTTGCGCCATTTACTCAAGAGGATGGCTCGATAACCCGTCAATTTGGCGGTACAGGATTAGGGCTGGCGATTTGCCGTCAATTGGTGGAGTTGATGGGCGGGGAAATCAAGCTTCAATCTGAGAAGGGGATAGGCAGCCGATTTTATTTCACAATTGATGTTGATGTAGTTACTCCGGTTAAGCCTGTTGTTGAGAATTTCACACAGCGTAAAGTGTTGCTCCTTGATGAAAGTGGCCACTATGGGGCGGTGATCAAAGACGAGTGCGAACAGTGGGGGCTTGGGTATAGTCAAGGTTCTATGGAGACTTTATCACAAAGAAATCCATCTGATATTGATGTGGTTGTTTATTGCCAGCGGGCGCTAGGGAAAACATTGGACCATATCAAAGTGATTGAAAAAATACTCCCTGACGTGCCTGTGGTGCTCGTGGTTAGCCATCGGGATGAGCAATATGACTTTGGTAATAATGTTGATGGTATTTTAACTTATCCATTAATGGGCAAGCGCTTTGTTAAGGCGATGACTAAGGCTCTTGCCAAACGTGACAGCAGTAAAGTGGTTTCTATTCCGGCGACGGTTGATGTAAAGGCAAGTAGCAAAGATCGGGTATTGATTGTCGAAGATAATGCGGTTAATCAGAAAGTCGCTTCGCTATTTTTGAAAAAGGCCGGCTTCACTTTCGATATTGCTAACAATGGGCAAGAGGCGGTTGACCTGTTCAAGCAAAACAAAAACTACAGCGCTATATTGATGGATTGCATGATGCCTGTCATGGACGGTTTTACAGCAACAGAGCAGATCCGGGCATTTGAGGCAGAGAATGACTGCCCGTCAACGCCTATTATTGCTTTGACAGCCAGTGTTTTGGACGCTGATATCAATAAATGCTATGAGGTGGGAATGGATGATTACGTAGCAAAACCGTTCAAAAAAGAGGTGTTACTCGATAAGTTAGAGGCATATGCACAACCGGCTTGATGTATATAAATTTGGCTAAATCAGCTCAAAAAGGAATCAAACGTTGATGTTGATTCCTTTTTTACTATTAAAAATCAATAAATAAGTTGTTTTCCCTGTCATAATGGCTATTGGCATAAAACACTGCTACGGAATGTTGTATTAGGTATATACCGTTGACTTGATGCACTTTGCAGTAGTGTAAAAATACAAAAAAATAAAGTGGCTATTATGACCAAAATTTCAAAACAGCTAAATTCAAGCCAAGGACAGGAGAGGGATTATCCTGATTCTTACAACCTTATATCGACAACGGATCCCCATAGCCATGTGACCTATGCAAATGAGTCATTTTGTGAAGTGGCGGGCTATGATGCAGAAGAACTCATTGGGCATCCACATAATATTGTTCGCCATCCAGATATGCCGAAGAAGGCATTTGGCCAGCTATGGCAATATATCAAGTCAGGCAAGAGCTGGATGGGACTGGTTAAAAACCGTTGCAAAGATGGCGGTTATTATTGGGTTTCTGCCTTTGTCACGCCAATAACAGATGGTAAAGGTCAGGTCATCGAATATCAGTCTGTACGTAGTCGACCGGAAAAGGCGACGGTTGAAAGGGCTGAACAAGCTTATCGTCAAATGGACAGCCAAACCTCTATTCGTTGGCGTTGGTCTCAAGGACGTGTTCTGCTGGGCTTGATTGGTGCCGGTCTGGTTGGCGTGGTCGCTGGTGGTCTTACACAAGGTTTCGATTGGCCAACAGGTTTGGGCGTCGTAGCATTGGGGGGTGCGCTGGCTCTGCAAATTCATGCCCAGCAGCGGATGAGTCAGCTCCGTTTATTGGCACAAGATGCTTACCATAACCCGACCATGGAGCCCATCTATACCGGTAAATATGACGATTATTCGCCTGTGGAACTGGCTTTGAAAATGCGCCAATCAGAATTGCGAGCAATTGTCGGTCGAGCCAGTGAGACTGCGGGTGATATTTTGCTTTCGGCTGAGGATCAATTTGCCCAATCGCAAAATGTGAAGTCAAACCTGCATCATCAAACATTGGCGACAGAAGAAGTCAGCGTTGCGATTGGCCAGATGGCCGCCTCAGTCAAAGAGGTGGCAGAGAGTGCCGCCAGTACCTCGGCGATGACCAGTCATGCCCAACAACTGGCTGCAGATGGACAAAGTCGAGTAGATGAAACGATTGACTCGGTGAATCGCCTGTATCAGGAGCTAGATGCATCCAAGGAAGTTATCAATGCACTGTCGGATAGTAGCCGTCAAATTGAAGGTATTCTGGATGTGATCGGTTCTATAGCCGATCAAACTAACTTGCTGGCACTCAATGCGGCGATTGAAGCCGCGCGAGCAGGTGAAGCCGGACGTGGGTTTGCGGTGGTTGCAGACGAGGTGCGCTCGTTGGCGCAGAAGACGCAAGCATCAACCGGTGAAATCCAGACGATGATCGCCCGTCTTCAACAAATTGCAGGGCAGGCCGTGGCAGCTGTTGAGCGCGGTGGTGAGCAATCGAACCATTGCCGCAATCAGGCGGAAATGATGGGCGAGCAGCTTGAGGCGATCAATCGGGTTCTTGATCAGGTGACCGACAATAGCCATCAGATTGCTGCTGCTGTAGAAGAGCAAGTGGGGGTGAGTATGGATATTTCTCGTAATGTCGATGCGATTAATGCCTTGGCGGCCGATAATGCGCACACCAGTGACCAGTCGGTTGAAAGTACCCGTTTGTTGGTGGAACGTTTGGAAGGGCTAAAACGTTTGATGATTCAGTTTCAGCGAAAGTCGTAATCAGGAATACCAATTGTTGTAAATAATGAATCATTCTAGTTTGTTCAACCATTATTTATGACTAGTTACTTACGGTGATTGGTATTATATTTCCTGTTTACGAGCCAATAAAAAAGAGCACGCATTGCGTGCTCTTTTTTGTATCGTTTATTTGAACTCAGCGCATCGCATACGGTTAAGAACCGCCATGACTTCGAGAACACGAGGTTTAGCGATATCGCCGTAGTTTGGCATAGAGCGGAACCATTCATCGTTGCACAGCATACGGGAGAAGGTTTTGCTTGGTGCCTTTTCCCAGCCTTTTGTTGTGCAAGTTGGAACCATAGCCAACCAATTGCGTGTAGTTGGCTAGAATCGGCAACTTGCTCAAGGGCTTGTAGATCGATAAACTCACGGCCAAAACGCAGAGAAGATTTGTCTTTTACCTGAATACGGAATTTGCCGTCTTCAAGCATGGCTTTCAATCCTGCGCAGTTGAGTTTGCGGGTACGTGGCTGCTCAATGGCGCTACTGCCTTCAAGTTGACGGCGGGTAGGGTGAGATTCAACAACCTGCTTCGCTTTTTCTGTTACATCGATGGCTTCGTAGTTATGCATTTGGATAACAGTATCGGCAACGTCCAAGTAGTCACCAGAACCGCCCATAACAAGCAGAATTGAAATACCAAGCTGATCACGTAGCAGTGAGATACGGTCAACAAGCGGTGTGATTGGCTCATCATCTTTGGCAATTAGAGCCTGCATGCGCTCGTCGCGGATCATAAAGTTGGTTGCAGAGGTGTCTTCATCAATTAACAGGGCTTTAGCGCCTGCTTCGATTGACTCCTGCAGCCATGACGCCTGTGACGTTGAACCTGATGCATTTTGAGTGGAGAACATGTTGGTGTCCTTACCCATCGGCAAATTGCTGATATACGGGGAAAGGTCAACATTGTGTACACAACGGCCATCTTCGGCACGGATCTTAGCGGCATTCTCATCGGTAACGATATATTCACGGCCATCACCAGGGATATGGTCGTAAACCGAACTTTCGATCGCGTTGAGCAGGGTCGACTTACCGTGGAAGCCACCACCAACAATCATTGTGATACCTGTTGGTACACCCATACCGCGAATGGTACCGCGATGTGGTGCTTGAAGCTCTACAGCGAGATTGTCTGGGCTGGTAAACGGTAGTGCTTCCGGAAGAGGAAGATCGCTATTACCAGCAAGACGCGGCAGGATACTGCCGTCTGCGATAAATGCCATAAGCCCTTTATCGGCAAGTTGCTTACGCAGGGATACTTGGTCTTCAATGGCTTCACAGTGACGCTTCAGTTCGTCAATAGGTAGCTCGCGCGCGATGGTTGCACGACGAATAACCTTAGGCATGGTATGTACGAACAGGTTGGCTGTTTTCTTTGCAATGATCGTACGGCCGTCAGACGGCAAGTTGATGCGAAAACGCAGCTCGATAGCATCGTCATCAAAAACAACGGCGGTACGGTCAAGAACGGTTTGGCCTGGACGATCAATTTGAATTTCATTGATTTGCTGCGCCAATTCATTGAAGTAGCGAGCAATAAAATCTCGGGCTGCACGTTGATAGTCGGCAGACTGGTCTTTTAACCATTCGAGGTCAGTGAGAGACCACTTGCGACGGGCACGAACGCGCGACGCTGGGGCATAGGGATCGGACTGTGTGATGTCGATGAAGAAATCGAAGTCAACGAAGTGGTATTCACCGCGCAGGCTCGAATAGCTGCGATAGTTATGACGGTCAATTTTTTGTAGTTTTGCTTCGAGTAATTGCATGTCGCCTCGATACCTTCGTGAGATTTTTCCGGGGGCGGGATTCTACACCAAACACATTGAATAAGCACACAGATTGCTTGATTCAGCCGTATTTTTTCACCTACCTAAGTCTAATATACCCGTGCCGCGTCGTGATGATAGATTAAATATTTTGCGGTACTTCAAGATATAGGGAGGACACGCCGTGTTGCAGATTGGCTTGATGGTGACGGAGTATGTGTTGGTGGCAGTCGGTTTGTCTATGTTGGGTCGTGGGATCTATCTTTACGGTCACCGTACCCGTGATTGGTCTGGTATTGCCAAGATGTTCTACCAGCGGGTTGGGATGTTGGCCGGTGAATATAGGTGGTATCAGCTTGGCGTTAGTGTTTTTGTTCTGGGAGTGGTAGTTAGAATAGTCAACTTGATGTTATGGCCTTCTTGAGAGCCTCCAAGCTGGTTAAGCTGCGAGAGTATATATCAACCTTGTTTGTCGTTATTTGTTTAGGTGAGAAGATCCAATACAGATGGAGGCTGTTGTGGCAGCTTTCCTCGCGGATATCGGTCGATATCCGCGCGAAAGACTATTGACGAGGCTTAGGTAAAGTTAAAGTGACTTTTAATCCACCAAGGGCGCTCTTGCCCAGAGTCAATTTACCTCTGTAGCTGTGTGCCAATTCGCTGGCGATATTTAGCCCTAGGCCAGTACCTGGCGTTGTTTCATCAAGCCGTACGCCCCGTTTTAGTACAGAATCAAAATTATCGACAGGAATTCCAGGACCATCATCTTCCACGATGATAGCGAGGGTACGGGGGGTCTCATCGGCCAAATGTACGCGGATTAGGCTATTTGACCATTTGTATCCATTCTCGATCACGTTGCCGATGATCTCATCGAGATCCCGCTTTTCTACAGCTACTGCCAAATCGCTGTCTAGTTCGTTAACTAAAATGACTTCTCTGCTGGCATAGACTTTATCCATCGCCATAGAAATGGCATCTACACGCGCAGAAGGCGTTGTTTTGGCTGCGAGGATATTGGCTGCCCCAGCCATTCTTGCTCGGCCTAAGTGATAATCAATATGCTGTTGCAATTGCTGCAATAGCGGAGAGAGTTTTTGTTGTTGCGACTCGGGTAAATTTGCGACTTCGTTGTTGAGTATCGCGATTGGGGTCTTTAGCGCATGCGACAAGTTACCCGCGTGATTTCTGGCACGATCAAGCAGTTCTTGATAATGAAATAATAAGGCGTTGAGATCATCTACGACCGGGCGAATCTCAGCAGGGTAGTTGCCAGTTAGCTCAGTGGCATTGCCCTCACGGACATCTTTGAGACGGGCTTGTAGTTTCTTGAGCGGCCAAAGCGACCAAGAGACTTGAGCCCAAATCAGTAACAGGATACCTCCAACCATAGTCGCAAGCATTAACCACAAGCCGTGGGTTAGTTTGGTGATGGTATGCAATAAATGATCTTGGTTAGCAGCAATGCTTAATTGAACCGGTTCGTCGATCTCAGGAAGGTAAAACTGACGAGATATCACTAGCAAAGATTGGTTATTCGGGCCATGAAAGCCTTTTTTCTCGTTACCGGTAATGCGGGTATCCCATAATGAACGAGATCTCAGCTCTTGATCGGTGACTTTTAGCGTCCAGTATAATCCGCTATAGGGTTGCTGAAAGCGGGGATTTGAGAGAATGCGGGGCTGAATTAGCTTACCGTTGTTATCAACTTCGGTTTGAGCGGTTAGTTCATCCATATAGATATAAAGCTGTTGCTTTTCTTGGTCGACAAGATAGCTTTTGATGAACTGGGGAACAAGATACCCTGCTGCGAGAGCAATAGCCAAAAGCCAAACAGCCGCGGCAATAAGCAAGCGGCTGCGAAGGCTTGGAAGTGGTTTTGCCGGTGACTTAATCGCCATTGATACGATACCCTAGACCCCGAACGGTTTTGATAACGTTAGTACCAATTTTTCGACGGATGCGGCCAATGAAGACCTCAATGGTATTTGAATCGCGGTCAAAGTCTTGTTTGTAGATATGCTCGACTAATTCTGTACGCGAAATCACTTTTTCGGCATTGTGCATCATATATGACAATACTTTGAATTCGAGCGCGGTAAGATCAACCGGCGTGCCGTTGTAACTCACATTTGACGAGCGGGTGTCGAGGCTAAGACCACCTACCTGAATGATAGGGGATGCGTTGCCTGTTGAACGGCGTACTTGCGCGCGAAGTCGGGCTACGAGTTCAACCATCTGAAACGGTTTTGTTAAGTAGTCATCAGCCCCGGCATTCAGGCCTTCTACCCGTTGGGTCAGTTCTGTACGTGCGCTGAGTATAATGACAGGACAGGCGACTTTTTCATCACGTATGCCACGAAGCACGGTAAGGCCATCTAGTTTTGGTAGGCCCAGATCAAGCACGATGGCATCCCATGATTCAGAAGTGGCACGATACAGTGCATCGATGCCATCGCAGGATAGCTCTGCTACCCAGCCGCTTTGTTCTAGTCCGGCAACAATCTGGTTGCCTAATGTCATTTCGTCTTCGACGACGAGCACTTTCATTGTTCTACCTTTATGATGTTTTCTAAACCGCGGCCTTTAATCTCAATCATAGAGAGCGATTTGGCTTCGTACTCAACACGGATAATACGGTTATCAGGTGCGAGCAATTTGAGTTCATAGACCCAAATGCCGTCATCTTCCTCCAGCTCAACTTTGATGATGCGTCCATGCAATTGTCGCGCGACGGTTTCCTGCAGTGAAGAGTAAGGCTGGATTAGACCTTGCTCTACGGCATGCATAACGTCGTCATGATCTTCCTCTATTTCTAGCTCGACAGCGGCGAAACTTAGTGAGGAAAACAATAGCAACAGGGCTGTGATGATAATCTGATTCCTATTCATGTTACCTAGTCTAATCAGTCGAAGATGAACCGAGAGTGAATAAATGGAGGCTTAACTCGGAAAATCAATTATTGATAACACTGTAAATTATAGCTATTTGTCTGTATTTGAATTACGTATAATCTTTTTACTCGTTTTTTGAGCAAGGGAAGATTATGCAATTCACATTAAAATTAAAACTATTGTTGTCGAGTTTTGCTGCGATTTCTATAACCGTAGTCGCATTGGGCGCTTTTTCTTATTTATCGATGAAAGATCAGCTTTGGAAAGCGATTGAAAGTGAGTCGACAAATACTTCTGTTGCGGTGACGAAGGGGATTGGTGATTGGCTTAATGCAAAGCGTGATGCTGTAACGGCCACGGTCAATACGATAACAGAAAAGAATACGCAAAATGTTGTTACTCACCTAAAGCAGACTTTGGTATCAGGTAATTTCAGTTTGGCATTTTACGGTAATGCGCAAGGTGAAATGTATCGTCATGATCCGTCATTGAACCGTGCTGGTTATGATCCTCGTACCCGGGGTTGGTATCAGTCTGCGCAGCAGGCTAGACGTGACATTGTCACTGCTCCATATATGAGTCATACCATGCAAACATTGGTAGTGACCCTCGCTGAGCCTGTGATGAGTAATGGGGCTGTGCGCGGGGTTGTCGGTGTTGATTTGGCTCTGGGGGATCTGATGAAGGATGTGCTGACCATTCCGGTACAGGGAGATGGTTATGCGGTGTTGGTAGATTTGGATAATCAGGTCATTGTTGCGCATCCAAACGAAAAAATGGAGCTCAAGCCAATTAGCGATCTGGGTTTGTCGATGGGTCAATTACAACAGGCGATTAGCGGAAAAGGCTTTTTCTTCTCTCAGTTTGATGGCCGCGAACGTGCTGTAGAGATACAGGCAGTTCCCGATTCTGGCTGGGCGCTGTTAATGGTGATGGACAAGTCTGTGCTGGAAGCGCCATTAGCTGACGTGGTATTTGATATTACTTTGATTGGGTTGATGATCCTTGCTGTTGCCTGCGTATTTGTTGGTTGGTTGGTTAACCGGCAGCTTCGCGAGCTTAACCATGTATCTGATGCATTGGCGGATATTGCCAATGGTGAGGGTGATTTGACCGTACGCATTGAAACGAAAACACAAGATGAAGTCGGTAAGTTGGCTGCGAATTTTAATCAGTTTGTTGAGCGCCAACATGCGATGGCGAGCAAGTTGCGGGACATTGCCGTTGAGTTGAATAAAAGTGCAGAAGTTGCAGCGGAGGCAACGGTTCAACGGACTCACAATATTCGCCAACAACAAGATGAAATTACGATGGTTGCCACAGCCGTGACCGAGATGGCAAGTGCTACGCAGGAAATTGCCGGTAATGCGGAAAATACGGCAAAGACAGCAGAAGAAGCCGTATCGATGGCAGGAGAGGGGCATCGTCAAGCTAGTCAGAGCCAAAATTCGATTGGTAATCTTGCTAACGAAGTCAATAGTGCATCGGGGATCATTGGTGAACTCAAAGAGCATGCTCTTAAAATTAGTACGATTCTATCAACGATCCGGGACATCGCCGAGCAAACAAACTTATTAGCGTTGAATGCTGCCATTGAAGCTGCGCGAGCCGGTGAGCAAGGCCGGGGTTTTGCAGTCGTTGCTGATGAGGTACGTGTGTTGTCACAGCGAACGCATGTCTCAACTGAAGAGATTCAAGCGATGATTGAAACGCTGCAATCCACAACTCAGCAAGCTGTATCAGCAATGGGTGAGAGCCACAGGTTGGCACAAACCAGCGTGACGGATGTAGATGCGGCAGGAAGTAGTATTACGTCTATTGCCGAGCAGATTAATGTGATCAGTGATATGGCAACGCAAATCGCGTCTGCTGCCGAAGAGCAGTCCAGTGTAACGGCTGAAATTAGTCGCAATACTGAAGGGGTACAAGAGGTCGCAAATCAAATGGCAGATGAAGCCATTGCCGCGGCACAGCAGGCAGAAACGTTAAAAGTGTTGGCCAATCAATTAGAGGTCGAGGTACATCGATACAAGTTGTAATGGTTTAACTCTGCTGAATTCAAATGTAGCCGCCTAATTGATTAGGCGGCTTTTTTATAGGTAAAGAAAATTTTATTGTTTATTTCAATGCCAGTAATGTTTTAAGGCGAAAGCTGTTGTTATGTTTCATTGCTATTTGATTTTTTATGAAACATCTCGAAAAATGGCAAAAATATATCGTTAATAACTGAATGGAAACCATCAGTCTTGTATTTTAAATACCTGTTCCATTAAGGCGAAGGATACTTTGTTTGTAGAATGTTCGATGAAAACAGAGCTTTGCCTTTGAGTGAGAGTATATTGACAGGATACGTTTTGAGGAATGCATGAAATATAAGCTATTGTTGTTAGGTTTGTTATTGTCAGTGTCTGGCCAAAGTGATGCCATTGATAATAAGAAGAGTGTCGATATCGAGTATGAGAAAATAGAAAAAGAAATGGCACTCGTGGAGTTGGAATGGGAAAGGCTATTTGCATTGGAAGAACAAGGTATCATTATTGATCAAAAGGAATATGATGCGTTGACAGAGAAGCAACAAACGCTAACCAGAAAAAAACTGCTTAGACAGGCAGGAAAGAATACCTCAAGAAAGTAATAATAGCGCTACAGTGAGTATTGATGGGTGTGTTTTATATCCTTTTGGCTGTGAGTGGTGATAAATAATGTTTAGGCGTGAGTTGTATTTAGCTATCAGGGCTAGGCCGCAATCGTACATATCGGGCAAATCTAGGTATGCCGCTGTTAGTGAACCCGTTATGACGGTATTGGATAAAACTACCGAGCGGAGGCGGGTTTTGCCGATCGTCGTCTGAAAATCCAGTGCCAATCTTAAATTTGATATTGTCGCTAGTGATTACCCAAATTGCCCCCATCATACCTTTGTATTTTCCATTGCCAGGCTCATAGCCGATAACAATGGCTTCGTTATCGTTATGGTGTTTAAACTTCATTAATGCGGGGCTTTTACCTGCTGTATAGAAATTGTTTTTGTTATGCAGCATTAGTCCTTCCCCACCTAGAGCGATCACATTTTTATGCCATCTCTCTAATTCGGTTATACTGCCAAGTTCACGTTGGGTGGCTACTTCAATGAAAGGTTGGTTTAATGTCTTCGCATGTTCTTTTAATAAAGAAAGACGATGGGAAAAAGGCCCTTGAACATTTGGCATATCAAATAACATGAATTTGATGTTGAGCCATTGGTTTGAATTTGGATATTTGTCTAATACGGTTCGTGTGACTTGTTGAAACTGTCCTCGTCCTGCCCATAATTCACCTTCTAGCATAATATCTTTTGGGAGTGCGGCAATAAACCAGTCTGGTGCCGAGATTGTATTGCCTTGGCGGGTGACGAGTGAGGTGCCTGTCCAAATAGCCCGAATACCGTCAAGTTTTTCGCTGACATAGAATTCTTTGATGCTCGGTGAATGCTCTAAAAATCGTGCCATTTTGTGTTGATCCATGCCTGTAGCATGCATCAAGTTAATACCAGAAATTGTCTTGCTGTGGGCGGAGCTAAATGGGCTAAGTGCTAGAGTTACAAGTGCAGCTATTTGACTAATAGTGAGAGAGCGTATTCGTTGGGATGGCATTGTATAGAGAACCGACAAAGAGTACATGGCCTAAAAACTAGGGCTTATCTTTGAAGGTGCAAAATATTATTATATTTTTCGCCTGTAAAATACGAGACAGTTTCAGTAAATATGTAATTTGGTGGAGCAGTATGATGGGAAATGTGAACTACAGCGTCATGGTAGTGATTGGCCACTCTTTAGAGAGCGGCCAATGATATCACGACGGATTAGAAGTGTAATTGAATAACCGATTCTGCTACACAGCCTGGGCGGCGTACGCCTTCGATTTCAACCCTAAGTTCTTGAACAATTTCTAGACCACGTTTAACAGGGGTTACCGCTAGAATACTGGTGGTCGCGCGAATACGATTTCCTGATTTAACAGGGTATGGGAAACGAATTTTGTTAAACCCCATATTCACGGTCATTTTAGCTGTCGGGAATTTTTGCTTTGATGGGTCAACACTGTCAGTAAGTACAGATAGCAGTGATAGAGTCAAAAAACCGTGTGCTACTGTCGTTTTAAACGGGGACTCTTCAGCGGCTCTATTTGGATCAGTATGGATCCATTGATGGTCTTCTGTGACATCAGCAAACTGATTGATGCGCCCTTGATCGACAAGCAGCCAATCGCCGGTGTGAATGATTTGGCCCAGCGTGTCGGTGAGTTCTTGGTAGAGTACTTCAGCTTCTGGCTTCATGGCAGCGACTGCAGCCGGAGTCTGTACTGGTGTATTTTGAATTTCTGCAGTATTCACTTGTTTTTCTTTATTTATAGCCGCTAAATGGCTGGTTGTTTCGGAGGTCTGCACAACAGCGTCATCGTTGGATGCAGTAGCGTGACTGCCAGCAAGCTGTACGATTTTTGATTTGTTTGTTTTTGTAACAAAATCAAGCCAGTGTTCACGTAAAGAAGGAGATAGTAGCTCCTTTAAATCAAAGGAATGCCGGGAAAATTCTTCACGTCTTTGCTTAATAAAATCGACAACTTTCATGCTGGTGACCTTCTTAAAAAAACGCTGTAAGCGATATCAAGGCGATATATTGTAACGTTTAATTTTAAATTGAAAAGACAAAATGTGTTCCAGATCTCGTTGTGACAGTGGTCAGATGAGTGATTGTCTTTTTATATCAGTTGGTTAGTGTTGTTGCTGGATTAGTGCAAAAAATCTAGCTCTGATTGTTGAAGGGTTCTTTTTAGGAGTAGAAATTGTCGATGATTAATAGTTTTAGCTTACAGTTGTGCTCTGGAATATTTCTCAATAGCAATTCAGCGTACATATGTACTATTAATTAGCTCAATGTTCAAAAGCTAAAAAATAGTATTTTATTGAAGGATGCAAAAAATCCACAGTATAAATGCCAGCATAATATCGTGATGAAATAGATGTAATTCATAACGCTAAGATATTGAGTCTACAGCGAGGTTGTTAGGGGGATCGTCTCACTAAAGAGCCAAAGCTCCAAGCGGAAAGAGCTAGGCTTATCCTGTTGCACTTAGTGAGGTGGTAGTCAACATGAGTGGCTGGCTTGTCGGTTGTATGGCTATATTGCTCTGTGTGTCAGCAGCTGTAGCCGCGCCTAACGATGACATTGCTATAGAGCTAGATCAATATGTAAAACAAGCCGTAAAGCTCGGGTTACCCGGTGCATCCTTGGCTGTTGTCATTAATGGCGAGATTCGGTTGCTGCGTGGTTATGGTGTCCGGAAGCGGGGGGGGACGGAGAGGGTCAACTCGGCGACGGTTTTTCCATTGGCTTCAATATCGAAGACATTTGCTTCTGGGGCGGTGTCGATTTTGGTCAACGACAAGTTGATTGAATGGGATACCCATGTTGTCCCTTATCTGGATGATATTGTGTTTAGCGAGCCAGAGTTAGGGAAGGATGTTACTCTTCGGCATGTCTTGTCGCATACAACAGGTTTAGTTCCTCAGGCATATTCTGATTTGTTGGAGGACAATGTCAGCTACAGCCGGATACTGGCAATGCTTGATAGGGTCAATTTCGTCTGTTCGCCGGGCCAGTGTTATGGTTACCAGAACATTGTTTACAATTTTTCTGCTGATATGTTGGCTCTGGCATCGGGTAAAGATTATCCCACGTTTGTCAAAGAGCATATTTTTGTTCCGTTGAAAATGGATCAGGCCTCTTTTGGCATCGAGGGGTATAAGGAGGCGGAGAATCGGGCCTCGCCACATGTCAGGGTTAAAGATGGTTGTGCTGAAGTGAAACCAGCTCCTTATTATTACCGTGTCCCCGCCGCCGCGGGTGTCAATGCGAGTGCGCAAGATCTAGCAAAGTGGATGCTCGCCCAGTTTGGTTATTACCCGAGTGTACTGCGGCCCGATTTGCTCGAGATTATGCATAAGCCTCATATAAGGGCTAATCAGTATCGTTATCGCGCTAAGTTGAGCAATGTGTACTATGCATTAGGCTGGCGAACTTTTGAATATGCCAATCAGCCCGGGTTTGTTCATCACGGTGGTTGGGTGCGAGGGTTTCGTACCGAAATGGTATTTAATCGCTATACAAAGACCGGTATCGTATTGCTAGCTAATTGTGAAACAAAATTTGCTCGTGAATTTGTTCTTTACTTTCTAGACCTTTATCGTCAGCATTATGGTCGAGATGGTTAAATATAAATCAAAAAGGTTGGATTATATGGCTAAGAAACGTAAGCAATATGCGCAAACAGATGATGACGGAAAGATGTTGTCATCAACTCCGGTGATAGAGACAGAAACGGGCCGCGGTACAGTGAGAGACAATGCTTTGAAAGCAGTTGTAACCAGTTCGCTCTTTAGAACACGAGTTGTAAAATCTAAAAAAGGTAAGGGGAGTTTTGTAAGAAAAGACAAACATAAAGGACGAGAGTCCTATTCAATGGCGGCTTAAGAGCATTCATTGTATAGGACTTTTTTCCTCTATATCTGCGTACCACGTTCAATGCAATTTAAATTTGGCAATGAGCTCGCATTGATTAGTGAGACTCATATTTTCAACCTGTTTGGCCACTATCGGGTTTGGGTGCCGTTTTAAAAAAGCGATCAATGCTGACTTGCAACAGCCCAGTGATGACATGAAACTCTCGCAATGTGCTCTAGGGCATTGGGGGATCAGTGTCATAATTTGCTCAGATGCCAATTGTAGGTATTTGAGTTCGTATTCGACATCGCCTTGTTGTTGCCAAAAATTCGCTAGATTGTGGCATGACATGACTTTTATAGTGAGTAAATCTTCCAGCTCTTCTGTTTGGAAACTTAGCGGTTCAAGCTGCTGAGATTCAGCTAGAGCAAGTTGGTAATGCACAACCGCCATTAGAAAGTCGTTACTTTTAACGGCATTATCAGCCAGTAAGGTATGTTGCTCCCACCGTGATGTGTTCATCGCGTTTTCTTCTCCGTAGTCATTGGGTATGAAGGCTGTCGATATAGTGTTGTTCGACTTGCTGCCAATCCACCACATTCCACCATGCCGCAATGTAGTCTGGGCGTTTATTTTGGTAGTTGATGTAATAGGCATGTTCCCAGACATCGAGAGCTAGAATGGGGATACCTTGTTTGTCGGCAACGTCCATGAGCGGGTTGTCTTGGTTACTGGTGGTCGTTATTTCAAGCCGGCCTTCAGTAACGATTAGCCAGATGAACCCTGATCCAAAATGGTTGGCAGCGGCTTCGCTGAACTGGTGTTTGAAGTCCTCAAAGCTGCCGAAGTGGCAGTGGATGGATTCTGCCAGAAGCCCTCCCGGGAATGGACTGCCATTGGGTGACATGCATGCCCAGTAAAGGTTGTGATTGTAGAAGCCACCGCCGTGGTTGCGAATTGCAGTAGGTAATTTTGATACGTTGGCAAACAGTGCTTCTAAGCTTTCATTTGCGTAGTCACTGTTTTCGATGGCTTCAGAGAATTTATTAAAATAGGTTCGATGATGACGGTCGTAATGGATTTCCATTGTTTTCGCATCAATGTAGGGCTCGAGGGCGTCGTAGGCATAGGGGAGGGCTGGAAATGAAAATGACATAGATATTCTCCTGATTTTGTATATTCCAATCATCAGGATAATAATGAGAATCAATATCGTTATCAACCATGTCTTTTGTATGCCAATAAAAAACAGCAGCCAAATAGGCTGCTGTTTTTGAGCATGGTTTAGCAGTAGTTATTGAACAATTTCACCGCTTTCTACGACTG
Source organism: Photobacterium panuliri (assembly GCF_059920555.1). Taxonomy (NCBI): domain Bacteria; kingdom Pseudomonadati; phylum Pseudomonadota; class Gammaproteobacteria; order Vibrionales; family Vibrionaceae; genus Photobacterium; species Photobacterium panuliri. The sequence goes on from NZ_CP197193.1 coordinate 546,653, forward strand.
TTTTTCGTACAGTATCGGCAAATTTAAGAGCCTCGTTGCGAATGGCCGTTTCGTCTACAGTTAGCATATTACGGTCTTGCATCAGCACTTTGCCGTCAACAATCGTATGTTTCACGTTGGCCGCATAGGCTGAATACACAAGTGCCGAATATGGGTTGTAGACCGGAACCATGTTAGGCGCTTTGGTATCTACGACGATGATATCAGCCAGTTTACCGGTTTCTAGTGAGCCGATTTTGTCTTCCATATGTAGCGCACGTGCCGCACCCATGGTTGCCATTTCGATGACTTTAATCGGTGGCATTGCCGCTCGGTCTTTGTTGACCAGTTTGTGAACCTTTGCAACTTGATTGAATTCATCAATGGTTGAAATGGTGTTGCCTGACATCGGGCCGTCGGTACCCAAGCCGATACGTAAGCCATCATCAAACATCTTTAGTGCTGGTGATACACCTTTGGCTGATTTGATATTGGCACTCATATTGTGTGCGATACCGACATCATGTTTTTTCAACAGCTCGATATCGCTGTCACTGACGTTGATAACGTGTGCACCGACAAGGTTCGGTGTCAGAGCGCCGATCTGCGCCATATATTCGACAGGGCTCTTGCCACCACTGCGCTCTGCGATTACTTGGTTTTCACGCTCCGATTCTGCCAGGTGAATCATTACCGGCACATCGTATTGCAGTGATAGCTTGGTGATGGTCTGCAGTGTTTCAGTGGTGTTGGTGTAGGGGGCGTGCGGGGCAAATGCCGGTGTGATACGAGGATGGTTTTTGTATTCTTCAATGAAGTTGACGGCATACATAATACCTTCTTCGGCATTGGCAGCATCGGCAACCGGGAATTTGATGACGGTTTCACCCAGTACGGCACGCATCCCAATTTGATCAACCGTTTTAGCGACTTCATCTTCGAAGTAGTACATATCGGCGTAGGTCGTTACCCCGCCTTTGACCATCTCAACGTTACCCAGTTGTGCGCCGATACGCACCATATCACGAGATACCAGTTTCTTTTCTAGCGGGAAGATGTAGCGATGCAGGCGATCGGGCACATCATCAGCCATTGAGCGGAATACAGTCATAGAGACATGGGTATGGGTGTTGATCAAACCTGGCATGACGATATCGCCATCAGCATCGATGGTTTGTTTAGCCTTGTATTCGGCCAGATCAGAACCATCGGTGACAGCGAAGATTTTATTGTCCCTAACTGCCACTAGACCATTGTCGTATACGGTCTTGTCTTGGTCCATTGTAAGAACCGTGGCATTTTTGATCAGAAGGTCAACTTTTTCAGCCGCCAGGGAGGAAGCACTTGCTAGGCAAGTTGCAGTCATAGACACAGCAAGCAAGGTTTTTTTGAACATGAATATCACCGCTCTTTGTAGAAACTGAGCGGATAATACCTGATGCGTTTGTATTGAAAATTAGTATTGTAAACTTGGGTTTAGTTATGTGATAAAAATCACGCAAAGGTTTGCTTTTAGGGCGTTACATTATAATTTTGCTATCCAGAATCATGACGTAATGTTTGTGATGGCCGCATTTTTTGATCATTACGTTATCTCCGTCACTTTTTGCGCAGGCGATGAAACATCCATAAGGTTAGGGCACTGCTGCATATAGGTAGCGCCAGCCAAACCCCTTGGATACCAAAGAAATGTGCCAAGGAGAAGATAAACAGGGTGATAAGCACGAGTTTGCCGCCAGAGAGCATCGCAGCCTCTTTGCCTCGATTGACTGATTGGAAATAGGTCGCCCCGACAAGCAGTAACCCTTCCATTGGCAGTCCCCAGAAATATAACTGGGCTCCTTGTACCGTGACCGGCTCTAGTGCTGGGTTATGCCCGGTAAAAAGATAGACCATCCACTCTGGGAAACTGTAAATCATGCTGACCCCCAAAAGAGCGATGAGCAAGGTTACCGCAAAGGCTAAATTTCGGGTTTGTCGCACTCGGTGATATTCACCAGCTCCGGTGTTGTAACTGGTAATGGGCTGAATACCCAAAGCGATACCTTCAAAGATCAGGTAGAAGAAAGCCTCGGTGTAGCTCACTATGCTGTAGGCTGCAACGTGGATGGCGTTGCCGACCCACAGGAACGCCTTGTTGTGCAACGTCAGAACAACAGAAAGGTAGAGATACATCAGCAGGCTGGAAAAGCCGAGTTTGCATATTTGACAAACAGTATCCCAATGCAATGCCATACTTTGCCGAGTAATGCGTAATTCGGTTTTTGCCGAGAAAAAATGTTGTAGGCACAGTAGGGCGGTGACGAGTTGCGAGAGCATGGTTGCAATGGCCGCCCCGGTGAGTGCCCAAGGTAATACCACGATAAACAGCCAGTCGAGGACAATATTGAGTATCCCGCCGAAAATCATAATGGCTGTGACGCGGTTAGGTTGGCCGTCGTTTCTGAGGAGTGAAGAAAAGGCCAGTGAGATAATGGCAAAGGTGCCTAATGCAAAATACCAAAAGAGGTAGTCTCTACCCATTTCGAGTATTTTCCCCTTGGCACCGAGCCATATAAGGATCGACTCGCTGAATGCCATTCCCAGTATACTGGTTATCAATGAGATGATTAGGCAGAGCGAAAAGGCATTGCCGACAATGCGTTTTGCCTGCTGGGTTTTATTTTCTCCCAGTTTGATTGAGACAAGCGCAGACGCCCCCATGCCTATGAGCGCCCCTAGGGCGTACAGCACTGAACCTACGGGATAGCCAAGCATGATCCCGGCAAGGCCGTCTTCGCCAATATAGTGGCCTATGAACATGCCATCGATGGCAACATAGATACCGGTGATGAGCATGGCGGCAATGGTTGGTAAGGTATAGCGAATGAACAGGCGGATGAGGGAGTCATTTTTCAATGACAAATGCGCAGCATGTTGCTCGTTGGAGGTATCGGCAGCCCCTGTGTGACCGATAAATTCATGTTCGGTGGATTCCAATACTGGATCGGGATAAGGCTGCGGAGAACTCATGATATCGTTATCACTGCTGAGGAAACTCAAAGAAGGCCGAGAGTAAAATGTATTTGTGAATCGTTCTACTGCCGTCTTTCTTGAGTGGATGATATGTTTTATAGCTACCGTTCAGAGGATAGCCTAATGCCTCGAATTGTTGCTGGATACCGTGTTCTGGCATCAGTAGACGGACACCATCGCGGTTGTATGGCTCGATATTGTCCGGCAGGCAACCTAACCACCAGCCAAGAATTTCTTTACTGGCTTTGCTTCGGTCAAACCAATGGTCAGCTACCACAACCAGATAATTGGGTTGCTGGGCATCCATTTTTTGACAGGTATCGATAATGGTTTGAACAAATGCTTTGCGACGCGCAAGGTTGGCACTGAGCAGGCGCTGGGCAATAATCCAAATGGTTAGTTCATTGTTATGGATTCTGAAAATAGGCTGGGGCAATTGCTCATCTGACTGGCATTGTTCGAATAACGCAGGGATCCCTTTGTCATTGAGGGTGGCAATAATGCGTCGACTAAGGGCTTTTCCCAAATGATTTTCACGCATACCTCGGTTGTGAACCGTTGGGTAATGCTGTTCGCATAGCTGCAGGCAATCTAATTGAAATCGCTCAATGCTGCTGAAAATATAATCGCCAACCAAAAGTTGCCCCATCAAAGATCACTGCAGGCTTCAACGTCTCTCGTTGGAGCCTGTATATACCGCCGCCGAAAGTTATATCGTACCAGAAAAAGTCTTAACTTCTACGATATTTCAGCTGGTTAGGGGGCTTAGGCCATCTAAAATACAAGCTGTGTTTTATGAGCGCGAATGTGCGGTCGCAAACTGTGCAAACCAGCGACGAAATGTGTGATATCGCATCGCTAAAAGAGCAAGGGAAATAACTAAGTAAATGACAGGTTCAATAAGCCCTGACTTGACTGACCATAGGTAGTGAATAGGAGCCAGAATGAGAGCCAAATAGACCCAGTTGTGGAGCTGCTGCCAGTACCTTCCCATTGTTCGTTGGATTTTATGGCTGGATGTTATGGCCAAAGCAAATAGAACCAGCCAGCAAACAGCCCCTAAGGATAAGTAGGGGCGAGAGACGATTTCATCGGCAATGAGTGTCCATTGAAAATTGAGGTCTAGGGCAATGTAGACGGCCAGATGTAAGACGGCCCAAGCAAAGCTGTACAGGCCCAAGACTCTTCGTACTTTGACAAGCTGTCCTTGTTTTAACCAACGAGCAAATGGTGATACCGCCAGTGTGATAAACAATGTGTTAAGGGCTGCTAAACCCGTAAAGTGGCTTAAGCCTTGTATTGGATCGGCGCCGAAGTTGCCTTCCAGCGTATTCCAGATGAGTAAGGCGGCAAACCATAATGAGACAAGGTGGATTAATACCTTTATAGCCCGAATATGAATAGGCTTGAGTGTCAATATGCGACGTTTGGGATGAGGCCGAGAAACATGGCCCGTCTTGTTTGTATTGATATCGTGCATCAGTAATTCCTTGTCAGATCCATACTGCGATAAAGACCGGCGACTTGTGCTTCATAGCCGTTGAACATTTTGGTTGGTTGGCGACGGCTGCTGAAAAGGTTTCCCTCACCGATAAATCGTTCGCTTGCTTGGCTCCAGCGAGGATGGTCAACCTTCGGGTTGACGTTGGCATAGAATCCATATTCTTGTGGGGCCAGAATGTTCCATGTGGTTGGCGGCATTTTGTCCGTTAGGGTGATTTTTACAATTGATTTGATGCTCTTGAAACCATATTTCCACGGGACAACAAGGCGAATGGGGGCGCCGTTTTGAGGAGCAAGCGTCTTGCCGTAAAGACCAACTGACAGCAACGTAAGTGGGTGCATCGCCTCATCAAGGCGAAGTCCTTCTACGTACGGGTAGTCGATGCCGCCACCTAGTCGCCGCGACGCCTGCCCGGGCATTTGGTCGGGGTCATAGAGTGTCTCGAAGGCGACGTATTTTGCTGAGCTAGTAGGGCTGGCGGCCTTGATTAGAGCCGCGAGGGGAAACCCCAGCCATGGAATATTCATTGACCAAGCCTCGACGCAACGTAACCGATAGATCCGTTCTTCAATGGTGAAACGCTTGAAGAGATCTTCATAGCCCAGCGTGAACGGATTACGTACTAATCCTTTGATTTCAATATTCCAAGGGTTGGTTTTGAAGTTCTGCGCTCGAGCTGCGGGATCGGACTTGTCGGTGCCAAATTCATAGAAGTTGTTATATTTTAGAATTTTGTCTTCAGGAGTCAGCGAAAGCTGTGGGTTTGAATAGGATGAAGATTTTCCCGCTAGGGTGCGCCGTCGATCCGGGGTTTCAGCGTTCTTTCCGAAGCTGTCGAACAAACCGGCATTAACTTGCCCTGCGAGAGGGAGTGCAGCCAATGTTATTCCGAGCTTTTTGAGAATATCACGTCGTTGGTGGTAGACAGATTCAGGGGTTGCATCGCTTTCGGCTAGTTGCCACTTGGCCTTTTTCTTTATGATCATAGGTATTCCTGCAATTTGGTCATTTGAGTTAATAGACCTAAGAAGATACGTTTAAATTTCAAGAGAGTTTGTTTTGAGTAATAAGAGAGTCCTGTATTGTTGGTTCTTTGCCCAAGCTGCGACGAAGGCACTGGATTGAATTGATCTCTTGTTAAGTGCTGAGTAATCTCTCGGAAATTGAACGATAAAACGGAGAGTATAGTGGGCTATCAAGGTGACAACTCGCAGTCAGCCGAATATGCATTTCATGCGGGTATTGAGTTACAGCATATCTATTTGGAAGTTTATGCGGAACGCTTCCATTCTTTGCGGCAGTATTTTGAGGCCTATTACTGTTATCAACATGGCTTGGTAACGCGCCATAATAAACCCGATTGGCGACAGATTTTTTCTTATGCGCCTTGTTCAGTTGCTGTATCCAAATTGAGTGCGGTTTCAAAGAAAGAGCCGTTGAAGCATCTTGTTCGCGAGCTTTATTTGCCGTTAGGGGTTATTGAGGGTCAACTCAAGGCTCTGGTGCGAGACGATCGATTAACTGTTGAGAGAATTGGTGAAATATTGGACAGGGCGCTGTCATATGTCGTGATAACTCGTGATGAGTGGCAGTGTCTTAAGTCGAAAGGGCTAGATAGTGTGATGCCTCGAGAATACTACAAAGCGGATAATGAGCAATATCAGAATCCCCAGTACCGTTTTGAATCGTGCGGCATAGTGTTTGAATAATACCGAAAATGAATTTTCTTATGATAGTGAAATTGTTTTAACTGATAGAGTTATTCGTTCATAATTAAACCCAATATAACAGTAGGCAATAGATCAGTATAAGAATGAATGTTAATTATATGCTAGTTGCAGCCGTGCTTTTTTCTACCTCTACATCGGGCTATGCTGCAGAGCCAAATCCCCATCATTACAATTTTCATAAAGATGGGTACGCACAAGACACAAAGCATTACGGGAATGATACGACAACCCTGAATGTGAAAATCGGAACGACACCATTTGGTCAGCGAAACCTTATTTTTACTCAGACGGATACATCTGGCGGTAAAATGGTAAACTCTTGCAATGCAAGTACAATGACTTTCGCCCCGCAGTTGGATAGCCACGTAAGAACCGTTCCTTATCGGGTAAACGGTAAAATAGTATATATGGAAGAGTTTTGTAAATCATATAAATACTCTAGTAAAAAGTATATTGCAGCCTATTCTCGTGAGCGTCGTGATCAGGATTACATTATTAATCAGTTCATCACGAGTAATACTGTAAAAGTTGAGAATTTATCACTGAATGAATTTACTTTGTCTGCGCGTGGGTTCACGAAAAAGTGGAGGCAATCAAATAAGAAAAAATAGTGTTTACTGAGCGCCCAGTAGGGCGCTATTCAAAAGAGTAACAATGGCTTGAAATAATATGACTGTTACCTATAGCTGACTCGTTTGTGGTCTGATAGTTTATATGACTAGAGATGACCGAAAACAGAGGGAGCAAACGTGAGTACAGAGAAACAGAAATCAGCATTGGTTGTTGAAGGCGGTGCAATGCGCGGGATTTTTTCTGCAGGGGTACTTGATAGCTACCTTGCTCAGGGCTATCAACCGTTTGATTTTTGTCTTGGTGTCTCGGCGGGTTCAACTAGTCTTGCTTCATGGTTGTCTCGGCAGCCTAAGCGGACATACAAGGTCATTACAGATTATTCCTGTCGACCTGAGTTCATTGATTTTATCCGCTACATGAAAGGCGGCCACTGGATAGATCTGGACTGGTTGTGGGAGATCACGTTACGCGAACTGCCTTACGATATCTCGTCTTTTCAGTCCCAGCCAACCCCGCTTTATGTCGTTACGACGGATATCAATACCGGAGAGCCCATTTATACTCGGGCAACACCTGATAACCTCAATGACTTATTAAAGGCATCGTGTTCTGTCCCTTTGGCCTACCGGGGGTATCCTCAAATAAATGGTCAGAGTATGACTGATGGGGGAGTTGCGGACTCGATCCCTGTTATCAAAGCCTATGAGATGGGGGCGAGGGAAATCACGGTGATTTTATCTCGCCCTGAAGGCTATCGAAAACCTGAGTACCGTAGTGCTTGGGTCGTAAATAAATTATTCAAAGACCATCCCGTTTTGGCTAATGCGATGCTAAAACGAGCGGAAATTTATAATCAGGCAATGGCTTTTATTGAAAATCCGCCAGTTGATTGCAAGGTGACAGTCATTGTGCCGCCAAAAACGTTTGCAGTTGGACGGTTGACCACGGATTTCGCGAAGCTAGAACATGGCTATCAGCAAGGTTATGCCGCAGGTAAAAGTCACATTAGATAGGCTTTGTTAATACTCATCTTTTATCCCCCATCATTCCTCCTATTTGAGATAACGTAACAAACTAAAACGTGCCATATTTTCTTATCGCTGCCTGTATGGGATGGGAGCGATAAGTAGGTGTCACCGATGCCAGCGAGTGATGGTTATCTCAAACAAAATGTTTTGTGTCCGAAGTAATTGGTGTGATTGAAATATCCACGTATTCACCTGGATTAACCTCTTTGCGGTACAAAAAATAGACATTATGTGTTGATTTTCAAGTAAACTTGACAGAAGTGAGCAGGAAATGGTTTGATCTGTACATTGATTTAATGATTACAGGGCTAAGTATTCTTGTTGCGAGCCATGTCGAGTCATTATCTGGCCGTTCGAAATGAAAGGTAGATTTCGCTCTGTCAGATAATGTTTTTGCATGGCATTCGTCTATCAAGAAGGATGAGAAGATGAGTGGTATAGATAAGTACAGTATTGATAATACGGACTACACAGTAGGCCAGGATAATATTCAGAAGTGGGGGTTTGATGTTCATAACCCGGTGTTTGGTACCAGTGCCGGCCTGATACTGCTGTTTTTGATTGCTGCGTTGGTGAGTGACCCTGTCACGGCTAAGACGGCGTTAGATGGCATTAAGAATAGTATTATCAATAGTTTTGATTCGCTGTTTATTTGGTCTGGCAACATTTTTGTGGTGTTTTGCCTGGCTTTGATTGTTTCACCGTTTGGTAAGATCCGTATCGGCGGTAAGGACGCTGAAGCGGATTACTCCAGAATGTCTTGGTTGGCGATGTTGTTTGCCGCTGGTATGGGCATTGGCCTGATGTTTTGGAGTGTTGCCGAGCCTGTCGCATATTATACCGGATGGTATGAAACGCCTCTGAATGTCACTCCTTTTACGCCAGAAGCGCGTGAGTTGGCATTAGGTGCAACCATGTACCATTGGGGCTTGCACCCTTGGGCGATTTACGGTGTGGTTGCTCTGTCCCTTGCTTTTTTTGCTTACAATAAAGGCTTGCCGCTTTCTATCCGTTCAATATTTTACCCAATGCTCGGCGATCGTGTCTGGGGTTGGCCGGGCCATGTTATCGATATATTTGCCGTGTTGGCAACGCTATTCGGTCTTGCGACCTCGTTGGGGTTAGGTGCTCAGCAGGCTGCAAGCGGTATCGAGCATGTCTTCGGTATTTCTGGCGGTATTGGGTTGCAGGTTGGGGTGATCGTTTTTGTTACCTTATTGGCGATTATTTCGGTAGCGCGAGGCATTGATGGTGGTGTTAAGCTACTGAGTAATCTCAATATGCTGGTGGCTCTGGCGTTGTTAGTCTTTGTTGCCGGAGTGGGTTTTGCCGTTTCTATGGGGACAATTCCAACAACCGTGGCAGGTTATGCGAAAAACTTTTTTGCATTGAGTAACCCTCATGGCCGTGAAGATCAGGCATGGTTGCATGGTTGGACGGTATTCTACTGGGCATGGTGGGTGTCATGGTCACCATTTGTAGGTATGTTTATCGCCCGTGTCTCGAAAGGGCGTACCGTACGTGAGTTTTTGATTGCTGTGTTGATTGTTCCGACAATTATTACCACAATCTGGATGTCTGTTTTTGGCGGTCAGGCAATAGATCAGGTGATTCACAAAGTGGGTGTGCTGGGCCAAGATGGTTTGACTTCAGTGCCACTTGCGATGTTCGAAATGTTTGAATCTTTGCCTATGAGTGCCACTCTTTCGGTTATTGCCATTGTGCTGGTAATGGTTTTCTTTATTACCTCATCAGATTCAGGCTCCTTGGTGATCGATAATATTACCGCTGGCGGTAAGATTGATTCACCAATGCCTCAGCGAGTATTTTGGGCAACGATTGAAGGGGCTGTTGCGGCAGTACTACTGTATGTCGGCGGCACCGAGGCAATTGAAGCATTGCAGGCTGGGGCAATTTCAACGGCTTTACCATTCGTGTTTATTCTTTTGTTAATGTGTGTCAGCTTGATTCTGGGCTTTAGCACAGAGAAGTATCGCGAGTAGAGTCTGAACTAGAGAGATAAAAAAACCACTGCCAGCTGGCAGTGGTTTTTTGTATGTGCTTGTAGCAAAAGTCGTTAGAACCTTATTGCGGAGCACGCTTTAGTGAAGACTTCTTAGGGCGCGGTTCGCTCATCAAGCCTTTGATCAGTGAGACCGTTGCGACTAGGAGTACCACTGTGAATGGCAGACCTGTGGTAACAGCCATTGCCTGTGCCGCGGCCAAACCACCACCTAGCATTAGGGCAATAGCCACTAGGCCTTCAAAGGTACACCAGAAAACACGTTGTGGTGTTGGTGCATCGACTTTACCGCCGGCTGCAATAGTATCGATAACCAGTGAGCCGGAATCAGCAGAAGTAATGAAGAAAACAACAACAAGGAAGATACCAATGACAGATGTAATCTGTGCCAGTGGTAATACATCAAGCATTGCGAATAGTTTGAGCGGTAGGTCAGCATCAAAGACTGCTTGGTAACCATCGTTTACATACTGACTGATCGCAGTGCCACCGAAGGCCGTCATCCAAAATACACATACGGTAGATGGGATCAGAATAACGCAGATGATGAATTCACGAACAGTACGGCCACGAGAGACACGGGCGATAAACATACCTACAAATGGCGACCATGAAATCCACCACGCCCAGTAAAATGCAGTCCATCCCTGAGAGTAATTAACATCTTCACGACCAAATGGTACAGAAAGTGCTGGAATATTGACTACATAAGCATAGATGTTTTCGAAAAAGCCAGTGAAAATGGCAAGGGTCGGGCCAACAACGATAACGAAAAGCAACAGCAGTGCTGCCAAGCCCATATTGATTTCAGACAGGCGTTTAACACCACCATCAAGACCCGCAACGACAGAAAGCAGTGCTAGAGCGGTAATCACAATGATCAGAACAACTTGAGTTGTTGTGGTCATTGGAATGCCGAACAGGAAGTTCAGCCCTGTCGCGGCTTGAGATGCGCCATAACCTAGCGAGGTTGCCAGACCAAAAACAGTTGCAACAATAGCAAGAATATCGATGACATGGCCAATCCAACCCCAGATACGTTCGCCGAAAAGGGGATAGAAGATAGAGCGCATTGTCAAAGGAAGGCCTTTGTTAAACGAGAAAATAGCCAGTCCCAATGCAAGCAAGGCGTAGATAGACCAAGGGTGGAGTGCCCAATGGTAAATGGTTGCTGCCATACCTAGCGCAGAGGAAGCATCGATATCACCTTGAGCGCCACCAAGCGGTGCCCAGTCGGTACGTACGCCGTTCTCTACGGTTACGCCGTTTAAAGAGGCGCTGAAGTGGGACATTGGCTCAGACACACCGAAGAACACAAGACCGATACCCATGCCAGCTGCGAATAGCATGGCTAGCCATCCTGCGTAGGTGTAATCTGGTTGGGCTTCTGTACCACCGATACGTACTCGCCCTAGTGGTGTAACAATGAGTGTGAGGCAGACGATAACAAAAATGTTACCTGCAGAGAGGAAGAACCAATCCATATTAGAAGCGAGCCAGTTACGCAGGTTGGCAAAGAAGGGCTCGACTTGTTCACGGAAGGTGAGAGTGAGGATAACAAAGAGGATGATTGTTAACCCTGAGATGGCAAAAACGCGGTTGTGGATATCTAAACCAAATGGACCAACTTTCAGGGCGATATTGTCTTGGCCAATTTGATAGTCGGTATCAATAGGCCTGACTTTGCCGTCAGGTCTTTGGATACCACCATTGTTGTCATTGCTCACGAATTATCTCCTTAAGAACGTGAAAATGAGAAGAAAAGGGTTTTAGAGCTACTGATGACTGTGTGTGACAGGTGCAAGTTTGTCGTCGAAGTGACGTCTAATTTAGCAAACATAATGGGGTCTGCTCATGCCGTAGCGCAAAGAAGTTGTGAATATTATATCTAAAATTATGATTGTAAATATATTAATGGATTTTATCTTTTAAAATAAAAATCCATAAAACACGAATGATTTGTGCTGTAATTATTGTGTTGTGTTTTACTTGACTCAAAATAAACTGAAGAGTGTGAAATGAGGCATGTTGTTTCTTATTGCCCTGTTCCAAAAATAAAAAATCAAATATTCACTATATGAATATAGGCATGGTTTGGTGCGGAGTATGTTGCTGTGTTGGTTTGAACTGCCTGTATCTAAGTCAAATGCTGCTTGTTTGCTGAAAATCCGTACTGAGTTTGTGAGCAGTGGCAAGGTGAGTGTTATTTTAGATTTTTGTGATGGCTGTATTTTGCTTTTATGTGCTTTATTTTATAAATAATTTAATGTGTTTAGTGTGCTAACCACTGGTGGTTTGATTGTATCGGTCAAAATAACCTCGATATATACGAGGCAAAACATATCCTAAGCTACCTTGACTGTTTGTATCTAAGGTAGCTTAGGAAGGGAATAGAGGCGTTATAGCCAAATTTCAGAGATTGGTGTTTCAGGTGAGTAATGATAGGCAATTTGTGCCTGTAGTAGCTCTGCTGTTGCGAGTGCATCGGTCAGTGCGTGGTGTGGTTGGTAGGCCGGCAGGTTGTAGCGTTCACGCGCTCGCCCTAGGCGTACAGAACCCGGTTTTTTTCCTTTGAGTCGATTGAAGAAGCCTCCGAACATTTTTTGCTGTACCCCCGCTTCAATTGCGAGTGTATCGACGACAGGAAATTGGATGCCTTCGCCCAGTCGAGTCAGCAGCGCCTGATTCATGAACTCCCGTTCGATATTTCGATAGTGTACGACGACGATTTTTCCGGCCAATGCGGCAAGTACCTGTTCTATTACTTTCAGTAATTCCGGTGCCTTTTCGACATCGGAATCAGTTATGCCATGAATAATTACAGATTCTTCATTAAGTGGCCGGTTAGGGTTTACAACCCAGTGCGCAGAGCCCCGGCAATGAATACGCGATAAGCTAAAGGGTACCAATCCGATACTAATGATTTCATCCGAATGTGGATCTAATCCGGTTGTTTCAAAATCAAGGGCAACGAATGGGACATCTTTTAATGGCGTGTCAGGTAATACGCTGGCTGTTGCGTAAAATGACTTGAGACGCTCATCACTGGCCTCTTCCCCCAATGTCGCCAAGCGCTGGGGCCAGTTGGGTGTATGGCTGGTGTCGATAAGTGAATTCGACGTTTTGTGGAGTAACGTCATCATCATCGGTTTCCTTGATAGCGGAATTTAATGAAGTTTTGTGCGTTGCTGAGAATTTGGAATGCTGCTTTTAGATTTCGGCGTTCGAAATCAGACATATTCTCGGGCTCAATACTGTTATCGGCTTCGATACCGGCTTCAATGTCTAGGGCTTGGTGACGGATCCTAACCGTGTAGATTAATTCCATCGCATCACGTAAATCTTGACCGCGGCCTTTAGGGAGAATGCCGGCGTCAATAATGTCATCAAGGCGTTCAAATGAGTTTTGTGACCGTGAACCGACAGCAAGCGCATGAACTCGGATTAAGTCCGCCAGTGGTGCGGTTCCGCGTCGTTTAAGGTTGATCGAGTTGTTGTGACGGCCATCTTTTTCCATCACGAAGTCTTTGAAGAAGCCAAGTGGTGGCGTGCGATTAATGGCATTGCGAGCAAGACAGGCGAGAAAACGGTTGTTTTTCCGGGCCCGTCGTACGATGAAGCTATTGAGTTGCTCTGCCCATTTTTGGCGGCCATAGACACCATCGAGATCGAAGAAGATCGAGCTATTAAGAAGTCGCTGCGGGTTGGGGTCATCAATCCAATCGGCAAAGCACTCTTCCCAATCAGCACGAGTTTTACGCCATTGAGGGTTAGTCGCCATGATTTCACCATCACAGTAGCTATAGCCACAGGCCGCGAGCCCATCACTGACAAATGTGGCGAATTTTGAGAAGTATTCGCCGTGGCGCTCTTCGTCGTAACTATTGTCTAAAATGAGGGCATTATCTTGATCAGTCACGATTAGTTGCTCATCGCGAGCCATAGAACCCATGGCAACGAGGCAGTAGGGGATTGGTGCTGGCCCAAGTTCCTCTTCGGCAAGCTCTGCGAGTCGTTGTTTGAAGCTACGGCCAATCACTGACATGGCGCTACCAATCATATGGGCATTGGCATCTTCGTTAACCATACGCACAAAACAGTCTTTGACATTCTCAGAGAGTGATTTGAGCTCTTCAACCGTTTGTTGTTGGAAGATCGAACTGACCAGCAACAAGCTGTTTTGAGACTCGTAACGAACGATATCTGTCAGGCCAATAATTCCGATCGGGATTTTATTTTTTAAGATAGGCAGGTGGTGTACGTTATAGCGCAGCATGGTTAGCATGGCTTCGAAGACATAGGCGTTATAATCGAGCGAAATGACATCGGAGCTCATCACGTCGGAGACCAGCAAGTTGGTATCAATACCCAGAGCCAAGACTCGGGTGCAGAGATCCCTGTCGGTCAGGATGCCGACAAGCCTGTCATTATCATCGTCATTCTCGTCGTATTCAGGGTTGATGATGAGCAGGGCAGAGACATTTTCCTCGGTCATTAAGGTAGCCGCTTGCTGAATAGTCGCTGTGGATTCTAACGTGACAGGATCGCGTGTGAGGATATGACGCGCTTTGGATGTTGTCAGGTCATTTTCTTCAGAGTGAGTAGAGATCGCGTTGCGAAGTCTCGCACTTTCTTCAACTTCCATAAAGTCAGCAAAACTGTCAAATTCATCACATAGCATTGTGAATATGCTTTCAGGGATGCAGTAAACGAGAGTGTCTTCAATCGCTTTTGCGGGCATACGAACTTTGTTGTTCATAAGCAGGCCCATCTGACCAAAAAGATTGCCTTTGTCTATTCGGTTATAAAGTTCGCCTTTACGGCGATAGATTTCAACAATGCCGCTTCTTATCATGAATAGATCATGTATAGCATCGCCAAAATTCAAAATTGTCGTATCGGCTCGGTAGTACGCCACTTCAGTATTTAGTGCGACTTCTTTTAGCTTTTCGTCAGGCAAGTCGTCAAAAGGAGGATATTGACTGATGAAGTTTAAGATTTCGAGTTGTTCGGCTTCCATGGCGTTTTCCGCGTTAACAGGGCTATATAATGCTATAAGTCTAACGCAAATTGATGATATTAATACTTATAATTTTCCAGTTTGGGGTGCGGATAGGCTGGCTTAATAGCCGGTAGTGTTATAGCCCTTACGACTATTTTTTTCTTTGACGTTGTTTGGGGATGTTGAATTGCCCATAGGATGTGTTGTCAGGGAATCCTTTCTATTTTGCAGCTAATACCGAGTATGAGGTTGGTGCAAATATTATCGAAGCTTAAAATGTGCCTAAATAATAATCGATTGAATAGCCGTAACGCCGTGAAAATGGGATTTTATTGAAGTTCATTATATTTCATACATAATACTGGTTATATATCCAGTTTTGAGAACTTAGTGAAGGCAGTAATACCATATAGTAAAGGTAAGCTCTTCACTGAGGTAGAGATGTTGATGTGGCTAATTTTAAAACCCATCTAGGAACTGCCGCTCTTACCAGTAGTATAGCGGCAACCGCGTTATTGTCGGCGGGACATGTCGTTCCGGTTACTGCGTTATGGCTCATATTGTTGGGTACGATTGGTGGTTTATTGCCAGATGTTGATTCGGATAATTCAACATCAATGGCGACACTATTTCGATTGCTTGGCGGAATGCTCACGTTTAGTTTTGTTGGGCATATATACAAATTGGTGTCGATGCTGGAGTTGATTGTGTACAGCATCTTTTGTTATCTGACCATCCGTTATAATTTCAAGTCGGTTCTGGAGAAAATTACGGTACATAGGGGATGCTGCCATTCATTAACATTCATTGCGTTAGCAGGACTGTTAGTGGTTTGGGTGATCTCGTTATTGGGCTATAGCGATACGACTTCTTGGCTGTCAGGTTTATTTCTGTTTGCTGGTGGCTTGGTCCATTTGCTGTTAGATGAACTGTACAGTGTTGACTTGGCCAATCGACGAATTAAGAAATCCTTTGGTACGGCTATGAAAGTGTTTTCGCCGCGAAATCCGTTTATCAGTGCGATTAAGTGTGGTCTGATTGTTCTACTTTATCTGCATACACCACCATTGCATTCGACATGGGAGCGTTTAGAGCATTGGCAGCACTTTCGGTTTAAGCCTGATTGGCTAAACAGAGATGATGTAGGTGACTTTTTTGACCAGTTATTGGTTTCAACAAAGCAGGCTATGAGTAGAGAAAAGCCGTGATTGGAAGGACTTGGAGTATATGCTTGTAGCGAAGACTTATTAAGCGAAATGTTGCTCTTCTGCATAGCTCTTCAATAAGCCGAAGATACTATTCGACATCACTTGCACTTTGTTATTGCTATGGGGTATTAGCCCGTGGTGAGAAAGGCAAATGCTCGTGATGCCGAGTAGAGTATCGTGCATTATTCTTCAAAAGATTCAAAGTCTAGCTGGGCTTTTTCTAGCTCGTTAAGTTGGTAGTTTAAGAGCGTGAAATTGCCGTCCCTTATGCTATCTCTTACTTCTTCAATGCAGCGTTCCAAGTGGTTTCTGGACTCTTGACGAGCAAAAAAATGACGTAGTGTGTCTGCTTGGTCCATAGTGTCCCCGTTTCCTTTAATGTTAA
Source organism: Photobacterium panuliri (assembly GCF_059920555.1). Classification (NCBI taxonomy): domain Bacteria; kingdom Pseudomonadati; phylum Pseudomonadota; class Gammaproteobacteria; order Vibrionales; family Vibrionaceae; genus Photobacterium; species Photobacterium panuliri. The sequence continues at coordinate 563,100 of NZ_CP197193.1, forward strand.
TCATCATTCCAATTGATGCAACCTGAAGCATATACTAAGTTTAGATAATTATCGACAATATGCATATTAATATTGTGTGATCCAACTCGTGTTTCTAAATTAAGGGATGTGCATAAGGAATACTCTGTCGTGAGTAATTAATCAGGAGTGGGGATTTTTCTTGCGAGTCGATCAATGCCGCCTTGAGCCATAAAAAATAGCTCTAGTTCAAACATAATTCCGGGGTTGATGCGGTAATTGAATTTGTCTTGAAAGTTGAGTTCCGGGCTGACGGCAATATAGAGCCAATCTTTGTAAAGCCGGTTTCGCCATGTCATAGAGGCCCAGGCATTGGTAATCGAATAGTTAGGGCGAGAATCGGCACTGACCCCGAGGGTATATTGCATGAGGTTTCTATCGTCAATTCGATCAAAGAGTTCCGTTTGGTAAACGAATTCCCAGTTGTTGTCGGTATCTAGGAATTGAGCACTGCTGCTGAGCTTGAGTATGGTTGAAGGGTCTGTGTGTTGTGCAAAGTAAAAATCCAGTTCGGTTAATGTGCCGGGACCTTTCTCATGGTAGTAAAATATTTCTTGTTTGATCCTACTGGTCCAATTGCTGCTTAGGCGATCAACCCGTCTTAGATCTGCTCGTACGAAAGGGTCGAGCGGCAATCTAATTTTTATACCGGCATCAAAGTTGGTTTTCCACCGTCCTAGTTTGCGTCCTTGTAAGCGAACGCCTCCCACAGTACCGCTAAGGCTACTATCGCTGCTTGCACTTATTCCACGTTGTTTGTCTTCCAAGCGGTCGAAATCATCAGGATCAGTATCAAAAATGAGCTTCCAATTGCGTTCGGTATGGGGAAGGTCGATTTTGAGCTTGATGCTCGCGTCACCGTCAAAGTATTCACGATGGCTGTAACGGGGCTTAAACTTGATTTTTAAATAACTACCATTGCGCATAGGTTGTTCATCGTCTTCTTTACCAAGGTAATGATCAACTTCTGTACTGTAATCATGAATGGTGTCGGAGATAGATTCTTGGGTTACATCTATCCATTCAATAATTTCGAATTCCTCATCATTGGGGTCGAGAGAATGAATGATTTGCTCATTTTCTTCAGTTGCCTGAGGGGCTTTTTCAGTTAGTGGTGCCTCGCTGTTTGCTTGGGTGGTGGGTATATAGGCAATAACGCCGTAAATTAAGCTAAGGCTGTAATATCTGAATGCAGCAAGATTTCGCCAGTGACGATAGCAAGGCAACGCGGTTACCATATTATTATTGCCTCCAGATGTGCTTATTTTGTGTCTTTGCGAAATAGTAGTCCAATTACCCGATTAAGGATTAAGTTCAATTGTCATTATCAAGTAACCTGAATCTAAGTATAGCCATCGGTAAATAAACGGAAAAAATGACAGCAATAAGTTCTAATTTAAGATTCAAATCCTAATTGAGCGACGAAAGTGCTATAGGGTGAATAAGTTTTTTCTAGTCATTATCAAAAATGATACAAATACTTTGCATTTTTGAGTTACCGCATTGTGAGTGAGCTAGGCTGATCAGGATGCTAACATCAAAGGAGAAAAGTGATGGGAAACGGGGATATTGATGGTATTAAACGGGACCTGTCTGGCAAAGTGTCCGATATCTTTGACGCGTTTGAAGATGATAATAGTTGCTTGCCGACAATTGAAGAGTTCCGAACACTCTTTAATTGCCATGCAGAAAGTTATATTGGGCCGATGGATCAGCTGAGCGTCGAGGGCGGTAAAAGTAATTTGGATCGAGCGCTCGAGCGTGAACAGAAAATGTGGTTGGCGGTGAGTGAGTTAGAAGCAGAGCAACGTGAGAGTCGCTCGTAACTTAATTTTGGCTGCGAAGTGCTAAAGAAACGTTTGAGCGTGGTGATATTCCCAGAGCATCACATATCATCCAACCAGCACTTGCGGCCTTTTGTAAATCCACGCCAGTCTCAACCCCCATCTGTTCACACAAATAAATAACATCTTCAGTTGCTACGTTGCCACTTGCCCCAGGGGCGTAAGGGCACCCCCCCAAACCGGCAATGCTACTATCGATGGTTGTTATTCCCATTAGAAGGGCTTGATAGATGTTAGGTAACGCCTGTCCCCAAGTATTATGAAAATGAACTGCAAGCTTAGCTGGATCGACCTCTTTTGATACATCGTCGAGTAGGCGGGCTACTTGAAGAGGTGTTCCCCGGCCAATCGTATCTCCCAGTGATATTTCGTAGCACCCCATATCCAGTAAAGAGCGGGCAAGATTCGTCACGTTTTGTGGTGAGGTAGAACCATCGAAAGGGCACTCCAAGACACAGGACACATAGCCCCTAACGGGTAATCCATGCAATTTGGCCAAGGCGAGGACGGATTCAAACCGTTTTAGGCTTTCATTGACCGAGCAATGAATGTTGTTTTGGCAAAACCCTTCTGATGCAGAGGTAAATACGGCCACTTCACAGGCCTTGGCTGCCAGAGCGATTTCAAAGCCCTGTATGTTTGGGGTCAGGGCGGAATAAATGACATTAGGGTGACGCTCAATGGCATGGAAAACGGATAGTGAATCTGCCATTTGTGGCACCCGCTTCGCAGAGACAAAAGCGCCGGTTTCAATGTGCTTTAAACCGCTATCTGATAGGCGGTTAATTAACGCCAGTTTGACCTCGGTTGCAACATTCTGCTCGTTTTGCAAGCCATCGCGAGGGCCAACCTCAACGATTTTTACTTGTGTTGGTAGCTTGCCGGGCAGATGTCCGTGGTATATACGTTCACAGGGGGGCGTCATTGGGCTCTCCAATTTGGGTCTCGTTGCTCCAGAAAGGCGGCAAGTCCTTCTTGCCCTTCTGGCGAGGTACGAATTTGTGCGATGAGATCACTGGTATGCTGCCTGAGAGAATCGTCGAGTGGGTGAGCATAGTTATAGGCACAGAGTTGTTTAACGGCACGCAGTGCTTGTGGACTGTTTTTCATTAATTGTTGTTTAAGCGAGGCTAGCGAATTCTCTCGTTCTTCTGGCGTTGCTGTTATTTGGTGGAAGAGCCCCAATTCCTCGGCCTTTTTCGCCGAGATCCATTCAGCCGTTAAGCTGTAGCGTCGAGTCTGCCTTTGGCCGAGCGTTCGGTTTACGTAAGGCATGATAGTGGCGGGGATCAAACCGACTTTTACTTCGCTAAGTGCCAGTCGGCAGCTTTCATCACCAAGGGCAATATCGCAGCAACAGATAATACCGACCGCTCCTCCTATGGCGAAACCTTGCACGGTGATAATCGTAGGTACGGGAAAGGTATCCAATTGATGCATGAGTTCGGCAAGTTGCCGCGCGTCATCGAGGTTTTCTGAGTAACTATTATCAGCCATGCTTCTCATCCAGTTGAGATCAGCGCCAGCAGAGAAGTGGTTGCCCTGAGCTTTGAATATTAATAGACGTAGCTCATCATAGGATGCGAATATCTTAAGGTAATGTTGCATTCCCGCGATCATCTCCGCATCGAAGGCATTGCGCTTTTCCGGGCGGTTAAGGATCAGTGTGGCAACCCCGTGAGGGTCTAGGTATGCCAGTACGGGGGCATCTTCAGTAGGATGAAAGTGAGTCAGTGTCGATGGTAGCGCGGGCATAAAAAACTCCATTTACATGCGAAAAATACCAAATGTGCTGTCGGGGATGGGGATCTGCAAGCTGGCAAAAAGGGCTTGGCCTACGACATCTCGGGTGGCTCTTGGATCGATAATACCGTCGTCCCAAAGGCGGGCGCTGGCAAAATAGGGTGAGCCTTGAGCTTCGTATAAGTCTCGGATCGGTTGTTTGAATTGTTCTTCGTCGGCAGCTGGCCAGTCGACCCCTTGTTGCTTGAGGTTCTCGCGGTTTACCTGTGCTAATACGCTGGCTGCCTGTTCACCGCCCATAACGGATATGCGTGCATTGGGCCACATCCACATCATCGTTGGGCTATAGGCGCGACCGCACATACCGTAATTGCCCGCACCGTATGAGCCCCCTATGATCACCGTGAATTTCGGTACATCAGCGCAGGCGACGGCCATGACCATTTTGGCCCCGTGTTTGGCGATGCCTTCTGCTTCGAATTTCTTGCCTACCATAAAGCCGGTAATGTTCTGCAAAAAAAGCAGCGGGATTTTCCGTTTGCAACATAATTCAATGAAGTGGCAGCCTTTTTGGGCTGATTCAGAAAAAAGGATGCCGTTGTTGGCAACGATGCCTATCGTTTGGCCAAAGAGTGTTGCAAAACCACACACAAGTGATGTGCCATACAGTGATTTGAATTCATCAAAATCGGAATCGTCGACAATGCGGGCGATCACTTCACGGATGCTGATGGGCTTGCGCAGGTCAGTGCCAGCAATGCCAAAGAGATCATCAAGAGGATAGCGGGGAGGGAGGCTGTTTGTATCTGGGGTGAGGCTCTTGGGAAGCGCGCAGCTTTTTAGTGCCTGACGGGTTAGTTGCAGAGCATGCTGTTCGTCGTTGGCATAGTAGTCGGCTACACCGGATGTTTTGCAGTGAACGTAAGCTCCGCCAAGATCCTCCGCGGTGACCTGCTCGCCTGTGGCGGCCTTAACGAGGGGAGGACCTGCAAGAAAAATGGTGCCTTGTTCCTTGATGATGATTGAAACATCGGCCATTGCGGGGACATATGCGCCACCAGCGGTGCACGAGCCCATCACGACGGCGAGCTGCGGGATGCCAATTGCCGACATTCGGGCTTGGTTATAGAAAATACGGCCGAAATGATCTCGGTCGGGGAATACATCGGCTTGGTGGGGAAGGTTGGCCCCGCCTGAGTCGACGAGATAAATACATGGGAGGTGGCAACGCTGGGCAATTTCTTGGGCCCTCAGGTGTTTTTTTACCGTGAGCGGGAAATATGTTCCTCCTTTTACCGCAGGATCATTGGCGATGATCATGCAGTTGACCCCCTCTACTTGGCCGATACCTGCCACCACGCCCGCACAAACAATGTCTTCATCATAAACTTGCCAGGCGGCAAACTGACCGATTTCAAGCAGTGAGCAACCATCATCAAGCAGGAGTTCAATGCGTTCTCGAACTGGCAATTTTCCTTTAGCGCGTTGTTTTTCTATTGCAGAAGCTCCGCCGCCTTGCTTGATGCTCTCGATATGGGTATGGAGTTCATCGACAAGGTGTGAAAGTTGCTGATAGTTATCTTGGAAAAATTTGTCGTCCCTGTTAACGCTCGTTTGAATTATTGTCATATGGCCAGTCCTATCGTGATGATTCTTCGAAGAGTTCGCGACCGATTAGCATCCGGCGAATTTCTGAAGTGCCAGCCCCTATTTCGTATAGTTTTGCGTCGCGAAGTAGGCGTCCGGCCGGATAGTCATTAATGTAGCCATTGCCCCCGAGGATTTGGATGGTCTCCAGCGCGACCTGAGTGGCGAGTTCGGCGGCATAGAGAATGGCGCCAGCGGCGTCTTTACGGGTTTGGTCACCACGGTCACAGGCTGCTGCAACGGTGTAGACATAGGCGCGTGCAGCATTGCTTCGGGTATACATATCTGCCAGTTTCGCCTGAATTAGCTGGAATTCACCGATAGGTTGGCCGAACTGCTTACGTTCGTGAACATAGGGGATGACAATGTCCATGCAGGCGCGCATGATCCCAAGAGGGCCTGCCGCGAGTACCACTCTTTCATAATCAAGACCACTCATCAGTACTTGAATGCCTTGATTTAGCTCTCCCAGTAGATTGGATCTCGGAACGAGGCATTGGTCGAACACTAATTCGCAGGTATTTGAACCGCGCATCCCTAGCTTGTCGAGCTTTTGGGCGTGGCTGAATCCTGCGAAATGACGTTCAATAATAAATGCCGAAATTCCGTGCGATCCTTGGGTTGGATCCGTTTTCGCATAGACAATCAGGGTATCGGCGTCCGGTCCGTTGGTTATCCACATTTTGTTGCCATTTAGGACAAACCCTTCTGAGGATTGTTCCGCCCGTAATTGCATACTCACGACATCCGAGCCGGCATTGGGCTCACTCATTGCAAGTGCACCAACATGCTCCCCGCTAATCAATGCTGGTAGGTATTTTGTTTTTTGTTCTTCGGTGCCGTGGCGGAAGATCTGATTGACACAGAGGTTGGAGTGGGCCCCGTAACTCAGTCCGACAGAGGCGGATGCGCGGCTTATTTCTTCCATGGCTATAACGTGGGCAAGATATCCCATGCCTGCGCCACCATATTGTTCGGTTACCGTGACGCCGAGGAGTCCCATTTCTCCCAGTTTGGGCCATAACTGACGGGGAAATTCATTACTTTGGTCAATAGCGTTGGCAACGGGGGCAATAGTCTGACTGGCAAAGCTGCTAATTTGCTCCCTGAGTATTTCTAACGTGCTATCAAGGCCGAAATTGAGTGGTTTGAAATGGTCAATCATGGCATCCCCCAAGCTGCGATATAGACTCGCTGTGTTTATTTAGCCTCTAGCCTAGCGGTGATTGAGTGTTCAGTGCCCGCTGGCATCGTTTCCGGGCCGTTTGAAGTTCGTGCATGACAATATTGATATCTTCCATTTGGCGGCGGAGTAGAGCTTCTTTATCGTCGATAATACTCAACATTTTACTCAGTTGGTGCTGGCTCTGTTGGGTATCGTACAGGTCAAATAACTCGCGGATTTCAGCCAATGAAAACCCAAGCCGCTTGCCTCGCAGGATCAACCTGAGCCGAACTTTATCGCGGCGTTGGTAAACCCGGGTATTTCCCTTGCGTTGTGGCTGAAGCAGGCCGACATCTTCGTAGAAGCGGATACTTCGTGTTGTGATATCAAATTCCTTGGCGAGCTCGCTGATCTTGAAGGTTTCCACTGCGTACCCCTTTGGATGTTGTCGCCTTGTTTCTTTACGTTAACGTAAATGTTAGTGCTATGCTTACGTAAACGTCAAGCTAGTGCAAGCAGCGTTGGATTAGCTATCGAATTACGGCTATTGATCCGGCAAAAAATGAGGATGGGGACAAGCTGATGAATAGAGAAGTCTGGATTGTTGCAGCCAAACGAACACCTATTGGTAGTTTTCAGGGCAACTTGGCCAGCCAGCCTGCCCCTCTGCTCGGTAGTATTGCCATTGCTGGGTGTCTTGCCGATATGGCGGATAGTCAGATTAATATCGATGAGGTCATTATGGGGCTTGTGCTCAGTGCCGGTTGCGGGCAGGCCCCGGCTCGGCAAGCAGCACTGGCTGCTGGGATTTCGGAATCAGTCGGGTGTAGCGTTGTCAATAAAGTGTGCGGATCTGGCATGAAAGCGGTGATGCAGGCGTACGACGGTGTACTGCTCGGGCGGCAATGTATTGTTGCTGGGGGCATGGAAAGCATGACCAATGCGCCGTACTTGCAACTTAATGCCCGGCATGGGTTGCGTTTGGGGCATAGTCAATTGCTCGATCACATGTTTTTGGATGGGTTGGAGGATGCCTATGATGGGCATTTGATGGGCGTTTACGCTCAGCAAATCGCGGATCGAGAGGGTATAAGCCGACATAGTATGGACAAATGGGCCGTGAAATCGACAGAGCGAGCCAAGCAGGCCCAAGAGATGGGGTGGTTCAGTGATGAAATTGTTCCGGTAACCGTCAGTGATCGTCATGGCGATAAGCAAATCATTGCTGATCAGCATCCTTCCAGCATCAATATCGAAAAAATCCCCCACTTAAAACCGGCTTTTTCCCCTAAAGGCTCCGTGACGGCGGCAAACTCAAGTGCGATTTCAGACGGTGCGGCAGCATTGGTGGTAATGGACTCAGAAGTGGCACAGGCCGCAGGCATTGCACCTTTGGCCGTGATTCGAGGTCATGCTACCCATGCTCAAGCGCCTGCAGAATTTATTACAGCCCCTGAATTCGCTATTCGTCGTTTATTGGAACAGCTCAATTGGCGGGAGGCGGAGATTGATAGTTGGGAAATTAACGAGGCATTTGCCGTTGTTACGTTGTTAGCCATCAAAGGGTTGGGGCTTGATCCTGAGCGGGTCAATCCTGATGGTGGCGCGTGTGCCTTGGGGCATCCTATCGGTGCGAGTGGTGCGCGCATTTTGGTTACCTTGCTCCATCGTTTGCGCAGGCAGCGGCATATTGATAACCGGCCTGTGCGGGGCGTTGCTGCATGCTGTATCGGTGGCGGAGAAGCAACCGCTATTGCTATTGAGATTCCCTAGTCTTTGAGCTGGGAGAGCACCCCAGAGGAGTCATCATGAACAAGCTTAAAAGCCTACCAAGCGTACCCTTGTATATCGATGGCGTGTTCAGATCTTCGTCGACTAGCCATTGGTTACCAGTTACTGATCCTGCAACCAATGTCGAGATAGCAAAAGTGCCGTTGGCGACTGAGCAGGAAGTGGCCTTGGCAATCACCAGTGCCGGTGAGGCATTTCAATCATGGCGTGAAGTGCCGGTTCCGGAAAGAGCCCGCTTGATGTTGAGTTATCAGCATCTTCTCAAGCAACATCATGATGAATTGGCGCAGTTGCTTTCCAGCGAAACCGGCAAGAACGCTGCCGATGCTAAAGGCGATGTATGGCGTGGGATAGAAGTGGTTGAACAGGCTGCCAATATCGCTAGCTTAATGATGGGAGAGACGGTTGAGAATGTTGCCCCTGATATTGATACCTATTCATTAATTCAGCCATTGGGAGTGTGTTGCGGGATCACGCCGTTCAACTTTCCAGCCATGATTCCGCTTTGGATGTTTCCGATGGCGATAGCCGCAGGTAATACTTTTGTTCTGAAACCTTCCGAGCAAGTGCCTTTGACTGCGATACGCCTTGCCGAGTTGTTTGAGTTGGCCGGAGCACCTAAGGGCGTGCTGCAAATTGTGCACGGGGGCAAAGAGCAAGTCGATATGATGCTTGTCGCTCCTGACATTCGTACTGTGTCGTTTGTCGGCTCTGCTCCCGTTGCTCGCTATATTTACCAGACTGGTACCGGTAGCGGCAAGCGAGTACAGGCATTTGCAGGGGCAAAGAACCACATGGTTGTGATGCCCGATGCCAATATGGAGCAAGTTGTCAGTCACCTTGTCGGGGCGGCGGTGGGGGCGGCGGGACAGCGGTGCATGGCGATCTCCGTGGTGGTATTGGTCGGTAGTGCAAAGACGGTGCTTCCAGCATTAAGGGCGGAGATGTCACATGTCCGCCCCGGAGCTTCGGATGATGAGCAGGCTGCTTATGGGCCGTTGATTAGTGCAGCGGCCAAGGCGCGGGTGCTTGCGTTAATTAAAGAGGGAATCGCCCAAGGGGCAATTTGTGAAATTGACGGAAGCCATTGTGCCGTTGATGGGTATCCCGATGGTCATTGGGTCGGACCAACCTTGTTTAGTGGTGTTGAATCCTCAATGTCTATTTATCAGGAGGAGATATTTGGCCCGGTATTGGTTTGTCTGGAAGTAGACAGTTTGACTGAGGCGATTGAGCTCATAAACCGCAATCCATATGGCAACGGAACATCTATATTTACCGGTAGCGGGGCAGCCGCACGTCAGTTCCAACATCAGGTTCAGGTTGGTCAGGTCGGAGTGAACGTGCCAATACCGGTACCGTTGCCGTTTTTCTCGTTTACCGGGTGGCGGGGCAGTTTTTATGGCGATCTCCATGCATACGGAAAGCAGGCGGTGCGCTTTTATACGGAAACTAAAACCGTCACGGCACGCTGGTTCGATCAGGATATACCGTCTGGCCCGAATATGACTATTCATCTGCGTTAACTACCAGTACGCCAGTGGCATGTATGGTTTGCAGGGTAAATATGGGGGCATGTGATGGATTTTGAATTGAACGAACAGCAGCGGGCTTTTATTGATGCTGCTCGACAATTTTCCGATGAGCATCTCGCACCACAGGCCGCAACGTGGGATGAATTGCAGGTTTTTCCCAAAGCGGTTCTGCGTAAGGCGGCTGAAATGGGATTCATGGGGCTTTATGTGCCTGAGGCTCAAGGGGGGCTTGGCTTAAGTCGGCTTGATTCATCCATTATTTTTGAACAGCTTGCGATGGGGTGTACATCAACTACAGCCTATATGACGATACATAACATGGTGAGTTGGATGATAGCCCGGTTTGGAAGCGATCAGGTAAAGGCTGAATATTGCGCCAAGTTAGTCAGCGGTGAATGGTTAGGCTCTTATTGCCTGACGGAAGCCAATGCAGGTTCGGATGCTGCCTCATTGTTGACGAGGGCTGATCATGATGGTGATGGATATGTAATTAATGGTGCCAAGGCATTTATTTCCGGGGCTGGTGAAACCGATGTATTGATTGTTATGGCTCGTACCCATAAAGGTGGTGCGAAAGGTATTTCAGCATTTGTTGTGCCGGCCCAAGCTGAAGGTATCAGCTATGGTCGAAAAGAGCCGAAAATGGGGTGGAATAGTCAACCGACCCGATCTATCTCGTTTGATCAGGTGCGTGTTCCCGACCATTGTCTGTTGGGTAATGAAGGCGATGGTTTTCGATTTGCAATGCAGGGATTGGATGGTGGCCGGATTAATATTGCCGCGTGTTCGTTAGGAACAGCACAACAGGCCCTAAATGAAGCTCGTCGCTATGTGGTGGAGCGCCATCAGTTCGGCCACCCTCTGGCACAATTTCAGTCAGTGCAGTTTAAGTTGGCCGATATGGTTACCGAGCTTGTGGCTGCACGCCAGTTGGTACGCTATGCCGCTTTCAAGTTAGACCACGCAGATCCCGAGATGACGGCATATTGTGCGATGGCGAAACGGATGGCGACGGATATCGGTTTTAAGGTTTGCGATCAGGCATTACAGCTCTTTGGTGGTTATGGCTATATCCGTGAATATCCCCTTGAGTGCCATTTTCGGGATGTCAGGGTTCATCAAATACTGGAAGGCACCAATGAGATAATGCGCTTGATCATTGCGCGTCGGGTGCTCGAAGACAGTGCTGATCTGCACTGAAATAACACACCCAATATGGGGGCTATATGAGTGGTTCGTCAATGATTCAGTGCGATATTGAAAAGCATCTAGCCATACTTACGATAGTCAATCCACCAGCCAATACCTGGACTGAAAGCAGCTTGATTGAATTGCGAGATAGTGTACGAAAATTGGATTCGGATCCGGATATTTATGCTTTGGTTTTGACCGGTCAGGGTGAGAAGTTTTTCTCCGCAGGGGCGGATTTGAAACTGTTTGCCGACGGAGACAAAGCAACGGCATTTAATATGGCAAAGTGTTTTGGCGAGGCTTTTGAAACTCTATCTGCATTTCGGGGGGTATCTATCGCGGCGGTGAACGGGTATGCGATGGGGGGCGGCCTGGAGGCTGCTATGGCCTGCGATATTCGGGTGGTTGAAGCTCACGCCGAGTTGGCGTTACCGGAAGCAAAAGTTGGCTTGCTGCCTTGCGCAGGGGGAACGCAAAACCTAACTCGGCTTGTCGGTGAGGGGTGGGCAAAGCGGATGATACTGTGTGGTGAAAGAGTGACAGCGTCACAGGCTGTGGATATTGGCCTTGCTGAAGAAGTCGTAGCCTGCGGTCAGAGTTTGGATGTCGCGCTATCTATGGCCCGCTCTGTTGCAAATCAGTCACCAAGCTCGATTGCAGCATGCAAACAGTTGATTCAGTACACGCGAACGGCGCCGATGTGCCATGCATTGGTCAAGGAACGTGAACTGTTTATGCATTTGTTCGATACCGTAGATCAAAGCGAAGGCGTTAATGCTTTTCTCGAAAAACGTCCACCAGTTTGGAAAAATCAATAATATTCACGATTACCGTTTAGGAGTCATTATGGAAGGGGCTGGGAAGGTCAATATTTCAGAGTTGGTTTGCCGCGACGGTTGCAAGATAGGAATGGCAGAGCTGGATAACCCATCGTCGTTGAATGCATTAAGCTATCCGATGCTAAAGCAACTCTACGAGGCTTTGGTGCACTGGCAGTATGATGAAAGTATTGCATGCGTGTTTCTCCATAGCTCAGGTAGTAAGGCTTTCTGCGCAGGAGGTGACGTACGGAGCATGTACCGGGTGATGGATTCGGTGCAAGATGATGTGACAACGTCACATGGTGCGCCGTTGCTCGGTTGTCAGGCAACAGGCTTTTTAACGGATTATTTCTCGCTTGAATATACCACTGACTATCTGATTCATACCTATCCAAAGCCTATCATTGTTTGGGGTGACGGTATTGTGATGGGCGGCGGAATGGGGCTTTACATCGGAGCTAGCCATCGAGTGATGACGCCGCAAAGCCAATTAGCCATGCCGGAAATCAATATTGGCTTATATCCCGATGTAGGGGGGACGTGGTTTTTGAATCAATTACCCCAGGGGGTCGGTCTGTTTCTCGGGCTCACCGGTGCGACGCTAAATGCCAGTGATGCACTTGCGATCGGTATGGCAGATCATGTTGTCGCGTCAAAGGACAAGCTAAGGTTCATTTCTTGTTTGCAGCAAGCTGACTGGTTAGGTGCCGAGCCAGAAGTGTTGGTTGATCAAGTGCTGGCTAGTTTGGGGCATCAGACGTTGGTTGAACACCCCTGTAGTCAGCTATTGCCTTATCTTACCGAGATCCAGCAAGTGTGCCAGTACGGGAGTCTGGCTGAGGTTTGTCAGGGAATTGCTTCACTTGGTACAAAGCCAAATGTGGATCCCTCATGGTTGCAACGTGCCCAGTCGGCCCTGTCATCAGGGAGCCCGATTTCGGCCCATATCTGTTATCGTCAGATTAGGCAATATCGCCATGAAACAATGGCGGATTGTTTTAGATTGGAGCTGACCATATCGGTGCGTTGCGGTTTACTTGGTGAGTTTCACCAAGGGGTCAAAGCTCGGCTTATCGAGAAGACAGGTCAGCCTCAATGGAAGTTTGCAACCGTTGAACAAGTCGATGAATCTTTGATTGATCGCTTATTTACGCCTTTATGGGCAGACAATGAACATCCGCTTCAACATCTCGAGGCTATCCATACTCCCGGAATACTCAGCGCGTATTAAGCCGAGTATTTAGGGGCGTAAAGGAGGTTAATCATGAAAATTGGGTTTATCGGGGTGGGTAATATGGGCCACCCTATGGCATTGAATCTGCTACGAGCCGGATGTCAGGTCAAGGTTTATGATGTCGTTGCCGATGCCGCATCGGATCTTGCTGACAAAGGGGCTGAGGTTGTTGGTACGTTGCAACAAGTCGTATCAGGCGTCGATACTGTGATTACCATGTTACCGGCCGGCGAACAGGTCAGAGCGGTGTATTTGGGGGATCATGATGGTGGACTTGGTATATTGAATATGGCCGATAGCGGTACGCTTTTTATTGATTCATCCACAATCGACCCTGCTTCGGCTCGGCTGGTGGTAATTCAAGCGGCGAGTAAGGGCGTTGATTTTGTCGATGCACCGGTATCTGGCGGTGTGGCGGGAGCGAAAGCCGGTACATTGACGTTTATCGTCGGGGGAAGTGATGCCAATTTCCAGCGCGCAGGGCTTGTTCTCAAATTGATCGGTAAATCAATACTGCATGCAGGCAAAGCGGGAGATGGCCAGATGGCCAAAATTTGCAACAATCTTATGCTTGGCATTCAGATGGCAGGAGCTTGCGAAGCATTGAGCCTTGCTATTGATAATGGGTTGGATCCGCAGGTTGTGTCTGAAATCATGCAGCAGAGTTCGGGGCAAAATTGGGTACTTGACCGTTATAATCCTTGTCCTGGGGTGATGGCGAATGTGCCTGCGTCACAGCAATATCAACCGGGGTTTATGGCGAAATTGATGTTAAAAGATTTGGGGTTGGGACTCGATGCTGCTGTTGAAAGCCAGTCCCCGATCCCTATGGGGACATTGGCGCGAAATTTGTATGCCTTTCATAATGCAGCCGGTAACGAGTTGTTGGACTTTTCGAGCTTGTTTGAGTTCTATCGACGCCGGAGTGATAACTCGAAGCAGTAAGCCGCAGTGATGATGGGGGAATGACGGATGGATATTAGGCAGTCAACCATAGCAATAACCGGGGCAGGTCAAGGGTTGGGGCAAATGATAGCAATTTGTTTGGCGCGAGCCGGTGCTGACTTAGCCTTGCTTGATATCGATCCTGAAGGGTTGGCTGCAACCCAGCGTCAGTGCCATATGCTCAGTGCCAAAGCACTTATATATCAGGTAAACGTCACCGATGAGAATCAAGTGGAAGCAGTGTTCGAGCAGATCATGGGGGATTTCGGACGACTGAATGGCTTAATCAACAATGCAGGTATATTACATGATGGCATGTTGGTTAAAGCCAAGGGTGACGACATTGAAAAAATGCCGTTGAGTCAATTTCAGAATGTGATGGCAGTCAATTGTACAGGAACGTTTCTGTGCGGAAGAGAAGCGGCATTGCAGATGATCCAGGCTGATTGCGAGGGGGCGATTATTAATATTTCCAGTATTGCCCGAGCGGGTAATGCCGGACAGAGTAATTATGCCGCCTCCAAGGCAGCAGTTGCTACGATGGCGGTGTGTTGGGCAAAAGAATTGGCGCGTTACGGAATAAGAGCTGCGGCTATTGCCCCTGGTGTGATTGATACCTCAATGGCCAAACAGTTGAAGCCAGAAGCCATCGAGAGATTGCAGGCCATGATCCCATTAGGGCGAATAGGTAAACCGTCTGAGATAGCAGAAGCGGTGAAATTTATTTTAAAAAGCGACTACTTTACCGGACGGGTACTTGAAGTAGATGGAGGGATGCGAATGTAGCCGCTGTATCTCTCGTTGCAACGAGAGTAATGAGGTTTCCGTGGCTGAATATGATGCTAGGGGGCGAAGAAAAACACGAACAGTGCCATACCGCCACCGATGATAAACATCAGCATAGCCATAATAGCTGCGAATTTATTGAGATATGTAAATAGTTTATCCATCGAGCTGCCAGTTCAGTAAGTAATATTCATTCGTTTCGTTATAAATAACCTGACGCCTGCGCTTTTAGGAATGTTGCCAGCGTCTTTGCATCGTTGATTTTACCATCGGCGACGTTGCTTATGAAGGCTTGAGGGGTTAGCGTAACCACTTCTATGATTTCGTCTTCGTCTAATTCGCCATTTGCTGGTGACAATCCTCTGGCAAGGTAGACATGCTGCACTTCATCACAAAAACCTGGTACGGGAAATAAGTCGCCCATAGCTTGCCAGTCACGAGCTTGCAGTTGGGCTTCCTCTGCAAGTTCGCGTTGGGCACATGTCAGAATATCTTCATTTGGCTCGAGAGTCCCTGCCGGGAATTCAAGAATCCATTTGCCAATAGCGGGGCGGTACTGTTTTACCATGACAAGATCACCTTGATTGGTTATAGGTAAAACGATCACGGCTCCCGGGTGTTTAACGGTAGTGAATTCGATATGCCGTCCATCAGGAAGCTGATGCTCTGATTGTTCAACACTAAAGCATTTCCATTGGCATAATGTTCGCTGCGTCATTGTAGATCCTACACCTGAGCTAATTTGGAGATAGTTTGTTTTCGTAATATACCGGATTTTATTTAAGTATTATAAAGTTAGCTTATTGCTATCTGATCTCGTCCCCAATTTTTCGCCCGCTGTCGGGCTGAATCGACTTTGATGTAGTCTAAACTGAACATTTGGTATTCAACTTGGGTTAAGCCGATGCTTACCGTCACTGAAATTGTCTGCCCGTTATCAAGATGCAGTTGGCAAGCCGCTATGTGGGATTTTAAGTTGAGTGCATTTTGTTCGGCTTCATCCAACGAGGTTTCAGGTTGTAGTATGCAGAATTCACCACCTCCAACTCTTGCAAGGTAGTCACCTGTATTCGAGAGTTGCTTAAGGCGCTTCGCGACCATAATCAGAACATTATCGCCAGCTTCCAACCCGTATCTGTCGTTGATATTTTTGAGCCCGTCGATCTCAAGTGAGAGCATAGTGAGATCTTTTAAGTAGCGGTTACTGCGATAGGCCTGCTGTTGGTAGGCTGCTTCCATGCCCTGTCGATTAAGAAGACCGGTCAGAAAGTCAGTGGTTGATGCTTGCTGGACCTGTTTGATAGCGTCGTTGCGGTGTTGGGCAAGTAGATAGGCCATGACAACAACCATGATGTAGGCACTCAGATTTTGCAGCGTTTCTGTAATTTGGTGCTGTTTGCTCGCCATTTCGCTGGCACTCATTACGATATATACCAGTCCAAATAGTAGGCTATACCAGCATGCTAGTTGATGGCGAAGAGCGAAGAAGCACAAAAGAGGAATAGTCAGAGCAACGGTATGGGAAACTAAATTAGTTGATTGAATGTAGAAATCGTAAATGCAAGTAAAAGAGGTAAAAGCAATGAATACCCAAATTAACAGATAAGGATTTTTACGGCGAAGGTTTAGGTAGTGAAGTGTAATGGAAAGCCCAGTTCCGATCAGTGTAATAGCTGTTGGTGCAAGTGCGCTTTCGGTAACAAAAATAGCGAAGGCAATAATCAGGGTAACAACTGCAGAAATGGGAAATAGAGTTTGTAGTTGTTGCCTTAGTGTTTCTGCACCGAGTTCCATGTGGGCGAGGTTTTCAGAACGGAGTTGATCACTTCTAAAAATCACCGTCATAGTGTTTATCCCTTTCGTTTTATTCCATTTGTACGCAACTTCATGCATTTTGATGTGTAGCTTAAAGTAGAGGGTGGGCTATGTCTAATTTTTTCATGAAAAAAATGTAATGGACAGTTCTGTGATACATGGCGTTGTTCTACTGTCTGATTTTATTTTTCAATTGGTTAGAGTGTGTTTTATGTGGTTTGATAGTACGATGTTCCACATATGTTACATTATTTGATAATGGTTTTTCTCCCTGCCTAATTATATTCCTTGGGTATGCTATGTTTTGAGTATATTGGGTGTAGACAGGGAGAGACGTATGCATGTGTTAGTCACTGGTGGCACGGGATACATTGGCAGTCATACCTGTGTTCAAATGATTGAAGCGGGCATGACCCCGATTATTTTGGACAACCTTAGTAACAGTAAAAGATCTGTATTATCGCGTATCGAGATGCTAACGGGTGTAAGCCCTGTGTTTTATGAAGGCGATATACGCGATCGTATAGTCCTTGATAAAATATTTGCCGAAAACAAAATTGATGCCGTCATTCATTTTGCAGGTTTGAAAGCGGTGGGTGAGTCAGTTGAGAAGCCGCTGGAATATTATGATAACAATGTGCATGGCACGTTGGTACTGGTGGAGGCTATGCGCGCTGCTGGTGTAGGTAGCTTGATATTCAGCTCGTCAGCGACTGTCTATGGTGATCCTATCTCAGTCCCGATCAAGGAAGACTTTTCGACGAGTGCAACTAATCCGTATGGCCGCAGTAAGCTGATGGTGGAAGAGTGTCTGACGGACATCCAGTGTGCTTATCCGGAAATGAGCATTACTCTGCTGCGTTATTTTAATCCCGTTGGGTCACACCAGTCTGGTTTGATGGGAGAGGATCCGCAGGGCATACCTAATAATCTCGTACCATTTATTTCCCAAGTTGCAGTAGGGCGCCGTGAGTTTTTATCTGTTTTTGGCGATGATTATCCAACGGTAGATGGAACGGGTGTCCGAGACTATATTCATGTGTTGGATCTTGCTGATGGTCATTTAGCGGCGCTAACCCATAAAGGCAGCGAAGCGGGTCTGCATATCTATAATTTGGGTACCGGAAATGGTTTTAGTGTCTTACAGATGATTGATGCATTCTCAAAAGCTGCAGGGGTTGAGGTTGCCTATCAAGTTGTATCTCGCCGTCCAGGTGACATAGCTGAGTGTTGGGCTGATCCTGCAAAAGCGAAAGAAGAACTTCATTGGCAAGCGACACGAACTATTGATGATATGACAGCAGACACTTGGCGTTGGCAGTCATCAAATCCTGATGGTTATCCTGATTTATAGTACGCTATTTAAACAAAAAGCCCAGCCAGATGATGCTGGGCTCTATTTTTGAGATTATATTTTAATTGTTAATATATTTTTCGAATATCTCAGAAAAATCTTCGCGAATATACTTTTCTTTCGATGATTCCATATACTGTGCTGCGAAATGCGTTATTTTCTCAAATTCAGATGAAACCGTTGATTGTGATGTAATTCGCCCAACGGATTCAGACGCAATTTCAAGTGAACGGAATGAATCTTTTAAGCGATCTGAGTTAATGATCTGTAAGTGAGAAATTTCGAATAAGGCTTTATACAAATCCTTTAGTTGTTCAATCTGTTGCTTGTCAACATCGATCGAGAAATATGTCTCACCAACGTTAAACTTGATTTCGGCGTCAAGGTCGATAGTACCCGCTGTTTCTAGCAAGACAGAAGAAAACTGATTGAAAGCATATTCATAGCGTTTCAATACACGCTTTGAGCTTATTGCTAATTCGCCATCGACATGGATAAGAGCACGGTTGGTAAAGCAATATTCATCTTTTTTTGATTTGATCAAAAAGAAAATTTTTTCATTGTCTTCGTGGAAAATATAATCGTCTGCGTCTACTTTATCGTAATCGGCTGGCGATACAATGCGACCAATATCGCTCAGGCCCAGCGCTTCTGATGCAAGTCTTTTAAACATGATGGTACCGTTCTATTATTCATTATTTAAATGTGTTCCTGAATATGCGGGAAGGATAATTACCTGTCAATAGAACCCTTGTAATTAAATATTTTGGATTGTAAAGGGTCGTGTAATTAAAGCGAGCCAATGTATTTCAATCGAAGAACAGTACCTTTGGCAGGAATACTATCTGTTCGGTCTTTTTTATTGAATACATTGGACCCACTCTAAATTCTGCATTTTGAATATATAACTGTAAAATAAGTTACTCAGTCAAATGGTAAGGCTTGGTTATTGCGAAGAGACTTAAACTTGTGATGGCGCCGAGTGTATCAGCTAGCATGTCTTTTTGTGCATCCCAGATATCGCCTTGGCTACCAAGGAATTCAATACCGGCATCGCCACCTTCTAACACGGCATACCACCACTCAATAATTTCATACCCGGCAGCGACGGCCATGATGCTGGTCAAGCCGACAAAAGATGCTAAGACAGGGTTACAGTATCGTTTTCTGGTTAATAACTCCGCAATAGGGAAAGCATAGAACCCGATAGAATAATGGGCGACACGGTCGAAGTGGTTTCGGCCTGAATCGAAGAAACCATTGAACCAATCGAAGGGGACGTTAGCAAAGGTATAATGGGCTCCGATGGCATGCATGATCAGCCAGACAGACATTAGGCCATAAGCCATATTTGAAAAGCGAAATTTAGGGTAGGTAACAACCAATAGCAGGAAAATTGCTGCAACAGGTATGATTTCAGCGATCCAAACCGCCTGAAACGCTGGGTTGATGCCTGACCAGACAATGATAGCAGCAATAAATAACCCCAGAGTGCAAGGGAAGAGGTGGTTTGATGGTGTACGCATGGCAATATCCTTTTCGATCTTATTTGGCTCAATTTAGGATCAAGCCTATTGTGGCCAAAGCTATGTCGCTCATAAATTTAATGAACACTGTTTTATTATAATTTTCATCAATGATCAAGTAATTCGTCATAGGATGCAAAACCGGTCACAGACTTGTTATTGATTATAATTCAGTGCACTTTGGAGCCAGCATATTGAGGTGACCTGATAGAATCCGTAGGCTTGATGGTCAATATAGCGTGTCAGATTAAAGATTTATGGTATAATTCTCTGCTAAACAAATTTAGTGATGTGTGACTCAAATCACGGCAGGTTATGTTCGTGGTCACACTCAATCGAAAGTACGATACCCGCTCGCAAAGAGCATCTGACCGGAGCACGATTTTGCTATTTAACGATCTTGGATTAGACCAACGCCTGATCAAAAAACTTCACCATTTGGCGTTTGAGAAACCAACTGAAATTCAACAAACTGCGATTCCAGTAGGGATTCTGGGTAAAGACATATTGGCATCGTCGAAAACTGGCTCCGGTAAAACTTTGGCATTTTTGCTGCCAGCGATGCAGCGCATGTACCGCAGCAAACCATTTACTCGCCGCGACCCTCGCGTAGTGGTATTGACGCCTACTCGTGAACTGGCAAAGCAAGTTTTTGCCCAGCTACGTACATTGAATGCCGGCACGCCATATGACGGCACACTGATTGTAGGTGGTGAGAACTTTAACGATCAGGTTAAGGCACTACGCAATGACCCGATGTTTGTGATTGCAACCCCTGGCCGTCTTGCTGACCATTTGGAACACCGTAGTACAAGTCTTGATGGGCTTGAAATGCTGATTCTGGATGAAGCTGACCGTATGCTTGATCTTGGTTTTGAAGCTCAGTTGCGCCGTATTCATGAGGCAGCGTCTCATCGCCGCCGCCAGACTATGATGTTTTCGGCGACTCTGGATCATCAAGATGTCGTCAGCATCGCGTCTGATATGCTGAAGGAGCCTAAACGCATTTCGGTTGGCCATTCAGCAGAAGAGCATACAGATATTACCCAGCGTTTTATTCTGTGTGATCACCTAGATCACAAGCAGGCTCTGCTGGATAAGATTATCGAAACTGAAGAGTATGATCAGATGATTATCTTCACGGCTACCCGTGCTGATACTGATCGTCTGACCAACTTACTGAATGAGCGTAAGCTTAAGGCAGTGGCACTCAGTGGTGATATGAACCAGACTCAGCGTAACAATATCATGAGTCAGTTTGAGCGTGATTGTCATAAGATTCTGGTGACAACGGATATTGCTTCTCGCGGCTTGGATATCAGCAAGGTATCGCATGTAATTAACTTCGATATGCCGAAGCATGCTGAAGAATATGTACACCGTGTAGGCCGTACGGGTCGTGCCGGTAACAAGGGCGATGCATTCTCGCTTGTTGGTCCAAAAGACTGGAAGAGCTTCAAGAATGTGGAGGCTTTCTTGCAGCAGCAGATTAGTTTCACGACAATCGAAGGGCTGGAAGGTAAGTTCAAGGGGCTGAAACCTGCGCCTAAGAAGCAATTCCACAAGAAGAAGCCAACAACGAAGAAGCCTGCTGACAAGAAGCAGAAGCAAGGCGCAGACAAGCCGAAGAAGCGTATGGATAAGCGTTTCTACCAGAATATGGCAGTGGGCGACAATGTCTTTATGCCGAAGAAGAAAAAGCCTGTTGATCCAAGCGCCGACGATTAATGCTGTAGGGTTATGATCAATTAGCGAAAAAAATGCCAGTCGTAAGACTGGCATTTTTTTATTTGGTTATTGAGCGGTTACTTTCAATAATTAAAAATTGCCATCAGCTTGTTCGAGATGGCGGGCGAGGGTGGTGACGAAACGGGCGGCTTCTCCTCCCGTGCAGGCTCGATGATCAAACGTGATAGACAATGGCAGGACGTTGATGGCTTGCACTGTGCCGTGTCGCATTACCACCCTTTCAATAATTCTACCCGCGCCAATAATGGCGACCTGCGGTGGGCTAACGACAGGTGTGGCGAAAATTCCACCGATAGCCCCGAAGTTGGATAAGGTAATAGTGGCATGTTGAAGTTGTTCTCGCTCTATTTTGCGTTCTCTAATGCCGAGGATTGTCTTGTCGAGCCATTCGCGGATACTGCCGGAAGATTGCTGGTCAGCATGCCTAAGTACGGGTACATAGAGTCCGTGCTTGCTGTCGACGGCGATGCCTATATTTACTGTTGTATGGACGCAGCGGGTCAGGGTTTCCGCATCGAACCAAGCATTGAGGGCAGGTTCCTGCTGGCAGGCAGACACAACGGCTTGTATCAGCCGGCATGTGATGTCTTCATTATTGTGCCAGTTTTCTAAATACGCTTCTTCGGTGAGGGTGACGTTAGCGACTTGCTGGTGAGATGAGGACATGGTGTCCACCATACTGCGTCTGGCCCCTTTCAGAACTTCTGTACCGGGGGTCTGTTGGCTGCAGGCTTGGTAGATGTCTTGGTCGGTGATAACCCCGTCAGGCCCTGAGCCTTTTATGACTTCAAGTTTGATGCCGAGTTTTTTAGCTAGGATTCGAGCCGATGGCATGGCCGTGAGTTGAGGGTGATTCTCTGGTTTTTCTGCATGGTGACCGAGCCAGAATTCGTCGACGTTGATATCGTGGGTCTGGCTGGATACATTACCGACCACGGTTGCTGCATTGGGTGATGATTGTGTACTGCGCTCTGTCGTTGGTGGTGGGGTGTACGACGACTGATTTTCTTCGATTTCAAGCAGCAGGCTGCCGATGCCGATGATATCCCCTTCATTACCGTGACGATTGATAATGGTGCCACTGTAGGGAGCGGGTACTTCAACGGTGGCCTTGTCGGTTTCAAGGGTAACTACAACTTGGTCAGTTTCAACGACATCGCCAATATTGACATGCCATTTGACAATTTCTGATTCGGCGAGCCCTTCACCCAGGTCGGGTAGTAAAAAAGATTTCATTTCCATCCCTCCACAAGTTCACGGGCAGCTGCAACGATATCATCAGGTTGAATCATGAAATAGTCTTCGTTGCGGTAGTACGGCATGATGGTATCTGATCCGGTGACCCGTTTAGGCGGGGCTTTGAGTAAGCACATAGCTTGTTCGGATATTCGCGCAAGGATTTCAGCGCCAATACCACAGGTCTGGCAGGCTTCGTGTACCACCAGTATGCGTCCGGTTTTGTTGAGTGAATGAATAATACTTGCCATATCGATTGGCTTGATAGTCGCTAAGTCGATGACTTCCACTTCGATACCGTTCAAGGCAAGGGTTTCTGCGGCTTGTAATGATTCAACGACGCAAGCTCCCCATGTTACCAAGGTTAGGTCGCGTCCTTGGCGTAGGGTAAAACAACGATCGAGTGGCAAGGCACAGCCGTCATCGGTTACATCGGATTTGACTGTACGATAGATGCGCTTTGGCTCGAAAAACATGATTGGGTCATTACTTCGAATGGCGGCGAGAAGTAGCCCATAAGCACGGCGAGGTGAAGATGGAATGACGACTTTTATTCCTGGAATATGGGCAAATAACGCTTCAACACTCTCCGAGTGATGCTCTGGTGCATGAATTCCCCCGCCAAAAGGCGCGCGGAAGACAGCGGGGCAGGTCAGGCGGCCACGGGTTCGGTTGCGGATTCGGGCAGCGTGGCAAACCAAGTGCTCCATTGCAGGGAAGACGAACCCCTGAAATTGGAATTCAGCAACGGGGCGTAGTCCTTGCGATGCCATTCCGACTGCGATACCACCAATTAAGGCTTCTGCCAGGGGGGTATCAATAACTCGTTTGCAACCAAATTTTTCTTTTAACCCTGCCGTTGCACGAAATACACCACCGTTATCGCCTACATCCTCACCGAGAACGACAACGTTTGAGTCATGCTGCATCTCATGGTGTAGAGCAAGGTTCACAGCATCAAGCAAGGTTATATTAGCCATAGTGCTCTCCTTGCATCCGCATCGCTTTGTTGATAATCATGTCACGCTGACGTTGCAGATCATCATCCAGTGTTTCAAACAATGTGTCGAAGGCCGCTTCAGGCGGCTGGGGGGACATAGATTGATATTTGTCGACGGCGACTTGAATCTGCTGTTTACAATGCTCGTCCCATTCATTCTGTTCTTTGTCGCTCCATGCTGAGTGCTGGGTTAAGAACGTTCGCAGACGGGTGAGAGGCTCGTAATCCCATGCTTGTTTCAGCTCATCATCGCTTCGGTAGCGAGATGCATCATCGGCAGTCGTATGGTCGCTTAAGCGATAGCTTATGGCTTCGATCAGGGTGGCTCCTTTGCCAATACGTGCCTTGTGCAATTTGTCTTTGATCACATCGTACATCGCCACGACATCATTGCCGTCAACGGTGATGCCTTCGATACCGGCCCCTTTGGCTTTGTCGGAGAGCAGTTCAGCCCCGCACTGAAGAGAGCGGGGGACAGAGATGGCCCATTGGTTGTTGTTTATGACGAAAACCAGCGGAATGTTCCATGCACCGGCACAGTTGAGTGACTCGAGGAAGTCCCCTTTTGATGTCGCGCCGTCGCCACAGGTTACTAGTGCTGCTTGATGGTGCCCTTGTATTTTAAGCGCTGCTGCTACACCAACCGCATGGGTACACTGAGTGGCGATTGGAACGCAAAACGGTAAGTCCCGGCTTAGGCTACCGTTGGTAGAAAAATCACTACCACGTTCATCACCTCCCCAATATTGGAGGTTTTTTTCCATTCCGATTCCTCGCTTCCACATGGCTGGAAGATCCCGGTAATAGGGGATGAAGACGTCAGAGGCTAGCAGGGCGTGGCCAATTGATATACCAATAGCTTCAGAACCAAGGTGTGATGGGTAGGTTCCTAGTTTACCTGTTCGTTGTAAGGCGACGGCTTTAAGATCGTAGGCACGGGTTAGTACCATGTCGCGGTAAAAATCTCTTAAGGTAGCCAAGTCAGCCCAACTAGGTAGTGGCTGTACTAATGAACCTCGATGATCGATGAAGCGATGCATCGGCATGGCTTGTACATTCATCACTCGCTCCTTTTTTAGCTGCCTCAAATGAGGCGGACAGCAAATTGTCAGTAAACCGGCGAGAAATCGGGTTGTGAGAAGGGCGTTGCTGGATTACTTGATAGTTTTAATTGTAATCAGAATGTTAATGTTCGCCTGTGGTGGGTGTTGATTGGGGAGTAAACATTTCGGTACACCCTGCATCGTGGTCTTTCATCTCATAACATGTAGCGTTGTGTCAGGATTAAGAACCGTAGATGATAACGCGAAATTGTAGAGCGGGTTGCGCATACTTCTTAATACGGTCAGGCATGGTTTGGTATCTACCACTAAATCTATATAACAAAGTTTGGAATATGCCATGAAGTATTGCAGTGCTGTTGGTTTGTTATTTTTTGTTGCGGCTTGTACTTCGCAAGAGGAGGGAGCGGGGATAAGTAGTCAGCGCGATATTTATGTTGAGGACAAGTGCTATACGGGGTCAGGGGTAAAGTCATTGACGGCATCGTTTGATGAGTTTATGAGTGAACGACAAAAAGAGCTGGCGCTGCTTCGAACAGAGCTCAGTGCTGAAAATTACGAACAGCTTGAGTTTGCATTGCAGCACTTTACAACTTATTGGGGCAAGTTGGCCCAAGAGAGGGATCTGGCTTGTGAACAGTATGCGACATGCAGTTTTCTCCGTCTTAAGAGTCCGGAACTGCACAACCAGAGTAATTTCTGTGATGGGTCTGGTTTTGAGTACAGTGTAAGTCGCGCAAAAATGCTTAATTTTTATAGTGATATTGAGCGACTACAATTACAAAAGAACGCACCATGAGCGTTGAGGATCGCCGAGAGACAGAGCGGAAAAGCGATGATATACACTATTCGTTCATATTTGGTGATATAACGAGATTTGTTGATTGCTTTTACAAGGTGATTAGGTATATATTTTAGCCTTTCTAATGTGTGATTTATGTCTAATTTTATTCTTGTTTGCCCGCACTGTAATCAACGTAATTCGTTTACAGTCAATTCGTTATCAAACTCCCCATTATGCCCGTCTTGCCAAAAAATGGCGATTGATGGCACTGTCGTTGATGTAGACGCTCAAACGTTTCTTGCAATGACACAGTCACCTCGACCTGTTGTCGCCATATTTTGGTCAGACAATTGCGCACCTTGTAAAGCCTTCAAGCCAGTCGTGGAAAAAATGGCGAAGCAGCGTAGTGAAAAAATACGCTTTATTCGGATAAATGCGACCAAACATCAGCAACTGACACAGCGCTTTCGTTTGCGTGGGGTACCAAGTGTGCTTGCGTTCAAGAAAGGAAAGCAGCAATCGGCATTGCATTCAGGTTTGCAAGCCAGTGCTTTTTCGCGCTGGCTTGACGAAAATGTTCTGAAAAATTAGTCTGATCGATCAGCGTGATGACAGCCATGAACTTGTTCATCTTCGTGAGCTGTGATAGTAGTATATATGTAACGTATGTGTTGCATTATAGGTTTGCACTTGATGTGCAAGATGTAAATAACCGCAATTGAAATTGCAAATAGAGTAATAACAGGAGGAAATTATGGCTACTAGCCGTAAAATTAGTAAAGAGCGCATGGCCCTTAAGATGTCCCTTGCCGGTACGGTACTACTGACTAGCTTGGGCGTTGGCTACGGATTGTATGTCGGATCCGATGCGATTCTGCTTGACGGCATGTTTTCATTGTTGAGTATGGGTATGACTGGCTTGAGCCTGTATACCGCTTACCTCGTCTCAAAACCCGATGATGAATATTTCCAATTTGGATATGCGCACCTTGAACCGTTAATTAACGTGGTCAATGGCTTGCTCATCCTCATTACCTGTATCTTGGCGTTTATCAATGGTGTGCAAACCATTGTCAGCGGAGGTCATGAAATTGTGCTAGAGCACGCCATGATCTACGCGGTGCTATCGACCTTCTGTAGCTTTGCGATATATTTTACTGAAATTCATATTGCGAAAAGTGAGCAGTCTGAGCTTGTGAGAGTCGACTCTCAGGAGTGGTTGATCGATGGTATTCTGAGTGCAGCAATCCTGGTTGGTTTTGTTCTTGTCATGATCATGGATCAATTTGGTTATTCGCAGTGGAACCGCTATGTGGACCCAATTTTGGTTTCAACACTATCACTAGCAGCTGCTGTATTGCCGATTAGCGTGTTACGACGCAACTTGAAAGAAGTCTTGTTGGTGGCACCACAAGATGATGTTCAGGAAAATGTTGATCGTGTGATTGAAAAACTGTCGAAACAATATCATTTTGAGGATTATACCCATCATTTGGCGAAAACTGGTCGTCAGTATGATCTTGAGGTGAATATCTTAGTTAGAGATGATAATTTCTGGACGACTAAGCGTCAGGATCAGGTACGTCAAGTGCTTTGGGAATCTTTGTCTGAGCAACTTGGTGATGCTTGGCTATCGGTATCATTTACCGGCCAGGCACGTTGGTTGTAAGTTATATCGCTGCTTGAAAATAGGGGGAGAAGCATTGCTTCTCCCTTTTTTCATACTAGTAATGCCATCGTAGTAAATAATTAATCACTCTAGTTTGTTTAAATACTCGACAACGGAATTAGCATTTTTAAATGTAGAATAACCAGTTATATAAAATCTGCTAGTTGTTTATTATTATCCTATACTAATTTTAATCAATAGCTTACAGTGATAGGTATAAATTATATTTTAAAAAGTAGTTATCTAAGCTGTAAATTATGTATAAAGCTCATCTTAACTCTACATCACTCGCAAAATGAATAAGGTGGCAAGGTTAAGGACTTCTTTCTTGGTATTCTAGCGCACAATGAATTTCAGATGTGAACTAGGATGAGGTCATGCCGTTTACACCGTTACATATGGGACCAAGTCTGGTCATGAAAGCGGCACTAGGGCGAACATTTTCTGTGACTGTTTTCGGGTGGTCGCAAATTCTTATTGATATTCAGCCATTGCTGGTGATGCTTGGGTACAACGGTGAGTTGCATGGTACATCTCATTCTCTATTGGGGGCGGTAGTTATTGCTATCATTGCGGCAATAACAGGAAAACCCTTGGGAGAGTTAGGGTTAAGAATCATGCGCTGGGATTGCTATGTCCCCATATCTTGGAAAATTGCGTTCATCACTGCCTTTATTGGTACATTTAGTCATGTATTGATTGATAGTGTTATGCACGTTGATGTGAATTTGTTGTATCCATTTGGAACACTGAATTTTCTGCATGGTGTTGTGAGTATTTCGCAGCTCCATCAAATATGCATTGTGAGTGGTGTAATTGGTGGTGGACTTTTTTTATTGCGGGAATGGAGGCGACGTAAGTAAAGTTATGTCTTTTTATGATAGTATTTCCGCAAAATTTTTAGTAAGTATTGTCTTTAGATGAGGAATGACGGATGCGTCGTGCGGTAGTCGTATTAATTCGTTTTTATCAGCGCTATATATCGCCGTATAAAGGGTACCGATGTGCCCATGCATATTATCGTCAAGGGGATTCTTGTTCGGAAGCGATCCGTAAATTAGTCATTGAGCATGGTGTAGTGAAAAGCTTGCCTTTGGCTAGAAAGCGGTTTCAAGATTGTAGAACGGTTTATTTGATCGAGAGCCAGAATGATAGAAAAGAAAAAAGAAAGCGTCGTTGGCGTAATTGTTTAGAAACCTGTGATTGCTACTGCCAACCCGATGTCATAGATTGCATTCCAACAAACTATTGTGATTCACCAACGATACCTTGTGATTGCTCATTGCTTCCATATCGTGGTAGCAAGAAATAAAAGGGTCGCTTCTCCATTGGCCGCTGCATGGGCCGCGGCCTAATTTTACCTAGTTACTTCATGATACGGTTACTGCATTGTAAGCATCAATAATATGCTGTACGTCTACTTTCTTGCCTTGCTGGATTCGTTGATAATGAGCCAGTGTCTTTGTGAGGTATTTTTGTGCAATGGTATCTTGTTCTGGTATTGCGGACAGCCAGAATGATTCGCCTACAAGGCTGACAGCCGATAATTTATCAATATCCCGGTCTGTTCTAGGGGGAGATACCAACATTACTTCATAAAAACGTTGGTTGTCCTCGACCAATGCTTCTTGTTTGCAACTAAAACCCAATGAATTGAGCTTATTCCTTAACGTGAATTGATGATGAACAGGGCACAGTAAAAAGTCGACATCCACTTTTGGGTGGTGTAGATGCAAGTCCTCAATAAATTTTGTCATGAGATCCCCACCAACGCCGGCAATAATAATGAGTTGGCGGCCTTTGTAGCGGCTGAGTGGCAAAGTAGAAACATCCTGACACAGAGCTTCCCAACGTGTTTCAGAATCTTCATGAAAATGCTGTAGCTTGTTTTCAAGAGTCTCGATAAGTTCAGGGACGATATCAACAAAGTGAATATACTGAGCAGCGTTACGGGTAAGGAGGGCGGTACCTAGGTGGCCGTGATCGCAACAGCAATCCCAGATATGGCTATAGTCTGAAGTCACCATTGATTCGATTTGTTTTAGACGTTTACTGAGTTTCAATCTTTGTGCCTGCTGGTGCGGTGGATATAAAAGCGGTCAGCATTGTACTGGGTTTTATGTTGTCTGCACGATTTTTATCTCAATGCCCACGCTGTTTCCACCTTTGATAATTTGGGTATAAGTGAGATGAGCGACTAAATTTTAATGAGGAGTTTGTCTCTAGGTAGTTATCCAGTGATAGAAGCAACAGGTATTGATCATATTGTTCTACGCACAACCCGGCTCACTGAGATGCTTGAATTTTATGTTCAAGTGCTGGGTTGTCAGATAGAGCGCGAAACAGAGAAAGCATTAGGCTTGACACAACTGAGAGCAGGGAGCGCCTTGATCGACTTGGTTGATGTGGAGAGCGATTTGGGCAGGAAAGGTGGAGGAGCCCCCACTCATCAAGGTAACAATATGGATCATTTCTGTCTTCAAATAAAGCCATTGGAGGAAGCCGAGATTTGCCGATGTTTGGAGGCTGGTGGAATAGAAGTTGGAGAGTTTACCGTTAGGTATGGTGCTGGCGGTTTTGACCGTTCATTGTATATCAATGATCCAGAGGGAAATACTGTCGAGATCCGTTGTGCGGGTTAACGTTGTTAGTCTGTTAAATCTCGAGTATCTATCATAAGTTGTTGCCATGTTTCAGTGGTTATTGATGCGCTTGATAATTGATTGTTAAGTGAGATGAACGTTTTTGCAAAGAAGGGAACAGAGTCGGAAATCCTTGATATCACAAGTGGTGATTGACGGGGGATGGAGAGAAAGTAATACAATGTGACGGTTTTTCCGAGTTTACCTGATGATTTTATCGAATTATGGGAATGTCATTAATTATTCAGTAAATTTGTTCTGTTTTTCACAAAAAAATAACTCCAGCGTGCATTTTAGGGCAAATTACGGTATCTTAGCCCTGTCTAAAAATTGCTTCTAAGTGCCGTTTAGAGGCATTTTTTAGACCTTGGACAACCCCTTATTTTTAATTTTTCAAAGGTTTACTGTAATGATGGAAACGTTGCTAGTCATTGCTTTTATTATCGGTGGTGCTTACGTCGTTCTTCGTGAGAAGAAATGCTGTAAAGGTATTGATTATTCAAGCAAGTCTCTTTAAATGTGCTGAAAGGCATTTATTGCATGGTAGTAACCGATAATAATGTAATCGGTTACTACAGTTTACTATTCCGCATGTCTGTACGTTTGTTGTGATCTAGGTCAATAGTTTTAAATCAATACCAATATTGTTGAATATGCTTGTGGTCATTAGTGGTTTTTGCTGTTAATTTCTTAAGGTAATTCAACGGGATAGCAAGTTGCGCCCAAATGTTGGGGCAATAGCGAATCTTGTTAGCGTAGGATGCTGGGCTTGTTGGTAGTATGAGGCTGATTTTAGAACGACAAACATCAAATCACAATGGACTGGCTAAGCAGTGTCAGCCTAACGGTTATTTGTTTTTCGTAGTTGTTATTACGTTATGCGCATCGTTTGCGTTGATGTTCACGGGGATTGCTTCTCGTACTTACATTTCTACAATGTTAAAATACGATGCCCAAGAACTCTTGTCGACTTATTCCAATCGAGTAGAGCGGTACCCTGATTCTCTCTATGCTCTTAGTGAAAAGTTTCGGTTCGACTGCAGTGAAGACGATCAACATTACTTAGAACAAATAAGCTACAGTGATTATATGATTCGCCGCATATCACTACAGCTTAAAAATGGGGGCAAATGTTCTAGCTTTGATACTATTGAAAGCGATAGAGCGATGAAACCACTCGTTAATAACGTCAATAAAAATATATCACTTTGGGTAGTCAATGAATTAAATGATAAGCAGCAAATAATAGTTGCTGAATGGAAAAATCATTTAGGTTCAATGTTTGTATATCTTGAGCCATTGATTGTTGATAGTTTAAGAAATATATATTGTGATGATTGTGTTTTAACGAGACTCACGTCTACTGAAAATTCAAATATTTCATTTTTTCGTGGTGATGCGAATCTATTGGAGCAGGAACCATTATTGAGTTCAACTTATGATAATGGTTTGAGGGTGGATATATATGTAAGCCCAAGATTGATGAATCACTATGAGCAAGCTGCAATTCTGCCATTGTTATTATTAGGTGCAACATTTGGTATGATATTTGTGGCGACCTATAGGTTGTTTTTAACTCGACGCTTATCTCTTCATTCATTGGTTGAGCAGGGGTTGGCAAGAAAAGAGTTTATTCCTTATTACCAGCCGATAGTCAATGTCTCAAATAACTCACTCTATGGGTGTGAAATGCTTGCCCGTTGGCAGCGACCGGGCTGTGATATGATATCACCAATGGAATTTATACCCTATGTTGAAAAGAGCGGACAAATATTTCCTATTACTGAACAGTTGCTCTCGAGAGCTGCTCGTGAAATGGATAAATTAAATTGGCAAGAAACCAGACAGGTTATTAGTATCAATATTGTCCCTGATCAGTTGGAGCATCCCGATGTCATGAAGCGCGCGCTGGCATTACTTGAAGAAAGTAATATTTCGCCTGATCAGATTGCATTCGAAGTGACTGAGCGTAAGCGATTTACTGATTTGGCGATGGCCTCTAATGTGATTGAGCAACTACGAGATCAGGGCATTGACGTAAAACTTGATGATGCCGGTACAGGCTATGGTGGATTTAGCTATATACAACAATTGAATATCCGTAGCTTGAAGATAGACAAAATGTTTGTTGAAACTATCGGTACATCGGATATTAAATTATCGCTGCTTGATTCGATTATTGCTTTTGGTAAGGAAGCCGGAATGGAGATGATTGCGGAAGGTGTAGAAACGTGTGAGCAGTCTACATATCTTGCCAATCGTGGAGTAGTGTTACAACAAGGCTTTTATTTTGGTAAACCAATGGAATTTCGGGATTTCGCTTATTACTGTAAATCTATAGTTGCGTCATCACCTTGTGCTGTGGTGTTGGTATAAGGGCAAGATAACTTGCCCTTATACTTGATGTCTCTAGTTATTCTATTGCCGGTTTTGTGAATTGGCCATAGAGATCTAATCGTCGATGACGAAGATTTGTAACAGAACCTTCGGTGTTGAGGTATTTTAGTTTATCTAATTCGACATCTGCGAAAATAATCATTTCAGTATTAGGGCTGGCCTCAGCAATAATTGCATCATGGGGGAAATAGATATCAGCCGGTGAAAAGACAGCTGACTGCGCGTATTGAATATCAACATTATCTACTCTAGGCAGGTTGCCAACACTGCCGCCGATAGCAACATAACATTCGTTTTCAATGGCTCTGGCTTGGGCGCACAGCCTGACTCGGAGATATCCGTTTTTGGTATCAGTCCAAAAGGGAACAAAAATAATTTGGACGCCTTGTTCTGCCAACATTCTGCCGAGCTCGGGAAATTCAGCATCATAGCAAACAAGGATGCCGACACGACCTGCATCTGTTTCAAAGACTTGAACCTTTTCGCCGCCATCTATCACCCAGTCTCGTTTTTCGTGCGGTGTGATATGAAGTTTGTATTGTTCATCAATACTGCCATCACGGTGAAGCAAGTAAGAGACGTTATAGAGGTGTCCCTCTTCTAACAGCGGCATACTACCGGCAATAATATTTATATTGTAAGTGACGGCAAGCTGCGAAAAACGCTGTTTGATTTCATCGGTAAACTCGCTGAGGAAGCGAATAGCATCGACTGAGTTGTGATTTGGCTTCAAGCCCATGAGTGGGGCATTGAAAAATTCAGGTAGTAGGGCAAAGTCCGCCTGATAGTTGGAAAGTGATGATATGAAGAATTCGGCCTGATCGATTAAGTCGTCAACGGAGACCATCTTGCGCATTTGCCACTGAACAATCCCTAAGCGTACTTCTGTTTTATCAACATCCAGAATTGAAGGGGTTTCTTCTTCGTAAAAAACGTTGTTCCACTCCAGTAATGTTGCATAACCACATGATTTTTCATCTTCGGGTAGGTAATGCTGCATCAGTCGTTTTACATCAAAGTCGTTAGCAAGTTGAAAAGAGAGAATCGGATCATAGAGCTCTTTACGTTTGACCTTCTCTAAATATTCGATGACTGAATGCTCGTCGGCAACCTTGTGGTATTCCGGTATTCTTCCACCCGCCAATATTGCCTTCAGGTTCTTGCTGCGGCAAAGCTCTTTGCGGGCATCGTAAAGGCGTCGACCGAGCCGGAGGCCACGGTAATCGGGGTGGACGAAGACATCTAATCCATACAGCGCATCACCGTTAGCCTGATGCTGAATGATATTTTGTTCATTGATTATATCGGTATAGATATGTGGGAGTGAAAAGCGGTTGTATTCCACCTTGATGGTTAGGGCTGCACCTATGATTTTTCCGTTATCTTCAATACAGATCTGGCCATCAGGAAATTGGTGGATCAAGTCCATGATTGTCATTTGCGGCCATGCTCCCCCCACATCTTTGAATACAAGGTTCATCAGTGCAGCAAGTTCGTCATAGTCACGGGGCTTGATTGTGCGGATGTTCAGAAGCGGAGTATTAGTATCCATACTGACTCTCTTTATAGGTATGCAGCTTGTGTCTAAACTATATTGAGAGTTTCCTATGGAAATCAACGTCTTTTATTTATGCTTTATTGATATGTGAGTGAGGTTGCATTTGTTATGAGGGGCAGAGATAAGAGATGGGGATAAAAAAGGGCAGTACTGAGCTGCCCTGAACCGTTTGTATCCTAGAGGAGGAAAATTAGCTGTGCTTTTCTTTCCATTCTTGGCTTAGGCGGCCAATGCGCTCAGAGGTTTCTTGCCATTTTCGAGTGGCGATAAGATCACGATACTCACCGGTTGGCTTTTTAAGTAGTGTTTCGAGACGTTTTACTTGGGCTTGTGGTAAACCATCAAGAGCCTGAATAGCACCCTCACGGTTGTTACATAACAAAACCATATCGCATCCGGCTTGTTGGGCCGCAATCGCTCGTTCACTGTAGCTGCCGAGTACGTCAGCACCTTTCATGTTGAGATCGTCAGAGAAGATCACCCCATCAAAACCAAGTTCAGTCCGCAGCACGGTCTTTAACCAGTATTCAGAACCACTAGCGGGGGCACTGTCATAATGATTGAATACAACGTGGGCTGGCATCATCGCATCAAGCAAGTTTTGCTCTAGTAACGCTTTAAAGACAGTCATGTCGTGCTCTTTGATCATATCACGAGGATCATAAGGTGTTTCGAGATGAGAGTCTGCTATGACCCCACCATGACCTGGGAAATGTTTGCCTGTTACTGCCATTCCAGCAAGCTTCATACCCTTGATAAATTCCGCGGCATAGCGGGCAACCGTTGCTGGTTTATCTGAAAATGCGCGATCGCCAATTGCCTTACAGTCAAAACCAAGATCAAGAACCGGTGCAAAACTGAGGTCAATATCCATAGCCAGTAATTCAGCGGCCATTAGCCAACCGCCTTCCTGTGCCAATTCAAGGCCATTAAGGCTCTCGGCAAATGCCTGTGGGGGCGGAAGTAAGGTGAACTCGTCACGGAAGCGCTGTACTCGACCACCTTCCTGATCCACGGTGATAAGTAAAGGCCGCTTGGCGGTTTGGCGAATGTCCTTAGTTAATGCTCTAAGCTGTTTTCTATCATGATAGTTGCGGGCAAAGAAGATGATGCCACCAACCGTTGGATGTTCAATGATTTCGCGGTCTTCAGCTGTCAGCTCATAGCCTGCGATATCGAGCATTAATGGTCCCATGAAGTCTCCTTGGGGGGATGGGGAATACTCATAATATTATGCACTAAACGCTATTGACCAAGCTACAGCAAGATTATCTGAGATTGATTGTTTATTACTGTAAACGCTGGGTTTATTGTGAGGAACAGTATTAATTCTTTGTAGTTGATTGTATATGACTATTAGTGTGGTATTTATCACGTATTTGGTGTGTTGTTAGTATTTTTTTCATTAAAATGGTGATTTTGATCTATTTACTGCCGTTAATGATTCGATAAACTGTTTCCAATTTAAAGGTAATTGAGAACTGTCATGTCAGTGTTAGCAGCAATCGCGATCACAACGGGGATTCTATCTGGTGTATGGGGCTGGGTAGCCGTGTCTTTGGGCTTATTGTCTTGGGCGGGTTTTTTGGGGTGCACGAGTTACTTTGCATCGCCAAAAGACGGTCTGAAAGGCCTAGGGCTGAGTATTGCAACCAACCTTAGTGGCGTATTTTGGGCAATGGTGATTATTCACCTGTCTACGTGGGTTGGCATTGATATTGTTGGTTACGTTGTCACAGCTGTGGTGGCGTTCTTTATGTGCATTCAGGCCAAACATAATATTCTTAACTACATACCTGGTACTTTTATTGGTTCTTGTGCGACATTTGCCGCAGCTGGGGATTGGCAGTTAGTGGTTCCATCGCTGTTACTCGGCGGTGTGTTTGGCTTTGCAATGAAGGCAAGCGGGGTGTGGTTGCAAGAGACGCTCAACAAGCCGGATACCGAACTCTGCGAAGAGAACTAAGCGTTAACAACTTATAAAAAATGCCGCTTAAAGCGGCATTTTTTTTGCCTGTAAAGATTATTGGCAGCTGACGTGTTCAACATGAGTCTCAAGGGTGACGGTTTCTTCTATCGCGCTGATGACGGATGCTGTTTCTGCTTTGTCGATTAAGATACAGATTCGGTATTTTTCATCCAGTGATGTTTCCACTAGTTCGGCAACGTTATTGAGAGTATATGGCATACGCTCTGCGTCACGCCGGCATAAATCGACAAAAATATCATCGGCATCACCGGGGAAGAGCACCATTTCGGATTGTTGCATCAGTCGGAGTGCTTTTAGACTGAGGCGTTCAGGATCATGGTTGGTCTCAATCAGGTAGAGGGCAGCTCCGTTACTGATAGAGTCGGAGTCGAGCAACAGCTTAAACAGGGTTTCTAGTGTGGCTTCGTCTTTAACTGCCTCTACTTGTGGGTGGCGTAAAAAGTGTTCCCAAAATCGTCTTCTCTCATCAACGCTATTGTAAGTAAATTTTATCCTGTCACGCTGCTGTCCGGCATAATTGGCTATCATGCCTAAGTTTTGTGGGAGGGTTGTTTCGAATTTCTCCCGTAGATACCTCACTAGAACAGGGGATGCCCCTCCGCTTGATATGGCAACTTGAATCGGGCTGCGATCGATGATCGACGGGGTAATAAACTGGCATTTATCTTTGTCGTCTACCACGTTCACCCAGATGCCTCTGCGTGCTGCATCGTCACAAATTTGTTGATTCAGCGTGCTGTTGTCTGTGGTTGCCCATACCAGCCAGCTTCCCTCGAGTAAATCAGGTGTATAGATACTGTTAATCCAGTCAATTGCTCCGGTCTTAGCTAGTGTTGCTAAATAGGGATGAAGTGACGGGGAAATAATAGATATTTTCGCGCCTGCTTTTCGTAATAAATCAACTTTGCGGCACGCGACTTCTCCACCACCAATTACGCTTGTTTTCTTATCCTTAATTGCCAGGAAAACTGGGAAATAATCCATATAAATACCCTTTAGGAATAAATGCATCCATGTAACTGATTGAGTTGAAAGTTAATTCAATTTTCAGAAGAGAATGAGATAAACAAATACATCATTTGAAACATTTTGATACACAAGCCCAGTATATTGCTTTTATTACTGGGCATTGTTCAGCTTGTATTAAAGGCATAATGGTAATTTTTAGTCTACTAAAAAAAGCCAGTTGCGCCATATTTCTCTCAAGATAAATATTGGCGAAAGATAATGGTATTAGTTTGGGATTAACAAGAACAAATATTATTTGTTACATCATCTGATTTGGGTCGGCATATGAAGAAAAAACTGATAATCGCAACCATGGTAAGTTCAGTCTTGCTGACGGGGTGTGGGGATAAGGCATCTGGACCAGCTGCAGGAATGAGCCCGTTGGTTTCAGCGCAGCCTGTGACAGTTATTGATTACCAGCAAGGCAAGCAATTTGTCGGTAGAACTGAGGCGTACGAAGATGTCGCCATAACAGCACAAGTGTCAGGCTATCTGAAGTCTCGGTTATTCACCGAAGGAGATTGGGTTGAAAAAGGCCAGTTATTGTTTGAAATTGAGCCTGCTGCCTATGAGGCTCGCCTTGCTAGTGCCAATGCATCGATTTCACAGGCTGAGGCAACGCTTAAGCGGGCAAACTTGGATTGGGAACGCGGCAATAACTTGTTGCCAAAGGGCAGTATTAGCCAGTCCGAGTTTGACCGCCTAACCGCTGAAAAACTCAATGCCGAAGCGCAACTTAAGTTGGCTAAAGCGCAGGTGAAATCGGCTGAGGTCGATTTATCCTATACCCAAATAACCGCTCCGTTCTCTGGTCGTATCAGCGACAGTCAAGTCAGCATTGGTGACTTGGTTTCACCAAGCTCGGGCGTGCTCACAACCTTGGTTAGCCTAGACCCCATTCATGCAACATTTAACATGAGTGAACGCCAGCGATTGGACTTTGGGATTGATACGCTAGATGGTTCAGGCAAAGGACGCAACGAAGTCGAAGTTGTGATGACATTGACCAACGGCAAGCAGTATCCAGTACTTGGTGAAGTGGATTTTGTCGGTAACCGAATTGATTTGAACACCGGCACTATTGCCATGCGCGCAAGTTTTGCCAATCCCGATCAAGCCTTGTTGCCGGGCCAACATGTACAGGTTTTCTTACGTGAGAAGACTCCGGTTCAGCGTTTGGTTATTCCACGACGTGCTGTTCAAAGTGATTTGGAAGGTGATTTTGTGATGGTACTGCAAGATGAAAATGTTGCAGAGCGTCGCAACGTTATTCTTGGTCCACAGACTGAACACGGAGTGATTATCGCACAAGGCATTACTGCCGATGATCAAGTACTGACTAAAGGCCTCCAGCGTGTCCGTAACGGTATGACGGTTAAGCTGGAACA
Organism: Photobacterium panuliri; assembly: GCF_059920555.1. Lineage (NCBI taxonomy): Bacteria > Pseudomonadati > Pseudomonadota > Gammaproteobacteria > Vibrionales > Vibrionaceae > Photobacterium > Photobacterium panuliri. The sequence continues at coordinate 600,997 of NZ_CP197193.1, forward strand.
AAAAGAGGCACAAGGGTAATTATGTTAAGTCGCTTTTTTATCCAGCGTCCTAAATTTGCGCTGGTTATCTCGATCATACTTACTCTGGCCGGTGCCATTGCGCTGCTCAATCTGCCGGTGGCGGAGTATCCGAAAATTAGTCCGCCTTCGGTTGGTGTGACGGCATATTACTCGGGAGCGAGTGCCGAAGTTGTTGAAGAGGCGATTGCCGATCCAATTGAAGCATCGGTCAATGGCGTTGAAAACATGATCTATATGTCGTCAAAAAGTGCCAATGACGGTTCCTATAGTCTCAACGTGACGTTTGATATCGGTACTGATCCGGATATGGCACAGGTTAACGTGCAAAACCGTGTCGCCCAGATCGAATCCAAACTTCCAGCTGAAGTGCGGATGGTGGGCGTGACGGTGAAAAAACGCTCACCCGATCTATTGATGGTACTGAACTTCTATTCGCCAGATGGCAAGTATGATGACAAGTTCCTGATTAACTACATTAATCTGAATGTGAAAGATCAGCTGGCCCGTGTTACTGGGATCAGTGAGGTCAATGTTATCGGTGGCGGTGAATACGCGATGCGGGTTTGGTTGGATCCAGAGAAAATGGCCAATCTGGGGTTGACCACATCCGATATCAATGCAGCACTGTCAGAGCAGAACGTACAGGTAGCGGCTGGTAAGGTTGGTGCTCCACCGTATAACAATGCTCAAGAAGTGCAGTTCAACCTTGTGACCAAAGGACGCTTGGAAACGGTTGATGAGTTCGAGCATGTGGTACTGCGTGCCAATACCGATGGCTCGATGGTTTACCTCAAGGATGTGGCCCGTGTAGAGCTGGGTAAAAAGTTCTATGACGGTAATGGCTTATTCCGCAATCAGCCTGCATCAATCGTAGCTTTGAACCTACAATCTGATGCTAACGCATTAGAAAGTGGTCAGGCAGTCATGGATCTGCTTGAACGAATGAGTGCAGACTTTCCTGAAGGGATGAGTTACGAAACCAGCTACGATACAACGCTGTTTGTATCTGAGTCGATCAAAGGGGTGGTCAAAACCCTGATCGAAGCCATTTTGTTGGTTATTGCCGTGACCTATCTATTTTTGGGCAGTATGCGTTCAACCTTGATTCCGGTTGTTGCTATCCCGGTTTCTTTGATCGGTACATTTGCAATCATGCTGGCGACAGGTTTTACGATTAATACCGTGACCTTGTTTGGCCTGATCCTTGCCATTGGTATTGTGGTGGATGATGCGATTTTGGTTATCGAAAACGTCGATACCATTATGAAGCGTGATCCTAGCCTAACACCACGTAAAGCCACCTTGATGGCAATGAAAGAGGTGACCGGCCCGATCATTACATCGACCTTGGTGCTATTGGCCGTCTTTCTCCCTGTGGCCATGTTGCCGGGGATCACCGGTATCATGTACCGTCAGTTTGCGCTGACCATCTGTATTTCGGTGGTGATCTCATCAATCAATGCATTGACACTTTCACCGGCACTGTGTTCTTTGGTGCTGAAGCAAGGTGGGGACAATACATCGCGCTGGTTCTCTGTATTTAACCGTGGCTTGGAGAAAGTGACGCTTAAATACGGTGCTATTGCTGGCTTCATGGTCCGTAAGGTGACCTTGTTGATGGCGTTCTTTGCCTTGGCAGTCGGTGCCGTGACTTTCTTGTCGAAAACAACCTCGACGGCGTTTGTACCGACAGAAGATAAAGGTATTTTGCTGGTTAACGTTCAGTTGCCTGATTCGGCGTCGTTGTCCCGGACTGAGCAAACAACCAAGAAACTTCAGACGATTCTGGAAGGTGAGCCGGGAATTGACGGTATCACAGTCGCCAATGGTTATGCGTTCTTGACCGGTGCGGCTGCATCCAACGGTGCTTCATTGTTTATCAAACTCAAGGACTGGGATGTACGTAACGCGATGGATGGCGATCATTCATCGGCTGCTATCGCCAACCGTATTAACGGCCGCGCCGCCATGGAGTTGTCCGAGGCGATTGTCTTTGCAATGGGGGCGCCAGCTGTTCCGGGGATGGGGGCTGCATCGGGGTTCGAGTTTGTGCTTGAAGATACCCTAGGGCGCAGCCGGACTGATTTGGCCAACGTGATGGGAGAGGTGATCCAGAAGGCGAATCAGCAACCCGAAATCCAGTTTACCTTCAGTACATTCCGTGCCAACGTGCCGCATTTCTATATTGATGTTGACCGTGTCAAAGCCAAGCAACTGGGGATCCCACTCACTGAGATTTTCCAGACGCTACAGGGTAACCTCGGTTCTATGTACGTGAATGACTTCACGCTATATGGCAAGAATTTCAGGGTAACGGTACAGGCAGACAGCGATTACCGGGATAGCCTTGATACCTTGGAGCGCTTCCACGTACGTTCTAGCTCGGGAGAGATGATTCCACTGAGTACCCTAACGACGGTAGAGCAGGTGTTCGAACCGGATGTGGCATGGCGTTATAACATGTATCGCTCTGCGGTAATTCAGGGAAGTCCGGCACCGGGTTACTCAAGCGGAGATGCTATTGCCGCGATGGAACGTGTTGCCGCTGAAGTGCTGCCGCAAGGTTATCAGTTTGAATGGACTGGTATGGCCTATCAGGAAGTGAAGGCGGGCAATCAGGCTATTTACGCATTTGCCTTGGCATTGATCTTTATCTATCTGTTCATGGTTGCGCAGTATGAGAGCTGGAGTATACCGCTGGCAATCATATTGGTGGTGCCTGTGGCAACTTTGGGTTCGTTCCTTGCTTTGGCCATAACTGGAACGCCGCTCAATCTCTATGCCCAGATAGGCTTAGTGCTATTGATCGCGCTTGCCGCGAAGAATGCCATATTGATTGTGGAATTTGCCAAGTTAGAGCGTGAAGAGAAAGAGTTGGATATCGAAAAAGCGGCGGTGCGTGGTGGTAAATTGCGTTTCCGTGCGGTGAACATGACATCTTGGTCGTTCATTCTCGGTATTATGCCGTTGATTTTCGCCTCGGGCGCAGGCCATATCAGCCAGAACTCATTGGGGATATCGCTTACCGGCGGTCTACTGTGCGTGCTGTTGGCCGGTACTTTCCTTATCCCTGGTTTCTTCGCTTTGGTGCAGCGCAAGCGCGAGAAGTTTCATGGTGGATCAACGCGCTTGATTCCAATCGATGATGAAGATGACAGCGAACTAAACGCTAAATAGAAAAAAGCTCCCGTAAGGGAGCTTTTTGTTTTCAGGGTTATCCCATGCTGATTGATAAGGTTGCTTATTTTTTGCGGCGCAAAAGAGCCAAGCCAGCGAGCGCAGCCAGAGCCATCAGAGGAATGCTACCGCCGCCGGATGAGCCGGTGTTCTTTTTGGCCGCTGGCTTGGTGTCGGGTATGGCGATGAATGGGTCAGCATCGAATGAGGAGGCTGGAACTGCAGCAAGATCTAACCCTGTTTTTAGCTCAATCCATGGGTAATAGCTTGCCAGTTCGGTATATAGGCCATTGTATTGGGCCTGTGGCATACCGGCATTCTTCGGCTCACAGTAAGGGCCATTACTGGTTACGCCAATTACCCGCAGACCGAAATCGCTGTCGCTGGCATGGTTTGGATTTTGCCATACCAGTGGGCCGCCTGAGTCACCGCGGCAGACATCTTTTTTGATGTCAGGATTGTTGCTGTCCGCACAGACAAAATGTGAATTTGCATCAAGAGAGTAGGTTGGCTTGCAGCTATTGATGGGGATCCCCGCCAGCTTAACCACCATGAGTTCGTCCGGTTGAGTGAAATATGGTTGTGAGGCCCCCCAGCCGGATGCAATGAGATTCGCTTTGGAAAAGGCAGAAGGTGTCCAGGTATTGTCAAAAGCCTGATTGGCGAGGTGCTGCTCGTCAGCCGTCGCTACTTTGATTGGTTTGGCAACCTCCATCATTGACCGGTCAACCTGAAGCAACGCAATATCATCATTGGCGCTGATGCTCAAATCAAAATTAGGATGGACGATTTTCCGGATAATGTTGAACTTATATTTGCCGTCAATGTTGGCGGCATCGCCGTTGGCATTAGGAATGTGGTGGGTTCCAGCAATCAGGATGTCGGTCATAGCAGGAATGATACAGTGGGCAGCCGTGACAGCCCAAGTATCGCTGATGACTACAGCTCCGCATCCTGAACGAGTAGAAAAGTCAAATTCTGACTGCATGACCATCGCAGCCTGCCACGGAAGTAGATTGTTATTAATTTTACTAATTTCTGAACCGTTTAATACGCGAGGCTGAATCTCGGTAGAGGCTGTGACGTTAAGGCTAGTGCATGCTAAGGCAAGCACGATTGGGCTAAGTATGAGTTTTTTCATCCTGAATATCTTTTCGCTATTTATTGGTGGTTATATTTTTTAGTCTTGGTGCTGTTGAAATTACTGAACGTTGTTTTATTTCCATTTGGATCTTAATAAATTTCTTATATCGTTCCAATCAAAAAATTGCTTTATTGAGCAAAATACCGTGGTAAAGGTTATTTTTTCATCAGTGATGGGGTGCGGCCTTGTTATTGCGTATAAGTGAGAACCAAAAGTGATCTGCTGCAAAGAGTGAGTTGTTGCAGTTCGAATTTCGATAAGTAGCACGTTATACTGGCGGTTTATTTAAGTCATCTGTTTACATTACAAAGAGTTGCATTATATGGCGTATAAGCACGTTATCGGCTTTGGGGTTGCGGGAAATTTTGCCGGCCATCTTGAACAAGCCGGAGAAGACAAAGATTTTGTTGCAGTAGAAGTTAATGAGGCTGTTCAGCCAAAAGCTATTTTTCCGTTTTATGTTCCGGCTGAGCAAGCGGGATTTTTGGCCGCTTACCCACTGTCATCAGATACTATCGTGACGCCAAATGATGCCGATAACTTGCAGATTGAGCCTGAAGTCGCTCTGATCTGTGATATAGAGTATGCGGGCAGTGAAGTGGTCGCCTTGTATCCAAAACAATTTGCCGCTTATAACGATTGCTCAATTCGTAAACCGGGCGCAAAGAAGATTAGCGAAAAGAAAAACTGGGGTGCCTCGACAAAGGGGATCTCGGCTCAGGTGTTGCCACTTGACCACTTGCAACCCGGCGGAACATTGGATAGCTACCGTATTGCCAGCTTCCATAAGCGTGATGGGGTGATGGCTAAATACGGTGAGGATAGCCCAGTTGTTGGTTATAGCTATTTCCATCAAAAACTCTTGGATTGGATTGTCGACCGAATGAATAACCAACAGGATGTTGGTCCAACAGAACATATTGCAATGCACCTTGAGAATGCTGGCTATCCGCAGCAAGCGGTTATTAGTATTGGAGCGACTCGCTATACCGAATACGGTGAAACAACGTTCTTGAAACCAGATGATACAAGTATTGTGGTGGTTTATGATGGTGAGCGTTATAGCCCCGATCAAATCGCACTGATGGCTCAGTCAGAGCAATTTGAGCAAAGGGGCATATCAGCTCTGGTACAGGTTGTCGCTTAATTATCTATCCCCAAGTTTGATCAAACTTGGGGATTTTTCTAGTTAGAATCGCCAGAATAGTTCGAGAGAGCCTGTTGTACTTATACTGTGTTTGTCTTCTTCGAATTCAGGCGTGCTAGAAGCAAGGCTAAGACTTACCCCCCATGAGGGTTGATAGTAAACGGCCCCAATAATGGCTGTTGCCTGCCAATTTTCGACATGTGTTTCTGGTGCTGTTGTCGGCCTGTCGCCATCAATAGTGATATCGTTGAAGCGGTAGCGTCCTTCTATCCCTGTAAACACAAAATAGCCGCTTGGACTGTTGGCTAGCACGCTACTGTCGACGTATTTTCCCGGCGTAAAGCCAGTTGTACCGAAATTATTGGCGAGTTGTGTCCCCCAGCGTATTACCCCGCCGACAGCTAACTCACTTTGGTAATTACCCGCATTGATTCGGGCTATTCCGCTGAGATCATACTCGTCCATTGCCCAGGCTTTGTCTCGAGTTAATAGACGGTGCCCTTCGTAGCCAAGGTTGAAGACGAGTTGATTGTCGATTTGGGTGTCCCAGCCCATCGGATCGTCGGAGCCGATAATACTGTGGATGAATTTTTGGGTATCTTCGGCAAAGGCATTGGGACCGACAGTGCCAATCATAAGGTTATATTTATCGACAGAGAGTGGTGAGAATTGTCGGATACCGCCTTCGAGGAAAAGGAGGCCGGCATAGGGACGCTCACCGTCAGGGGGGCTATTGGCCTCGATATCCTCAGGGGTCCACATTTGCTGACCGAGTCGTAGGTTCCAGTTTTTAGACCTATTTTCATCCAGTGGAAGCCAGTTTGCGATGTAAGCAAAGGGGATTGGTGCATCATTTTCTAGTGATAATGTTGATGCAGAGTTGTATTCGAAAAATACACCATTGGTATAATTCTGGTCAGTACCTACGATACCGTCGTTGTCGATGGAAAATGCGAAGCTACCTGCATTAAATGCAGAAACGCAGGGTACGAAAAGCACAGAGCCCGCGGCCAATGCTAATGTAAGTGGGTTCATGAACAATCCTTTGATGTAACTATTATCGCAATGATAACTGAATCAGTATTTTCTAGAGGGTTGTTAAGAGGGAAATGTGAAGCAAAGGCAAAATATAAATTTTTACTGTAAGTAAGGATGTCGAAATGTCACTTGTATTAAACTCACCATTGGTATCAGTTTCATGGTTAAGCGAACATCTCGCCGAGCCCGATCTTGTGGTGTTGGATGCTAGCTGGTTTATGCCAGGGGCTGAACGCGACGGGGAACAAGAATGGAAAATAAAACGAATACCCGGTGCTCGGTATTTTGATTTTGATAAGAAGATTGCCCAGCCTGATTCGCCTTGGCCCCATATGCTGCCTTCTGAAATATTGTTTGCCACGGAAGTTGCCAAATTAGGTATTAGCAACAGCAGTACGATTATTGTTTATGATAGCCAAGGGGTCTTTTCCGCTCCTCGAGTGTGGTGGATGTTTCGGGCTATGGGACATTCAGCTGTGGCGGTACTTGACGGTGGGTTACCGGCATGGGAAGCCGCAGGGGAGGTAATTGAAACAGGTGAGTCTACATTACCATCACCAGGATTATTTACCGCTGCCTTGCAAGCCAAGTGGGTGATTGGGGGCGATGAGCTACAGTTACGGTTGGCTGATCATCATACGCAGATATTTGACGCTCGCCCGGCAGCTCGCTTTTATGGCTTGCAACCAGAACCGCGAGCCGGTGTTCGAAGTGGTCATATGCCACAGGCAAAAAGTTTGCCATCCAGCCAGTTACTCAAAGATGGCTATTTCTTACCGGTAGTACAGATCAAACAGCGATTTGATGCGTTGAGTGATCCACAGCAACAGTTGATTTTTAGTTGTGGCTCAGGTGTAACAGCTTGCATTTTGGCGTTGGCTGCAGAGTTGTCCGGTCGCGATAATCTTACCGTTTATGATGGTTCATGGACGGAATGGGGAAGTACTTATCGTTACCCGGTTGTTAGCTAGTTTGTGTCTACCAGCGCACTCCAATCATGTTCGTTATCATTGCGGTGAGTGCGCTGGGTATATTGGCTATTATGGGGTCAGTTGTTTATTTAGCTTTTCTTGATACATCGCTCGGTCAGCTTTGGCTAAAATCGCATCGGGGTCGCTGAGATTACCCGGGTAATACGGTGAGAGGCCGACGCTCAAATCAATTCGGTATTCTGTACGCAGTGGGTCTGAAATCTCATATAACTGGTTAATCCATATCTGACACGGGTGTGGATCTTCGCTTGGCAGCAGAACGACAAACTCATCACCGCCTATCCGGTAGATCTTACTGCCCGTGGGGGCTGTGTGCAGAAGAAGTTTGGCGATTTCACAGAGAATTTCGTCGCCGTTTCTGTGGCCAAAATAATCGTTAACATGCTTAAAGTTATCGATATCGATATATGCCAATATCCCGCGTTGTTGGTTGATGGCCATTTTGTCAAATTGACGAAACAAAGCGCGTCGATTAAATAGGCCTGTGAGGTGATCTTCATAGGCTTGTCGGCTCAGTTTACTTTCTAGCTTTCTGGCGAGAGTAATTTGACTGTGTAATTTACCGATGAGATCTCGCCGCTGGTGGATCAGCTTAATAAAGCAGAAGCAAATCAAAAACACACCGATGTGCATAAAAATGTCATCGGTAGAATCGACAAGCCAGTGGTTATTGAGCTCTGGTATCTCGTCAATAATATCAGCCAACACCCCAATAGCATAAGTGCCTAAAGCCAGCATCATCCAGCTGCGCATCTCTTGCCCGAAATCTTCCCGTAGAAGCATCACAATTAAAACGAGAGTAAGGAGTGAAACAATAATATCAAGCTGGCCATTTGATGGGACAAGGGCTGATAACAAAATGCCGATACAAACGATGATCGTCAGTCGGGTTGGAAGCTGTGACAGTGAGTTCATAGCAACATCTAATGCTTATAAGGTGTATGTCATAATGACAAAAAGAGGTGAAGGTATACAAGGTGTTTACAAAACGAGAAGGTGAAGTCTAATTTCGGTCATTTCTTTATAGGTAATAGGGTGGGTGAATGTGGTTTTATTGACTCATAATTGAATAGTGACGTATTACTTTTGTTGGCTGTGCGAGGTTTGTTAGTAGTGGACCTAGTTTCATTAAAGTTCAAATTAAAGCGCTCTTTTACTCAGTGCAAGGTAGTAAAAACATGCACTAAACATCATGATTTAGCAAAAGTATCCATAAAGCCAAGATTATAGAGGACAAGTATTTCTGATACAAAAGGTTATGTGTGATGAGGTCATTATTGGAATCATAGATTTCTATCTAGAGCCTGCGAGTTCTCTTTGATATATAAGAGATGTTACAAATTATTTCAGGTAACATCGTTGTAACACGTTATAGTTTGTGTCTATCCTGAATTAAGTGCTTTGGCACAGGGATATGGCAATTGAAGAGGTCGGATTATGCTGACAATGGCAAGAAGCGCACAACCTAATAAAGCACTGGTTTCTGAACGGATCCAGAAACTGATCAAAGCGCTTTCGAACGGCGTTTATGAGCGCGAAGAAACGATCAAATTATGCTTGCTAGCCGCATTGGCAGGTGAAAGTGTGTTCCTGCTTGGTCCGCCCGGTATCGCAAAAAGTTTGATTGCGAAGCGCTTGATCCAAGCGTTCGATAATAGCCGTTTTTTCGATTACTTGATGACTCGCTTTTCAACACCGGAAGAGGTGTTCGGCCCACTTTCTATTCAAGAATTGAAAGACAATGGTAAGTATGTTCGTTTAGTTGACGGTTATCTGCCAACGGCGCAGGTGGTTTTCCTCGACGAGATTTGGAAAGCGGGTCCGGCGATCCTCAACACGCTGCTTACTGTAGTGAATGAGCGCACCTTCAAAAATGGTCAGGATGTGTTACCTGTACCTATGCGGTTGTTAATTACCGCGTCGAATGAATTACCTGAAGAAGATAGCGGTCTAGAGGCCCTCTATGACCGGATGCTAGTTCGAGTATTCGTTAACCGTATTCAGGAAAAGCAAAACTTCAAGTCTATGCTGATGGGGGAAGGGCCGACGATCCAAGAGCTGGAACCGGGCCTTGCCATTACCGATGAAGAATACAACAACTGGCAGCAACACATCGACGATGTCAAATTGTCGGAAGAGATTTTTGAAAAAATCTATACGCTCAAGCAAATGATAGAGACTCGCTCCGGAGAGGTGGAGTCTCAAGACGCGCATGAGAGTGAATTGTATATCTCGGATCGCCGTTGGAAAAAGTCAGTACGTTTGCTCAAGGCAAGCGCATTCTACAATGGGCGAGATGAAATTAATCCGCTGGATTTGATGTTGCTGCAAGATTGTATGTGGCATAGCCCTGAATCTCGGCATGTTATCCGTGACATCATCAATGAGTTTGCCCTGCAAAAAGCGTTCAACCAAGAGCAGTCCCAACATTGCGCTACTGAAGCCCAGACCATTCTTGATGAGTTGAATGACGATATTGCCAATAATTTGTGCGTAACATTCAGCCGTGAAAGCATGATGCGCAAAGAATGGTACAAGTATGATTTCAGCGGGGCTCGACGTTACAACGTTAATCATAATCCTCGAATGATCAAGTTGGTTATGCTTCAGCAGAATCCATCAGTATCAGAACAGGAGAAAGGCGATAGTCGCTGGGTGTATGTAGATGGTGACGAATTCGAGAAGAAAATCAAAACGGGCCAATGTGATATCTATGGTTTCGTCAACAAAAATACCCATTTATGCCGATTGCAGTTTGAAGTTGATGCCAAGTTACGTCTTGTTATTAAAGATATAGCTAATCGGGCCGTACTGGTCGGGATCGCTGGTGATAAGGGGATTAGTCCTGCTCAGCAGCAAATCTGGGCGTCTCGTGCTGAATTGGCATCTGACAAAATCGTTGATGCCGAACACAATATTAAAATATCTCGTAGCAGTTTTCATGGAGCGTTGCCGCATACCTTTGTTGATGAGAGCATTCCAAGTGCGATTGAGCATAGCTTGTCATTGGCAAATGATACGGTCAATGAGCTTAAGCTCGACATGGACAAGAGCCTGTTCAGGATTAATCACTTGTCAGAATACTTTGTGTAATTAGGAGCTGCTCATGCCTGTATCTGAAAGCATGAATCTAGCAATGATGCTGGCCGAATCGGGCATCATTGATAATGCGGTACACGAGCTCATGCTACGACCGCAGTTGATCATGGCTGCTGAATCCAACCCAGGGATCAAAAATGCGATGAAGGATCAGATTATGAAATGGCGGGGTCAGGTTCAGCAGCGTATAACCAAGGTCAGTATTGAAGAGCGGTTTCAGCAGGAAATCGAACTATATCAAGAAGCCAGTCATTGGGACGCTGACCATTTTGTTCAGCATATCCACACTGTGGTGAAACAGCTTGAGGGGCATTCTGCGTTTTACTTTAAAGCGAAAAGTTTGCTTGAAAAAGATCACCAAAAGCATAACCCGATGTTCCAGAGCTACTTTTGCAATCAATGGTACCAATATCTAGCCCAAGCCTTGAACGACGCCCAACGCAATGAATTGGAACAGCATAAAGAGCAGTTGTTGGCCGATTTGTACCAGCGTATTGAAACTATGCGCCAGATGGAAGGCGTGACCGAGGCGGGTGATGAGAAACGAGCGGGGCGCTTGTGGGATATGGCACAAGCTTCATTGACCAAATCAGATGTTACGACCCTAAAGACAATTGCGGCCTTTTTGAAAAAGAACAATGGCCTGCAGGAGATTGCTGAAAAGTTGGGCCGGATGGCCAATGAGGTAGATGATCCGAACCGGGAACGTGTACGCGCAGAAGAGCTCAAGTTGGTTGAAGAGCGAAGTGACAATGTCACTGATGATATCGTTGGGATCCATGAAAGTGATGATCTCTCCAAGCTCTTGCCTAATGAGGCAATGTTCTTGGCTTATCCTGAATTGGAAGTGGTGTTTTATAAGCACCTTGTGGATAAGCGTCTGATGAATTATCGGGTTCAGGGCTCGCAACGCAAGCTGCGCCGGGTCAAGGCTTACAAGCGGCAGACCAAGCAGGTTGAGCAGGATAAAGGGCCATTTATCGTCTGTATTGATGCATCGGGGTCGATGAATGGTTTTCCCGAACAGTGTGCTAAGGCGCTGGCCTACGGGTTGATGCAAATCGCCTTGGCCGAAGATCGTGATTGCTACGTTATTTTGTTTTCAACGCAGCAAATTACCTATGAGTTGACCAAGCAAGACGGCCTGAGCGAAGTGCTTAATTTCCTCTCTTATTCTTTTCATGGAGGGACAGATTTGGGGCCAGTATTGGATCAATCCATCGAGCTGATGTTAAGCGAGAAGTATAAAAATGCCGACTTGGTGGTATTGTCTGACTTTATTGCGCCATCTCAGCCTGATGAGATGATGAAGCGGATCAACAAGCTGAAAGAAAACCGCAACCGCTTCCATGCTGTGAACCTGTCCAAATACGGTAACCCTGAGCTGATGGCGATTTTTGACCATTGTTGGTCATACCATCCATCACGTCTTGGACGGTTGCTGAAATGGCGCTGATATTCTGATTTTGTTTTGTCTTTTGCGGTCGCCTGTGGCCGCTTTTTTATGTCTGTTTTTAAAGATCAGCACATTAGTTTCAGTGAGCTATCTTCTATCTCATGTACCGTTCAGCGTGATCATTCGGTCGGTGTTGGGCATCAGTGTTATTTTTCGGCAAAATAGTTCTGCAAGGCTTGGCGCCACTCAGGGCTTTGCCTTATTTTGAGAAGGGCTCGGTTAAGCTTTTCTCGGTGTGGGCTGTTGTTTTCGAGCACTAACCCGTAGTTTTGCTTTTCAAATTGATAGGGAAGTACCGTGAGTTGTTCGTAGCGGCCTTGTTCCTTGGATTTCTTAATGAGGTATTTGAGAACGGCATCATCGGCAACGATGGCATCGACTTCATCCCGATCTAGAGCGTCCAGCATATCTTCGATATCGGGATATGCCCGATGGACTATGCTGTGGTTGGTCAGGAAGGTGGAAGACGTCGAGGTTTCTTTGGCCCCCACATTGAGGTTGGCGAGATCGTTAGGCCCCCTAATGTCGCTGCTTAGTAATCCCAAGGTAAAAGTGCTGGCCAAAACGGCTGTTACACTGGCAATAAAAAAGGTCGTAAACACAGCGAGAAGGACGGTTAATATTCTGCCGGTCAGGGTTCTAAATTCATAATAGTTGAACGGGCCTTTTGTAATGAATAGTAATCCGAGGAGGAAGCCCTCCACCCAACGTGCTTTGCGTGATTCCATAGAGTAGAGCTTGTCATTGATTTTATGTTCCAGCAGATAGTAAATCCCCCCAACGAGAGATGCGGCCAGAAAAGCAATACCGATCACGAGCAGGAGTTTGGTATTGGTGAAAATACTGATTAGGGTGTCGAGATGGCTTTGTTGCTTTATGGCTATAGCAAGGTGAGTTTCGTAAAATGAATGGGAAAAATCCAGCCGCTCTTCTCGTTCAGGGGTAATGGAAATACACGATACCCCAATATGCATTTTTCCTTTTGCGACATCATCAAGAAGTTCACCCAAACCATGATTGGTGATTTCGTAGCTCACATCGAGCTCATGGGCAATTTTCTCCCACAGTAATACGCTCAGCCCGCTGTAGGTTTTTTCTTCGCTCTCGATCACGAATGGTGGGCAATTATAGCTGCCGACCTTGACTATTGGCTTATTGGTTGGCGCGGCTTCAGCGAAGCTTTGGGATGCCATTATGACGCTGAACATTAGGTAGGCAACTATCCTTCCAATGAACCAGAGTTGTCGTTTAGAGTTTGGTTTATTGTTTTTCTTCATTCCACATCCCCATCTATCTGTCCAAGGCTCGGCGATGTAGCCATTTATTCAGTATAACCGTCATTAATTGTTCATTTGTTTGTCATATCGCTAAGTATCAGTTTTGTTATGAGTATCGTCTTTATGGGGAGTCGCTAACAGATTTACAGCCCAAGGTGTTGAGAATGCAAGACAGAGACATAAGGGAAAGGATTAATGAACTATCATTATTAATTAGGATGTTAATGATAAAAGCCTTGTTGCACATGTATTGTGATGAACAAGGAGTGCATGCTAGGGGGTGATATGAGAGTCTCCGCTTTTTGCTCCGCTCTGTGTTTATGGCTAATGAGTTTTTTTTCTTTTGCTGATGATGTTTGGATTATCGGTATTGAAGGAGGGATAGGTCCAGCAACTAGTGATTATGTCTCGCGTGAAATTGAGCGAGCTTACGAACAGAAGGCAGCATTCATAGTCCTTCAGGTAGATACGCCGGGAGGTCTAGACACATCGATGCGCGATATTATTCGTGCGATTACAACCTCTCCAATTCCCGTGGCTACTTGGGTCGGACCTGCTGGAGCAAGGGCCGCAAGTGCAGGGACTTATATCTTACTTGCCAGCCATGTTGCATCAATGGCTCCGGGGACAAACCTTGGGGCGGCAACGCCCGTTTCTTTGACGTCTCCCGGAGGTGGTGGGGATGATGATTCCAGTTCCAATCCGTTTGCTCCCCAAAAGCGTGAAAAAGAAAAAGAGTCAGAATCGTCAGCGGATAACCCCGCCTCTGAGCCTGAAGTGCAGAGTGATGAGGTCAAGGCAAATACCGCGATGGAGAAGAAGGTAATTAACGATGCCAAAGCATATATTCGAGGTTTGGCTAAACTTCATGGCCGTAATGAAGAGTGGGCAGAAAAAGCGGTATCGGAAGCGGCCAGTCTTGATGCTGAACGCGCCCTTGAACAGAACGTTATTGATTTTTTGGCACCGGATGTCGACAGCCTTGTAAAGCAAGCCAATGGGCGAACAGTGGTGATCAATGGCTTGGAGAGCAAGATTGAGTTGGCGAATGTGGCTTATATCGAGCGAGAGCAAGACTGGCGTTTTGAATTGCTATCTGTGATCACCAATCCCAATGTCGCGTATATATTGATGTTGATCGGCATTTATGGCCTGTTACTGGAGTTCTATAACCCCGGTGTTGGTTTGCCCGGCGTATTGGGTGGGATTTGTCTGTTGCTGGCAATGTACTCGCTGCAAATGCTACCGGTCAGTTATGCAGGATTGGGCTTGCTGCTGCTGGGTATTGCATTAATGATTGCCGAGGCATTCAGTCCAAGTTTTGGTATTTTCGGCCTTGGTGGGATTGTGTCCTTTGCCTTGGGGTCGGTGATGTTGATGGATACCGAGACCCCGGGTTATCAGATAGCTCTGCCGTTGATTATTGGCCTGACGGTGGTATCAGCGCTCTTTACCTTTGTGATATTGACGATGCTGCTCCGAACGCGGCGTAAGCCAGTAACAACAGGTGTTGAGGTGTTATTGGGCCAGCAGGCGGTGGTTGTCAGTGGTTTTCCCGGTATGGGACGCGTGCTGGTGGAAGGGGAAGTTTGGCAGGCCTACTGTGAAGGAGCGCTGGATAAGGGGCAATTGGTACGGGTAACCCAAGTCAATGGACTGAGTCTGGATGTTGTCCTCGACACGACAGGTAAACGTAAGAATAAGGAATAACGCGATGATTACGTATTCTCTTGCAACAATAATCGTATTGGTGGTGGCGCTGGTCGTCAGTATGTTCAAGGTGCTGCGCGAATACGAGCGTGCAGTGGTGTTCTTGCTGGGACGGTTTTATGAAGTAAAGGGGCCGGGGCTGATCATTATCGTGCCGGTGATCCAACAAATGGTGCGTGTTGATTTGCGTACAATTGTACTGGATGTACCGACACAGGATTTGATCACTCGGGATAATGTCTCGGTGAAAGTCAATGCGGTTGTGTATTTCCGGGTTGTTGATCCTAAAATGGCCATCAATAATGTCGAGAATTACCTTGAGGCCACCAGCCAGTTGGCTCAGACAACATTGCGTTCTGTATTGGGGCAACACGAATTGGATGAGCTGTTGTCCGAGCGAGAAGAGCTTAATCGTGATTTGCAAGGCATACTGGATCAGCACACCGACAATTGGGGGATCAAAGTTGCCAATGTGGAAATCAAGCATGTAGATCTGGATGACAGTATGGTGAGGGCACTGGCCCGTCAGGCTGAAGCAGAGCGTTCGCGACGAGCCAAGGTTATTCATGCGACGGGTGAGTTGGAAGCGTCGGCAAAGCTGCGAGAAGCTGCTGAAGTTCTGAATCAATCACCTAACGCGGTACAACTGCGTTATATGCAAACGCTAACCGAAATTTCCAATGAAAGAACGACGACAATTGTGTTCCCGATGCCAATTGACTTGGTTGATAAAATGGCATCGGTGATGTCGACGCCTACCGTTAAACCCAATGCTTCCGCAGGAGACAGCGAGACACAATAAGATGTATCACTAGATTACGGTTAAGAGATATATCTGAACGACACACCTGTTTATGATGCCACCAATCAGAACATCATCCCTTGATGAGCTGATTGGTGGTATCCGTTAAGAACGTTGCAGCATAAAAGTTTGATATTCAAGGTCGTCAAATTGGTTGTCTAGCATTATGAGGCCGACAATGGTTGTGACAAGCATTGTGATAGAAAAACCATAGCCATAGAACACAGGGCCAAGGTCAATGCTGACATGAGCCAGTATCAGGTTGCCCGCTGCCATCAGCACAGTCAGAGCCAGCGCAGAGTACCGTTTGTCCAAGTAGTACATCACATTCAGAATCGACATGACTAGAACTTGCAGGCTAACCCCCACTAAATCCACGTAGAGCAAATGTAAGTAGGATAGATCGATATTCAAGAAGGTAAGAATATCTTCGGCCCAGAGGATAAGTAAGGCGAGAGTCAATCCTTGTACTTTGAAAATTTCATAGACACTTTGCTGACAGGCCAGCACCATTTTGTCCTTTAGCAGAAAAATAGATTCCAGCGTCGCTCCTTCTCGCACCGCATCGTAGAATTTCAGGCAGGCATCTGCAAAATCGGTTTCCATCCGGAGCATAAATACCGCCATGCCGGGAACAATGGCAAGGTAGGCGATAAATATCGGCAAATCATAGATATAAGAGGCGCGAAAGACATCAACGACCTGATGCGATGTTTCATCCCGAAACCAGAACACAAACTTGTCCAGCCAGACTCCCAAGTTATAGAGAACGCCACACAAAATGAGTGAGAAGAAGGTCTTTTTAAAGTTAAGGAACTCAAAACTAACTAGGCGCTCTGCTGGGAAATCTCGGATGATGTGGAAAAGGAAGGCGAAAGTCATCAAAGCCTGACACGAGGTGAAAATCAGCATAAGGCCGAGAAGGCCAAACGGTGGAAGGAAGATACTTAGGATGACCATAAGCCCATAGCTGAGCATCATGGTGAAGAATATTCGATAGTATTCTTTCATACCGCTGAGGAAGATGATGATTAGCCATTGGTTACAGAGCAGAACAAAGGAGGCGAAAATGGCAATTTTCACTTCGGGATCAATTGAATCGCAGTATGACAAGACCGCGATCCCCAAAAGAGCGGCTAAACTACTGGTCACCAGCATCGAACCCAGCAGGTTGGGGACAATGCGGTGATCCTCTTTGGCAAATAACAGATCGGAAATGAAACGTGTCAGCAAGAGCTGGAACAGACCGCTGAGGATAAGAGAACCAGCCATCATGTAGGTAATGATGACCAAAAATTGGACGATCACATAGGTTGGGAAGACTACCCCGATACTGATCAGGCCGATAGCCAGCAAGGCGAGAATGGATAAAACCCAAGGGCCAGAACTGATAAGCCCAGCGAGACCATAGGCTTCCAGCATCGAGAGTAATGAGTTTTTTTTCAGTATTTTCCGTAATTCAAACCCGATCCCGGCCATGGACTGCCTCCTTGTAGAGTTTACGGTAAGCCTCGTACATCATTGGCTCATCATAATAACGATTGACTCTCACCCGGCCGATATCTCCGGTCGTTTTCCAGGCCTCTGCATCCCCCAGTACTTTGATGATAGCCTTGCTCCCTTCGGTTGGGCTAGCAATGGGGATGATTTCGCCGCATGAGCCCAGAGCCGCATCTTCACCTGCGGCCCCGTCAATTATTTCCCGGCATGCGCCGACTTCGGTGGCAATACATGGAATACCTGCCGCCATGGCTTCCAAAAGAACCAGAGGTTGAGCTTCACTGATTGATGTGAGCATCATCACCCCAAGTTCTGGCATGATTTCGGCTACATTCTTGCTGCCAACCATTTTGACACTCTCTTGCAAGCCAAGGCTTTCGATCAGCAATTGGCACTCATGAACGTAATTCGGGTCTTCTTCGGTAGGGCCGATGATCCAACCTTCAAGTTCTGGGAGGCACTCAATTGCTCCTCGAATAGTACGAATAAAGGTTTTGATGTCTTTAATGGGCACTACACGGCCCACTAGACCAACAACCATGGGCGGGGTCTCAGGCCGTAGCTCATAAGCCTTTTCAAACCGCTGGCAGTTTATGCCGTTGACGATAACCTGAGTGCGATCCGAAGGGGCGCCATCAGTGTGCTGTCGCTGTCGGTTGCCCTCGAACAACGCAATAATCTCATCCGCCTGATGATAGGCGGAGAGGCCCATTTGCTCGAAAAATCGGATCCATGTTTGGCGTGTTGTCCCCATGCCTTTGTGCATGGAGATATCAATAGTGTTATGGCTGTCTTTGATCCACGTCGCCTGCGAGAGGTCGATTTTTCGTTCTTTGGTATAGATACCATGTTCGGTTAGCAAGAAGGGTTTTTTCGTCCTCTGTTTGCAAAGGGCGCCCAAGAATCCAGCGTAGCCGGTGGAGACACTGTGAAAGGCTTTGGCTGGCGGTAAGTTTTGTGAAATTTGTGCCAGTATGAACAGAGGTTGGTAGATATTCCGGTAGGTCCAGAAATAATCAACAAATGACTGTTTATTTGCTGTTTCGCGATAGCGTTCAATTAGAACCTTCCACGAGGCGCGGCTATATAGAAAGTCTCCCAGAGAGAGTTGCTTTTCCTTGCCTAAATAGTCAGAAACTCGCAGCAGTAACTCGCCGGGGATGGGATGTTCATTTTGTTGGAAATAGGAGAGAAAGTCACCCCAGTCATCGAACCGATCTTCATCGCCGGAACGAGAGGATGGTTTCAAGTGACCATGATCAGACAACATATAATGCATTTCGAAACCGACGATATTTTCCGGAAAATCGTAAGCGGGTTTATCGTAAAAATCGGGGTGTCCGCCCAAGAAAATAATATGAAAATTAAATTCGGGTAATCCACTAATAATTTGATGTACCCAGCTCGATACGCCGCCTCGAACATAGGGATAGGTCCCTTCAAGCAGCAAACAGATATCGACCTCTTTTTCATGTTGCCGAGGGGGGATGGGGTTTGTGCTAAATCTTTTTTTCAAAAAAGCTGGCAACAGGGAAGTCATTTCCAATACTCCTTGATTTGGCTGAGTCGTCCACCTTTCTGGGTTGGGAAGTAATCGATGTAGTGGCGTGCCAATGTGTAGTCGTCACTAAGGTAAGCGGCCTCGGCAAGATAGGGAGCGACTTGTTTCAACAGCAAGCCTCCATCCATTGCAACCTTTAGGACGGGAACGGCATCTTCAGGCCGCTCTTGGGATAAAAGCACTCGGCCGAGTAATAAATTTGCCGATGCCGTGACTTTAATGTCATTGGCTTCATTCAAATAGTATTCGGCTTGTTTTAAATAGTGGGTTTTCAATATGCCTTCGGCAATGCCTAAATAGCACAACTCCCAATATTGTTGAGCAATTTCATAGGCTTTGACTTGGGTTGCTTTGTGCTCGAATTGTTTTTTTAACAGTGCAATGGTTTCGTTGATCTGAGTTTCTATTGCTTCGAGCGAAGCATAGGCCAGCAGCCGTACATCATCGGTGAGATCTTTGAGTGCCAGTTGTAACAATGGCACGGCATGTTGACGGGGGAGGTTTCGCACCGCGGCTACGGCCAGCAATCTGCGGTCAGGTTCGCTGTTGTGCAGAAGGATTTCCCTTAGTGCTCCTGCGCCGAATTTTTCACCGACACCATCACCGGGATGTTGTGGCAGAGGTGATTTTTCGCATTCCTGCCAAGTCACATTGGATTGTTCTCGAGGGAGGTAAAGGGCGATGAGCAATGAGCAGGATGTTCCGATCATTCCAATCAGTGGTAAAAATAAATTGAAGAAAAACAAGAAGCTCAAAGAGCCTATAATAGGAGATTTGTATTTTCTTGGCAGTAGGAGCCAGCACAGCGCGGTAAAACTGCCGCAGGCAATGGCATGGTTTGCAATAAATACCAGCCAGATACCTTGAGTTTCTGGCTGTTCAAAGACGAAATAGAAGCTTATGGCTTCAAACGTCAGGGTTTGAAGTATCAACCAAACTTTCATCGTAGGCTCCTAGCTCATCCATTAGCGTGCGAATTTCGGCCTTGTCCTGAGACATGGACAGCGGGCCGATAATATCGATGGCGTGCTGTTCATCGCCGATTTGCGCGTTAAGCAGTTCTTGTAGGCGATTAATATAGAGTTGGGCATCATAGACCGATGTCAGTGGCAGCAATACCGCCAGTGCCGGTTGATTATTGCGGGTTCGACATGACCAGTAGACGTCAGCACCTCGACGGTAACCGATAGCGTTATCAAGCGCGTGCTTGTGGGTACCATCACTGTCAATACAGACCACAACTGAACTGTCTGCGCCGTAATGGCGTTTGTTGTAACTGGCCCGCTTGAGGTAACTCATAAACAAATCGTTTTGGTGGGGTTGCAGAATTGGCGTAACAATTTGATTACTCAGTAAGTCAGCAGCATGGTTGGCAACGAGCGACAGTAAAGCGACATTGGCCGGAGTCAGCATAAAAAATTTGGCGCTTTCGGCAACAATTGCGGCTTGCAGTGTGCCGTGAGTATCAAGCAGAGGGATGCATAGCTGATAGCGTGATTTGTGTATTTGATCGGCCTTTAGCTTGGCTGGTGATAGCAAATGTTTGCTATGGAGCATGTCTTGTAGCATGGGGTCATCTTTCACCAGTTGATGTCGATCCCCGAGAACCGCATAGGCCATGCTGTCTATTTTATCGTCAGTGATCTTGTAGATACCCGCAACCTCAATACCACCAATTTCAGCCAATAGGTTCAAAAAGGGTTGGCCGAGGTGTTCAATTCGGTGTTCTGCGTGTTGCGAGGCTAGCTTATGCAAGGCATGAATACTGGATCGTAGGCTGACGGTTTGGCCTGCTGTACGCTGTTCTAACTGGTCATGTGAAACTTTGAGCAGATGGTAGTTCTGGGTAAAGCTCTCTAGCTTTTGGCTCATGTATTGATGGTCAAGCTGGTGGCGTCGGTTGATATTGTGCCAGTAGTCTTGAAATTCCCCGGCAATCATCGCCACCATGATTGTCCCAATGGCAAGGGACAGGGGATAGTATTCTATATAGCCAGTAATATTCATGACTGTGGCGAGACCGGCTGTCGTAAACAGCGAACAGGTAAAGCCCTTAGCAAAACCATAACGGAGCGAAATCAGTAGAGGTCCGAAGAGCGGCCAGAAAAAATTGTGCTCGGTAGAAGTGTGAGCCAGTGAATCAGACTGAGTCCAGATATAAATGGATAGTACCGCGACAATGACGGTTTCTAGCCATGCTAACCCGGCTCTTTTGAAGCCGGTAAATGTTTTGGCGTTGAGCAATCGTTTCATATATCACCGCAATTTGAATCTCTGGGATGTCGTTAGTCGGCATTTGGAGTAACATTGAGGCCATCAAGCAGCTCTTCAATGACAATGTGACCGGTTCCACTGACGCTCTCACGTCCCCAGCCTCCGCGACTTCCTGATGCTTGCCAATAAGTTTGGCCACTTTTTGCCGATTTTACCTCTAGGGTTATACCGACAGCTGGTTCACCATCGAGACCGCTTTTGTAATGCCATTCTTCTACCGAGCCGGTGATCACATAATCAATGGGTTGGCTGGCAAGCCAAGCCTGGGCTTTTTTCTGCTTGGCGGTGCTATCGAGGATAGTTTGTAAGTCATTGGCTGGTATTGCGGGGTATCTGACGGCATTAATTCCCTTAGCATAGAGCTGGGCTCGGAGGATCTGTTCTACTTTTTCTGCCGCAAGCGGTGTGCTTGAATGGTTCTCCATCGGCATGACCGCCCAAGTTTTACCCGTCGAAAAATTTGGGCTATCGGGAACCTGGTAGCTACTGCAGGCTGCAAGGGTGATGGCACTGATTAGTAGGAAGGGCTTTTTCATGGTCGTTATCCTTGTTAGAAACTGTAGTAATAACCAACGCTAAAACGGAGTGACTCTTCCCCGTTACGGTCTTGGCTTTGCCAGTCTGTTGTGATGTATAGCTCATCGTTGCCGACGATCCGCCATCCTAAGCCGGCACTGAGAGTGACGTCGGCTCGAGAATTGGTGATGTTGTAACCTAGCGAGCTGTCAAACCAGTAGCGAGGGGATGGAACGGTTGCGCCAGGTTGTCCTGGCTCTCCGTGCGATACCCGCTGGCCGATAGCGACGCGTTGATATTTGCTTTCGATAAAGTCTTGGCTTGTTAATGGTAGTGGTCCTTGCTGCCATTGGTTGAAACCCGATAGGGGGGCATCATCATGGGTAATATTTTGCAGCGTTGCATCGGCGTAGAGCTGCCATTCAGGATCTGCGAAGAAGAGGCGTTCTGTTGCCCGTATGTTAATATCGAAGCCGTGGCCGATATCATCGCCGAACCGTGTGCTTAACCAGTGGTAGTTCAGTTGCATCGTCAGGGCTTCGCGGGCGGTTGGCTGATAGGTTGTGTTGAACCCCAAACGGGTATCTTGTCCGGCAATAGCCAGTAGCTGGCTGGCTTCTATGTGGTTGTTTAGCCCGAATTCAATGCCAGCCTGCCAATAGTCATCCAAAGCCGTTTGGTAAGCAGCATTGAATCCTAGCCGTTGGTCGCCGACGCCGTTAGCCAGATCAATGCCGATATTCCAAAATCCTTCGCTGAGTTGATAGTGGTATTTGCCCCGCAGGCGATATTCATCGTCAATATCTGTACCGCGGATAAGATCAGGTGTATCCGCTTGTTGCCAGTCGGTACCTAGCCGCCAGTAACCATCGTAGTGTGGACGGTAGTAATCTAGACTATAGCGGGTGATATCCCACTGGGTGATATCGGCGCGCTGTGCTCGAACGCTGTGAGTTTTGTTGGGGTGCTGTAAGACATGGACCCTGCGAAGTTGGTTCTCTGCCGTCTTGTCTGCCATTGTTCCGATCAGTTCTTGCCCTTGCTGCCAGGCTTCTTGGTGGCGACCTGTAAATTGCAGGGCTACATTCTCGTCGGCTTCGGGCAAGTTGAGGGATTGGGATAGGATCGCTTCGACTTTGTGTTTGTCCTTCTGCTGCAACGCCAAAGATAACCGCTGCCAGTCTGGCAATTGATATTGGCGAAGTGCGGTTTGTTGCTGCCAGAATAGAAGCTGTTCAGCCTGGTTGTCTGCGAGCAAGTAACCGAACCATTCTGCAATGCGAGAGTCGGAAGGGGCCGCTAAGGTCGCACTCGTGCTCATGGCTTTAGCGGTCTTGTCATCAACAAACAAGGCGATGAGCGAGCGGTAGCTGGTGTCACCTCCGGGCAATGTGAGTAGTGTTTTTGCTTGTTGGGTCAAAACATAGCGTCGTAGTTGGTAGGCTTTTTCAGCTTGGCCTTGCTGTTCGAGTAAGGAAGCGTAGTTCAAGATAATGGCCGGATCATTGCTTTCTTGTTGCAAGACTTTTTCATACCAAGTCGACGCTTCGTGGCCCCGTCCTAATTGTTGGCTTGCACTGGCGAAGGCCAGCCATAAATCACTGTTCCCGCTCAATGGGGCTTTGTAACTGTTGTATAGGCGGGCGAGTGAATCTTTGTCATTGTGTTTAAGCGCCAGCCAAATCAGGTTACTGACAGCAGAGGCATTGCTTGGGTCAATTTTCAATATTTGATTGAAAAGTGCTTCGGCTTGCGGATCCTTGTTGTCGAGCAAAGCCAACTGGGCCCGGAACCCCAGTATTTCAAGGTGCTCATCAAGCTCTGGGTGCTCTTTGGCCAAAAGTAGCAGCGATATTAGTCGGTCTTTGTATTCGGGTTTTGTACTTGCCCGCATAGCGGCAAGGAGTAATTCAGTATTCCCCGTTTTTTGATAGAGCTTGGTTAGCTTTTCGACCCCGCTATCATCCAGCGGTGAAAGTAAGTTGATATACCGATAGGTATCTAAATTATCGCTGGCCAAAGTGGCAAGTTGGTTCTGGCTTTGCTCTGAAAGTGGTCGGTTACCGGTTTCCCAAGCGAGGGATGAAACGGCTTCAAGGTAATCTTCATCGGCGTCAATCCAGTCATTGGGGGCGGTTAGCGTATTCAGCGCCAATTTGGGCTCGTTGAGCATGATGTAGGCGTTGGCAAAACGCTCGGCCTCATTGAGAGTGGGTCGGCGCAATGGGCGAAGTTTTTGCCATTGGCGTGCAACGGCTGAGTGATTGTCGAGATAGCTATATAAGCGGGCAATATGGCTGATTAATGCCGAGTCGCGTGGGCGCATGTTTGCCAGACGTTTTATTGATGCCAAGGCCTTGTCAGTACCCTCGGCTTTTTCTATTGCGTTCATCCATGCATTATATTCAGCGGGTTGGATGAGGTTGCTAAGAGCCAGTTGATTATAAAAGATACCTTCATGGTAAATGTCCCCCAAAGCTCTGGATTCATCTATACCATCTCGAATTTGTTTTTCTGTTGGTTGGCGTGCGAGAAGTTTGATGCTTATAGCTAGGGCTTTGTCGACATCTCCTTGCCAGCGGTAGATATCGTGAAGCAGCACGTATTCAGATGTGCGTGGTTCTATGGCGATGGCTTTTTGCAGGAACAGCGCGGCGGCAGAAATATTCCCAATAGATATGGCATCTTGGGCAGCGCGTGCGTAACGGTCGATTGAGGGGGCAATAGCCAGTAATCGTTCAGACTGAATTAAAGTCACATCCCAGTTACCGATTCGGCGCGAATGATCGATAGAGGCTTGCAGGAAAGACGGATCATCGTGCAATTTACCATGATAGGCCAGAATAATATTGCGGCTGAGTTCAGGTTGCGCTGTTGCGATTAACATGTCGAATAGGGCGGTGGCCTGTTCGATATTGTCGAATTCACGGAAGGCGTCCAATTGGTATTTCAGTGAAGCTGTGTAGTCTTCACTTTGCAGTGCAAGGTTGATAAGTTCCTGATAGCTTGTCTGCCCGCTATGAATATGGGGGGAAAGCAAATCCATACCTTTTAGAGGCTGGGAAAAAGCAATGGCAGTATTGGCGTATATCCGCGCTAACTCTGGATCAGGAATATAGTCAATTTGTGCCAGCAGGGCCAAGATTTGCTCGGTTGCTTGTTGTTTTTTTATGGGGTCATCAGTGTAGCTTTGCTCCAGTAGCAAGTTAAGGTAGGTTTTCAGTGCCGCCCAGTCCCTTTCGCCATCACTGTTATAGAGGATGGACTCGATTAGCTCGCTGGCATGTTCTAGATCCCCCATTGCACGGTAATTGGCGACCAGTTGTTTCACGATATCGCGGTTTTGAGGATCACTGGCATAGAGTTGTTGTAAAAAGGCCAGCGATACTTCAGGAGACGACGAGCGGGCGATAAGCTGAATAAGCATCGATTTGGTAGGCGCGACCAACCATAGCGCCCATAGTGAGGTCGCAGTCAATACGACCAACGTCAATTTATTGATCAGGCGTGCTCTGGGTTTTTGGTTAGCCTTGTTTTTGTTCTTTCTAGCCATGCTTATCCCTATCCCCTCATTCAAACACCGTTCTGGCAACGAAGTGTGCCGGAAAAATGCCCAGATTTATTGGTGCGTAAAGTAACCAGCCCTTTGTTCGTTGTCATAGAGACGTGATCCCCAGAAACGAGTTGACAACGTTTTGCATAAAGCGTGGCCTTGAGAGGGACGTGTGAATTGATTGCCCACTGGATCTGCCCGTTACTGTTTTGCCATTTTTTTACTTGCCCATTGGTGCTCTTTAATTGGACCGAATAGTTTGGCTGTTCGGTAGTTGCAAGTTCTAATCTAGGTTGACTCAGGATCAAATAGTGTCCATCGGGTCCTTTGTTCCATCCGGCAATTTGCTGGCTGGATGGGTAGCCCAATGATGTCGGCACTCGGATGCTCTTTATACCCGTTGATGTAATTTGCCAATTCCCATTGAGTGTTTTGGCTATGCCTGTTTCGTAAAGGGCTCGGGCTCTGGTGGCGTACTCACTGAGAAACAGCGGTGTTGCTGGTTGGCGGATAGCCCAATCATAGACGTCCAATAGGCCTTTGAGCGAAGCTGGATAGGCCCCCGAGTACATATGGTAATAGATGCCGATTGTCTTAAGGCGGCGAGGGCTTCCGAGAATATTGAATGTTTCAATGGCGCGGTTATAACCATCGTGATGTTCCGTCCACAGGTTGGTATAGAGGTTTTCATTCAGGATTGGAGCATAGACCTGCACGGCGGATGGATACCAAACGATAGTTGATGACACCTGAGTAAAGCTGCGGTTTCCTTTTACGACATAAGTATTCCCACCGTTAACGTTGAGCAGGCCGGCTTGGTCGGCAATATTGAGAATCTCTTCGGTTGGGTCGGCTTTCCCAGACCAGAGGATTAATTCTACCTTTTTGCCTTTCGGAGCCAGCTTGGTGTTGATGTAATCGGCTGTACCGATGATTTCGTTGTAGTAGTCGACGGTATAACCGGGGATCGGAAGGTTGTCGCCATACTGTTTTGTTTTGATTGTTTTTGAAAAGTCCCAGAAGAACGGGTGGCTGAAAGTGTGGGAAGCCACTTCGATATGAGGAAGTTTGAAGATATTGCGGGCAACGTTTTCCATCGCGTGGCTCTCTTGGGGATACAGTCCACGAGAACCGACTTCTCCTTCAATGACCGAGACGGTTTGCGGAATCCGATATTTTTTGAAGACGTGCTCCAACAACACTTCAGCGGTGTAAGGCTTGCCGGGGAACCATGCCTTTGACGGAAAACCGTCCCCATCTACATGGCTGGTCAGAATTCTAAGGCCACCTTCGGTAGTCGCATCAGCAGCAGGGATTGCGGGCAGTGAGAGTGTTTCATCGACTAGCCGAAAGGGGTCAATAATCCAAGTCTCGCTATCGTTGGCAAGGCTCATTACTGGGAATGGAGACAAAACAGCGCCTCCCCACGGTGCTTTGAA
This sequence comes from Photobacterium panuliri, assembly GCF_059920555.1. Lineage (NCBI taxonomy): Bacteria > Pseudomonadati > Pseudomonadota > Gammaproteobacteria > Vibrionales > Vibrionaceae > Photobacterium > Photobacterium panuliri. The sequence goes on from NZ_CP197193.1 coordinate 627,703, forward strand.
CAGCGATGTTGTGCTTTTGCCTTGTTCATCGGTAAAGCGGATCAGGCTGCTGACCCCATGACCGTTAGGTTGCCATGCTTGGTGCCGTTCAAATGGGCTATAGGCTGCTGGATAATAGCCTTTTGTCCAATCTTTCCCTTGGCTTTGGTGTACTTGTCCTTGTAAATCGCCATTTGACTTGATGCCGAGTTGGGATAGAAGGGTTTCGTCTACGGGCAGGCTATTCACAAATAGGAGTGGCTTCGTACCTAACAATTCTGCCAGCCAGCGGTTGATCGCCGGATAACGCTGGTAACTGGCTTCCTCAAGCCACATAAAGACAGCGGCATAGGCGCTTAGATCATGATTGGTGAAATTGTAGTTTTGGATATCACGGCATTCAGGGACATACCCATAATACTCGATGGGCATCGCCATCATCCGGTGGCAAGCCGAAGTCGTCATCTTCCCGTATTGGCCGTCGTAAAAGCCTAATACGCGTTTTGCGACGGGAACAATGGTACTGACCCCATATTGATAGAGCATCCCGTCACTAATGTAAGGGGTATACCCTTCGTCAATAAGACGCTGTGCCGCTTGTTTTTGTTTTTCTCTGTTATCTGCGGGCAGATAGTCAATGACAATGGTTTCTATACCCCGGGTTTTGACTTCGTTGAGGCGGTTTGTTAGCCATGTGGTATCTTGTTTCGGGACGGATTGATAGCTGTTGTCCAGAGGATGGTAGCTATGATAGAGCGATTCGGCGACTACCGCGTAGGGTTTGAAAGGCAATTGCTCGATGACTTCGAAGCCACGGTTGAGCATCAGCAATGGGCGGCTGGATAACTGGTTAAATTGGTTGAGAATATTGGTTAGAGCCAGTTGCTGTTGTTGCTTTTGCGCGGCCTGCTTGGCAAAAAGGGTATAGCTGTCAAGGGTATCAAGGAACAAGCCGTCAAAGCCTCGGGCCATGAGTTTTTGGGCTTCGTGGTTCAAATATTCTTGCCAAGGCTGCGCACTGAGATCCATGACATGGCTAGCCCAGTTCTGGTTGAAGGTCGGTGAATGTTGTTTAAGTGTCGCGGGGAGTATCTCTCCGTCATATTCTCCTACGCTGAGGTAGGCGAAAACCTTCGTTCCTGCTTTGTGTAGGGTGGCTATTTGCTTGTCGGAAATAAGCGCAGGGGTGACAACAACCCGTTTGTAGTTGATGAGTTCGCGTACGGAATCAATATCGTTATAGTAAAAGGCAACAGAGGCAGGGAGGGTTTGCTGGGCAAACGCATTACCCCCAGAAACGGTGAGGATGAACAGTAGTAAGTAAGATATTTTCTTTAGTAAGCTCATGGGCGGTTCATCCTTAAACAGCTGTTCAAACAAGCTATAACGATAGGTGGCAATACCTATAAGTAAAGTTAAGATAATGAATATGTATAGTGTATTGTCTCCAAAATGTTATCTAAGTACCTATTTTATTACAAAATATTCCATGATGAAATAGTGTTCTATATGTAATAAAAGCAAACAGCATTATTGAAGTGCTCTTGGTTAAAAATAGAGCGAAACCAATGTAATAATCAGTGTGATCGTGTGATGCCGGGCAATTTGATGGTTTTCTCAACTGAGAATGGCTTTTAGCTGCTGACGTACAGGGTTGGCTAGAGTAAGATACGGCACTTTCGCCATTGGCACAGTCACAGCGTCTATGATTAAGGCTATGAATAAAAAGACTCCCGTTAAGGCCCAGAGCAAAGGGCTGCATCCTCGAAATCCTCACCGTGACCGGTACGACTTCCCAGCCTTGATCAAAAGCTGTCCTGCTTTAGCACCATTTGTTGCTGAAAATGCCTACGGGGATTTGTCCGTTAATTTTTCTGATCCGCAGGCCGTGAAGACACTGAACCGTGCTTTGCTAAGTCATTTCTATCAGGTTGATTTTTGGGATATTCCCGAGGGTTACCTTTGTCCTCCTATTCCCGGACGAGCTGATTATCTGCACTATATTGCCGACTTACTGGCAGACTCAAATGGCGGCGTTATTCCCAAAGGGAAACATATTCGCGGGCTTGATGTAGGCACCGGGGCTAACTGTGTATACCCAATTGTCGGCCGTAGCGTTTATGGTTGGCGTTTCGTTGCCGCAGATATTGACTCGGTTTCGGTGAAAACTGCCAAGTTTATTGCTGATTCCAATCCGGTACTGAGTGGTCAAATCCAATGTCGCTTGCAGAAGAATCCTGATCATATCTTCACAGGTATGATCAACGATGATGATGTGTTCGACTTTACCCTGTGTAACCCGCCGTTTCATGCATCATTGGAAGAGGCTGAGGCCGGCAGTCAGCGCAAGGTGAAAAATCTAGCTGCTAATGCTAAGAAAAAAGAGATGCAGGCATTTGGTAAACCAGAAAATATGCGTGCTAAGGGTAAGCCTGCTGATTTTCAATCGATGCGCGGTAAAGCAAATAGCAAAGCGGTACTTAATTTTGGTGGTCAAAAGGCAGAGCTGTGGTGCCCTGGCGGTGAAGCGGCATTCATTCAGCGCATGATTACTCAAAGCCGAGAAAAAGCCGGCCAGTGCTTCTGGTTTACGACCTTGGTTTCGAAAAAAGAGAACCTGAAAGGGATTTACCAACAATTGCAGAAAGCCGGAGCGGTTGAAGTAAAAACCATTGATATGGCTCAAGGGCAAAAGCTGACCCGTTTTGTAGCTTGGACATTTCTCTCTGCAGAAGATCAAGCGGTATGGCGCGAGGCGCGCTGGGCACGCTAAGCGAATATAATCGAGATATGAAGGCACTACCGGAGACGGCAGTGCCTTTTTTATGCGTTACATGTTGGGGTAGTTGGGGCCGCATCCACCTTCCGGTGTTACCCAATTGATATTTTGAGAGGGATCTTTGATGTCGCAGGTTTTGCAGTGGATGCAGTTTGCTGCATTGATTTGAAATGTGGGTTTCCAGTTGTGCTCTAGGATTTCGTAGACACCTGCTGGACAGTAACGCACGCTCGGTTCCCCATTTAGTGGCAAGTGTTGTTTGAGAGGAATGGCGGGATTATTTAATACAAGGTGACACGGTTGGTTTTCTTCGTGCTGGACGTTGGCAAGATAGAGCGACGAAGCTTTGTCGAAACTTAGTTTGCCGTCAGGTTTCGGGTATTCAATGGGTTTGTGCTTGGCAAGTGGCTCAAGGGCTAGGTGATCAGGCTGGTTATCTGTTAGTGATAATGACATTCGGTTTTTGAGCCATGTTTGCTCTAGGGTCGCCAGTGCCCCGCCAAGCAGTGGCCCGAATTTGTGAATGCCAGCGGTTATATTACGTGCTTCGTACAGTTCATCGTATAACCAAGAATTGCGAAAGCGGATATCGTACCCCGGTGTTGTATGCTGCAGTCCTTGGCGCAATTCATCAAACACCGCTTCTGCGGCCAGCATGCCGGATTTCATCGCACAATGGCTGCCTTTTATTTTTGCCATATTCAACGTACCCGCATCACAACCGATTAATAGCGCTCCCGGCATTTGCTGGCGGGGCAATGAGGCGAGGCCGCCTTTTGTAATGGCTCTTGCGCCGTAGGCGATACGTGTACCTCCGGCGAGATATTGACTGAACAAAGGGTGCTGTTTCATTTGCTGGAATTCATCGAACGGGCTGAGATAGGGATTGCGGTAGTTGAGATCGACAATTAGCCCGACACTAACGAGATTGCCGTCGAGGTGATAAAGGAAGCTGCCGCCATCGGTGTGAGTGTTGCTAAGAGGCCAGCCCATCCCGTGGATGACCAATCCTGGATGATGCTGGTGGCTGGGAATCTCCCATAATTCTTTGAATCCCAAAGCATAGTGCTGAGGCTGTCTGTCGTGATCTAGCTGATATTTTTCAATTAGCTGCTTTCCTAGGTGCCCACGAGCCCCTTCGGCAAACAGGGTGTATTTGGCATGGAGTTCAATGCCTGATTCAAAGTTGGGCTTGGGATGACCGTGCTTGTCTCGTCCCATGTCTTGGGTTGCCACGCCGCATACCGCACCCTGCGGGTTATAGAGAATTTCGCTTGCAGGGAAGCCAGGGAAAATTTGGACCCCCAGTTTTTCGGCTTGTTGGGCTAACCAGCGGCAAAGGCTGCCAAGGCTGATAGCAAAATTACCGTCATTGGCCATACTGGCAGGGATGTAACTCGGGTCAATATTGAGGTAGTTAAAACGGTTGGTGAGATAGCAAAACTTATCATGATTTACGGCCGTGTGTAATGGAGCTCCAAGCCGCTCCCAGTCAGGGAAGAGCTCATCAAGCGCTCGATGTTCGAAAAGGGCCCCTGAAAGAATATGTGCTCCAACTTCGGCCCCTTTCTCAACCACGCAAACCGAGAGTGGGTAACTGGCCTCATTGGCCATTTGCATGATATAGCAGGCCGCTGATAGTCCCGCCGGGCCTGCTCCGACAATGACTACGTCAAACGCTATGCTTTCTCGGGAACTTTCTGTCGGCATAATTGTGCTCGCTCTGGATCTTGCGCAAGAAGGGAATGGGATATAGCTAAAATATAGTCCAGTTGACGTAAACGTAAACTCGGCTAGGCTCAAAGAATCATGGGCTTCATTCAAAGGAAGGACGTGTGAAAGTATTGGTGGCGATTAAGCGTGTAGTTGATCCTTATGTGAAAATCAGAGTCAAAAGCGATGGTTCAGGTATTGATAATGCCAATGTGAAAATGACCATGAACCCCTTTTGTGAAATAGCGGTTGAGGAGGCTGTCAGGCTAAAGCAGCAAGGCGCGGTGACGGAGATTATCGTTGTGTCCATCGGTGACGGCGCTTGCCAAGAGCAATTACGTACGGCACTGGCTTTAGGGGCGGATCGTGCCATTCATGTTGATGCAGAACCGGATTTGGAGCCTTTGAGCGTTGCCAAGTTGCTCCATGCCCTTATCGAACAGGAGAAGCCGCAGCTGATATTGCTGGGCAAGCAGTCAATAGATACCGATAACAACCAAGTTGCTCAGATGCTGGCAGCGTTGGCACGGTTACCACAAGGGACATTTGCCTCGAAGGTTGTTGTGGAAAGTGACATTGTCACGGTAACTCGAGAGGTTGATGGCGGGTTGGAAACATTAGCCTTGACTCTGCCTGCTGTGATCAGTACGGATTTGAGATTGAATGAACCGAGGTACGCATCGCTTCCTAATATTATGAAAGCAAAGTCGAAACCCTTAACAACGGTGACCCCGCAAGTGCTTGGTGTTGAGTTACACCGTCACCAAAAGGTGATTGAGGTAATACCGCCACCAGCAAGACAAGGTGGGATCACTGTAGCCTCAGTAGGTGAGCTGATAGACAGGCTTAAAAATGATGATAAGGTGATCTGATGGCGGTATTAGTCATAGCTGAGCATGATAATCATGCATTGTCTGTTGAGACCCTGAAAGCGATTACGGCGGCAAAGTCTGTGGCCGAGACGGTAGATATTCTGGTGGCCGGTTTACATTGCTATTCTGTGGCTTGGCAGGCAGGGGGGATAGATGGTGTCAATAGCGTTTTGCTGGCTGACGATGAAAGTTATTCTGAGCCGTTCGCAGAGAGTCTCGCCGGGCTAATCGCCGAGGTTGGGAGTGTTTATAGTCACATATTGGCGGCAGCTACCACGACGGGAAAAAATATATTGCCAAGAGCGGCGGCCTTGTTGAATGTCGGTATGCTGGCAGATGTAGTAAGCATAGAGTCAGAGGATACGGTTATTAGGCCGATATATGCAGGTAATGCATTAGCGAAGGTACAATCTCTTGATTCGATTAAGGTAATGACGATCCGCAGTTCGGCATTTGATCCGGTGGAAGCACCAGACGTGGATGCAACTAAGATGTGTGAACCGCTTGCTAAAATAGCCGAGTTGGATGTTGTGATCGCCAATACGGTATCTCGATTAGTTGGTCGACAAGAAGTCGTCAGTGAACGCCCTGAGCTGCCAGTTGCCCGGGTAGTCGTGTCGGGTGGCCGAGGACTTGGCAGCAAAGAAAATTTTGCCTTGATAGAGCAACTTGCCGATAAACTGGGGGCGGCTATTGGCGCATCGCGGGCGGCGGTCGACGCTGGCTTTGTGTCTAATGATTTGCAGGTAGGACAAACAGGTAAAATTGTCGCCCCGGATTTGTATATTGCAATAGGAATATCTGGTGCGATTCAGCATCTTGCCGGAATGAAAGAGTCAAAGGTGATCGTAGCGATCAACAAGGATCCAGACGCACCGATATTCGAAATAGCCGATTATGCGTTAGTAGGGGATCTGTTTGAATTACTCCCTGAACTCATTGAAGCTCTTTAACGCTAACTTTCTATATTTATTCAATCACTTGCCAGCCATGCTCATGCGCCATTGCCGTTAGTACGGCATGGTCGCTCTGCAATTCTTCTTCCATCCAAGTAATGAAACTTGTGACGGCGTCACTTTCAAGGCCTATTCGGTAGTAATATTCCCATGAACTGTTGGTCACAATGGTCGCGTCTTCAGGAAGACGGAGGTAGCCTTGTCGCAGTTCATTGACCACCAGCATCAGATCGGTGATGGTTACGCCTTGTCCCGAAAAGCATGATGTCAAAGCCATATCTAGGGTATTGAAAGTAATACCATTTTGGTTGATATGTTTCTCCAAGCCGTTACGTGATAACCAGACTTGCCAGTCACTCTGTTCTGGGCTTGGGTGCAGCCGCGGATAGTGGAGAATATCTTCGACGGTCATCGGATTGTGTTGTGGTGCAAGCAACTCCGAATAGACAGGGGCAAGGTACTCCCGGCGCAAGAAATGCAATGGGAAGTGGCTTTTGGGTTCGTGCTGCACATTATAGATGGCAATATCGTAGTCATCATTTTCAAGTTTTAGCTCTTCGCTGCTGTAGCCCATATTGGATTCTAGGTTAATGTCCAATGTAGGGTAGCGTGCTTTAAATGAATGCAAACGAGGGATCAACCAGCGCACCGCAAAACTCATCACGACTTTGATCCGCAAGGTATGACTTTCTTTAGCCTGAAGCTGGCGAATGGTGTGGTTGAGTTCGCTGTACTGGCGGGTAAGAATCAGAGCGATCTCCTTTCCTTGCTCGGTTAAATCCAATGCGCGGTGATGGCGAATAAATAATTGAAACCCCATCTGTTCTTCGAGTTGCCGAATCTGTCGACTAACCGCGCTTTGGGTAACATTGAGTTCCTCTGCGGCCAAGGTGAAGCTAAGGTGACGAGCGGCAGATTCGAAGACCCTCAAGCCATTGAGTGATGGTGGCAGCAATGTATGTCTTTTTTTCATCTTAATCTTCAGTTGTTCAATGGGGTATTAGATTCTTTGCATGAGTTTTTAGAATGCAAAAGAACTATAAATGTTGTTTGAAACATGATGCAAGAGCCAATAGAGTGATCAAGATCATGTTGGCGTATTGCCTTTGGTATCCTTAATACATTTCTCCCAGCAGTAACACTTTACTTTTATTGAATATTTTGACTTCTGTTGGGCATTTTTCTTTTTCCTTGGGGGATCCCCCCCATGCTTGTTCGTAGGTGAATAATGAAAAAATTGATCAGCCTTGCTGTGCCTCTTATCATTTCACAGCTGGTTGCCCAATTGTTGGTTTTTACCGATGTTTGGATGATGTCCCGTTTGAGCATCATGGCGATCGCTGGTGGTGGGCTGGGGGCATCGGTTTATTCGATCGTATTTACGGTTGCTGGCAGTACCGTTGGTTGTGTTGCGAACTTGATAGCTATCGCGTACGGCAAACGTGTTAGCCAGCCCGAAAAAGGGGATGCGGACGTCAACCGTTCGCTGAAAAGCGGCGTGTTACTTGCCGTATTGCTGACCTTGGCACTACAGCCATTGTTTTACCTGATGCACCACTTGTTGATTGCGGCAGATCAAGATCCACAAGCTGTCGTATTAGCGATGGATTATATGGATGCGCTGAAATGGTCGATGCTACCAACCTTGATGCTGCTGGTGCTGCGTAGTTTGGTTAGTGCGTTTGGTGATACCCGCTCTGTGATGGTGATGTCTGTTGCTACGGTGGTATTGAATGTTCCGTTGAGCTACCTATTTGCCTTTGGTTTGAATATGGGGCTTGCTGGGCTAGGTTATGGCACTTCACTGGCGGCGTTTATTGTCATGGTGGGCTACGGCTATTGGGTGTTCACCCGCCCGAAGTACCGTCGCTACAATCCGTTTGTCGCTTTAGATCAGTACAAGTTAGGGATCCTGCTGCCTTTGTTGGCTATTGGGGTACCAATCATGATTGCAACCATGCTTGAGCATGCGTTGTTTTCAGCGGCAGCCTTGCTGGCAGGTACGTTGGGGGCAGTGTCATTGGCCATTCATCAGATTGCTATGCAGTGCTTGAACCTGTCATGGAATATCGCATTCGGCCTATCTCAGGCAGCCTCGATTCTGGTGAGCCAGCATATGGGGCGTCAAGAGCCTGATATGGTCAAGCGTTATGCCAAGCTCGGTGTGGTATTGGTGACAGTGACCAGTGCCGTATTTGGTTTACTGGTTAGCTTAAAACCAGAGTTTTTAACTGTGGTGTTCAATGTGGAAGGGGATGCATTGGCCAGTGAACTGGTTGCTCAACTGCCGGGTGTCATGATTATGGTGGCGATGTGTTTTGTGGTAGATGCTTGGCAACTTACCGCAATTAGTATTCTACGAGGGATGAAAATCGTCAAAGCACCCACAATCAGTACGGCAATTGGTTACTGGCTGATTGGTTTTCCGGCTGCATGGGTTCTGATGAGTGTGATGGGGTTGCGCGGAGTATGGGCCGGGTTGGGGATCGGCTTGGCGGCAACCGGGATCATGCTGGTTGTGATTTTGTTGCGCGAGCTACGGAAGATGACGTTACAGGGTGACACCGATTTGGATCATTCCGAACATCAGACGTTGGTATAACCTCCACGATAGCGACTTACTGATGGGTATAGCCATTGCCGTATCGTCATAGCAGAAGATACGTTGTATAAGAAAAAGGTAAAAAGAAAGCCGGTTTAAAAACCGGCTTTTTTTGTCTGTTTGATGCGCATCGCGGTGCGCGACATATTAACGCAGACGGAAAACGTCTGTTTGTTTGTCACTTTGCACTTCGGCAAAACTGCGGATAAATGGACCTTGTTGGCGAACATCCGCTGGCAGCTGGTCAATCATGTAGCGTGCTTCAGCTTTTGTCGCAAAATCGCCATAGATCACTGCATACCAGTGGTAACCTTGGCTGCGTTTCCAGTTAACCCAAATAGGTTGTTGGCCGTGGATAGAGCGGATGTAGTTTTTTACATCCCTTTGGCGTTCTTCTCTTAGAGCCAGTACCTGAATAGTAAAGCGGTTCGGGTTCAGGTGGCCATAGGCTTCCTGAGTTGTCATTGCCCCAATGCATTGGTTGTCACTATATGTGTTAGAACAGCCAGCCAATAATAGCACGGCCAAAAGCGCAAAAATCTTTTGCATTATTCTTCTCCGAATGTCCCTACAGTGCTTGTGATCAGCACTTTATATAAACGACTATCATATCAATTTCATAAAGCGATATGGTGATAAAAGGCAAATTTATCAGTGCGTTTGCTGGATATCCCAGCAATTTTGTGCGAAATCAAGTCGAATAACATTATGGGCTGTCGTTATCGGACCGTTCTCGAAAGGAATTCATACCAAAACAATAAATTGCTTAGTGTATAAACAGGTGCACGGATGAATTTTGCCTAACAAGTGACTATTGTAACGCCTTATGATTATACTGTATATAAATACAGTTATAAGGGTTATAAATCATGTGTGCGGTGCCTCTGTTTTTGGATACTGTAAAGTGCGGTTTTCCCTCCCCAGCGGATGGATATCAGGAGGAATTGGATCTAGACAGTTATTTGATCCGCCATCCTAATGCAACGTTTTGCTTGCGTGCTTCGGGACATTCAATGGAAGGAGCCGGCATTTATGACGGTGACTTACTGGTCGTGGACCGTGTCGAGCCCGTTCGGCCTGGGCGTATTGTTATCGCCCGTATTTATGATGAATTCACATGCAAAAGATTGATTCGAAAAGATAATGCATGGTGGCTGAAGGCCGAGAGCCCGGCCTATAACCCTTTTCCTATGCCTGAAGATTCAGAAATTTTTGGGGTAGTTACTCGTAATATTCATAACTTGTTGGACTGACGATGGCCGATTTGAACGGGTATCGTGATCAGGTATGGGCACTGGTCGATGTCAAAAATTTTTATTGTTCTTGCGAGAAACTGTTTGATCCCAAGTTAGCAAACAAACCGGTTGTGGTTTTGTCGAACAACGATGGGTGTTGTGTGGCGATGTCTGATGAGGCAAAGGCGCTGGGAATTCAGCGTGGCGCGCCATGGTTTAAAATTGAACGAGAAGCCAGGCGTTTGGGGGTAGAGGTTCGCAGTTCTAATTATGCCCTGTATGCGGATATGAGCCGCCGTTTTATTGAGGAGCTTCACCGTTTTTCGCCCTACATTGAACAGTATTCTATCGATGAGGCATTTGTTCGATTCGACGGGTTTAAGCTCGATGGTCTGACCCAGTATGGTCACGAAATCAAACAGACAATTCAGCGGCATATCGGCTTACCAGTACGAGTCGGTATTGGAGCAACGCCGACGTTGGCTAAGTTGGCAAGCCAAGCCGCTTCTCGCTATGAAGCAAAGGTTAATGGCGTCATTCAACTTGATTCAGAGCATCGATGCCGCTGGTTATTAGCTCGTACAGATATTCAGTCAATATGGGGGATCGGGGCGAGGACGGCGGCTAGACTCCGCTCCACGGGGCTAAATGATGCGTTGCAGTTATCTGAGAAAAATGCGGCTGATATGCGGCGGCTATGGAATGTCGGATTAGCCAGGACGGTCCTCGAACTGCAAGGCCTAACTTGTATTTCACCTGGCGATATTGATGAAAAGCGCAAGCAGATCCTGTCGAGTCGCAGTTTTGCATCTGGGATCAGTGCAATCGACGAGCTTCGGGCTGCTTTAGCTTTTCACTGCCAGCGCGCGGGAGAGAAGTTGCGTAGGCAGGGAAGCCAAGCCTTGGTGGTTGGTGTGTTTTTGCGTACGAACCGGTATAAAGATTTGCCCCAGCATAACATAAGTAGTGCGGTGCCACTGGCTTGTGCAAGTCAGGACAGTTATAGGTTTTTGGATTCGGCATTGGTTCAATTGGCGAAAATATACCGTCCGGGTTACGAATACCAGAAGATAGGCGTAATACTCGATGAATTGACTGATGCCAATAACGATCATTTTCAGCTGGACATGTTTGATACCAGCGCATTGGCCGAAATGAAGCGCCGGGATCTCATGGCTATAACTGATCAGATGAATGCGCGTTTTAAAAACGGCATTAAACCGGCATCAGTGATCGGCTCTACCAACTGGCATATGCGGCAGGCTTATCGTTCTAATCGCTGGACAACCCGTATTGATGAGCTGCAAATAGCTCGTTGTTGAAACGAATGTAACGACAGGAGAAATACAGTGTTGTCACTCGAAGAACCAGTTAGGTATTGATGGAGTGCTCATATTCTTTACGGTACTCTGTTTGCTTATTGGTCAATGGGTTAAGCGTAAAGGAATGCGTGTGTCCGTCAAATTATTCCCAGCCACAGTGTTGGCTTTATCTATCGCCCTGTCAGGGTGTACCACATCAATTAACAGTGAAGATATTATGGCCCACCGGGTTAACTACCTGTTAGATGTCACCCAGTATCAAGATGCCCAATGGTTTGATGCTAGCATCCACAGCGTTGAACCGTTCAAGATAAGGTTTGATGACGGCATTCGAGCCTCTGGGGTTCGCTTGTCAGTTGAGGGAAGTAAGAATACGGTCATTTATTTTGGTGGAGCGCCTTACCGGGATCAGAAAAGCGATGTTGATATCTTGGGTCAGTTTGCCTTGCTTGGGTTGAATGTTATTACCGTACGAAACCGCAGTATTGACAGTCACGGCAATTGGCCGACATTAACGCAGCTCAAAGAAGACTCGGAAATGGTGTATCAGGCGGCAAGGCAGAAATATCGTAATGAATTTTTGATTTTGCATGGTACGGCGGTAAGCAGCTTTTGGGTATCGAAGATGGCCGCTGAGCGAGACGATGTCGATGCGCTCGTTCTGGAAGGCGGGATCACCACCTTTGAGGAATTTGCCGAAGAGAAAAACCATCTGGCATGGTTGAGAGAAAAACTCGATTTGAAACAAAAGGTTGATGTCGACAGCGAGCTAACATCACTCAATAACTATAAGAGTTTGGAGTTATTTGAAGGCCCGATGCTGGTTTTGGCAGCCCAGCAGGATTCATTGGTACCTTCTGGCCTGGCCAATAAGCTTTATGATGCGTCACCGAGCATGAAAAAGGCCGTCAAGGTCGTGAATTATGCCGATGAGAAAGATCTGATGATGCGTGATGATGCGCTGGCTGCTTATATGCAGTTTGTCCAGACCTATGGCTGGAAGGATCTGTAATTTTCCATCGTGGATTCTTGTTATCCAAAAGCCAACGCAATGTTCTCTTTGTGTTGGCTTTTTTATTGGCCATAGGATAACAAGGGTTGTATCGCCGTAGGGATTTTGGCATAAATGCATAGATAGGCATATTGATGTTAAAAAGGAGAATCAGTATGGAGCAGGCAACAGAAGTGAAGATGGTTGTGGCAGACTATGCAAATCCTGCCCATGGTTCGGCAATGTTGGCATTGATGAATACCTATGCCGATGAGTTGGTGGACGATAAGCGCGAACCGTTCAACGAGTCTTTGATAGAAGCCTTGGGCAAGCGTTCCTATGCATTTACTATCTTGTGTTACGTTGATGGTGAAATTGCCGGTTTGGCTAACTGCTTTGAATCATTTTCGACGTTTCAGGGACAGCCGCTGATTAACATTCATGATTTTGTGGTGGCATCGGCTTTTCGTGGCCGGAATATCAGTGAGGCTTTGATGGCCGAAATTGAATCTCATGCTCGCCAGCGTCAGTGCTGCCGTATCACCCTGGAGGTGCTCGAGGGGAATGACATTGCCCAGCATGTTTATCGCAAACATGGTTTTGGTCCTTACCGGCTCGATGATATCAACGGCAGTGCGCTGTTCTGGCAAAAATCGCTGTGCTAAGACATGCATGCTAGGTTTTTGGGTATATAACCTTTATTGATTAGATAGAGACAAAGCGAATTTCTGTAGGCAGTGATTTTTCCCATAATGCATTGATAGCAATGAGATGGGAAACGGTATGCAAGTATGGATCGGAATTGTACTGGCTTTGTTGGTCGCGTCGATATTTAGCGATGGTTTATACGGTGCCATATTGGTCGCGGTGGCGTTTTTTCTGGTATTGGTTGTCGCATTACGCAAACGACCAATGAAGCGAGCTCTTGGATATAAAACAGAATGACAGATGGCCAGCAAATGCTGGCCATTATTGTTTTGGGAACGGATTGTTTTAGGAGTGGGTAGGTTTGGAACGTGGTTGGCGTATTAGGCTGCAAGTTGGATATACGCCAGAGAACAACTACCGATGGAAACCCATAACAGAATGCCGAGTAGTAATGGTTTAAGGCCGGCTGCACGCAATTTCTGTACTGTGATCCCTGAGCCAATCAGGAACAGGCAAACAACCAATAGCCGTTTGGAGGCGTTGAAAATCATGTCGTAGGCTGGTTGTAGGGCTGGCAGGAAATGGGCAACCAAAATAGCAGCACAGTAGAACAGGATAAACATAGGGACGCCGATCTTTTTGCTGTCGCCTTTGAACATCAGCGCGCTGAGAAAGGCGATTGGTATGATCCACAGGGCGCGGGATAGCTTTAGGGTCGTAGCTGTTTTAAGCGCCTCGTCACCATAAGCGCCAGCAGCACCGACAACCGACGAGGTATCGTGAATCGCAATGGCGGCCCATGTGCCGAATGCCTGCTGGCTCATATCCAGCATATGGCCAATAACCGGAAAAATGAACAGGGCGATGGCGTTAAGCACGAACACCGTTGCCAGTGCAAGTGAGATTTGTTCATCTTCAGCATTGATTGCTGGTGCAACGGCAGCGATGGCACTGCCACCACAAATAGCTGTGCCTGAGGCGATCAGGTGCCCCGTTTTCTGGTTGATCCCCAATGCTTTGGTAAGAACGAACCCAAGGATCAGCGTGAAGAAAATAGAGGCAACAATCAAACCGAAGCCTTGTTTGCTGGCTTCAATAGCCTGATTGAGATGGATACCAAAACCCAGACCAATAATAGAGTAGGACAAAAGTTTTTTGGTCAGGGCTGCAATATTAAACTGAGAGGGTACAAGCCCCACAGTGGCAAGGGTGAAACCCAGTACTAACGCGATAGGAGAGCTGACAATCGGGAGCAAGCAAAGTAGGGCAACAAGAATAAACACACCGTCAGATTTACGGGTGTTGGATAAGAGAACGTGAATAGCGCGCATTGGAGTTTGATATTAGGGAGATAGATGCCGGGAGTATAATGACACTAAATATTAAGGAAAATTATAAATAACTGATTCCGGGGTTAAGATTTATTGAAAGTAGATTTCATTAAAACTGAATGTGTACAGTTGTTGCTGTGAGTGCTTTTTATGCTTTATATCATTGATAAAATATTCACGTTCATTGGAAAAAACCTGCCGTTTGTTTGTATAAAGATTGCGTCAGTATGACAAAGTCAGGGGCAAGTAAGTATTTAACGTGGACATTCGGTATTGATACAGTATTGATTGTAGGTTTGGATACTAATGCAAACGTCGTTTTTCACGCCGTTGGTGATAGTTAGTTATAAAAATGAAATTTACAATTAGGACTGAGAGTGCAAATTCGTCATATGTAGACTATTTGCGAAGCCACTTGCCGGATGCATCTTGATAGTAATGACCTGAGGCTGTTTTTTCTATTGCGCGTTTGTGAGCAAGGTGGCCGACTTCTTTGACGCTAAGCCCGTGGGAAACGGCAATTTTTTTATACTGTTCATTACGGTGCTTGTTTACATCGGCAACCAATTTCCGAACCTCGTTAGAGGGTTGCGATGTGACAGGGGCGATAAGGCCGGTATTGGTTTCCCCAACCAAACCACGGTCTTTGGCCTGTTGTAAATTGAGTGCGTAGGCATGGAAGGATATAAGCAGGGCAATGACTGCAAGCAGGCATTTTTTCATGGCAATCTCCATGCCGGATCAGAAGACGTCATCATCACTGAAGAGCTCGTCGATTTCCTTGTCAACTTTGATGCGGATTTCGTGTTCAATTTTAACATTTAGATTAATTTCAATCGGCTTGTCAGATGTCGCGACCTGAACCGTAGGCGTGCAACCGACGATGCCTGCCATGAACAGTAGACTGAAAATGGCAAAAAGCAACGGTATGAAGGTGATTTTCAGTTGAATATCCATTGAAGTACAACCTTTAGCAATAAAAACGTAAGCGCAACAGCTACTTATCCACACCCATCTGCTTTAAAAAAAGGCTTTCCAGCTTAGAGGCATTTATCATGCTCAATGTTTTTAGTAGTGCTGGTATATCTTCTTGAATACTGATGTTCAAATTCACGTTACGACCCGCAAGTACGTCTGGATTGTGCCCTTTAAATGAGGCATCAGCATTCAATAGTCCTTTTTTAGAATAGTCTAGATGAACCGAAAGCGAGCTGTAGTTATAATTTTTGAGAATTTTGCTGACCACAAGTAGGCTGTCATCACTTGCTGCTTCAATATTCTGATCAATCGTTGAACCCTTGCGGTACTTGAGTATCCCGCCAGGGTAGCGGCTGTGAAGTCTGCCTTGTTCAATCACGGGCAAGCCATCTTCAAAACTTAGCGGCAGCGTGCCGTCAAGTGTTCCTGTCATCATTATATCTTTGGCATCAATCGCTGTTGCTAGTGCATCTAAGCTTAATCCATGTACGACTAGAGAAGCCGTCGGGATCGTTAACAGGCTATTGCTGACGACCTCATGGGTACTGACGGACCCGTTAAGCATGTAGGCGTTGGCTCTGAGCAAGCGATAGAACGGTTTGGCAGAATCAAATTCCAGCACGGCGTAGAGGTTTTCAAGCAAAATTCCTGCATGGAGGTAACTGGCGTGAAGACTGATAGGATGCAATGAGCGGATGCCCTCGGGGGAAATAGCGCTAGTGACTGAGATATTGAGATCTGCAAAATGGATATCATGGGCATAACCGCTGAGTTCATGGGTAAAAAGCCCGATGGTGCCATTCCAGCCGTTACTGTCGTAGCGCAGACTGGCATCAAGGCTGATTTCACCGCCGGTGAGATCATAGCGAATAGGCAATCCTGGTAGGTAGTGTTTCTTGAGTGAATTATCGCTAGTGAATCGCATTAGGTTACGGTGTAGCGTGATGTCTGTTTGCTGTCGATCCTGCCGGTGTTTGACAGTGAAAATTAGTAGCGGGGTTTCTTTGGCGTTCGTCAATTGCCCGTCGATAGCCAGTTGGTTATCTGTTGTCTTTATTTGCCCCTTGGCATGGATAGATGGCAGTCGCTGTTCGTTAAGGTTAACCCTCATTGCGGCGAGGTACGCCGCTTGAAAAATTGTCGGCTGCGATTGCGATCCCAGTGTTAACGCTATCTTGCTCAATTCTGCGTTGATCAACCCTTGGTATTTTTGTACGGGGCTATTTCTGGTTATCTTTTCTGATGCGGCCTGCGCAATGAGCTGTTGGGCTTCAAATGCGGCATGTATTTTTAGTGGATCTTCTTGTGACGCTGTCACTATTAAATCGCTGTTTCCTTTTTTGGGGTTGATTTCATTATTGAAATGCTGGCGTAACTGTAGCCGTTTATTGCCGATCTGTACGTTTGATGCTTGTAGGTTAAGGTCTTGGCGGTGATATAGCACGGAAGCAATATTGATAGAGGTATCTATCATTTCCAGCCTCGCCATAAATGGCCTCCACAAGCTATTGAGACGGCTTTTGGCTTGGATATCGGATAGCTGTATTTGTGGGGTGGCGGAGAGGGAGTTTATCTGAGCATGTAACTGCGACTGTGCTCGGCATTGGCTGTTTTCGACGTCTGTAGTGAGTAATGGGAAATTACAGGAAAAAGTTGTATCTGTAAGTTCGAGATTGCTGCCATGCGTCTCGTTCGTCAGTGTAATTTTTTCACCTGTGCCATTGAGCGACAGACTGAGATGATCAGTTTGATAGCTGGCTGTAAGTTGTAGTTCGCCATCGCTGCTTATGATTAAGGTGTCAAGCCGATCGTTGGGAGGTTGTCCGTTATGACGGGCAGATTGCATCGAGGCAAGTATCGGGTGAGAGAGTGCCAATTGGCGGAGTGTAATGGGAATATGGGTTGGGATCTTGAGAGTGATTTGGTATTTGGCTGATTCAACCCGGCGAAAGTGGTGGATGGTTTTGCGCTCTGCTTTTGGGGTGTTTGTTTGGTTAGCTTGTTGATTAGCCTGTTGATTAGCTTGTTGGTTCGATAGTAAGTGAGCACTGCCGGGGCGAAGCAGTAACTGTGTTTGTATAGCTTCGATAGCCAATGGTTGTTTGAGTTGGGCACTGGGCATACCGGCTAATCCCAAACGGTCAGTGATATCGGCACTGTTTCTTAAACGAGCGTTGCATAGTAGGTGTTTGGGTAGCGGGCTGAGGAAGTTGATATCGCCTTCGCATGAAAGGCTATTGCCTTTTGGACCCGTCATTGTGCCATTGAAATGGGCATCTTGTTGTTTGGTATGTTTGACGAGAACATCCATCAGATAGGGTTCTGGCCCGAGTGCTTTTCCTTTCAAACGTAATTTGGCCGGTTTATCGGGTTTATTCATTCTGAATCTTGGAGTTTCCAGCACTAATCGTGAATCGATGATTAGCTGTCCATAGGTAAACCGACTGACTTTCAGGCGCCGAAAAGGGAGCTGCGCCAAACTGGCGATTGTCTGACCAAGGTGGAGACCATCATAATCATCACCGGGCTGATTCAGGAATACTGGTAACTTGCTGGGCTGATCAAGGTCGATCACATCTGCGCTAATTCGGGTCGAGGTACTTGGCCGATTGAGATCCGTGGTTAGCGAGATATCTTTACCTTGCTGGACAAAATCGGGGGCGAGTGTCGGCCAGTGCGGGTTGACCGTTGCCAGATGAACAGCAAGCGGCGTCTTGAATGGCTGCCAACTCAAAGAGAAATGTCCTTGGTTGAAATTAACGGGGAAATAGTAGCCTTGGATATCTAGCGGGAAGAGCAAGTTTAGCTCGGCATGATTAACCACGCCGGTTAATGTGACAAAGGGCGAGGTGGTAAGCACCAAATTGACATCGCTGATCTGCTGTCTTTTGGGTTTGTGGTATTCGCTGGCCAGAGTCATCGAGGCCGAACCTACCTGAGCACTGAATACATAAGGCGGGGATAGGTCAATAAGGTTAAATACCACGTCTTCGAGTTCCAGCGGGCTGAGTATCAGTCCTTGACGTTTGAGGCTATGGTGGATAATAGGAGTCAGCCTCACGTTCATCTTAGGAGAGACCAGTCGCCATGAGCTGTCTGATATCGCACTTTCCTTATCAACAAAGTGTTCAAGGGTCAGCTGGTGGATAGTGAGAACATTACGGTTGATTGTGATGCCCAATTCCCCGATGACAATTTTTTTGCCGATGCTGACCCCTGATATCGCATTGATTTCGATTCCCTTTGACGCGAGCCACGGCGGCAGCAAAATGACGGGGATCAAAATCAGCCCGCACAGGAAAACCAAGCCATATACAAAACAACGAGCCTTGCCCATTCGCGGCCGTGGCGGAAGGTTTGCGCTGTGTGGTTGAGCGGGAAGGTTATTCATTGAAGAGTTGGCTATCGTCCTGCTTCGTGTATCGTGCCAAGAATGTCTCGTCCATTGAGTTAAGCATAGCCGCCTAAACGGAATATGTGCGGCTAAGGTGGCCAATATCCAGCCAGAATCAAAGGGTTGTTTATGGGAATTTGTTCATTTTTTATTGTTTTTTTATTTGTTTTTTCTGGATAACCAAGGACGTTTTGCCTCGTATGTAGAGTGATGGTCTGCATATTGACATCAGACTGAAATAACGTGTTGTTGGATGATTTGCCGCTGGTTGCCATCAGACAATAAAACGGAGAAAAATAAGCAAGGAAATGACACCACACTTGTCGCCGACAATATACAAAATAGCTTGTCGGGGGATAGGTGCGAGTCAGCATGGATGAAAAAGAGTCGATAAAAACAGGATGTATTTATGACAGACAGCACAACAACAGAGGCAATGCAGGATAGACGGTTATCAGTTGGACAATTGGTAAAAATGCTGGGCCCAGGGATCATGATGGCCACGGCAGCTGTCGGGGGCTCGCACCTTGTTGCGTCAACCAAGGCAGGGGCGATTTATGGGTGGCAGTTGGCAATCCTAATCCTTGTGGTGAACTTGCTCAAATACCCGTTTTTCCGAGCCGGGGTGCAATACACAATGGGAACCGGTCATAGCTTGATTAAAGGTTATGACAATATGGGGCGCGGTTACTTGTGGGTGTTTACCGGACTGAGTGTGGTGTCGGGGATAGTCAATACTGCTGCGTTGCTGCTGTTTAGCGCAAGCCTGCTGGGGTATTTTTTACCGTTTACCTTATCGTTGCCGCTATTGAGCTGCGTGGTGGCTATCGCTTGTCTGGCCATACTGTTTGCGGGGCATTACAAGGCGCTGGATGCGCTCTCTAAACTGATTATGGCTGTATTGGTTGTCGCCACTGTGAGTGCCGTCTTTATTGCCGCGATGAATGGCCCTGCGGCGGCGCCTGACTATCAGGCACCTTCAGCGTGGTCTATTGCCAGTATTGGCTTTATTGTGGTGATGATGGGCTGGATGCCAGCACCGATTGAGATATCTTGCTTGACGTCACTATGGCTGAAAAGTCAGCGGAAGTTGCATCAGGTTACTCCACAATCGGCATTGTTTGACTTCAATGTCGGTTATATTGGTACGGCGGTGTTGGCGGTGGTGTTCTTGTCTTTGGGGGCATTGGTACTCCATGGCAGTGGTACGGAGCTAAAGGCATCGGGGATTGGCTTTTCCCATCAGCTCGTGAGCATGTATGCAACGACCATTGGTGAGTGGTCACGGTATTTGATTGCCGTCGTCGCCTTTTTCTGTATTTTCGGTAGCACTATTACGGTGATAGACGGGTATGCCAGGGCGATTGCCGAGGCGCAATCGCTGCTCCGGGAGAATGAAGAAGGCTGTAATCGGCAGTGGCATAATAGTTGGATGGTTGTTCTGAGTGTATCGGCAATGGGGATTATTCTGTTCTTTAGTTCAGCCCTGATGCCATTGCTTGATTTTGCGATGATCATGGCCTTTATGACGACGCCTGTTTTTGCCTTGCTGAACTATCAACTGGTTTCTAATGCCGATTTGCCTGTTTCGCTTCAGTGGAGCAAGCCGATGAAAGTGCTATCCATTGTAGGACTGAGTTATTTATTCGGATTCTTGGCTTTGTTCGTCTGGTGGAAGTGGATGATGTCATAGCGGCGAGCAAAAAAGGCCGGTAACGGACAGGACAGAAAGTACGTTACCGGCTGATTCCAGAAGGTTATGGAGCTATTGTTATTTTAAGAATGGGTTATTGGTAATCTTGACGTTAGCCGGCCAGTACAGGGTCGGATTTTGCATTCTTTACAACCAGTTTGCTTGGGCTGAACGGGGTGATATTCAGTTCATGGTTGATGCGTCGCATAGCGGTGGCAAGTACGCCATGAGCCTCTTCATTTGCAGCTGCTTCCAGTGTCAGCAAGACGGCCCGGAGTTCGCGCTGGAGTTGGGTTATTTGCTCGTTGGCATGTTCCAGTTCAATAGCCTGAATGGAAATGATTTCGTTGATCAACTGGTTGGCAACCTGTGTAGGCAGCGCTGTACGGTTGGTCATTAGTTGCGAATTACAATGTTTCAGGTAACTGATCGTTTGGGTAAGCGATTGCGACGCGTGCTTCATCTTGTGATCCTTGTCTGGATTTCACATTGCATTGTATGGTTTGTGAAATCTATTCCATGTAATAAAACAAACTGCTAACGACTCTAGTGCATACTGAATACGCAAAATTTGGCGCAGATCAAGTCCCTGCAATAAACTTGTCTAGAAGATTCCTCTAGTAGTCATTTTTATGACTAACTTATCACCTTTGTAAGAAAATTTACGGGGAATACACCTAAGTTTTTGAATATCCATTCTTATTGGTGAATAAAATGTGTTAGAGGCCATCAGAGGTTTTTTGTGTTCATTATCCAGTAAAATGATGACTCAGATGGCCGTTTTCTCATGATTTATCGTTTAGGGTTTGGTTGAATCGGCTTCGTCATCTATTTGGTTTTGCTCAAGGTAAATAGACCAATTTTCATGAATACGCTCAAATTCATCCTGACATATGTCTTCTTTTTCAACTTTGTATTGTTGGTCGATCTCTTTAAATAGCATTTTGTGTTTGTCTGGGTTGCTGCCGTAAATCAGGCACAATGTATAGAAGTAACGCTGTATATCGAGGCTATGTTCATCGATAAAATCCAAGTTATCGAACTGCTCAATTTGCGCGTCCTCTAAGGCAAAGAGTTGTGCGGCATGAAGTGCAATATCATCACCGTTTTCGACATGATGCAGCAGGATCACGGAAGCGAAATTATCGGCGGCATCTTCTTCACGGCCCAAGACAGGAATATTGTAGATGTCGATATAGGCGTGACCGATCTCGTGCAGCAAAGTATGGAGTAAGCTATCCATACTTGCTTTGTAGACAGCTTGTTTTTCGTTTTTCTCATATTGAGTAGAAAACAGTTTAACGGCATCAGACCAGAACTGATAGGGAACTTGAATCTCTCTAAGCTGGGGATCATACAGTGGGCCGTCTTGACTACCGAACTGAATTGTAACCGCCTGATCAAAGTGGATAACGTCGTTGTTGAGTTGAGCTATGATCTCTAGCTCAGGGGCATGTTGTAGTAGTTTGCGGATCTGTTTGTCGCTTTCGTTCTCTGCTGGCAAAAATTCACGTTCAATAGGGATTATCATTGTTTCTGAAGCATTATCACTTGTGGTATCTGCGATGTAGTTTGACGCGAAGGCAGAGCTCGATGAGATAGCTGCGCAGAGTAAGAGCCCGGCTGTATATTTGGTATTGCATCGTGATGATGCCGAGATAAGAACGTTTGATAGTTTTTTGATAACAGAATATGTCATGGTGTTTTCCTTGACCAAGTGTGTAGCTCCCTTCAGTGAGTATGGTTGCTAATTAACAAATGGAAAGAGTGGGAGACTTTTATTATATCGTGAAGGTTGAGATACTTAGGTCAACGTTAGGTCAGCAATTTTGGGTGCTGATTCGACATATGAAGGAGATGGTGTGAATAAACTGTTGTCATTCGAAGCCCTGATGGTTTTAGACGCAATTGATCGACGCGGTAGCTTTGCGGCGGCAGCTGAAGAATTGGGGCGTGCGCCATCGTCGTTGAGTTATCAGGTTCAAAAGCTAGAACAGGATCTTGATCTGGTAATTTTTGATCGCTCCGGCCACAAGGCTGTGTTTACTAAAGCAGGTACTTTGTTGCTAGAGCGGGGAAGGTTATTGCTGACAGCCGCTGATGAAATGATTGCTGATGCCAGTACATTAGCGCATGGTTGGGAATTGGACATTACTATTGCCTATGATGGTTTGATTAAGTTTGAAACATTATTGCCGCTGGTGGATAAGCTCGGTCAAGTGAGCAAGACACGTATGCGTTTTCAGGAGGAGATCCTTGCCGGTTGTTGGGAAGCCCTGTCACAAAATCGTGCCGATATTCTGATTGCACCGGCCCCGAGTGTTGCTCCTCCAGATGTAAAGATTCAACCCATTGGTAAGCTTGATACGTTGTGGGTTGCACACAAAGACCATCCTATTCATCAACATGATAACCCCCTTGATCCTGCCGTTCGTAAGTTATATCGGGGTATTGCCGCTGCGGATACGGCCCGTCATCTACCGCCGCTAACCCATAATATTCTTGATGACCAACCACTACTGACGGTTGGTTCTATGCATGAGAAGTTACAAGCGCTAAGAGCCGGTGTGGGTATTGCTACCATGTCGTATGAACATGCCAAGCCTTATATCGAGAATGGAGAGCTCGTTCTAATTGGCGATGATCCTGTGTATGAGCTTGAGATTGTTATGGCATGGAATCGAAGTCAGATGGGAAAGGCGAAGAGTTGGTGTATTCAACATATTGCTTCAATGTGGAAAGAGCGGTTTTAAGTTGTTTGACGTAGGGTTACTATCTACCGTCTACGTCTCGAAGTTGCTTTGTTATATGCTTTATTATCAGTTAGATAAGATGGATATTTACGGATAGCAACGTATTCATTGATATATTTAAACAGTTCAATTTAGTAAGAGAGACAAAGTAAATAATAAGTCTAAGCGATTGAGAAAGAAGCTCTATGTAGGCGAGAATCGTAGCCCAAAGGCGTTTTATATGATCTTTGGGCTAGTACGAATTAAGCTAAGATAAAATCCTTAGCCATCGATTTTTCCGTTGTTGATAAGCCAATTTAACAACTCAACTAATTTTTTAAATATAACGTTAAAGCCAATAGGTAAGGCAAATAGAGTTAATAGAAATAAAATTTCACTGTGTGTTGAAATTGGTTTGGGTATTTGAGATATCACTTCAATAGACAAGAATACCGAAGGTAATATGATTATCATTTTTTCTAGTTGCTGTTTGTAATGGTGAAATTTATACATGATAACTACCTTGGGTAACGTCGGAAATTGAACGGAATATATATTATACTATGTCCAACGGTTTGTGATTATCATCACAAAAAGTTACACCACCACATCTGTGTGATCGGTGGTGTATGCATTAACCTTTATGACATTTCCGATTCTAACGTCCAATCAGAGACTTTAATTGATTTTGCAAAAGAGGGTGTCTTAATAGCTTCAATTGCGTCAATAACAGACTTATGGAAGAAAATGATGACGGATTCAAATGATGGTCTGAAAACCAATCTATTTTCTTGGGGAATGTCGCTTAGTTTATCAAAGTCAAAGCCTTCTTCATCATCAAGAATGTTAATGATGTTATAGCAGTGAAGATACAGATATTCTTTATCTATAATTTTTGCGGGAACAAGAGAGTTCTTATGCAGATCTAGCTCGACCAACGCGTTGGCATAATCCATATCAAAGAGGATTTTACCGAAAGCGGCGATATCGAATTTAGCTTCTATCGGTTTAAACGTAGTTAGGCTTTTGCATTCGAAACTAGCCGGTATTGTTGTTGATATCGGTTGATCTCGTAAGATCCCAAGTCTCCGACTATCATTCATGTTCACAACAAAATTTACTTTAGAGTAGTCATTTGAAAAAAGATAATACTCATCTTTAATCGACATTGTTATTGACTCCAGCACCCATATATTCAGAAGTTTTAGATAAGCAAGGATTATCTTCGTCGTTTATTCTCTGAATTTAACGCTCTGATTTTTCTCATTGCAAGATTTTCTTTTGGTAATCTTGATCTAACATCACGATGATAGTGCCCGGATAGTTGTTTGATTAGAGCATATAGTGGCTCGTATAAGGTGCATATTGGATCTCTTAACCGATTAAGCACTATCAGATGCAGTTTGCTTAGTTAATGGAAGTTGCATTTCAACCACGCCATCTTCCATTTGGATGTCTATTTCAAAACCGACTTTTTGGGCTAGCATGATCATCCCGCGGTTTGCTGGCATCGTCATTCCAGTGATCCGTTTTAGTCCGCGTTCGCGGCAGTAATTGATGATTTTTGTCATCAGTATTCGTCCCAATCCAATGCCTTTGAGATCGGAGCGAACCAATATGGCAAATTCAGCGTCGATATTATCAGGATCAGACAGCGCTCGGGTTACCCCGATAATTGTTTCAGTATCATCGCTTGATTGATTCTCTTTGTCTTTATCGATGCTGGTGGCTGGTGGCGTGCGTTTTACTGCAACAAATGCCATTTCCCGGTCATAATCGATTTGGGTAAGGTTAGCCAGTGCCTCATGCTTAAGTTCGCCAACATCAGAGAAGAAGCGTTTGTAAAGATCATCAACGGATACTCTGGAAACGAACTCGGCATGTTTGGGCTCGTCTTCCGGCAAAATAGGCCGAAGCAAGATACTAGAGCCGTCTTTTAAGATGACTTCCTCTTCAAACTCTTTGGGATAAGGACGGATCGCGAGCCGTTGATGCGGGTCTTGGTTAAAAGGACGAATGGTCATCGAGGCATCGATAACAGTCATTTCTTTGCCAGCCGCAAGTAGCGGGTGGATGTCAAAGGTTTCTATTTCCGGACAATCGATAATCAGCTGAGAAATTTTGACCAGCAATTGGCACAGGGCAGGAATATCAAGGCCTTCTGGCATGTTCCGTAGGCGAATTTTCCCTGTTTTGATTGCATTGATCACCATGTAGCGAGCCAGCGCCATATTCAACGGTGGGATACCAACTGCGGCATCTTTGTGGATATCCCATTGTGCGCCATCTTCACCCAGTAAGATCACCGGGCCGAAAGTAGGATCATTATGAACGGAAATTCTCAGCGACTGTGCCCCGGTGCGACGCGCCATTCGTTGTACCAATAAGCCGTCTATTTTGGCATCTGGAAAGTTGAGTGATACCCGATCAAGGATGGCTTGTGCACCATTGGCGACTTCTTCGGCTGTCCGAAGGTGAAGCAGAACACCATGCACGGCAGATTTATGGGGAATATCCGGTGATCGCAGTTTAACGGCCACGGGGTAGCCAATTTGCTCGGCAATCTGAGCAGCTTCAGCTGGGTCATCGGCAATCCAGGTTGGCAGGGTATCAAAGCCATAGCTTTCCAATACCGGCCTGACCTCGTGGGTTTCGAGTTGTGTGATCCCCTGTGCCAGTAAATGATTCACAACATCGTGAACATGGCGTGGATTAGCTTGAATCATTCCGTGTGATATCGGCGTTTCCATGAGTTGCTTTTGGTTTCGGCGGTATTCCACTAAATGCATGAAGGCTGATACAGCACTTTCTGGGGTGCGATAGGCCGGATAGCCCGCTGCAGTGAAAATTTGCCGGGCTTTTGTGGCAGCTCCTTCTCCTGACCAGTTAGTTAATATATTGAATCGCTTGCTGCGAGGGTGCAGTTTGAGTACATCGACTAACTTTTCGGCTGTCTCTTTGCTATGGGCAATGGCCGAAGGAGAGTGCATGACCAGCAGGGCATCGAAGTCGTCGCTATCGAGCAGGATTTTTACGGCTTGTTCGTAACGCTCTATTGAGGCATCGCCAATGATA
This sequence comes from Photobacterium panuliri, assembly GCF_059920555.1. NCBI lineage: Bacteria > Pseudomonadati > Pseudomonadota > Gammaproteobacteria > Vibrionales > Vibrionaceae > Photobacterium > Photobacterium panuliri. Next base: position 654,003 of record NZ_CP197193.1, read on the forward strand.
TCGATAGGGTTGGATTTTGACCAACTGCTCGGCAATACGGCTGAGAGCTTCTCGATGGTCTCTGCACTGAGGGTAGCGAGTTTTCCGCCGCGGTCAGACAACGTATCGACAGCCATGATCGCAGGTCCACCACCGTTGGTCAGGATCGCCAAACGCTCACCTCGTAGTGGTACGGAGTGGGCCAATGTTTCAACGGCGGCAAATAATTCGTGGGTATCGTTGACCCTTAGCATCCCCGATCGGCGAATGGCGGCATCGTAGATGGCATCTAGCCCCGGTTCGCCCCCTGTATGCAAATGCGCAGCGGCACTACCGGCTTTGGTGCGGCCACTTTTCACCACTAGAATACGGCGGTTGCGAGCTGCGGCTCTAGCTGCAGACATGAAACGGCGCGCATCGGTAACCGAGTCGACGTAAAGCAGAATGGCCTCGGTCTTACTATCGCGGCACAAGGTATCAAGTAGCTCGGGAAAATGGACATCACATGCATCACCCAAGGATAAAAAGGTTGAAAAGCCGATGTTTTTGCTTTGTGCCCAGTCAAGAATGGTTGTACATACGGCTGCAGACTGCGAGATAAACGCGATATTGCCCCGGTTGGCTGCAATAGGAGAAAACGAAGCATTGACATTGAGCCAAGGCAGAATTAATCCCATGCTATTGGGGCCAACCAGCCGCATGCCGAATTGTCTTGCGGCCTCAAACATATGCTGTTCTTCGGTTTTACCGTCTCGGATTATCAGGTTCATGCCAGCCGCAAGAACGATGGCTACTTTAACGCCCTTGTGGCCAAGTTGGCGAATAATCTCAGTATTGCGCTGGGCATGGGTACAGACGATGGCGAGATCTGGGATACGGGGTAGGCTATCAATGGTTGGATAAGCCAGAACGCCAGCAACAGCATCATACTTAGGGGTCACTGGCATGATCGGGCCATTGAAAGAGCCGGTCAGCAGATTACGCATCACGACATATCCAGCTCGGGTCGGGTTGTCTGATGCGCCGATGACACAGATCGACTTGGGTTTAAGTAGTTTTGCTATGCCTACCATCGTTATTATCCCTTTCCTGTTCGAACTCTCTGAATTCAGTGTAACCATTCTTGTTTTGTCTGTCTGAGGCAGGTGTAGGAGCTGTGATCATGCGCTGTTTTCAGGTGAATAGGCGGAGGCGGGGGATGAATCGTGGACAGCATGGGTAAGAAAAAGGCACGGAGACCGTGCCTTTATCGGTTAGATTTGGTATCGGGATTTATCACCGATGTCGTAATGCAAAGGCATGCGCCATTTTGAAAAGGCAGCAACCGCCAGCAAAATCGCACCCGTCATGCTGAAAGCGATACTGATTTGCTGTTGGTCGAACACATAGCAGAACCAGAAACCACCCAAAGCGACAGGGGTCACTAACAGAGCCTTTAACTGGAAGCAGAAGTACTCTTTGATTGTCAGTGCACTAAACGCAAACAGGGCCGCACCCATTGCTAGCGGAGACCATAAGCCCATCAATTGCCAGCAGGTAGCAAACAATGCGCTACCCAGAATTAGCCAGCGGAAGCGTTTGTCGTAGATATGTACCGTGGTGGTGGCGAGTAACGCTGCAATGACCAAGGCTGTTGTCGCGGCTTGGGTTTCCCATGCCAAAATTGAGAGGATACCAGCCGAGGCAGTAAGCGCAGAGCGATAGAGTAAGACTGTGAGTTTATCAAGGAAGTCCAATTCGCACTGAATGTGAGGATCGGCCATAGTTTTCTCCAAGTAGGTGACCATGATTGGTCTATTTTACGCTGTTTTCTTGTGACAATGAGCTGATAGTTATTGATCTATATAAAGGTTAGGGTTGAATGGGTTAAAAAGTGACGGCAAAATGTAGGTTGCCAAGCTATTTCAATGAGTCCGTAGTGTAAACATCTGTGGTATTTTTTGAACTGACTCGGGAATATAAAGGTAAGTTCAAACCTGTCTTGATTTCCAAGTATGGAGATCACTTGTGATACATGGTGTTATGAGTAAAAGTGGGGATGGACGAGAAGGTAAATCGTTTTTATTTGGCAGATTAACAATGAAAAAAATAGCCGTACTCGCTGTGGCTGCGGTCTTGGCTGGATGTGCTTCAGATGACCAGACTCAGCTATTGTCGTCTACATCAGAAATGACGTACAGTGATGAGCAACAAGAAGCAATTATTGGTTCGCAGGAAGCCGTTGATACAGATATCGTGCAGACAGCACCACCATCGACTGTTGTTGAAGAGGTTGTAACGGAAGAAGAGGTTATAACGCCTGTAGAAACCGTACCACAACAGCAGGCTGAAACGCACTCTGGTTATACTATTCAGGTACTTGCTTTAAGCCATAATAAAGGATTTGTTTCTTATATGAAGAATCTTCCTTTGGGGCAACCTGTATGGATGAATGAGAAGGATCTGAAGGGTGCGCCTTGGTATACCTTGCTATATGGTCAGTTCGCGACGAAAGACCAAGCGCGTAATGCATTAAAAGCCTTACCACAATCCGTTCGTGAAACGGGACCATTTATTCGCAGTTTAGAAGAGATCAGCTCATCTAACTCACCAACACTGACTCGCATGAATTAACTGTTCATTGTGAATAGGACAAGCACCGCTAAGGCGGTGCTTTTTTGTATCTGTCACAACGCATTTATCGTCATTGCTTTGTAATTAATTTCTATATTTCTGGAAATTTTAGTTCCAACCTTGATCATTTCAATAATTCTTGTAATATTGAACTTATGAACAGAGACCAAGCAACAGTAATATTCGATTCACTATCATCAGGCATACGTTTGGATGCATGGCGGTTATTGGTGAAGGCAGGAAAAACCGGTTTAGTCGCTGGGGAAATGGCGAAACAGATGGATGTTGCGCCTAACTCTTTGTCTTTTCATTTAAAAGCAATGCTTCATGCGGGATTAGTCTCGGTTGAACAGCAGGGGCGTTTTCAACGCTATCGGGCCAATATCCCGGTAATGATGGAACTGATAGGTTACCTAACTGAAGAGTGCTGTGGCGATGATACGTCAGAGCAATGCCATCCTAGCCATTTAAAAACCGATGCAGATCACTGCTGTGAAAAGTGACATCTAGCAAGAATACAGTGGCCTTGCCTGAATCTGGTTGACAGTAACAGGTTGTAGGTAAGAACTGCAGAAGATAAACAGGCGCTAAAACTTCGATAGTGCTTGTTAGCTTCTTGCACCCTAAAAATGAGAGAGGAGCCCAAATCATGGGTGTTTTTGAACGATTTTTGAGCGTATGGGTTGGCTTGGGAATGCTACTGGGTATAACCGGTGGGGTGATGTTCCCTGAGGTATTTTCATTTCTGGGTAGCTTGCAATATGCGCAGATCAACATGGTCATCGCGGTATTAATATGGCTTATGATATATCCAATGATGATGCAGGTGGATTTTTCATCGATAAAGCAAATTCACCGGCGGCCTAAAGGGCTAGTTGTCACGATAGTGATTAACTGGTTGGTCAAACCATTCACTATGGCACTCTTGGCGGTGTTGTTCATGCGCTATATATTTGGCCCTTGGGTAACCCCAGATCTCGGTGAGCAATATATTGCCGGGATGATTTTGCTAGGCGTTGCTCCTTGTACAGCGATGGTTTTTGTCTGGAGCCAGTTAACCAAAGGCGATGCCAACTATACCGTTGTTCAAGTTGCCCTGAATGACTTGATTATGGTCGTGGCGTTCGCTCCGATTGCTGCTTTCTTGCTTGGTGTTACGGACGTTACCGTGCCGTGGGATACCCTGTTGTTATCTGTCTCATTGTTCGTGGTGATCCCGTTAGTCGCCGGTGCTATGACGCGTCATTTTGTTCGTAATCAGCAGAAGCTGGGGACGCTTTCAGCGAAATTGAAGCCTTTCTCAATTATTGGTCTGGTAGGGACGGTGATTTTATTATTTGGTTTTCAGGCTGAAACTATTATTGCTAACCCTGTAGATATTGTACTGATTGCTATTCCGCTTCTTATTCAAACGTACCTGATTTTTGCTGTAACCTATGTGTGGATGAAAAAGTGGAAGCAGCCGCATAAAGTGGCGGCACCCGGTGCGATGATTGGAGCATCTAATTTCTTTGAATTGGCAGTCGCCGTGGCGATCAGTCTGTTCGGTATACATTCTGGTGCAGCGTTGGCTACCGTGGTCGGGGTCTTGGTTGAAGTGCCGGTCATGTTATCTTTGGTTGCCTATGCCAATCGAACCCGAGATCAATTTGCTGTCGAAACGGCGTAGTTACTAACGGCGATTCTGGCAAATCATGTTAAAACCGTGAGCTATTGTCTCACGGTTTTTTACATTGATGGATATATAAACTAATCAGTGGCAAAAAGACGAAAGAAATCACTAATAAACTAGATATTAGATGCAAGCAACCCCAGTTTTTTATTACTATAGAGAAAATATTGATTTAGCTGGCTGCGGTAGTCAGTGAATAACAACAAGGGATGATAATGAGCTCAATCCACGTATTACTCCTGTGTGGCGGCGGTAGTGCTGAACACGAAGTATCATTGGTATCCGCCAACTACATCGAACAACAGCTTCAAGAGATTGAAGGTATCCACTATACCCGTATCGAAATGAACGATAAGGGATGGATGAACGCTGACGGTGAGTTGTGTCGATTGAATTTGGATCGCACCTTGGTACAGGGTACTAATAGCAGCATTGTTGATTACGTTATCCCATGTGTACACGGTTTCCCTGGCGAGACCGGTGATCTACAGTCATTTTTGGATATGGCGGGTTTGCCATATTTAGGTTGTGGTGCTGAAGCTAGCACAAACTGCTTCAACAAAATCACCACTAAATTGTGGTTTGATGCGTTAGGTATTCCAAACACACCGTACGTTTTCTTGAGCGAAAACAGTGTAGAGGCTCATCAGCAAGCTGCAGAAGCCTTTGATACTTGGGGAAAAGTGTTCGTGAAGGCGGCCTGCCAAGGCTCATCAGTAGGTTGTTACCGTGTCACAGAAAAGGCAGAGTTGGCAAAGGCCGTCGATGACGCATTTACATACTCAGACCAAGTGTTGATTGAGAAAGCGATCAAACCTCGCGAGCTTGAGATTGCAGCCTACCAGTACGGCGACGAATTGGTGATCACCAAGCCGGGTGAGGTATCTTGCCCAGAAGACAAGTTCTACAGTTATGAAGAAAAATACAGCGCGGCAAGTGCTTCTACAACTTCCGTTGAAGCTGGTAATCTGACTGCGGATGAGATTGAAGCAATGCGAACCTATGCTCGTAAAGCGTTTGTTCATATGAAGCTTAAGGATCTGTCTCGTATTGATTTCTTCATGAGTGAAAATGGTGAAATTTTGCTTAATGAAATCAATACCTTCCCTGGTATGACACCGATTTCAATGTTCCCTAAGATGCTGGCGCATCATGGCCATGATTTTAAGGCCTTCCTAGAGCAAGCCATTCGCTTGGGATGTAAAGCATAAAAATAGAAAAGCCGGGTGTGATATCCGGCTTTTTCATTTCTAGGTATACTCAATACGGCATAGAGCGATTAGACAGGCTAAAATGTTAACAGAACAGCAGAAACACGCCCGCTTCAAACAATTGCAGGCTCGTAATTATAGAGCCAGTTTGAAACTTGAAGGCATAGAAATTATGGCAGAGCAGGCGACTGTCAAAGGCGATACTGAAGCTGAACAGATAGCCAATCTGAAGAAGCAATATGAGCGATAAGTACGGCGTTGAACACGATCCCGATTGTTATCCGGGATCTACGGTACTCAAAAATTTGCTTGCTATTCATGACGAGCAGGAGCTCGAAAGGGCTGAGCGAGACTTTACCCGAGTACGAGCAGAACACTTCGAACCGGATTTTGATCGGTTTAGCCTCGAATACCTCAAACAAATTCATTACACACTTTTTCAAGACCTCTACGCTTGGGCCGGGAAAATCAGGCAGGTTGATATTACCAAAGGGGAGACAAGGTTCTGCCATTGGGTGAATATAGAAAAAGAAACCGATAAATTACTGATGGCACTGGCTAATGAAGATTACCTGCAAGGTTTATCGCTGAGTTCATTCATAGAACGTATTGCTCATTATTACTGTGAACTGAATGTCGTCCATCCATTTCGAGAGGGGAATGGAAGAGTACAGCGGATCTTCTTTGAAATATTGGCGATTAATGCTGGCTATGAAGTCTGCTGGGAAAATATCCAATTAGATGAATGGGTTAACGCCAATCAAAAAGGGTATTTTGGGGATTTATCGCCTTTGATTGAATTGTTTGAGCGGATTACCCAACCTATAGATGAGTCGGGATTTACCCATGATCATTGGGGGGATTCTCCGCAGTAGTTATCAAATAAGGAATAGAAAACAATAGCCATACTATCCTAATGCACTATAACTTTATATTTAGTATTAAGACAAACAATCATCACACCTTACAAAATTAGCGCTCCCAAGGTTTGTCTTTCACATACTTCTTAATTTCCTGATCGTGCTTGTCCGATTTACCTATGTACTGAGCCGGCATAGCAGGGCTCTTCCATCGTCCTTGCTCTTGAATATCAGATAAAGATAACCCGGCATCGGCTAAATCTTTTGATGCTCCCACTCGTGGTGATTGGCCTGAGAATAGTTCATTATCTGACAAGCCAAGCTCACTGCTGGCTCTACGAAAAACACGGTAAATAGAAGAGTGATCCATCGCCTTATCCCCAACATTACCGTGACGGTCAATTCGACGAAATACGACATCATCAAAAATGGCACCGATAACAAGCCACCGTTGTAGGGCCTTTGACGACACGTTGCTAAGTGCAATTGTATGATTGCCTACACTAATATCAATAAGCCCATCATCATGTATGAAAAGATCATCGACACACAGTGCTGCTAATTCGCTACGCTTGAGCATACCTTCAAACATGACAGCCCAAATCGCACAGTCACGAACATCCTTAGCTTTCGTCGCAACATCATAAACACTCAGTAATTGCTGTAGGTGTTCATCGCGGAACGCAGCGGCATTTTGTTGATCGCTATGTTTATCTGTTTGTTGCTTTCGCATTGCCAATCGTATCTCTGACTTCGCGCAAGGGTCGGGCAGGGAATGGCACCTGTGGACCAGTGAAATGGTTACCACGTAACGCTTTAGGCTTGCTAGCTTCCGCGAGTCAGCCATTTTCTCAATAAAGCGATGCACAGTATCTGCAGTTGCAGGCAGTACAGACACATGTTGTTCTAGGCAAAATTGCAGGAAATTGTTCCAATCATTAGTAAATGACACTAATGTATTTTTTGCATACTGACCCCGGGTGAGCACATTCATCGTTTCAGCATTTTCTAATCGCCGCTGAAATTGCTCTTGGCTTTGAGCACTTAATATAGGATCAGATATAGGGCTGATTTGTTTCGCCATTCGCGAACCTCAGAGAAATGTTTGTTTTCTTAATTATATCATGCACATCAACTCAATAGTCTAGGTCGATGTAATGGAAGCGATTTTATAGGGTGGGAGAGAGCCAACCAAGTAAGCAGCCATCATCAAATAACATAAAAAAACGCCCAATAGGGCGTTTGTTATAAATGCATATCAGCAACTTCACGTTCACACATCTAGAGATGCAATAGACGAGTTAGTCTTCATCATCTGACTTTTCAACGTCAACAATATAGTCACCCATCAGCCAGTTGCGGCCAATCAGCAATTTATAATCGAGTTTACTACGATCTCTTAGGTTTACATTAACCCGCTTATGCTGGCCATTCCAGCCAAGATCCATTTTCACCGCATAACGGCGCTCAACCCCCTGAGCATTGCGAATTTTGCTTACTTTAACAATTTTCCCTTTATAACGCGCTTCTTCGCCTTTTTCGTTTACTGACGTAAACTCAACAGTATGACCAAGATGATCTCTCATGTTTTCACTGTCACTTTCATCACCGATCACTTTGATATCTTTAGCGTTGATCGATGTTGTAGCCGCACCAGTATCAATACGCGCTAGATAATCCAGCCCGAGTTCATGAACTTTGATGGTTTCAACTTGCCCGACGATGGATTTCTCAGCGTGTTGCTTATTGCTGTCGTTGTCAGCATAAGACAGTGGACTACCAACCAAGGAAGCCAATAACAAAGCAGGGAAAATAAATTTCTTCACGAAAACTCCTGAGGTAGCTCTTTATAACGATGAGTATTGTGTCAAATTAGACATGAACAATCGATGAATAAGATAAATTTTAGTTAATATTGAGCAAATTACGAATAGCTTCACAGCTAATCGTTGGCGTTGTAAACAGATAAGTCTGGAATCCAAGGTGTTTCGCGGCAGTTATGTTTGCAGGGCTATCATCGATAAATAGCGATTCTTCAGGATTCAACATAAAACGCTCAGCCAGACGTTTGAAAATTTCAGGCTCGGGTTTTAGCAATAGTTCCTTTCCAGATACCAAGCCGCCATCGAACCAGACATAGAAGCTATACTGTTCATTCAGCTTTTCAAAGAAGGCACTGCTCATATTGGTGAGGAAATATGTACCAAAACCTAACGCAATAACTTGATCTACAAGCGTTTCAGTTTCAGGAATAATCGTTAATGTAGACTGAATATGTTCAATAAAATCACCGATCCTCGCTTCAGACATTCCAGTTCGTAGCGCAAAGCGAGGGATAACTTCTGCCATTAACATCGTACCGCGATCCAGGGCCAGCCAGTCGGGGTGATGAATGACATAGTTAAGCAGTATTTGCCGCTCATTGGTGTCTTCGGTGAATGATTCTACGATTTTGCTAGGATTCCAGTGCAAAAGTACCGCGCCAAAATCGAAAATGACGTTTCTTATCATAACTGTTTCCGTTTCAGTACCTATTATTGATAATATTGGGGTATGGGTAATACGCAAATGAGAACCTTGAAGTTATTACCTTGCTCACAAATCAAAGAAAACCAACGAGATTTTATCGATGAACGACAACAGCCGCTTAGTATTCTCAACGGAGACTGGACGCATTAAAGAAGAGAAGCCAGCACCAAAGCGCCCGCAAGGTGATGGTATCGTCCGCGTGCAACGCCAAACTAAAGGTCGTAAAGGCAAAGGCGTCTGCATTGTTACGGGCCTAGACATGGAAGACACAGAACTAAAATTGTTGGCGGCAGAGCTTAAAAAAGTTTGCGGCTGTGGCGGTTCTGTCAAAGATGGCACTATCGAGATTCAAGGCGACAAGCGTGATGTCATCAAAGCTGCGCTAGAGAAAAAAGGCCACACAGTAAAATTGGCAGGCGGCTGAGTCAAAACCTGTTATTAACGATAGCCAATAGAAACCCCAGGCAAAGGCTTGGGGTTTTTCTTAAGATAATTTGAAGATTCGAAAAACTGACAATGCCTGCGAAGTCAGATTTACTAAACTGCTAATTATCTACTTTATGGTAAATACGCATTATGGTTAAATTGGATAGCGTTGATACGTGTTCATTATCCCAATGCAAACAAGGGTAGTGACTTATAAACCAATAAGATAGAAACCATAGATTAGATATTACCTCCGCAAACCTTATTTAACATAAGGTACATAATGCGCACTAAGGGTGTAGAAACCCGTTAGAAGTGTCAGGTTTGAGCCAGTTAGAAATGTCATGTTGAACTACCTTCAGAGCTCGGTAATTAACTGTATTCTGGAGCCAATGAGATGTTGCTGACCATGACTGATAACGAATTCTTGAGGATTAAGCTTATCCAGGACGTTTGTGACAAACGGATCACCGGCGTTAGAGCTGCACAGCTCCTTAATTTAAGCGCCCGACAAATTTACCGCTTAGTGCAACGCTTCCTGAAATTTGGTTCTAGTGGATTAGTTTCACTTAAGCGTGGTCGTCCCGGTAATCATCGTCACAATGCAAAATTAAAACTGCGGACACTAGCCATCATCCATGAGTACTACGCTGACTTTGGCCCCACACTAACTCATGAAAAGTTAGCTGAAGTTCATGGTGTTCACATCGGATTGGAAACCCTTCGCCAATGGATGATTGCTGATGGGCTTTGGGTTCCCCATGCCAAGCGAAAACCTAAGATTTACCAGCCGCGCCACCGACGTGACTGTTTGGGCGAGCTTGTTCAAATCGACGGCTCTCACCATGATTGGTTTGAAGGTCGCAGCGAGAAATGCTGCCTCTTGGTTTACATCGATGATGCCACCGGCCGCCTGATGAACCTGCGCTTCAGCGAAACTGAATCCGCCTTCGATTACATGGTCACTACACGTGAATATATTGACCAACATGGTAAACCGACTGCGTTTTACAGCGATCGTCATGCTGTTTTCCATGTCAGTAAGCGTGATGCGCAAACCGAACGCCTGACCCAGTTCGGTCGTGTTCTTCAAGACCTTAATATCGAGCTTATTTGTGCCAACAGTTCACAAGCTAAAGGCCGTGTCGAGCGAGCCAACAAAACCTTACAAGATCGCCTTGTTAAGGAAATGCGTCTGCAAGGTATCGACACTATTGAGCAAGCCAATACATGGCTCCCCGACTTCATCGCTGATTTCAACCAGCGCTTTGCCAAACCGGCGCATTATCCCAAGGACATGCACCAGCCAGTACGTGAATCGCCCGGCGAAATCGATGATATTTGTACGTGACAAGAACCAAGGAAACTCTCAAAGTCACTGACCTTTCAAAACGATAAGGTTACCTATCTCATTGATCCGTTTGGTGAATCAAGTTCCATCTCGCCCTCTTACCCGATTTCGTCTTCAACGGCATCAACGTTGTTCGATGCCCTCCAGACCACAGCATCCGCAACCGGCAAGGCAAACGAAAAAAGCCCGCGAAACCTATAGGCTTGCGGGCTATTAAATATTTGAAGTAGGTTAAATTTTTAATTGGCAAAATTAAATAAATTTTTTAGATGTGGTTGAACGATTTCTCTTATTCGTATGGCGTGATCGAATCTTAAATTCTCTAACGAAATAGGGTCGTCGTAATAAGTTTTTGCTCCCTCATGAAAATCAAAGAACTCAGAAATAAGATTTGCATTGATACTAACAAGTAATGTATAAAACTTGTTATCCATCACTAATTTCCCTGTCACTGCTAGTTTTGAGACGTTTCTTATGTCTTCATCAATATCTTTTATTATTCCTGGTGAATACTCTCCGCAATGTGAAGATCGTATTTTTTCAGCCCAATGGCATATGTTTTCTAACGAGTTAATTACTTTATTATATTGTTCCCATTTTTCAATCCATATCCTCTCTTTCTTATACTTTGATAATGTGAAATATGCACCGAGTACAGCACCAAGGAAACTACTTATTATTGGTGCTGAAAACTTCAATAACAGTTCAAAGTCCAAGATCAATCCTCCATATGACGAAACATATCTTTGAGTTCAAATACCCACTCATAGAAACTATCGGTATCTCTATTTTTGATAAAAATAGCCATATCATTAAGTAGCCAATAAATACATTCTTCTTGCGTTTGTTCTGATTTGGAATCCTCAACCAAAACATATAAATCACATGCTAGATTTTCTATTTTAATTAACGTTCTATCATCGACACCCCAATATATTAATTCATCTTTTATCTTATTTAAGATGATTTTAAATTCGCTAACCATATATCCTCCTTAATGACATTAAATATAGACTATCATTAAGGTAAGTGATTGAAAATACTGTGTATTTATCCTCTATAGTAATAATGACAGAGAAGGTATGAAATATAAATTAATTACCATCGAATACCCTATCTTTCCACTCCTTACCATCCTGCAAGATGTACTCGAGCTTTTTGAGTTTGGTGAAGATCCCGGTCTTCTGTTGTAGGTGACGGGTACTGTCATCGGCCTTTTACATTATCACACCGGCGAATTGGCAGTTATCAATGATAGTTTTCGATACTTCCTGCCCACGCTGGAACATGTTGATGCAGCACAAACCAAACTTGCGTCCGACCTGCTCGCCTTCATAACCCCAAAGCGGATCCGATCGGTTTGATAAATAGATCTTTGGCCTGCTGGGCAATATCTTTTGATTTCTATATACTGTCGCTTGCGTATTATCATTGCCTAGACAAAAATGTTTTTTGATGAGGTAAGAACTATGAGTGACTCTGTTTATACACAGGGAATATAAGACTACATGGAAATGTTCAGCTGGTTGTTCAACAATTCATCCTGGTTAATGAAAAAACTTCTTGGCAAAAGTACCAAGTGGTTCGAGATTCTTAGTGGTGCCATAATTTGTGTTGCGTCTTTTTCGGTAGTAGCATCTGACGGGGAAGATGTTACGGCAGAATATCATTTACTTTCAAAACAGTATGAGCAATATTATTTAAACCATCATTTAGGTGATGCAATGGAAGTAGCTCTTAAGCAGTTGGATATGGATCCAAGTGATTCAGTTGCTTTTTTACGGCTAGCATTATCAATCCGTGGTTCATGTGACCAAGTAAAGCAGTATTACAGTCAATATGGTTCAATGAATCAGTTCAAAGATATAACAGTTTTAGCAAAGAAAATCATTCAGAAAGAGTGCGGTATAGACTTGTGAGTTGTGCCTAAAGGCATCAAGATGACTGGTTATACTCAGCAGTTTTTGCTTGGAATATAGTGCGCTGGTGAATTTATTATGGCGCACCTTATGCCCGGCGCTATACCTTAGGAGTTAAAATGTACAAAGAGCCTTGGTGTGATATCAAAGAATTTCCTACTCGCCACGCAGAATCATTAGTCTCTGAATTGATAACTGAATTCTATGATCAAAATGTTGATTTGATTAAGTCTAGTATTGAGCTACTAGCAAAGAGAGAGGATCAAGATGAAATACTTATTACTACCGAAGGTAAGTTTTATATTATTCATCTAACTTGGTCAGGCAGGTCAGAGCAAGCGCCTTACCCGATAACTTCATGCTATGAATCTTGGGAACAAGTTTTGGCTCGTTTGAGCAGTGACTCGGAGCAATACGAGGCATAAGCATAGCAAGTCATCTTAAGTGCCCGCTGAATTATCCGTTTTTTTCGTATGGCTATTAGATTGAAGCTGTTAAGTTTATAGTGGTTTTATATTTTTACACTGTTTGCAAAGTAACTGCGATATCTTGATAAAATACCATTAAAACAGTGACTTATAACAAAACCCACCAATAGCTATGTATATTCATACACTTCTATAGTCACCTCATATCAAAACATCCCCTATTCCATCGTAGTGAGCGGCACTTGTTGTGAATGAATTTCACACATATCGATATAAAATCATCCAATTCACACGCCGGCAATCCACTTGTGACGCTGTCACACTTTTATCATTTAGGATTTAATAGATGGTTGGGCTTATAAATAAACTCAACAGATGCTTATTGTAGAACAGAGAGATTAGTTCTATAGGTAAGTTACACAGATGACGTTGTTGAGTATAAAAAATATGCCTAACGAGTTTTGTCTATCTACTCAATCACTTTCCCTCTCGGCGTTGGGCAATTTTACATTTCAAACTGACTCAGCATACCTGAAAGATCGCGTGATCTGTCATGATCGCTTGATTGATCTTAAGAGATACAAACAAAGATCGAAGTGTCATGCATCAATGGGAAGTTGTGGCAACCACACAATTTTCATCTTGTGCAATCTGGCACTCACGCGAACTCTGTTGGTGTCCCATTGTATAAGAAGAAATGTGTCTAAATAGCACCATAATAAACAAAACTCAAAATGAGTAGCTAACCTCATAGTCATGATCTTATATTCTCTGTTATGGCTAAAATTGAATATTGTTTATTTGCCTTTAATCTTCAATTAATTAAGCCCTATTCTGTTTTAACTTAATTATGTATTTTATCTATTACGTGAGGATATTATCTTATATAATATCTCTTATAGCAGATAATATATTCCTCATTATTTTATGTCAGCGCTCTATAATAATTACCAACTCCCTGTATCGCTTAAAACTGGCTCTGCAGTGGGTCGTCATATCAGTCGTATTCATGAAGCCGTATCCAATCCGGCACTGAGTTATATCAACTCGTTGGCTGCGACCAATACGACCGGCGGCCGGGCAAATGCCCGATTTATGCTTGAGCGGTTTTGTCGATTTCTCATTGGTGGCTCGGTAAACAAAATGGATTGGCTCGTTCTGCTAACTGACCCAAATTTGACCCAGCGGGCTATCGCTGGTTTTCTTCGATACAAAGCACAACAAAAAGCGTTTTATACTGGTCGTAAAGTCGATGTGGAACAACCTTACCTCAATATGCATTTAACCCCTGTTATTGAAGGTATCCATGCTGTTGCTCGGGCGGCGATAAATGCTGGCTATCTTACTGAAAGCCAATGGGCACAATCTGTTAGTCAATTATCAAAATCAGATCTTGATGGCATTGAACCACTAGAATACGGCTGGCTACCTGAATCAATGCCCGCTTTTACTCCTGTTAGCGGTGAGGATGAGATAAGCCTAACCGCTCATCAGGCGCTAGAAGGTTTTAGCACATTTTGTATTACTTCGTGCATCCACCGTTTTGATTGGGATGGCTTGCTCACGGCCCCCGTCGTCAAGGCAACGATTAGTGAGTACCTTGATCAAGGTGTAATTTTGAACGGTGAAAAAGAAAGAGACTACAGCCCTGCTACCGCAGACAATTTGTTTCGAATGATCAGAGGTGTGGCCGAACACCATTGGTTAGCGGAGAATATTACTGTTGAGCGCTTACAGAGAATCAAGGCCATCAAACTTCCAAGAGGCTCACGAAAAACATCGGGGCGATATATCAGCTATCAAGATCTCGATAAGATACTGAATATTGCTAGCACCCACCCTAACCCAGTTCGCGCAATACGAGATCAAGCAATCTTTTCAGTCTTGTATGAAACCGGTTTACGTCGTTCTGAAATTATATCGCTGTCTATGGGATGTATCGATTGGAGCCGTGGCTGTATTAATATTATCGGTAAGGGTAACAAAGAGCGTAATATCTATTTTGATCAAAATGGTGAGATGATCGAAAAACTCAATAATTGGTTATCAGTGCGCAATAGCATTATGACTACCGATACGAATATTGCGAAAGAACCCATTTTCTGCGGGATTTCAAAATCCAAAGTACCCACAGGAAAGAAGATCAGCACCCAAACAATCAATGATATTTGTAAATGGTTAAGCCAACATGGATTTCATCGGACTATCTCTCCGCATGATTTTCGACATTCATTGGCGACAAATTTGCTTAGCCAAAATTTCGACTTGCTCTCTGTCAGCCAAGTGCTTGGCCACAGTTCTCTATCCACAACACAGCGTTATGACCAACGTGGTGAAGAGTCGTTAAGACAAACTATTGTAAGGCGAATTTAGTAATTTCGTGACGTTGTCACTGATGTTGGTGAGTATCGGCTTTAATGAGTTAATGGGATTTACTCGTTCTGCTCAATTTTCTGTAGTACAGAAGAAATCACAAACTCATTAAGGAAAATATCGTGGTCGCCAGTAATTTCATCGTACTTCACAGTCTTATTGTGCTCTTTCAGTTTATTAACATAATTGACGCTCAGATATGGTTTCGTGACCGGATCATCACTACCACAAATAACATGAATATCAGTGCGATCAGAAATATATTGAGTTAACTCTATCGGTGAGGTTCTCTTCAATTTTCCCCAGAATAGTGGATACTTTAAATATCTCAACATATCCCTACGCCAGGGGTTTATGTCTGATGGGCACGATACGATAATCGCCGAATGAGCAATATCCGGATAGTAAGCAATTAGCTTTCCTGTTATAGCTGCACCACCTGAATGGCCAGCAATTATGACCTTTGCCGGATTAAAACGTTGTTTGAGTAGCTCTATGGCGGTGGCTAACTGTTGGATTCTTTTTCGATCGTAATTATCGCCAACGGTAAAACCACGCCGACCGCTTGATTTATGCCCTTGCCCATCTTTATAACCAGGCCGAAGTAAACCGACAGCAATAACATGGTTCGCGTTATCCGCAATCATTCTGGCAAAAGTATTCTGATACGAGGCAGGTCCAGTGGGACAATCACCATGAATAGCTATAACTAGAGAGCAAGGTTTACCTCCTCCCTTCTGATAGATTTTGGCAATTGTGGTTTGTTCATCAACCTTAAGTTCAACAAATTCACCCTGCACGTTTAACCTCTCTACTTAGTTGGCTATCGTATCAGCACGCTTTTCTTTGCTTGTTACCTTGGGGATATAAAAGCCACAAGCCTCCCGTTTGGCGGTTGTTGGCATTTCCCATGCACCGCATAGATCTTTCGTACTCATTTTAGTACGTGAAAAATGGCGGCACTTACCGCATGTTTCCATACGTTTTCCTTATTATTAAATTTCAGCCTTGAATGGTGTCAGATCCATCCCTTCAATTTCGCATACGGCTTTTACGGTTGAATGTTCACTCATACGTTTTAAATACCCAGCCAAGTGTGGGAATGTAAACGGCGATCTCGCAACAGGTAATGACCATTCAGCAAGCATAAACAAAAAGAAGTCACAGGCTGAGATCTCGCTGCCAAGCAGATATACATTGTCAGCAAGTTGGTCATCTATGATTGATAGTGATTCGGCTATACGCTCGTCTTGTGCCGCAATAAGTGCCGGTATGCTTTGCTCATCCTTTATATTACGATGCGGGTAATAGCGAACCATCAGTTGTGGTTGCAATGTATTATTCAAGAATGCCAGCCACTGATAAAACAATGGTCTTTTGGGTGATCCCAGCGGGGGGATTAATTGATACTCAGGATGTTGATCACAGAGGTGGATACAAATAGCAGCGCTTTCGAAAATAGGCTGGCCATTATCAACCAACGTTGGAATCCGCCCTGCCGGATTAAGTTTCAGATATTCGGGTGATTTATGCCAATTTGATTTTTTATCAACTAAAACAAGATCATAGTCAAGTCGCATATGATGAAGAAGAAAATGTGGAGCCAAACTTGCGTTATTCGGATAGTAGTAAAGCTGATACATGCTTAATTCCCATTTAAGTCCTTAAAAACACTTAGAACTTTCACTCTACTTTAATATGAAGATCGATTCCATCATCTCTTTCCCTTTTGGTAACCATTCATCTGCTAATTCGGTACTGGTAGTAAAATGAATTGTCAAAAAACGTTCATTTACCGATGCTCCATATACTATAAGATGTTGTGACATACGATTGCCTATTGTCGGAAGAATAAACTCCATGACAATAAATTCACGACCATTTTGCTCTATAACCTGATCTCTTATCCATTTTGATCCTGGCGGCATACCTTTGTGTACTTTCTTGGAAAGAGAACGATGTTGATAACGGAAGTACTTAGAGCTAATGGGTTCTTGCGTGTAGCTATACATCAGCATCACATCGCCTGATTCGTTGCTTAATACTTCATCAGGCCTTTGTGATTTCGAACCAAAATGAGCCTTAATTTGTTCATCGCTCATCTCTTTAAATTTATAGGGCGTCAACATTAATACTTTCCCGTCAAGCATCTCTACAGGCCCCAAATCGCTAGCTGATGACATCAAACTTAACATCGACAAAAATAAAGTAATCACTATTTTCTTCATATCATTCCTTGTGACGTTTCATTTCCCTATCGTTTGATACTTATCAGCAACTTTTCTTTGCAAACAATCATCTCACCATGGGTGACCTATTGCGCATATTTTCTGTTTGAATACTGTATATCTGTGATATGTGTGGAAGAAAAATAAATCCTTCATGATTTAGCCACGGACTTATGCGGTTACAACCGCATTTGCACTGTTGAGTATTTTCACATTGAATTTGTTTACGTAGGTTAGTCAGAACTAGCTCTAACGTTTGTTTTTGCGGCCTAGATTGGTTCTATTGTTATAAACACCATGTCAACAACTAGGTCGCTTTTTTTCATTCACATAGAACATTATCCATTCACTCAACAAAACGATTCCAGAAAATAAATTCGATTTTCTGCGGGCATGATTGGAAAAACACAGAGCTTCAAATAGATTTACTCAGCACAATCTATGCAGGTATTTTTCATCCTGAAATAGACTATGCCGAGAGCGTTCTAAGTCCTTCATCTGAATATCTTTGGTATATCGTTAATGGTATGTAGGTTGTTTTAGAATAGCACCACATAGACAAATCACGGTATCTCGTTCATCCAATACTAAGTACTCATCGCACTGATTACATACTGGGCATGGCTCGTCGTCTAATTTTTTCTCTTCGATCATATCTACCTCTTCATGATGTTTCGTCATGAGAATGTTGTAGCAAGTGGATCATAAGAAAACTTCCACTTTTGACACAAATTAGGTCTAGGTCTCAAATTAAATTATTTGTATCAGTAATTTCAACATCAATAACCTGAGTCATGTCGCGCTATTATCAATAATAAAACTTTATTAAAAAGGTAAAAAAAACCAAGCTGTTACGGTAATATTTGGTAAAGTAAACTCTCTTTGCCAACAAATTTTTGAGATGATTTCATGATTAGACATGAAATATATAGATGCGCTCTCGATATAGTTTATACCAATAGCTTCACTGCTGATAATTAGCTGTGAACCACTTCTAAAAAATCAAGTAAACCCAATGGATAACCAAATTACACATCGATACTTTGGTACTGATTCTGTAACAATAAAAAAGAAAATAATCGAATAAAAAGAAGGTGTCTTATGCGCACATCACTCTTATTAATCATCTTATCTTTGTTAATATCACCGATATCATGGGGTGCAAGTGTAAAACAGTATAAACGTCAGTATGCCCATTTGCCCTGTGATACCTACGTTCAAATGATGAGTGATATACAGTCTAAATACGACGTATCTTCGAAACACCAACAGAAAAAAATGCGAAAAAAATCTGAGGCTATTGCGCAACTAAGAGAGAAAAAGAAATGCTCAAGAGCGTATTACCACTAGGCTGCTTGAGTATATAATACTGCGCATCTATAGATAGATTGCGGACTTTTAAAATGAACAGCAAAATGTATGGTGAACACGCATCAAGTTACGATGAAGCAATAGCAGACAATATCTACAATGCACACATAGATCGCCCTACTCTACAATCCATGCTGGATGATATTTCAGGCAAGCACGTTCTTGATTTAGGCTGTGGTTCAGGGCCTTACACTCAATACCTATTCGAGAAAGGTGCAGCAAAAGTAACTGCCGTCGATACATCTCCTGCTATGCTCGAAATCTTAAAACAACGCGTGCAAAACCCAGCATTATTAAATGCATATCAGCAAGATTTATCACTCGGCTTACCGCAAGAGTCAAATGCCAGCTATGATTTCGCAATTTGTCCACTGACTCTTCATTATCTTCATGATATTGAATCATTTTTTAAAGAAGTTAGTCGTGTTCTTAAGCCTAGTGGCTATTTGGTTTTTTCTACTCACCACCCATGGCTTGATTTTGAAGATTCACCCACGGGTGACTACTATGCAACAGAATTGATCCATCAGAGTTGGGATACTATTGGTGTTCCAGTTGAAGTGAGTTTCTATCGCCGTTCGCTAACAGATATATCGCAGTCTCTTTTACACGCGGGCTTTCATATTGCTCTAATAAAAGAAGGAGAAGTTGCAGAGAGTGTTAAAGATAAAGACCTTGAGCGCTATCTGCAATTGAAGAAACAGCCCATCTTCCTTTTCATCAAAGCCATAAAATTTTAGCATCTTTGTCACACAAAACCTTCCAAGCCATATAACCATTGGGCATATGGCTTGCTCTACCCCTCGTTTTTTTGTCGTATGTAACAAAATATATCTATAAATTCATGTCAAAAAAGTGACACATCGACTTTATTCTAGATAATAATTATCGAGCAAAGTCACATTTTTTCAGTGAAAATAGTCCATCTTTATAGACAGCTTGTACTGATAATAGTAACAACTACAGTAATTTCAGCCGATCTATATCAATATTTCAGAATTTTCACCCGCTCAAATATAACATTTCATAGATATCAACTTTGTCAAAGGTTCATTTCAAGAGATTATCGTTTTTATCCTAAATTTGATAATTCCGTAATGGTATATGCAACACGATCGTGATAGTGTGATTGTGTAACATAAATATACAAAAGAACAACATTTGCTTGGTGTTATCAATTAGGGGTAAAGATATGGATATCAAATCGCACGAAGTACATGGTTTTGATGCTGATGTCATTCATCTGTATCTTCAAGAAATTGCGCACAAACCACTGCTTACCAAACACGAAGAAATATTCTACAGTCGTAAAAGCCTACGTGGCGATGAGATTGCTAAAGCAAAAATGATCGAAAGTAATTTACGACTCGTTGTTAGCATCGCAAAAAAATATCGCAGTAGCGGTATGCTACTCAGCGACCTTATCGATGAAGGCAATATCGGATTAATTACCGCAGTAGAGAAATTTGACCCTGAGCGTGGATTCCGTTTTTCGACCTACGCAACATGGTGGATCAAACAGACTATAGAACGTGCTATTCATAATCAGGCACGTACAATCCGACTCCCTGTTCATGTGTCCAAAGAAATAAATACGATATTACGAACACATAAACAACTACAAAAGCATAATAATCAAGAGCCTACTCACGAAGAAGTAGCAGAGAAACTTGATCGTAGTGTCGATGAGATTTCAAGTGTACTTGCCTATGATGCTCCTGTCGTTTCTATCGATCAGCAGATCAGTGATAACTCAAACTCGCAGACTATGTCTGCATTCATTGCCGATAATGATAGCAATGAACCCGACAATGAACTGAATCGAGCTGATATCAGCCGACTGGCTGTATCAATGCTCGAAACACTCAATGCGCGTGATCGTGAAATTCTGTGTCGTCGCTTTGGTCTCATGGGTTATGAAGCACAAACGCTTCAGCAAGTTGCCGATGAAGTCGGCCTCACACGAGAACGTATTCGTCAGCTACAAGTAAGCTCACTGAAGAAACTTAAGAATGTACTAAGTCGTGAAAATTACAATATTGAAGTCCTATTTGCTGAAACCGCTTAACCAAGCGATACGCAATACAAAAAAAGCACCGTCTGGTGCTTTTTTTGTTCCCATATAACAACCCAGCCAGATCCAATCTCTTGTATCAAAAAAATAATGGCCTCTCTCATCAATATCTGAAGTAAATAAGAATTTACTCTTTCACCCTAGCCATAGAGTTCTTCGCAAACAGCATAGTTCAATTCGTACCCATGCATAATAAATCTATATAGTCTTAACACTATTCACAAAATGGATAAATATGATGAAAAAACGCTATTGGCTTGTCACTATGATGGTTACCATTCTACTTGTCCCAAACTTTGCTGAAGCGAACAAGATAAAAAAACGCAAACAACAATGCGTCAAAACAAAAGAAAAAATAGAAAAAATCCAGAAAAAAATGCGTGGTGGCTACAGCTTAAAAAAAGGTCGAAAATACCAAGATAAATTGCATGAACTCTACAAAGATGAATTCAAATACTGCTTGTAGTCCCTAGCGAGGCTGACGTGAAATAAGTGATGCCCATTCTGATTGATACTGCATCAAAATATTTGTCTCAATCATGAACCAAACATCGATTCTGAAATCAAAGATACTCTATTAACAAACCCTGAAATAGAGTGATTTTTCGTGAAGAAGATGTCTCGTATCCTAACTACCCTAATTATTCCAGTCTTACTTTGCTCATGCGCTAGTTACAGCGTCACGGAAGGAGATATCCAAAGCTATCTTGATAAAAAAACAAAAGTTGAGCGCACAGTAGGTATCAAGGGAGTTGCCTATGCCAATATCAAATTCAATGATATAACGGTTGGTATAGGCCGCGTATCAGCTGATCGAATCAACTTAGATGCGAAATCAAAGGCTAAAGTAACCATCTACAACCAGCCTAGCCAAGAGCTTGCCCTGAACGTGAATTTCAGCGCCATCCCGTACTATGATAAGGACGAAGGCGCGATCTTCCTAAAAAACTTGGAAGTCGAAAATCTTGATATCCAACCTAACAACTTAAACGTACCGACAAAAGCACTACTCAGCCCTATTGTTGAAATGGTCGGCCAGTTCCTGCTTACACGTCCTGTTTATCGTCTAAACGAGGACGATTTCAAACAAGCCGCATTAAAGACAGCACGACCTGAGCTTTTGATCAAGAATCACACGCTGGTCGTTCAAATGTAGCCGTATCGCAATGCGAGGGGGCTCTTGTATCCCCCTTCGCTTAATCGGCTACACTTTGTGATTGCTCAAGAAAATTTGTGCCGGCCGCTTCGTCAATTATATGTATCGCCTTCTCTGCTTCAAAAGCCTTGCGCATCGCTCCTGCAGCCAGGTCTTTAACCATATGCTCCTGCGCACTCACAAAGACAACAATAAATAACATCATGCTGATTACGGCAGTAAAAATGAGCGCAAGAGTACGGCGGAAAAGCCGCTTTTCAGCCTGCTGAAGCTCATACTGAACGATCTCTATAACGTCATAGTTCGTTAAGTTAGGACGAACTTTCTTTTTAAAGTCCATGGCATCTTATATTGAATGGAATATGCTATAACTCTACCCCTCCTGACTTAACTCTACCTTAACCACGTTGTTAAGCCGTAACAAATAGTCATATTATTCAGCAAGATACGAGCAATCGTTTGCACCTAAACTAGCCTATTCTTATATTTTTGAATGAATTAGATATCTATAATCAATCATAAAGTTATAGTGCATTAGATACCAATGCGTTATCTCCTAAAGAAGGATATCGAGGTGATATCAAAGATATAAAAAAATGCGGCACTTAGCCGCATTTCAACCGATAAATCAGTAACAAAACTAAATAACAACACGATAAGCAATAAAGAACATAATCAACAGCCATACTGGCGTATTACGGTATTTCAACAAATAGAAGCCAACAATAACAGCGAGAACATCCCAGACTGTTCCAATTGCACTGATCATTACCGGTTTTACCAGTGCACTGGCTAACAAGCCTACGACAGATGCGTTCACCAACATCACGGCTGATTTTAACTTCTCGTGACTAAACAGCGCACTCCATGCCGGTAAAAAAGCAAACAACAACAATGCCCCCGGCAAGAAAACCCCAATGGTTGCAACTAGACTGCCAAGCACGGGTGAATCGGTAATCGCCGATGCCCCAAGATAACTTGCCATTGTAAACATCGGACCTGGTACCAACTGCGCCGATGCATAAGCACTCAAAAATGTATCGGGTGTCACCATCCCCTCTAGCATAGGCTCAAGCAACGGCAATACCACATGCCCGCCCCCGAAAACAAAGCTACCCGCTTGATAAAATACATTAAACAAAGTCAGGAATTCGTTTTGACTGCCTATAAGAGGCAAAACCAACAAAAGAAGACCAAACGCCGTAAATAAGAAAATGTTAGGTCGAATCGGTTCAGCGTTAGCAACCGCCCTCGACTCCGTACGTCGAAACGACAGAAGAAAACCAACCAACGCAGCAACGAGGATCGGCAGAATCTGCCCGAGCAGCCCCGTACTAAAGAAAACCCATACCCCCGTTAGCCCTGCTGCCGATATAGTTAGCACACTAGTCAGGTTTTTCTTTGCCATTCCCCACAATGCATCCGCGACAACCACAACAGCCAATAGCTTTGCCGCCTGGATAACGGTATCGATAATAGCCACATCGTTGTAATGCTGATTACCAATAGCTAGAAATGTAAGCAATAGGAACGAGGGAAATGTGAATCCGACAAATGCCGCCATTGCACCGATATAACCGGCTTTTTTATAACCTATATACATACCTAGCTGGCTACTCGCAGGACCGGGTAAAAACTGACATAGGGCAACAGCTTGGTTGAAATCAGTATCCGTTAGCCACTTCTTGTTTTGAACAAACTCCCTCTGAAAATAACCAATATGGGCAGCAGGTCCGCCAAAACTGTAAAGACCTAATGTAAAAAATTGCCACAATACGTTAAGCATAAAATAAAACCTCCAAATGAGGATTTCATCATAATCCCGACAGCAAAATTAATAAAATCGTTGGTTTTAATGCTTAATATCGATTAAATTAATACTTGTAGTATCCCATCATCTCTTGCTTTCCTTGATATGACACGAGAAGAAGACCCACAATCCTGCATCAGGAGGTAACACTGCAATAATCAATGGTATAATCTTGCGGTCATCAAAGATTGGTTATTCTTATGCTTGAAAATCTGCAACAGATGGTTATCTTGGCCACCGTTGGTCATGAACAGAACTTCACCCGTGCCGCAGAGCGCCTTGGTATTTCTAAATCTCAAGTCAGTAAACAAATTCGTTATTTGGAAGAACGATTAGGTTGCCAGCTGGTTCAACGTAGCACCCGAGCCGTTGCGCTAACTGATATCGGCTTACAATATGCCGAATACGGCCAGCAGTTGCTTGATACCGTCAATGAGGCGGAAGCCTTAGTGGCAGGTTACCGCAATGAAATCAAAGGGGTACTTCGAGTTGGTATTGCGCAGTCATTTGGCAATCACCATATCACATCCGCTTTGGCTGATTTTCAAAAGCAATACCCTGGGCTTGAATTGGAAGTGAGCTTATTCGACCATCGCCCTAACCTCCTCGAAGAAGGCTTTGATTGCTGGATTGCAATTCACGAACACCCACCCGAAGGCATGGTTGCGCGTCGCTTGTCGAATTGTCATTTCGTTGTGGTTGCATCGCCGGCATATATTGCCGCTAACGGAGCCCCGCAGGTACCGGGCGATCTCCGTCAGCACAACTGCATTACCTACCAAAGCCGAGAGCGCAAATATATCAATTGGGAGTTTACCCGAGACGGGGTGCATCAATCGGTACGCGCTCGCGGAAACTATCGTATCGATAACGCGCCAGCCGTTCTTGATGCAGCTAAATCAGGTTTAGGCGTTGCCTATTTGGCTACATATCTCATGACGGACGAACTGAATACAGGACAATTAGTGCAGTTGCTGCCTGAATGGAAAGCAGATGTCGAATTGCCGATCTATGCCGTCTACCCTCGGCGAAAATACTTGGCTCCTAAAGTTCGTTCGTTTATCGACTTTATGTCAGAGCGAATGGCACAGCCTCCTTATCGCCCGTATACCCCTGAGGTTATCGCGCCTTAAGTGCTAAAACCGGCTTTACCCTCGGCGTCCATCTCAATACTGCAGTTGTTATCGCGACCAGATCAACTAAACCTATAAGATGACAGTGTAACGCGCATAGGCGGTAACCGGTATGTCTGGGCTTCGATTAGGTCGGTGGATTAAACATTTTGCCGCCGTTAGTGTCATTGTAATACTAACGGCGTGCAGCAATGACAACAACAGTGACAACGTCACAACAGATCCCCCTTCACTCCAGCAACCTTCGTCGGAAACAGTTAAAGACAGCAACATACCCGATGCCAAAGTGATGCTCACAGAAGTAACGGAGATGAGCACAACACTCTATTTCGAGCCTAACAATTTCGAACTTGACTCCAGTACTCAGTTACTTATCGATCCCATTGCGGTTAGCCTTCGGCAACACCCCGACAGACACGTGATCATTGTTGGTCATGGTGATGATTTCGCGGATGAAGATGACAATATTGCGATTTCTTACGAACGGGCGTTCAGCGTCGCAATTTACATAGCGTCAGTATTTGGGATTGATGAAGAACGGATCCAAGTCGTTTCTGCTGGCAGCAGTGAGCCTATGGAAGGAAATGGGCAGAACAGACGAGTAGATGTGATCTCACCAAAGGCCATTGTGAGGACACTAAGCCCCCACAATGAACCTAAATTTTAAAGGCAAAGCCTTCTCAAAACACTATAGGTTAAGCTTTTTACGCGCTGGTAGTGCGTACATTTGCTTGAGAATATCAGCGACGCCTAGTGGCAAACCTGCCAGTTTATCGGCAAAGCGTTGCTTCTCATCTTCAGTGACTGATTCATCTTCAAGATCAGCGGCAACATAATTGACCGGAAACAATTTATAGTTTGCGGTGATCTGGCGATCAATCTCTTCAGCCAACGCATCAGGTGTCGCGAATCCAGGCTGAATCACATCACCAAAGCTGACATGGATACGCCGCTTATGGCCGACGATCCCTTGGATGATGCTTTCGATATCTTCAAATTCACCTTTTTCATAACTACCCTGCGATTGCTTTTGATACAACTCTTTGGCTTTCGCCAAATCACACGGGTCATTCTCATAAGAAATGGCCACAGGCACGATATTCAATTCAGCCATATAATCGCCAAATTCAACTTTACGCTTGCGACCTTCCACATGAAACATTTTTAGAATGGCTGGATCTGTTTTGTCATTGCCGTCTTTGGCCCGCCCTTCTTTCTGGGCAATCCAAATCGAGTTACCCGTTTCCAGTGAATGGCGAATGTAGCTAGAAAGCAAAGACAATGCCTTAAGCATTTCACGCGGAGCCTTAACAGAGCGCTTTACGATAAAGCTCTTATTAAGCCTCATCAGCTCTGTTGCACACGGCTTTTTCAATAAGTTATCACCGATTGCAATACGAACCGTCTCAAAACCGTTATTGAACAAACACCAGTTAACCATCGCGGGATCCATCGCAATATCACGGTGGTTAGAAACAAAAAGGTAAGATTTGGCCGGATCTAGCTTCTCAAGCCCACTATAGGTAACACCATCGCATGAATGGTTGATTGTTCCATGCATATACTTGGCAACTTGACGCTGAACATCAGCGACAGAATTAACGTTTGACCATTTACGAATCAAGAAATGCTTAATGAGAGGAGTCAACAACCAACCAAACGCACCTGAGAGTTGCGGAAAGCGATAGTTCAGAATTGCATTGATAAATTCTTTGTCATTAACCAGACGCTTAATCGCCCCATTGACTTCATCGTCATTGTAAGGGCGAATTTCTTTATAAATATCGTTATCAGCTTGCACAATTATGCTTCATCATATGGAAAAACCGTGCCATTTTACGCACTTTATTCCTATTACCCAACGTAAAAGCCCACATAAAAGACATGGTTGGAGGTCTTACCAGATCAATTCAAGGCATGAGCCTGTACTCTACCTGATATAAGCTATGAAATCTGCTGCAGCAACACCGTTTCTACTCAAAAAAACAGCAATTTTTCGGTTTAGGTCTTCTGTTAGTTGACCCATACTGCAAAACAGAAGAATATGTCGCCGCTACTTCGAAAGAGAATCACTATGAAACAGGCTATCGACTTTTCCCATATTCAACAGACATTTCTTGACGTTGGTTCACGACGCAAGAGCCAATGCTCATACATGCTGCTCGTTACCAAGGGCTGTGCATTTATTCGTTTAGGCAAAAACGAATTTGCAGTAAAAGCAGGCGGCGGTTTCTATATTCCTTTCGATTGCCTCCACGCCGTTACCGTGCTGCCAGACTCGGAATACTATAAAGTTTCTTTTTCTGCCCGTTTACTTGCAGCAGCCAACCACCAGCCGCAACTTTGCCGAGATGCAGGTTACTTCAATGCGACGCCGCTAATCACTGCTGTATGTAGTGAACTGGCAACATTAGCTCGCAAAGGCAATGAACTCGCAATGGCTGGAAAAAACGGCAACTTACTACGTGTACTTGCCGATCAGATCTACGGTATGAAAGTACATACAAAATCCACCAGCCCAGGCCTTGCCAAACACGATGAGGAAAAGCTGGCGAAACTACTCTCCGGTGACACCATCACAGATATTGACTCGGTATGTGAATACCTAGGATTCACTCACAATGAGCTGGTTTCATGTCTACTTATGCGAGAAGCTATCAAGCTATCACGCTCAGGCCGCAAGGCTGGGCAAATTGCACAAAGCCTTAATACTCCCGTTGAGCTCCTCTCAGCGATGGCTGAGCCAATTCTTGGCAAACCACTAAGCCAAGCCTAGGCCCTTTTATTAGATAGTAAAAAGTATTAGATAGTAAAAAGCGACGCTAAATAGCGTCGCTTTTTGTATTCCTCTATTGGAATGGTATTTCGACCTGAAGATAAATATCGTCAAGGTCTCTATCTTCATGCCAACGGTAGTCAAATCGAAAACGTGGTGATACGCCGTCATCCCCACCGAACCCAAGGCTCATTTGTAACCCGTAGCTCTTCAGCCACTCTTTGGCATCATCGATATCTTCAATGCTGAGTGCCTGATCTGCATAACGGGAAGGTTGCCAAAATCCTAAACCATAAAAACTAGAGCTGTTTTGAGAATGTAAAACCGGTGAGTTGTTCTCACCTACCCAGCCCTGCCAAAACCGACCATCGTTATATTGATCAGCCTTCCAATCAATATAACTATCTTGTCTCAGTCGCGACGAATCAGACGCTGAATAATGATCAGTTGCATCAATCTTTTGCGCCGAACAAACAACCGAACTTTCTTTTTCTGGCAAATCTAAACATGACGAAGCAAATGCTGATGTAGCCCCAAACGTCATGCCGACTATAAGCAATGACACCAATAACACGTTTCACCTTACAATGATCCCTAAGACGTTTGATATAACGCCTTATTCATAATTAACTTAGCCACTTTTGGCGTCGTTAAATGTGAGATATCACAACTATTGACAATTGCATCTCGAATAGCGGTCGACCGAATCGGAACCGTTTCCGGACACGCTAGCACCTGCCAGCGTTTCATTATCTCATCTGACCGATAAAACTTGCTAAAATTCAGAAAATTATCAGGACCAACAATAAAAGTGAGATTTGCATTAGGCATTTTCCGTTGCAGGTTATCTAGCACCGCATAAGTCGTCACCGGATCATTACCATTGGCAATCTTCTGCTCAATCCGCGACAAGGTCACATTATTGAGCTGAGAATCCTCGATAAAAGCCGCCACCAGCTCACAGCGAACGTCATAATCAAGCATCTTTTTTCCCCAAGCATGCGTATAACTAGGCAGGAGAAGCACTTGATCAAAATGAGTCAGTCTTTCAAGCACCGAAAGGTGCCCCAAACTGGGTGGATTGAATGCGCTACCAAATACAGCAACTGATGCAGTCATAACTGGTATGTCCCTTTTTTATTCTGATTTTATGCTATTTCAACTTTATTTCTGAAAGAAGATTGATCCCTAGCAAGAGTTATCGCATGATTTTGCCAAAGGTTTAATGCATTTCATTGAAATTATGCTTTAAACAACGCTATATGGTTACAATTTGGGCATGCCCGGAGGATGCAACATTATGGAACAGCTTATTCGCGAGGAAATGCGCGTATTGCCAACAATTGACGTTGATTTTGAGATTGAGCGACGTATCGCGTTCATTCAAAAGAAACTCAAGCAATCTGGATGCAAATCGCTGGTGCTGGGTATTAGTGGTGGTGTTGACTCAACAACTTGTGGTCGTCTCGCCCAACTCGCCGTACAGGACCTCAATAGCAAAGAAGATACCGAAGCCTATCAGTTCATTGCCGTTCGTCTGCCTTATGGCGAGCAGCAGGATGAAGATGAAGCGCAGCAGGCTCTCGCCTTTATTCAGCCAAGCCACTCAGTAAGCGTCAATATCAAAGATGGCGTCGATGGCCTACATGCCAGTACGCTAGATGCGCTTGATGGGACAGGACTTATCCCTCAGAACGAAGCAACCGTGGATTTCGTCAAAGGCAACGTCAAAGCGCGTGCCCGTATGATTGCCCAATACGAAATTGCAGGGCTTGTTGGCGCCCTAGTACTGGGTACGGACCATTCTGCAGAGAATATCACCGGCTTCTATACCAAATTCGGTGATGGCGCATGTGATCTTGCGCCGCTGTTTGGTCTAAACAAACGTCAGGTGCGTCAAATTGCCGCTAAGCTGGGCGCTCCTGAGCTATTAGTCAAGAAAGTACCTACCGCCGATTTAGAAGAGTTAGCGCCGCAGAAGGCCGATGAGGACGCGCTACAGGTAAGTTATGATCAGATCGATGACTTCCTCGAAGGCAAGCCCGTTGAACAGCATGTAACGGATCGCCTAGTGGGTATCTACAAGGCTACCCAGCACAAACGCAAGCCTATTCCGACTATTTATGATGAAGCGTAATAAGCGCTGAATACCACTCTTAACAAAAAAGGGCTCTCGCAGCCCTTTTTTATTATTGCTAGCATCAACTTTCACTAAGAGCTTACCAAGAAGATCGTGTACGCTCTATTAAGGTATCAAGCTCCCACCAAATCGCCTCACACAATCCTTTGCGATATACCGCCGCTTTGAAAGCCGGATGTTCAGCTTGATACTGTTGGTAATAGGCTTCTGGACTGGTCAGGCTTGCCCGTACATTGGCAAGCCGGTCGCACGATTTGACTATCAACGCAAGTCGTGCGGCTTCTTCATTGATATCCAGATTAGCTAACCGCTGGTTCACTTGCGATTTGCGCTTAGCCCGATCCGCCAACTTGCCATCAGAGATATAACTAATGGCATCGGCAATAACAAAACCGAAATCAGCGACCAACTCATCAACCGATGTTTCTGTATCCTCAAGAACGTCATGAAGCTGTGCCACTATCATAGCATCGGTACCAAAAGGGCTTGCCAACCGGGAAACAGCCTCAAGGTGGACGTAATACGGCACATCACCATACATTTGGCGACCATGCTTTGCCCGTGCCAAGGTACGAGCCTTTAGGTAACGGTTATTCATCCTTCCCCCTACCAGATGGAAAACAACCATATCATCCTTAAGATATGGAACTACAAAATTCTATTTCAGCATATTGAATTCTACTGGAATTGTATGAAACTTATGCGATTTAACACACGAAAAATAAAAAAGGCACCGCGTAGGTGCCTTTAAATTCGGTAAGCTACCGAAAATCCAACAAACAAAAAGCCTATTATTCTTCTGCGTCGTCTTCAGCTGCTGCTTGTTGCTGCGTTTTTTGCGCTTCTGCTTCACGAATCGCGTTCGCGACCATCATGATAGCCTCGCCACTACTAATACCCTGCGCCATTAGTTCGTGGATCTTTTCAGCGGCTTCTTGCTGCTGCGCGTGTGTCAACGTAGGTGAATTACCAAACATAATGGTTCAACTCGAAAAAAACGGGCTCACAGTGTAGGTAGTTTACGCTATCTTGTCACCCGTTAATTTTTTAACCTAACCCTATCCTTTCCCTACCCCGGGCGGCCATCAACACGCGGTTGCGTCAGTACCGGATAGTAAACATAACTAAATACCCCATAGGCTGACGCCCATAGCAATGCAGACACCCCGTAACCGGCTATTCTCATCTCTGGCATCATGACAATAAACAAGGTTCGAGCCAAAAGCGCCATAACCAGTGCCCAAAACGCCATAACCATCACAGGCCCGACTTTCAGCTCCCGCCCCGTATGTCCTAACGATACCCGAGCAATCATCGCCAATACCATCCCGCCAATGCCACCTACCGTCAGTACATGCAACGCAATACTGTACTCTACCGCCCCACCAGCAAAGTAGACAGCAAACATGAACAAGCCGATCACCATTGCCAAATAAGCAATATGAAGCAGCCACAGCAAAGGCACACGACAAGTAGACAAGCTACGCCAACGGGCAAAGCGTACCAAATGCAGCATTGCCGTGACCACCAACAACACCGGCAATAGCTGCCTCTCCATGCTGTGCTGCCAACCACCGGCAAAAGGCACCAGCAGTAAAGCGAGCAACACCAACCAGCTGCTCACCAGCGACGATACCTCGATCCACTTAACTCGCGTAATTTGCTCGCTCTGGGTTCCCCGCCATGTAAAGAACGGAATAACCCTTCCCCCAACAATCAATACAACCAAACTGATTGCCATCACCGCAACCAATGCAATACTCCGAGTCGAGACTGTCAGCCAACCAAGCACCTGCATATGGAACATGGCGTTCACCCCAGTCAGTAGCAATAACATAGGAACGAAGAAAAGGTTGTTCCACTGACGTCGCAATACAATGGGCTTACCGAGGCAATATGCGGCTAACGGCATCCACAGCAAATCAAATGCCATCCATACCCAATGCGGACTGGCGATCATCATCGCTATGCGCGCCACCAGCCAACAGGCGAAAATACCGGCCAGCTGCCATCCCCTGACACCCGTTGCCCCTGTCCAGTTCTGTACTGCGGTAAGCAAAAAACCAATAATAATGGCCCCAGTGAAACCAAACAGCATTTCATGGCTATGCCACCATATAGGATTACCGTACATCCACTGAGATGCTTGGGTATAACCCAGCCAGAACAGCCCCCACAACCCCATAGAGACAACCGTAAGCATGCTTGCCGCCAGAAAGAAAGGACGAAAGCCAAGACGAAACAGCGGCACGATACGCTGCTCTTTCTCCTGATCTAAAATCTGCATCATATTTTGCTTCCTCATACTGCCTGCTACAACTCAAATACCCAGCATGGCAATACGTCTACTTTAAAGATGCATTAATAATACACCTTTAAAGGTGCAATTGAAATACAACTTATGTTGTTTATCTCTTGTGGTCTCTCTATAGCGCTGACTTAGTAATAGCATGGCACTAACACCATGTTGCAGAGGGCAAAAACTAAAAAAGGCCCTTAATGGGCCTTCATGTTCTATAGCTATCTTCTTAGAAAATCGACAACGAGTTACTTGAAACTGTCACCGGTATGATCAACAGGTCGGGTAATACTCTGGATATCCAGAACCGATAGCTCTCCTTGCCAGCGACTCTCTATGATTCCGACACTGAGCCAATAGCGACCATCTGGCAAGTCCACCTCTGGCAAGCTCGTCGGCAATCTGCCATCTACGTTTTCGGTCCATAGCGGCGTCCAGGAGGTATCATTAAGATCGTATATATTCATCGACAATATCGGTGTCGGGCAAGCCTTGTCAGGAAGACCATTTTTCTCTATCCGCCATGTACGGCTATCTATCCAGTTGATCCACTGCTTGCGCTTGGGCGGAGACAAGATAACCCACTCCTTGAATTCCTCTCCGTCCCCGGTATTAATGATCAATTGGTACAAGCCTGCACTGCTGGCTTTTTCCAACCGCTTAGTCTCAATAGAGAAGTAATCCCCAGAGAGTCTACCCGGCGAGGCCGACAGTACCTTCTCCTGCGGCCAACGGATAAAATCAATATGTTTGATTTGCTTTGACGCTGTTCCCGTAATAGCCAGCTTAGGCAAAACCTGAGATTGATTTTGGATCATCTCGCGCTGAACGGTAAGTGACTTCAACCAGGCCGGAAAACGCGTGGCATCCAGACTACGCCCACAATCCTCGGTCACGGCCAAGTTAAGCAATGCGTTGAGATTGGCTTCTTGCTCTTCAGTCGGCTTTCCTTGCCAAGCCTGTATCATTGCATCGAAACTCTCGGCACTACTCCCTTCAAGCAATTTCTGATGGGCAACCGTCAATACATCTTGTTGTGGAAACCATGCTGCCTGAACACTCGGTACACACAACACCGAGTTCAACAGCAGCATGGAGAAAACAACCGGTATCCTTGGCATGTGACTACGCAGACTTCATGCGGTAGCCGACACCGCGTAAGGTTTCAATCTCAATACCAGAGAGCTTCTGGCGCAATTGCAGTATATGGGTATCTACCGTTCGGGTTGTTGGGTAATGGTTATAACCCCATACCTGATCAAGCAACTCGTCACGGGTAAACACCCGACCGGCATGTTTGGCCAAAAACACCAACAGTTCAAATTCAGTGCGGGTCAGTACCACGCTCTCATCACCATTGCGAACTTCGCGACTATCTAGATCAATCTGTATACCGCCGACCTTGACGATATTCGCAGCGACTTTCTCTGGCGCACCGTCACGCAGATGCAAACGCACGCGCGCCAATAGCTCTTCCTCGGCAAACGGTTTGGTCAGGTAGTCTTTTGCCCCTGACTCCAACCCCGTGACCTTGTCTGAAATAGACACCATAGCCGTCAACAGAATAACGGGAACGTGCTTAATATCCAGCCATTGGCTCAGGTAGCTAAGGGAATCCCCCTCCGGAAGCTGGCGGTCAAGAATCACCAGATCGGCACCAGACCAAAGATCTGCAACTTTGCTTGCGCAGTCTGCGTAAAGGCAATGGTAGCCAGCTTCTTTTAAACTTTCGAGTAAACCATCAGCGAGGTTACGATCATCTTCAACCAGAAGCAGAGTCTGATTCACAAGGTATCTCCAATATAAACGTTGTCGGCGGGCCAACTAGCTTCATTCGCCCACCCATTCTTCGGATCATCGATTCGACGATTGTAAGTCCAAGCCCCAAGCCTTTTTCACTCACAAAGGGCTTTCTTAATCTTGCCCAGTCTTTATGACTGAGCGGTCCATTATCTGAAACTCTTAC
The DNA here is from genome assembly GCF_059920555.1 of Photobacterium panuliri. Lineage (NCBI taxonomy): Bacteria > Pseudomonadati > Pseudomonadota > Gammaproteobacteria > Vibrionales > Vibrionaceae > Photobacterium > Photobacterium panuliri. The sequence continues at coordinate 688,317 of NZ_CP197193.1, forward strand.
AATCAATTTTCCAGAATCGAACGATGAGGTTAATTTTACCGGCTTCACGCCGTACTTATGGGCATTCGATAACAAGTTATCAATACAGGTGCCCAACCAATATACATTGACATCAACAGGACGATCTTGAGCCAGCTCTAATGTCACTTCATAAGGCTCGCTGAGGTATTCCACCCACTCATTGAACGATTCGACATGCGAAACGCTGAGTTCCTGTTGATTTGCCTGCAAATAATCCTTACTGGCCTCGGCAAGTTGCCGCAAGCGCCGGGAATCTTCTGTCAGGCGTCTGAATTCATCATATAGACTTTCTGGCAATGCATCAAAATGTCGTCGGAATCCCTCTACTGTCATAGCCAAGCTGGCTATCGGTGTACGCAGTTCATGTGTCAGGATTTGCAGTACCAACATCCGCTCTTGCATCGCCCTACGGCGAATACGCCAACGATAGAACCCCCATCCCACCAGCAAACCAATATTGACGACCAACAATCCTACCAGCAGGTAGGATGTCAGGTGTGATTGGTCTTCCTCGGCCCAGCAAATATTGCCACTTTTAAGAATACAAAAACCATCGTGTTTCAGGCGGGTAAAGTTCACATCGAACTTACCCATTGCCTGTGACCACACGGGCTGATCATAAATATGGTACTCATTGCCATTGCGTATCCAAAGCTCGCCGTTAGAGACAAACGCTTCGGCACCGGCAATGTATACCGCTACCTCATCGGGGCTCATCCTCTGCAAGCGTCCCAATGCCGTATTGGTCGGTGCCAGTTCGCGCTCCTGAACATGCAGGAAACGAGCGAGTTGTTGTTCCATATCAGGATGTACCGCCAAATAACGGGCCGCATAGCTCCCGCCACCGGGGTGAATGTAACCCGCACGGGCAAACCAACCGACAGGCAGCACCGTGTTGTTACACAATGCACGAGTAAACACGAGAGGCTGTGTCAACAATGGGGTGACCGGCCAAGGCCCCTTGCAGGTCAGTGACCCCTGATAAAGACGGCGCAATGACTTGAGCGGGTATTTAGCCGACTGCGGCAACAGCGTTGTCGGTATCAGCAAAGGCGTGGGGAATTGGCTTTGAAGCTGGCGGAAATCATACGTCGCTACCGGTTCGCTCGCCAAAAGCTCGGCACGAACCGCACTCAAACGCTCGGGCAAATTTTCAGCCCACGCTGGCTGCAGCCCCGACAGAAGCAGCGATAGGAATAGGACGTATTTTTTCATGGCGCCAGTGTATCACCCAATATCCTTACATTGTCATGAAATTGTCATTCGAGTGAAGATAAAGTGAGCAAGAAACCTCTTCGTGTCATAGTTTTCCCCTATTGATAAATATAAAAAAACAGCCAGCAGGTTATCCTACTGGCTGTTCAACTTTTGCCGCTATTTATCGATGTGGATCTAGTCCAAATGCTCCAGAATACTCAAGCAGCTATCTTTGGCATCACCAAATAGCATCTGAGAGTTCTCTTTGAAGAACAACGGGTTCTGAACGCCTGCATAACCGGTGTTCATTGAACGCTTGAACACGATAACGTGCTTGGCGTTCCACACTTCCAGAACAGGCATCCCTGCGATAGGGCTATTCGGGTCATCCAACGCCGCTGGGTTTACGGTATCGTTAGCACCAATAACCAGCACCACATCAGTTTCGGAGAAATCGTCATTGATTTCGTCCATTTCCAATACGATATCGTAAGGTACCTTGGCTTCTGCCAACAAGACATTCATGTGACCTGGCAGACGGCCGGCAACTGGGTGAATACCAAAACGCACATTCACACCTTTCTTACGCAGCTTGTCGGTAATTTCATGAACTGGGTACTGAGCCTGGGCAACTGCCATGCCGTATCCCGGGGTAATAATCACCGAGCGGGCGTCTTTTAGCATTTCCGCCACTTCTTCTGCTGAGGCTTCCTGATGCTCGCCCTGCTCCTCGTCGCTAGAGATAACAACTTCCTGACCGAAGCCACCAGCAATCACACTAACAAACGAGCGGTTCATCGCCTTACACATAATGTAAGACAGGATCGCACCTGACGAACCAACCAGTGCGCCAGTAACAATCAACAGATCGTTTGCCAGCATGAAACCCGCTGCTGCCGCTGCCCAACCCGAGTATGAGTTCAGCATAGACACGACAACCGGCATATCCGCACCGCCGATGGAAGCCACCAAGTGATAACCGAACGCAAAAGCAATCAGCGTCATGACAATCAGCGCGAACATACTGCCGTCAGCCTTGACGAAGTAGATCATAAGAAGCGCAGACACAACAACGGCCGCCAAGTTCATTTTGTGCTTATGGGGCAGGTTCAGCGGTGATGAAGAGATCACACCACGCAGTTTGCCAAATGCCACGATAGAACCGGTAAAAGTAACCGCACCGATGAAGACACCAAGGAATACCTCCACCATGTGGATAACGTGTTCAGCATGGATACCGGCAAGATCTGTCGACACGGGTGCAGGTGGCTCAAGATAGCTGTTATAACCAACCAGTACCGCAGCCATACCCACAAAGCTGTGAAGGATAGCTACCAGTTCCGGCATTTCGGTCATTTCTACTTTCTTCGCGTAGTGGATACCAATACCACCACCGATCACCATCGCGATGATGACCCACGCAAAACCCTCGGCACTCGGACTGAAGATTGTCGCAATAAGCGCAATCGCCATACCCGCAATACCGTAGTAGTTACCGTTTCTCGCTGATTCTTGTTTAGACAGTCCCGCGAGACTTAAGATGAAAAATAACGCAGCAACAATGTATGCCGCTTGTACTAATCCTGCAGACATGAGTTACTCCTATTATTTATCTTTGCGGAACATTTCGAGCATACGCTTGGTAACTGTAAAGCCACCGAAGATATTTATGCTCGCAATGAGTACAGCAACAAAAGATAAGGCAGTAACGACACCGTTACCCTGGCCTATTTGCAGGAGTGCACCCACGACGATAATGCCTGAGATTGCGTTTGTCACAGACATCAGTGGTGTATGCAAAGCGTGTGTTACGTTCCATACAACGTAGTAACCTACCACACATGCCAAAACAAATACCGTGAAGTGAGAAAGGAACGCAGCCGGTGCCACAGAGGCAATCCAGCCAAACGCAGCCACACCCGCCGCCATCAGACCGTATTTCTTGGCCGGAGAGGCAGGGACTTCTTCTTTCTTGGCAGGAGCTTCAACCGCAGGCGCAGCTTGAGCTGGGGCAGCAGATACCTTGATCGGTGGAGCTGGCCATGTTACCTCGCCCTCTTTGATCACTGTCAGACCGCGCAATACTTCATCATCGAAATCGATATTAATATTACCGTCTTTCTCTTTGCACAGCAGTTTGGTCAGGTTGACGAGGTTGGTTCCATAGAGCTGGGAAGACTGAGTAGGTAGACGACCAACCATATCGGTATAACCGATAATCTTGACACCGTTCTCCGTCAAAACAACTTTGTCAGCCTCGGTGTAAGCACAGTTACCACCATTGGCAGCGGCCAGATCAACAATGACACTACCCGCCTTCATGCTGTCGACCATTTCTTTGGTGATCAGCTTCGGTGCTGGACGCCCTGGGATCAGAGCCGTGGTGATAATGATATCAACATCTTTGGCCTGCTCAGCATAAAGACGCTCAGCAGCTTTGTTGAATTCGTCTGACATCTCTTTGGCGTAGCCATCGCCAGTGCTTGTATCTTCCTTGAAATCAACTTCAAGGAACTCAGCACCCATTGACTCTACCTGCTCTTTTACTTCAGGTCGTACGTCAAAGGCCCGAACAATCGCACCAAGGCTACCTGCCGCACCGATTGCAGCCAAACCAGCAACACCAGCACCAGCTACCATTACCTTGGCTGGTGGCACTTTACCCGCCGCGGTGATCTGGCCGGTGAAGAAACGGCCGAACTCATGGGCTGCTTCGACAACGGCACGGTAACCCGCGATATTTGCCATCGAGCTTAGTGCATCTAGCGCCTGAGCACGAGAAATACGTGGCACTGAGTCCATCGCCATGACGTTAATATTCTTGGTAGAGAGCTTTTCAAGCAAGTCTGCATTTTGTGCAGGCCAGATGAAGCTCACTAGACTCGCCCCTTCTTTGATCAGGTCGAACTCATCAACGCCGGTTTCCTCATTGACCTGCGGTGCATTAACTTTAAAAATCAGATCAGACGCCCACACTTCTTCCGTTGATACCACAGTGGCACCAGCAGCTTCATAAGCGGCATCATCAAAACTGGCAAGCAGACCCGCATTGCGCTCAACCGCAACACTGAAGCCCATTTTTAACAACTGCTCTACCGTTTTCGGCGTTGCAGCTACTCGCGTCTCGTTAGCGAGTATTTCTCGAGGTACACCAATTTGCATCATTATTCCCTAAATTTTGGCAAATAAGTAACAATTTTTTATCCAACCAGACGCGTAATATCAAGCCTTTTGTAGGAAAAATACAAAATAATTCTATTCGCGCTCTGTTATTCACAGCAAATGTTGCCAGCTAACTGTAAATAAATAACGTTTCAAACGCCTGATCAGAGGTCAAACCACAAAGAGAATTAACAACCTATGCATAAAAACATGCACAAATCACTAATATTTATATTCTGTCCTTATAAACAACCAAAAACAGTGATCTAATTAGATAAACGAACGTTTGAATCACAAGGAATGACAATATTGATGGGGAATGCTGCGTTGGGGATGTGGCCATTTCAGTTTCCATCATCATTCCTTGACGATGTGATCATCCCAAGTATCAAGTATGACTTGGGAGACCATGCTCAATGTAGCGGTTATCGGAACATGCTGTCGCCGTTCTGATCGATGAACATTTTAGCTTTGTTAATCATGAAAGTTTCGGCATCCTGCTTCGAACCCATCAGATCCGAACGAATGAAAACATGGGTCTTCAGTTCACCGTCCAATTGCTTGCAAATACGTCCGGCTATACGGTATTGCCCGCCTTCTGACTTAGGCTCTGGGTATATCAAATAACCTTCGTACTCGATAGCCTCTACATTCGCGATTTCCGGTTCAGATTTTACAAAACCAAAGAGCTTTGAGAAAAATCCCACAATGGCATCTCCAATCAATCATCTATATCGCGTACATCATGCCATATTCACAGGAAAGTAAACTACCCTTAACGACGCATTTTGTTTTGTGACTCTTTTCAATGCAAAAAACGCCGACCAAGGCCAGCGTCTTTGTATGTTGCTTAGGTTCAGCGGAATTAGCGATAGACGCCGATATCCTTTTGCAAATGGACCGGTAGATCCTTAACGTCACAATATGATGGGGTTTTCTTTACGCTGAACAAAATATCCAATGCGTGAGCAATCAGTCCTTTGACGCTAACTGCATAGGCTTTTTTATCCATAACAACTGGTGTGTCAAAATTCATTGCCTGTGCCATGACTGCCTCTCTGTATTTTCTGGCCAATGTGAATTGGCATCGAGCCTAAGTGCTTTATCAACTGGCTATTATTTTAACTCGCTCAAATCACACGCAGAACTGACAATATTTCAGCAACAAAATTAGATTTTCTTATGCAAAATGTAGCAATCACAAAATAACAACAAACAACGCCGCAGCAATGAAAACTCATGCAGCAAACAGCACACTTAATGCATAAATAACCATGACTTGCATAATACTGGTTTTACTTGCTTTACTATCCCATCAAGGGTAACAATGGATTAACACTTACTGTATTGCGGAAATTCAAGAGTAATCACATTTATGCTCAGTATGATTACCCGACATTCATCCAGCTTATTGATCGCCTCAGCGTTCGCCGGTTTTATGCTGCCCAACGCTGCAGCAGCAATGTTTCCGTTTCTCCCTTATATCTTGTTTTTCCTGATGCTGTTCACGCTATTGGGAATAGATCAAAAAACCTTAATCAAACGACTCGCCACAACTCAGGTATGGAGCTTTGCTCTCTTTCATAGCGCAGGGATGACATTAATAAGTTGCAGCATAGCTACGCTATTGGGCTCATCAGATACCATGCTACTGGCCGTCGCAGGTGTCGCCGCAACTGGATCGCTATTTGCCACGCCAGCAATCGCACGCTCCATCGGACTGGATGCGCTAGAAGCAATGGCGATGACAATAGCCACAACGCTGCTGATGCCAGCTATTATCTACGTTAACCTATGGTTGTTTAGCGATGATAGCTTCGCCCTTGACGTTCATAGCTATGCTATTCGCTTGGCTGTCTTTATTGTCAGTCCGATGTTGCTATCGGCCTGCGTTTACCGCCTTGTCCCAGCTGAGACCCTCAAACGCGTTCACGGTAAACTCGCTCATATAACCATACTGCTCGTCTTTGCCTTCCCATTCGGCCTTATCGAGCCCTTTCGCAAGATCTTCGACCAATCCGCCTTTGATGCCCTACAGTATTTCGGAATCGGATTAATACTATGCGGAATGTTCTTCCTCACAGGTTTAATCTGTTATGCAAAACAAGGAAAACAAGCTTCATTACTGGCAGCCATCACCACCGGCAATCGCAATGTATTACTGACATTCACCATTGCAGGTACTTACCTTGGGCCCGATTTCTTGATCCTACTTGGTGCTATCCAGCCGACAACATATGCATTCCCCTTGTTTGTCCGCTGGCTAGCAATAAGACTACCCGATACTCCCAACCCGCCGCGCAACCCACTGCAAAGCGACAACACAAAACAATGACACCGACTTATCGGCAATAAGCAGCACTCTCGTGCTTTATACCGGATACAAATCGGACAATCGGCGCCTGGCATCAAATAATTATCCATAATTTAATTAATTACCTTGCACGGCTTTCTGGAATTTCCTATAGTCGCAAAGAATTCTCAGGGCGGGGTGAAACTCCCCACCGGCGGTAGTCCCAACAGGGAAAGCCCGCGAGCGCTTGCAGTTGATATTGCAAGGTCAGCAGATCTGGTCCAGAACACGGTCATGCCATGTTTGATTCCAGAGCCGACGGTTATAGTCCGGATGAAAGAGGATTTCAGCGATAATCTGTGTTTATAACACCGGTATACGCTCAGCTTGCATTATTTGCAGGCGATGTCGTATCGGCTGTTTTTCGAATACCGTACTGCATCTACATATTTGCTGATAGCAGTCGCTTTTGCTGACATTCCATGCCCTGATTCTGGTAACGATATTGTATTTGGAGTTTTTTACCATGAATCAGTCTCTACTCTCACCTTACGGTAATGCATTCGAACGCGTTGAAGCTGCCCTTGCCGCCCTTCGTGAAGGCCGTGGTGTTCTTGTTGTTGATGATGAAGATCGCGAAAATGAAGGCGATATCATTTATGCTGCGGAAACCCTTACCGCCGAGCAAATGGCGCTGATGATCCGTGAATGTTCAGGTATTGTTTGCCTATGCCTGACCGAAGAACGCTGCCAGCAGCTTGAATTGCCTATGATGGTGGGAAACAACACCAGTGCCAACCAAACAGGCTTCACCGTCACTATCGAGGCAGCCAAGGGCGTAACTACCGGCGTATCTGCCGCTGACCGCGTTACAACAATCAAAACAGCCATCGCCGACGGAGCCAAACCTTCTGACATCAACCGTCCAGGCCACGTGTTCCCGCTAAAAGCAAACCCTGACGGTGTTCTTGCCCGCCGCGGCCACACCGAAGCGACTATCGATTTGATGCGTTTGGCTGGCTACAAACCTTATGGTGTGCTTTGTGAGCTAACCAACCCAGATGGCACTATGGCTCGCCTACCTGAAGTCATCACGTTCGGCGAAACACATAATATGCCCGTACTGACCATTGAAGATCTTGCTGCTTACCGCATTGCCAACGAAGTGGCCAACAGCGAAAGCGACAATAGCCTTACGGCATAAGCCATAGGCACACAACGGGAATCTTAACAAGCCGGGCCGCACACCCGGCTTTTTTCATCCTTAGTATTCATCTTTGCTCTCTCTTAGAATAAAAATGAGCAAAATAAAAATGTCTAATATAAAAAACCGCCGATAGCGTCAGCTACCGGCGGTTTTTCTAGTTCCTGTCTATTAATGGTAATGGGCTTAAGCGACCCCTTCCTCGTGACACACACAAGGAATAAACTGCGACAGATTGGCTGGTGGAACATCTAATTGCTGCTTGTGAGCCGCATAGGCAGAAAATGCCTCTGCCATTGTGACATTCAGGGGTTGAGGCTCTTCCCCATTGAGCAAAGCATGATAGCCCTCTTTGCCTGTGGCCGTGTAGCCCGACGATACCGAAAGATATGTCGCACCATCGTCAACCTCCCGCCACTCCGAGCCGACAAGATACTCTAGCTGCTCAATCCGCTGGCCTTGTGCTGCACAGCAGCGATAGACAAAGCGTAAGTGGGATGTATAAGGGTAACTTCCGTCCCCCGTGCCTTCAACGCCATTATCGATGGCATTATCGATCGCCCCTTCAAGCGCCGCCCTTACTTGCGCGCCAGTTACCGGATAAACCATCAAGCCGATGGCAAACGGCAACAACCGGCCAGAAATGTCTGCGGCGGTCAGCGGCCCGGGATTCAACGATGAGCGTACGCCACCAGCATTATGAATACCAAAGTCAACCGCAAAGCCTAACTGGCGAGCCTGCCAGACAAAACTGTCAACGACATGCGGCGCGATCTGACTTGCCCCCTTGGCATCGGGAATGCGCGTGTGACGCAATGGGCTCATAACATCGGCAATATGTTCTGTTTGCAGCTTACGTACGGCAGGCCGGTATTCCTCGTTGAGGATATTTTCGATATAGGGATCTTTAATACAGAATCGAACATTTGGCTGCTGTTTAAGATAGGCTTTCACTTTATCGTGGCTCAGCACATCAAGGTGCTCGCTTCTGCTGGCGTCCAGAGTGAACTGCCGTCCCAGCAAGAGCTGGTTTGTCCCCGATACAGACTCAACGCTACCGTCTGCGGCAAAATCAATATGCAGCTGACCTAAGGCCAATGCATTGCAGCCCGCCTGTACGACGCAAGTCCCTTTGACCATACGGGCATAAGAATCAGTGACGCCGTAACCAAGGTTAGTAAAATCACCCTGCATTGTATGGCTGTGGCCACCAATAATCGCACCGATACCATCGACCTCTTCGGCCAATTCCAAATCACGCTCATAACCGAGGTGACTCAGTACAATAATTTTATTAATCCCGGCACGGTGCAAGGCGGTTACAGTTTGCTTGGCAACATCGGTAACATTGTGGAAAAACGTATCCGGATCCGGATTGGCAATACCAGCCATATTCTCAATGGCCAGACCAAACACCGCTACGGGTTCACCCTCTACATCGTGTATCCAAGATCTGGCACATTGCTGCTCGGCATCGTATGCCAATACATTGTTTTTACGTGATAGCGGGTTAGCTTTACCCACCAGCTCACCGGAAAGATCCCAATTGCCGGCAAGCAGCGGAAAGTTAACTTGATCCATGAAATCAGCGACAGGCTCATTGCCCATGTCCAACTCATGGTTACCAAGAGCCATCGCATCAATGCCTATCGCATTGAGCAACTCGGCATTAGCTACCCCTTTATACAGGGAGAAATACAGTGTGCCCTGAAAACAGTCACCGGCATGGAGAAAGACAAAGCTCCGTGACTGCAACAAAGCTTGGCGCTGAATATCCTTTACAGCTGAAGAAACGCGAGAGAATCCACCACAACTGGCATATACCGACATCTCTGGTTCAATGACGTCGCTGGGCAACTGTAGTGAGATCGACGACGGCTCGAAATGTGAATGCGTGTCGTTAATATGGGCGATCGTTAACTTCGCTGGACGATGGTGTGTCATAATGCTGAAAGTACTCCATTATCCTAAAATGCTAGTTCACTTCCCCCTCCAGCACATTGTGCGGGGAAGCCAACTCGAATCTACGCTAATACCTCGAATAACTTCGAAAAACAGATCTTCTCGCTGGTTAATACGAACTTACTAAGAAGAAAACATGACGTTTCTAGGTATTGAGATTTCATCATACAACACATCATGACAAAACTCAGGTTTCCTCTTGAAATTAAATCTTATATTGCATCAAGACAGTGATGGTTATCAGATGACTCCAGCTTAACAAGGCTAGACGTATCCAGTATCCTATCTCCCATCTTTACCCAGATCTGTTCCCTCTTACCAATAAGCAGAATAACTCCCATGACACTACCTCAATTCAGATTTCATCCCGATCCCATTGCCACTGGCGCGATTAAGAAAAGCGACAAAACCTGCCAATGTTGTGGTAAAGCGCGAGGATATATCTACACCGCGAGTTTCTATTCACGTGACAATGTCACGGATATTTGCCCGTGGTGTATATCCGATGGCTCTGCGGCTAAAAAATATGATGGTTCTTTCGTCGACGATTATCCGCTGCTCGAAGCTGGCATTCCAATGGCGCTTATTATTGAGATCTGCGAAAGAACGCCGGGGTTCGCTTCTTGGCAACAGGAAATTTGGCAGACACATTGCGATACTGCCTGTGAATTTCATGGCGATGCAGAAAAACATGAACTAGAAAAATGGGACAATGACAGTTTGCAGCAATTCCTCACCGAACAGATGCTGGATGAAAAATTATGGGAAGCGATTGTTCAGCATTATGAAAAAGGCGGTGATCCTGCCATCTATAAATTCAAATGCCCTTCATGTGGAAAATTTATCTACTCAATGGACTTCTCATAGCCCGAGCAAATAACCTTGCCCTCTCGCACGATTTCTACTCCGTGCGACTGAAAGCCTCTCCCTTGTATGTGGTTGGCATCAACAACCGAAGATATTCTATCCGGCGTTATCCTCCTTGGGTCTATTGTTGTTTCATATCCATTGGAATATGGCCCACCGGGAGGATACACCATGAGCCCATCACGGCTGATATTATTGCTATTACTCGTCCCAATCACAGTAACAGCAAGTGTTAAACCCATTCCCCGTTACGAAAAGGTAGACTTGGATACTCGGCGGATATATGAACTCTCCTCGTTTCCTATATATGACTATTTTGTCTGTATAAAGAAAAACGACCCTGGACTACTCGCATACCTACAAAATGATTCACTATTTGACAAAACAATCCGTACCGTTTCTGGCGAAATGGCAGCAAGCTACTATCGATATTTCAATGATCAGCCAGAAAAGCCTTACGTTAGCTCCCCAAGCCCTCAGGAAAAATGGCCGCCAAGCGAACCTGCTCCATTTAGCAACAATAAAGCCATCAAGCATTTCCCCTACCAACTAATAAGCAAGCAAAAACACGACTACCACTACTCAGTGTCAATCTATGATGTGAAAAAAGAACAATGGCGACGCGATGGCGAAGAGCGAGTATGGCTATTCAACCAGTTTGATTTTCTTCAGCGAACATCAGACTACAACGTGGAGAGTATCGAAAGTATTGATAACCTAATGCTGATGACATCCTTGGATTTAAGAAGTATCCAGAAAGCAAATAGTGAAAAAAATGCATTCAGCTTGGGCTATAACAACGTCAAGGCCTTTTTCTACCAAGCTGATGTGAAGTATTGCAAATAGCGCTATTACCAAATAAGAATATTACCGAAACCAGCCAGCTCAGCGTCAATCATCTAGAAAAAAGCCACCCAACTGAAATTGGATGGCTTTTTTCTTTCTTATTCAGCACGCCTCGGCTTACTGATAACGCCCATGACGCTGAAGGAACTCAATTTTGTAGCCATCAGGGTCAACAACAAAGAAGAATTTGGCCAACAGTTGACCATCACGGAAGAATTCTTTGATTTCTGCTGGTTCATACCCCAAACCGGCCAATTTCGTATGCTCGGCTTCTAGGTCGTCAACGGCTACGGCAATATGGCCATAACCGCTTCCGTGGGTATAGGACTCAGTCCCTTCGTTCCACGTCAGCTCGAGCTCCATATCGTTCTCTTCGTTTCGTAGGTATACCAAGCTGAAACCGTCGAAATCGAGACGCTCTGCAACATCCAGATCCAATGCTTCCTTGTAAAACTTCAATGATTTATCTAGGTCGCCCACACGTACCATAGAATGAATGATCTTAGCCATCTGACATCTCCAGGTTGAACATACCCGAGCGGTACCATAAAACAGCTACACGCACACCGGGATACTGCGAATTTTAGTCCGCAGACTATAGCAACTCCCTGTTACTGCAACAAGCAGTTCCTCCACGCGCTATCGTCTCGTCCCATGTATCCAAAACCCTTTCATTTTCAATAATGTGATACTGAATGTGATTCAACGCCGCTTTGTACTGTAGGCTTAAACAAGGTTACAGGCGAGTGAGGTATATATGCAGCTAGAACGAATTGAAATATCCGGCTTTCGGGGTATAAAACGTCTCTCTCTTTCTCTGGACGCACTGACTGTTTTGATTGGTGAGAATGCTTGGGGGAAATCCTCACTGCTCGACGCGCTGGATATTGCACTGTCTCCGGATGCCTCTTTCCATAACTTTCACTTTGACGACTTTCATATCGACTACAGTGCTGGCCATGCCAAAATGCACCAGTTGCAAATCGTACTCTACTGGCAAGAAGACTACCCCGGTGAACACAAAGCACGCCGTTACCGCAGTTTTAGCCGAATGTGGCAATCCACCCACGCCGAAACCAAAGCACTATACTACCGGATCGCCAGTACGATTGAGGGTGATAGAATAATCACCGAACGCTACTTTCTAGATACCAAAGGCGACAGGATCCCATGTGACGATACCGACAAACTCGCCAAACAGCTCATGATCCTTCACCCTGTCGTACGTATCCGTGATGCTCGGCGGCTTCGCGACTACAGCCACCAGCATAAATCACCTACCCACTCTCACGACAAAGCCGATAGCAAGAGCAATGGCAAAAACGGTAACGGGCACGAACAGCCATCCCTAGAAAAACAAGCTGCTGAAAAAAAACAGGCTGAAAATGTACGTATCCAACGGCGACTCGATAATACCTGCCGCCGATTAATGACCAAACCCGGCCATGTTAGCCAAGCTGAGATAAAAAGCAGCATCAATGCCCTGCGTTCGCTGGTCGATCACTATTTTGCCTTTACGCCACAAAGCCAGCCCCGCCACTTTGATCGGGCCCACTTTCCAGAAAGGGCTCAATATGCGGTCAATCCGCTCGAACAACTCAGCCAACGAGAAATGAGCAAACAAGGGCGATTAATCCTAATGGGGCTGCTCAATGCCTTCATCCGCGCTCGAGGCCCGGTTGAACTGAAACGGATCAGCCGCCCAATCATGATCCTAGAAGATCCGGAAGGCCGACTTCACCCCACGTTTCTCCATCAGGCGTGGAGCTTTATCGTTAACATGCCGATGCAAAAGATCCTTACGACCAACAGTCCAGATCTCTGCTCTGTTGTACCTATTGATAGCGTCAAAAAGCTGATCCGCCACCCGAACAAAACACTGGTCTACAGCCTTAATCCACAAGTTCTGGGTAAAGATGAAGCCAGACGCGTTGCCTTTCATATTAGGCTTCACCGCCCAAGCGCACTTTTTGCAAGAGCATGGCTATTAGTTGAAGGCGAAACCGAAGTATGGTTATTCAATGAACTGGCTCGCCTCTGTGGCTATAACCTTGCCGCAGAAGGGGTTCAAATTATCGAATTCGCACAAAGTGGATTGCGCCCGCTAATCAAAGTTGCCCGCAACCTTGGGATTGAATGGCACATGATTGCCGATGGTGATATGGCAGGGAAAAAATACGCGGATACTGCAAGACGAATGCTGGGTAACGAATCAGAACGCCATAGGATCACCTTACTGCCTAAGGCCGACATTGAACATTTCTTGTTTTTCAATGGCTTCGAGTCATTATTCCGAAGTTTGGCCGGCATTCCGGAGCACTCTCCTGTTAGCCCGAAGAAAATCATTCATCGGGCACTTAAGCGTCAAGCAAAACCGGATGTCGCTCTTGCAATGATTGCTTACATTGACGAGCATGATATCGATGTGATTCCGTTACTATTACGCTGGGTTCTAAAACGTGTGGTTGCTATGTCTCGCGGAGTCAGTCAGATCTAGTTAAAATCAATACAAATTAATACAGGTAACGCCTATTTATCCTGCTTTTCAAAAAACAATGTTACTTGGCCGACATGAAAACCCCACTTGGTCATTTCTGCAGTATTGAACAAGTGGGTCTCGTCTTGCAGATACATCCAATCATTGAATGTGATGTCATAGCTACTATCACCAACCGGCACTCTGAGTACATAACGCCAATTAAGAGCGTTACCGATAATCTTACCTTGAGCCTCTCCAATAACGTCATCAGCCGTACCGCTATAGCGCCCATTTCCCTGATGGGTGATCACCCAAATTCGACGTTGTTGCTCTCCGTCATCAAAGACGAAATATTCTGTTAACGTCAGAACATTTCCATCAACTGCTCCGACAATATCGACATTAAACCGCCGGGTTTGCTTACCGCTCCGGTCTTGCAGCATTCCCCACGCCTTGACTCGACCGTCAAAATATCCAAATAAATCAAAATCAGGCTTCGTGCCTTGATAATCCTCTATCGATGCCGTGCACCCGAATAATCCCATAATAAACACCAAAGATATCAAGATGGGTCTGCTCAATCTTGCCATGCCGTCTCCAAAGCAACTAGCGTCTGCCTATCAGTTGGTTGCGAATGTCTGGATAGGCCGTTTGCGGTGACAACCAGATATGAACAAATGAGCGCGCCATTTCATGATCCTTCACAATCCCAATCTGCCGATTATCACGGTAGAACGTACCTTGTTGGCCGTCATAGACGAAAATAAGCCTATCCCCCTTGCGAACATCCGGCCAAATTGTCGCTAATTTACGCAGCCATTTATCGCGTTTGAATTTGGTGATCCCGAGATGGGCCCACTGATCATCGGTTGCATCAATAAGATCATCGTTATCAATGTTACGCTGGTATTTGATCACCAAGGCCAGAGGTAATCCATTATTGCGATAGGTTCCGTTGGGTGTGCGCAATTCTGAATCGTAAATAACCCACGGCCCCCACTTTAGTTGGGCCTCACCCACCGCCGGCCATGACTGCCACGGCGTTGATGCAAATGCACTATTACTGACACCCATTAGCCCGGCAACCACAATCCCAAGAAGGGCTGATTTATATGATTTAAAAACGGAATGGTTTTGCATATCGCCCTCCGAACAGACGGTTAACCGTTGTTAGTAAGCCTATAGCGACGAAGGTAAACAGCCCCCAGCACAGTAAAAGGACAAGACCACTTAACTCAATACCATATGGCCAAGACACCGCATCAAATCGATAGCCAGCCAAATAACTCATTGCTCCGCCAAGCGAACCAATCAGTCCAAGCAGCCAATACGGCATAACAAGCAACCGACTACGCATAATCCAGACAAATGACGCAAAACCCAGCCATAGCAGTACTAACCACAAGGGCATTCCTTCCGCATCAAACGCCAAAACCCCCGCTTGGATCAGCAAAAAATCCATTCCGATACCTATCCCGCCAAGAAGCAACGAAAAACGTGCGCTGCCGGGAAACAATGCCCACGCGGTTACCAACATAATCACCAAAGCAACCACCCATTGTGATTGCCCCAAAACGGCAACTGCCCAGTAGAGGTTGAATGCAAGTCCAAGAACAACCACAGCCTTGGTGCTCAATACTGATGATGTCGCCGTTTCTGATAGGATGGGTGAAGTAGCAACAGAGCCTTGCGCCTTTGGCGACTGGCTATTCGCTTGCGATGCTTCAACCTGTTGATCTCGGAATGAATAGCCTGCCATCGTTGGTTACGCCTCGTTATTGGGTTCGTCTTTACAGGCTGTGTCCTGCCTTGCCCTAACTACGCCACTGGCTTCGGCTGGCTACGAGTTGAACCGTACTTATCGTTCTCTCAAGGAAGCCGCCTTCGCAGTAACATAAGTAATAACGCCACATACGGATAAATCGATCATCAAAGCCTTGTTGTTTCAACATTTCAATACTGCGATTAAACCCTTGGTGCCAATCTGACAAGGTACGCGCATAATCCAGCCCGATATCTTTCAAGTCCCGAATAACAAAATCTGTATGTTGGGTAAACTGGCTGGAAAGCACATTGACTGAAGGAAGAAAACCACCGGGGAAAATATGTTTCTGTATGAAATCCACCCCTTTGCTATAGCTATCATAACGTTGATCGGCAATCGTGATGGCTTGAAGCGCCAATAAGCCATCAGGTTTGAGTAAAGACTGGCATTTCTTCAAATAGGTCGTCAGATATTCCTTACCCACAGCCTCAACCATTTCGACAGACACTATCTTGTCGTACTTCCCTTCCAGATCACGATAATCACTGAGCAACAGGGTAATTCGATCCTGCAAGCCTTCTTCTTCAACCCGCGCTTTGGCCCATGCATACTGTTCATCTGAAATAGTGGTAGTGGTTACCTGACAGCCATAATGCTTGGCCGCATGAATAGCCAATGCCCCCCAACCCGTACCAATTTCTAGCAAATGGTCTTGCTCGCTCAAATTAAGTAACTGGCACAGGCGGTCGACTTTGGCATACTGGGCATCAGCCAAGGTCGTATCTTGTGTCGCATAGATCCCCGCGGAGTAAAGCATGCTCGGATCCAGAAATGTGCGATAAAAATCGTTGCCCAAATCATAATGGGCCAGAATGTTTTGTTTGGCGGCTTCCTTGCTGTTTCGGCGTGACCAATGCAGCCATTTATCCTTGATCGCCCCCAACCAGCTGACCTTCTGCTCCAGCTTGTCGAGCATAGGCAAGTTCATCGCAATCACTCTGACAACCTGAGTAAGATCTGGCGAATCCCACCAGCCGTCCATGTAAGCTTCACCGGCGGCGATACTGCCACCATTAAGGACCCGACGATAAAATGCAGATTCATTGACAATAAGTTGGGCTTGGCAAGCAGCTTCCCTGTCGCCGAAAAAATGCGTATCTCGGTCTTTTTCCACAATGGTGAGTCCCGCGCCTTGGATATATGCCAAGAAACCAAACACGACTCGCCTCGCGACCTGCTCAGTTTGCGTCACCCACTTCCCTGAACGATCCGCTTCACTCTTAAACATAACATCACCCTTTGCTTTTGTTGTTCTTCAGGTTGCTCGCCCGAATCTATCTATTAGAGCCTATCTATTATCTCTTATCGCTCGTCTTATGTTTTTTTGCTCGAATCCACCACACTATCCGGATGACCATGAAACGGCACTTTCTTGAGCCAAAGTTTCAACGCCTGCCAATAAATGCCAACCAATATTTTTACCGTTTGTATCGGTGTGGCAAACAATAGACGCGCCAACTGATCGGTGGTGAAAGACGAATGCTTCATCGCCATGGTCGCATCAAGTACTTTGCTACCATCTGCTCGATCACAAATATCAAGATGTACCAGTAGTCGCCGTCCAGGTGGCTGCAAGTTCCACTGATAGCGCTGTGTCATAGGATTAAAAGGAGATACGTGAAATTGCTTGCTCTGCTGCCAATATTGTTCTGGCCACTGGTCTGTTGCAGGGATGGCATAGTAATACCGCTCATTCCACGGGGTATTACTTACCTCAGCCAATACCCAACGCCAGGTATTCGTTTCATCATATAGGTAATAAAGATTGAGCGGGCTGAAATAGATACCGGCATAGCGCAGCTGACACAACAATGTTATTCGCCCTTCTATCTGTTCGCCGGTCAAGCGGGCAACCATCTCTTTCACTCTCTGTTTTACTTCAAGTGCCGATACGGCCGCCCCGTCAACAGCCATATAGTCTGCTGCTCGCCAACGAGCAAAATGCCACCAGCGGGTACCAAAGCCTATTACCTTTCGCTCAAGCTGGGGCAACTCATCAAGATCAACCATCGGCATGAACATTGGGTAGCTAAAGCCGTGTTTCACTGGACTGAATCGACGGTGGCGCACGCTTCCGACAAACAACGCACTATTCATTTCACTTAGATCGCTCATAACTCAGCCTTGTTGCCGTTGAAGCTCAGAAGTAACAGCAAGATCGGCCTGAGGTGTATCAGCCAAAGTACGCAAACCATTTACGACATCCAGTGCACTGCGTACACCATCCTCATGAAACCCGTTATACCAATACGCACCGCAATACCAGATCCCCGATTTTCCGTTGATCAAATCTCGCGATTGCTGGGCCAACATACTCTCAGAGGTAAAGACTGGATGGGCATAGACAAAACGCCGTAAAATTTTGGCCGGATCAATAGCCTCAGTCTGATTTAGCGTGACACAGAAAGTCTCTTTCGATTCAATACCTTGGAGGATATTCATGTTGTAGGTAACGCTAGATAGCTTCTTATCACGCTGCTGACCAGCATCAAGATAATAATTCCAAGATGCCCAAGCCGCTCGCGACTGCGGCAGCATAGTGGTATCCGTATGCAACACGACTTCATTGTTCTGATAAGTCATGTTGCCTAATACCGCATTCTCGTGTTCATTGGGATCGACCAAGATCTTCAAAGCCTGATCGCTATGAGTGGCAAAGATCACTTGGTCGTAACACTCTATCTCTCCCGCCGACGTTACCCCTATCTGACCATGCAGGCGCTGCACGCCCGTAACTGGGCTAGACAGGCGGATCTTATCTTTGAATGGCATGATCAACTTTTTGACATACTCGCGAGACCCGCCGGGTATCACGTACCACTGCGGTCGGTTAGTCACTTCAAGTAATCCGTGGTTACGGAAGAAACGAATAAAGAATTCCAACGGGAAGCCACGCATATCGGACAACGTCGAAGACCAGATGGCCGCCCCCATGGGCAAAATATAGTTTTCACTGAAATAGTCATTGAATTGATTGCGACTTAAAAAATCCCCCAGTGTCCGGGACTGTTCTGTTGCCAAATCAACCTTGTTGGCCAATTTATTGAAACGCAGAATGTCATAAATAAAACGGTAGAATAACGGATTTACCAAATTTCGCTTCTGGGCGAACATCGAGGCCAAATTGTGACCGTTGTACTCCAGCCCAGTGGCATCATTATGAACACTAAAACTCATTTCAGTAGGCAGGCCTGCAATGCCAATCTCTGCCATCAAACGTTCGAAATTAGGATAGGTACGGTCATTGAAGACAATAAACCCGGTATCTACTGCATACTTGCCACTTGGTACGTTAACATCGACCGTTGCGGTATGTCCCCCAACATAGTCGTTAGCTTCATACACCGTAATATCATGATGCTTATGTAGATAATGGGCACAGGTCAATCCAGATATCCCTGTTCCTATGATCGCTATTTTCATACGGTCTTCCCTGTAAGTCGTTTAACAGCAGCCAATTGCCATGACAACGGCAACAGCGCGAGTGATTTAAGAAAAAGGCTGAACTTGGGCGGAAAATGAATTTCTTTTTTCTTTGCCTTAATACCGCAGCGGATCTTTTCCGATGCATACTCAGGCGACACCAACATCGGCATTGCAAAATCGTTCTTATCCGTTAATGGTGTTTTGACAAAACCGGGGCTAACTAGTGACACCGTCACGCTTTTAGCCGCCAAATCTATATCTAGCGTTTTAGCGATATAGGCCAATGCCGCTTTGGATGCACCATAAGCCTCAGCACGAGGCAACGGTAGATAGGAAGCCGTCGAACCCACCAATACCAAATGGGTCGATGCATTAAATCGATCCTGCATGGCCTCGATACAATTGAGCAAGCCAAACACATTGGTTTCAAATACACGACGAAACAAGGCAACATCTATTTGGCCATGGTTAATGTATTCACAAGTACCGGCATTGAGGATCAAAACCGAGGGCAAAGGATCCAGTTCCGCCAACGCCGTTGCGACTTGCTCACCATCAGAAACATCAAAGCGAAGTGTCGTAATCCGGTTGGATTCGGCTTCTAATAATGCCAGCCGCTCGGAACTCTGACCGCAGGCATAAACCTGCCAGCCTTCCTGGGCGTAATCCAACGCCAACTGACGTCCTATCCCCGAACTGGCTCCAGTGATCAATACTGAATTAGTTCCATTAGCGACTTGTTGTTCCGAGCCCATTCCAACCATGTCATAACCTCGCCTTCAAATGACGCACTACATTGCCAAGTAACGGAATACCCTCATAAATCATCTCACCCATATCAAAGTAATCGCGATGGCACTGCACTTTTCCTTCGGCAAACTCCAATCGCGAACACCCTTTTACCTGTCGTATTTCCCCATTGCTGATTCGAGGATGGCTAAAATGCATCGTCCATTGAACATAGGCGACATTACCTTGCTCAACTGCTTCGTGAATATCAAATGCGCAGCTACTCACATTCTCAAAAAGACGGTCAAAGTAGCCTTCGAGATTTTGCCAACCTTCCATTCGATGTGCGGGATCTTCAAATACCACATCCTGGTGGTAAACATCCGCAAGCATGGCAACATTTTCCTTACTCAACGAACGGTACGCCTGAACAAATTTTTCCGTTAGCTCCTTGGGTTGATACGACATTCTTTGCTCCTTGCTATTGCATTTGTGCTATCTCAAGCCAAAGTCTTCTAAATCCGATCTGCCATCTCTTTCGCTATCCTAAACACTTCGATAGTGCATACTCTCGCAGCCTTGTGATCAACAATTGGCAACGGATAGTCCAAACAAACCGGCGAGTCGAACAACATTGAGTCATTGTTACGGGCAGCCTCCGGCCATAAATGCGGAGTATGGATATATTTATCCGGTACGTCTTTTAACTCATGCACCCATGTACGGATAAATTCCCCTTTAGGATCAAACCGTTCTCCCTGAGTCGTCGGATTGAATACCCGAAAATACGGCTGTGCATCAGTCCCTGTCGATGCCGCCCACTGCCAACCACCATTATTAGATGCAAAGTCCCCGTCAATAAGATGAGACATGAACCACTGCTCGCCAGCCCGCCAGTCGATCAACAAATCCTTAGTCAAAAAACTAGCCGTTATCATTCTAAGTCGATTGTGCATCCATCCTGTTGCTTTCAGCTGACGCATCGCCGCATCGACAATTGGGTATCCCGTACGTCCCTGCTGCCACGCCTGCAAATACTCATCGGATTCACGCCACAGCACATTGTTAGTCCAAGAGACAAAAGGCTGATTTCTACCCAGCTTCGGATAAGCCACCAGCAAATGACGGTAAAACTCACGCCATACCAACTCATTAAGCCAAGCAAAACCACCGCTATCAGGAGATATCAAACAATTTGGCGCATAGTTCAACAGCACCGACAGACACTGCCGCGCCGACAAGCACCCCGTGGCCAAGTAAGGGGAAAGACAACTTGTCCCATCGATAGACGGAATATCCCTTTGCTGGTGGTACAGTGCCACTTTAGTTTCACAGAATGTCAGCAGACGCTGGCGGATCGCCTCTTCGTCGACGGGCCAATCAATACTGTTCACCTTCGGATAGGTAAAGGTTGGAATATCACCATCAGACAGCGTCATCAACGCATTGCTATCGACTTTCGCTGGTGGCGGCTGCACCTGAAGACCCGCACGGTACAAATAACTCAACCATGCTTTGCGAAACGGCGTGAAGACCTTAAAAGCCTCACCAGCCTGAGTGACAACGTCACCAGGATTAACGATGCAACTATCATCGAAACAATGAAATTGAATATTCAAGGGTGAAAGTGCATCTTTGACGTTTTTATCCCTTAGCTGCTCATCATTCTCATACTGCTTGTTGCAAAAAACGCTATGGGCACCGGATTCACCTGCTAACTGTGTAATCGCCAACGGTACATCTGAAAAATCAGCGACTTCACGTACCACTAATGGAATATTCAAATCTGCCAATAAATCTTTCAATACCGCTAAACGGCGATGAATAAGATCAACTTGAATTGGAGCTACATGGTGTTCATGCCATTGCATCGGTGTTGGTAAATATACAGCCACCAAATTCTCACATTGCTCACGAGCTGCGAGTAATGCCGTGTTGTCTACTAACCGCAAGTCAGCCCTGAACCAAATAATTCCGGTTCCACTCATTGTTCAACCTCCAAGCTAGGATCATTCATTAATTCAGGGTGAATAGAGCAAATACTTCCGCTCAGTGACAATTCCGTTTGACCAGACTCCGTCCATTGCACCAATTGCTGTAATGTTTCTCGGGTTAACTTGTTGTCACCATCAACAACCAGCAAGGGCGTTTTCCATTGATTAAGCAAACTCTGCAAAGCCAATATTTTTCCTGATAATGACGTTAGTATTGTGACGTTGTAACCAGACTCAACCAACTTAAGCAGACGGATCCATAATCTGTAACTAGGCACAGGATCAAAACTCACCAGCAAACAAGGTCGCTTATTTCGCCGACGGGCCCCCGATGACACCGCCATACACCGTTCACTCAAAATACCTCGCCATAGCGACAGCTGAATGTTAGCGAGAGGATTTTCTTCCTGCGCAATAACAGCTTCAATCTTCGCAGCAATACGCTGCTCAAAAACATCCAGCGGGTATTCTTTCATCTGCTGGGCAAGCAGCCGATCCAAGGCCTGAGCATCGAGATTAGCCAGCAACTGCAGTGCCTGTTCAACATCATTATCACTATCATGGTCGCCCCCATCGAAATCACTACTAAGCGACTGTTCCAAGAGCGGCCTTACCTTGCTTATTGCTACACCTTTATCAAGCCAACTAAGGATATGTCTTATCTGGGCAATATCTTGCTCTGAATACAAACGATGCCCTTTTTCGGTACGCTTGGGATTTAGCAAGCCATACCGCCTCTGCCAGGCTCGTAATGTGACAGAATTTACGCCTGTAATTTCAGACACATCTTTAATCGCATAAAAGGCTTTTTCAGAGTCCATAACGCAGTTTTAACTCCTCTGGATATGGGTCAATAAATGTTTGGATTTGTAGATAGGGATCTGGGTATTCGCGCAAGTAGTGTTTAATCAGTGCCATTGGCGCCAAAATAGGCTGATTACCAGAACGATAACTGTCGATAAGCTCGGCCAGCTCGGCTTTTTGCTCTTTGGTCAGCGAACGTTTGAAATAACCTTGCAAATGCATCAACACATTGGTCTTGTTCTTTCTGCTAGCCCGCTCTTTAACTGCATCCATGAACAACTGACGGTATTCATGATAAAAGTCATCAAGATCCCAATCTTTAATATTGGCGACCATCTGTCCTAATGACTTATAAGCAGATGGGCTATGCGCCATCAAAACTAGCTTGTAGCGAGAATGAAACTCGACAAACGCTTTGGCAGAAAGGTTGTCACGCACACTTTTATAGAAATCATTCAGTGTGAAAATGCGAAAAACAAAATTCTCACGAAGCACAGGATCATTCAGCCGACCGTCTTCTTCAACAGGTAACCAAGGCATTTTGGCCATTAGGCGTTTGGTATAAACCCCAACAGTTCCCCCAGGAACCGTATTGTTGTTTGCAATATGGAGTTTGACCCGCTCCATACCACATGTTGGCGATTTCGCACAGACGACATAACCACACAGTTCATCAAACTGACCGACTATTTTATCGGTGAATGCATTCATTTTATCGGTGTGATCAATATCTTGCCGCTTAGTTTCCACCAAGCGTTCTTCACCGGAAGGCAGTTGTAAAAGGCGAATAACAGGTCGTGGCACTGTCATCCCAATACCAACTTCAGGACATACGGGCTTAAACGTCACATAATTAGACAACTCATCGACCACAAATCGATTCTGCTTGTGGCCGCCGTCAAAACGTACTCGCTCACCAAGTACACATGCACTAATCCCTACTTGAATTGCCATGCTCCACCTCACCTTGTACAAAATACATCTCTTGTACAATTAGGTTAGGCATAAAGATCACTTTGTACAAAATTTTTTTTTGTACAAAGTGATATGGCGCACAAATGTACTTATTTTCTAACTAGTAAGTAGACATAAACAGCCATTTGCACATGCGATAAAATGAGTCAAATACGATAAGAAAGATTAAAACAGAAGAGAAATCATATGACTATTGGTACATTTTCTATTGTTAATAGCTAATGCCCTGATGATTTTGAAAAAACGTTGATCACTATGACCCCAAGAACTATCAGGGACACGCCAATCACCGCGGCTAGATCTAATTTTTGCTTAAATAAGAACACACCTACGATAGAGATCAATACCACCCCCAGTCCGGACCATATCGCATATGCCACCCCGACCGGTATCGTCTTTAGCACCAATGACAAAAAATAGAAAGCAATACCATAGCCGACAATCACCACGATGCTTGGCGTAAATTTTGAAAAACCCTCCGATAATTTCAGTGACCCCGTCGCGATAACCTCCGCTATGATAGCTATTGCCAAATAGATGTATCCCATGGTTTTCCCTCACCAAATACTATTCACAGTTCCTTTAACATCCAAACATCACATCCATTGTGCTCCGTACCTAACAATGGCCCATCAAGATGAACAAAGCCCAATGCGTCATACAGCGCAATTGCTGATGTCATACTTTTCAACGTATCGAGGTAACACCGTTCAAAGCCCTCAGTCTTAGCAAACTCAAGGCATTGCGTGGCAAGTCTACGGCCCAACCCGAGTCCCCGACCTTCTGGCAAAATAAACAACTTCTTCAGCTCACAAGTACTTTGACTACCACTGAATGACGCAATACCACAGCCGCCCACAACCTTGCCTTCAACAAGTGCAACTAAATACTGACTTCTGGAAAAATTGCCATAATGTTGGCTCATGCACAGTACTTCGGGATCAGAAGGGCCAAAACCTTCACCAATCGCACCATACTCCGCCCCGACTTGTTTGATGATATCGCACACAATGGCATCATCTTCTTTCTTTATTGGCCTAATCACTACTCTTATCCCTCTCGCTCAATCACGCTTGACACCCAGATAGGCGCAATCCTAAAAATAATTTAATATCACTAAGTTATATAAAAGATATCAATACAATAATATCTTTTATTCACTATTACTCGCTGACCGACTACAAGTCTAATCACTTGATTCTAAATATTCATGCATAAAATCAAGGAGAATAAACCAACAATTTAAACTCTGCTTTACTAACGTACCATCAACAGACTGAAATCATTCATCCTATCTTGCCAGCAACCAACTCTCAGTCATTTCAACCTTTAGTTTTTGCCTTTCCATATAACCCATTCCCCACTCTTCAACTAGGCTAAATCAGTATTCAGAGTGACAACGCTATGCGCGTCGCACGTCTGCAAAACAGCCAACTAGAGGATGGAAAAATGGCGTACAAGAACTTTACAACCTTCAACGTAGATATACTTGATGGTGTAGCCTGGGTGACCATCGACTTTCCGCCAGTCAATGTGCAAGGCCAAGAGATGCTGGCTGACCTAAACAGTCTGGCATTACGTCTAGAACGCGACCGTAATGTCAAAGTCGTGGTTTTCCAATCTGCCCATCCTGATATATGGGTCTGCCATTACGACACCGATTTATTAAAAGACATGTCGATGGATGCCGTCTCACGAGAAGAGGCCTGTTTGCTCGATTTACAAGCGGTACTGGAACGCATAAGCCGCCTACCACAAGCAACCATTGCAAAAATCGAAGGTTACGCACGCGGCGGGGGCCACGAATTTGCCCTAGCCTGCGACATGCGCTTCGCAGTCAAAGGCAAATACAAATTCATGCAAATGGAAGTGGGTATGGGCATCCTTCCTTGTGGCGGAGGTGCATCAAGAATGGCAAGACAAGTAGGGTTAGGACGCGCCCTTGAAATTATTCTCAGCGCGCGGGATTTTACCGCAGAAGAAGCCGAGGCCTACGGTACTATCAATAAAGCCCTAGAGGCTGACGAAATCGGCCCTTATGTGGAAAATCTTGCTAAGCGTATTGCCCAATTTCCCGCAGAATCCATTAATGCCTGTAAGCAAACGGTTTATGAGTCCATCGATAAACCGATTGATGAAGCCTTAAAGGCAGAGGCATACTGGCTCTATCAGGCCACTAGCAAAACTCCTGCAATAAAGCGCTTTGCATACGCAGATGCCCAAGGTGCCCAATTTGATATGGACAATCAGCACAATTGGGAAAAACTGGTTATCGATATTCAGAATGTCAAAGACTAACCTTATCCCCCTCTTCACCATAGACGAAGGCAACCCTTACGTTGCCTTCCTTGAGGTTATGATATTTTCCCAGCACACTCGGTGCCAATCCACGTCAAATAATCCTGATAGCCCGCCGTGATAGGCAACTGAACAATTTGTGGGGTGTCATAATTGTGGTTGGCGAGAATATCCGCTTCAACGGCCTGATAGGCATCACAGGTTGTTTTGATGATGACCAATTTTTCCTGATCACAGGCAACCTCACCTTGCCAGTGGTAATAGCTGTCGATTGACTGCACCTGAATACAACCAGCAAGTCTTTTCTCCAACAATGATGTAATCATTGCCTTGCCAACATTCTCATCAGCATACGTGGTCAACACCACGCAGTATGGCGACACATTTTCCATAGACTTTTCCCTCGGCCAACAAAAAGGGAGCATTCGCTCCCTTGATTCTTATATTATTATCTCGCCATCTATTTCGAGATCAATAATTCATTGCCGCTATTTATTGGCACTTAGAAACCATCACCTGCTGTGGTGCACCGCTATCACTAAATGTCAGACTCCATACATAGCGCCCCGCCTCCGGCAAAGTTACCGCGGTGTCTTTCCCATAACCGCCTTTCACTAGCTTACCAGCCTGACCCGGTGTTAATGCTAACCCTTTAGCGGTAAACTGTGGTGACCAACTTTTCGTCGCATATTGCATCCGGTATGCCCCGGCTTTCTCATCAACAACAACCTGATAGGTATTGTTACCTTTATATTGGTAAGCCCGTTGAGATTTGTGTGACCATCCAGCATCGGCAAAATCACCCACCACATACAATGTGTCGTCAACCGGCCCTGCTTCATCAACGGTCGGGTTATCACATTGAGCCAAGAAACCTTGGCCTGTTAGCGATACCACCGCAGCCTCACGCGGTACCACGCCCTCAGCCGTCGGAGTAACAATACGCAAGAAACGTGCAGCATAGCCTGATAATGGAATTGAATATTGACCATTATCTGCCACAAATGCTTCGCCAGTTAACAAGTCAACCAATGTCCCCTTAGAGCCAATCTCGGCCTGCTGAAGAGCTATAGTCTCTGGTTGGTCAGTTGTACTGACCATATAGAGCAGCGCTTCATTCTCTGCCTGTTTGTGATCAACATAGACATTATCATTGGCAAGCACGTTGACACGCTCACCACTGTACAATGCCGGGTGCTTAGCTCGCAGCGACATAACCGCGGTGACATAACGCTTAAGATCCGCCTGCTCGGCACTAAGTGACGTTGTCACCCCATCGATATTGGCACTGGTTCTGGCAACGTGATCATCGCAAAGTCCCCTTACCGCACAATCCTCCTTGACCTTAGCCGCATAGCCTTCAAGCTGATCACCAATCTCATCACCATAGTAGAGCGTTACAGGCCCGGTATAGGCTGCCAAGAAAGAAATCGCAGCCTTATGGCGCTGCCAATATTCTGGCTGTTCCGGTGATGCAATATTGCCGCGTTGCAGCAAATCGCCAAAACGCACTAGATCATGATTACCCAGCATTAGATTCGGCTTGGCGTGAGACGGATACAGGCTATGCAGCCTCATCCCTTCGTCAAGCCACTGGCCGCCTTTACCACCAATGGCGTTTTCATTGACCGCGAATGTCTCAACAACACGGTAACGGACAGGAAAATCAAATGCCGAACACAACGCCGGACGTGAATCCGTCCCATAGCCTGTTTCGGTAATGGTATTTTCGTTATTCCAAATTTCGGCCACCATGTAGCCTAACGGGTTGACAGACTCACCCTTGTTGTTGGTATAAGTCACCGCCTTGGATGCCTCATCGACACTTTTACGAATCACTTCCCATGCATCAGTCGGTACTTGATAAGCCTGATCCAATCGCCAACCATCAATCTTCAGCTCATTAATCCAATAGGTTGCCACTTCTTGGTAAAACGGCAGGCTATCCGGATAGCTCACCGGGTTGCTCTTGCCGACAGGCAAGCGCCCCTGCGGCGACGGCATGACATTTCCTTTATGGTGGCCAAACACACCGTCGAAAAACACATATAACCCACGAGCATGGGCTTCTTCCACCAACTGGCGAGCTTGCTCCATCGTGCCGAACCGAGGATCAATGGCAAAATAATTCGTGGCAAAATACCCAGTTGCATCCAGACGATCTGCCCAATGATCCTGACCATCAATCGGTACAGAGTCAAAAATAGGGGTTAGCCAGATGGCATTCATCCCAAGCGATTCAATATAATCCAGCGAATCGATAATCCCCTGCAAATCACCATTGTGATGGCTGGTTCCATAACCCGTTCCATGACCTCTTGCCGGATCACCATCAACAAAACTCTCGACCATGACTTGATAAATACGAAGGTTATCTGATTTCTCTGCCACTACGGGATCACAGGCATAGCTGCCAGCGGCTAACTGTCCTGTATTTTCTGACTGGTTCGGTTCGGTATGGCTACATGCAGATAAGGTGGTTGTAATAGCTAGGGCCAGTAGGCTGGGAAGCATCCGTTTCACGTTCAATCTCCTCGTTGTATTTTTCTAAGATGTTGTAGAGAGGTAACCCAGCAAGCATATGCTTGATACCCCACCATCAGACCCTCCCCCATTTATTGCCAAGGGGGTGGAGATTAGGGGCGTAGAAAGTCCGAACCAAATACCTGAAAATGTATCTAGGGAAAACATCCCTACCAAACGCGACAAGACGCAAAATATCCATCAGGGACTAACAGTTTTCTTTTCCGCAAACCGTTAGCATATTCAAACTCTTAGCTCATCCTTCCAGCAAAGAATAAAAAATGTGCGACTACATACAAATTTATAATTTGCCGCTACAATAGCCGAAAATCATGCACCGTATGAAGGTCACACAATGCTACACGATGAATTTGAAACACTCGTTAAATCACTATGCGAGACAGCAGGTCTGCCAGAAGCACTTGCCCTGCTAAAACAACAAGAAGACGAAGCTATCGTAGAAGCTGCCAACTCACTAGCCGGTCAGTTCCAACTGGCTGAAATTGAAGGCGAGCAACGTATCTACCACGTTTCAATGCAAGAAAATGACAACGGCGAAGAAGAAGAATACGCCGAGTGGATCATGAACGTCGGTGATGACGTGATCAAATTCGTTGCATGGTTCTTCTACGACCAATTCGAAATCAAAGCCAAAGACGTATACCAAGCCGCTGGCCGTACTTACCAGCAGCCAAAACGCAGCTAAGCAATAAGCTTCTCGCTTTTGCTATACACAAACAGCGGCAAAGATGCCGCTGTTTTTCGTTTAACTGTCCGCAAATAGCCTTTTACGGTATTCGCGGGGCGAGCAGCCGTGATAATGACGAAAGCGATGGGTAAAATTGAATGGGTCCTGATAACCCAATCGCTGGGCCACCATACTGACCGACCATTCCTTATACCAAAGCAAATCGACTGCTTTTTCCATTCGCAGCATAATCAAGCGCTGCTGGGTGGAACAGCCGTATAACTGGCGGGTTATTCGGTTAAGCTGCTCGGTACTTAAAAAGCAGCGCTCTGCAATACCTTTTACGGTCCAGTTCAAATGCAGCTGTGATTCAACTTCATTAAACAAACTTTGTACCCGTAACTGCGAATTCGAAGGGGCCAATGAGGTTGTTCCCAGCAACAGACGTGACAATTCACTCGCAAAGAGTTTTCGGTAACTCGCCCGACCTCCCACTTCGCTGTGAAGTAAATTCATCACAGACCATACCCGCTCGCACTGATAGCTATGCTCTACGCGCTGACCACCAACAGCGATAGGCTGCCACTTTTTGCTGTCTTGCAACAGTACCCAGGCCATTTTCCATAGTCCACCAGGCTCTGCCAGCTCAAATCGAAACGGCAAGCCCGCAGGCAAAACAGCCAACGTGCCGGGCAACAAAGCGTATTCCCGCTGGCTCGTTGTGAGTTTCCCCATTCCATCCAGTGTAAAAATGAGCGTATGTGAGTCGGTGGCAACCCGCTCTATCTCGTAGCCTTCGGCCAAATCAGCCAAACCCGCCATAAAAAACTCATTCTCAGTTAATTCCGGCAATTCAGACTGAGTAAGAAAACGTTCCTTGCACGCTTCAGCTAGATAAACAACCTCTTGCCAATGGGTAATCGGTATTTCTAGCCTAATACCCAGCGTGACCGATTCGCACAGGTTTTCTGGGATTTTTAACATGTCGATTCATTCCCTGCTTCGCTATAGTTGCCCGGCAAATCCATGCTGATTTCCACCAGCTGGCAGTTCACTTGAGGGCTAATCAATGACAACAAACACAACCCAACAAAACGCGCTACCAGAAAGAATGTTCTCACGTGTTGCCAAGCTGGCATTTCCCGTTGCAATTCAAAGTGCGCTTGTGTCTATTTTGGCGCTTGCCGATGTCCTAATGGTCAGTGACTATGGTCAATCAGCTACCGCTGCGGTGGGTATTGCCTCAAAATGGCACTTTGTCGCCATTATGATCATGGCAGGACTCGCTTCCGCCAATGGTGTGCTGGTATCCCAATACTGGGGACGCAATGACAAAGTACACGCAAAAACCGTCACATTGCAGGCCATGAAATTCGGCTTGGCCATCATGGTACCGGTTACCTTTGCAATTACTGTATTTGCCTCGCAAATCATGCAATTACAAACTAATGATTTTGCGGTGATCAACCAAGGTGCGCAATACCTTTGGTACAGTTTTCCTGTTTTGATTTTGACCCATATCATCATTACCGCAGAATCAAGCATGCGCTCAAGTGGTGATGCAATGACTCCATTAGTGCTAGGCGCTATTACCATTGCCATCAACATCTGCCTTAACTTCATTTTGATCAAAGGCTATCTGGGCTTTCCGGCAATGGGGGTGGCCGGTGCGGCATTGGCGACCACGATTGCTCGATTTGCACAGGTTGTAATGATGTGGGTAGTGCTGAGCAAACGCCGTCACTGGCTACTGACCAGCGAATCTATCCGCCGCCACCAGACCTTATGGATGACCTACCGCAAGCTGGCGATCCCGCAGTCACTGAACACGCTGCTATGGGCGCTGGGTACCCTGACCTACCAAATCATCTTTGGTCATATGGGTACCACAGAACTGGCTGTATTCAGTATGATTGGCCCATTCGAATCTTTGCTGTATGCCACCTTCATGGGCATATCCGTCGCTTGTTCGGTATTGATCGGCCAATCTCTTGGCAGAGATGAGTTCGACACGGCTCAGGCCATGACTCGGTTTTTCTTGAAATTCGTAGTGATCATCGGCTTGGGTATGAGTTTATGCCTGTACCTCAACCATCAATTCGTCTTGGCATGGCTAAACCTCGATAGCAGCAGTCTGCGCCCTTATGCCCAACCAGCAATGGTTGTCATGAGCATAGGGATCACATTGAAAATGCTCAATATGATCATCATCAACGGGATTTTGCGTTCTGGCGGGGAAAACTTGTTTTGTCTGCGTATGGATTTCATCGCGATGTGGATGGTCGGCATTCCGCTAACAGCTTATGGCGCGTTCGTTGGCCATTGGGACTTTGGCTGGGTTTACTTCACCATGCTGACTGAAGAAGTCGTTAAATTAGGCCTTTGTTTTAATCGTTACCTGAAAAAACGCTGGCTCAATAACTTAACGATCCAACCCCAACCAGCAACCTGCGCATAATCACAACCAAAAGGCTGGCGACAAACCTCGTCAGCCTTTTTCCTTCTAATACGAAAGCATCAACTCTTTCTCACTGAAAAAGCGATAATAATTAGTTTTCTGCTTCGGCAGGTGAAATAACCGTCGACACCTTGGTCGGCATGGGATCAACCCCGCCAACAATCAAGCGACAAATACCGGTATGCATGTCTTTGGTATGAACCATCTGCTTGCCATCAAACACCCAGCTATTCGCACTCCAACAATCACCAATGCCTCGTCCTTTATGCGTTGCGGTGATTGTACCGTCAATATACTCATTGCCATCAACCGGCAATAGCAAGGGTTTGTCAGGTGTATTGTCGTTAACCAACCAATAAGCCATCGCCCAGTTGTATGCAGCCATCCAACACGATGCCGCGTAAATTTTTTGCTCAGGCGTAATTTGCACCATGCTGATTTCCGGAGATTCCTCAAACAGACTTGGGCATTCAAAGTCACCCTCATCGTTATCAAAACCGGCGCGCAACAATGGCAGCATCTTGGTATATAACGGAGAACCCACCTCAATTGACTTAAGCTCACCTTTCATTGCCCGGTTTACAACAACGGGGGCCGGTTCAGCCGGCAATACCTGCGACTCTGGTCGATAGCCTTTCGTCACGATAGCAAACGGCGTACTTTGACGACCTTGGTACTCATCCATCTTCCGGAATATTGCACTCGCCCCGCTCCCAGACAGTTCCCATCGAGTTTTAGCATCACCAAACTCTATGACCGCGTCTTTCGTCACAACAGAAAGCAGGGCGTGTACCTGCATCTCACTCAACTTGCCTTCATGTTTCATATCGATAGGCCCCATTTCGGTACCATCAATATATAAATTTATCTGTTTGGGTTCAGATTCGCTATAAGCCCCAATATAGAATTTAGCCGTAACCGGTGTTGCTGCACCTGCATTACGGGTAAACATCACCGCTATCGGATTCTCACTTTCTTCTTCTGCATAACCTGCGGCTCGACATGTTCCCGTATTATCACAAGTAAGCACCCAATCTTTATGATAAAAGTTTTCACCATCAAACGCAGCTGCCGAACTAGCTCCAATACACAGAGCCAGAGTCGCTGAATGTAATAACTTCATTGTTGTTAAACTACTCATGTTAATTTAACGTGATTCTAGCAAGTTAGATCTTTCAGATCAGCTAATTAAATGCAAAATAGTCACTTAATAGTAAAAATACGTTCTCATTAAAACCAAAACTATCTCTCTCATTTTGGCGTATAAATACATCAAAAGCTGGCAAGAATATCCTTTATCCTTACCAGCTTTCCCTACCATTATTCAAGCAACAGCAGTACGACCTACGACTAAAGAAATCAAAAATATTACAATTACCGCCGCTAGAATCTTAAGCTCTCGATCTCGCATACGCTTCTCCTTTATTTTCACTAAAGATCAGATTACGAACCATCACAATAAAGAACCCTGTTAAAACAAGATTCAATGCAAGGGACAACATACTGATCGTGACAATCGGGCCACCGAAGCCGTAACCAATACTGATCATCAGTACCCCAGCCCCTACCTCGCCCCTTGGCCACATGCCAATTGACAACGCCAATCGCTCTTTCACGGTTGCTTCGCTGCGATAACAAAACAGCGGGAACATCTTGCCGATATTAGAAACGATAGAAATCATCAACACGTGGAATACAATTTCCCCCATCCCCATTGCAGGCATGGCACTTGTGATACTGCTTGTTTCACCCACAGTTACACTGCCGAAGATCTGCGGCAAACTCAAACCAACCAATACCATGAACATGCAGGCGATGACCGTTGATATTTTTTGGTCTTTAGCTGACTCATGCTGAGATCGCATCATACAGCCCAAAACAAATGCAGGCAGGAGCACCTCGAAATGCACATCCGTAGAGAGATAGAACCATTCACATAAGGCCGTAATCACAACCGAGTAACCAATCACTGCCCCGGCATTCGCTGGGATATTCCATTTATGGAGATACTTGTAGCCAACCACCAGCAATAGCAGCATCAAAAGTAAAGTAACACCCAAAGCCGGACGCCAGCCAACAACTAATACGGTAAGTGGAATCATCAACAGAACCGTATCGAGATCATCGAATATCGCCAATACACGGGCTTTTTTGAACATCCAGGTCGCCCCCAAGCCTGCAGCGGCCAGCATGGCAAAAAGCACCCCGGCAGATGTTGGGGCAGCAAACCGCCCTATTACCAGAGTCTCCTTCCATGCATCGGCACTGAACCAGATATCGGAGGGCATCAGAACAAAAATGAAATACAAGACAACAGCAATCCAAGGGAATGTTGCCGTTGTCATAGCAACGACATAATCCCATCGATATTGTTTTAAATTATTTTTATCTAACTCAAATTCTCGACCAACATTGATCATAATATAAGACAATGCGGCCATTGTTATGACCATTATATATGGCTGAATCGTACTATAGCCATTAAATACCAATGGAAATAATTGAGAGAGAAACAACCCCACCAACAATAATGTAGAATAAATAATAACTTTCTTCACATAGCCACCATAACAAAACTTTCATTATATATAACGTATTTATTTTGATGATGTTGACTATATTACAAATATTTATTTCTTGGTTTTATCAATTATCTTTACTTGTATGATGGTGTAAGTTTGAACATTATTCTGTTTTATATTGCAGAAAATATTTAGCAGAGATTTCATTAAATTACACACAGAAACAAGAGTAAATAAACTATTAAAACAATTAACAATACGCAAACAAACGACTAACTGCTATTAGTCTAACTTAACCTCGGATATAACGGCAATATCTATCTGTCTAACCGATGTATATCCATTCAATTAGACACGATTAAATAATGATATTTTTTACGGCCAAATAAAAACCCACATCGGCAATATGAGTCTCGGTGTCATAGCTATGGTAAAGCTCGAAACACGGTCGCTGATCTACCATCAGTCCCGCATTGTGCGCATCCGCTGACAATTGTTGCCACCATTGTGCATACTCTGATTTATCTTTGATAATAGAACGCTTGGTGCAATAGCGCCCTTCAGGTAAGGTCTGTATGGCAATATCCTTGGTACCTTCTGTCCCTAACGGCACCGTCAAGCATAAGTCTGTCCGACATTTATCAGCGTCTACTATCGCAGGATCATCCCAGTAGATGAACAGGCATTGCCCCCCTTGGAGTCGATTGTCACTTGCCCAATGGTACAAACGCTCAAGTGCAGATTCATAATTTTCACCATAAGGACCAACAACACGAATGTAAGCCAGACGTTTTTCTGGGATCATTTCAGTTTTCATGTGTACCACCTAACCTATACTTGTTGTACCCACCTATTTTTGTGGTTATGCCACTAAGGTTAGCTTATGTTTGAATGGCTGAAGAATATCTTTCATCTAGGCAATGATCATCCAGACGATCTCGTAGAAAAACAAAATGAATCCCCCGTTGCCGACTCTGAACCAGATGCCGGAAAAAAATATGCTCAAGGTAGCCCCGGTCACCATGACGATGGAGATGGCGACTAACTGAAGAAGGTTACACACCATTATACGGCGGTATATAATGGCGCCTTCAGTTAACGTGATATTAAGGTCTTTTACTTGACGCTATCCTACGCCGCCCATACCGCCATTATCCTTGACTTCGAGACTACGGGGCTTTCGCCAAATATGGGTGATCGCGCCATTGAAATTGGTGCTGTCAAAATTGAACAGGGGCAAGTCGTCGACCACTTTCAAGGATTAATGAATCCAGGATTTAGAGTCAGTAGCTTTATCGAAAGCTATACCGGCATTACCAATAACATGCTCGCTACAGCTCCAAACTGCGAAACCGTGATGACGGAATTTGCCGATTTTATCCAAGGCTACAACCTCATCGCCCATAATGCCTCTTTCGATCAACGTTTCCTTGATGCTGAACTCGACAGAATCAACCGTCGCTACTCAGGTTCGTTTTGTTGCTCAATGCTGGTTGCTCGGCGTCTGTACCCGCACGCAACCAACCACAAGTTAGGCACATTAGTTCATCAACTGGCGCTTGAGAACGATGGTACCTTTCACCGAGCTCTTGCCGATGCAAAAATGACCGCTTCTCTGTGGTGCCATATGCTCGATACTATCGAAGATCAGTATCAACTCTCGTCAGTCCCCTTCTCTGTAATGCAAAAAATCAGCAAAACCACCAAGGCGTCTGTGCCGAGTTACCTACAGAAACTCAAAGCCTAAGCTGATCCACACAATATCGCCTAGGTGCTTTCAGCTTTTACACCTAGGCAATCACCATAAATTCTGGTGATTATCTCAAGTAATAACACGCCTCATGGTTTTTATTTAAAAAGACCATGTCTAGTTCAAATGTTCCAACATCTAATAAGATTATATTAATAATTTGAACACTGTGTACTTTATCTTCGAAAGGAAGACGAACTCAGTATTCGCACTATTGAAATCAACCATTGAAGATATAATTCCCGCCCCTTCACTTTAAATTGACCAGTATTTGATCTTAATCACCACTCGCCAAATCCCTATTCTTAAGTTAATTTGGTTCTATCACACTCAATACTGGAGGAAGTATGGGATTATTCGACGCACTACTTGGCAATGCTGGAGAAATGGACCGAGACGAGGCCCATGAAGAGCTTTCAACGATTCTGGGGAATGGCGAGCAAATTGAGTTAGCCTATAAACTCATCAGAGACATGATCGTACTCACCAACCGGCGCCTGATTCTGATCGACAAGCAAGGTATGACAGGCAAGAAAATCGAGTACCGATCTATCCCGTATAAATCCGTCACCATGTTTACCGTTGAGACAACAGGCCATTTCGACCTCGACGCCGAGTTAAAGATCTGGGTTTCCGGCCAATCCGACCCGATGGAGCTAGAGTTTTCCGGCAAAACAAACGTCTATGCCATGCAATCGCTATTGGCAGAAAAAGTGGCTGGGAAATAATCTCTGCTAGGACATCCCTTGCTGAGCATGGTAAGCCTCTCAGCAAGGGGAATGTCACTTATAGTGCTAACCTTGCTCGCAACCACGCGGCTATATCTTTAATTTGCTCGAAGCACACTTGGTGCTCCATTGGGTAATCATGCCACTGCGGACTGAAACCTTTCTCGACAAGGGTATGGTAAGCATCTCGCCCCATGTCAGGCAGAACAACCGGGTCATACTGACCATGCATAATGCTAATTGGCAAATTCTGATTGGCGCTTTCTACTGTCAGCGATTGTGCTGTGGGGAAATACGTTGATAACGCCAGTAACCCAGCTAACGGTTGAGGATAAGTCAGCGCCGTATGATAGGCGACGGCTCCACCTTGTGAAAAACCAGCAAGAATAATACGCTCACTGGCAATACCACTGGCAATTTCATGATCGATCAATTTTGCAACCTGCTCGGCCGAGGCTTTTAGTTGATCAACATTCAACTGGCGCCCCGCCCCCATTGCCAATATGTCATACCACGCAGGCATCACCATCCCACCATTGATCGTCACTGGTATCGACGGTGAATGTGGGAAAATAAAACGTACTGGCGCAGAAGCCGGAAAACCCAACTCTGGCAATATAGCCTCGAAGTCATGTCCGTTAGCTCCCAAACCATGCAACCAAATAACAGAAGCGTCCACAGGTACTTCAGGTTCAACAATCACCGATGATAAATAGTCCATATCCCTTCTACTTTTAATGAATATCGTTATAGGCTCTGCACCTATTGTCGTTCTAAGATGCCTAGCATGAGCATGAATTGCAAAAATAAGACCGCAAAATGCGGCCTTTACTCTGTCTGCATCACCCCAATTGCATCACCAAAATGCCGAATGCTTATTACATACCATAAAGGAGGAATCCATTACTCGGGCACAACGCGTGCAGTACGCCCTTCCACGTTAACCCTTACCCGCTGGCCAACTCGGAAAATCATATTAGGATTGGCTTCTTGTACCACAGCGATCGTCTCACCCGTATCATCCATCTTAATCGTTAAATTCACCCCATTGCGTTTGGTTATTCCCTGCGCAGCTTCGCTGCCCGCGTAGCCCCCAAGCAAACCACCACCAATGGCAGCAATGTCAGATCCTGAGCCGCCGCCAATCTTCGACCCAAGGATCCCCCCAACCGCGGCACCGGCAATTGCCCCAATTGCCTGCCCCTCACCTTCAATGGTCACAGGTTCCGTTTTTACAACCGTGCCATAACGTACCTGCTGAATTGACCGGGTATCAGCCACTCCGTAAGAGTCTCCATAAGGATTTGGCGATGTACACCCCGTAAGCCCCAATCCCAATACAGCAAATAGGCACAGCAACCAGTACATTTGATACTTCATAGGCTTTCCCCCAGTAACATTCATCTGCCAGCCAGCCTGACAGCAACCAGCAACGTCTTTTCAGTATAGCAATCTGATCATATCTCTAGTTCGCACGAAATTTATCCACTTAATATGATTCGTGCCGAATAATTGTTGCAAACTATTGCATTTTTTTACCAAGCGTTTAGTTTAATTTGCCGCCCGACTGATCCTGATCTTTATCCTGGTGATAATAGCACCATCACAATTAACGTTTCCGTGAGCAAGCAGACGCCCAGCAGATACCGACATGAACAGACCCACCTTTACCAAGCATTTTGTTGCCTTGCTGTTCAGTCTAACTCTGATCACGAGTGCCTCTTACCTCAGCCATCTGCTTTGGCCGAGTGTGAATACCGGTACGCCGACTCTTCCTTATCATACGGAAATCTACGAATCACGACGGCAGGACGAAGAACACCTAGAGCCGCTGATTTCGCTATTTTCCCAACCAGGGATCTCTGCCAACCTGCCTTGCGTGCAATCTGTATCGACACCGAATACAACAAAACCGATCGCACTGAACAACCAGCAGGACATCTTGGCATTCACCGGCGAGAGTCCATCTCTGTGGCTAAACGTCATGCTATTTGCGGTGACTATTCCTTTGAGCATCAACCATCGCCACAAACGGCGCAGACGGTGCCTGACGGGTAATAACGGTGCGAATCTTCAATACAAGTTTGTGGTTCAACAATAACCAAAATCACCCTATTGCTAACGACGACGGAAGGTCTCGACCTTATTCCGTAAATATCACGATCGCCAATTTAGTTATTGATTACATGTTGAATTACAGACCCAGAATTGACTACCCACTTCTTCTTGCCATTATTTTAGTCATGCTCCTTGGCAGCTTGACGGTTTGGAGTGCCAGTGGCTTCAGCGAACCTATGATGGAACGCCACCTTGTACGCGCCCTGATTTCCTTGACGTGTATTATGGTAATGTCAGCCATACCACCGATTAAATATCAGCATATCACGCCCTTTCTGTATGGATTGGCTGTCGTACTACTGCTAGGTGTTATCGTAATGGGCGACAGTACCAATGGCTCGCAGCGCTGGCTTGCCCTTGGCCCTATTCGCTTCCAGCCATCGGAACTGGTCAAGGTAGCCGTACCTATGATGGTGGCTTGGCTTATTGTGGTTGACGCAGGAAGACCCGATCTGAAAAAAATTGGACTGTGCTTGCTGGTAACTGGTGTTCCGGCCGGGTTGATTTTCATTCAGCCTGATTTGGATGGCGCGATATTTGCCGTGATCTATGCACTGTTCGTGCTCTATTTCGCTGGTATGAGTTGGAAAATCATTGGTAGCTTTTTAGGCGCTATTGCCACCGCTGTTCCTTTGCTGTGGTTTTTCGTCATGGAAGCCTACCAGAAAAAACGGGTGACTCAGTTTCTCA
This sequence comes from Photobacterium panuliri, assembly GCF_059920555.1. NCBI lineage: Bacteria > Pseudomonadati > Pseudomonadota > Gammaproteobacteria > Vibrionales > Vibrionaceae > Photobacterium > Photobacterium panuliri. Next base: position 727,876 of record NZ_CP197193.1, read on the forward strand.
ATCCCGAATCGGACCCACTCGGCGCTGGCTACCAGATCATCCAATCTCTCATTGCCATTGGTTCAGGCGGGGTCAGAGGCAAAGGCTGGATGCATGCAACACAAGGACACCTTGGCTTCATCCCTGAAAGCCACACCGACTTTATTTTTTCGACCTTCGCCGAAGAATGGGGCTACATGGGCAGTGTACTGCTCATGGGCTTGTACCTATTCATCACCTTACGGGTGATCTGGCTTGCCTGCCAATGCGAGCACCCATTCAACCGCTTGGTAAGCGGAGCACTGGCGCTGAGCTTCTTCCTCTATGCCTTTATCAATACCGGCATGGTAAGCGGCGTACTTCCCGTAATGGGCAGCCCGTTACCTTTCTTCAGTTACGGCGGTACGGCGATGATCACCCAAGGTGTCTGCTTCGGCATCATCATGTCGCTGTGTCTCTACAAACCTTACACAAGCAAGTAGCATCTTTTTATATCTTCAACAAAAACGCGGCCCTGTGCCGCGTTTTTGTTTCTAAGAAAATGTAATCCTCGAAAAAACACTCCGTCTTGTCATCTGTTCTCTGCCATACTGGTTTTGAAATACCCAAATGCTCTTGTGGCAACGCCTACAACTACGCATTACAGGGCCTCTTTGGAGCCACTCCGACCATATCAAGGAAGACAGATGAAAGACGAAACCCTTTCCATCCACTATGGCTATGAAACCGATCCAACGACAAAATCGGTCGCCACCCCCATCTACCAAACCGTAGCTTATGAGTTTGACAATGCACAACACGGTGCTGATCTCTTCAATCTCGAGGTTCCCGGCAACATCTATACCCGAATCATGAACCCCACCAATGACGTTCTCGAGCAACGTATGGCGGCATTGGAAGGCGGGATAGCCGGGCTGGTGGTCAGTGCGGGTAGCGCAGCAATTAACTACGCCATCCTAACGCTGGCTCAGGCCGGTGATAATATTATCTCTACCCCACAGTTGTATGGTGGTACCTACACCTTGTTTGCCCACATGCTGCCAAGGCAAGGCATTGAAGTCCGTTTTGCCAAGGACGACAAACCAGAAAGCCTTGCTGCCCTTATCGATGAAAACACCAAAGCCGTTTACTGTGAAAGTATCGGCAACCCGGCGGGCAATATTGTCGATATAGAACGAATTGCCGAACTTGCCCACCAGCAAGGTGTTCCTGTAATCGTCGACAATACCGTAGCAACTCCCATTTTATGCAAACCGATTGAGTTCGGCGCTGATATCGTGGTTCACTCCCTGACCAAATACGTTGGCGGCCACGGAACTACACTAGGTGGTGCCATTATCGATTCAGGCAAATTCCCTTGGGCCAAATTCAAACAGCGTTTCCCTGTAATGAACGAACCAGAGCCTTCCTATCACGGTGTGGTTTATACCGAAGCCTTCGGCGATGCGGCGTTCATTGGCCGAGCTCGAACAGTACCGCTACGCAACACCGGGTCAGCACTGTCTCCAATGAATTCATTCATGCTGCTACAAGGGCTCGAGACCCTTGCGCTACGAATGGAACGCCACACAGAAAATGCCCTGAAAGTTGCCCAATACCTCCAGCAACACGATAAAGTCAGTTGGGTAAGTTATGCCGGATTGCCTGACTCTCCCTTCTATCCACTGGCTGAAAAATACATGGCAGGCAAGCCATCGGCTATCCTCTCGTTCGGTCTTAAAGATGGTTATGATGCAGGGGTTCGCTTCTACGACAGTTTGAAAATTTTCAAACGCTTGGTGAATATCGGTGATGCCAAATCTTTGGCTTGCCATCCGGCCTCTACCACACATCGACAGCTCAATGCCGAAGAGCAAAAGCAAGCCGGTGTCAGCCCTGAGATGATCCGTCTGTCTGTTGGCATAGAGCATATCGATGACATCATTGCTGATCTCGAACAGGCACTGAACGCGTAATACTCCCCCTATGACGCCAAGCGACAACACTGCACTTGGCGTCATCTGTATATCGATGCATCGCCATCGCTTTTGTTACCGATTCAACCCAAGATTTTATTGCCTTGTGTTTTAAAACGCCCCAATTCTCAAATTTAAATATACAAACTCAACACCTTACATAAAAACAAGATCAACATCGCACATTTTTATTGCGTAAGGTCCTATCATTCCCCCTCCATTATTTAACAAATTAAATACTAAAAATGAAAAGAACCTTACTTGCCTCGACCATTCTGCTTACCCTTAGCAACCCACTCTTTGCTGCCGACGGTGATTTAGTTGACGTAACCATCCTAGGTACCTCTGATCTGCATGGCCACTTTATGCCTTGGGATTACGCAGCAGACAAACTCAATATGCGTGGCAGCCTGAGTCAGATCGCGACTAAGGTAAAAAATATTCGTGACAAAAATGGCAACGTTATCCTTGTCGATGCCGGTGATACTATTCAAGGCAACTTCGTCGAAACGTTCAAAGACGAGCCCGTAGACCCAATGATGTTGGGTTTCAACGAAATGAAATACGATGTCTGGGTGTTAGGTAATCACGAGTTTGACTTCGGCCTGAAAGTTCTGGATCGCTCATTAACCCAGTTCAAAGGCCATTCACTAGGTGGCAATATTAAGCGCCCTGACGGCAACCCGTTCCTACCTGCCTATACCATCATTGAAAAGCAAGGCATCAAAATTGGCGTGATCGGTATGGACACTCCAATGACTCAGGTTTTTGCCGAAGGAACAAACCGCTTAGGTGGCGTGACTTTCACCAACCCAACATTAGAGGTCAAGAAAGTCATCAAACAAATCGATGACAAGGTCGATGCGATCGTACTTGTTGCCCACATGGGCTTGGACAACGAAAACAACATCGACCATACCGGTGTCACTGACATTGCCAATGCCAACCCGGAACTTGACGCTATCGTCGCTGGCCACATGCACACCCGCATCGACAAAGCCGTTGTCAATGGTGTGATCATTACAGAACCAGACAAATACGGCCGTGCACTCTCACGTATTGATCTGCAATTTGAAGAGAATGACGGCAAATATACGTTGGTCAATAAAGACAGCTTCACCTACAAAATCAATGGTGTTGAATCAGATTCCGTGATGGAGTCGCTGTACGCTCCTTATCACAAGCGCCTACGTGAAAATGCAAACCGTTCTGTTGCAGAACTGACCGGTGTTGATCTGGTACCAGAAAATGCCATTCGTGGTATCCCACAAGTGCATGTACAAGACACAGGTATCAGTGCCCTATATCAGGAAGCGAGCTTCCACTACGCACCACAAGCCAATATCATCGCCCTACAAATTGACAACGACAATGCAGAGCTTGATGTTGGCCCAATCAAAGCCAAAGACATTGCCTACAACTATCAATACGCAGGTGGTGAAATCACCGTTTATGAGATGACAGGCAAAGAGCTGAAGAAATACATGGAATGGTCTGCGGGCTACTTCAACAGCGTAAAACCTGGCGATGTTACTTACAGCTTCAATCCAGAACGCCGTTCATCAAAATATTCAACCAACGATTTCTTCGCCGGTGTGACTTACACCATCGATTTAACTCAGCCTGCTGGCAAACGTATCGCTGACCTGAAATTTGCCGACGGCAAAGCCATTACAGACAACACCCCTATCCGCCTTGGCATGAATAGCTACCGTATGGGACACCTAACCAAAGCTGGTGGTGTACTGGAAGGTCGTGAGTTCCCAGTGTTGTTTGACACAGAAGCCGAGTACGGTGAAGATGCGGGTACAATTCGCAACCTAACCATCCGCTACCTGACCGAAGTGAAAAACGGCAAGTATGAAGGTAAGCCGATGCACCGTTGGCACCTTGAAGGGCTAGATGGCTACGACAAAGAACGAGCCATTGTCACCAAACTAATCAACGACGGTAAAATCGATGTACCAGCTAGCGAGGATGGCCGTTACACCAACGTTGCCTCTATCAATGTCAAAGATCTGATGTTTAAATCAAAGGCTGATGCACTCACCTACGTCAAAGCGCAAAAGGCCAAGCTTGCCAGCGCTACGCCAGCCGATGCGATTGCTATTAAGCGCAACATCATCATTGCCGAGGCGATTAACTAACAAAGCATAATATGTGCTTATGAAATAAGAAGGGATCATTACGATCCCTTTTTTATAACCAAAACTATAATTTTATACCTTTAATGGGAGATCAATGTATTTTCTCTGAAACGAGCAGCTTGAGGTCATTGAGGTATATTGATAAATTGAGTCCTAGTTAGAGCAGGAGAATCAGTAATGAGCAATGAAACAAAAACAATGGAAGTGCCACTAGCAATTGCCGATAGAGTGCAAGCGCTTATTGATGCGTACGAAGCCAAAGAGAAGTTCAAAGCTGAGCGTATTATCGTCGTCAACAACTTGCTTGCTATGGATAGCCTGAGCTGCGAGATGGCCGTTTACAGTCTGCCGCAAGACGAACTACTCAATACTCTCCGATTTGTTTATGAGCTATCTGGCACTAACAGCAAATTCGTCACCAATATACTTACCCAGTCCCGTGAGAACCCTAAGAAAGTATTATCTGACTCGCAGCGCGCAACGGCGAAAAGTATGCTGTTTAATCTGATCAATGATCCATCTGTCATTTCTGCGATGAAAGAAGTTTCGTAATACGGCTTACCTTTCTCCAATGCACATTAGATACGTATTGGATAACTACGCATTGGGTAACTACGCATTGGGTAACTACGTATTGGATAACATTGTAGCGTGGCATTAAGGTTCGATAATTTGTGACATTCTTGTATTGGCTTTAACCCCACTACAAAATGAGACACTGACGTATTTATGCAATCTGTTCAATTTCACATTCTCGTTTAGAATTGGCAGATTGCATGCTGGCAAATCCACTATGCTAAGTAAGATACACACAAACCCGAGCCATACCGATGCCCCAGCAAACAGACTCTGAGCGCAGCCTTACCGTCGCTGTTTTGCTCTACCCCGGTTTCGATCTACTTGACCTTGCCAGCGTCACCAATGTTTTAGGCTTATATCCTGATGCCTTCAACCTTATTCTCACAACCAATCACGATAATACTGACGAGACGCATCTCCCGGCAGAACAGCAAATCACCAGCCAACAAGGTGTTACCCTTAGCCACATAACCCACTGGCAGCATCTTCCAGCCATTGATATTGTCATTATCCCTGGTGGTGAAGGAGCCGCTACTTTTGCCCTCAAACCCTCAGTTACTCATTGGCTAAAGCAGCATGCCGACACCCGTTATATTTGTGCATTTTCACTCGCGGCTGTACTACTGGCTGAGGCAGGATTACTGCTGGGAAAATCCGCCACCACTAGCAAAAAGCACTATCGACTGGCAAGCCAATTCGGAATCGGGGTCGACTGGTATCCTGTTGCTCGATGGGTGCGAGATCAAAATATATTCACATCATCGGGGGGAATTGCGGGATTAGATATGATGCTGGCGTTACTTGCCGCATTGAAGGGAGAAGATATTGCACGTAAAACCGCTATCCAACTCGAACACATTTGGATCAACGATCCCAACGATGACCCATTTGCACCACTCCACGTCGTACAATGAGCGGCCAAACGACTATCAAGGCTTATAGCCCACCAACTGTTATAGCAAGAGGCAGCATTACCTGCCTCTTCGTGTTATCTAAGCATCAATAGCCTAAATTTTTGCTTACTTCGCTTCTTCCCACATCACGTACGTCTCAGCAGCCTTCGCCGCTTTCAACATATCAATCAAGGGTAAGGCTCGAGTATGTAGACTAACAACGGGCTCACTGTAAGGCTCATCTTCATCATCGCGCAAGTCTGTATTATCCGATTCTTGCTCGATCTTCTTCATCGCTACGGTTTCCGCCTGCAAGTTTTCAAGCGCTGCGTCGATTTCATCCTTCTCCAGTGCGCCGGGAATCTGGTCGCACTTGCCCATGATTTTCAGCATTTGCTTTGCAACATCACCGAACATCATAATCTGGCCTGAGGCTTTACATTTAAAGACAACTAACATGTTTTCCTCACAACTTATTGAATTTCAAATACCCAAATTGATAATACAAACCACTATGAGCATTTCACAACTATCAGTAAAGACGCTAACAGGCACACTAAGATTACATTATTTGAGATTTGCTTCGATCAATATTGCTATCCCTACGGGCATAACCATATCCCGCCAATGCCCCAGCCAAGGCACCAAAAAAGTGGCTTTCGTAACTGATCCATTCATGTACCGGGACAAATCCCCAGATCATCGACCCGTAAATAACAATCACCAAAAATGCAATTACGATCGACTTCAAACTGCGGTAAAACAAACCATATACCAGCAGATAAGCCCACAGCCCGTAGATAATGCCACTCAGTCCGATATGGTAGTTCATGCGACCAAATATCCAGACGCCGATCCCGCTGCCAAACCAGCAAATCATAAACACTGATATCAACCTTGCCAGACCGAAACGAGACAGCAGCAGTGCCAATACTGTAAACGAAAACATATTGCTCAACAGGTGCCCCCACGAACCATGGATAAATGGGTAGGCAGCCATACCTGTAAAATGCGTATAATGCCGTGGCAGCAAGCCAAAGTCAGCGAGATAACCGGCTGATACAACATTGACGATATGTACAACAACACATACCGCCACCACAGCAAAAATAAACATCAAGGCATCTTTATCTGTTTGCTTCATCTGTCCTCTCAGATTGTTACACTTCAGCGGCATCTAAGATGACCGTAGCAACGGTTACCAAAAAGACTGCCGCGAACGGTAAGGCAGATCTTCCTGTTTACGCTGCCGCCGTCCTGCAATGGTAAAATTTCGGCCAAGCAACAACCGCAACTGGCTGAATGTTTCATGCGCCAGCAAAAAACGCTCGGAACCATGCCAACAACGATTTGTTGTTAACTTTATTGCAGCCAATGCATCGGGGGATGCTTGTGCCAACTGACTAACAAGCTCCTTTGCTCGCTCCATCGGCTGATGTGAAAGCTCAGTAACCAGACCGCATGACAACGCTTGTGATGCTGTGACAATCTCGCCGGTCATCGTCAGTCTCATGGCTATATCCTTAGCAACCACTTCACGCAGCGACATCAAGCCAGCCATATCAGGGACTAACCCCCAACGAACTTCCATAATTGACAGCTCGGCATCTGGCTCTGCAATGCGAAAATCGGCACCAAGAACAATTTGCATCCCCCCACCGTAACAGCGTCCTTCGATGACCCCTATCACAGGAAAGGGTAACTTACGCCAATTTCGAGACACTCGTTGGGCCAAATTCGCATTGCCCGGTAACCACTTCGCCAATAACGATATCGCCTTAGATTTTGATGTGGCTACACTTTTTATATCAAGTCCACTGCTGAAATTACCACCTTCACCACGCAAAATCACGGCTCGTATATGTTTTTGCTTCCTCAACCGTTTGCTTATCGCATCAAGTTCCTGAAACATTTTCATATCCAAGGCATTCATTTTATCCGGCCGATTCAATGAAACCGTTACAATCCCGTTATTATCTTCGACGTTAATCCGATGCCATTCCATTGCTGCTCCCCTCTGGTCTGTCCAGTTAATTTCATGTTAACACAAAATTAACAGGACACCTGTGCGCAAATGCTCACAATGCACATAATGACGCCAAGTCACACGCCTTTGGCTATTTTGGGGCTTTACGATACCCTAAAGCTTCTGCGGCAAGTCGCCATTCTGTTGAGGTAGCCGATGAGATAGGCTCATAGGTAATAACAATCGTTGTAGGATCGCCCCCTGTACACACTGTCCCATTCTGTTCGATGGACGCACTAAAAAGCGGGAGTGCATTAGACGTAGCGGCGCACCAAGTACCAACCATCGCTCCCCCTTTCAAATGGCATAACTGATCAACTATCTGTTGATATTCATCAAGAGAGCCTTTCGTCTCATCAAGACACCACAAACGCTCATAATGAATATATCCATCTTTGGGGTGATAGACCTTGCCGGGAATCACTGCGGTGAAATCTAGGATCCCCCCTCGGGTTGCCTTAACATACGCTTCAGACAAATTGGCAATATCTTCCCCTAAAACAGGCGAAGGCTTCCTATACAAATCACTAATACAAGCGCTTAACAATAAAGCGATAACAATCGTTGCCCAAGGGTGCCATTTCATACAGATCACCAGTGAAAGGTTATACGGCATGAACTCATGTTATAAGCATATACCCTGTCTGCTAAAACGAGCGTACAGAGGAATCTTGGGTATATCGTTTTCTATGGCCTAGGATAATAAGAGGTACTAACCGGAGATAATTATGTATTACGTTGATTCGCAACCAAGGCTACTGATTGCAGAAAACACAGACATCCTTGAAGCCTTTATCGATAACGGACTGCATATGGATCATCAAATTTACTGTCAATTCCCTCTCCCTGATTCACTATCCGAACGAGTGAAACAATCTGCACCTCTCTCTGTTGAATTCAACGATGGAAACATCATCTCAGACCAACAAAAATAATGGTTTATAGGAGGTAAGCATCATGATTCGTTCTCTTTTTCTAACAACTACTATGATGCTACTTCTAGGGGCATGTAGCTCCGATGTTTCCACAGACTACAACACTGCCGTTAACTACAGCCAATTCAAAACGTACCAGTTTTCTGCCGGCGTCAACCATGCAACAACGACCCTTGATGGAAAACGGATGGAAGATGCCATTGCTGTGGCGCTCTATCAAAAAGGCATGGAACCAGCCGCCAACAATGCCGATGTCACTGTTACGCATTCTATTATCGAGCAATCAGACTATCGCTCATATGGAACCAGCATTGGTTTTGGTTACGGCTATCGTAATTTCGCTTTTGGCTATAGCCCACCGACAGATTATCGTGAGTATCGCTACGGTAAACTCGTCGTCGAAATGATTGATAACAGCAACAATCAAGTGGTGTGGCGTGCCGTGTCGAAGCGAAAACTGTCTGAAACCCTTTCGCCTTCTGCGCGCATTGACTTTATCAACACACAAATTAATGAAATGTTTAAGCAATATCCACCGTTGTGATATAGATATCAATCATCCTCTATGTTTATAAATAACGTCTTCTAATTCCTGATTTCCATAAGCATCCGAGTTTGTAAGGTGTCCATCATAAGAGCCCAATTTATTAATAAAAGAGCCGTTTTTGAATACGAGTTGCAGTCCATGCTCTTGTTCCCACTGACAATGACATCCTAATGAAATGTATATCAAGTTATCAGACTCCCGCCGAGAGACCGCAGGCTCACAACCAAACTGTACAAACTTCCAAACATCATTCGGCGTATTAATTTCCACATACCAATCATCGTCTGGCGTCAAGTATTTCAAGATATCTTGGTAATAGTTATAGACAAATTCACTTACATTATGAAGAACCCTTTTATCAAGGTTAATGAAATTATCGATAGCAGAATGGAAATCTTCTTTGTTAAAATCGAACTGGTACTCTTCAAGCACTAACTCGCATACAGTATTATCAAGAAATGCGACTTCGATCGGTTCGGTAACACACTCATCAAAACGATCATCGACGATAACTTTACCGTTTGATATTTCAAACTCCAGCACTTTAATTCACCTTATTATTAAGTATAAACATTCATTTAAATCGAAGCGGAATACTCTCAGTTATTGATATATCCTCAAGACACTGTTTCAAACTAATTTGATCAGCCTCATAAACTCTCGTAATAACACTCTTTTCGTTATTTACATCAACGGTCAAACACGCACAACTAAAACCATAATTTCTGTTAGTTCGTACAAAATCACGCTGATCCTCAATAGCCTTATAGGCAAGAGCTAATGAATCTTCATCAAGATGTGCATCACCTTGAAATGAAATCCCCCATGTATTATCGCGATCAATCAACCACATATTAGCTGGTGATGGATTCTCCAACCATCCACATCTAATCTCTTTGGCTATCAATGGAAAAGAACTTAAGATTAGTATACAGAGCAAAAAATATTTCATCACTTAATCTCAAAACACATAAAATATGAATTTTTTTGCATTACCATTCTCTAGGCGCAATAACATTCTCAATATCGACATCAGCAAATCCATAAGAACGAACAATAAAATCAAAATCTCCGGCGATCACTTCTCTTGCTTCCGTCTCCAGTTCACTGCCGTTATCCTCAAATTCCTCACCGAGTTCATTAATTCGTTCTGTTGCAGCATGAGTAAGTAATAACAGGCTCTCTTCACTGTTTGGGTTGTTAGCTTCAATACTCTCACAAAGCTCAATCAGTATAATTCTGAGTTTATCTACGAGAAAATCAGGAAAGTAGCCATCACTGTACATACCCGTAAGAAAACCATAACCTTGTAACTGACCATTTGAAATAGACATTAAAATCTCCTTATTTTCATACAACACCAGACCGTCTATAAATTTCCTTAATCTTATCTTCCAATATGAGCCTACTAAACTAATGAATAAACAATTTTATGAAAATAATATAACCATGTCTGACAATTATCAGGTATCAAAGATGATATATATGTTATCTAGATTACATCCATCTCTGCTAACTTTTTCAATGCAAACAAGCCTCTTTGTGAGACTGGATTAGATCTATCAGCTGCAAATTTTTCTGCATACTGTGATGATAAGGCACCGAAATATTTTAGCTCACGAATCAAAAATTCAGCTGAAACCCTACGAACAACCGAAGAACGATCATTCGCTGAATTTTCAAGCAAAACTGTGAATGGAATAGAGACATCCAGCATCCGCTCTGAAATAACGGGTTTAAGCCGTCCTTCACAATATCGAATATTTGTCCATTCCCACTTTCTTCCCTCACTCCAAACCACACGTTTTTCAAATAAACTTCGATAAGCCTTAGCTCTAACCACTGGCTGTACGGCATTAACAGCAATTTCATATAAATACTGGTCAAGCATGGAAGTCCGCCCTAATTGAGCAAACAAAGATGGCATTGGGCCAGATGCAGAGTTTATTAACTTAACCCTAAGTAGCTCAGAAACATTGGGCTCCATAATTATCTTCAGCAAGGTATCTCTGCCACTATCCTCAATTCTACCCCATGAATTCCAATTTACTATCGCGAGGCTGATAGCATCGCTAACTGCTTTAGGATCTGTATTTCTTGCGATAAGGGGAAGTTGCTCTCTAGCAACCTGACGAACTTGAGGCACCCAATCATTAAGCCTTCGTAACACCATTGAAAAGAAAAAAGCATTAGGGGCACCACTAAATAATGTTCTTAGGATTTTCTCTCGCTTATAACCATCACAACTAATTAAGTCTAACCAAGTCAATAATTGTTGAGATTTTAAGCAACCTTTCCTGTCATAGTGAGCATTATAATCAAACGATTTTTGAAATTCGGATCGGATTAACCTTTCCCAGTAGTCAAAATTTGTTAACGGTAATTGATCCGTAGACTCCGCTAAAACAGACATATCCGCAACTACTTTGCTTCCAGCATTAATCGATTTGGCAAAATCTCTTACTGACAAGATGATTTTTTCTTCTATATCTAATGACTTCGGCACAAATCTCCCTCGCTTATCTCTTACAACTTCCAATCGTGAATTCAAATACCGACAACTTATCCCTCATCTAGGTGAGGCTCAGATACAAAATCCCTGACATTGCCGATATCATCAAGAACTAACGGTACTGAGCATACCTAGATACGGCGTCTTCCATTAATGTATCATTATCATAAAACTGTGATACTCGGTCAGCGATGACTTGCAAAGCCTCTTTGCTTTCACTGCGAACACAGAACATGTCAGCTTCCGAATCGAACTGAATGCTGCCTAGTGTATCCGGTGACTGCTCTTCGAGAAGTGCCCTAATCAGTCTATTCCAATCGTGTCCATTTCCTAAAAAACCTTTTTTATCGAAAATTTCCCACTTCATATCACTAGAAAGCAATAGGCTGTATACCTCATTCTCTTCTGAAAAGATAAATGGATACATAATGTTATTACTCATGATTTTCCTTATATAACACGTAAAACTAAAGCCAAGTTATCCCAACGGTGTAATGGATACACAATCAATGAGGCCAAAATGAAAAGTGGAAAATGATTAAATTCATATTCACACTTCTTAAATATCGCATCATGATGAGCACTATCATTACAAGCTGTCTAATAAACTATTCGAAAGATTATAATCTTCTTATTTATTTCATTTAAAGTCAAATAGTTACCCTTCACCATGACGACTCAAGATATACATTTCGTGGACAGTGAACATTTCCAGAATAAAAATTCATGCGGATTTTTCATGAGCTACATATAAAAAACCCCAGCAATAGGATGCCGGGGCTAATTTATTCATCAACTATATGTCGTTATTACAGGCTTCGTCTTGCTTTAACATCTTGAGCCAGTTTGCGCAGTACAAGTTCGGTATCCTCCCAGCCGATACACGCATCGGTAATACTTTGCCCATATGTCGGAACTGTACCATCAACAATATCCTGTCGACCTTCAACCAGGTTACTTTCAATCATGACACCAAAGATAGCCTTGTTCCCTTGTGCAATCTGCTGGCCAACATCATCAGCAACGACCATCTGTCGCTTAAACTGTTTTAGGCTATTGGCATGACTAAAATCAATCATTACCTTCTGTCTCAGCGCTGCTTTTTCCAGTTGCTCAGTAATGGCCGCAACGTGCTCAACACTGTAATTAGGCTCTTTTCCCCCACGCAAAATGATATGGCAATCATCATTACCCGCGGTCGATACAATTGCCGAATGACCATATTTGGTAACGGATAGAAAATGATGGGGGGCACTAGAGGAACCGATAGCATCAGTGGCAATTTTGATGTTGCCGTCCGTGCCATTTTTGAAGCCAACCGGACACGACAACCCAGATGCCAGCTCACGATGGACCTGAGATTCAGTGGTACGGGCCCCTATTGCCCCCCAGCTGATCAAATCCCCCATATACTGCGGGGTGATCATATCCAGAAACTCACCCGCTGTCGGCATTCCCATATCTGTCAATTCAAGCAGCAACTTGCGACCAATGCGCAGGCCATCGTTGAGCTTGAAGCTATTATCCATATAGGGATCGTTGATCAAGCCTTTCCAGCCAACCGTTGTACGCGGTTTTTCAAAATAAACGCGCATCACAACTTCAAGTTCGCCACTCAATTCATCACGCAGCTGCTTCAATTTTCGACCATAATCCAATGCCGCATTGGGATCATGGATAGAGCAAGGCCCAATTATCACCAACAAACGATCATCTTCGTCATTCAGCATATTGTGAATCGCCGTACGCGCCTGATACACCGTCTCTGATGCATTGTCAGTCGCTGGAAAACGCTCCAGTACAGCAACGGGAGGTAAAAGTTGTTTTATTTCACGGATACGTACATCATCGGTCTTATACATTGCTACTTCCTGAATTCACGGCCCGTCAACTGTACATCATAATTTACAACTTTAGTTGACAGCAATTTCAACATCCAATTGACTTTAACTTATCTATATTCTAGGTGAAGTGCAAACCCTAATTCACCGAATACTGATATTTTCTCTGCGGTGGATAATTAATCAGTTCCTTAACCATTTGGTGAGAAAACCGTTCATCATCGCGGTTATTCAAACAAACTTTTGTAATTCTCTTTTCAGGGCAATAACATAAGTTCAATAACTTATCTTATACAAAGGTTGGCTGATGGTTTCTGAACCCGTGATCGCATTTCATAATGTCGATAAATGGTATGGCCAGTTTCATGCCTTGAAAAATATCAACCTCACTATAGAACGCGGTGAGCGCCTTGTTATCTGCGGCCCATCCGGATCGGGCAAATCAACATTGATCCGCTGTATTAACGGACTTGAACAATTCAATAGCGGTGAAATCACCGTTGAAGGCCAGCCGCTCGACAAGCGTCATCTCCGAGCCATAAGGGGCAAAGTTGGAATGGTCTTCCAACATTTCAATCTTTTCCCTCATATGACAGTACTTGAAAACCTGACCCTTGCCCCGCAACGGACACTGAAAATGACGCAGCAGGACGCCCAAGCACTGGCGATGGAATATCTGGCACGAGTACAAATCGCCCATCAGGCCGACAAGTTCCCTTCCCAACTTTCCGGCGGCCAACAACAGCGCGTCGCTATTGCCCGCTCTTTATGCATGAAACCGGACATATTGCTTTTTGATGAACCGACATCGGCATTAGACCCTGAAATGATCCGCGAAGTACTGGATGTGATGAAAGAACTGGCTAACGAAGGCATGACCATGGTCTGCGTTACCCATGAAATGGGATTTGCCCGCCAAGTTGCGGATCGCGTCGTGTTTATGGATGAGGGTGAAATCGTTGAGACGGCTCCTCCTAGCCAGCTATTCGATTCGCCGCAGCATCCACGTACCCAGCAATTCCTTGAACAGATCCTGAGCTACTGAGGCCGCTTATGTCACAATCGTGCCTACCTCACCACTCTGGCTCGGCTACAGCACCACTAATACGAAAGATACTAAAGCCGTTTTTGTCGGGATTGTTACAAATTGGGCTCGTGGCCGCGGCTATTTTCTGGCTGTTGCAAAGCGGTGCCGAGGCAATGGACTACCGCTGGCAGTGGTATCGCATTCCCCAATACTTATGGTTTGTCGAAGACGGTGAGTGGTTCCCAGCCGAGTTACTTGAAGGGTTAATGGTCACCCTCCACATCAGCGCGGTCAGCCTGATTGCCACCTTGTTGATCGGCCTTACCGCCGCCTTGCTTCGACTGTCAGATTCGATCGTTGGGCGAGGTCTGGCTCGCGGTTATGTTGAGTTAATACGTAACACCCCCTTACTGGTGCAAATTTACCTACTCTATTTTGTCTTCGGCCCAGTATTAGGACTAGAACGATTCACCACCGCCGTACTGGCACTGTCGTTGTTCCAAGGAGCATACACTGCCGAGATTTTCCGAGCGGGATTACTCAGTATTAGCCGGGGGCAATTTGAGGCTGCTGACAGCTTGGGGCTAAGCAAAATCGATAGCTACCGCTATGTCATTTTGCCGCAGGTTTTCCGCAGGATATTACCACCACTGACCAACGAGGCCGTCTCTTTGGTAAAGAATTCCTCCATTGTTAGCGTCATGGCTATCTTCGACCTAACAACTGAAGGGCGAAACATTGTGGCAGATACCGCTATGCCGTTTGAGGTCTGGTTTACTGTCGCCGCCATCTATCTGTGCGTGACTTTATTGCTCTCTGGACTGGCAGCATGGCTCGAACACAAGCTCAACGTATCAAAATAATTTACAGCAACAATAACAACTAAATACCACTATCTAAACAAGGAGAAAGGAAGTATGAAGCGCCTATTATCCATTTTTCTGGCGATCACTACGCTAGTGACATCGTCGCTCGCTATCGCATCTGACAAAAGCGCACTAACAGAGATCAAAGAACGCGGAACGCTCCGAGTCGGTATGTCCACATTTGTACCTTGGGCCATGCGTGACAAGCAAGGCGAACTGGTCGGGTTCGAAGTTGATGTCGCTCGTCGTCTTGCCAGCGATGCCGGACTTAAGGTCGAATTTATCCCAACCGCATGGGACGGTATCATCCCCGCCCTGCTTGCTGGCAAATTCGACGTCATTATTGGCGGTATGTCCATTACTCCGGCAAGAAACATGAGCGTGCTGTTCACAGCGCCTTATGCTCATTCAGGCGTTCAACTTGCGGCAAGCAAAGACAAAGCAGATGGCAAGGTAACGATTGCCGACTACAACAAACGCAGCGTCACTCTTGCTGTTCGCCGTGGTGCCTTTACCGTCCAAACAGCAAAAAAATATTTCCCCAAAGCCAAACTTCGCCAATTTGACGATGAAGCGCAGGCATTCCAAGAAGTACTTAACGGCAACGCCCATGCAGCTCTTGCTTCATCACCGAAACCTGAGCAAATGGCAATCCAGTACAGCGACAAGCTATTCCTACCATTTAAAGAACGTTTAAGTCGCGGCTCTGAGGCCTTTGCTATTCGCCAAGGTGAATTTGATTTGCTTAATTTCTTCAACAACTGGATTTTGCTTCGTACCGAAGATGGTTGGCTCAAAGAGCGCCATGACTATTGGTTCACCACTCTTGATTGGCAAGACCAAATTGCAAAAGGACAGTAAGCCTTGTCACTAAGCAACCATACCAAGATGCCGGGCCAAAAGCGCCCGGCCCTCTTGCCACTCAACGCGCTCGACTGGATCTTACTGACCGTTGTCAGTCTCTTTTGTGGCTGGCTCTACTACCGCTCAGCGATTGGGATCCAATACCACTGGCGCTGGAGCCAGGCATTTGACCTGATCTTCACCCGAGGCCAAAACGGAGAGCTTCCTTATTTCTTTCAAGGTGTAATCGCAACAATACGCCTGAGCCTATGGGGAATGCTGTTTGCCGGCATACTAGGTGTCATTCTGGGGCTAGCTCGGCGATCTTCACTCGCGATCATCCGCTTCCCTGCCCAGGCATACATCCAGTTGGTACGCAATATTCCCCCACTGGTCTTTGTTTTTATTTTTTATTTTTTTATTTCCAGTCAGTTGGTCCCGGCCCTTGGTTTGACATCCGTTCTACGCGATATCCCGGAGCACACCAATATCGTCCAAAATATTCTTTTTGGACCCGCAAAATTATGGGAAAACTTGTTTTCGGGGATTCTGTGTGTAGGCCTAATTGCCGCGGCCTACATTGCTGAAATCGTACGCTCCGGGATCGACAATATAGCCAAAGGACAGTGGGAAGCCGCAGACTCCTTGGGCCTATCTCGCTGGGATCGGTTTCGCTACGTCATTTTCCCGCAGGCACTGACAGGGATCGTACCGCCCCTGGCGGGACAGTTCATCTCATTGGTCAAAGATTCTTCAATCATCTCGCTGATCTCAATTCAGGAGTTAACTTTCGTTGGCAGCGAAATAGCTAACTCGTCGGGGATGATTTTTGAGATCTGGCTACTTGTTGGCGCAGGGTATTTATTCCTATGCCTAGGACTCTCTGTGCTGTTCGGCAAACTGGAAACACACAGTCAGCGACATCGCAGACGGTAAATGAAGAATCACCCGTTTCACTAACGGGTGATTTCAAAAACGCACAGCTTATGGTTGTGCCTTTCCTTATCGCCAATATGCTCCATGCCGATCTTTTTCATTACCTGCCGGGCGGACATATTTCGGTTAGAAGTAAATCCGATAATACGGCGGAATCCCCCCTCGCGCAGACCATACTCGACAATTGCACGACCTATCTCGGTTGCATAACCCTGATGCCAATGGTCTTCACAAATTGTCCACTCGATTTCGGCGTCATGCTCGCTGTCACCGTAAGGGTTCAAGCCAACACGGCCAATCAGGGTATTACAATCTGACAATATCAACGGGCAATTGAAATAGTGTCCGCGCCACTGCCAGCCATGTCGATTAGCCTTGAACCATTCAAGCACATCACGGGCCTTCGCCTCGGTCCAGGGTTCTTCCTCGGTATAGGTATGCACAGACTGGTTCGACATAATGCGATGAAGGCTATACAGATCACCTTCATGCCAGGGGCGGATATAAAGACGTTGGGTTTTGATACTTGGTGCGACATCTAAAATCATCTTTATCCCTCTTTTAAACGGGCCAGAGCCTTCATTCATCCCTGACCTGTTGTTGGCGTTCAAACCTGTTGCGCATACCCTCTTAGCAACGTTTGTCTACTGGCAAACTATTGCAAATTTCAAATTACCCAAACAGCCTCACTCAATATGCAGGATTCAGAGATCCATTCTCAGGGTTCTTGTCTTTCTTCATCCTGCATATTCACAACCGCTATGCCTTGCTGAGAAATCAATACATTCTCGTTAAAACAGGTCTCTTAAGGTTGTTTTGGCATATGTTATTTAATTGTAGCAAACATATCAGCCCATTCCGGCCACAGCTTGCCAAGATCCATATGTGCTTCAAGCGTGTCGGCCAATCGGTCAATATGTTGTTCACGAAGCAGGTCAAAATCCGGTGTTTTAGTCGCTTCCAACCCAGCCCATGCCAAAATCGCATCACAGGCTTCAGGCTGCTCGAAAATACCATGCAAATACGTGCCGAAAACTTGGCCATCAATACCAATCTGTCCATCGGGGCCATCAGTCAACATAATCGGCGCATCAGCCTTAACGCCTTGCGTCACCCCAGCATGGATCTCATACCCTCGAACTTCAACTGCTGCCTGCTCTGGCATCACCAACTTTCCTGTCACGCGCTTGAGTTGCTTATGGGGTTCAAGCACCGTCGATGTCTGCAGATATCCAAGCCCTTCGCTGCTGCCCGGTTCACCCTCGATGCCATCAGGATCTGCAATCGACTCACCCAGCATCTGGTAGCCGCCACAAATTCCCATCACCTTGCCACCCAACCGCAAATGACGCGCAATCTGCTTATCCCATCCCTGCTCTTTCAAATACGCCAAATCACTGCGAACACTTTTCGTTCCCGGAATAATAATCAGATCCGAAGGCGGGATTTGCTGCCCTTTACCGACAAATTGCAGGTTAACCTGCGGGTGCATCCGCAATGGATCGAAATCGGTGTGATTGCTGACCCGCGTAAGCACAGGAACAGAAACACGCAGTGGGTTTTCATCGCTATCGACCTGCTGGGCATTAATGGCATCTTCCGCTTCCAGCATCAAACCGTGCAAGTATGGCAGTACACCCAAAACCGGTTTACCTGTCTTCTCTTCCAGCCATTCCAGACCATTTTCCAGCAACTTGATATCGCCACGGAAACGGTTGATAACAAACCCTTTCACCCGCGCCTGCTCTGATTCAGACAACAACGCCAGTGTACCGTACAAATGGGCAAAGACGCCGCCACGATCAATATCAGCCACGATAATCACCGGCACATCAGCCTTTTCGGCAAAGCCCATATTGGCCACATCATTTTCTCGCAAGTTGATCTCAGCCGGGCTTCCCGCACCTTCGATAATCACCGTCTGGTATTCCTGCTGCAACAAAGCAAAGGACTCCATAATTGGCCCCATAACCACTTTCTTGTAGTTGTGGTAACCCACGGCATCCATATCAGCCAGCGCCTTACCCTGTACAATTACTTGTGCGCCGGTATCGGTATTTGGCTTTAGCAATACCGGATTCATATGTACGGTTGGCTCAATGCCACATGCTTGCGCCTGTACGGCCTGTGCGCGGCCTATTTCACCACCATCCAGCGTTACAGCGCTGTTCAATGCCATATTCTGCGATTTAAACGGGGCAACATGGATATTTTTGCGTGCCAATACCCGGCATAGACCTGCGGCCAATACACTTTTTCCAGCATCGGACGTAGTCCCCTGAACCATCAGGGCTTGAGTGGTAGATTGCATGAGTGTCTCACTTAAAATTGTTGCTGAATTGGCCACTGAATTTGCGGCCAATGCTGTCCTTGTTGATCGGTAAATACCGTGACGCGGTAACGAGCCGCATAAGGTAATTCAATGCGGTGCAAATAATTGGCATTTTGTGGCAGTTCAAGCAGGAGCCGTAGGAGTTGCTTCATCACCCCGGCATGGGTAACCACCAGCAGACGCTTGCCTAACTGCTCATTAAGCAAGCACTGCCATGCTTCAGCGATGCGCGTATCAAAAGCCTCTAATGACTCTCCACCATGAGGGTTACCTAGCCATGGGTTTTCCCAGTATTTTGCCAGCGTAGAGCCATGCTTCTCCCACAGCGACTGATGGCTCTGGCCATCCCAGTCACCAAAATTCATTTCCATCCATTGGGGATTGAGGCTCAAGGGTTGTCGGCACTTTTCAGCAAAAGACTGCGCAAAATGGCTGCAACGCTGAAGGGGGGAGCTGATCACCGTTTCGATGTCATCCAAACCAAGCACCGCCTGCTCCATTTGCATCATTCCTGTCTCGGTTATCACAAAATCTGTATGACCCCGCAAACAGCCATGTCCATCCGGTAGGCCGTGCCTTAAAAAGTCTACCCTCGTATAAACACCATGCGGCAAAGCGGCTTTGTCCTGCCCGTCTTGGTTTTGCTCTGGGTTGGCCATATGTATGCTCTCCCTTTGATGAGATGACTATGCGAATGCTGGGCCTTTTAGTACCTGCGATAGCCCTGCCGTCACAAACGTAACGCGATCGACTTGCTGGGCGATGGCTTGATGCAGCCAACCGCTCTGGTCAACAAACTGGCGGGATACCTGACCAAGCGGCACAATCCCCTGACCGACCTCGTTGCTGACCATAATAACGCGGCATTGCGCACCGGCTAGGGCTACAAGCAACTCTGATTTATGCTCGGCCCAAGGCTGAGGAAAATCATCATTAAACAGACAATTGGTCAACCACAGTGTCAGGCAGTCAATCAACACGCAATACTCGGGCTTGTTGTACGTCCGGATCACCCTCGCCAGATCAACGGGCTCTTCAACCAATAGCCACTCTGCCGGGCGATCCTGCTGGTGGCGCTGAATACGTTCGGCCATTTCGTCATCGTCGGCTGTGGCTGTTGCCACATACACAACCTTCAACCCTGACGCCATTGCCAACTGTTCGGCCAGCCGGCTTTTGCCTGAACGGGCACCGCCTAATACCAACTCTGTCGTTACCACTTCTAACCCTTCTTTTTACCGCCATTTAACTATTGCGGCATTTTAGCGAATGGCTTCCCCATCAACGAGTACTTTCGTGAAAGCCAACTACAAATGTGAGAGATAGAACCAACGAGCCCGCGATCCACCTAACGATCGCAAAAAGTTGAAAATGAACGGAATCTGAATATCCAACTCATCAATAGTTCAGTCTGTTGGGTGTTTAATAGAACCATCAAGACAACATGACTTCAACACCCCACATAGGAAGACCAAATTATGATTAAGAAAACAATTATCGCTATCGCTACCGCAGCCATCATCCTACCTACCGCCGTTTTTGCTGGTGAGCATAACCAAAAAGAAGATCGCATTGTCAGCTATAACGGCCCTGTAGAAACCGTCACTGTTGCTTCGCTAATGGAAAACAACAGCATGTTTGCCGAAACCAAAGCCGTTGTTGAAGGAACGCTTATCAAGCAGATCAGCGCCGATACCTTTATCTTCAGCGATGGCAAAGACACAATCCAAATCGAGCTAGATGACGACATCATTGTTCCACATGCTATCGACGCCAACACTAAGGTCCGTCTATTTGGTGAATTTGAAGGCGGCAACACACCAGAGATTGAAGTAGATCAGCTTCAAGTTCTGTAACTACGACGAACGTTTCCACTGCATTATTTCGTTACGCCTATTGCGTAAAATAGATTCCAAGCCACTGAGTCTTTTGCCTTGCCCCGCCAAATTGCGGGGCTTTTTTCATCAATCCTCTGTTCATTTTTTGATACCTGTCACACCGCCAATCTGCAATATTTGCAAACAATTCAGAGTCTGAATAAATAAGCGCTGGTGCTAAAATCATCACCAGTTTGAGCAACCACCCCTCAACGAAAGGCCAACAATGTCAGATTCATTGCTATTCCATAAAACCTATCTGCACCCTACCAGCAAAGATTGGGTAGTCTTCGTCCATGGGGCCGGGGGAAGCTCGTCGATTTGGTTCAAGCAACTCAAAGCATTTAAGCCCCACTTTAACCTGCTGCTGCTGGATCTCCGCGGGCATGGTCGCTCAAACAACATGTTCAGAGACATGGTTAAGAACCCCTATACCTTCAAGACCGTTACAACTGACATTGTTCAGGTTCTCAACCATCTCAAAATTCAATCAGCCCACTTTGTCGGGATCTCTCTCGGCACTATCATCATCCGAAATTTGGCTGAGCTCGCCCCTGAGCGAGTCACATCCATGGTACTGGGCGGAGCCGTCACTCGTTTGAATACCCGCTCTCAGGCTCTGGTTAAAGCAGGCAACCTTTGCAAGCATATCATCCCTTATATGTGGCTCTACCGCTTGTTTGCCTATGTCGTGATGCCGCAGAAAAATCAGCGCGAATCACGGCTTCTGTTTGTTAATGAAGCCAAGAAACTATGCCAAAAGGAATTCAAACGCTGGTTTAAATTAGCGGCAGACGTAAACCCGCTGATGCGTTATTTCAAAGAAAAAGATTTGTCGATCCCTACCCTCTATCTGATGGGTGACAAAGACTACATGTTTATTAAACCCGTCAAAGAAATGGTGACATGTCACCCATTCAGCAAATTGACCGAATTTGAAAACTGTGGCCATGTCTGCAACGTCGAAAAGCCTGAAGAATTCAACGCCCACACGATTGCGTTTATTCAACAAAACATTAATAACAAACAACAAATTGCAGCCTGACCACTAACCATCCAGCTAAAAAACAAAAAGCAGCGTTTTCGCTGCTTTTTATTCATCGTTACATACTTTTTTGTAAGGCCTACAGATGCTTTGCCAAAAAAGCCTCTAAATGCTTGGTCACTATTTCTGGCTGCTCCAGATTACTAATATGACCTGCATTAGGAATCAAGACAAACTCACTGCCCGTTATACCATCATGCATTAGCTGTGACTCCAATACAGGGCGCATTCGGTCTTGTGCTCCAACCATAATACACGTTGGCAATGCAAACATTTCAGCATCTTCGAACATATCTCGACGACCAAAAATCATCCTGCCCGCTTTTGCCAAAGCCAATGCCTGTTCTCCATTGGCTGCCAGCAACGGTTGGCGGAATTGCTCTACAAGAGCAGATACCGGGCTCGTCCCGAACTGTCTAACGGTAAAGAAATCGGCAGTATCTGACGAAATCGACTTTTGTGCTTCCATTTGCTTGATCAAATCGAAGTACTGGGTATGAACAACTTCTGGCTCTAGCCCCACGAAAGTATCCATCAAAACCAGCGCCCTAACCCGAGACGGTACCTTAATCACCATTTCAGTTGCCCACATACCGCCTGACGACAAACCCACCAAGCTGAATTCGTCAATCTCCAACTCATCGAGCAATGCCAGCACATCATCGGCATAATCAGCCAGAGTCCGAGTCTGAACTGGCGCAGGCTGAGACTGACCATGCCCCCAAAAGTCAGGCACGATACAGCGGTATGACTGGCTCAGAGCCTCGATTTGGGGAGCCCACATCCGGCTGTCCCACATATAACTATGGCCAAATACCAGCACAGGACCGGTTCCTTGATCCAGATAATGCATCGTGCTTGCATTAACCGTAAATGTCGCCATTACTCTTTTCCTTCAACTGCTTATTCATACTTACTGTACGGTTCATAAAGTACATTGTCGATATTGCCGAGGCAAAGACACCTCTAGATCGAGGCATCTGGACAGAACTTCGCCGCTACACGCTTCACGCCTTGCTGATATAACACCCACGCCAGCACTCCGGCGAAAACGTTGCCCACCATCGCCCCCATGAAAATCCCCTTAAGACCCAGTAATTGCGCTCCCAGCCATAGGATTGGCAAGAAACAGACAAACAAACGCAACGAAGAAATGACAAGCGCCCTCATCGGCATCGCCAACGCATTACAAATTGACACCATCAACATACAAACGCCAAGCGGCCCCAGACTGATAGGCACCCATACCAAGTGGACAGACAAAACATCGGAAACTGCCTTCTCGCTCGCGAGCATCTGGCTCAGCCAAGGAGAAGAGATATACAGCAAAACGGCAATGGCAAGTTGCCATAACAACACAAACTTCACCGCTATCTTTATCAAGGCCTGAATACGCGGCATATCCCCATTGCCCAGCATCCGCCCGACCATTGGCGGCATTGACATCGTCAGGGCCAATACCGTCACGATAGCAAAGAATTCCATGCGAGAGCCTAATGCCCATGCAGCAACTGTCGCCGCACCGAAACCAGCAACCAACTTGGTTGCCAGCATAGACGACAATGGTGGCAGTAATTGGCTCAGCATTGCTGGTGCCATAATATTCGCTAATTCTTTCATCGATGCTGGCACATCAAGGTCATGCCAGTCCATGCTCATCCAGTGTTTTCCCAGCACCTTGGGATAAACAATGACAATACCGATACCGAAAGCAGCTACCGTCGCCCATGCCGCACCCACCAGCCCCATATCCAGCGTAAAGATGAACAATGGGTCAAGGCCCATATTCAATACGCTGGTCACAACCATCAAACTACCTGGGAGCATAGTATTTCCGTTTGCCCGACACAGACTGTAAGCAAAGTAAAGCATCGCCCCTGTCCATGAACTCAACAACCATACCGGCCAGTATTCATCCACTACGGGGTAGACCTCAGGTGGGGCACTCAAGAGCTGTAAAATAGGCGCTCGGACAAACCAGATTAACAAACAAATAGCAAATACGCTGATCGCCCCGGTAACCACCACCAAACCACCAAGCTGCTTAGCCCGTTCATTATCACCCTGTCCCAGTACCCGAGATATCAGGGATGTAGTGGCAATACCCAACCCCACTTGCAAGCCGATAATCACCATCTGCATTGGCAGGGTAAACCCCTGTGCAGCCAACGGTAATATCCCTAACTGACCAATAAACGCACTATCAACCAACTGAAAACTCATCAACGACAACACACCAAACATCATTGGCCATGTCATCTTAAATAACTGGCGACCCAATGCGCTGTCGGTACATTGCTCGCCTATCTTTTCTCTCATCATTTATTCTTTTATATCCTTTAGCCTGCACTCACCGCCTAAACAAACGGTCAGGCCGAGACGAACCGACACGTTGCATTAAAGTTTATACCCAGAAGACGCCATCAGATGGAATTACAATATATCTAAGTCGGTTGCGACCAAAACAAAAGCCCCGACAGTACGACTATCAGGGCTTCTATTCTAAGTGCTAGGAATTACGTTTTGTTACGCTGTAACCAATTTCACCAAATCCGCAGGGCGGTAGTAAATTGACTTCAATACTTTACCTTGGCGGATCAGCTTGTCGCCCAGATCAACGTCTTTACCACATTTTGCAATGATGTATTCGCCTTTTACGCTACCGACAATTTCAACACCTTGCTTAGCGTAATGAGCTTGAGTCTCTTCAAATTCAGACTCGTTGCGGCATACCTTGCTCATGTTGCTTGAATGAACTTCGTCCCAACAAGCCACAAAATCAAAACCCAAACGCTGGGCAATTTGCAACAACAGATCGATCAGGTAGCTAATACCCATGTTCGACTCAACCTTATCATCGCCCAAGTGAACAAGGCGGCCCATCAGTACATATACCGAATCAACAATAGCATCCGCTTGCTCAACCAGAGAATCAGCCTCGGCCAGTTCGGTTAGCTCTTCGACGGCCAATGATGTGTGCAACGCATCTGACTGCTCGTTCAAGGTTGATGGCGACTCAATATCCAAATCAAATGTACTGCGGAATTCGCGGATATCGCGGTACAGGTGGTCAAACAACGCTTGATCTAATACAGACAGCTTCATGCAATTTTCCTTTAGTTGATCGACGGCAACTTGTGATCACGAGTCACCGTAATAGAGCACTTTTCTCGGGGCAACACACGGCAATACCAAAAAATGAACACGGTATGTCGGTCACGACCTGCAACCACAGGCTTGACTATCGTGAACAACCTGCATCACTCGCGGAAAAGTTTGAATCGGCGATTATATCTGATTTAGCTCACATTTGGATCTTCATTAAGAAAATCTTCAAGAATTCGCTAATACCTTAACCTAGCCGATTATTCACTACCCTAACATCGCAAAGCTCAGTAAAGTAATTAATCTCCACACATAAATTGGGATGAAAAATGATTAGTGGCCACCGAGGAGCCAGAGCCCTGGCGCCTGAAAATACACTGGCAGGAATGAACCTTGCAGCTGACTGCGGGGTAGAGTGGATTGAAATAGACACCCAGCTTAGCAAAGACGGAATTCCTGTTATTATCCATGACAAAACCGTCAACCGTTGCACCAATGGCAAAGGCAAGGTCGCAAGCCTTACCCTCGAACAACTGCAATCCCTTGATGCAGGAAGTTGGTTCGACCCGCACTTTGCAACAGAGACCATCCCGACCCTGTCACAAACCCTCGAGCTCTGTACCAACCGCGGTCTATCTCTCAACCTAGAAATTAAAATTTACCACCCGCGAGAAGCCGAACCTCTCATTGACGCCATCGCCGATGTCATCAAACAGCACAACTACCCTGCTGAGAAACTGCTGCTCTCTAGCTTCGACATCGCAACCCTTCAGCTATGCCAGACACACATACCCGAAGTACGGCGTGGCTATATTTGTGATACGTGGAACGGCAAGCGCCTTGCCAAATTAGCGAACCTCGACCTGTTTAGCATCCATATCGACCACCGGATCCTAACCCCAGAGATTGCTGAAACCATCAAGCAGCAGGGCCTAATACTCAAGGTGTGGACTCTTAATGACCCATCACAGGCCGAACGCATGTATGGTATGGGGGTAGACAATATCATTACTGACAATCCCCCTCTGTTCATGGCAAAACAATAACATCGAGAAATTCTGACGGCTGGGGCAAATGATTCAATTTGGTATTAAACTAGCATCTTCCAGTGACTGGGGTATAATCACCGACCATATTTTTTCAGGCCCAACCGTCTGCTTTAGGAAAAAAGAATGTCATTTGCATCACAAAACTTTTCTCAGGAAATTGTACGCGCCCTCACTGAGTGCGGATACGAGAAATTAACCCCAGTCCAAAAACAAGCGATCCCTCACGCTCGTCGCGGACACGATATTCTTGCCAATGCACAAACAGGTACAGGTAAAACTGCTGCGTTCTCACTGCCTATCATCCAGCAGATCCTTGATAAACCTAAGCAGCGCGGCCGTTTCAATGTTCGAGCACTGATCCTTGCCCCGACTCGTGAGCTTGTTGCCCAGATTGCGCAGAACATTGAAAACTACACCAAGTACACAGAGATCAAAACAGCCGCTATTTACGGTGGCACAAAAATGTCATCTCAAGAGAAAAAGCTAGAGCAAGGGCTGGATATCCTTGTTGCCACACCGGGTCGCCTGCTTGAGCACTTGGATCTGAACAATGTATCACTGGCTAACTTGGAATTTTTGGTGTTCGATGAGGCTGACCGTATGTTGGATATGGGCTTCGTTGCTGATATCCGCCAAATCATGTCAGGTGTTCGCTCTACCCCGCAAACCATGCTGTTCTCTGCCACTTTCTCAGCACAGATGAACAAACTGGCTTCAGAAATTCTGCGTAAACCTAAGCGTATTTCTGTAAGCCCGGAAAATGCAACAGCAGATACCGTTGCCCACGTTGTGTACCCAGTTGATCAAGAACGCAAGCGCGAGCTGCTTTCTGAGCTGATTGGCAAGAAGAACTGGAAACAGGTTCTGGTCTTTGTGAACTACAAAGAAACAGCCAATGAGCTAGTTAAAGAACTGAAACTGGATGGTATCAAGGCCGTTATTTGCCACGGCGACAAAGCACAAAGCGCACGCCGTCGCGCATTGGACGAATTCAAAGAAGGTAAAGCCCGCGTAATGGTTGCAACCGAAGTCGCAGCCCGTGGTCTGGATATCCAAGGTCTGCCTCATGTTGTTAACTTCGACATGCCTTTCCTTGCCGAGGACTACGTACACCGCATCGGCCGTACTGGCCGTGCTGGTTTGGAAGGCCATGCCGTTTCTTTTGTTAGCCGCGAAGAAGAGCTGACTCTGGTTCAGGTTGAGAATCTGATCAAACAGCGTATTCGCCGCGTTCAGCTAGACGGTTACGAGCCAAAGAGCCGTGATGCCCTATTGGAAAAAATGCACACCAAGGCAGCATTCAAGGATCGTAAAGGCCGCACCAACAACCCTAGCGAGCAGTCTGATGCCGAGCGCCGTGCTCGCCTGCGCCGTACTGTATTAAACCGCTCTAAAGTAACAACACTTAAAAAGTAAGTTATTGGCCGGTTGCAAGCCAAATTGACCAAAAAAAGGGGTAGCTATCGCTACCCCTTTTCATTTTGTCCAGCCTCATTATCTCTGACAGAGCTTATGCTTACTCCGATAAATACTCGCGAAGATTGTCCCCGGGTACCGAGCTGACCGTTTGAACGGCAAAGGCAGCCCATTGTGCACCTTCTGTCATTGAGGTGGCAATATCATGCCCAGACAGCAAACCGTGGATCATACCGCCAGCAAAACTATCCCCCGCCCCCGTCGTATCAACGACATCCACAGGCAGGGCCGGTACATTAACCTTGCCATCCTGACTATATGCTGTCGCGCCATTGCTGCCATCAGTAACAACCACATACCGCAGATGTTCTCCGGCAATACGCCAGCCATAACCCCACACATCGCCATCAAATCCGGTATGAGCCAATAAGTCAGAGCGTGATGTAATCAATACATGGCAAGGGCGGCTTTCATCACTTTTTGGTAGCTGTGCGACAACCAAGGTATCCGTATCAGCCAACGCCATCTCGGCCCATGCCTCAATACCGATGGCAGAAGAATTTACATACAGAGCATCCCAACGTTTAAACGAAGGCGGAGCCGGCAATACAAATTCAGGCCTGCCCGGCCGAATAATGGTTCTTTCACCATCAGGAGTCATCAACAATAACAATTCTGGGGTCACAATGTCGTTACGCTGTAACAACGCGCAATTAAGCCCAACAAGGCTAGCTTCTGCCAGCAGCCAGTCTGCGGTTTCATCCCGGCCAACCTGACTGACCAACGACACGTTATGGCCAGCCCAGACCAACCCCAACCCAGTATTGGCCCCACCGCCGCCTAAACGACGGCCTTCATCCTGATAATGGTGCCGACCACCGCTCAACAGCGGCTCTTCCAACTGTAATACCCGGTCACAATTGAGGTTTGCAACCAACATGACATTTGCCATCTATGCTACCGTTACTGAATATTAACTGTAATCAGCATAAGGATTTTCTGTTGCAAGAGGAATGCCCTTGGCAAAAGAATCCAACTGTACACTTTCCTGAGTCAGGGTAACGGAAGTTTCGTCCATCACACTCTCGCCAAAATGATAACGAATATTTTCAATACCACGACTCGCCGCCTGATCATTACCTTGGGCCAATTCACGGACAGGTTGGTTTTTGCCATAATAGCTCGCCATCACACTGTCACCATGTTTCTTGCCCAGCATCTGGAGCGTCTGGGCTGGAGAAAGCACCAAGCCCGATGCATTATTGCCACCAAAGCCCTTGGCATTGAGAATTACCGCTTTAATCTTCTCACCCTTATCTCCGAAAAACGCATGGTCGGTCAGAATATTGAGATGCGAACGATGAACATCATCGGCGATATGATCAATGGTTTTGATACCAGGAACCCAGCCGTACTGCCATACGCCCAATGACGCAATTAACTGGTCGCCTGGAGCCGCCCCCATCGAGTGACCGACATAGGATTTCACTGCCGTTACCGGCCAATTGTCGATATTAAATGTCTTGGCAACCTCATTGAGGATATGACTCTCTGTCACACGGTTCTGCGGCGTTCCCGTGCCGTGAGCCTGTACATAAGTCTGTTGCAGGCCCTCTTGGCCCAAAATCGCCTTGGCAAGCGCGGCGGCCTTGGCCATGGTCACATAGTTACCTACGCCCGGTGCCGAAATGGATTTCTTGTTCGCATCAGCATTGACGAACACATCAGCCACCGAACCATAAATATTGGCACCTAGCTCAAGCGCCAGCTCATCGTCCATCAACACGACAAACTGAGCGGCTTCAGCCATTGTGAAACCGGCATTGGCCGAAAATGGTCGACAAGCACGGCGGTTATCAACGTCTTCTGTTCCATCCAATGCCATTAGCTGTGTGTCTTCCGCCAAAGCCCCCATGACCCGAAAGCCTTCCATCAACTCAGCAACGACTGGTGCCTCTGCGTTACCAACAATCGCCACCCTTGCCGTACCACGCTGGATATCATTCATTCCCTGACGCAGGTTGTACAAGAACGTCGCACAGGCTCCCATATTGGTGCCAGTGCTACCAATACTGTTGATAACGTAACCATTGATAAAATCAGCGGGCATCTCTGCCAAAGAAAGAGCCATCATTTTTGAGCTGACGCGCCCCCCAGTCAGCGGTGCGGCCAGCATCCCTGACAATGATGCGTCATCCATTTGCCCTAAAGCACTTCCCGCATATACCGACACTTGATCAGGATCGATATGCGACAGAACCGTTTCCCAGTCCATTCCGAGCGAGTTCAACGCATCTGAGGCTCCATACAGGGCCAATTTCAAGCCGCGTGGATGAAAACGTGAATTATAGAGTTTGCCCGGATCAAATCCGGCTGGAATATTACCGCCACTCGTTACAGGATAACTCACGCGATCCTCTAGCAATGCGTCCAATTCACCTTTTACCGTGATCATGACTTTGCTGCCCTGCTCTTCGACAACCCAGTTATCGGGAATACAAGTCGGCAGTTTGGACTTACGCAAAGTAAAGGTGAGCTCGTCACTTTGGCTGCTCAATGTCGTTTTGTATTGATACAGCAAGTTATCAGGATCGAAAGAATCAATTCGACGAACCAGAGTCCCCGCCTTTATTGCCTCTATGATCTCGGCATCAACCTGCTGAGAGGTATCAGTTATCAACCCCATCCGCAGTGCGAGATCCTGCCAAGTTGCTGCCATTTCATCTTCCGGCAAAACCTCGGCAACCATCCGCTTATAACTATGGAATCCAGAGCTACGCCCTGCAGCATTCATCCCACCAAAGCCAACAATCAAAGGTAATTTAGACATCCCAAACCTACTGCATCAATTTCAATTGCAATTAGATTACCAATTTACACTGTTCATTCATCTGGCATTTATGCCATTATCACTGACATAAATGCCAAGCATGCCATTAAGACGAGTTAGCAAATGAAAAATGTCGCTTTCCTTCTCTACGACCGAGCCTTGATTACCGGAGTATCCCTTGCTGCGGAAATGCTCAGTAGTGCTTCAAGGCTTCGTACACGCTCCCAACAAAAGCAAAAACCACTGAATATCACCGTTGTCGGCCCCAGCCTTGAGCCAATGGCAGCAAGCGCTGGACTTCGACTCCAACCCGACACGACCTATGATAATGAACAATCGTTCGACACGGTGATATTACCACCAATGTGGGGAAATCCACTCCAGTCGGTTCGGCGACACCCAGAAATCATCCGCTGGCTACAGCAGCAATATCAAAAAGGGGCAAATCTAGTAGCAACAGGGACCGGGGTTGTCTGGCTGGCAGAAACAGGGCTGTTAAATCATCTCGTTGCAACAACGCACTGGTATTATTACGACAACTTCAGCCAGCGTTACCCCAAAGTTATCCTCAACCGCAAAGCCTCTATTACAGAAGCCAATGGCTTATATTGCACAACCAGTATCAACTCACAGTCAGAGCTGATCCTCTACTTCATCGCCCAAGCCTATGGTCAGAAAATCGCAGTGACGATAGAGACCCATTTCGGCCATGAAATTTCAAAGACAAACCACCAGCCGTTTTATCAAATCGGCGGACAAATTCAATTCGACGAATCCATCGCCCTCGCCCAAGACTGGATGAAACGCAATCTTTCACAGAACATTACGGCACAAAGCACAGCAGAACACTGCCAGCTCCCTTTGCGTACCTTCAACCGTAAATTCAAAGATCAGGTCGGAGAAACCCCGCATAAATACCTACAGAGGTTACGAATGGAAACTGCGCAGCAACTACTGCGCGACGTTGGCATGTCAATTCAAGATGTCGCGGAACAAGTCGGCTATCAAGACCCACACCATTTTTCAACGCGCTTCCAGCAACATTTCCAAATGACACCTACCCAATACCGCAGAGTCGTTAAGGCCAAAATCTATAATGCCTAAAATAAACAGTATGCAAACAGGGTCATAAATAAAATTATCAATTTACGTGCTTTAGTTAACATTTGTGCTTCTAAACACTGCGCTATAATACTTTTACCGACTGGTAATATAAGTATTTCAATATGGCTGAAATGGACGTCACCGAACAAGCTGTTTGGCTTATCATAGCTTCTGGGATTATTTGCTATGCAAGTATTAAAATAACCAACTGGTGGAATAAGCGCTCAAAATGAGCGCTTAATCATTTCCGGTGTCTGTTCTAAGACACTCTGCATACTCCCCCCTCACTATACTTTTCCCTACGTATACTCATAGAGTAGGTTGTACTATGCAGTTAGGTCACATATCGGTTCTTTGTGCTATTACGCTGTATGCGGCACTGGTAGGGTGGCCATCCCAAGCAGCCATAAAACCCACTAGCGAAACAGATTTGAGCTCAGATCGGTGCCGATTGGATCTGTTTCACCTAATCAAAAATGACAAGCATGAGTTCCAGCAAAATTTACAAATCGCCTTCATTTCAGATAATCAATCCGATAACCGTTATATTGCTCTGAAAGCAGATATCTCCCACCCCGCAGGCTATACCAATATTACTTATATGCAATATGGCTCCCCTGTCGACGTATTCAGCATCAACTGGCGGCATAATGGCAACAGGCATACCGTAGGACGGGTTGTCATGTTAGGAGGAAACAGTAGCCAGCAAGCCTTTGACGTTTTTCTAAGCCGCATTTACCAAGACAAAGGGCATTTCGAATTATTAGAAAATAACCAAAAATACCGTTTTAATATTAGCCAACAAGCTATCGAAGACTTCATTCACTGCGTTAGACAGCATTTTTCCGAGTAACACCCCCCAAATATGGCTATGGCCTCTCAGAACAACGTTCTCAATGAGTGTATCAATGGCATGTAAATGAAAGGATGGGAATCCGAATAGATACAAACAAAAACGCCAGCAATAATATTGCTGGCGTTTTTGTTATGAAGCTTGTGGGGCCGGTTTGTGAGTAATATCTTCAAACTCACCATCGATGGTCGAGCCCGTCTGGCTCGAATGACCGTGGCTAGCATAGCCTTGCTGCTGCAGTGCCTCTTCGTAGGCTTTCTCTACTTTGCGCTTAATGAAAGGCTTGGCAATCAGTGCCGCAATACCAATGAACAGACCCATTACCGCTGCGAACGTAACAGTGAAAAAACCGATGACAAGCGCAGCAACACTAGTAATAAAGTTTTTCATAACCAACCTTCTCTCAACTATTTCTCTCTTACTGTATGGCTGCAGTTTATCGCAACCAAAATGAATGAAACATGAACGAGCCGTTTATCACCGTACAGCTCCTATCTTACAATGAAAAAGCCCTCTTGCGAGGGCTTATATCAATAATAAAGGGTTAAAAGCGCTTATTGCGCGGCGCGTATTCCTGCGCCTCGCTGATCCCCCCGAGGCAATTCAAAAACAACCGGTGTCCATGCTGGCACAGTAATCTTACCATCGGCATAGACGGCACCTTCGGCAAGATCCGTAACATGGCGGGCACTTCGTATTACAAGTGTCGGCCATGAGACAGACTGTGCCGTAGGCGAGGCGTTAATCACAACCACGATACCGTCAACGGCCGGATCAACATCCAGACCAGTTTCCGTACCGTTATCGATGGACATCACGATCAAACCCGGGATCTGATCTTTACCCGTGTTATGGAACGCAACTCGCTTGTTGACTTCCTTGCCTGATCCCAAAGTTATCAACGGATAGTGCTGACGCAACGCCGCCAACTCTTTGTAATACTCAGCCATCGTAGCGATATCTTTCGAAGATGGCTGCGCAAAACTCCCAGCGGAAGCGATAACCTTTTCGATAATGGCATAGTTATCCCCGTCCTTGTCCTTTCTTGGCAGTCCCTTGTTCCAATTGTTATCTGCCATCGAAAAATCAACGACGTTGTACCAATCCCCAGAGTCATAGGAATCACGCTGCATTGATTTGGAACGCAGCAACTCAGAACCCATATGGGTAAACGGTACGCCCTGACCCAGCATGGCCGTTGCCAATGATACAGCCTGCATTCTGACTCGGTCGGCAGATGTCACACTGTAATCAATCTTATACTGGTTATTGTCCCATAGCGTTTGGTTGTCGTGCTTGGAAACGTAGTTCTGAATTTCAGTCGGGTCAACGGCATAGCCTGCCGGGGCACCATTGTAGTCCAACTCAGCACCGGTGATAGTACGCCCTTTGGCATCAACGAAGGTGTAGTCTTTCAGGTTACCGGCCATACCAAGACGGGTAAGATCCGCCAAATGCAGCGCGGTTTCCTTGGTAACACCATCCATCTCGTTTGGCTGTACATAGGCCCCGTTACCGAAACCTTGGGTGCGGCGCAAACCGTCACCGCCGTCGAACGGGCCACCGCCACGTACGGCATCACGGAGGCGATCGGAAAAACTACCGATTCCGGTGCCGCCCAAATGCGGTTGGGTTGCCTGTACGAACATCGCGTCATTGGCCACTTCGCCAAAATTCCACCCTTCACCGTAGAAGTAGGTACCCGGATCAACAGCTTTTACCGCGTCCAGCGAACGCTGCATCTGATCCAACGGGTGATGTCCCATCAAGTCAAACCGGAATGCATCAATCTTGTAATCACGCGACCAAACAACCAAGGAGTCGGAAATCAACTTTTCGAACATCGCCCTTTCCGGCGCAGTATTAGAACAACATGTTGAGTTCTCGACACCGCCAGTGACCGGATTCAGACGCTGGTAGTACCAAGGGACTATCTTATCCAACACCGATGTCCGAGCGACTGGGCCTGCCGAGTTAGTATGGTTGTACACCACATCCATAACCACATTCATACCGATATTGTTCTTGATAGCCATAATAGCCTGACGCAACTCGATAATTCGCTGGTAGCCATCGGCATTGCTGGCATAAGAGCCTTCCGGCACCGTGTAATGGAACGGATCGTAGCCCCAGTTGAAGCTATCAGTCTGGGCGACCAATTGGTTCAATTCCTGAACCATAGGTTTCACCGAGGATTCATCCTTCTTCAGCTCGGCAAAAACATCACTGATTGTTTTGCC
This sequence comes from Photobacterium panuliri, assembly GCF_059920555.1. NCBI lineage: Bacteria > Pseudomonadati > Pseudomonadota > Gammaproteobacteria > Vibrionales > Vibrionaceae > Photobacterium > Photobacterium panuliri. The sequence continues at coordinate 762,813 of NZ_CP197193.1, forward strand.
GCTGTTGCAGTAGCCGCTGAACGATGACTCCTGTACTGCAGGATTCACCTTGCACAGCTTACTGAACGGCTCATCAATATTGGCCACTTTGGCCGGATCTTCATTAATTGTGGCGATGTCGAAAATCGGCAACAGGTGCAAGTGCGTGACACCGCTATCACCCAGCTCTTTCAAATGGTTAACCGGCATACTCTCAGCTTGGGTAAAGGCCGTGAACTTTCCGCGGTTCTCAGGCAAGGTCGATACATCCACGGCAGAAAAGTCACGGACATGCGCCTCATAAATAACGAATTTAGCCGGGTTAGCCTGAGCTACGGGCCGAGTGAGCGCGTCCCAGTCAGCGGGCTTTAGCGCCTCGTTGTTCAAATCAACGACCTGACTGAACTCGGAATTCATCGACAGACTCAATGAATACGGGTCAGTGACTTCATAGGTCTCAATTTTTTGGCTGACTGGATGGTACACCGTGACACGGTAACGATAGTAATCACCAAACGCAAAATCAGACGAGCTCAGTGACCATGCGCCGCTGACCTGATCAGCAACCATAGGGTAACGGGCCGTTTCCTGCTTGCTGGCGTCGTACTTCACCAACTCAACGGCTTGAGCTGTTGGTGCCCATAAGGCAAAGTTAACCTGCTCACCCGATAAAATCGCACCATAAGACTGTGACAATGCCCCGCCTTGCTGGCCGGTATAAATGGCATCAAGTACTTCCGCTGGCTGAACTTGGGTAATTTCAATCGGCTTGCCTGCCACATCATAGGCAACAGCAATCAACTGGCCTTTTAGCAACAATTTAGGATCAGCCTTCGCAGTATCAAAATCCAGAGCCCAGCTTTCTAACTGGCTCAACTGAGGGAAACGGCTTTTCCAGCCCTGCTCTTGGGAAGGTTTTGCCGATACTGTTTTATCAACACCGGTAAAAGTATTTGTACGGTCATCAAATGCGATTGCGGCTTTCTGTGAATACAGCAGCTCTACCGAACTGGCACCAGCAGGCATTGCCAGTAGATTACGATCTAGCCAGTGGGCAGTAGCGCCTTTCATTACCGCATTAGGCATCGCTGCCATCGGGGTATAGTGCACCGTCGAGCTGCCCTCAAACGAGAAAGCAACCATACCGATAGACTGCGCCGCAGAAAGATCAAACTGGGCGTTTTCGATTAACGGTTTCTCATCACCACGGTGGGGAATGATATTAATACACGGTTTGCTGCCCGCTTTTACGGCTACATCCCAATACGCGCCGTAAGTCTCGCTATTACCCGTTAGTGGTAAACCTGCATCCCATGCGGTATCTGCCCCGGCGAAACTGTCACATTGCGCGTCATTCCACACGTGCAGTGTCAGATCATCAATATCCTTATCTTCCATATTGAGGTAGATCCGCGCCGTATTTTCAGGCAAGGCCGAAATATGCTCTGGGAACACAGCGGCGATCCCTTCTTTGGTAAATACATATTTACCCTGGGCATGAACCTGCTTGAGATCCAACTTCGCGTCAAACTCCCCTAGCGGCTTGTTGTTGCTTGAATCCCTTGGAATGAAATTCACACACTGACTTTGGTCGGCATTCAGCTCGACCACCCAGTACGCCCCTAGCTCTTCATCTACGCCTGTCACTGGCAGGCCTTTATCCCAACTAGGTAATTCCCCTGCGTAACTGGCACACTGCTCATTGTTCCATACAAACAAGCTATAACCGTCGTAGTTATTAGCCGTTGATTTCACACCGTCTTGAGCCTGAAAATAGATCGCGGCTTGGTTGTCCGCCAAGGTTACAAATTTACTTCCTGTCCCCGAGTTATCATTATTTTCAGCACTGTTGTTACAACCGACAACAAGCATTGCCGAGCACAGAGGAATCACGGCCTTTGCAACCGCAGATAATGTAAATTTCACGAAAAGTCCCTGTATTAATATATTTGAAGCTATGGGGGGGAAGTGGGATTGTTTTTTATATTTTCGGATGAGTCTATTGAGAGCCTTCCTCACATTCTGTGACAAGAATCAGCATATTTCTTTTTTGTTTCAGATGATTACAAATACCAGCTCTAAATCACCCTTTGTGCAGGCTTTTTTTTGCCCGTAAATCACATCTAACACGTTGCAACGCCCACAAAAAAACCGGCAATCTGCCGGTTTGTATTCGAGTTTGCCTCATTCAAAGCAAACAGAACGTATCGCGAGCATTAATCGAGTGACATGCTGACACCAAATGACACCGTGTGCGCTGATATGTCATCATGCCAAAGCAAGCTGCTGGCCTCTATATACCCGAACCAATCTTCATTAAATGCACCCGATATCCCCAAGTGCATCCTTCCATATAGCTGATCATCCGTTTCAACCACAATCGGCAAAATACTCCCAGAATGATTAGACTTCAGCTGCGAGATGATACTTTGCTTACCCGGGGCAATGTCGTAGTGTACATATCCCTTGGCATAAGGCTGGAAGATACCTACCGAGGTGCGGAACGGATGCGACAAACTTATACCAGAAATCAACATGGTTGATTGCAAGGCATCCACATCATCAATTTGGGAAAACAAGTAGTTACTGCTAGTTAAAGCCGAACGCTCTTGATAGCGGTCTGAATCTGATAGGGTATATTGCAGGCTACTTTCCAACGCGATATTCAGGTAGTTGTACTCAAATATGTACCCACCGCCAACCGAAAATAGCCAAATATCAGAGTCAGCCTCATTGGTATTATTCACCACGGTGTCGGTATACAAGGTCACCTGTCGCTCTATGTCGGTATCCATAACCGCATAACTGGCATTAAAATCCAAATACCATGAATCTTGCAGGTAACTGAAGTAACCTGATGCAATAAGGCCATCTACTTCCGTATCGTTGGTTTCGCTCATGGGCTTGTAGAACGGTAGACCGAGTGTCATACCGAAAAGGTAATGCTCACGGAACAAGTAATCACCACCCAAGGTCAACGAATAGCCGGAATACTCTTGTTCATTGGTTTGATTTGGCCGATTAGGATCACCGCCTAATAAACGGTTTTCCAACCGTACATATCCACCAAACTGAGCACTTTTTTGGCTAGGGAGATCGTGAATCGAAGGAATGGTAGGTGATGAACCTGATGGTGACATCATAGAGCCAAGATTTGAATTACCAAAATGTGTGGCATTCCTTGTTGAGCTTGCTCTCTCTGCCATACCAGCAGTACGCAATCCCGGCGAAGAACGTCTCAAGTTTGTTCTTACTTTTTTATCGACCCTATCCCCTCGTACACTGTCTGCCATTGATATCATACTCGAAACAGCAGCATACATATCATCTGGAATGTACTCCCCCAACGTGGAACTCTCGCTTTCTTGCTTGGCATCTGCTCCCCAAATTACCACAAGCAGAGTGACAGGAAGGCACCGACTGGTAGCTTGCTTAGACAACAACATAACGCCCCCAAAAAACGTCATCACTGTGCTATCAGCAGCTTTCTTTCATGTTCAACCGAACAGAAGATCCTTGAGTATTAGCGTCAAAAATTCGGGCTGTTTATCCATACATAAAGAGAACTGCATCACACTAATAGTTATTCTTGATAAGTATAGAAAGGCGGTATTCCCCATTTTGTCGCAATAATGAAACGTTCATAAAAATCATAACAACCCGATACTTCCCTCATGAACAAAAGCACAACTGGAATAATCAGCCGTTGGGAACTTAACGTAAGATGCTTTGTCCAAATATCATTGTTCACATCTCGACGGTGACAAACGAAACAAAAACAATGGCAATGAGCGCATCAGCATCACGCCTCGCTATTTTCGAGTACGCCGTCCGTAATATAGAAACAAGGCCTTCATGAAAGTACTGCCACTCATCGTGCTCCTGACAAGCACCACCGCCTTCGCCGCGCAGGATTACGATACGATCAGCGATAAAATTTGCGACTGCCTAAAGGCCCCTTACCAAGAAGCTGACAAAGCAATGGAAATGCTCGCAGCCGCCCAAAAAAGCGGTAACCTGTCAGCCCTGGTTAACTCACAAGATGAAATGATGGTGGTGCTCAACACTGCACGACTGTGTATGGAAGATATTCGTGAGCGCTATCCCGAAATAGGGCAAAGCACTGCCGCTCAAGATACCGTCATGAAAATGACCGATGATAAATGCCCCAACCCTTTATCTAGCCCACAAACACCTAAAGACACAGCGAATCCAAAATCCTCGCAGACAATAACAAGTACCGAACTCAGGCCATAAGGCTATCTCAACACGGCCGTCTCCCCCACGCATTGAGGTGTTACAATAATGTAAACGTCGAATAAAGGGAGGCGGTATGGCGATAGCTGCGCAGATCAAACAAGGGATGTTTACCCTACTCTTTCACTATCGGTATTTTTTTAACCTTACCTACAAGCCATTACTTGGGCTCTCGGTCATAGGAATGGGCATTGCTGGCGTACTTTGGTTTGATGCCTACTACAATGCTGCCAGCTATGTCGGCGTGGGAAGCCTATGCGGTGCCTTTTGGCTTGCTGCCATCCGGTTCGTTTATCCAGTGCTGCTAAGCTGGTGTGACCAACGCCACCAGCCGTCCTGTGTCGTCACTTTGCACCCTCATCACAGAAGGTAAAAACAAAAAAAGCACCCTTGGGTGCTTTTTCAATAGACATTCATCCGCTTTGCCTGATTCAGCAAGGCGTTATGACTGCAGCTTATACCACGTACAAAACCTTGATAATATGCCAGCCGAATTTGGTCTTAACCGGCTCAGGGATCAAACCACGCATGTGATTATTTTTCATCTTTAGCGCTTCACTGGTGCTGATCGCTTTGCCTGAAAAAACAGCCTTGTCGAACTGGGTGATGCTATATAACGCAACAATCTTACGCTAGCTAAAAACTTGCTCATAAATTTCCCTAGCTTTCAGTACCCAAAACCACTGTCTTTATATACAATAGTGCAAATTTTTTTCCTGAGTTGTGTTATGAACCATATCGAACTATTTGCAGGCTGTGGTGGCTTGTCCCTTGGCCTAGATTCCGTTGGCTTTGAGTTACTGCTAGCAAATGAAATCTCTCCTATGGCTGCGGAGACATTCACCTATAACTTTTTTAAAGAAAATCTGCTTGAGAAAGCTGATAACCAAGAAAAGCCAGAAAATGCTCTATGGGTCAGTAGCCAATTTGAAGATCTAAAACCTCGACTCAGAGAAAACCCATTCGAGTACCCTGAACTAGGTAAAGGTGTTAATGACTTTGAAACTTATGCCCCACATCAGTTAAAAGGAAAAATGTTAGTTGGTGATATCAAGCATATCAATCAACTTCTATCTGAAAACCAAGAGCTAAAAAACTCAATCTCTCATGCTTTTAATGGCACTAACTTGGGCGTTGACTTGGTTTCAGGTGGACCTCCTTGTCAAAGTTTCAGTATGGCTGGAATGCGAAAGAAAGACTGCGATAAAAACAGCTTACCATGGGAATTTGCCAAGTTCGTTGAACATGTTCAGCCTAAGATTGCGTTGCTAGAGAATGTGACAGGTATACTACGCCCGTTTTCAGACGATGACGGCAACAAATATCATGCTTGGTTTGAAGTGGCAAAAGTCTTTGCTAGTCTAAATTATGTTCCACTTTGCTTACATATTAATGCGAAATATGCAGGTGTCGCTCAAAATCGACCTCGCTTTATCATGATCTCTGTTCGCAGAGATTACTTAAATAGCATTATTCATACGTTTAGTGAGAAAGAACAAGCATTGTTTGAATCTGGTATCGCCTTATCGAATAGTATGCGCGATAACATTGAACCTAAATTTGGAATTCTTCAGTATTTCGATGTAGAGAAGCAAGAAAATGCCTTCAAGAGCACTTTCTTACAGAGCTTAATACAGTTCAAAGGTCATGAGTTTAGTGTTAAACAAGCGATTGATGACTTGTGTACTAATAATGCGAAGTCATACTACGTCAATTTACTCAATGACCTATTAGGTGAACAGACTGAAGAAATCAACAACTTTGCTCCTAAGATGAACTCTGAGTCTGTACAGCGTAGATTTAGGATTTATCAAGTACTAACTAAAGTCTCGAAGACTACTGAGAAAGAAGTAAAAGAAGTGCTTAAAGGTAAAGATATTGAATTAACAGACATTGCAGCTCAAGAGCTTATGGGGTTTGATTTCCTATTTGAAAATGAACAAAGTCTTCGAAAAGCTGTTGATGGTAAAGAAATCCTGTCTTTGCTTCTTGCTCATAAAACTAAGAAGCAAACCCAGAAGGCACTTAACCCTGATGCACCAGCACCAGCTGCGTTAAGTATCCCAGATGATGCTTGTCACTATGACCCATTAAGAACACTTACTGTTAGAGAAATGGCAAGGGTACAGTCTTTCCCTGATTCATTTGTTTTTCGCTCTAAACTTTCTACTGGTGGTTTAAGTCGACGATTCGAAGTTCCACAATACACCCAAGTAGGTAACGCAGTTCCTCCACTATTGGGCAGAACTTTAGGATATATTATCAAAGATCTCCTTAACCGAAATAGATAATAAAAAAGCCCTATCGGGCTTTTTTATTATCTATAAGTTAGCAACTTGTTCTATAAATTCTTCAAACGTTATACATTTCTCGTCAAGCCACTTCAAACGAGTTCTACAAAACATTATCTGATCAGGATCAGGCTTAGTTTTTCGTTCTTCCTCGCGAGCTCTTTCTAAAGAAGATTCAATGGCTCTTGCCTTCTCTTTTTCTGTTACAACATAGAAAATATCTTCTTTGATGAATTTTGAAATTATCTCGCTACCTATGTCATCAGTTGTCTTTGTTGAAGCACTACAACCGTTAAATGATACAAAATAATTTCTCTGTCCGGCGACCAACTCACTAGTTGTTAAGCGAGTACGATCATTCGAGCTAATTTGAACTGCTATATACGCTTTAACTTGCTCTGGTATAGTAGCATAAGGGATTACAATATCAGTATCAGAACCTTCGGAAGTGAATTGGGTTCCATAATCCTCATTTTTCTTCAAGCCTCTTGATTGAAGTAAGGCTTCAACAACTAACTCACCACCACTACCTGCAAAAGATTTACGAGCTTGGCTCAGGCTACCTTCTGCATAAACGCCAAGGATTAAAATAATACGATATTTTTGAGCATCATCTCCATTATCTAAAATGCTACACACCTTATCATAAAGAGCTAGTGCAGAGCCTTCTAATGGAAATTCCGGATCGTCTTTCCATGCCGAGAAATTATCAACTACACCATATAACCTTGCATTTAGATGTTGTAAAGCAAGCTCGTATACTTCTTGTAATGCGTCTTCAGCAAATTCACTTGGTGTCTGATCAGCTCTATTGTCAACAAAATCTTTCAAAAGATTAAATCTTGCTTTATTAAATGAGCCACCACTACTAGCCTCCATGTCTTTTCTCCAAGCCATGTAGCCATTTTTATAAAAGATCTTTTTAAAATCTTCTTTTAGTTCCAAGTGTTCCTTAGAGCCAATCGTATTACCGTTACTTATTTGTTCAAGTAGCTCTACTGTATTCATAGTAAATTCTCATATAAAATTCGGAGAGAGATTACTACTTGTTTATGCGACAGTCTACGTATCCATCAGTTAATAAAGAGATTTATCAGAGAAAATGGCATTATTTATACATTCATCAAAAATAATTAAAACTGAAAACAAAAAAGCGGCTTAATTATAGCCACTTTATCCATTCCACTTACAGTACAAACAATACTTTGATTACATGCCATCCAAATTTCGTCTTAACAGGATCAGGAATCAAACCTCGTAAATTATTATTTTTCATCTTCAGCGCTTCACTGGTACTGATCGCTTTGCCTGAAAAAACAGCCTTGTCGAATTGCGGTACCATCGCGCCTTTGCGGAACTCGCCCAGATCCCCACCTTTTTTGCCTGATGGGCACGTTGAATACTTGGTGGCCAGTGTTTGGAATTTGGCACCTTGCTTCAACTGTTTAAGAATATCATCGGCTTGCTCCTTGTGCTTCACAAGGATATGCAATGCATGCGCTTTACTGGCCATAATTATTGTCTCTTTCACTATCAATGCCGCGCATTTTACACGATAGCCAAGTGACCTCAAGTGTAGATTGTTCAACAGGCTACCGCTGAAAATCTCGCCAAACACACTATCGCCCAGCGATGACAAGATGCTTGCGAGGCAATAAAAAACCGCCTATGTAGGCGGTCTTTTCTGTCTATCCTGCCGAACCTTACTCTGTTTTCAGGATCTGCGCGGTTTCAAGCTGGGTCATCTGACGGATTTGACGCCACATGTAGAAGAAGATACCCATCATCATAATCATCGAAGGGATCGCAATGGCTGGGTAGCTCACTAGCGTTAGACGACCTAATTCCTCATTGAATGCCTGAGTGCCTGATGGACTGGTGACAATCATCTTCGCCAGCACATAATTCATCACCGAAGAGAAAGCGAAAGTACCGGCAAACAAATAATTCGACACAAGCAATTGACGGTCAAAAGCCGGTTTCTTGCCGAACTCATTCAGCTTTTCATTGATCAGCGGCAGGTTCAGCACGGTATCATTGAACAGCATCTTGCTGACTACAGGATACTTGGTGAACGTCGAGGCAAACACACCAATACCAATCAATCCCGGGATCAAGGCTTCCTTAACAGCCAGCCATTTGGCATCAAGCTGCAACAAACCAATACCACCGGTTAGCAACACGCTGACAAAGCCGAGCAAAGAGATAAAGTTAAACTTTTTGTACTTGATTAGCTCATAACCACCAAACCCCACAGGAAAGGCCAATGCAGCCAGTAAGGCCCCGACTGAGCCAAGATACTCATCACCACTGAGTTTCATCAGGATGACTGAAGGCACGACCACATTAAAAATCAAATCATTAAGCGGGCTTTGTTTCTTTTCTGTCATAATCTTTTACAAATTTATCCAACTGCAAACGTCCGCATTGTTTCGTGATTTGCCGCTGCTGTAAAGAGGTGGACGGTTACAAAAGATTAAAAAGGAGGGATAGGTTCGACCCAGCAGCTTTTTGCATCCCCTTTCTCTCCTTTACTATAGTGGAAAAAATTGCCCTCTCATCCATACTTTTCACAAACTTGCCCACATTGGTTGTAGAGAAGGAGGTTGCATGTCCAACCCGGTAATCGCAAAAATCCAGCCACTCAAAGTTCAATTGGAAAAAGACAAAGATTACTATTTTTGTACCTGCGGCCGCTCCAGCAAGCAACCTTTCTGTGATGGCTCCCACCAGGGCACAGGCTTCACCCCCAAGGCCTTTCGCGTAGACAAACCCCAACAAGCATTTCTCTGCGGCTGTAAACATACGGCCAATTCCCCGTTCTGCGATGGCTCTCATCAACAGTTCGACTCCGGCATGGTCGGCAAAGAAGGCCCCGGCGTCACGGCCTCTCCCGCTGAAGAGATGCCTCCGGCCAAGGCAACCCGCGAAGAGCCCACCATTGAGTTTATCCACCAACTTGCCAGAGAAGGACTGAGCCAACTCGGCCACCATGGTCCGATGACGGCAATGGGCGTCCCCCGCTACCAACTACCCGACTGGGACGATATCCAGATTATGGTCGCCCAGATGGCAACCAAGCCGTTACAGGATGATGCCAGCGTTGGCACGGAGCTGGTCATCGGGCCGCGGGCTAAAAAACCATTGGTCTTAGATACCCCACTGTTTATTTCCGATATGAGCTTTGGGGCTCTCTCTGAAGAAGCCAAAATTGCACTGGCGATGGGGGCCGAACTGGCCGGTACGGGCATTTGCTCCGGCGAAGGCGGCATGCTGGCCGAAGAGCAGCAAGCCAACTCCCGCTACCTGTATGAGCTCGCCAGTGCCAAATTCGGTTACCACGAGGGGCTGCTCAACAAAATTCAGGCATTTCACTTCAAGGGCGGCCAAGGGGCGAAAACCGGCACCGGTGGCCACCTGCCCGCCGCCAAGAACATAGATAAAATCGCCAAGACCCGCTGCCTTGAAGAAGGAACAGAGGCCATTTCACCACCAACCTTTACCGATCTTCGAACCGTCAGTGACTTTGCCGCATTTGCCGAAAATGTCAGGGCCATTACCGGTGGCATTCCCATCGGCTTCAAACTGAGCGCCAACCATATAGAAAGAGACATAGGGTTTGCCCTTGAGGCAGGTGCCGACTACATCATTCTTGACGGCCGTGGCGGCGGCACAGGGGCAGCCCCGCAGATGTTCCGTGACCATATCAGCGTGCCGACTATTCCGGCCCTCGCCCGCGCCCGCTATTTCCTCGACAGGCAAGGCGTAAGCAATGACGTAACCTTAATCATTACAGGGGGCTTACGTACCCCGGTCGATTTCATCAAAGCACTGGCGCTAGGAGCCGATGGGATAGCCCTTGCCAACAGTGCGATGCAGGCCATAGGCTGTGTGGCCGCCCGAATATGCAATACCAACCTCTGTCCTGCCGGTATTGCCACCCAGAACAAAGATCTCCGGCAAAAGCTCAACCCCGAAAAGAGCGCCCGCCAACTGGCGAATTTCCTCCAAGCATCCACCGCGCTCATGCAAGTCATGGCCCGAGCCTGTGGGCACCGCCACCTCAACCAATTCAGCAAAGACAACCTAGCCACCTGGCACCATGATATGGCCCGTCTTGCAGGCATTGAATTCTCAGGCTTCAAACAGCGCGAATAACCTACTCAAGAGACAAGGACGGTTACACATTACGGTACAGAAACAATAAATGCGTATTCCCGATCACAATACGCATTTGATCTCATTGATTGAAAAGCCCTTAGGCTCTGTTATACCCATCACAGCAACTACAAAAATAGCGCCGTTACCAAGTGCCTTAACAAGGAAAAGAATATGTTAACCGTTAACGATACTGCACTCGTCATTGTTGATGTTCAGGGCAAGCTGGCTCAAATCATGGATGAGCGAGAAACGCTTTTCTATCATCTCGAAGCGATGGTCAAAGGCGCTAAACTACTCGGCTTGCCCATCATCTGGGTTGAACAACTGCCAGACAAACTGGGGGCAACTATCCCTGAGATAAGCCAACACCTTGTTGGACATGAGCCCATCGCCAAAAGCACATTTAGCTGCTACGAAAACGCCGATTTTGTCGAGACCCTAAACGCCATCCCCTGCAAGAATCTGCTGGTCATGGGGATAGAAGCGCACATATGTGTATACCAAACGGTGAAGCAACTACTTAATGCCGGTTACCACGTCGAAGTGGTTACTGATGCCGTTTCATCACGTTCTGCGGATAACAAAGCCCTCGCCATTGCCAAAATGCAGCAAGCCGGGGCGCATATTACAGGAACAGAAATGGTGCTGTTCGAGCTTCAACACATCGCCGAAGGCGAGCGCTTCAAAGAGTTACTCAAAATCATTAAGTGACAATGTCACGCAGACAAAGGTTTACTATTCCCTATTTACAGAGAGAATGTTCATATGTGTTATACGTTTACTCAAAGGCTATTCAGTTTATGGGGTTGCTCACTTTTGCAAAAATAACAAAAATCTTTTGTCATTTTATCTCTCAATGATCTTGGGTTAGATCGATAAAATCTTCGCAACAGATTTAGAGAGGGTAACCCCATGACAACTGCACTATTCCAACCTATTCAGCTTGGTGACATTACAGCAACTAACCGTATTGCAATGGCGCCAATGACACGGTCACGCACGACTCAGCCGGGTGATGTGCCAAATGAGATGATGGCGATTTATTACGGGCAACGTGCAAACGCAGGCTTGATCGTAACTGAGGGTTCTCCAATTTCAGCGGTAGGTCGCGGTTACTCCATGACTCCAGGTATCTACACTCAAGATCATATAGATGGCTGGAAGAAAGTAACGTCTGCTATCCATGATGCTGGCAGTAAAGCATTTATCCAACTTTGGCATGTGGGTCGTCGTAGTCATTCGACGATTTCAGGTGAACAACCTCTCGCACCATCAGCGATCAAGGTGCCGGATCAAGTGTTTGGTCCACTACCTGAAGGTGGCTTTGGCATGATTGAAACGCAAGAGCCAAAAGCGATGACGCAGCAAGATATCAACAATACGATTACTGATTTCGTTCAAGCAGCGAAGAACTCTATCGCCGCAGGTTTTGATGGTGTCGAGATCCATGCCGCACACGGTTACTTGTTTGATACTTTTATGCGCCTTGAAAGCAACCAGCGTAATGACCAATACGGTGGTAGCCAAGAAAACCGTATTCGCTTTCTCATCGAAACGTTAGAGGCGGTGTGTAACGCTATCGGTAGCGAAAAGGTTGCTGTGCGTGTGTCGCCACACGTGATTGAAGGGTTCGCTGAGGAAGACCCTGAAATCATCGAAGTGATTCTAAAAGCTCTTGAGAAAATAGCGCCCATGAACTTAGCGTATGTTCACTTTTCTGAGAACATCTCTCGCTATATTGAGGTTCCAGAAGAGTTTCGTCAGCAGGTTCGTGAAGTATATCCGAACCGTATTATGGTAGCGGGTAAGCTAACCAAAGAGAATGCTGCGACACTGCTGAACAAGCAATACGCAGACCTAGTTGCATTTGGAACACCTTATGTAACTAACCCAGACCTAGTTCAGCGTTTCTCAAATGATTGGCCCCTGACTGAGTTTGATGCGGATGCACGTCTTACTTTGTACGGTGGTGATGAGAAGGGCTATATTGATTACCCTGAGTATCAACCCGCTTAACTGCTGAAATACTGATATAACAAGGCCCCTAAAACGTATTTAACAGATCGCTTTAGGGGTTTTTCTATCCATTCAGCCAAGACTTATCAACAATGCCACCTTGTTGATTTATCTACTCGAAGATAGGCAAGACAGATTATTAATATTCAATGACGCTTTAGATTGGTAAGGCATCAAACCCATCTAGTGTCGATATACTCTATAGATGGCCTCGAGAACGAGCAAATTACTTCACAATTAAGGAGTCCATATGACCAACCATCGTATTTGGGCATACAAGCCGGAAACAAATTCGGTCAAGCTTTCGACTGCCGAATTGCCACAATTAGGCGAGGAGCAGGTTCTCGTTGAAAACAAGGCCATTGGGATCAATCCGGTCGACTGGAAGTTTGTCAACACCAATCCACTTAATTGGCAAGAGAACCATATTGCAGGTGTTGACGGTGCAGGCGTAATTGTTGAAGTGGGCTCAGGGTTGCCAAATAGTCTTATTGGCCAACGAGTGACTTATCACACCTCATTATTGACTAATGGTAGTTTTGCCGAAAAAACCATTCTGGAGTCTGGCCGTTGGATGACTATACCAAATGAAATGTCATTTGAACTTGCTGCATCCCTACCATGTCCTATGCTAACCGCATTCCAAGCATTCGACAAAATCCCTACTCGCGCAGGGTTTAGCGTTCTAGTCGTTGGGTTTGGTGCTGTAAACAACATCGTTGCTCAATTGCTAAGTGCTAATGGGTTCAAAGTCGATGTCTTATCAGCAAGCATTGATGATGAGTACGCCCGCTCTATTGGCATTCAGAACATCTACCGTAAACCAGAGGATGTCCCAGATGGCTACTATGCCATTTTTGATGCTGTCAGTGGCGCTAACGCCGCTAAAATAGCAACTCGACTTCGTGCAAATGGTCATATCGTTTGTATTCAAGATCGAATAAATACTCCTGTTGATGAACCTTTCACCCGCTCGCTTTCATACCATGAACTTGCACTGGGTGCGCTGCACAACTTCGGTGACAATCAAGATTGGAACTATTTAATGCACAACGGCAGTTTATTGCTTCAGAAGATTGTTGGCGGTACCCTCAAAACAGCAGCGATCACAACATTTAGGTTTGAAGATCTACCAATAGCACTGAAGCACAGCGAAAAAACCAAACAAAAAACAGTATTAAATCTTAGTTAACACATAGCTACTTGGGAGGGTGATTAGCTCTTAGGTTATTGCCCCAAAAATCTCATGGTGGTTTAAGCGTTATCAACACCTCTTGAGGCACTTCTGATTTACGAAGTGCCACTTGTGAAGTTTCTGGACATAAATGAGCCAGTGACTTGGCTAAATTAGCTCTCTACGGATTAGTTTATGTATGGCTATAACCAGCAGTAACACTACTTTCTAAAGCCATAACCACACCAATTGACACCATCACTAACTTAATATAGCCTTCGCTCAATTCTTACTTTCCCTAAGGAGGCATTTGCAATGATTATTAATAAAAAAACTATTTATTTAACGCGTCCTTACTGCATTTTAGGACACTCATCGTCCCTATAGCTTGTTGTGAGGACGACAACTAAATCATTGTCGGAATTGCAAAAATGTTTAAAAAAATTAATAAAGCAACCACTAGACCTGTCGTTTGGTCTGAATATACAGCAGATGTTCTTTGGACTGATAGCCATATAGCAAAGCAAATGCTGGCTTCTCACTTAAATCCCGATTTATGCCTTGCCTCTAGGACTACTCCTTTTATTGAAGAATCTGTTGAATGGCTGGTTTCTGAATTTAAGCTAAACGAAACCTCAAAAGTCATTGATTTTGGTTGTGGCCCAGGGCTTTATACTCATCGATTCAAAGAAAAAGGTCTTGGTACCGTTGTTGGTTTGGATTTCTCTAAGAACTCCTTGATGTATGCGTCAGAACAAGCGAAACAGTCTAGCCTTGCTATCGAGTACAACTATTGTAACTATCTTGAATATAGTGATTCACGACAGTTCGATTTAATAACCTTAGTAATGTGCGACTTATGTGCATTGAATCCTGATCAACGCTCTGAACTATATAAAAAATTCAAGTCACTACTCGCTCCAAATGGCTCGGTTGCTCTTGATGTTTATACAACAACAAGATTTGCTACTCAAAATGAATCCCTAAACCTTGAAAAAAACGCTATGAATGGTTTTTGGAGTGACGAAGATTATTGGTGTATTCAGTCTTCATTCAAATATGAGGATGAGAAGGTTACCTTGGATCAATATGTGATCTCTCAGGAAGACAAAGAGTGGACTGTATTCAACTGGCTTCAACACTTCACTATAGAAGACCTAAGCCAAGAGATAGGAGCTCACGGCCTTGAGATTAAGCGAGTTTACAGTGATCTAAAAGGTACACCATTTGTAGATGGTGATGAAATGGCATTAATTATTGGTCATAAATAGTTAACACCTGACTAAAAAGGAGGCTATACGCCTCCTTTTCACACTTAGAGTTGCTGTCATACTCGCAGCCATTACCGACGGAGCACCGCTATCCATCGCCCCAAATTTAGCAAGCTGGTCAGCGACGCAGCAACATAGGTCAGCGCCGCTGCCTTGAGAATTTTCTCCGCATGCTCCAGATCACCATCATGCAGATAGCCGCCTTTCTGTAGAATCGGCAGAGCTTTGCCATAACTGGCATCGAACTCAACCGGAAGTGTCAACAGGTGCACCATGGTACTTAGTGCCATTGAAATAATGCCAATCATGATTGTTATCGCCCCCGCTTGCGGCAGGCGGGTTAGCATTAAGACAAGCGGAGCAGCCACTAGCATCATTCCGGCAATACGCTCGCCGACCATGGCCGTCTTTACGAGTTTCTGCCGTGCAAGGAACAAGGACTCTCCACGTGAATCCTGAATTGCATGCCCCACTTCATGGGCAGCCACAGTCACTGCCGTCAGCGAATATCCTGAATAGTTGTCCGGAGCCAGACGCACAGCCTTAGCGACCGGATCATAGTGATCACCGGCAGAGGTCTCCTCTACCTCGACGTTACCCAAGCCGAAACTGTCCAGCAGGTGGCGGGCAAGTTCCCCACCACTTCCCTGCTTGTGGTAGCGATCAGCTGGCTGTCTGTACTTTTCCATCACATGCTTGACCCACAAGCCCGGCAGAAAGACGCATATCGCGATTATGAGTAATATGACTATCCAGAACATTTAAATCAGTATCCATGAGCAATTGTGTGACTACTACATATTATACGTATAGAAATAAGCAGCGGATGCCCGCCGACAATAGGATGACTCGAAGGTGGACAAAAGAAAGTCAGTGGTTTTGCTAAATTAGTAACCAATAAATTACTTCAAATAGGGAAAAGTTATTCAGCTCAACGCTTGATATTGACAGGGATATTAATAGTGATATATGCCTAGGGTTATGCCCTAGGCACCGTTTCTTATTGCTAGTTTTTGAGCTGTTCTACCATCAATAAAGAATCTTAAGGATGCGTAAATAAAGATTACTACCTGCCCCCATCCAGCCCAGATGTTTGGCTCGGTATTCATTCTAAAATACAAATACAAGCTAGGAATAAGACCTAACACAATAACCTTTATCACATAAGAGGTTAGCGCATCACCATCAACACCTCGCCCACTCTTAACAAATGCAGATGGCATCGTTCCAAGAGATTGCGCAAAAATGATAAAACTTGCTACAGACCAGTCAGTGGACATTATGATGTCTTCATACTTACCGTTGAACGCTTTTATTAGGCAAAGCATTGCGAATGGAATGAATATGAATGCATAAGCGTTGTAAAGTGGCCTATAGCTTAGCTTTTTATAGTTGGATTTGTTCACCGTCTACGAGATCCATTTCAACTGTTACATTTTTAATAATAGCGTTCTTTATTTCGTATGATTTCCCAGTAATGTGCTTATCGTACTCAACCTTAATCTTCAAACTATGTCGAGCTGTAACCACCGGAATTTCCCCATTTTGGTACTGATTTAGCCAATCACAGTCTTTATCAAAGTGAGCTTTATACGTATCTTTTGTCAGTTTGCTCTTAAGTTCCCACTGGTATCGACCAAAGTTACATGGGCGAATAACTTTCACTTCATCGTGACCACGATAAGGAACCACTTTGGTTACTGCCATCTTTGATACAGGGACTTTAGATCGGAACTTTGTATTAATTGGTACAACATTGTCCTTGTTGATAATGACATCAACGCGTTCGCCTTCTTCAAGGTTCTCATTGCCTTCAGAAATTAACTTTAGTATCTCAGCTAGTTTTACTGGATCTATGTAAGGAGAGTGTCCCTCTATATCGAAAACGTCTGCAATTCTCTCTTCAATAGACTCCGCAAGTTGGATAATCTCCTTAGGATCAATAATCTCGGGTTTTTTGATAAGAATATCGCTGAGTTCATGGTCTGAGCCGTCATCGATAAAGTTTTCAAACTTGCCTTTAACGTTTACGAAGATTCGGGATAGAACTGACGAAAACGAACCATTCTCTACACTTGAGAACGTGTATCTAAAATTTGAGTCAGGATATACTGACTGCAAAACAAGTTTGTTGAACTGTTCCATTGCATTCACGTAGCAGCCCATTGCCGTAAAAATTTCATGCGCATCATGTCGTTCTGGGTTATTCCAAATTTTGATGCGGATATTTCCGTCGTTGTAGTCAGGCTTTGGTTGCTGTGAGTTGTTTGAACATTCCATAGTTTGTTCTGCGGACATTGCGATCTCGAACCTTGATATTAGAAACTAATTGAGTACGCATTATATTGAATAAATTGGATTGATGGTTAATTAAATTGCTGAAAAGTAGAGAGATGAAGCAAAGCTAAAGTGAGATGTTGAATACAATGTTAGTATGCCCCTTCGGACAGCCTTTGGTAGGAAAAAGGCATATTAAAAGAATGTGAGTCCGTTGTTGCTCTAAACATCAACGGAGCAATTCCAATTTACACTTTTAGCCACAGAACAAATGATACTCCCATTGTAAACACCCCGTTCTTAGCTCCCCCTCGCCTGCGCACAAAAAAGCCGCGAATGAATCGCGGCTTTCTCTATTGGTTTACTTATTACAGCTAATGCAAGTTGATATTAGTAACCCACCGCCGCAAAGTAAGAGGATGCGAACATTAGCACTAAGGCAAAGGTCATCACATTGAGTGCTGGTTTACTCTTGGTCAGAGCTGGCATCCACCATACCCCGATAGCGGCAATCATCAACCCAAGGCTGACCACCTGTGAAACAAACGGCCCCAGCTCACCGGCGCTTTCATAACGCGCGGCAAGATCACCCAGCTGTGGTACTCCGGTAATCAAACATACGATACCAATGAAGCAGCCCAACAATGGCAAATACTTATTCGCCTCTTCAACCTTATGCTCGGCCCTTACCAACGAGGCATGAGCCAGCAACGTGCCGCCGCACAGTGTCGTGGCAATAAAGTGTGAAGCCACCAGCCAGTCGGCATTACGCAGCAATAGGCCATGAACAAGATACGCCACTCCGGCTACGAACGCCGCCGCTAGCAGCAACTTGCGAAACTTATCGCTGCCAACCAGTGATTTTTCTGCAAACCAATACACTAGCGCCAAGGCAAAAAAGCTAATGACCATTAAGGCCTCGGTGCTTGGCTTGTATCCTACGGCGGCGAGGATCAACGTCACTTCACGCAGGAATAGAGCCGAAAACAGCATCAACCACAATGCAGGCATTGTTCGATGAAGTCGGTCTGACTGGCCAAAACACAGCTTACCGCTGAAAATCACCCCGGCTAAAACAAGAAATGCGCCAATGGCAAGCTGGGAAAATACACTAGAAAGAATTAACGGCCATTCATACCAAGCCATGATCTCTACCTCTATTACGGCTCAATGCCGCATTATTCTGCAAGGAGGCGTATTGTGCCCTACCTTGCCCGAAAAGCAATTAGGGTTTTTGCGTACCGACAGCGCCGGATAAATCTTGCACTTTCAGCAGAATAACCGCACAGACAAACGCAAAGACAGCAATGATACCCATACCGGCGTAGGTCAGGGTGAATCCCTCACCGAGCTGCAAGGGATGATAGGCAGACAAGCCATCACTGCCCCCCTCGCCAACAAGTACCGGCACTTTGATATGAAACAGTGCGGAGCACACGGCTACGCCGACAGCGCCGCCTAGCTCACGGCCATAGCCAAACATCGAAAGCCCGATACCCCGATCTGTCGGCGGCAACACATTCTGCACCACCACGTTGAGTGACGGCAGGGTTAGCCCCAAACCCAACCCTGCGACAGCCAGTGCTACCTTGGTCATCACCCCGGCATAGAGCATGGCCAGCGCCACAGCCGCCATCGCAAAACCAATCACCACCAAGGATTTATACAAGCCGGTGCGGGCTATACGCTTACCGCCAAAATAAGCACCAGTGGTGATGCTCATCATGAATACCACCATGATTACCCCTGCCGCCGATGCCGTCATCCCGTACTGCCACTGCAATTGAAGCGGCAAGTAAACCAGAACCGCAAACATCAATAGCTGAGAGCACAGAATCAACCCGACACTCACCATATAGCCCGGCAACACGAAAATACGCCCCGGCAAAATAGGATCGCGAACGTTACGCTCCACCACGGTGAAAAGGATCAGTGAAACTACAAGCGCCACAGCAACAAGCAAGGAATCCAGCGCGGTTTCCGGTGACAGCAACAACAACAGCAAAGTCGTCGAGATCATCAACAATAAAGCACCAAACCAATCGAAGCGACTATTACGGCCATGATTAAGATGTTTGAGATGGGTATTGATCAACAAAAGCGCCAACCCGCCAAGCGGGAGATTTATCCAAAAGACCCAGCGCCAGCTCAAGTGCTCGGCAAAGAAACCACCAAGCAATGGCCCCGCGATGCTCGATACCGCATAAACTGCGGAGATATAACCCTGATACTTGCCGACCTCCCGCGCCGGGATAGTATCGGCAATCACGGTGAAAGCGAGGGCAATCAGTCCCCCGCCACCGATACCCTGCAACACACGCGAACCGATCAGCATCGTAATATCTTGTGACATCGCACACGCGATCGAGCCGAGAATAAACAATACAACGCTGGTATTGAGCATTTTCACACGACCGAAAATATCACTCAGCTTGCCGTAGACCGGCAGCACAGCGGTGGCTGCCAGCAAGTAGGCGGTGACCACCCAGGTAAGAGACTGCCCCGCCCCCAGATCAGCACCGATAATCGGCAAGGGGGTTGTCACAATACTTTTTTCCAGCGAGCCCAACGCAATAACCAGCGCGACGCTGGAAAAAATAATCTTTGGGGACATAGTTACTCCTAACAGCTGGCAATTCAACGCCCTGAATTGCCAGCAAAACGAACAGCTTGACCGTATAGAATAATGGATCATTCAAAATCGATAAACATTTCCCTCAGTAGCTGCCCCTAATCTTTTATATTGACTGGATTTTCTTTTTTTGAGCACTTCAATAACAAGCCCGCCCCTTGCTTGAAAAACCCAACAATGCGCATACTGCGCATATCCAAATTTGACAAACCAAGCAAGATCACATAACTTAATTCTTAACGATAAATAAGTATTTGAAGATCAGCGTTATGCCTCATTAACCACTTTTTTTGGTTGCCAGTAATGAGATTCAGGGACAGATTCCAGATTCGCGCCTCTTCAACGACGCACAATAGGAACCATTATGTACGCGATTACCAATATCCATGTTTTTGACGGTACAACTACCCACCTCAATCAGGCCATTTTCGTTGAGGGCGATACGATCACGGCAATTGTGCCGATGATAGAGGCTGAGTTGCCAGAGACTGTTTTCGACTATCACGGCAAAACCGCAACGGCCGGATTTATCGATCTTCAGATTAACGGCTGTGGCGGCGTCCTTTTCAATATCGACACCAATGCCCAAGCTCTCGACACCATGAACAAAACCAATCTTGCTCATGGTACAACCCAGTATCTTCCAACCTTTATTACCAGCGACCACGATACAATGAGCAAAGCCATTGACGTGGTATCCAACATCAAAAACAAAACGGCCGAAGGCATATTGGGCCTGCACCTTGAAGGGCCCTTTATCAGCAAGCACAAGAAAGGCGCTCACAACGAGAACCACATCCGTATTCTCGATGAGCTAACCGCTCACTATATTGCCGATAACAAAGAGCACGTTGCCGTGGTAACACTGGCCCCGGAAGAAACCTCGCAGGACGTTATCAATATATTAAACGATGCTGGCATCACGGTTTCTCTGGGCCATACCAATGCCAACTACCAAGATTTGATCGCCAAAGACAACCTGAAAATGGCGACCCACCTATACAACGCCATGACACCGCTGGGTTCGCGCGAGCCGGGCACTGTCGGCTATATCTTCGATAAAAAGCCCTACGCCGGCATTATTGTCGATGGTATTCACTCCGACTACGCCTCGGTACGCATTGCCCACCAGATCATGCAAGACAAACTGTTCATGGTGACAGATGCCGTTACCCCGGCAGGTACTGATGTGACCGAATACGACATGGCAGGCACCAAGGCCTATGTAACCAACGGCAAATGCCATTACGAAGACGGCACCATTGCCGGGGCTGCCATCACCATGATAGAAGGCGTTCGTAATCTGGTTAACCATGTCGGGATCAGCCTTGAAGAAGCCCTGCGCATGGCAAGCCTGTACCCGGCCAAAGCGATCGGTATTGACGACCAATACGGCAAACTGGCCCCGGGATACAAAGCCAATATCACCATCTTGGATCAAAACACCGCTATTTGTGGCGTTTTCCAAATGGGACAACAGCGTATCTGATAGTTGATCGCTTCCCTGTCTTGTTAAAGCACAGCCAGCACTCTCTTGCTGGCTGTGCCGACTTTCGCCAATCAGCCTCTAGCAAAATAATACCGACATTAAATCACCCCAAAGCCTGCATATTGAGGCTGCTTAGGTATAAACTCACACCATCCGTTACTTCTTCCCTCGATAATCACAATGATGCTAAACAGCCAGTGGCTCAATACATTCCTGACTCTTGTCGATATTGGGCATTTTACTCAAACCGCCGAAAAGCTGTACATGACACAGCCGGGCGTGAGCCAGCATATTAAAAAACTAGAAGCGCAGGTCGGAACGCCGTTGCTGATCCGAATCGGCAAGCGTTTCGAGCTCACGGCTGCTGGCGAGACCTTGTACCGATATGGGCTAAAACGCCTAGAAGAAGAGAATTCCGTACTCTCGTCACTGCAAGAAGATGATGCCCACCAAGGGGAATGCCGCTTTGCCTGTTCGGGCTCAATGGCCATGTACCTCTACCCGCATTTTCTCGAGCGACAACGGCACGCTCCCGGCCTGACACTCTCGATGGAAGCAGCGCCCAACCATAAAATCATCAATGATATAAAAGAGAACCGCGTTGATGTTGGGATCATCACTCATCCCGTAGACACATCGGAATTTGAGCAAACAGCGATAGGCTCAGAATCACTGTGCGTCGTCGCACCAGCACAATACCCTATCGAAGAGAATGATTTATCGGCTCTTTACCAATTGGGCTTTATCAACCACCCCGATGGTAAACATTACTTGCAACAAATCCATCAGGCCAATTACCCTGATGAGCATTTCGATTTCAACAGCATCACGCTTTCAGGGTACGTCAACCAACTAGGCCAAATATTGCTGCCCGTTGCCCAAGGGCTTGGTTTTACTGTGCTACCAGAAAAAGCGGTACGCATGTTTCCCAACCAAGATGCCATCCAAGTCATATCCCTACACCGCAACGTGGAACAACAGCTGTACCTAATCGTAAAAAAACATCGCCCTCTTGCCAAACGCTACACGTTCTTCATTGAGCTAATCAATGACCTGATTAAACGCCCTTCCTGATATTTCCATACAAAAACGCCCTGACTCTACCAAGGTATATCAGGGCGAAATACATCTTCAAACAAACACATTTCAGGTCGGCATCCTTACTGTTGAACCCTATAAGTCCCTCATTAGGGTCTCATACTCGTCTACTGCCACTTCAATTAGCTTGGCTAACTCCTCTGCATCGTCGTTGGATAAATCAATATGCCACCTCACACTGTCAGGCATAAGTTGATCTTTGCAAACAAGCTCTGTCCGTTTACCATTTGAGTAAAAATGTAACTCCTCAAACTCGCCTTTGAGTTGATCACTGTTTTCCAGGATATTCACTTTCAATTCCCCTGTTGGGATCACTGTAATATCCGCATGTAAACCTGTATCACCCGGTAAAGTGAAATACCTATGCTCAGCCAACATATTCCAGCCTCCTATCCGAATTTAGCCATGACTACCGGCATCGCTTGCATCTCAGGAAAATACATCATCCCACTTGCAAAAACTGCCAGTGATAACCTTGCGTTGGTGCCAGCCAGTACCGCTTGGTTTATTTAAGTTTAGCCAACCCAGATAGGGGCGATTTAATATTCATCAAAAATACACATATATTCAGCAGAACTTTGCAGAAGGTCAATATTCTGTGCATTCGCCCTATAGAGATACGTTTTTGGCACAAAATTAGCGTTCAATTTCCTAACACCAAATAAAATCACCAGATTTTATACACAAATCCCCCATCAAACCGAGTCAGTTTAATGGGGGACGGTAATGAAAATCAGGGAGCAATTATGGCGTAACGACACCGAACCACATATCGAACTTCTCAAATACAGACATTAGCTGTTTGAAAGCTGCCGGATCTGAAACCGTAAACCTGCCATCTTTCATTTCATCATTGAGTGTGGTCTTTTTCGTAATCATGTTTTCAAATGCCTGACGCGTTAAGTTGATATTGAGATCAGCATCTTCAAACTGTTTGTCTGAGTAAGATTTCAGCACTGAGTGACTCAGATCCATCGCATATTGGCCTTCGCCCTCAACGTTAATATTCACCTTCAATGCCATATCCTTCGCCACCTCCGGATTGATGGTGACGCCCAGATACTTCATAAATTGGGCAAATGGCATGTTAACGGCAATAGCTGCTGTATTCGGCGTAGGCACAGGTTTAATGCCATCACGCAGTTCTTTGGCTCCGCCAAGGTAATAGTTGCGCCACGGCCCAGATTCAGCCTGATAACCTAATTGCTCCATCGCATCTGCTTCAAGATAACGAGCATCACTATTGTTCGGGTTGGCAAAGGTAACATTATTCAGCAGCGTCACTGCCCAGCGATATTCGCCATTTTCAATCGCAGTTTTAGCCAGCGCGATGACTTTGTCTTCACCGCCAATCGCCTCCACATACTTCGCCCCCTGCTCAGATGGTGTCAGTGGGTTAAGGTTCGCCGGATTACCATCCCACCATGCCCCAAAGTAATAGTCATAAGTGGCTCGAGCATTGTGAGAAATGGTACCGTAGTAGCCACGGTTGTACCATTCTTTACCTAGTGAGTCAGGCAGTTTGATGGATGCAGAAATTTCATTAGGGGTATAGCCCTTATTAGCCAGCCGCAATGTTTGGTCATGCACGAACTTGTACATATCGCGTGTTTTCTCTAACTGGCTCTGAATTTTCTCTTTACCGAATGTTGGCCAGTGATGCGACGCTATCATTGTGTCTGCTTTGCTGCCGTACGTATGCAAAGCTTGGTCGACGTAGGTTGCCCAAGATGATGCATCACGCGTTTTTGCTCCACGCAACGTTGATATGTTATGAACCGTATGAGTCATAACTTCTGCTGCCATCAGGGTTTTGTATTGTGGGAAATAGAACATAAATTCTGATGGTGCTTCAGACTCTTGAGCCATCATGACTTCAAGTTCTACACCGTCCACAGACATTTTTTGCCCTGTATGATCGGCAATGTGGGTCGCTCTCACAATCCCCGGAGCCCCCGAAGAGGTCGTTTTACCCAAACCGCCATCCACCTGCCCTTTACTGCTGGCTTCAAGCAAGTTGCCATACATATACGAAGCACGGCGTGACATAGCGGTACCAGCCATTAGGTTTTCAGCAATCGAATGGCTGAAGAAGCCTTCAGGAGCCAGAATGTCAACGTTACCCGCATCAATGTCTTCTTGGCTGGTAACGCCCAGAATGCCACCAAAATGGTCGACATGAGAGTGGGTAAAAATCACACCGGTGACAGGCAAGTCCTCAACATGTTTGCGCAGAATCTGTAACCCTGCGGCAGATGTCTCTGGAGAAATCAGAGGATCAATGACTAGCCAGCCTTTGTCACCACGGATAAATGACATCACAGAGAGATCAAAACCACGAACCTGATAAATACCGTCTTTTACTTTAAACAAGCCATCAATATTGTTGAGTTTGGCCTGACGAAGCAAAGATGGATTGATCGTTTGAATATCTTCATTGTGATCAATGAAATCGTACTTACTAAAATCCCAAACAACATTGCCTTGGGCGTCTTTTATCGTTTTCTCAGGCCAGGTTGCAATGAAACCTTTTGAAGCATCAGCAAAATCTGACTGATTTTCAAAATTCAAATACTGTTTAAGCTGCTCATTTTTATCAATAGTAAAGCTTGAAGCGTCCTTAGGCTCATTGGTAATTGGGGCGGCGAAGGACAACGTCGGCGCTAAGGTCGAAATGATAGCGAGTGACACGATAGATTTTTTTAATAGCATGGTTCGTCTCTCTTCATTCTTGCAACTGATAAACGTTGCAAACCGTTTGATTTATCTGTTGATGAAGAGATGATAGTGAGATTGGATTAAGTGAAACATAACTCAAAACTTAAAAGTGGATTTAGTTTTGTTTAATCCACTTTTACGGGGGCTGATTTGAATTCAATATCGCAATAAAAGTTAATCCTTTTCGCGAAAAGGTTTTGTTATCTTCATTAATGTATCTTTTAGCCACTGATGACCGGTATCCGATTGCTGCGATTGGTGCCATGTCATGTAAATAGGCAAAGGTTGGCACTTAAACGGTAGTGGCAATATTTGCAACGGATGCTGCTTGGATAGCAGATTAGCATGCCACTGGCTGGTCACACATAACCAGTCAGTCTGGGCGGCCAGCATTATCGTATTGCAGATAGCGCCTGTCGTGTAGGCGATGTCACGTTGAGGTAGTTTATCGCTTACAAGTGAATCCAGAACATTCCGGCTTTGTCTTTGCGTATCCCACAGCAGATGTCGTTCAGAAAAAAACTGGGCCTGATTTACCGAACCTTTAATGCGAGGGTGATTTTCCCGGCAAGCGACGACTAAAGGTAATTCAAACAATCGTTGGTTATAGTAGCCGTGTTCTTCCAAGGGTACGGTTGCCAGAATAAGATCTACCCGACGCATACGTAAATCAGCCTGACGGCTATTTTCGTTTAAATGCTCTATATTAGCGGCTAATTTCACATGAGGAGCATGTTGATCACGGTAATTAATCAGCGGAGGGACAAGCATCAGATCCAAGTCTTTGTGGCTCGATAACCGAAACGTGCGCTGGCTGCTTTGGGGGCTGAATGATTGGCGAGATTTCGCACAATTAAGCAACAAATGCAGTGGCTCTTGAATCTCTGCATGCAACTCTATCGCAAAATTAGTAGGGGCAATGCCTCTGCCCTGACGAATAAAGAGTGGATCCTGATACTGATCACGCAGACGGTTTAATGCATGGCTGACGGCGGGGGCTGTAATATCTAAACTTTCGGCCGCCTTATTAACACTACGTGTTTTCATTACGGCGTCAAAAGTTTTCAGTAAGTTAAGATCCATTTGTTGTTCCTGCTTTTGACTCATCTATCTTTAGTATTCTTTCCGGCAAGACTCTAATTAGGATCTGTCGCGCATTTGGCTGTGACTTTCTGGCTCTGTCCCCCAATAGCACGGCTGGTGCTGAGGTGAAAATCAGGAAGAAAAAGCACTACCTTATCTGCTTTACTCGCTTGCTTAAATGGCAATAATGCGACACCTAGACCTTGAAATCAGGTGTTAAGTGTAACACTTATAACTGTGAGGGTGAGAGAGGATCTGTGACTCGTAATGGTATGCTACCACTCGAAAAAATTTGATTGTGAGACTCTATATGCCAGCATGATGCTGGCATAATTTACAAATAACGCAAACGGCAATTTAAGCCGGTTGATTGTCTACGCTATTGGGGGCAATTGAAAGACAAGCTGCACTATTGGCCAGCTCAATCGCTTTTGACTTAGCAATCTTAACGATTGTCCCTTGGTTAACATCACTCAAGCGCAGATGGTAAAACAAAGACTGCGGATCTTCTTCCTCTACTCGCTCACAAACGGCGGGCAAGCCGATTTCCATCAACTGCGTACCGTAACCTGACGATTTAATCACCCACAGATATTGTTCACCAGCGTTGCTCAATTTTTCAATGATCTCACGATCAACATTACTGAGCGTTTCCGGTTGATGCTCCATATATGGGGCAGGTACTGCAGACACAATTACTTCCATTTGCTTTAAAAGATTCATATTGGTCACCTATCCATTGGACTCAAATCTAATCTATGGCACCCAACACAACAAATCCACTAATGAAACAATTAATAATAAGATGCTTTGAAAATTACGACCAATATCGCGAATACATATCAACAATCAAAACCGGTAGCCCAGCGATACCGATGACAGGCTATGCTCAATACTCACGTCGTCATCATTGACCTTAGTGGGAACAACCAACCGCAGACCGATCTCCCATTGCTTGTAATTGGCCACAGCCCCTAAATGGGCATTGAAACCCAATCCGCTTGAGTCAAACGACAACTTTGGGTCATTACGCCTATTCAATTCACCGTCTGCATAGAGGTAGTTTACCCCTGCCCCGGCTTCTATCCGCCAACTTTTACAGCTATGGCAGAGTTCCCTGTCACCCCATTGGTAAAACAAAACCGGAGTCAGAGCAACAGAAAAACCTTTCAGCTCGCCATCTGCAAAGCCACTGTGATCATCATCGTCGTAGTCTAAATTGAAGTACCCTCCGCTAATTTCGGTATGGTAGCCCCAACGACTCGTATCCGAAAAATACACGGGATCTTGAATCAAGGTAACTAGCGGCGAAACAGCCATTGACGAACTAAACGGCACATCGGAAAACTGGCCATCACGGCTTGCCTCCATATTGCCGCTGAACTTCACGACCCCGAGCTTCAATGACGGCATGCGAAATAGTGACTCATCAGCCACAGCCCCGGCCACCGGCACCAACATAAAAAGCGCCGCCCCAAGACAAACGCATCCCTTCTTTTTCATCGCCATATCCTTCTGACTGATAGCTCAATACACCCAGTTAAGCATGCTATACCGATGAAAAAAAGCCCGGCGGTTACCGGGCTGGACATTTGCTTTCTATTAGTGATATTAGCCACACTTTCAATAGGTTAACCATCAACTGCATGGCGATTTTTCCAGCAGCATCAGAATAGATGATGGTTTAACAGTAAATGACAAACAATACTGGCGACATAGCCGAGAGCGATCACCGGTGTCCACTTCAAGTGGCCGAAAAAGGTATATTTGCCATGCGCAGCACCCATTAAGGCCACTCCTGCCGCCGAACCAATCGAGAGCAAGCTACCGCCGACCCCTGCCGTTAATGTCACCAGTAGCCAGTTACCCAAACTGAGTTCAGGCTGCATGGTCAACACCGCAAACATCACCGGAATATTATCAACAATGGCAGATAATATGCCGACCATGATATTGGCCCACACCGGATTCCACTGGGTATACATAATATCGGAAACAACGCCGAGATAGCCCAGCAAACTCAAACCGCCAACGCACATCACCACCCCGTAAAAGAACAACAGGGTGTCCCATTCTGCATGTGAAACTCGTTTAAATACATCAAACGGTACCACCGAGCCAATTCTCTTCAGTGCAGCTTCATCATTGTTGGCGATAGCAACAGCCTTTTTCTTCTCCAGCGACGAAGGCAACGTCTTGCGAAGGAAAAAACCAAAGAATTGCAAATACGCTAGTCCCATCATCATTCCCATTACTGGCGGGAAATGCACCCAGGCATGGAACCCAACCGCTGTCGCAATGGTTAATATAAACAAACAAACGATACGGCGAGCCCCTCGTTTGAGTTCCACATGCTCATTGGTTGTATTCGGGCGGGTACGAGGAACAAAGAAAGACATAATCAAGGCAGGAACAAGATAATTCACCAGCGATGGTATAAATAAGTCGAGGAACTGTGTAAATGTCACCAACCCTGCCTGCCATACCATCAAGGTGGTAATATCACCAAATGGACTAAATGCGCCACCTGCGTTGGCTGCAATAACAATATTGACGCAAGCAATATTGATAAAGCGAAGATTGCTCCCCCCTACTTTCATTACCACCGCACACATAAGCAATGCGGTGGTTAAGTTATCGGCAATGGGCGAGATAATAAATGACAGAATTCCTGTTAACCAAAACAGACTGCGGAAATTAAATCCTTTGCTAACCATCCACGCCTGCAGAGCATCAAATAAGCGCCGCTCCTCCATCGCACTGATATAGGTCATCGCCACCAGCAGGAACAATAACAGTTCTGCATACTCCAACAAATTATGTTCAAGGGCAGCTTGGGCCACCTCTATGTTTCCTTGCTGCTGGTAAACATAGCCTATCATCAACCAAATCAAACCAGCAGCCAGCAGTACAGGCTTTGACTTACGTAATTGTAAGTATTCTTCCCCCATAACCAGACAATATGCGATCCCAAAAATAACCAATGAGGCATAACCGATAGTGGACTGAGTTAAATCTTCACCCGGCACAGCAGCATTGGCAGCACTGCTAGCAAAGAGTACAAGCAACATTGCCACATACGGTAAGCCTCCTTGTAATTTATTCATTCTTCCCTCAACTCCCTGAGTAAATGTTTCTCGCCAAGCTAACTTAAGATACTTGCTCGCGCATCTTGAGATAGCTTGGATATCTTCATCCCATAAAGGTATTGAATACCCCCTTGTAAGATAACAAACAAATCAACATTGTGTTAACAAGTTGTATGCGTAAGCACAAGCCGACATGGATCTACCCGTAATTTGATGAAACACGCGAGCTATTTTTGTTAGTTCACTCTCTTTTTTGATCATCACCCCTTACATATAAATATAAATGATAATAATTTGCATTATGAATTAACTTTTGTTGGAGAAAACCAATGGAGCAGGCGTTTCATCCCGATCCAATCATTCAAATAAAAGATCTCGAAGTTACATACATCACCGACAACGGTGACTTTCAGGCTGTCAAGCGGGTCAGCTTTGATATCGGAAAAGGCGAAATTTTCGGTCTGGCTGGTGAGTCAGGCTGTGGAAAAAGTACCATCGCTTTCGCGATAAACCGCCTTCATAAGCCACCAGCGCTCATCACTCACGGGCAAATCCTTTTCCAAAAAAACAATCTTCTGGCTTTGACCGAGCAACAAATGGGGGTTGTTCGCTGGAAAGACATCGCGATGGTCTTCCAAAGTGCCATGAACTCTCTCAACCCCGTTCTGCCTGTCGAAGAGCAGTTTGCCGATGTGATGCGCCACCACCTCGGCTATACCCGCCAACAAGCCAAGGAGCGTGCAGAAAAGCTGTTGGATTTGGTCAATATCCCACGCGAAAGGCTCAGTGAATACCCGCACCAGTTCAGTGGTGGCATGCGTCAGAGACTGGTTATCGCCATCGCATTAAGCCTCAACCCCAAGCTAATCATCATGGACGAACCTACCACCGCACTTGATGTCGTGGTACAGCGTGAGATTTTGCAACAGATCTTCACCCTGCAAAAAGAGTTTGGGTTCTCGGTTCTTTTCATCACTCATGATCTGGCATTAATGAGCCAACTTTGCCATCGAATCGCCGTTATGCGCCACGGCAACATTGTCGAAGTCAATACAGCCCATGAGATCCGCAATAACCCACAACACCCTTACACCCAAAAACTGTGGGCCTCATTCCCCAATATTCACGAAGAAGCCCACCATGTCAGTATCAGCGAGGATGTGACCGCATGACAATTCAAAACCTAGGCACCCCAACCATAGAATTGCGCAATGTCATCAAGGATTTTACCGCCGGCGGCGGATTTGGCAGCCGCGATACATTCCGCGCCCTCAATAACATCAGCTTAAAACTCTACAAAGGCCGAACACTGGCATTGGTTGGCGAATCAGGATGTGGCAAAAGCACCTGTGCCCGGTTAATCACCAAGGTTCACAGCCCGTCATCAGGAGAGATCCTCTTTAAGGGCCAGAATATAGAAGAGCTCAAGGGCCGCAAAGCCATGCTCGATTACCGTGGCAAGGTACAGATGGTATTTCAAGACCCGTTCGGCTCCCTAAACCCAACCCATACCATTGCCCACCACCTAACCCGACCACTTTTGATCCACAACCGAGTCAGCAACAAAAGCGAGATCCCAGCCAAACTGGAAGAGCTCCTCAACTTGGTAGAACTACCGAGTGAGCACCTCGCCAAATACCCCCATCAACTAAGCGGTGGCCAGCGCCAGCGGATCAACCTAGCCAGAGCCATTGCCGTCGGTGCCGAAGTCATTTTGGCTGACGAGCCCACCTCAATGCTTGATGTCTCTATTCGTCTGGGGGTGCTCAACTTAATGCAAGAAATGAAAGAAAAAATGGACATCGGCTTTCTATATATTACTCATGATCTGGCAACGGCCCACTATATCGCCGAAGAAACAGCCGTTATGTACAGGGGGCGAATCGTCGAATGGGGGGATACCCGCGAAATCCTGCGTAATCCAACCCATCCGTATACTCGACTTCTCATTTCTGCAGTGCCAGATCCCGATCTTCCTTTTGCCAATCTGATCGAGAGTGAACCAAACTATTCAGTAAGTGCCGATAAAATTCGCGCATTGAGCTTACAGCCGTCTGATAAGGTAATCAAAGTCAACAGCAACCATTTTGCATTGTCGTGGAAGGAGGAAGCCGTCGCATGATCACCATCGAGTGTTGGTTAACACAAGTCCAAGAGTGCTATGCAAAGGCCGCAGCTGACAGCAACGAATCCCATGTTGACGCGTTGCGCCAGATTATCAACCATGCGCCAAGCTCTCTTTTTGGCAACATTGAATCAGAACCGCACCGAGAGGCTATCGCCTATTGGTTTGATGTGTGCCAACGTCTTAGCTGTTATTTTCGACACTCAGGTGAGTGGGATCTTTCCTATAACTACCTGCAATTTGCCTACAGTAAATTGCAGGCCATTGTGAGTGATCCCTTGCAAGACCCGGCCATAAAGCGTTGGGGGATAAAAAAACTCGATCGAATGATCGTCAACATGCTCGAATTCTGCCAGCACCAACCAGACCCGCACTGGCAGACAGAAAGCGAATCGTTAATCGAACTGCATGTACGGTTTATGCAAGGACAGCAACACAAAAACTTGGCTTACGAAACTGCCCCCGTACAGCAAAGATAACGCAACCAACATCGCTATAAAACGATGGCGGTTTACTGTATTAAGCCGCCTTTACTCATTGCTAGCACATCCCACTTTACGACCTAATCGCGAGATCCCACGCTACGAACTCTCACACTATGAGCGATCCCCTACAGCGGCATAGCGTGTATTACGCTCAAAGATTCTGTCAATTTCTTACTATCAGATTAATCCTAAATAAAAATTTTTTACTAAGCTAATAGATGCAGCCATGAGGTAATAAGGGGTTCAATTTCATGCCAATAACATCCTTAGTGAGAGTCTGTCAGCTCTTTATCATCAGTACCGTAACCCTTCTTTCTGTTGATCACACCCACGCAGAACCCTTGCCGACCCAACCAGAAATCGCAGCGGAAGCATGGCTATTAATGAGCTATGAATCAGGTCAGGTTATCGCTGGGGACAATATCCATAAACCCCATGCCCCAGCCAGTTTGGTAAAAATCATGACCACCTACGTGGTGGGCAGAGAATTAGAATCTGGCCATATCCACGATGAGGATCTGGTTGTCATTAGTGAGAACGCCTGGGGGAAAAAATTTCCTGGTTCGTCCAAAATGTTTTTAAACGTGGGTGACGAAGTCAGCGTCAAACATCTCAACCACGGGGTCATCGTCTCATCGGGCAACGATGCGACCGTTGCGCTGGCTGAACATGTTGCAGGCCACCAATCGGCCTTTGTAGAAATGATGAACCGCCACGCCGAACGCCTCGGCATGGACAATAGTTACTTCACCAACCCTCACGGGCTGGATGCCGACGAGCAAGCCACAACCGCTTATGATATTGCCTTGCTTACCCGCGCGCTCATTCAGGATCTGCCGACTATTTATCCCCTATTCAAGGAAAAAACCTTTACCTTCGGTAAAATCAAACAAGGCAACCGTAACGCTTTACTCTGGGATACCACCATCAATGTTGATGGGGTCAAAACAGGATATACCAAACAGGCCGGCTATAGCTTGGTCTCTTCTGCCGAGCAAAACGGGGAACGCCTGATCGCTGTTGTCTTGGGAACCAAGAGTGCAACCACACGAAGGACGGAAAGTAAAAAGCTGCTAACTTGGGGCTTTCGCTTCTATCAGGATATCGAACCACAGTTCAGTGGCAAGGAACTCGCCCCGCTTAAAGTATGGTACGGCTCTCCCTCCGCCATTAACCTGACCTTGGAAGACGGTGGAGTCATCACGGTCCCGCGTCGTCAGCGCAAGCAGATTGAACACAAGATTTATTACAACCATGATCTCGAAGCCCCCGTCGAAATAGGCCAGCCCGTGGGACGAGTCGAATGGTATCTCAACGATGAAATTATCGCAGAACGCGCTTTGCTGGCCAAAGAGGCATCCGTCGAAGCCCCTTGGTATAAAACCGCTATCGATTCAGTCTGGCGACCTGTAAATAAATGGTTCACCGAGCAGAACTGGGAGCCGGAAAAGACCACAACTGATTCAGCTACTCACTAGTCCCTTATTCACATGCCGATCAAATATAATCTGTCAGTTTCTATTTGAAAGCTGGCAGATTATCAAACTCCCCCGCCTTTAAAGCCTGAAAACATCATCGTCAACCTCTCAAAAGTATTGACAAAAATAAAATAAATCACGACTCTATAATGCTGCGTTAATTTTACCGCACTAGCTGTTGCAGCAGCTTTAACTGTTAAAGAAAGGTAAAATATGAAGTTTCCCAAATCTCTGCCATCTTCCCATCAGTCACTTCTTGAGCATATTGTGCAGAGCCTGTCACAAGATCACCGACTATGCGGTATTGGCTGTAGTGGTTCGTATGCCTCGGATACCATGGATCAATACAGCGATTTAGACATTGTTATCGCGATAGATCCGGTGTTCTACCAAGAAGTCATGGCACAGCGTTTTGAAATACTAAAGCAATTTGAAAACATACTGGCGGCCTTCACTGGGGAGCATGTCGGTGAACCTCGACTCATTATCTCTATCTTTGATAATAAAGAACTGGTACATGTCGATTTCAAATTTGTCTCTTTGCCTGACGCAGCAACACGTGTAGACGATACTCAGGTAATTTGGGAACGAGGCTCGCTACTTAGTGATGTATTTGCAACGGCTACCCCTCAGTACCCTCAACCCGACCCGCAATGGATCGAAGACCGTATGTGGATCTGGACTCATTACGCTGCGGCTAAAATTGCGCGTGGTGAGTATTTCGAAGCCTTGGAATTTCTGTCTTTTCTTCGCTTCAATGTCCTTTCTCCTCTGGCACTTAAACAAGCAGGGTTAACACCATCCGGCGTGAGGACTATCGAAAAGAGGCTACCGGCATTTGCCAACAAGCTACTTCACACCGTCGCAATGCCTGAACGTGATTCACTCAAATCAGCACTAATGCACTGTGTCTCAATTTATTTGGAATTACGGGACAACGAAAATATCGTCACCAATGACCGAGCCAAGGATGCATGCGTGGGGTATTTAACTGAGCAGGTATAATCAATTCTATCGCTCAGTCTCAAGCACCTCGCTTCATAGCTAATAGAAAACGACAAGGCACTCCCAAGGAGTGCCTTTATCGATTCATCCAATATTGCCTAGTCGTTATGTTCCGGTCGCATCCATACCGACTTAAAGTCAAACCATCCCATA
Source organism: Photobacterium panuliri (assembly GCF_059920555.1). NCBI lineage: Bacteria > Pseudomonadati > Pseudomonadota > Gammaproteobacteria > Vibrionales > Vibrionaceae > Photobacterium > Photobacterium panuliri. The sequence goes on from NZ_CP197193.1 coordinate 797,594, forward strand.
GAGTTTGACTGCATCCCCTGTACGGCTCCGGTATCATCAACGCCAAGCCAGTTATGGAACAATGGCAGTACCTGGCCATACTCCACCAGCTTGGCCCCGAGCTGCTGGCATGGTGAGAGCTCTGATTTATCCCTACGCCAGCTAACGACCATCGCTTCCAAATCTGCAAATTCAATCTCAGGCATCGCCCGTTGAATATGATCAAAACTAAAAAACCATGACAGCAACGCATCATCCCGGTAGTTCAGAAGGCTTGTCCCCCCCAGCCAGAAATCAATCTTGTCGGCATACTTGCCTTGCGCAATATCTGTCGTGGCAAGCTCCATCATTCTCAACTTAATCCCATCTTGAGCCAGTATATCGCGTATGGCCTCGGCCACATGCGGATACACCGGATGCTGACTGGCAAAAGCAATCGTAACGGTTTTGAGTTTAGCGGGGATCGCGGCATTAAGGGACTGCAACGGAACATGTGCCCAACCAGGCAAAATACCGTAAGCATTGGTCAGGCGAAAATCCCCTATCTGCTCTTTGTTCAGGCGTTGCAATATGCTTAAAGCATTAAGGCGAGACTGGAAATAGTGAAGCCACTCACTTTGCGCCGGTAAACCAGAGATTCGGTTGAACAGTAGGTAGTTACAACCCTCGTCGAGCTTCAACCGGCTCGATACGCTGACCCCAGCAACCTGTGTAATATCTGACGCTGGCTGCAGGTAACATGACGCCACTTCAGAGAGCATCCAAATATCAACAACATCAATGAGAGCTCGAAATCCAAAATACTGATCGAAAGCTTCCAATTTGAACCGCTTGCTATCGTTTTGTATCACACGATAAGGCCCGGTACCGACCGGAAACAGCTCATTCTTATTGGCAAAATCCACATCGGCAGGTTGAACCATCGCAATAAGATTTGCCAGCAAGTCAGGGAAGCGGAAGTCATCGTACTCCAGATGAAAATCAATCGTGTTGCTATACGGCGCTTCGATAGACTCAATATGGCGGAACAAACGGTGGGTCTTAACCTGATTGAACGTTGCGATTATATCCGAGCTTGCCAGCAACCGGCCGTCATGGAAACGCACCGACGGGCGAATATAGAACCGCCAGTGACGGGGAGTGAGAGCCTCCCAATGATGGGCCAGATCACCTTCTACCTCCTCGCTTCCCTCATTGATACGGGTCAGGCCGTTAAATATCTGCCTAACAAGATGCTGCTCAGAACGTCGCAGGGGCTGCAACGGGTTAAGATTGGTAAAAGCACGATAATACGGCAGGCGGACAATCTGCTTGCCGTGAGCGGTTGTATGACCCAATTGTTCCTGGATCAGCTGCGCAAGTTTATCGGCATTATTGCCTAGCGCTTCCAATGCAGGTTCAAGCTTGCCTTCTGCAACCAGTTTTCTTGCGTGGTTTTGCTGTAACTCTAAATCTGTGCTCAAAAAAACAAGGCTGGATTGCTTACCGCGTCCAACGGCAGGCTGCCAGTCGATCCACCCCTTTTCGACCATTTTATTAATGACCATACGAACGTTACGGCGGGTACAGAACAATACCTCGGCAATGTCTTGCAAATTGGTCTCAGAATCCTGACCGGAGAAGTGAGTGTAAAGACGTTGGAACTGGGCTTTTAACCTTGGGCCGCTCATAAAAAGGGGAAACCTATTTTTTCTATCCTAGAATCTTACTTCCTATTTTAACCTATCCCTGCTTAGCGACAAACAACACAAATAAAATCAACACGATTCCATGAATACCAACACATCAGGATCGGCAATTATCAGAACTTAGGCTGCCCCTTTGTTTGACTTGCTATCGCCGTCAAGCCATCGAGATTGACACAAGAACGACACTGACCGTGAAAATAGGAAACGGCTGGATGACAGGCATAAAAAACGGGCCATATAGGCCCGTTTCTTGGATCTTTCGCGATACTAAACTGCGCGGTTTTATGCAGTTTTAGATTTGATTATTGTGTGAGAGATATCGCTCTTCTCGGTGGCACGAGCCATTTGGAACTCACGTAGCCTTGAGTAAAGGTAAGTCACAACAATGGAGAAGAACAAGTATGACAAGGAGAAGACAAACGGCGAATTAATCAGGTTAGCCTCAAGCCCCCACATCACACCGGTAATTGTCACACCGATCTTGGCCATCAACCCCATCAGCAACATCAATAGTGCCAGTTGTGGATAGCGCGTTGAGCAGCGAAACGCCAACCAGTAAGCCGTACCAACCGCAATGGCAGCTATACCAAAACCTGCCATAAAAGAGTGAAAATGTTCACCGGAAAGCACACCCGCCAAGCTTGAAAGAAGAAGAATAAGCCCTAATTTCATAATGACCTCGCAAGAAAATAAGAAATGCATCCCTTCAGCACGAATCAAATTTGCAATCTTATTTTCCCACCAAAGCGCCTCTTTATCTACCCCTGCCATTTCACAAAAATGAAACATTAACGTTTTGATTCATTCATTTACAATCTGCATCAACATAAACTATTGAAACTAGACCGATATCTATTTTTATGCTGCAAATCTCAAATTTACTATCATTTTGTAACAAATGATGCCAAATCAGAATATTCCAATCTATAAATCTAAGTTTTCAACTATAACGGCAAACGAACAACTAGATTCGGTAGTGATTTCGGTTGGTTATAGAATTAAATATCGAATTTAGCCAATAACTACAGAATCCTCCAAAATGTGAGACAGATCTAGCGCACAGCCACCTAACTGGTGTTTTATTAACCATAAAAAAAGCCGCCTTCCCTCCTACTAAACGTAGTGAGAGAAGGCGGCTTCCAGCTAACAATCAGGAAACGAGATGTCTCCTGTTGGTATTATGCTCAGGCGTCAGCTTCTGCCATCACCTTTTCAAGTTTCACCGCTGCCACTTTGAACTCAGGGATCTTGGCATTTGGATCCGTCGCCGTATTCGTCAGCTTGTTCGCAGCCGCTTCCACAAAATGGAATGGTACGAAAACAACACCCGGCTGCATTCGCTTGGTCACAAACGCTGGCGTTTCAATACTGCCGCGGCGGGTCGAAACCCGAACCATCTCACCATTGCCCACACCCAGTTTCTCAGCATCTACCACCGAGATCATGGCGCGCGGGCCAGCAAGGTTATCCAACCCTTTCGTCTTACGCGTCATGGTTCCCGTATGGAACTGTTCCAACAGACGACCAGTAGTCAGAATCATCGGATACTGCTCATCCGGTAGCTCAGCGGCATAACGGAACGGAACCGCCGCCATTTCACCTTTACCACGAATAAAGGTGTCTTGATGCATAATCCGGGTTCCCGGATGCTCCGCATCACGGCATGGCCATTGAATACCATCGCGACCCACGCGGTCCCATGTGATACCGGCATACTGCGGCGTCAGCTCGGTGATCTCTTTCGTGATCGCCTGAACACAATCGTAAGCCCAGTCACTGCCCATCGCATTGGCGATCATCTGAATGATCTGCCAATCTTCTTTGGCCTCACCCGGCGCCTTAACAGCCGGAGAAAGACGCTGTACACGACGTTCGGTATTGGTGAAGTGACCTGATTTCTCAGCAAACGAGAAGGATGGTAGTACCACATCGGCCAACTGAGCAGTCTCGGTCATGAAGATATCTTGAACCACCATGAAATCGAGGGTATCGATCGCTTCCAGCACGTGGTGCTGATCAGGATCACTCAGTACCGGGTTCTCGCCCATCACATACAAACCACGCACCTCGCCCTTGCAGGCCGCATCCATGATTTCTGTCAGGGTCAAACCTTTCTCTGCCGGCAGCTCTGGTCGATCCCATGCCTTGGCAAATTTCTGGTGGGCTTCAGGGTTGTAAACCTTCTGGTAACCCGGGAAGTCCGTCGGCAAGGCACCCATATCACAGGCACCTTGCACGTTAGACTGACCGCGAAGCGGATTAATACCCCCGCCTTCGATACCAATATTGCCGCAGAGCATCTGCAAGTTGGCAATGGATCGAACATTATCGTGGCCTGTTGTATGCTGAGTGATACCCATTGAATAGTACACAGCGGTACGCTGCGCCGTACCGATCATTTCGGCCATCTTCAACAAGTCAGCCTGCTTGACGCCAGTTACCAACTCAACATTGGCCGGAGAGTAATCCTCACGCATAACTTCGGCTTCCAGCACGTCAAAGCCATTCACACGCTCGGCAATATACGCGTCATCCTGCCAGCCGTTCTTAATGATTTGCTGCATCAAGCCATTGATCAGCATCACATCACTACCGGGACGATGGGCCACATACAGCTGGGCGTGGTCGGCAATTCCCACCCGCTTCGGATCGGCAACAACCAAGCGTGCCTTACCACTGCGAACCGCTTGTTTGATATGCGAGGCAATAATCGGGTGAGCCGCCGTTGTATCAGAACCAATAATAAAAATCAGATCCGAATGGGCAATACTCGGAATGTCGTTGGTCATTGCCCCGCTACCCAGTGACGCTTCCAGCCCCGTTACCGTGGTGGAGTGACACAGGCGAGCACAGTGATCGAGGTTGTTCGTTCCCAATTCACGGCGCACAAATTTCTGAAACGCGAAGTTATCTTCGTTGGTTGTCTTGGCAGACGAGAAACCCGCCAGCGCATTACCGCCGTGGGCAGCCTTGATGCCTGAGAACTTATCGGCAACCAGCGCAATCGCCTCATCCCAGCTTGCTGGCTCGAGCTTGCCGTTTTTGCGGATCAACGGCTGGGTCAAGCGCTGCTCGCTCTGGATAAAGTCAAAACCAAAACGCCCTTTCACACACAGCATACCTTGGTTTACCGGTGAGTCTTTGGCGCCTTGTACATAGCGGATCTTGTTTGTTGATTCGTCAACAAACATCGTCACCTTACAACCAACACCACAGTAGGTACAGATGGTATCGACAGGCTTGAGCATCTCGATACGGCCCTGCGATTTATCGCGGGCATCCACCAGCGCACCGGTCGGACATACCTGAACACATGCCCCACACTGCACACAGTTGGAATCGCCCATCAGTTTGCTATCGGCAAACCCCGGACGGCATTCCGGGCGCTTGGCACTGGTACCGTCTTCGTTTTTCAGGAAGCTCAATACACCCTGTACCGCTTTTTCGTTACAGATATCAACACACTGACCACAACTGATACAGCGGTTGGCATCAAAAACGATAAATTCAGAACTGGTATCAACCGCAAATTTCTGGCACTCCGCCATGTCTTCCGGTTGTTGCTCCGCCTGATACTCGGTCGCAAAGTCACGCAGCTTACAGTCGGTATTGGCCTGACAGCCACACTCCAGACAACGTGCCGCTTCGCGCATTGCCTCTTCGTTTACAAAACCCGTTTCCACTTCGCTAAAGTTCAACGCGCGTTGCTCGGTAGTCAGCTCAGGCATGATGGCACGCATCGCCTTCTGGATCCCTGCAAACTGGGCCGGATCAACCTGCTTAACTTTCTTGGCCTTCTGCGAGTTAAATTGCTTAACTGGAATGTGCTCCATCGTGCCATGCAGGAAACGATCAATCGCTTCGGCAGCAATACGGCCATCAGCCACTGCCTCGATCGCCGTTGCCGGGCCGCGACGGAAATCACCGATACTGAAAATATTATCAACACCCGCATGCATGGTATGCGGGTTAGATTCAGACGTCGACCAGCGAGTCAGCGGCAGCTCTACATTGTCGTTATCGAGGAATGACAAGTCCGGTTGTTGGGAAACAGCTGAAATTACCGTATCAAAATGCTCGGTAAAGTATTCGCCCGTCGCTTCTGGACGGCGACGGCCAGAGGCATCAGGCTCACCCAGCGCCATGATTTCCAACTTCACCTCGGTAACACGGCCGTTTGCATCGGCAATGTTTTCAACCGGATTAGTCAGGAAGTGGAACTTGACCCCCTCGTGCTCGGCTTCGACAATTTCATAGTCTTCGGCTGGCATTTCATCGCGGGTACGGCGGTAAATCAAGGTAGTATCGGCACCGGCGCGTACCGCTGTGCGCGCACAGTCAATAGCGGTATTACCACCACCAATCACGGCAACTTTCTTGCCTGTGGTGTAGTTCTGGGCGGTTACATAATCTTTGAGGTAATCAACACCTAGGTAGCAACCATCGAGATCACTGCCGGTATAGTTCATTTCAACGGCTTTGGATGCGCCGACGGCAAGGCAAACTGCGTCGTAATCCTTGGTAAGAGCAGACAGCAAAATATCCTGACCCAGTGTCTGCTCGGTCTTGATTTGCATCCCGTTGCGACAGATAAGCGCGATTTCTTTATCCAAAATCGCTTTTGGCAGACGGTATTCAGGAATACCATAACGTAGCCAACCACCCGCTTTAGGCATCGATTCAAAAACTGTGACGTTGTAACCTTCGTTACTCAGGTAGTAACCACAGCTCAAGCCACCAGGGCCACTGCCGATAATGGCGATATTCTTGCCCTTATCTGCTTTACGTGGCGGTACGTACTGCTCTTGGGCCTCAAGATCGATATCCGCAGCATGACGTTTAAGCTGACGAATAGCCAAAGGCTCATCAACCAAGCCACGTCGACACTCCGACTCACAAAATGCCGGGCATACACGACCGATAGAGAGCGGCATCGGCAGGGTACGCTTAATCACTTCGACGGCTTTTTGGTGATCGTTTTGGGCGATGTGGTACAGGTAGGACTGAATATCAACGCCTGCCGGACAGGCCGTTTGGCACGGAGCCTCACAGTCGGCATAGTGATCAGACATAATGCGGTTAAGCGCATTGCGTCGGTGCTCGGACAGTGACTGGCTCTGCGTCTGGATAACCATCCCCGCATCGGCGTTTGCCTCGCAGGCACGCATCATGCCCTGCCCTTCAACTTCAACCATACACAGGTCGCAAGGCACTTTCTCACCATTGCGGTTCAATCCACACAATGATGGAATTTCAATTTGGTGTGTGTTTGCGACATCCAGGATCGTCTGCTGCCCATTAACAGCAATCACCTTCCCGTCTATAGTGACATTACTCATAGTTGCCTCATTCTGTTGCTGGCATTGCACCGTGTATTGATTTAACACGTTATTTCAATATCGAATATTTATTCCTTTTAAGGTTCAAGCCTTAACAGGGGGGATGGTGCAATGCTCAGGACAATGGCGTAAAGCACTGCTTTATCAATGCCTCACTCGCCGATCATCTTTTAGTTATCGGGCAAACCTACCATACACGGCATAAAATTCCTTGATTTGAGACATTTCAACTATTTTTTTCCATTGCTAAAAAAGAATTGAAGCATAAACAAGATGCATTAGAGGCGTGACTTTGCTGCACTGATGGATTTATAATTTGCTGATAATTCTAAAAGTTATAGATATGAGTAAAGAATGGCAACAATCTTAGATTCAGTGGACCAGCGTACCCAGCTTGTGGGTGAGAACCGCTTAGAGCTGTTGATTTTCCAGCTCCATACTTCGCAGCTTTTCGCCATTAACGTTTTTAAGGTCAAAGAAGTCGTTAAACTGCCTAAGCTGAATCTATTGCCGGGCTCCCACCCCAATATTTGTGGTGTTGCCAATATTCGTGGTAGCTCCATCCCTGTGATTGACCTGAGACAAGCCATTGGGATGCGTCATTTTGATGATGACAAAGACAGCAACATCATTATCACTGAATACAACCGTTCTGTGCAGGCTTTCATGGTCGGGCAGGTGATGAACATCGTGAACCTGACCTGGGCTGATATTCAGCCGCCACCAAAACATGTAGGCCGCAATAACTATTTGACGGCGATTACCAAGCTCAACCGTGACGGTGTGGATCGCTTGGTCAGCATTATTGACGTTGAAAAAGTACTCGCGGAAATTATCGACTACGATATTCAAATTTCTGAAGATGTGCTCGATACGACGATCGTCAACCATTTTCATGGCCGCAAGGTGTTGATTGTCGATGACTCCTCAACAGCCCGTGCCCAAATCAGGGATACGCTTGGCCAGTTGGGGTTAGACGTTATCGAAGCCAGTGATGGCTTGAAAGCCCTAAACCTACTCAAAGAGTGGTGTAATGAAGGCAAAAACGTCAATGATGAAATCCTGATGATGTTCACCGATGCTGAAATGCCCGAAATGGATGGTTATAAGCTAACCCATGAAATTCGCAATGATCCACGAATGAGCGATTTGCACATTGCGCTCAATACCTCATTGAGTGGTAGCTTTAACGAAGCCATGGTGAAAAAAGTCGGCTGTAACCGCTTTATTTCCAAATTCCAACCAGACCTGCTGGTTCAAGTGGTTCAAGACCGCTTGCGTGAAGTGCTTGAGGGAACATCAACGACAGCGTAATTCATTTACCTGCCATCTCCCTCTTTAACCGGGTACATGATGACTGTCGTGTTCCCGGTTATTAGCAATACACCAAGCTGAAGTGCAAGACAGAGAGCTTCAGCAGCAGATGTATAAACTCCCCGTTATCAAAACTGATCCCACTTGCCTGCACAATCGCTAAAAGTCGCTCAACCATGATTCGCCTCCTGCGCGCGAGGCTGTGGAATATGCTGCTCGATATCTAGTTCACTGTCTCCCCATGCATAGATCACCTGTCCATCCACCGTGGTGATACGTTGTTCCGTAATATCATCGCCCTTCAATGAAATTTGCATGGTCATCATCACGGCTAATATTAGTGACATACCCCAGGTAAAGGCCCCCTCAGGGGCCAGCTTGCTTGCCTGTTCCATATTTTCAAACCCTTCTCTTCAAGTTTGCGCTGCCATGCCTATGCGCAGCGCTAACCATAAATTTGACAACAGTGCTACCTACAATGGATTAATGATTAATTGCTTTGCTGCGCAGTCTGAACATGGCCAGACAAGCTACGAAGTGTTACGCGGCGGTCAAAGAAATCACTTTCAAAATTCTGCTCACCAGCCAGCGGCTGCTTATCACCAAAGGCACCGGTAGTTAGTTGATCAGCCGGTACACCCTGCTGTTCCAAGTAGTTGCGCACAGCGGCAACTCGACGCTCTGAAAGAGTAAGGTTTTTATCAACACTACCGCGACGGTCGGCAAATCCAGCCAGCTCCCAGCGAATCGCCGGTGAATGCTTCATAATTTCCGCAACCTCATCAAGCTGTGACTGGAACATAGGTTCAATAGCTTCAGAGCCCGTACGGAAATGCACATTCATTTCCAGTGCAAGTTCAATATCGCGTTGCTCATTGAGCAATTCGTAGCGCTCTTGTTCCAAGCGGGCAATTTCAAGTTGAGCCTGATTATATTTCTGGCTAATACGTTCTAGTTCCTGGTTGCGTGCGGTCACTTCTACCAATTCTTCGTCTTGGGCCTTAATGTAGTCGTCCTGACCGATTGCCGTACCGACAATCCCGCCGACCATCGCGCCGACCACCGCACCTAGCGGACCGCCGACAGCGGCACCCACGGCTGCACCAGAACCAATACCCACTAGTTGCTCTTGCTGGCCAACCTTATAGCTATCATCGTTTGACGCTGCGTTTGCCAAAGGAGAGATAAGTAGGCTTGTTGCGATAAGTGTAGAAATTAGCTGCTTTTTCATTTTGTGTTCCTCATCGATATTGTTTGTTGTATTGGCTGTCTGCCGTTTCGATGAGGTAATTAAACCAAGTCTTTCTGGCAATGCTGAGGACAAAAAAAGGCAATGTAGTGATCAATTGTGGCAAAAAAATGGCAATTACCCTATTTGCCCCACTCCCCCTTTCCAGCTACCTAAATTGCTGTATAGTCGCGATATATAGCCATATAACGACACTATCATTATGAAAAAAATTGCCATTGTTGAAGACGAAACCGCGATCCGCGAAAACTACATCGATGTCCTAACCAAACAAGGCTACCACGTGGTCGGCTACGATAATCGCCCTGACGCCCAGGCAGCCTTCCAACAGCAGATCCCCGATTTGGCGATCATAGATATTGGTCTGAAAGACGAAATCGACGGTGGTTTCACCCTTTGCCAATCTTTGCGCGCTCTATCGGCCACCGTGCCAATCATCTTCCTAACCGCCCGTGATAGTGATTTTGATACCGTGTGTGGTTTGCGTATGGGTGCCGACGACTACCTGACCAAAGATATCAGCCTACCGCACCTCGTTGCCCGAATTGCGGCACTATTTCGCCGTAGTGACCTGATGTCGACCCCGACCGAAAAAGATACCTTGCTCGAACGCGGCCCTTTAACTATCGACCGGAACAAAATGCAGGTTTTCTGGAACCAGAACCTCATCGATCTCACTGTGACTGAATTTTGGATGGTCTACGCCCTCGCCAAGCGACCAGGGCATGTAAAAAGCCGCCACGACTTAATGGACGAAGCGCAAGTTGTGGTTGATGACAGTACGATTACCTCCCATATCAAACGTATCCGGAAAAAATTCATTCAATTCGACGCCGAATTTGATTGCATCAACACCGTTTATGGCATGGGCTACCGCTGGGGGGCATAACTTGGCATCTATCACTCGTCACAAACTACGCTTTGGCATCAGGAGCAAAATGATCCTGATTGCCTGCCTGCTGTTTACCCTGCCGTGGTTTGGCTACAACTATGTGCTGGAAATGGAAAAACTGCTGCGTCAGGGGCAGGAGCAGACCCTGATCGGTACAACGCGGGCGGTTGCAACGGCACTCAACGAGCGTCCGAACCTCTTTAGCGCCCAAGCGAGTTTCCTTCGCTCGGTCGAAAAAGGGCGAGATCTTTATGCCTACGAGCTCTCTACTCCTATCACACTCGATGGCGAGCTCAATGATTGGGCCGACTATGATGGCCAATTGCTCGACTATGGCAGCGATTACATTCAATTCAGTCGCCTGCCCTACAACAGCAATACCCTGACATTTCGCCATGTCGTCGGTAAATACGACGGCTACCTATACGCGGCTTTTGATGTGACCGACCCCCGACTGGTATATCGCCGCAAGGACTCAAGCCGAGTTGATCGCAATGATCACCTGATCATAGGTATGACCTCACCGAAAGGTGAGTTTCATCGTTATGCCATTGCCCCCTACGAAAGCGGCTGGATTAACGCATGGCAAATTGTAGACGATGGCGATACAACCATCCCTCTCTCTCAGGATCACCTCGTTCTTGAAAGCAAAATCCACGGTTTCTGGCGCGCCACAGATAAAGGGTACAATGTTGAGCTACGTATACCGCTGGATATGCTGGGTAACAAATTGGGCTTTGCCTTTTATGACGTCAATAGCCGTACCAACCGGGATATCGACACCATCATAGGGACATCCAATACTAGCCGCGCCAACAAGCTAGGGACGATTCTCGTCCCCTCGCCTGAAATCGAACAGATCCTCAAAGGGATAGGCCACACCAGTTCACGGATCTGGGTTATCGACCGCCACCAGCGGGTGCTGGCACAAACCGGCAATATTCAGCAATCCAATGGTGTTTGGTCATCATCGGTGAAATATGGCGATAACAATGATTCGTGGTGGGCAAAACTCGAAGAAAGCGTACTACACCCTCTGTACTACCGTTATTTGCTCAGCGAGCCCCAACCCTTCCATGACGATCTCAAAGATGCGGCCAAAGTGGATGGTGTCCATATTATTCAGGCGCTCAAAGGACGAGGCTACTCATATTGGCGTCAATCCGATGATGGCAAGGCAGTGATCTTGGCGGCAGCCTACCCAATCTGGCTAGACAATAAAGTGATGGGAGCGGTTGTTGCCGAAGAATCCACCGTCGGTATTCAAACCCTCAAAAACCGGGCAATGGAAAAGCTGCTCAATGCCATGCTGGCGATTATTATCGTCGGTACGCTGACCCTGTTTCTGTTTGCGTCGAAAATATCAGGGCGGATCCGCCGTCTGCGTGACGAGGCCGAGCAGGCTATCGACAGTCAGGGGCGCATTTGCCAAGCCATTACACCGCTCAAGCAGCACGATGAAATCGGAGACTTGAGCCGGAGCATGGCGGATATGGTCAACCGACTCGGTCAGTACAACCATTATCTCGAGAATCTGTCCTCGCGCCTCTCCCACGAATTGCGCACCCCCGTTGCAGTGGTACGCTCGTCGCTTGAAAACTTGTCCATGCACAACCTAGATGCAGAGTCTGAACGCTATATCGACCGCGCCCAAGAAGGCGTCCAGCGTCTGAGCACGATTCTTTCCAGCATGACCGAAGCAACGCGGATAGAACAAAGCCTGCAAAGTGCCGACAAAGAAACCTTCCCTTTCAACGAATTGGTCGAAGGCTGTATGCACGGTTACCAGCTTGCCTATCCGGAGCAAGCCTTTACCGTGAAAACAACCAAAACGATGATCCACGGAGCGCCAGATCACCTTGCCCAACTGCTCGACAAACTGATAGCCAACTCAGTAGATTTCAGCGAAAGCGGCACGCCCGTCGAAGTGACATTAAGCAAGCTCCAACGAACAGCCTTCCTAACCATTCGTAATACCGGGCCATTGCTGCCCGACGAAATGGCTGGGCAGCTGCTCAATTCAATGGTCTCAGTCAGGGAGCAAGAGAACAAAGGCAAGCCACACCTTGGCCTTGGTCTTTATATCGCGCGCTTAATTACAGAGTTCCATGAGGGGAGAATCACGATCACCAACCGTCAGGACAAACGAGGCGTAGAGGTGATTATCGCGCTGCCTTGCCAAGGTGAAGAATAGAGCATAAACCCCAGTAAAATTTTGGCAGGACAAGACGACAATGCCAGACATACTGGCAAAAAGGGGATAAAAAACAATAAAGTTACAGTAACGGAGTGAAGCACTATCGCAGTGCTTTGCTCCATTTACTCACGCCATAACCGCCGCTGAAAAAAGTCCAACGGCCGCAAATATAGCCACAATAATTAATACAACTTCGAAAACCCCATCTCGCATAGACGCTACTCTTCTCAACAACAACACAATACGGCAATTGCAGACCAACGTCGTAACTACCTCTCATCCAATATACGCCCGGAGGCTAAATCCAAGCTGAACAATTTCCATGAGGGAAAACACTGTAAAACCTGATAATTATCACAGAATAGAGCGTTCTAATGCTAAGCAGCGTACGAAATTTCCAGACTAGATCCATACAAATGCATAAAGATATTGTATCGCGCCTAAAATTTCCGGATAAACACAAGCTCTAATACAATAGTCAGACTAAAAACACTCATTAATTACGTTGGAAAATGATTCAATAACCAAAAGGATATGAGCGAAATGAAAAAGTGGCAGCTAACCACGGCAGCCTGTTGCCTCGTTGTATCATGCCAACTCCACAGCGAGCCTTTTCCGCTCAACCAATATAATGCTCTTCAGATACTCGCCAATTTCCATGTCAGTACCGCCGAACTCCCTGTTTCGCTACCTGAAAACCCTGTTACTCTAAATGGCGAAGATCTCAACGATAATCAAATACGCGATGATTTCGAGCGGGCCTTGCTGGAACAATACTCTCAGCCAGAATATGTTGCCCTTGCCTTACTTGCTGCTCAGCAATGGAAAACATTACTGCGCGGAAACCGCATCGATAACGATAAGCCCTTTTCGCCATATTTTGCGATTACTTTGCTTCAACAACTTGAAGCTATTGATACCTGCTATACCAACCTGACTAAAACCCACCCTAACCTGATATCGCCACAGCAATTTTATTTCAACAGCGCTGTACGTAAACAACAACAAACCAAACAACTTGCCGAACTAAAATCAACCGCAGCCAAATTACCGAGCCTTTATCAATACGGGCAATCACAGCGTAAAGCCAGACCATGCTATGTTTTCGGTGAATTGTTAGACGTTGTCTTACCTACTGAGTATGAAGAACTAGACACAGCTCGCTCTTCTCCGAAGGTCATTTAGAGTCGATTAAAATAGGCATTTTTTCAAACGATGAGCCCACAAGTCATATACAGCACACCGCACAATACTCTGCCTTCTTTGCCTCCGAATTAATATGCCTCGGAAGCAATTTGGCCAACGGTGGTAGTATTCAACTATCCATCAATCTGTTCGCTGACTTTTTTGTACTTCCCTCATGTCCGTTTACTCTCTCGTAAACGGACATGAAGGATTAAATGCCAAGCAAGGAGTTATATTTGGCTCTTATGATGAATAACTATTATCTAAATACAACTGCAGCTTTTTGAAATATGAACGACTTATTTCTAAACTCTCTACAGTACTCATCGCGAGTATGACAACAGACGTTTCTTTTAATCTTTAGTGAATGCACCTTCAACTGACCAGCCAGCGGTATAGATGATACTTCTAGACGGCCTCTTCTGTTGTTGAGTATGCTTGTCGATAATCACCTCATCCGCTTTCACTTTACGATACACGTAAGTTGATTGAGTACCTAGACCAATCGAAACTAATCCACGACGTGACTCAATCATCGAGTGAATAGCATCCTTTTTATCCTTTGCTTCCCTTTCCTTTACCATTTGCTGCACATGTTCCTGCGCTTTCCTTTCTATCTCTAATCTGTTCCTAATCTGTCGCTCACGCCGTTCTTTCTTCCTCTGATACGCGTCGGTAGGTTCACATCGACATAACGAATACCCATGCTTGCACTCATTGATTGCCCACGTTCCGCCCTGTGGGTAAGCAGCTTTCATCTTACGGAGAGCAAGCTTCAAATTATGACGAGTAAACGGCGCTCGTCGGTTACGTAGCTTCAAGTAAATGCTTTGATGCCCTTCTGTATCCCTGATACAAAAGTCAACCCTGATCTGATTGAGCACTTTAGGGTTTTCAATGTACATCTTACGACCACAACTGCGAGTTACAATACGGATAATCTTCATATCGCGGATAACTTGCGGGATAGCTTCGTAGCATGGGAACCACTGCTTAAACTTGCTAATACTATTATTCTTTGTCGCAAGGCATCGAGCCAATGCATAATATGCCAATGGAATAAACGTTTCATCAGTATGAATTGTTTTATCAATCCCTTTAGCCTTAAATAGGTTATTATGGAACTCAGACTGAATGGCATAAATCTTATCTGCTTCTGCCCAGTCAGATCTCACTAGATCATATCGTTTAATCATGTTTGCCATGATTGCATTAAGTTGCTTAATACGCCGCGCTTCAATAACAATCAAGTCGCGAACATGGACAAGATTAGAACGCTCTCGCTCAGTCGGATTCATCTTCAACAATGCGCAGACTACGGATTCAATCAATTGGTTGATCATTTGGGGGGATTCCATTTATTCAGGATTTCCAATAGTGTTCCTCTTTCACTTTTCTTTTGAATTCAGAAATTTTTATAGTGAAGTCAAACTTCATCTATCCACATTGGCTCACCTTTAATTTTAACGCTCATTGGGGCATCAATTTTAGCTTATCGTAACCGAATTTATTATCGATCACATAATAAACTGTACACCATTCATTATGCTTATGATGTTCTTTAAATCCACCACATCCAGTAAAATATCATTATCGCTGCGGTAGCACTGATTAACGATTAAAATAACGCTATCTGTTACCGCTTCGATGGCCGCTTGTTCTGCATTGTTTCCCCAGCCAAGCTCTTCAGCTGGGTGGTTAATATTCAATGGCTCTCCATTACAAAACCGCCATTTAGAATTTGGGTGGCTAATGTCTACTGAGTTAGTGGCTATTCATACCTAACGGGTGATTATTTATTGGTGCGGGGAAGACTTTCGATTTTCCCCACATTTCATAAGTAAACTCTCAAGGTTTTTGGGATTCTTGCAGTACCTACCTTTGATAACCTTGATGCAAATTATAGCTCAACCGTTATGACCTATTTAGAGAGGTTCTTAGCCTCTTTAACATTATCATCCGCGGCTTCAGACGGTGGCGACTGCCAGATCTCTTCCGTTAAGCTATTGGTCTGCGCCATCAATTCCTCTTCCTTCTGGGCTATAGCTCGATACTGGGACTCGCACACGGCATGGGTAATGTCATCATCACCAAACTGGCTGGTACACCGGGTCATATATTCATCAAACGGCATTAATACAGACTCGGAAAATACCGGGGCTATCGCAGAACAGACAAACAAGCTAACCCCCAATGTACTGTTCACTATGATTTTATGCTGCATACTTACTCCCCTCTCTTTATACCCAGTAAAGTCACCACACCACTTTTTTGCCACTGCGAAAATGAGAAAAGGAGCCAATCGGCTCCTTTTCTTCGTTGTTATTAACGTCTGTGGAACAATCACTTACCACGGAAATAGTTTTGCGGTACGAAAGGCATCTTCTCCACAACCATCGGCAGTTTCTTACCACGCACCTCCGCAAAGACCTCTGTACCGATAGAAGAAAAGTCACTCTGCACATAGGCCATTGCAACAGGCTGCCCCTTGGTTGGACCAAAGGTTCCGCTGGTCACCACGCCAATCTCATTATTGTCAGCATCGAACAAGCGGCTTCCTTCACGCACAGGCGCTTTCGATAACCCCAGCAAACCAACCCGCTTACGGGCAACATCCTTGGTTTTGATCTGATCCAAAATGACATCGGCACCGGGGAAGCCACCAGCTCGCTCGCCATCGGCACGGCGCGGCTTGCTGATCCCCCATAACAGGCTGGCCTCAACTGGTGTCGTCGTCGTATCAATATCATGGCCATACAAGCACAAGCCACATTCGAGCCGCAGTGAATCGCGCGCCCCCAAACCAATCCACTCTACCTCTTCCTGACTAAGCAACTGACGGGCAAGCCTCTCAGCATCTGCAGCCGGAACCGAAATCTCGTAGCCGTCCTCACCGGTATACCCCGAGCGACTCACTAGGCACTCCACGCCCAACAATTCAATGCCCGCAGCATCCATAAATACCATTTGCCCAACGGCGGGATTCAGTTTTGCCAGTACCTCAGCAGCCTTGGGCCCCTGCAAGGCCAGCAGAGCGCGATCCTCTATCACCTCAAGCGTAACATCATTAGGCAAGCTGGCCTGAATATGGGCGATATCCTGATCCTTGCAGGCGGCATTCACAACAACAAAGAGATGATCACCAAAGTTGGTCACCATCAGATCATCCAAGATCCCGCCTTGATCATTGGTGAAAAATGCATAGCGCTGCTTGCCTACAGGAAGGTCGATAATATCAACCGGAACCAATGCCTCCAGAGCCTTAGCCGCATTGGCACCGTGCAGCCTGAGCTGCCCCATGTGGGAAACATCGAATAACCCCGCCGCTTGGCGGCAGTGAATGTGCTCCTTGCGTACACCCAATGCATATTGCACGGGCATATCGTACCCGGCGAACGGGACCATTTTTGCCCCCATTTCAACATGAAGGGCATGAAGCGGTGTGAGCAGTAATTCTTGAGACGGGCTTTCATTTAAAGACAGTTCATTTACGGACATGCTTACGTTTCTCCATACACCGCCATTGCCCGGCCAGCACAGGTTGCACCAGCGGGTTAACGGTTCATTCCTCAACCTATTGTAATTACTATGTTAAACATGAATGACTGTAATAAACAAAGTTTCTTTTAGGGATTGCTGCCGATGATCACACATTCCCGACCCCGCCGAAAATCACAAAAATTTTACATTAAAGCCAAATATCGCGAGGCTTCGAGACCCTGTCAGACTGAGCGCGTATTACCTATTGTTAAAAATACCTCACCAAATAGCAGGCTGATAACAACCACCCAGTCCGCGAGGCAGACACGCACAAACCGGCAAGCACCTTCTGATAATCAGGCTCAAGATGCCGTCACCCAAAGTATCAACGCATCATGGACACTATTTGATATCAGCATATGGCCCATATTGGCGTCGTAGTAGACAGAATCCCCTTCCAGCAAAACAACCGGTTCGTAAAACTCCGAATAAAAGACAATCTCACCATCGAGCACCAGCAAAAACTCCTCACCGTCATGCCTGATCCAGTCAGGATAATCTTCAAGACTACGCGCCCTGACACGGGACTTAAACGGCATCATTTTTTTATTGGTCAACTGGGTGGCTAACAGTTCATGTTCATAGGTTGTGGTTGGGTGCGCCTTGCCCTGTCCTCGGCGGGTGATATCCCGCCGACCGGTTGCCGCAATTTGCTTTGGCGGCTCAAAAAGCTGTGGAATATCAACCTCTAACCCTAACGCTAACTTCTGCATCGCCTGAAAGGTTGGTGATATCTGCTCGTTTTCAATCTTTGACAGGGTGGAGCGCGCCAGACCGGTTCGCTTGCTGGCTTCCTCCAGTGTCAGGCCACTGGCAATCCGAATTTCCTTGAGCCTTTTCCCCAGCTGCAACGGTTCTATTTTGCTGTTTTTATCAGCATCCTGCGCTTTGACGACACTCATCGACGGATAAATATCAACTGGCTGTTCATCACTCATACCACCCATCCTTGGTTGTGCTTTGTACGGTCATACTGACATAGCCAAGAGGAAACCGTAATACCACCCCTGTGAAAACTATGACCAAATTAGCATATTTGAAATTTTATCTATAATCGGAAACAAGCCCACTTCTTCATCATATTTGTGAGGCATAGCCGCGACCACGATTAACGAAAGATTTACTATCAAACTCAACATCGACACCTTACCGCCCATGCCTTTGGCAACATTTGCAACAATAAAAACACACAGCAACAATTGTAATGTTTAACGAAAAGTTGCACGGATTTTAGAGTTACGGGTGACAAAAGGCAAACGTTTGCGTAAGCTTGGTGGCATTAAAGTACACATTGTTCCACTATTGGAAATTTTTGTGTGATGGGATATTTATAGAACCACATGTTAACCAGTTGTTGGGTTGAAAGCCGCCATACCCTACTGACTGCAAATGGTAACTGATTGACATTCTCATAAATTACACAAAGCACACATAGGCTATTTCACCGCTGCCAAAGCAAGATTGCCGGTGGCAAAACAACAAAATCTGCGAAAAGATTGCGCAAGGAGTTTTACATGGAAAATACACTGAAGTTCACTGATAGCCACGAGTGGGTTCGCGACAATGGTGACGGAACCATCACCATGGGGATTTCCGCCCACGCTCAAGGGCTACTTGGTGATGTTGTATTTGTTGATCTTCCAGAAGTGGGCGACGCTACCGAGGCTGGCGAATCATTCTCTTTAGTGGAATCGGTAAAGGCCGCCTCAGACATTTATGCCCCTGTCACCGGTGAAATTATCGAGATTAACGAAGAGTTGGAAGAGAGCCCAGAACTCGTTAACGAAGAACCTTACGAAGGCGGCTGGATTGCCCGCATCAAAGTGACCGATGCCGAAGAGCTCGGCAACCTGATCGGCGGCGAACAGTACCTAGCCTCTTTAGAAGAAGACTAAGCATACTTCCGGGTCATCGCGCCCGGAAGTTTTATCGCTCTCGCCTCCCCTTCGCTATTGCATCATGCTCTGTGCAATAGCGAGAACAGTTCAGGACAGAACCATGACCGATATGACATTTCTAAAAGCACTGTGTGATGACAAGGAATTTACCGCCCGTCACAACGGCCCGAACTCACAACAACAACAAACCATGCTCGAGGCTATTGGCGTTGCCAGCCTAGACAGGTTGATTGATGAAACCGTGCCTGCCTCGATCCGCCTTCAGGCCCCGATGCAGCTTGATCTGCCGCAAAGTGAAGCGGATATGCTCGCCTCGCTCAAAGCCATTGCCCAAAAAAATGTGATCAACCGTAGCTTTATCGGTCAGGGTTACTACAACACCTATACGCCCAATGTCATTCTTCGCAATGTGTTGGAAAATCCGGGCTGGTACACGGCCTACACCCCTTACCAACCTGAGATCTCGCAAGGCCGACTTGAGTCTCTGCTCAACTATCAGCAGGCGGTGATGGATCTGACCGGGATGGAGCTAGCCAACGCCTCATTGCTTGACGAGGCTACCGCCGCAGCCGAAGCTATGACCCTGTGCCAGCGTGCCAGCAAGAACAAGAGCAACGCATTTTTCCTCTCCGAGGATCTACACCCGCAAACCATCGATGTGGTACGCACCCGTGCCCACTTTATCGGAATCGAACTGATCACCGGAAAACTGGACGATATCGACAACCATGATGTATTCGGTGCTCTGGTTCAATACCCGGGAACGACCGGTAATATCACCGATCTCAGCGCCATTATCGAAAAAGCCCACGCAAAAAAAGCCCTTGTCGCCGTAGCATCTGACCTGCTGGCTCTTACCCTGCTCAAATCACCGGGGGAAATGGGGGCAGACGTCGTTATCGGTTCGGCCCAACGCTTTGGTGTGCCGATGGGATTTGGCGGCCCGCATGCCGGTTTCATGGCAACCAAAGACAAGCACAAGCGCACCATGCCCGGCCGAGTGATCGGTGTCTCCAAAGACAAACGGGGCAATCAGGCACTGCGCATGGCCATGCAAACCCGCGAACAGCATATTCGCCGCGAAAAAGCGACATCCAACATCTGTACCGCCCAGACGCTGCTGGCCAACATGGCTGCTTTCTATGCCCTGTACCACGGCCCTGAAGGTTTGCGCAAAATTGCCCGCCGGGTCCACCACCTCACCGCAATTTTGGCCGCTGGCCTGCGCAATTCAGGTATTGAGCTTGCCAACGACAGCTTCTTCGATACCCTGACCCTAAACACCGGCAAGAAAACCGCCGACTATTACCAGCAAGCCCTTGATGCCGGCATCAACCTGCGCAAGTTTGCCAACGGCAGCCAACTGGGGATCAGTATCGACGAAACCACCAAGATCGACGATATCGAAGATTTGCTGGCGATATTCGCCGGCCAGACACTCAAAGCCTCAATGTTCAGCGACGATATTGCCAGTGACGAGTTTGCCGCCATTCCGACTGACTGCCGCCGCACCAGTACATATCTCACCCATCCCGTATTTAGCCGTTACCACAGTGAAACGCAGATGATGCGTTACATGAAACAGCTTGAGAATAAGGACTACTCGCTCACCCACGGTATGATCCCACTGGGAAGCTGCACCATGAAGCTAAATGCGGCAGCCGAGATGATCCCAATTACTTGGCCTGAATTCGGAGCCCTGCACCCCTTCGCCCCGGCAGAGCAGGCTCTGGGCTATGCCGAACTGGCCGAGAAACTCTCAGCTATGCTGTGTGAAATTACCGGTTATGATGCCTTCTCGCTCCAGCCTAACTCGGGCGCCCAAGGCGAATACACTGGCCTTGTCGCCATCCAGCGTTACCATGAAGCCAACGGCGACGGCCACCGTAACGTCTGCCTGATCCCGAGCTCGGCCCACGGCACCAACCCCGCCTCGGCCGCGATGGTATCGATGAAAGTCGTGGTCGTAGGCTGTGATAATCAAGGCAATATTGATCTTGATGATCTCAAACTCAAAATCGACCAGCACCGCGACAACCTTTCGTGCATCATGATCACCTATCCGTCTACTCACGGTGTTTATGAGGAAACCGTGCAGCAGGTATGCGAACTGGTCCATCAGGCAGGTGGTCAAGTCTACCTTGACGGTGCCAACATGAACGCCCAAGTGGGATTGACCAACCCGGGCTTTATCGGCTCGGATGTCTCCCACCTCAACCTGCACAAGACCTTCTGTATTCCGCATGGCGGCGGTGGCCCGGGCATGGGGCCTATCGGGGTTAAATCACACCTTGCACCGTTTGTTCCGGGCCATGTTCAAAGCAGCACCGGAGAACAGCCACAATATGCCGTATCCGGTGCCGAACTTGGGTCGGCATCCATCTTGCCGATCTCTTACGCCTATATCGCGATGATGGGCAATGCTGGGCTAACCGAGGCAACCAAACTGGCCATCCTCAACGCCAACTATGTGATGGAGCGCCTACGCCCGCACTACCCCGTCCTTTACCGAGGCCGCAACGGGTGGATCGCCCACGAGTGCATCATCGATATTCGTCCTCTCAAGGAAGCCTCTGGCATTTCAGAGGAAGACGTCGCCAAGCGCTTGATGGACTACGGCTTCCATGCCCCAACCATGTCATTCCCGGTCGCAGGCACCTTGATGATTGAGCCAACCGAATCGGAAGATTTGGCCGAGCTTGACCGCTTCTGCGAGGCGATGATTGCCATCCGCCATGAAATCGCCCGCGTGCAGGACGGCGAGTGGGATCTAAAAGACAACCCGCTGGTTAACGCCCCGCATACTCAGGCTGATTTGATGGATGCAGAATGGAACCGCAGCTACAGCCGCGAACTGGCCTGCTACCCGTCATCCCATACCAAAGCCGCCAAATACTGGCCGAGCGTCAACCGTGTCGACAACGTCTTCGGCGATCGCAACTTGGTATGCTCATGCCCGGGGATTGAAAACTATATAGATGGGTGAGGTTTTTCGCCCAGCATTTTGAAACTCAAATAACGTAACTTAAATAGACAAACTTCGGTTTGTCTATTTTTTTGTAATCATCTGTCCCTTCAATTTGTACCTCTTCGATGACACAGCCAGACAACAAAAAAACATAAGCAATAATGATTTCATGCAACCAGTTGACTTAAAAGGATACTGATAAGAAAATCATGCGCAATTAAGCGTGTATTAGGCTGGGGAAAGCGAGCATGCTGTTTAATACACTGTTATGCGATTAGGCACAACTGGGAGATAGTTGTATGAAGTTAGTATGGTTGCATGGAGCGCCAGCAGCAGGAAAGTTAACGGTAGCTAAGGAGCTCGCTGAGCACTTTGGGTACAAGTTGTTTCACAACCATTTGACAGTCGATTTGAGTCTATCAATCTATGATGAGTTTGGTGATAAAGACTTTTTCGAATTCACGAACCAAATTCGTAGAACGACACTCGCGAAAGCCCAAGAAATAGGTGTGCCCCATCTAGTGATGACCTATATGACTTGCTATGAAAGTGACTCCGTGGAAATCAACAAATATCTAGAGTTCTTTGATGACAGCGGTATTGAAGTGTATCCAATTCACTTGAGCCCAAGTCATGACATAATTCGAAAGCGTTCTCAGTCTGAAGAGAGGGTCAACTCTTACAAGCTTTCATGCCCTCAAACGATGGACAAGTTGCTAACTGATATGAAGTTCATTGGTATTAAACACGAAAACACGATCTCAATCGACAACTCAAACTTGCCTGCACATCAGGTGGCTGAAAGAATTGTGGCTTATGTGGGATAGAATCGCATAACAATAAATTTAAGAGTGATTCACAACGCTTGGCGCCCTTACTTCAAGTCAGTTTAGTGGTTATGGCACAATGCGTTAGGTAAGGTGTTAGCGTTGTTCACACCTTAATTTGGCGTTAGCACTCTGGGCGGTAGTTTAACAAAAGGATTGTTATGAACTTTCAAGAAATGTCAGAGCAGGAAATATTAGATATTGCAAATCCTATCATGGACAATTTGATGGAAGCATCCACGAATATTGACCATGAGCGACACGTCCGAGACTTTAACAAGCGGATGCTCAAAATAGTTACCCGAGATTACCTCAATGAAGTCTGTGTAAAATATCAGGCTGAAAAGGGTTTCTTTGCAGATAGAGAGTTAGTTGCCGTGTTTAGGCGACCAGACTCAGCAGCAATAGTTTGGAAACAATATTACACGAAAGCACCCGGTGAACATGTAGCAGAGCTAGTTATAGTTTATGAGGATGGGCGGTTTTTGGTAGACCACGCAATGGTTTTCTAAAAGAGTGCTAACAAACGACTATGGCGTCAATAGCTAATTTCTGGCTATGTTTTCGTTCCACATGACGCCATCTCGAATCATCGAATTTAAGATCACAACCATTTTCCTTACACACGCAATAATGGCGACTTTTTTCGGTTTTCCTGCATCTAAAAGTCGCTGGTAAGTAGCTTTAAAAACAGGGTTACACTGTATCGCAGACATCATAGCCATGTAGAGCACGGTGCGTACTTGTGCTCGTCCCCCCCGCTCGACAAGCCCTTTACACCAGAGGCTGAGGCGATCGGTCTTATTGCCGATATTGGTAATGGCGGCACGAGCACCGTGAACCACAGCAAGGGGATGAGGTCGAAATGCAGGTGTACTTCCACTAAGCACTAACGACTGAGCAACGAAAATCCACTCATAACAAAACTGGGCATGACACTGCCCGGCTTTTTATTTCCAATAAAATCAATTACCTACCAAGCTCAACTATTGAAAGCCTACGATGACGTAAAACCATTCACTGTATGTATAAACAGTTATAATGAAGTCGCTAAAAATGGCCAGCATTGACCTGCTAATAAAGAGACCAAAAATGCTCGCTTTTCCCACAATAGATAGAGATAACGCATTGATATAAAATTGAATTAATACTTCCACTTGGTATTAACGAGGTCTCATTAATACCGAATGCTTACTTTATCCAAGCGAAAAACAGCCATTAAGCAACGATGATTTTATGCAACCTATTGACTTAAAAGGATACTGATAAGAAAATCATGCGCAATTAAGCGTGTATTAGGCAGGGGAAAGCGAGCATGCTGTTTAATACACTGTTAGGAATATAGAAGTTTTGTACGTATTGGTAGTTACTACCAAGTTGAACCAAAAAGGAAAGTAGTATGGATCCAATGGATAAAATCTGTGATGGTTGTGAACAGATGATGTGTAATTGCACTTGTTCTTACTGTGAGGATTGTGAAGAAAAAGAGAATGACTGCACGTGTCCGCATTGTGAGTTTTGTGAAGAGAAAGAGGAACAATGCACATGTACACGTTGTAATAAGTGTGAAGAAAAAGAGGATGAATGTAGTTGCGATATTTGCGATGAATGTTCTGAAAAAGAATTTGAGTGTACGTGTGAGTAAAAATTCCTAACAAACGACTATGGCGTCAATAGCTAATTTCTGGCTATGTTTTCGTTCCACATGACGCCATCTCGAAGCATCGAATTTAAGATCACAACCATCTTCCTTACACACGCAATAATGGCGACTTTTTTCGGTTTCCCAGCATCTAAAAGTCGCTGGTAAGTAGCTTTAAAAACAGGGTTACACTGCATCGCAGACATCATAGCCATGTAGAGCACGGTGCGTACTTGTGCTCGTCCCCCCTGAATGACTCGCTTGCCTTTATAGCGTCCACTTTCTCGATTGATGGGGGCAACGCCAATGAGTGCAGCGGCTTGTTTGTTGGTAATAAACCCAAGCTCAGGAACGTTGCTAATGATGGATGCAGCTGCGACTTTTCCGATGCCGGGAACGCTCTGCAGAAGACGATTTTTGTTTTGATACTCAGGGCATGATTCAATAAGAAATAGGATTTTTTGCTCAGTTTTTTCTATCTGATTTTTAAAGGTCGTGAGCACAGGTTTGATGGTGCTCACAAGATGTTTGGGAAGTGATTGTAATCGGTTTTTCTCCATGGTTTGCATGGTCAGCAGTTGATGACGGCGAGCGACTAAATCACTCATTAAACGCATATTTTCAGGTTTCAGTTGCGTCAGATTAGGTTGAATGGCCTCGCTATAGTGAGCAATGAGTCTAGCATCTAATTTGTCTGTTTTAGCTCGCTGACCAATGGCTCCGGCGAACCGTTTTATATGTATGGGGTTAGCAATAACAAAGGGAAGTTTTGCTTCTGAACAAGCAATGATGAACGGCATTTCAAGACGTCCAGTTGCTTCGACTACAACGCGCTGTGGGACATATTGTTTGATTGTTTTGATGGCCTCTTTGATACCTTTCTCGTCGTTGTTAACAGTAAAAAAGATATCAAGTGGGCGAATGAAAATGTCTAGTTGTGACTTACCTGTATCAACACCGACATGAATGTTTTGATGTGTGCTTGTATTCATAATAAGCTAACTCTTGCTTGCGAAATGCGGGTTCGAGACCCAGTCGACTATTCGAGGTTGATGCTTGGAGTCCTATGCGGCGTTCATGTTTGTTATCGGTCTCTCGATAGAGGAGCCAGCGTTCAAACGAACTGCCGCATAAGAAGCTTTAGTTGCAGCTAAAGCTTGGGTCTCACATTACCCAAATGACAAGCTTATTATCCATACAAACGCTTCAAGACGGATTCGTAAACGCGTGCCATTTTCGCTTCGCTTAAATGATGGCACACGTTTACTCACCACTTAAGCGGGCGTTAACTGCTTGGAGGAATAATGAGATTAGAGCTTCCGGATTTTTTAATTGAAGTGATGGGCTCTCGTATGTACCAAATTGAAGTTGGTAGCTTTTCGCTCAAACAGAAGTCTGACTCTTATGGCAATCATCTAGAGACAGAGTTAGGTCAATTATGTTCATCTAAAGATGAGGTTCTGCGTTGTACTGAAGCTCTAAAAAGTGATTTTGTACCTGATGGTTATTATGGCAGCTCTGAGTTAAGTGGTTATCCTGGTGAGATTCGCGACATTACAGACTTTTCTAAGATAGTCTGTTTTGGCTATTCATCTGATGGCGCACCTTTTTGTTTAGATTTTCGCGACGGTTGTGAACCATCCATAATTTGGTGGGACGACGTCTATTGGCGGCGTATTTCTCCAAATTTTAAGTGTTTTATAGAGCTCTTTAAGGTACGCAGTTAACAATCTGTTTAAGAGTGATTCGCAACGCGTGGCATTTTTACTATGCGTTGAGTTTAGTGTTTAAGGTGGTTGCAGAAGCATCGGTATTGCGCTGCTCACACCTTAACAGGGCTACATGGACTCCCCCGGTTGTCAACAACAGCTGCCGAGAAGATAAGGTTTGGGACTGCCGCTCTACATTCGGTCTGTTTATTGGCTTATTTGCCATGACCCTGATGACACTACGCGGTTGCGGTTCCTCATTCGTTAGAAGGCATCTGACGTGCCCGCCGCATTATCAGGTTTTCCCGCAAGTGGTCTTAACCCTATTTCATCATTGGCTATTGCATTGACCCGGTGAAGGTGTGTTGCTCTTATGCTTGGTGATTAAACAGCGACTTGGTATTCCGTATCGTTGCGCAGTAGCGACCAGATAATACGGGCGTTCTTGGCCGCGAGTGCCACAATCGCCCGTTTTAGCCCCCGCCTCTCGACAAGCCCTTTGCACCAGAGGCTGAGGCGATCGGTCTTATTGCCGATATTGGTAATGGCGGCCCGAGCACCATGAACCACAGCAAGGGGATGATGTCGAAATGCAGGTGTACTACCACTAAGCACTAACGACTGAGCAACGAAAATCCACTCATAACAAAGCTTGGCATGACACTGTCCGGCTTTCTATTTCGAAAAAAATCAATCCTCTACCCTACTCCACCTCTTGAAAAGCCTAGCAATAACCCGCTAAAAATGACCAGCTAATAACGAGACCCCAAATGCTCGCTTTACCCAAGCGAAAACAGCCATTAAGCAACGATAATTTTATGCAAGTTATTGACTTAAAAGGATACTGATAAGAAAATCATGCGCAATTAAGCGTGTATTAGGCTGGGGGAAAGCGAGCATCCTGTTTAATACACTGTTATGTGCAGTTCAATGATAAGAGGCTCTACACTTGAATTATGAATTTCCAGATGAGTTAGATTTTTTTGAAAGAGGCTTTGGCTGCTCTGAAGAGTACAGTCATGATGAGGGCCTATTCTCATTTATCATGCAATACGATAATGGAGATAGCTTAATCTTTACTCATTCACCATTTTATAACTGTTCCGTAAGCGTAAAATTGGTACAGGATAACGTGGTTGTTTTTAATGTATTTAAAGAAAATGTTTCTTCAATCGCTTTCCAAACATGGGGTTCAGAAAAAGTTTTAAGAGTTTATTTCTCTAAAGACGCAGAGAATAATGACTTTCTTGTGTATTTTAGCCCAAAACCAAGGCTACGTTACTCTGAGTTTTGAGCTTGCACATAACACATATGAGCCTTTGGGGTGTCAAGGGGTAAAGCAAACCCTCTTGGCTTCGTAGCAGCCAATATTATCGAACAACAAAGCTGTCTACTTCGCTCTGTCGATTATCGTCGCTTACGACAAACACATATTAAGGGTCTCTTACTGCGGTCTCTCCGCTACCTGCTAGTTTCACGCAGGGCCAGACTGGGCGTCCCCCTAGCCATACATCGATTAACCCGACCAGGCTCTATTCAAAGAGAATAGCAAGCTGTAAGTTGGCAAAGAACGTGAGTACATTTCCTCGAGATATTGTTTTGAGGATCAGGGTGTTGCCATTGGCATCCTCACCATGGATACTGAAAGGATGTTTGGCTAAATCAATGCCATAGATAGAAGGTGACATGGTGGCCTCCGAACGTTTTCTTACTCAGACTCACCAAGTGTGGCAAAGTCTGGATGAGGGGGAGTCCATGTCATTCGTTATGCAAATATAAGCGCAGAGGTAATTATATGGATTTATATGGAGTAGAAACTCGAATAGTCGTAAATAATAATAAGAAAAAGTTTAAAAAGTTAAAGCCCGTTTTTGACGAGTGGTTGAAGCTAAACCGTGACTATATTGAACTTACAGAAAGTAATGACAACCTCTATTGGTATAACGAACGCTCTAATATTAGCGCTATTGCTGGAGCTGTATGGCGGAGAGGTGGGTTCGCTCAAGAAGAGTTTTCTTCTGAGAAGGGCCCAGAGTCCGAGAGAAAAATGGGCAGGATAGATCTGTATTTCCATTTTCAAGGGCAAGATGTACTCTGTGAAGCCAAGCACTTGTTTCTGTACTTACCCGAAAATAATAGGAAGTGTCTAAAAACAAAGATCGAGAGTAACCTTAATTTAGCTTTCGATGACTTGGAAACTACGACTGCTGCCACTGGTTACGAAGACATCGGATTGGCCCTATCTTTTGTTGTACCTTATTTTGTTGATGGGAATGAGATAGATGAAACTGAATCTGAATTAGATGAAACTCTTAAAAGTTTAGACTGTTCATTTTATATTTCTTTTAAAACAACAATGAAAGATATAGTGAATGAAAATAATGGTGTCTATAACTCAGTAATTCTTGTGGGAAAATTCGCCTAACACATATGAGCCTTTGGGGTGTCAAGGGGTAAAGCAGTCCCCCTTGGCTGCGTAGCAGCCAATATAATCGAACAACAAAGCTGTCTACTTCGCTCTGTCGATTATCGTCGCTTACGACAAACACATATTGAGGGTCTCTTACTGCGGTCTCACCGCTGCCTGCTAGTTTTACGCAGGGCCACTAGACATTCATCAGTTAACCCGAGCAGGCACTATTCAAAGAGAATGGCTGCTTCCGCGCCAGTTAGTTTCAGGCTCGGCTCAGGTGTAAGCAACTTTGTTGTTCGTATTGATGCGCAACAATGGGATGGCTAATCAAAGCAAAGGGGCTTGAACAACCAATGCACAGCAGATCCAGTGAAGGCTGAGATGCCTAGTAGAATGGATTCAGCAGCGTGCTAACTATCAGCACCAGTTAGACTAACAGCTCATCCCATTGTGCGACTTATTCGGGTAAAAATCGTCGGTCATCAAACACAGTTTTGTTCCTCAGCATGAAGTAGACGCAACGACCCAGTTTATGTGCCAGTACCGAGAGTGCTTTTGCTTTACTCATACGTTTCTGCAGGCTGTTTAGATACCGACGTGCTTTGTCGTTCCCTCGAAGATAAAGAACAGCGGCTTCTGAGAATGCCCATTTAAGATGTGCGTTACCGATTTTATTACCGCTGGTGCCATAGGTTTTACCTGCTGACTGGGCCTTGCATTTCACGAGTCGTGCATATGAGGCGAATTGTTGTACGGTTGGGAAACGCTCGATATGGCCGATTTCATACAGAATGGTTAGCGCAAGAATGCGACCGATACCAGGTACGGTCTGTAAAAGGTGGTAATCCTGTGCGTTGTGCTGTTTCGCGTTCATCTCGATAAAGTGTTCGAGGCTTGCAAGCTCCTTGGTGTAGAAGGCAATGATGTTAAGATCTAAGTCGATATTTCTATTGACTGATGCTTGATCAAAGCGTTGACGAACTTCATCTCTTGCATAAGGGTAACGAAGTTGCAGGTTAGGTGATGGTTGGTTGTACTGGGTAAAAGTGTTTGATACATGGGCTTTGAGGTCGGCACCATGTCTGACGATTTTAGATCGGCGCCGAAGTAAGTCGCGTGTTGCACGCATCGCTTTGGGATAGACATAAGCGATGGGAAAATTACCGCCCCTTAACAAGGCGGCAATTTTATAAGCGTCTATACGGTCGTTTTTTGTTTTTCCACCGTGTATGGCTTTCATATAGAGCGCATGCCCAAGAACAAAATCAACCGCGTAGTCCAGACAGAGATCGCTAACCCAGTACCAGCAGTGCATGCATTCAACACCAACAACTATTCGGTCTTGGTATGGCTGCAGGATATCGAGCAATTCATCTGGGTCAGCGTTAATTTTTTTATGCAGTACCTTATTGCCGGTGGAATCGAGGATACAGACATAAAGAATGCGAGCATGAAGATCAATGCCACAGTAAAAGTCATGCTGTTGGTTATAAAATCTCATAGAGTCTTCTCCGGTTTGGTTTGTCGCCTACCAGCATAGTCAGAGATGGCTATGCTGGCGGAGAGGGCTCAATGAGTATCAATAAATTTAAGAGTGATTCACAACGCTTGGCGCTTTCACTTCAAGCCAGTTTAGTGTTTATGGCACAATGCTTTAGGTAAGGTGTTAGCGTTGTTCATACCTTAATTTGGCCACATGGACTCCCCCAGTTGTCAACAACAGCTGCCGATAAGATAAGGTTTGGGACTGCCGCTCTACATTCGGTCTGTTTATTGGCTTATTTGCCATGAACCCTGATGACACTACGCGGTTGCGGTTCCTCATTCGTTAGAAGGCATCTGACGTGCCCGTCGCATTATCAGGTTTTCCCGCAAGTGGTCTTAACCCTATTTCATCATTGGCTATTGCATTGACCCGGTAAAGGTGTATTGCTCTTACGCTTGGTGATTAAACAGCGACTTGGTATTCCGTATCATTGCGCAGTAGCGACCAGATAATACGGGCGTTCTTGGCCGCGAGTGCCACAATCGCCCGTTTTAGGCCCCGCCTCTCGACAAGCCCTTTGCACCAGAGGCTGAGGCGATCGGTCTTGTTGCCGATATTGGTAATGGCGGCACGAGCACCGTGAACCAGTAACGTTCTTAGGTACTTATCGCCTTTTTTGGTGATCCGCCCGAGCCTCGGTTTACCGCCGGTGGAATACTGGGTAGGCACTAACCCAAGCCAAGCGGCAAAGTCACGGCCTTTGTCGAACTGCTAGCCCTTGCCGATGCTGGCGATAACGGCCGTCGCCGTGATTGGTCCAACACCTGCAATCTTCATGATTTTTTGTGCATTGTTGCTGTGGTTTACCAACATATCAAAGCAGTGTTCTTAGTCAGCAATGCGTTGGTTGATAGAGAGCAGGTGATCATAGCAGTCGGCTAAGATTGCACGGGCTAAATCCGGTAGTTGATTCTCGGCGTCTTCCAGTACGTGTCCGATATTTGCTTGCAGTGCATGGCGGCCTTTGGGGGCGATGATACCGAACTCAGCCATGACAGCCCGAATCTGGTTAAGGAGTGCTGTGCGTTCATGAACCCAGTTGTCGCGGGCTCGGTGGAGCATCAATATGGATTGTTGCTCGGCGGATTTGATTTTAACGAAGCGCGTTGAAGGACGGGTGACAGCCACACAAATGGCAACTGCATCATTGAGGTCGTTCTTGGCACCCGTCCTGAAAGGCGCCACATATTTAGAGGCCATGATTTTGGCGGTATGGCCGAGCTTGGTTAATTCCCGCGCCCAGTAATGGGAACTACCACAGGCTTCCATTCCGACAATGGCAGGCGGCAAGTTGGCAAAGAAAGTGAGTACCTTTGCTCGAGATATTGTTTTGTGAATCAGGGTGTTGCCTTTGCTATCCTCACCGTGGATACTGAAGGAATGTTTGGCTAAATCAATGCCATAAATAGAAAGTGTCATGGTGGCCTCCGAACGTTTTCTTACTCAGACTCACCAAGTGTGGCAGAGTCTTGATGAGGGGGAGTCCATGTCATTCGTTATGCGTCAGGAGGAAGAGTTGGATAATCAGTTTAAAGATTTAGCAAAGGAACATCCGGAAGCCGGTAGCAAACTAGGAATTGCACTCTCTACCTTAAGTCAGGTTCCTATTAATGGTATGAGAGTCGCTCCCGAAAATGGTACTAATGGTTGGTATATCTGGTGCGGTGAAGAGTTATCTTCAAACGCAGACTTCTTTGACCCGCTACATGTTGAGCATATAGTTAAATACCTACCTCAAGTGCAAGCTTATCTTGGTTTGCCTCCTGGCTACCGTTTCCTAATAGATAACAATGGCTACGAAGATATCTGGTATGACAGCAGCTTGTTGGAAGGAAACGCATAACAAACGACTATGGCGTCAATAGCTAATTTCTGGCTATGTTTTCGTTCCACATGACGCCATCTCGAAGCATCGAATTTAAGATCACAACCATTTTCCTTACACACGCAATAATGGCGACTTTTTTCGGTTTTCCTGCATTTAAAAGTCGCCGGTAAATAGCTTTAAAAACAGGGTTACACTGCATCGCAGACATCATAGCCATGTAGAGCACAGTACATACCTGTGCTCGTCCCCCCGCTCGACAAGCCCTTTGCACCAGAGGCTGAGGCGATCGGTCTTATTGCCGATATTGGTAATGGCGGCTTGTGAACCACAGCAAGGGGATGAGGTCGAAATGCAGGTGTACTACCACTAAGCACTAACGACTGAGCAACGAAAATCCACTCATAACAAAGCTGGGCATGACACTGTCCGGCTTTTTATTTCACCCAAAATCAATCCCCTACCCAGCTCAACTATTGAGAGCCTGCGATGACGTAAAAACCATTCACTGTATGTATAAACGGTTATAATGAAGTCGCTAAAAATGGCCAACATTGACCTGCTAGTAAATAGACCCCAAATGCTCACCCCCACAACACATATATAAGGCATTGATATAAAATTGAATTAATACTTCCACTTGGTATTAACGAGGTCTCATTAATACCGAATGCTCGCTTTACCCAAGCGAAAAACAGCCACTAAGCAACAATGATTTCATGCAACCTATTGACTTAAAAGAATACTGATAAGAAAATCATGCGCAATTAAGCATGTATTAGGCTGGGGAAAGCGAGCATGCTGTTTAATACACTGTTATATGGAAGAAGAATGATGAACTCTGAGGGCTGGCCCGACATATCGTATTTTCATGAAGGAACTAAACGGGCAAAGGTATTCAAAGAGTCAACTGAAGTTATCGATAGGAAAAACTTTAAAATTCTGTGTCGCTCCAAGTCAGATGGGAGCTACTGGTGTCTCGACGAAGCTGACAAGTATCAAACTAGGTTCCTCATTCGGATCTATAACGTTGATAACTGGGACAGTATTAATTCCGTTCCTCAGGAGAAACAGCTATTAATAGACAATCGTGGTGGCTTCTCCTCGTCAAAGTGTATGTGGCTGGGCTGCGAAGACCAAGCAATTAAGGAAAGTGCTTTTTGTGTGCATCATACCTACGATATGGGCGTTAGAGAGTAATTCCATATAACAAGCGCATCAAATATCGCCCCTGCGGGGGCTAGACTCACAAGACACGCTCGCCGTTTATGCGGGCCACATGGACTCCCCCGGTTGTCAACAACAGCTGCCGATAAGATAAGGTTTGGGACTGCCGCTCTACATTCGGTCTATTTGCTGGCTTATTTGCCATGACACTACGCGGTTGCGGTTCCTCATTCGTTAGAAGGCATCTGACGTGCCCGCCGCATTATCAGGTTTTCCCGCAAGAGGTCTTAACCCTATTTCATCATTGGCTATTGCATTGACCCGGTGAAGGTGTGTTGCCCTTTGTTACGCTTGGTGATTAGACCGCGACTTGGTATTCCGTATCGTTGCGCAGTAGCAACCAGATAATACGGGCGTTCTTGGCCACGAGTGCCACAATCGCCCGTTTTAAACCCCGCCTCTCGACAAGCCCTTTGCACCAGAGGCTGAGACGATCGGTCTTGTTGCCGATATTGGTAATGGCGGCACGAGCACCGTGAACCAGTAACGTTCTTAGGTATTTATCGCCTTTTTTGGTGATCCGCCCGAGCCTCGGTTTACCGCCGGTGGAATACTGGGTAGGCACTAACCCAAGCCAAGCGGCAAAGTCACGGCCTTTGTCGAACTGCTAGCCCTTGCCGATGCTGGCGATAACGGCCGTCGCCGTGATTGGTCCAACACCTGCAATCTTCATGATTTTTTGTGCATTGTTGCTGTGGTTTACCAACATATCAAAGCAGCGTTCTTGGTCAGCAATGCGTTGGTTGATAGAGAGCAGGTGATCATAGCAGTCGGCTAAGATTGCACGGGCTAAATCCGGTAGTTGATTCTCGGCATCTTCCAGTACGTGTCCGATATTCGCTTGCAGTGCATGGCGACCTTGGGGGCGATGATACCGAACTCAGCCATGACAGCCCGAATCGGGTTAAGGAGTGCTATGCGTTCATGAACCCAGTTGCCGCGGGCCCGATGGAGCATCAATATGGATTGTTGCTCGGCGGATTTGATTTTAACGAAGCGCGTTGAAGGACGGGTGACAGCCACACAAATGGCAACCGCATAATTGAGGTCGTTTTTGGCTCCCGTCCTGAAAGGCGCCACATATTTGGAGGCCATGATTTTAGCGGTATGGCCGAGCTTGGTTAATTCCCGCACCCAGTAACGGGAACTGCCGCAGGCTTCCATTCCGACAATGGCAGGAGGCAAGTTGGCAAAGAATGTAAGTACTTTTGCTCGAGATATTGTTTTGTGGATCAGGGTGTTGCCATTGGCATCCTCGCCGTGGATACTGAAGGAATGTTTGGCTAAATCAATGCCATAGATAGAAAGCGACATGGCGGCCTCCGAACGTTTTCTTACTCAGACTCACCAAGTGTGGCAGAGTCTGTATGAGGGGGAGTCCATGTCATTCGTTAGCAATACAAATGGCATGAAAGTGATATGTCTATTATTATTTAATTATTAGATGTAGTACGAATAAATTTATTTTATAAGTTTGTTTTGAGCTTAATAAATATATTCTCCTTAATTTTCGCTAAATTATGGAGTAATTATGCTTGAGTTTACATTTGTTCTTAACGGCAAAGAGTTGAGCTCGTTGACCACAGGTTCTTCATCATTCCCTGCATTTTCTGGATTTGGTGCTGATAAAAATAAGAAAATCTCACAATGTAAATCTAGTAGTGGACCAATTCCGGCTGGCACATATTATATATTTGATAGACAGTCAGGTGGTCTACTTGGTCCATTGCGAGACTTTTTTTCGGGTAAAGACCAATGGTTTGCACTGTATGCAGCGGATAGCAAGATGGATGACGAGTTGCTTTGTATAAAAGTAAAAAGAGGGCAGTTTCGCTTACATCCGAAGGGGCCTCTAGGTATCAGTCAAGGGTGCATAGTCGTCGATAATCCTAAAGATTTTGCAACAATTCGTAGTATGTTAAAAAACACATCAACGATAAAGGTTCCCGGGCTTGAGCTGGAAACATATGGGCGGGTAATTGTTAAATGAAAACTATGTTTATTAAATCGATACTGGTTATTGTAGCAACGATTATTACTTCTTTTCTATGGTTACAGTATCCAACATTATTTCCAAGTGTCTCTGAACAAAACGCAATTTTTTTAGTGCAATATTTTGAAACTAGCAATGGAGAGGATCTCGCTGATCTTGAAATGTATCTAGTTTTTGGCTTTTCATTTATAGTTGCGCTTGTTTGTATGCTAGTTGTTACATTGAGTCAGAAATTGCTAACAAAAACATCAAGGTGACGCGTTACACTCGGCGGTTTTGGTATGGAGTCTGGTGCGCTTGGTAAGTTTATCGTGGCGCACCTTATGTCAGCGTTATATGCTTGGGTGAAAAATCATGGAACATAATGAAATACATTGGCACGATTGTGAGTTGCTGTTGATGATTGAAGTACCGTCACAAAATGAATTGATATTAAGAGTTATGTACCCAGTAGATTGGGAAAATGACGTATATGAAGAGACTGATATTGTATTCAGTGGATTCCATTCTCTAAATATCAACGAAATTCCTTTTGAAGGTAATCCAACATTCTTAGGGCTAGAGTCTGTGAAAAGAGTAGATAGTGACTTGTTCAAATCGAGTTGGTTCAAGTTCAACTTAAATACAAATGCTGGTATTCGAGTGATCGAAGCCAAAAGTGTACGCCTTAGAGAACGTATATAACAAACGACTATGGCGTCAATAGCTAATTTCTGGCTATGTTTTCGTTCCACATGACGCCATCTCGATCACATATTTCATTTATAACCGACATCTGGTCGCCTAGGTGAGTAAATACCAACGAACTGTCTTGAAAGTAGTAACTTATTAATTTCATCCTTGCTAATACTTAACAGCCACACTACTATTAACCCATCCATATATCACACTAGTGAATCAAACTCGCCACACGCCAAATATTTGCAGTGAAGTCACTTTAATGATGGTTTTATTATCCAACCACTGACAGTCAAATAAACTAAGACAGCTTGAAAGCTCTATTAATAGTGTCATCTTGAATCAATAAAAATTAATGTGATATTGCTTCACAAGGCATGCGCCAAACGAACATTATCGCCTGACAACATTTTGCAGCAATCTCTCAATATTGAAATCACACATTTTAAAAACATTGCCTAATCAGTGGTTTTCACGCATTTTTTAGATCAGATTCTCCAATAAAAATAATCAACCAAAATAAAGGTGTGATCATGAAAACCAATAAGTCACTTACAGCCTTATTTATTGCTTCCGCACTATCGCTCGGTTTGGCTCAACCAACTCTGGCTCACGAATATACGCTTTCCGCACAAGATGCCGAGCGTTACGGCATCACGGTACCAACAATTAAAGTAAATTATGATGTTCTTCCCTACCAACATATTTTGTATGGTTTCCAGCTACATGTCGAATTAGAGGGAGCAACGTTAAACACGACGAACGTAAACACGCTGCGTGATGCAACTACCCTATCCACTCACAATGTTGTTCGTCCTTATCGCGCAAGCGCAAATACCATCAGCTATCGTATTTCTGGTGAATTAGATCATCGCGCAGTAAATTTCATTGATTTCACCCTCGACAAGAGCGTACTTTCAACAGACCATGATTTGACTATTCGTATTCCTGTAGAAATTGATGTCACTCCGCCAGATACACCACATTCGCAGGCCAACCAAATCGCAACCCTAAATGTAGCCAGTGTTCAAGCCGACGATTTTCTTATCGACTCGAATCGTACGCTGTATAAGATCACGCTGAAAGAAGGTGAGTTCTTGCCTGGCTGTTCAGACCCTATCGCACACAGCATTCTGCGTACCAGCAATATCGATGGCATGGTGCGGATCTGGAAGAAGACCAACAATACGGTCGAGTTTATTGTCGAAGGTGGGTACCACACTCCAATCGTAGGCAATTGGAACTTTGAGCTTGAGCCAAATACCACAACCTTGAACAAGACCCTGTATATTAGTACCCCAGTTCATCACTAAGCATTGCTCCTTGCCATAAATAAAGCACTCGTTCGCGAGTGCTTTTCTTGTTCCTCATTCTCATAACCTATTCACCTATTTGTAAAATGAGACACAATATCCAACAAATTACCAGTCTCAATTATGCGAATATGTTAGTAATTTTCTTTTTTAATATCACTTTTTTGTCACAGTCAAAATAATGACTAATTTATTCTATTATTTTCAGTTACTTATAAAAAAATCTAAATGTAACTTTTTTGCTGCCTTGATGTTTGCTTTTCTTGTTCTAAATTTAAGAATATAAAAACAGTTTGACATGCTAGTAAAAAGGAAAAAACGATGTCCAGCAGTCAATTTCAGCACATTTTTTTCATATGTGATTCAAGTCTTCAATCTTGTCTGTTTAAGGATTTTCTGGAGAAAGTCCTCAATGAAGTATTGAAATATTAACATTTGACAAATTCATCTCTGCCAACTATTGCATACAAAACCAGTCGCTAGTTATTATTGATTATACGTATATCAATGAAAGCAAGCATCAGTCCTATTATCGATATGTAACTGAACACAGATTAGAGACTAAAGAGGTATTAATAAACACCCCTATTGATACAAATCACAAAACATTATTAGGGTGGCCCAATATCACTGGTGTTTTTTACTCTAATAACAACTTAGAAATAGTTCAAAAAGGGATGAAGTGTATACTCGATGGAGAAATGTGGTTAAGTAGAAGCTTAAGCCAGAAAGTTATCCTGTCATATCGTCAGCGATCACAATATAAATTCAATATCAAACCACATACCAATCTGACGATAAGAGAAAAAGAAATATTAGATTTGCTGATACTTGGTGAATCTAATGAACAAATTGCCGCTAGCCTATTTGTCAGCGAAAATACCGTAAAATCTCACCTGCATAATGTTTTTAAAAAGATTAATGCTAAGAACAGGGTTCAGGCATTTATGTGGGCAAAGAATAATTACTACAATGACATGCCGATATGAATAAGTCTTCTCTATCTGTTGCCTTAGCAGCTTTGCTCTTCTCTAGTATCAGTTTTGCTAATGACAATAAACCATTAGAAAACGGTCCACCGCTAGAGAGTAGAGATGGCTTAGAGTCACTCGATAGCTTAACTGAAATAGACGGTATAATAATAGATAGAACACTAACCCATCTGGGTGAACAATTTTATTCTCTGTTCTCTCAAAAAATGAGTGATAAGTTTGAGAATTTAGCAGAAAACCTAACTGTGAAAGAAAGGCCAACAGCACTGAGCGGCAGTATCATAAGCGTATATCATCGCCAGAATTTGATATACCGAACAGCCATCTCACCAGGTCGTTCGCAAATAGAGCAAAAAGTCGATGACACAATTAGCGCCATCAGTACTTATGTTGTTCGCTGGAAAATTGAACGCTACCTGAAAGATACATTTGACGTCGATCATGATGAGATTTAAGGGACCGATCATGAAAAGAAAAATTAT
Source organism: Photobacterium panuliri (assembly GCF_059920555.1). Taxonomy (NCBI): domain Bacteria; kingdom Pseudomonadati; phylum Pseudomonadota; class Gammaproteobacteria; order Vibrionales; family Vibrionaceae; genus Photobacterium; species Photobacterium panuliri. Next base: position 836,490 of record NZ_CP197193.1, read on the forward strand.
CTGTACTCTGGGCATTGCCTGTTTCAGTATTAGTGCGATAGCAACTGAGCTGACATACCGCCCCATAAACCCTAGTTTTGGAGGAAATCCTCTTAATAGTAGCCACCTACTAGGTATCGCTAATGCGATTAACGACCATAAAAACCCCGATTCGAGCAGTATTCTTGATGAACAGTCGGATCTAGATAGGCTTGCGGCTAGCCTAGAATCTCGATTAATCAGCCAGCTATTGTCAGATGTGGGTAATGGTAATACAGGCCAACTGTCAACGGATGACTTCTTGCTGAACATCGTTGATAACAATGGCGAGTTAACCATCCAAATTACCGATAAAGAAACCGGTGAATCTTCAACTATCCAAGTTAGTGGCTTAGTGCCAGATTTATAAAGGAGTACAGTAATGAAAATTACATTCGCAGTTCTGTTCTCATTTATATTAACTGGCTGTTCACTTTCCATGGACACACCAGATATAGATGAAAAGCCAAATTTAATGTCTCGTGGCGCAACTTATAATGATTTAGTCAGCTTACCTTTGCCTCGCGGTAAGGTTTACGTTTCTGTCTATGACTTCAGGGACCAAAGCGGCCAATATAAACCGCAGCCTAACAGTAACTTTTCAACCGCCGTTCCACAGGGTGCCGCAGCGCTACTGATGACATCGCTTTTAGATTCTAAATGGTTTATTCCCCTAGAACGTGAAGGGCTACAAAACTTACTGACAGAGCGGAAGATTATTAGGGCAGCGCAAAAGAAAGATGAAATCGTAGCTAATCATGGTAATGACCTCCCCTCTCTTGAATCAGCTAACATCATGTTTGAAGGGGGGATTGTAGCCTACGATACTAATATCAAAACAGGTGGTGCTGGGGCTCGATACCTCGGTATCGGTGCATCGGGGCAATTTCGGGCTGATCAAGTCACAGTTAATGTCAGAGCTGTTGATGTCAGAAGCGGAAGGATCTTGCTCAGCGTCACCACCAGCAAGACAATCTATTCCCAAGAGGTCCAGACCGGTGTATTCAAATTCATCGACTACAAAGATTTGCTGGAAGCCGAATTAGGTTACACCACCAACGAACCCGTCAATGTCGCCGTTATGTCCGCAATAGACGCCGCTGTTGTACATGTTATCGTCGACGGTATTCAAAATGGGCTCTGGACAACATTACGTGAAGAAGATCTCAACCACCCTATCCTTCAACAGTATATGGAAAGCACCCAGCCCATTATCTAATTCTTATTAAGTTAAGGTCCCACCTTTTGCCCTCCTTGGAGGGCCTTTTCATTTTTAATCTCTGTTAATACATCCAAAATTATGGCCAAAGCTCAAGAACAATCACATGAGCTAAAAAATTTCTCTACTGTTTTTTAATGGATGCTAATAATACACCAAACCAATACACACCTGTTGCAATAACCATTTGCATATGCTCTATCTAAACTTAAGTTTATCTATTCACACTTTTATCATTATTTAGAATGAGCTCTCAATAGTGATAATTAATTCAATAACATTAATCCGCCTTATATAATTTCAATCGATCGTTTAGTGAGAATCCTGTTTCAAAAGCGATAATTAATTTACAAAATAAAGCAACAAAGACGGATGTGTGATGAAACAGTTAAACAAGGCAGTAATCATATACATTGGTCTGTTTGGTTTTCAAAGCCAAGTAAATTCAAGTGACCTTGCGCTAAACGAATTGGGACATATTAACGAAGTTAGTTACGGATTTGATAATTATTCCTACATCAAAATCAACAACGGTAATGATGGACTAGCCACAATTATCCAACAAAGTTTTAGCAATGGTGGAAACAATAAGGCAGCAATTTCTCAATCTGGAAATGAAAACAAAGCAATTATTGAACAGCAAGGTGCGTTAAACAAGGCTGTAATCCAACAAGATGGTAATTACAATCTTGCATATATTTCTGAGACAGGTATTGATAACACCGGGCTCATTTTACAAGCCGGCGATAATAACAAAGCCGCCTTGGTTCAGAAAGGTAATAGTAATAAGGGAGAAATAAGTCAATACGGAAATGACAATACCGCATTAATTGTACAAAAAAGTAATGTTAGAAGTTATTACTCTGAAATAACCCAAACAGGTAACAACCAAACTCATGTAATCATCAACGGTATGAATCGAAATATCGTTATTGAATAATCACGTTTAAGGATAATATAATGAAAAAGTTAGCAATGATTATCGCAGCAAGTATGGCTTCAGGTTCAGCAATGGCTAGCCATTCAGTTTTTCAAAACGCTGCTGGATATACTGACAATAAATCTCACATTGAAGTAACCCGTGATAGTGATTACAATACCGTTGATGTATACCAGTTTTCAATCCCAACAGATGCAGACAACCGTTCTAAGGTCCTTATCGATAAAGATTCAAATCGAAACACCGTTCATGTTTTCCAAGCAGGGAAGAAGAACACTTCTATAGCTGATGTTGATAATGAGTCAAACGACAATATGCTTCATGTAAAACAGAAAGGTTACAAAAACTACTCGTTTGCTGAATCCGATGAGTATTCAGACCGTAATAAAATCACAAATGAACAATATGGTCGATTTAACAAAGCCATTAGTGAAATTGATGATGGTTCAGATGACAACAACATCCACGTTAAGCAAGATGGCAATCATAACTATAGTCATGCTGACATTGATGAAAATGCGGATCATAACACCATTGGTTTAACTCAAGAAGGTAATGGCAACGATTCCGATATCTTTATTGATTACGGTGACAGCAACCATGTTTATGGCCTTTCTAAAGGCAATGATAACGTGATTGATGTTGATATCTTGGGTGGTGGTGCCGATTATAACTATGTAGATATCAAGCAATACAGTGATGACTCTAAAGCTCAGGTTCTAATTGACGATAATGGCTATGGTTATACAGCTCATAACAAAGTGTACATCACTCAAACAGCTGAAGATTACTCTTATGTCGAAGTAAACAATAGCTCAAATGGCAATATGATTAACAACTTACAATTTTAACATTACTTGCAATACTATCTTTGGCAAGCGGCATCAGCCGCTTGCTTTTTTAATCTCCACTTACTGACACCCGAATCGCCTTGATTTTTCGGTAATAGCCATTTGCTTCTCAATTTTCTCAACAAAGTCATCCAAGCCCCCAAATGGATGCGCACTACCACAGCCGACTTTGACATTTGTTCGTGAGCGCGGTTGGGGGGTGAGACGCACTGTCCATCTCATCTCTATGCATACAAACTGCTACTTAGCATGGCCATACATCTCGTCGAAATGAGGGATATTCTTTTCCCAAATTGGCGTACCTTCACCGACTATCGACTTGAGGGTATCAATGAATAGCTTGGTCTTGATAGGCGCGTCCCGGTGCGGGTATACAGCATAGAAAGTTCCAAAATCATCAATATTCAACTGAGTCATAATGGGAACGAGTTTACCCTGCATCACTTCACCCTGAATCATCTGCGCGGTGATCACAGCAAGCGTATTACCACCTGCAGCGCTGCGGGCCAACATTTCAACATCATTGACTTTATAGGCCACATTTAATTGGAAATACTGCTGCCCGCCCTTTTCATCTTGGTAACCAAACTTATCAAACAGCAGCCCCGGAGCGGCATAAATGGTTGCAGGCAGAGATTCAAGCTTATCTATACTGTCAACCGGACCATGCTTTGCCAAGAACTCGGGGGCTGCAACAATCAATAATCGGCTACGGGCAATTTTTCTGGTGATTAAACTCGAGTTCTTCGGCTTCCCAATACGAAAACCGATATCGAATCCCTCTTGAACCATATCGACCATGCGGTCTTCCAGACAGAGTTCGAATTCAACATCTGGATATTGTTGCTGGAATAACGATATCGCATCTTGCACATATTGACGTCCAAACATCGTCGAACTGGTAATGCGCAAAATACCCCGTGGCTCTGCATGGTAGTTCTGTGCCAATCGCTGAGTATCATTCAGCAGTGTACGTAATGCTCTGGCCTGACTAACCATCTCCGCTCCTGCCGCTGTTAGAGAGAGCGAGCGCGTTGTACGATTTAGCAAACGTACGCCCAACTCACTTTCTAATCGGCTAATCTGTTTCGATATAACCGAACGGTCGACATTCTTCTGCTCAGAGACTTTAGTAAAAGAACCACGTTCAACCACATCAAGTAGTAGCAATAAACGACTAGATAAATCCATACAAAACCATTGTTGCTTTTTTAGCACCAATTATATGTCAATTAGATTATTTTTCTTCTCTTATTACATATCTATAGTAGCAACACACAACGGGGAGAGAGCCTTCTCAATAACAAGTAAACCCATACCGATTAAGGAAACAGCCATGAAAACACTGTCTATTACTCAACAAAATGGTATCGCAACCGTCGAAATCAACAACCCGCCTGTTAATGTATTAACTATCGACTTAATTAATGAAATCAATGCATTCGTACTTTCACTACAAGATGATCGTGATATCAAAGTCGTGGTGTTCAAGTCGCAGCATGAGTCCTTTTTCTTGGCTCATCTGGACTTGAATGTAATCAACGGCACACAAGGTGGCCAAGCGGCATCGATCGAGTTCAACCACATGATTGCCAATATCAAGGCAATGAAACAAGTCTCGGTCGCAGTAGTTGACGGCGTAGCACGTGGTGGCGGCAATGAATTTGTAATGGCGTGTGATTTAGCTTATGGCACCGAAAACGCGGCATTTGCTCAGCCTGAAATTCATGTCAACATCCCCACGGGCGGTCAAGGCGCGGTGCAATTTGCTCGACGTATGGGCAAAAACAAAGCGCTGCAAGCATTACTGCTAGGCAATGACTTTACATCACAGCAAGCAGAGCAACTGAATATCATCACTCAGTTTGTCCCCCAAGCCGAAATGGAAACATTCCTTACAGCAACATTAGGCGTAATTAGCCAGTTAGAAGTGCGCGATATCATGATGTACAAGGCGATCATCGCAGCTTCAATCAAAGATGAAAATGCTGGTGCGGAACTGGAACTGCGTTACTTCCTAGAACGTGCGAAAGAACAAAAAACTGCATCAATCATTGAGGCTTTTATGAAACACGGCGGCCAAACTAAACGAGAAGCAAAAGACATTCAGGGTATTTTTGTCGATACCGCAACAGAACTCCATCAATAAAATAAGAGCCAAGCGAGATCCTATGTCTAGCTTGGCTCCTATCTGCCTGTCATTGTTGACCAAATGGCTGACTAGCTGAGTGATAGCACTCAAACCTATTTCACGAATACATTCAAGCACACTGCGGCAGAACATCGAAATAATCACAAAGAAAACGTAATTTATTGAATTCCTATGCTAGTTTGCACTTTTATACTCATCCATCGTCAACCAAATCTGCGTGCTTCCCAAGTTACTGCCATGCCCGCCGATTAAAATACGTTCACCGAAAGAGAACGGTAGCTGAGTGTTCATATTTATGGTCGAATAAGGGCCATCATCTTTGCTGTTTTGAAACTGAGCGTGAATTTCGATATCCACTAAAAATTTACCCTCTGGTAGCTCAGGCGACGGCTCAATATGTAATGAACTCGGGTTATCATTTAATCCAGTAACCGGAAACTCAGCGTAATCCGCCATATCAACAACAATATTATAGTTTTTTTGCTGTTCGCTATGAGTACGCATAATTTCAAGCGTAGCTTGGTAAGCGGGTTGATCTGCCCTTTCAAAGTGCACCTTGTCATTACACAATGCAGCAGTTGAAAACAACATCAAAAAATAGAATGGCCTCATTCTCAAATACTACCTCATAGCACCCACCATCGGGCACTTTATCGAAACAGGGTATACCAAGCACAATTTAGCAGATAGCAACAACTTGAAGTTATGAGACTGAGTTTAAGAAATTAAACGATAAACATAGGGTAAGTAAACATTGGAGCAATAAACACCATGGCAATTGTTAGCTCTATACTGCCGATATAAAAATAGACAAGCATGCTTGTCTATTTTTATCAGAACCTTACCGATAAGGTAAAATTTACTCGCTATAATGCTGCAAGCACTCCACCAGCAAATCAACAAAACCTTCACGGTCGACATCAAATAACACAGTGGCATTTTCTGGGTTACCCGATACTTGGTAGCGATCCACCACGGTCATCCCTTGGGTCAATTTGCCTTCGGTTTCAATCCCTACCCAGCAATCTTTACTGGTAAACAACTCAGGCTTAAGTAACCAGGCTATCGTGCATGGGTCATGAAGCGGTGCCCCTTCCAATCCCCATTTGGGATCACGGTGGTAAATCATGAAAAAGTCGAGTAGCTCAGCCACCACATCAGAAATGGGGTTACCGATATCCCGTACGCGATCAATATCCTCATCAAGGATCTGAGCTCGGTGTGTCACATCCAACCCGCACATGGTAATAGGTACGCCCGAATTAAATACAACATCGGCAGCTTGCGGATCGACAAAAATATTAAACTCGGCAGCCGGAGACCAGTTACCGGTTTCCGCACCGCCACCCATTAGCACGATTCGCTCGATGTTATCAGTAAGCTCACGGTGCGTGGCCAACAAAAGAGCTATATTAGTCAACGGTCCTGTAGGTACAAGCGTAACTGGCTGATCACTTTCGCGAATAATACGCGCCATCAATTCAACGGCATGCTCAGAGACTGCATCAAAGCCGGGATCTGGCAATTTCGGGCCATCCAACCCGCTTTCACCATGAACATTATCAGCAATGATCAGTTCGCGACACAGCGGTTTTAGTGCACCGCCCGCGACAGGAATATCAGTTCGTCCAAGCAGGGTCAAAATGCGCAATGCATTGTTGAGGGTTTTCTCTGGGGTCTGATTGCCAGCACTGGTTGTAACGGCCTTGATATCAAATTCCGACGATGCGCAGGCAAGGATCAGAGCAATAGCATCATCATGGCCAGGATCACAATCAATAATTATTGGACGATTCATTGGGTACTCCTTGTTTTTATAAAAATATTCTATCGCGAATAAATCATCCAAAATGTGAATATGACCAGATAACCACAGTGCAAGAATAAGACCTACTTAGCATTTCTTTGATACAAGCAAACAAATTTGCCAAGCCTCCATTGCATCAGCCATATTTTGAAGAAGCTAGAATGGGCTGCCATGCTTAAGAAATGGCCTCCTTAATCTGTACCGCAACCGACGAGAGGATTAACATTTGCTAGAAAAACAAGTCCGTCATTATTTTTCTGAAAAACTGGGTACCGTCGGGATCAGCAGCGATCCCTATGGGCTGGAAATGACCAGTGTCTTCATTCTGGCCAGTTTTATCACCGCGGGCTTGAGTTACCTTGTTATGCACCATTTGATCGTGCGTACCGTAAACAATGTACTGCAGAAAACCAATCAGCCGCTGAGGGAGAGCCTATCCAAATATAATGTATTCGGAAAACTCTCGTTACTTGTTCCCTTCATGGTACTCGATGTCTTTATCCCCCTCGCCATTGGCCATTACGCCTTGCTCTCCAAAATTGTTGATCGCGTACTGAGTATCATCATTCTAAGCATCATTATCTGGATGATCTTCGCCTTGCTCGATGCGCTCAATGACATTGCCGGTAAAAAAGGCATTACCCGCAAAATGCCCATCAAGAGCTTTGTCCAGCTCATCAAATTATTCACTTTTTTTGTGGGCGTAGTGGTTTCAATGTCAATTCTGGCCAATGAGTCCCCGCTGATCTTCTTATCTGGTCTGGGGGTTGCGACCGGCTTTGTCATGTTGGTTTTCAAAGACACGATACTGGGATTTGTTGCCGGTATTCAACTATCAGCTAACCAGATGATCAGCCTGAACGACTGGATTCAGATGGACTCTCACGGCGTTAACGGGGCGGTTGAAGAAATATCCCTGACCACCATAAAAGTCAGGAATTTCGATAACACCGTCAGCATGCTGCCCGCCTATGCGCTCGTTCAGAATGCCTTCATCAACTGGCAAGGGATGTCAGACTCCGGAGGCCGCCGGATCATGCGTTCGGTGAATATTGACGTTACATCTGTTCGCTTTATGGACGATGACGAGATCGAGTCACTCAAGAACATTCGTATTTTGCGTCAGCACATCTTTGAGAAAATCCGTGAAATCAATGACTACAACGAGACACTCGATGACGAGAAGGACCCGGGAAACATCCGAAAAATGACCAATATAGGGATGTTCAGAGCCTATTTGAACGCTTATCTCCGTGCCAATAAAGACATTCACCAATATATGCTAATCATGGTTCGTCAACTGCAACCTACCGCACAGGGGCTTCCGATACAAGTCTATGCTTTTACCTGCAATACCGACTGGACTTACTACGAAGGTGTACAAGCCGACCTATTCGATCACATTTATTCAATCATGCCGCTGTTTGGCCTGCGCCCATACCAACAATTCACCAGTCATGATGCCGCTTGTATGATGAGTGTTGATACAAAAAGTACATAATAAGGGAATTACTAGACATACGAGATACTTGCTATCTTTAATAATTACACAACTGATATGCGAGCAACTACAAATTCACGAGTTAGAGGACTTGCCACCTATAAAACAGGAATTAGAATAAAACATTCCCTACAATCAGTGCTTAATATGAAATCCACCCTATTGAAAATAGCAACTTCGACTCTATCACTATTGTTAGGTTTATTAATTTATTTTTCTATTTACCCTTCAATTCTTCCTAACGATATAGCAATTAAACATGGTATAGAGCCATCCTTCGTCGATCCAAGATTACTATGGGCATTAATCATTGCGACACCAGTCCTTCTTTGCACTCAACAAAAATATAAATTGCTCAACATTATAGGATGGGGATTACTCACCTTCTTGTTAGTGTCATTAGCCTTACAATAAACCACTTCTTCACATTACATATGAATTCCCGATAATTGAGTACATATATAAATCACATTAGTCTAAAAAATAAAAAACAATGAGAAATGGTGTTAAAAAGGCCATGCGAACACAGCCTCCTATTATATCTGTCCAGCACTCGCACTATTTATAACTCTAAGACACGAGTACTCATCACAAAAGTATCAGCGTTTTTTATACACCACGCAGAAATTGCCGCGTTTTGTGCGACATTTTGAGCATCTTTCGCAATCAACAGGGGCTTGGCTGCCTTCTTTCCAGCGCTTGACCAAATGCGGTTCAGCAAGCAATGGCCGAGACAGCGCAAAGAACTGAATCTGGGTCTTATGTGCAATCTCTTCTATGGCACAAATATCACTCAACCCACCAACAGTGATAATCGGCACATTCACTTCCTGGCTAACCACATCGCCGTACTCATGGAAGTAACCTTCTTGTTGCAGCGTATAGCCGTCAAACGATTCCCCCACCAGCGTGCTGGCATTGCCATGGATATTGCCGGAAATAATAATGGCATCAACACCAATGTCTGCCAGCTTTTGGCAAATCAACCGCGTTTCAGCGAAAGTCAGCCCGCCATCAAAGAACTCGGATGCGGTTAGCTTTACCAATACCGGATAATCATCACCAACAACATTGCGGATAGCGGCATAGATCTCAAGCAGAAAACGCATCCGGTTGTCTAGACTTCCGCCATACTGATCGTCACGGCGGTTGTAATACGGGCTTAGGAACTGATTGATCAAATAGGTATGTGCCGCATGAATTTCAACGCCATCAAAACCCGATGCCTTGGCTCGGCGGCTCGCCTGAGCAAAAGCATCAACGATGTAGTCGATCTCTTCTTGGGTCATCGCTTTGCCTTGCGTTTTGGTGCCACGCTCCGGCACATCGCTTGGTGCGAAAATAACACGTTCACCAACGTTGTAAGTAGTTTTAGTACCGCCATAAGCCAACTGCATGACAATTTTAGAGTCGTGGCCATGCACCAAGTCCGTCAGCTTCTGATATTCTTCAATAAAAGAATCATTGTACATACCCATCATGCCGGCATTGGGCTTCTCTTCTTCGACAATATTCGCATAACCGGTCACGATCAGGCCGACTTCACCTTTCGCCAACTCTTCGTAGACAGCATAGAGTTTGTCTGTCATATGGCCATCTTCTGTTGCCATATTTTCCCACGTTGCGCTTCGTACAAAGCGGTTTTTTAGTGCCATGCTGCCAATACGGGCTGCTGAAAACAAAGTGCTCAAGTCCTGTCCTCTTTTATCATTTTTTTAGGTGTGGCTCATCAGCGTATTAAAAACAAAAAAAACAGCCATACGATAAGCATGGCTGTTTTTTATGCATACGTGATTTACAGCGGCGCACATTACCCGCGATAGCGAGGCAGATCCTTAATCTGGATTAAACTATTGTCACTTTACTCATTCAATATTGGCTAGGTTCAGCGCCCAGCAAGCATTGAGCCCTATCTAAGCACGTCCTTTGCCGTCCCCTGCCATATGCTGCCAATGTTTCAGGCCTTCCAACACCCCTTCTGCATGGGTGGCATGACTTGTGTAGACATTATCGAGATCTGACAAGTGGGCCACTTCCGGATAATGATTGGCAACCAAAATGGCATTGATACCGCTAATCGTCAGCATGGCGGTATCATTGGCGGAATCGCCAGCCACGCAAACCTCCCCCGGCAGCAGGCCGTGCTTATTCATGAGGTGGTGAATCGCCGCCGCTTTGTTGACCCCTTTCGGGGTGACATCCAAGAACCAGTCATGGGAATAGGTCAGATCAACATGAATCGCGTTCTGCTCTAGTACTGCCGCTACCGTTGCGTACTGCTGTTGACTGAGTTTCCCCTCAAACGTGATTTTATAGTCCCCTTGGTGCCGACTATTGATGGCCCCCAGAAAACCCACCTCTTCGAGCACATCTTGAATAACAGGCTTATTCCAGACCGACTGTAACTGATCGCGCCAGAGTACATCTAACACACAATCATGACCGTGGTGAATCTGGGTACCCACATCACTGATAATGGAATGCGGACGGGGGTAGTTATCCTCTTTCAACCCGAGACTGATAGAAGGGAAAGTTCTTCCTGTGGCAATAACAAAGCGCAAGTTCGGCTGTTCGTGCACATAATCAGCAAATTTACCGATACCACTCGCAGCACCACCATGAAGCGTACCGTCGAAATCACATACCAGCATTTTGATCATTAGCTTACCTACTGTCGAAAACTTTCTTTTATCATACGAGTTTGCTTACCCACAAAACGTGCGCAATCTAGACAATAGGTAATTTTGACGGCTACAAAAAAACCGCCATCAGGCGGTTTTCAATAAAAACGTTATACCATTAAGCACAACATTTTTTGTATTTCTTGCCGCTGCCGCAAGAGCATGGATCGTTACGGTTTGGGGTTTTCTCAAACGTCATCGTCTTTGGTTTGTGCAAAACGCCATCTAGCTCCACTGTATTTTCTTCTTGGTTTGCATCAACAACAATGTTCGCAACAAGATTATGCTCAGCAACCAAGGCTTCAATCTCAGCTTTGCGCTCGTCGCTGTTGACCACAACGTTGATTGGCGCTTCTTCAGTGCCAGCCTTCACCACACGCTTCACGTTGTAGCCAGACATCACATGGTTTTGCCGAGTTTCGATGCGGCCTTTGTAAAACATTTTAGACATTGGAGACTCATTAACAGTTGGTATTACAAATAATAGGTCGGTGATTATACTCATCTACGACAATTTATACATACCCAAGTTACCTCAAGCTGCCGGGGGAATGCTACAAAGCCGCCAAACAATAACGCCACCATTCCAGAGAGCGTCAAGCCTAACTCCCACATCCTGAACTCACACGGTAACTGGCGACGTAAGAATAACCCCGCCGACAATTTCGCCGTTCTTTACCGCAACCAAGGTATTATTCGAAAATGAAAAAAACAACCGCATCAGAAAAGGAAAGGCTATATTCATCACGGCTTTCATCGCCTTTTTTTCATCTGCTTTCATCTGGCGTATTTCAATATCCTGATTGGGCACTGCTACTCCTTAGTTATCCATCCGTCACCCATCGTGCAGTCTACATACCCATGCTATTTTTACGTCAAAAAAAGAATAATTCTCCGACCCAACTATCAATAATAATTCCATGCCCCCGTTAACCATCACCAATAGGTTTTCGAGGCGAATCAAATTTTTTTATATTGCAATTAGCTGATATATATTCAAAACTTGCTCCTACGCTATTTCCGTTAAGAGATACCACTATGAGCCAAATAGAGTCCCCTATCGAATCCAACAACGACATAATCGAAGAACAAAAATCACCAACTAAAATATATTCCCCCAACCAAGTTGCCTGCGGCACACTGGGTGGACCTGTCGGACTTGTCTATTTTCTGTATGCCAATTTCCAGACCCTAAACCAAGAAGAAATGAAAAAGAAGACCCTGCTCTGGGGAGCGATTTTCATTGCCATTCTTGTCTTTTGCCTGCCATTTATTCCAGAAGAGATCCCAAGTTCTGCATTCACTGCGGTCTATATTGTTTTGGGGAAAATGACCGCTGAAAATTACCAGATGAAGAAAGAAGACATCATTGCATCTGAAGACTACGAGTTCCACTCCAACTGGCGAGTATTCGGCTTGTCTATTCTTTGCCTAATCGGGAGTATCGTTGTTATCTTTATTCCATTATTCATCATGGCTATGGCAGGGATCATCGCTTAACTATGCCGCTATTCTCGCCGGAGATAACAATGGCTCTATATACGAGTCTATAAGCTATCCTTAAAACTGGCTTGTTTTAGAGCAGTTGAAGGCCGTCAGATTCCATTCAAGCGATAAGCTCGGTAAAGTAGGCACATCACAGCATATTAAAGTGAGAGCACGATGAATTTTGATAACAACATTATCGACAACCTAGAGGAACTTGAAGCGTTTCTGCTGTCGGTAGAAAGTGGTGGCCTTGGCCTAAGTAATGTTGCTGGTGTAGCTTTGGCAACCAGCAATGCTGATGGCCGACCTTTTATTGCCGTTCTTGATGACAAACACCAACTGCTGCTTGGCCGCTGGGTCTCTCAAGAAGTTTATGAAAACGGCAAAGACATGGTTCGTCATGGCCCTAAGAAAAAAATGCACTAATTTTCTGCATTAACACAAACGCCACAGTTCAATACTGTGGCGTTTGTCTTTTCAATTAGCGTTTGTTCTTCTTAACCTGAAACTGCTTGGCACTCGTCTTGCGTGCAGTCCGGCGATTCGCTTGCTTGTCACGCTTCGGTCGCTTACTTTCACCTGTCGACGGTTTGTCCGTAACAGGAAACCCCGCTAGTGCTTGTAATTGCAGCTCACGGTTTACCATTTGGCGAATTGCCGCCAAATACTCGCTCTCACCATGACAAACAAGCGAAACGGCCAAACCATTCTCACCGGCACGTGCCGTTCGGCCAACACGGTGAACATACACAGACGGATTGGCTGGCAGTTCAAAGTTCACAACCACAGGCAAGCGCTCTACGTGGATCCCTCTGGCAAGCAAATCGGTCGCAATAAGTACCTGAACCTTCTTGTCTTTGAAATCAGCAAGGACTTGCTCCCGCTCACCCTGAGATTTATCGCCGTGCAGGGCTGCTACCGAAATACCAGCCTTGGTTAATTTTTTGCACAGAGCATCAGCATTATCACGGGCGCCGATAAACACCAATACCTGCTCCCACCCTTGTTGCTCGATAAGGGTAATAAGGGCCTGTGTCTTGCTGCCTTTGTTCACCAAATATAGGCGTTCTTCAATTTGCTCTACCACGCTATTGGCAACATGTGCTTTAACTACAGCAGGCTTATGCAGAACATTCGCCACGATTTGCTCTAATTGCTCAGGTAAGGTCGCAGAAAACATCAATGACTGGCGCTTTGCGGGAAGCAGCGCAAGAATACGCTGAACATCAGGCCAAAAGCCCATCTCCAACAAGCGATCCGCCTCGTCAAAAACAAGTTTGTCGATTCCGTCCGTTTCAATTGCGCCATCATTGAGCAAATCCAGCAGACGCCCCGGTGTCGCAACTAAAATTTCCGGTTTCGCCGATAACAACTCAAGCTGTTCGGCCTTATCGACGCCGCCGCACAATGCCATAACGCGCAGATTCATATTGTGCGCAACGCTTGCCAATGCCGCTGAAACCTGAATCGCCAACTCTCGGGTCGGCACCATAACAACGGCCCGGTGCATACCGGCATTCAATGCCGCCGATTCAAGCAATGGAAGGCCATAGGCAAAGGTCTTGCCTGTTCCTGTCTGCGCCAGCGCCAGCACGTCGTTGTTAGCTAAAATGGCCGGGATGGCCAGTGTTTGGATCTCTGTCGGCGTTTTGAATTGGCTTGGCAGCGCAGCTACGAGCTTCGCGCTCAAATTTAGCGAAGAAAAAGGCATAGTGTCATATCATCAATGTTCGGGGGCGCTAGGATACGACATTCGCTGCGCAAGGTTAATGGATTTGTCGCCCAGAGCACTTAATATCATGTGATCGTTTTTTCTATATACCATGTTCCATGGCATGGGGCATTGGTCACCTTCCACTCCCCTTCGATGCGATCACCGATAACATTGCCGGTAAAACGATACCCCCAGCGTGGATTGTCAGCGTAGATATCCAATTTACCCTGTGCCGAAACCCAGCCTTTCAATTGTGTATTGTTATACATTAAACGAAACGTCACGTTGCCTTCTTTGATCGTGCCGACAATACGAGTCTGCAGGCAGATTTTATCCCCGCTCACATCAATACGGCGGCCTACCCAATCACCATCAAACACCTTACCAACGGCAAATGATGGCCCACTTGGTGGCGGAACTTGCGCCATTGATACACGTTCGGAACCCGTTGTGCCCTGCATAACAAACATCACCGCCACCAGCCCTACAACCGACAGTAATAGAAACTTGACCATGACACACTCCCTTGTCTTTAAATGTCGTTCATAATCCTTAAATCAATGACTCTGAATGCCGCATCTTACGGTCACTTAGATATAAGGCAGCATGTTGCCATACTGCCTTATACAATCATTAGTTGCTCGAGCGGAAAATACAATTTTTTGCATATTCAGCGGCATCATTAGCAGACCAGTCCCCTTTCGCCTTTTTATCCATCTCCTCACACCACTCAGGGCTTCCTACTTCCGGCGAGCATCCTGTCATACCAATCAGAGCAGTGAACAAACACACATAAACCCACTTCATCATTAGCTTTCTCCATCATTGTCAACATCACTAAACGCCCTCTGTGCTTATGTCTACACGAATGTATTGGCTTTCCATCAAAGTGTAGATTGGCTGACATAATGGCGGCATCACAAGGTCGTTTGTGCATAGTCGTATTCTGGCAAAATTACTGGCTCCGCAGGATGAAAAATACTAATACCGTTGATTGAGAAATAGACATGAATCCCAGCTTCAGAAAATCAGCAGTCATTCTCATGCTAATGACAGCCCTATCGATGGATTCACCCTCTTGGCACTCAATGATAAATATCCCACTCCCAGAGTTTTTATACTTCTTACCAACCAGCCACCACCTATCTTGCGAGAAGCGAAATGAAATCAATCATCACCAAAGTGAAACAGTTCCTTTTAACGCCATACGGTAAGGCTTACTTGGTTTTCATCACTCTCACGAAACTCTACTTGGTGTATAAGTGGGCGCTTAACCACGTAAAATCATTCAGTGCGGATCTATTCGAATTAATGGGCGCATCTGTGATTGTTGGTGAGTCTATCGGCACACTGAGCTTCACGGCTATCTGTGGCTATTTCACCCTCACTACCATAATCAACATATTCCGCTCTACGCCTAAATCTGTTGTGCCGTCTTAATAGCTAATAGATCGTCGCTATGCCTTATAAAAGCCGCATCAGTGCGGCTTTTTTTGTGGTTGAAGAAACAGCCGCCCTTCAGGAATATATGCTACGCTGATCCCCAAGATACTTTCTATTCCTGTCCCTATGGCAATAAACACAGCCGTACGACGATGAGCCAGACAATGCAACCAGGTCAACTGATCCCGCTAATCAAAACCGTCCATGCCGCAACCTTTATTGAGTTACTTAGGAATTTCGAAACAGATATCTACCCGCTCCTGAAAACGGCCGGATTACCTGATGATATTTTGCGCGGCAAGCATGAATTCATCCCCGAAAAACCAGTAAAACACCTACTGGGGCTTATGGCCGAGCGTGCTGAACCCGAACGCTACGGCGATTTGCTGAGAACCCTGATTCAAACCTACTTTATTCCCAAAATGCTACGGCATCTAACGAACCCACAAACCTTAGGGGAAGCCATTTTCCAGTTAAAAACGGCTATTCGCCATGATTCACCCTCGGCCAGTATTGACCTTGAGTATTTCAATCATGTGCCTTGGTTCTGTCGCTACAAGCAAAACGACCATTCCACCGGGTTCCTATGGGCTGAAATATTCTCGATCCTATTCCTCATTGAATTTATTCGCATGGCAGGTGAATGCGACTGGCAGCCCGCCTCTATCGCCATCCAATCAGATGATGCAGGCATTCTGGCGGCGGTGATTAACTGCCCCGAAACGGTTCTTTACGCCAAACGCCGTCTTTCCGCCGTCGAACTTTCCGAATCACTGCTCAACTCACCGTTCAACCTTCCGGCACGATTTGACAATATTCAGCAAGTGCCCCCCCACCAACCCAATTTTATCGAGAGTTTATATCTGGCACTGACCCCTTATCTCGGGCAGCAATCATTCACTATCGAACAAGCTGCGGAACTGATGAATACCAGTGTCCGCACATTGCAGCGACGCCTCTCAGACGAAGGCACCACCTTCAAACAGGTCAGGGAAAACATCATGCTAACCACCGCCTGCCAAATGATGGAAGATAAGCAATTCTCCCTCACTGATATCGCCACCGAGCTGGGCTATGCGGATATCGCCCATTTTTCACGTGCATTCAAGAAACTGACCGGATTTCCGCCGCGAATCTACCGCCAGCGATTTTTATAACCGACATAGCAAAAAGCCAGTCGATTGACTGGCTTTAATGATGTTAGCTCGGTGGCCCTTAGCTTAAGCGGGTATCCTTATAGACTTGCCCCCCTTTGATAACCACCTTTATATTCTCCGCATTGGCGAGAATATCGAGATCCTCGACAGGGTTACCCTGCACAAACAGCATATCAGCGTATGCCCCTTCGCGTAGTACCCCAATCTCGCCTTCCGGATATGGGTCGAGCAAACCTGACATCTTAAGCAGCTCCCCTGCATCTGAAGTGGCCTGCTTCAAGCCACGCAGCGAGCCAAAATATTTCTTGCGTGCTGAAAACTCAGCATTTTGGCGCGCATGTACCTCGGGCGTTCCAATAAGATCAGTACCAAACGCACATTTCAGACCATACTTTTCTACCAACTCTGCCTGCTTGAGCAACCCCTTGCCGACCCGCTCCGTCTTTTGATAAAGAATTTCGCTATCCAGCGGGATTTGACGGTGGGCGATCATCTCGGCGGTCGCATACTGCGGCACCACCCATACCTCTTTGTCCAAGCACATCCGGGCAATATCATCATCCATAAAGGTCGCATGTTCGAGAGACTTAACCCCTTCCTCAATGGCAATTTTCATCGCCGGCCCGGCATGGATATGGCTACATACGTAGGAACCGTAGTTCGTTACCGTCTCGACAATCGCACGCAACTCCTCGCGGGTGTACTGAATTGTATCAAGCGGATCGAATAGCGAAGACGCACCACCACCGCCAAATACCTTGATATGCGATGCACCCATAAAGATTTGATCACGCGTCCGCTTAAGGCACTCCGGCACACCGTCCGCCAAAATCAAATGCCCCTGACGCATAAAGCTGGAATCTTCAATCCCTTGGTTGAACACCGAACGCTGGGCTCGGTTCTGACGATAATCAGCATGGCCGCAAGTTTGCGAAATCGCACCATAACTTGGGTAAATGCGAGGGCCAGGCACAAAGTCACTGTCGATACTCTGCTTGAGACCATAGCAATTGCTACCCACATCGCGCACCGTGGTAAAACCGCGCTCAAGCATTTGCTTGGCGATTACGGTGGAACGAATTGCCACTTCCTCTGCTGTCATTTTATCCAGCGCCAAAAACGTATCAGACATGGCAATGTGGGTATGCGCATCAATAAGGCCGGGGATCACCGTATAACCCGTAGCATCAATCACCTTATCGTACGCAACCGCAGGATCCTGCTGTTGAGCGATCGACTGGATCCTGCCGTCCTCAATACCGATATAGCAATCAACCGTCAGCGTCTCGCTGATCCCATCAAACAAAGAGACATTCTTAATCAATACTTTCATTGTCTTCTCACTTTTCAGGTGAAATCAATTTATTCAACAGTACGCAACCGACTCAAATCACCGCCGATGCGCAAGCGGCATCAATTTTTTCCAATTCAATATGATAGGCCTCGATAATCTTCTCAGCCGATGCATCAATATCAGCCACAGTGGTATGGCAGTTAAGCACCGAGAAAAGCATGGTTTTCAGCCCCTTGTACCCAGATGTAGACGGATAACAAAAACCTTCTTGCTGTAAACGATGGACAATGCGTGCCGTCAGCACATTGCGAAACTCATCATCGCCTTTACCGAACTGAGCTGAGAATCGATTCGAGACCACATCGTTTAGGATGGTAATGCCGTCAACATTGCGTAGACGGTCGGCCATACGACGGGCCAAATCACAACAGGTATCCAGGTGGTCTTCTATTCCCTGCCTGCCAAGGGCCTTAATCGCCGCGTAAACCGGCACTCCACGGGCACGGCGCGACGCCGCGATACCAAAGTTAATGGCGTTGCGATCCGGCTTGGCAATGGCATCTGTCAAATAGGCCCCCATACTGTTGCCCCCCATCGCCTCAGCCAACAGGCTCGCATCACGCACAATTACCACGCCACTGTCATAAGGCATGTTGAACCACTTATGACCATCGGTATCCCATGAGTCGGCTTTTTCAATTCCTTTTAGCATCGGCTTTTGCTTTTCGCTCGCCGCCGACCACAAGCCTATCGCGCCATCGACATGCAGCCAGGCATTCGGGTGACGACTGACACAAGCGGACAACTCCTCGAACGGATCATAGGCCCCCGAATCAATACAGCCTGCCTGAGCACAAACCAATGTCGGGCCATCACATTGTGCAAGCACGTCCGAAATGGCATCAGGAATAATCCGTAGATTCTTGTCTGTCGGGATAGTCTTGATATCGCACTCGCCCATGCCAATCATCCACAACGCTCGCTTGATCGTTGAGTGGATCTGGTCACTCACCACCACGTTGATCCGTGGGGCGTCATAGAGTCCTTTTTTGGCGACATCCCAACCCGCCCGTTTCAGCAATGCATTGCGGGCAGTAATCAAGGCGGTATAAATCGCCTCCTGGGCGCCAGATGTAAAGCCTACGCCCGCAGTGTGCGGCAAGCCTAGCAATTCAAGTAACCACTCGGCGGCAGTTTCCTCGGCAACGGATGTCGCCGGGCTAGACACATAATATGGAACATTCTGATCCCAAGCGCTCACCAGCCAGTCAGCTGCAAGCGAAACCGGAAAACTACCGCCGATCGCGTATCCGAAATAACGCGGGCCACCTGACCCAATCAGACCCTGTTCGATATTCTCAGCCAATTCATCGATCACCAACTTGGCATCACTCGGTGTTTGCGGCAACGGGCCCCCAAGACGCGAACGCAATTCATCACTGCCGATCTGCTTGTCGATTGGTCGCTCTGGTAGCGATTCCAAATAGTCCACTGCGTGACCCATAGACGAATTGAGTAGTTCTCGATATTGGGTAAATTGATGGCTCATGACGTACCTCACTAACAATGAAAGTTACCGTCTAAATTAATGATTCTCTCCTCAATTACTTACCATTTCACGCCAATCCAACGCTAAAGTTTTGCGAGTTAATTCATCGTTTTGAACGAGCAAATGACCATTTTGTAGTGCTGATAGTGTTTATTGGGCATTATTCAAAGGGGTTCATACGGGTTACACGGAAGTCGAAATGGAATTTACTCAAACAGGCATTATTCTAAAAACGGAAAAGTACAATCACTGCGTCCGTTTCTATTCCAAAATACTCGGTCTTTGCCTTGTATCTGAAAAAATTGAAGGTGAGTTCAGAATGTCTGAATTCAACTTTGGGGGAAGTTACCTGTTAATTGAAACCGGTGGTAAGGCAAGCCTTGAAGAAAAAAGCTCGACCGAAAATCCTACCGTATTAAGATTTGATATTCCTGATGCCAATATTGCTATTGCATATTTGCAAAATCATGGGGTTCAAACAGCATATTACACCTATGATTGGGCCAATATCATTATCATCATTGACCCAGATGGTAACCGTATTGAGTTAAAGGAAACAAAATGATCGGTTACCAACGAGACCAGTTAACGCTTCTTCTGTTAATGAATATAATATTAACAACCACATTACTGCCTATTGTGTGGGTATTTAGCAAGCAAACCCGCTATGAGTTCTACTTAACAAAACTATCTAACTGGCTGCGTATCGCCGGTTTATATCGGTTAGCGATATATTTTAGCAATAAGGTATTTAAAAAGACAAAATCACAAGATAATAAATTCTGGGCGACTCACGCTCTAGCAATATCGTATCAATATGCTGGTGATCTAATTTTGGCAAAATGCTACTTCTATGCCGCTCGCGAAGATGCCAATGAATACCAAATGGGATTAAGCTACTATTATCATGGTAAGTTTATGGTCGAAATCGGTGAACTAGATCTGGCTCAAGACTATTTCCGGCAAACCATAAGATTATGCTCAAATAACAACAATGATAATTTGCTCAAACAAACTCAAAGAGCACTAACAGGGCTTCACGAACTACAACAAACACTAAACCATCCTTATGTACACGGCGAAAACACACCTAACTCGATAGCACATAATGATACCTAAAAAAATAGTGAGCCATTATGGCTCACTATCTAGGGTGCGTCCCTCAACTCAGTATTTAAACAGGCTCACAACGTCTTTAAGCTGATCCGCCTTGCCTTTTAACTGGTTGACCTCCAAGACAGAACAGCGGGTCGATTCCTTGTTTTCATCGGCCTTCTCACTCAAAGAGGTCACATTCAAAGCCAAATCTTCAGAGGCTTTGGCCTGCTCATTCACCAAAAGAGTGATTTCAGCCATCCCATCACTGACTTTGCTTATGTTCGTCTTGAAGTTTTCCAGTGACTCATTAGCCTGATCGGCAAAACGCGTGCTTTCATCTACACCAATCACTGCATGATGCATCATATCTGAGGCATCTTTAGTATCCGTTTGGATAGACGCAATCATCGTCCCGATCTCAATTGTTGCCGTTGCCGTTCGCTCTGACAACTTCCTAACTTCGTCGGCAACAACGGCAAAACCCCGCCCTTGATCACCGGCACGAGCAGCTTCGATCGCGGCATTAAGCGCCAACAAATTGGTTTGGTCTGCAATATCCTTGATCACCTCAACAATCGAGTGAATATCCTCAGCCTGCTGATCCAACTTTGCCAATTTATCAGTCATAATTAATGCTTCTTGCTGAACAGCTTTGATACTGTTTAGTGCAAGATTAATTGTTTTGACTGTACTCTCGGTCAAATCACCAAATTGTGACATTTCTCCACTAGCAGCCACAACGATCCCGGACACACTCTGTGAACTGGCAGATAATTCCTCAACAGCCGTTGCACCAGCGCGAACATCATGTGCTTGAGCGTCGTAACGGTCAGACACCTCCTCCATCAAATGTTCAAGTTCGGTACAATTATTGTTTACACTATTAACCGCTGTGTCGATATCTGTGATCTTCACCTGCAAGGCAGCCATGAATGTATTGAATGCCTTGGCCATCATGCCAATTTCATCACCGCTTCGAATACTCAAACGGCGCGTTAAGTCCCAATTGCCATTCGCTAAAGATGTTAATGTATCATTCAGCACATATACCGGATGAGTTATCTTGCGGCTAAACCACGCTGCAATAATAATTGATACTAATAGAAGAATTACAGCAAGAATCAGAGTATTAGTTATAACTCTTTTTTTCATATTAGCGATTGCAGCAATCGAAACATCGGCACCGATTACGTGTAACTCACCGTTCGAATTCCTAAACGGAATAAATATAGACCTGAAAACACCAAATTCTCCTTGGTATTCTTCATATTGAATCTGAGATGTTTCAAATGCTTTACGCATCATTGCTGGTACAATTTCGTACTCTTTATGATACCAATTTTTATAATCTCCGCGACCAATTTCATCCGGTGATTTATTAACAGATGTATAATAAACCCGACCATTCTTCATATAAACTGAGTAGATATAGTCCAAACCAACTTTTTGGTTAAAATCAGTCAGTACCGACACAATACGATCATAATCATCAGCATGGTCGTTATTCATGCTTAAGAAGTCATCACCAATTATAGCTTGAGCCGCATAAGCCGACGTACGTAACTCAGAGTCATATGCTGAATAAGCTCGTTTCACTAATGTATTATAAGAGATTACGGATAACACACTAATAATCAATATTGCAACGAATAAAAAACAACCTGTAAGTTTGAATTGAAGAGAACGATTATAAAAAAGCATAGAATTCATGTTTATATTTATTGATATGATTAATTATACGTCCGTTTTTATAAAATGAAAGGTATTCAGGCCTTGATGCATACCAAACAGGTTTTATATTTCCTTTCCGTAATACAATAGCAACTCAAAGCGTATATTTGCTTCGCCTTATTAATAATATAAACACCTTTACAAACAAATTGAAAACACCCAAACCCCAAAATACAAAAAGAGCAACCATTCAATTACAAGTTGCTCTTTAGGTATGTATCAGGTTATTTATCCCAATGTGATATATTTGGGCTGTTACTTATATTTATCGCCAGCAGCAGCTACAAATGCCATTTCGACAAGATAATCAGGATCCGCTAGCTCGGCTTTAACACAAGCACGGCTCGGAGCACAACCTTCAGGAAAGAAGGCATCCCAAATTTCATTTAATGCATCGAAATTGGCAAAATCAGTAACATAAATAGTTACCGACAAAATTCGCGATTTATCGCTATCAATCTTTGCCAAATTTGCTTCAGCCTGAGCAAGGATTTGTTCTGTCTGTCCTTTGATATCCGCTGAGGTATCGGTATCTGCCACTTCAACAAAATGTGCAATACCATTAAATACCGTGATATCAGACCAACGCTTACAAGGGTTAATACGGTGAATAGTCATAACTGCTCTCGGTTAGTGATTTAACCGCGTTATTTTAATAAAAAAACACCTTGTCACACAGTTTTTTCTCCTGCAACGCGGTGTTTGCTGCTGCTAATAAATCGCTTTGTCCGGATCAACTTCACCATATAGGGTATTGCACACATCCCCCAATGCGGGTTCTAAGTAATCTCGTATAGCATCAATGGAATCAGCCTGCCACATACACTGGCAGCATTTCTGGTAGTCATTAACGATGGTGGAACATAATCTCATCCCAGCGGGGGCTTCGCTGATGGCTACATCTGCCTTACGCCAGAATCTTGCAGGATCTGTTATCTCATGCTCAATCACTATATACATGTGCATCGCCCCTTGAGATTCGTATCATGACATCTCACTACACCAGTCTCACTGACTCGACAATATAAGGATACAATCAGCAAAGTTACGATGTCAGGTCTGTCGTGTCCTGACACACCAAATCTGGCTGAAGTTTCTCAATCTGTCCGCGTAATGTGTGACTTATTTCTGCCTTTCTGTGAGTGTTGAAATCAAACATCACTATATCCGCTTGCCCATACGTTGTAATTTGCTGCTGCTGGCGGCTTACAATAATGTACTCCATCGTAAAACGGTCTTTATCCAAAGCGCTGACCCGACTTCCAACCAGTAAGGTGTCCGGATAGGTTACCGGCAAACGATAACGGCTCTGAGTACCACTAAGAACGGGTCCAACACGGCTTTCCTTCAACTCTTCCATTAAACCAATATGGGTGAAATAATCTAACCGTGCCGTTTCAAAATAGCGAAAGTAAACAACGTTATTAACATGCTGCAATGCGTCCATCTCACCCCATGCTACGGGAATTTCTGTGATCACAGGGTATCCATCCAACAAGCTATCCATATTCGCCTCCTTGCCTTTTACTGAATTCTTAAACGTTTGTTTGAATATTAGTCCATAATTCGCACTCCCCCAAACACCCCATTATATTAAATGACTAGCACATTGATGATGTAACACACAGGTCAGCGTCTACTTTTTAAACACAAATGAAAGCCATGTGTAAATTTTCAACGTTAAACAACAATAAACTTGATTTTATAAAGGATTACGTAGGCTTTTGCGGTATTCTAGCAGCCCAATTTTATCCTGATGCCCAATGGCGGCGTCAGGAAAACCAAACAGGCGCCGAAGGGCCACATACACACTATGCTTTACGACAATAATCTTCCAATCCGCTATCCGAAAGGTAATTTCGCCATGGCGACGGTGTACAGTTTCACCGGCGCATCAATTCTGGCCTCTATCATTTTTTCCCTATTGCTGTTTTTGTCTATTGACGAAGACCCAATGATGCAAATCCTGTTCGGCGGACTCGCCGTTATTTTCGAATTAGGCAAATTTTTTGCCTGGTACGAATTTGGCGAACGTCGTGCACGCCGCAATTACACCGGTGCTTTTTCTGCATTTGCCTTTTATGCCGTATTAGCAGCAATCTCTATTGGTGGTTCGGTTGGCGGTATCAACAGCGCAACGAATCAGGCGCAAAGTCATGTCAATGTTCAGCAGAGCAAGATCAACAACTACAACATGCAAATTGAGGCGATTGAAGATCAAATCAAACTCAACAACGTCGCCGCTGAGAAATATATCCAAATGGAGCGTATCGCTACTGGTGTGACCCGTATCCAGAAAGAAAATGACAAACTGCGCGAACAACAAATGGCGTTGGCAGCAGAGCGCGACAGTCTACCGGTTGTCAGCCAAGGCTCTGTGATCGGCCTGATCGACAGCTTGGCTAAATCACTGCACATTAAGACCCAAACCGCCCAACTCGGCTTGGTGATTTTCCTTTCTGTTTTGCTGGATTTCTTTGCGGCTTTCTTTGTTGGGCTAATTGGTGAAGAGCTGCGTTTTCGCAACCAATTCAAAAACAACAATACGATTACCATCGATAGCTTTGCTAATTGTGAACCGAAAGAACCAGAGTTACTGACTCATTACTACCAAGGGTCTGATGAAGAGTTCTCAGCCGGTGATGAGCAGGCAATGACAAAACAAGCACCTGAACCTGTCGAGCCTAAAAGCCTCTATGAACAGGCTATCGATGCACTAAGCCAAAACAAGGTTAATTGCACCAAACGTGCTGTTACCCAATATCTGAAAGTAACCAACGAAGACGTCGATGAGCTATTCAAGCGCTTTATGGATGAAGGTATTGTCAGCAAGAAACCGAATAACCACTACCAATGGCACGGCGTAGCTACTTCTGAAAGCTAACATTTCGCATCACAGACAAAAAGCCAGAGTCGTACTCTGGCTTTTTTTTTGATGTTACGCAGTGAATCTTTATCACAAACAAGCAAACAAACCATTAACAATTAATTTAATTTCGCTTGATTGCTGATATCATTTTGATATTGGCACACATACCCATCAAGAATATATAAATTGAGAATAAACTCATGAAGATACTGAAAACGTCGATTCTTTCAAGCCTATTGCTACTTTCTGCAACTGTATCAGCACATGAATATAATGCAGGTTCACTGACCATTGACCATCCGTGGTCCAAACAAGTACCGCCATCATCATCCGTCGCAGCCGCCTTTTTTGATATTGAAAACCACACGAATAAAAACGATGAGTTGATTGCGGCTAGTTCTCCAATAGCAAAAACAACCGAACTACATGCTCATATACATCAAGACGGCATGATGAAAATGCGCGAAGTGCCTGCGATAACAATACCCGCCAATGGCAAAGAATCACTCAAACCCGGCGGTTTCCACATTATGTTTTTCGAATTGGCAGAAGTACCGAAACTAGGTGAAACCTTCCCGCTGACATTGACCTTCAAACATGCCGGCGAAGTAGAAGTAAATGTCAAAGTAGAAAAAGCAACATTCACTCCTAATAGTAATAAACAACCAGCAATGAACAGTGAACATGCACATCACTAAGATGATCCTGTGACAATACATCAGGCCGCGCTGCGGCCTGTTTGGGGAGATTGCCGCTATGCTCGCTCTTCACCAGATCCAAGGTTATATCCAAACAATCTATCTCGCTGAATATCAACACGGGCTACTTCTTCTCGATAGCGGCTGTTATGCTGACGTACCCACCATATGCAACTTCATTGAGACGCAACTCAAACGGCCAGTACATGATTTAAAGCTCACCGTAGTTACCCACATGCACCCTGATCATGCCGGGGGAGCAGCCAAATTACGGCAAGTAACCGGCTGTAGCATCGCCATGTGCCGTATCAAAAAACACTGGTATCAAGGAATAGACGGTAAATTAATGTTCCTAACCGATATTCTATTAGCTAAATGGGTCGCCAAACGACTCAAGCGTCCAACAAAGCGGCTGTTGTTCTCCCCGTGGCTCAAGGCGGATTTTCTACTAGACGACAATGAATATCTCCCCTATTTTCCTGACTGGAAAGTCCTCTTTACCCAGGGCCATACCGATAGAGACTTATCACTTTACCACCTGCCACTAAATCGCATCTATGTAGCAGATCTTATGGTCAAAGTTAAAGAGCACTATATTCCGCCTTATCCTATCTTTCATCCCACCCGCTACCGAGCATCTTTAGAACGTATCTTTCATCTAGCGCCTTCATCATTGTTACTCGCTCACGGGGGAGAAATAAGGCCCAGCCAATCAATCCAAACTCATATCCTGACACTGATCCCACACAAGCCAATAACCCATTGGCATTCAGTCAAGAGTAAGCTCTTCAAGGTATACCACACTCTCTTGGCTTCAAATAAAAAAAGCCCTCTGTCATAGAGGGCTTTACGTTACGTCGTCACTTCAATTAATCACGGGCGTAACCGTTATTGTAATGCCGAACGTCCGGCACAATATTATGCTTATTCAACAAACGATACATGGTTGCGCGTGACACCCCCAGATCCTTAGCCGCCGAGGCAACTTGACCGCGATGGGTTTCCAACACCGCCACCAAAACATCCTTCTCAGCTTCATCTTTAATATTACGCAAGCTTTGTTTCAGATTCGCTTTGCTCGGCAGATCAAAGTGCTCCGCCCTCACCTCATTACCTTCCGCTAGCAAGGCCGCTCGTTTAACCTGATTAATCAGTTCACGCACATTACCCGGCCAGCTATAACGAAGCAGCAACTGTTTTGAATCCTCAGAAAATGTCGATGCCATCGTGCTATATTCACGCGCAAATTTCGTCAAGAAGGTTTCAGCCAAAAGGAAAATGTCAGACCCCCTTTCGCGCAGAGTCGGAACCTTAATATGAAAAACATTCAAGCGGTAGAACAGCTCCTTACTGAAATCACCGTTGGCAACAGCAGCTTCTAGATCTGCACTTGAAGAGGCAATGATGCGTATATCCGCCATATCCTCTTCTTCAATGCCTTCCATGGTTGGTGCTGTGAGGTACCCCAACAACACTTCCTGAAGCTCTTTTGACAATTCGTCCACATTGTCGAGCATCAAGGTTCCATTGAACCGCGCCCCATCCTCTTGACGATAGGAGCCATCAAGCAATGCCATTTGCTCATCATGACGGTTCAGCGCAGCACAGTTTACACAAACAAATTGGGTATTCTTACGTTTAGACAAATTATGAACAGATTTAGCAATCAGTTCTTTGCCCGTTCCATTTTCCCCTGTTAAAAACACATTGACCTCGGTCATTGCTACCCGACGGACCATATCTCGTAGTTGCTTGATTGATTTAGATTCGCCAAAAAGTCCCATATCGTGCTTAGACGTTATTTCAACCCAAGAACTGGCTTCAATCTGCAACATACCAAGCTGATGCCCTATCGTCGACAACAGATGGCTTCCCGGAACGGGAACAGAGAAATAATCGATACAGAAATTATTAATAAATTGACAAATAGCATCTGTATTTAATTGCTCTTTCTTTATAATTGCTATCCACTTAACTTGTTTGGTTTTATTTGCACGCAAAGAAATACTATTCAAACTAAAATCGTTATTACTTAAATCAACAACACAAATACATGGGCTATACTCCTCGAGAATTGAATCTACAGTCCGTAAATCATAACAACAATGGGTTTTCCAACCTGATTGTTCCAAGAGCGCAATCCAAGGTTCGTAGTTACAACCAATTGCAACCAAACGACCGTCAATTGTTTTGTTTTGACTTTGAGCCACCATCTAAGTCACCTTCTGTCAATTTATACTTATTATCGATGTATTAAAAATATAGAAGAGCTTTAACTATTTTGCAGCGTATCAACAGTAAGAAACCTTATATAAATCTAGTACATTTTAACTAAACATATAATATAAATATAATTATCAATGACTTATGAAAATCAAAATAGTTATATAAATACTGAACTTTTCATCGTCACTTAAAATTCTAACAAAACAAAAAAGCACTACATAACATGTAGTGCTTTCAAAAAGACAAAAAAGTTACATTTAAACAATTTTTATTCTGCAACAGGTTTAATAACCACTGAAAAAGATCGCATTCTCTAATCGGTTATTAAATAAGTTTTGCTGGTTGAAACTCTTGATGTCCGCCTCAATATCTAATACCGTCTGCGTACTAATATGCGTATTATCAGCCGAGTTTTGGACCACATAACCGGAAACATCACTACTTGGTGTCCCCGTGACAATATTATTATCACCTATACTAACCACTTGAAGTGGATCTGAGTGATCATAGGTTCTACTTCCATCCTTGCTCTGTAATATACCATTATTGAATGTAAAATCAGCAATATGGGTAGACAGAACTGTTTCGCCATTAATTGCTGTATTTATGGATAATCCAATACTGATGATATTATTATCTAAAGATACAAAACCACCCCGCATAGATGACATTTCATCATCTGACAAACTTGTCAGACCCAAATTATCAACACCTATAAAATTAATAGATGCTTGTGCAATTATTGCTGTACTACTTATTGCTGAAGCGATCAATACACGAGTGAACTTTCTCATACAAGCCTCTAATATTCATTCGCACCAGGCAGAGTAATACTGAATGTTGACAGTGAATCTCTAACAACAGCCTCTGACGATGGTGAGGGGGTATATATATTATAGTTATCATCGGTAATAAAACTCTTCCTGCCAACTTTGGCCTGATTCTTTACCAACAATACTGCCCCTTTATAATATGATTTAAAATCTTCAATAGGCATAGTCAGCGTCCCTCTAGAAGGGTCACCAAGTATGACATTCTTACTATTCATACCTTTAATTACAACAAAGTGCATATATCCATCAAAATTTACAATTGTTATTGCAGGTATACGAATTTTGTTAAATTTTTCAAGTGGGATATTATAACCATCTGCATCCAACCCTACAGATATTAGGTATTTTTTCATATCCAACATTGAAAAACCTTGTTTTTCTATTTTATCTTTGTCTCCATTTTTGAACATATATTCAAAAATAACATTTTCATGAGCTTCTATTCCGTAGTGAAATTGTAGTAATGAAGCAACAGCAGCAGATCCACAACTAAAGTCATATTGCTGCCGAAACACATCACCGAATAATTGCTCTTGATAGCTTTTAACCTCAACATTAAACCCGCCGCGATTCGGAAAATAATCAAGAGCGAATACATTCCCCGAAACAACGAGGCTAAGAAGCATCACTATATTTATCTTCATGCGCTTTGCTGCCTTATTGAGATAACAATTAACCTATCTAATTCAAGATTAAGCCATCAAAGACCACTTGCTTTATCATTTTCGATACATTAACCCAAACACTGATCTATACACCGAAAAGAAGAAAGGGCCTTTCGGCCCTTTATCTTAGTAACCACCAGTACCTGGCGATACACCTGAGCCAACAAGCGCTGCGTTTGTACTTGTACTTTGCTGAACCATTGAGTTATTACCCACGTTCTGACCAGCAATGCTGATACCTGATGCAGAATTGTAAGCCATGCCCATGGTGTTACTGTGATCGACCATCACATCACCAGAACTACCTTTACAACATGCTCCACCATAAGTCACTTCTGTATCCATCACAGTGCCATAGATAACACTTGAGGCGATGTAGTCATTAATTTCTTTATCAATGTCAACATCAATCGACTTATCCCAGCTTGAGTTATTTTCTTTGTGTTTTTCATAAGTATTGCCGACATTTTTCATCAGCAATTTATCATCGTCGTAGTAGTAATCTTTCTTATAATCAACGCTTTTCTCGTAATTCAGCTCTTTTTCGACGCTAACTGTTTTGTTCTTGCTACCTTCAATCGTTAGGTCACCGTCGTAATCATCATAGCCGCCGTAACCACCACCATAACCGCCACCATAACCCCCATTTGCAAATGCCATTGGTGATGCAATCATTGCTGCTAACAGCATAACTTTTGTATTACGCATAATATTACTCCAAACTGTTGTTTTTTAATTATATTCACAATTCTACTATCAATAATTCTTACTATATCGAGGAATTAGCAAAAATCGAATGAAGAACTGTTATGCCCTGCGAAATCCAATAATAATAAATTATACATTTATAAGTTCAGTTATTATTTATCATCAATAGATAGACTAACAATCACTTCAATGTCAGATTTACAACGGTTGCATTTTGTATCAACACATTATTACCTGTGTTTTGAACGATATTAAACACACCTGATGAGTTACTTAATGAACCAGCATCAATTATATTATCACCAGTAGTATTGTTATATGCTGAGTTACTTGCAACATCACCTTGCATATCTGAACTCGCATGGATATTATCGAGCTTTAACTCATATTCACCACCTCGAGACACAGATAGAGTATCATCCGAAAGTGTTTGCGAGCTTGCTAGAATATCCAACTCATCGGCAGCTATACTACAAACGCTGAATAAAGAAGCTGCAACCAGTGTTAAATATTTCATGGTATCCTCCTGAGGGCTGATGACCAGCCCTCAGTAATAATAAATTATTGACCGGCTAACATCGCATTGGTACTTGCACTTTGTTGAACAAGTGAATTATTACCTGCATTCTGACCGGCGATATTAATACCCGATGCCCCAGAGAATGCACCTGTCATGTCGTTATGATGAGTAACTTGCAATGAAGATGGTGCTGACGGACCGTAACCACCACCTTTTTTACCGTAGTAACCACCACCATTACCCTCGCAGCAACCTGCACCATAGGAAACTTTACTGTATGACACTACACCATCAAGATCTGATGAGGCCATGTTAGTAGTATGAGTCAAATCAATATCCCAATCTTGACTATAATCATGATGGCTATTGTCAACATACTCATGTTTCTTGGTATTATTGACGTTCTTCATTTTCAAAGTATCGTCATCAGAGTAATAGCTTTTTTCAACATTGTAATCTTTATCAATATTCTTAGTTAACGTTTTATCAATGTCTTTATTATATGAGTCAGTAATTGTTTTATCGTTTCCATCATCATAACCGTATGGGTTATATGGGTCGTAATATGAATTTGCCAGCGCCAATGGAGAAGCGATAACTGCTACTAATAGTGCGATATTTGTTTTACGCATGATCTTACTCCAAATGTATTGAGTTCTTTTTTTATAATCACTCGCACGTTTCCGGCGAGATACCTTAACTATAGCGATGGCAAGTTTTATTCATGTATTATTTTTAATAAAAAGAAGACAGGAAAATAAAAATAATTCTGGCTCGTAATATGCCGTGAAATACATTTCAAATAATGAGTAACTGTCTCATTTTTTTAAAACATAGAATCACTCATTAAATATCAATTTTAATACCCCATCTCAATAATTAATCAGCCGGGCACGTGTTCTCAACATTAAGACGTTGATTGATATTCTCACGATACCATTCATTCTCATAGCGACTATGATTTTCTTATTAGAAAAACAAGCTGTGTCATTACTCATCCGGTGTTATGTAATGGCTTTTTGGGAAATAGACTAAGTGAGGGTACCGTGAATAGTTACTATAACTGTGGCCTGATTACGCTGCTTACCCTATTGGCAGGGCCAGTAGCGGCAGATGATTCATCGAATGCCAATGAAAAGCCCCGGGTGGTACAAACTGTCGCCGACCTACTTGATCCTGACCTACCCGGCGTTCTTACCCCCAAAGGCTCTTTTGTTCTAGACAGTAGCTTTTCGTTTACCCAGAACTCATCCAATACCGTTTCTGTTATTGGTTATACCGTACTGCCATCTTTACTGGTTGGCTTAATTCAAGCTAGTGACACGGATCGTACGACCCTAACCCTTGGCCTTAGTGGGCGCTACGGAATCACAAACCGCCTAGAAGTTGAGGCCCGAGTACCATGGGTATACCGCTATGATTCTATCTCTAGCCGAAACTTCAATGGAGATGGTAGCGAGGAGCCAGAAACACGTACCTTTAGTGACAATGATCTCGGCGATATTGAAGCTGCATTCAAATACCAAATCAACATGCTAGAAGCCCCGTATTGGATTGCAGGATTGAGGTTTAAAACCACCACCGGCAGTTCACCTTACGAAGTTTCAGCAAATGACCAACTCGATCTCGAAGAGCTACCAACTGGTTCTGGCTTTCCTAGTATTGAACCGAGTGTCACGATGATCATGCCTATCGATCCTGCTGTTATTTATGCCAGCCTAAGCTACATCTGGAATATAGAAGACGATGTCACCATCACTGATAGCAACGACAACACGAGCAACAGAACGATTGATTTAGGGGATACCATTGGCTTAAGTGCAGGCATGGGCTTTGCCGTAAATTCTAAATTTTCATTTAGCTTGGGATTGAGCCACAAGACTATACTAAAGTCGAAAATCGATGGCAGTACCGCTCCTGACGCCAAACTACTTCAGTTGGATTCAATCTCAATGGGGGCCAATTACGCCATAAACCGTGAAACCACGCTAAATGTCGGTGTCAGTGCGGGCCTAACAGCCGATGCACCTGATTTCCAGCTCACCGTCAGAATCCCCTATACCCTCAAATAACGTCGCTATCGACCTCCCTGCCCATCTTGGGCAGGGATAACTCAATGACTAAAGTCTAATTTTCCTCTATGCTATGACGCTATTACTATGTGTCACAGGAAAACAAGTTATGTCCGCGCCATTAACACAGTCACAAATCGATGACATTCTGGCTCTTGATGCAGAAAAGCGCTTTAAATATCTGGTTAAAGAGGTGGTTTCTAACCGTGAAATCTGGATTTTGACCGATGAGCACGGCTGCGTAATGCTCAATACCGACGAAGAAGACGGCGTACCTGTATGGCCGAATAAAGAATTCGCAGAGCTATGGGCAACAGGTGAGTGGGAAGAGTGTAAAGCCGAAGCCATCTCACTTAACAAGTGGCACAGCCGCTGGACGTATGGACTGGAAGATGACGAACTAGCTGTAGTCATTTTCCCAGACCAAAGCGAAGAAGGTTTGGTTATTTCACCTGAAGAGCTTGATTTTGAACTCAAGCAACAGGCTCGTAAGTAACAGGTCCTAACATAGCGATACTAACAAAGGGGGGAGCATATCTCCCCTTTTACCCATACCAAAGTCAATACTTTGCACAGGAGAAAGTGCCATGGAGGCGTTACTCAAGCAATTGAAACACACACCCGAAGTGGTTAGTTTCGAACAGGTAATGGCTATTATCAACGAGCATTACCACTACCAAGCAACTGATTTTAGCAATGGATTAGGCAGGGAGACCCTGCACAACCTTGCCGGTATAAATGAAGGATCATGCCGAATTTTTGCTTTTGCCAATTTGCATCAGCTATCAGAGGCAGAAACACTAGCATGCTTTGGTGATTATTACCGTAAAGATGTGCTACCCCACCCTGATCGCAACGACCATAAAAATATTCGCCTTTTCATGAAATACGGTTGGCAAGGTATTCGATTTAACACGCTTCCCCTAACAGAAAAAAAATACGCATAAGACAGTAGGGGGGCCGTCTCTTCTTAAGGGCTTAAGGGCGAGTTATATTCGCCCTAATCAGCGAAATTTACTTCAAAGCCGTTTGGCACACATTACATTTCTTCGGCGGAGCCGTGAAAAATGGGCTGCGATTAGGGCTGGCGCAAGACGGGCAGAACTTTGTGGATCGAATCGTTAGCACGGTTAACGGCACCATAAAGAGCGCTATCCCAACCATATATACAATCGGAGGCTGCATATAGGCAATCACACTCGCAATGGCCATATTGCTTCCCGTCGTGAAATACGGCCATAACTTACGCTTCTTATCCGCATCTGTGCCCCTATGAAAGAGCATATAGCTTACCACTGTCATTAAAAGCCAAGCTGCTCCCAGCATGATCAACGCATCTTGTTGCATGAGTAACCTTTATTCCTTTGTTGATGAATAGACTCGAGCTGGCTCAAGTTGCTATATCCTACCATTAAATAATCAATTCAAAATATTGGCTTGGTGATCAGCCTCACATTGAAAACCTCAACGATGGGAAGGCGGTCACAACCTCACTGATTTATAGGTATTTTTCGCCT
This sequence comes from Photobacterium panuliri, assembly GCF_059920555.1. Classification (NCBI taxonomy): domain Bacteria; kingdom Pseudomonadati; phylum Pseudomonadota; class Gammaproteobacteria; order Vibrionales; family Vibrionaceae; genus Photobacterium; species Photobacterium panuliri. The sequence goes on from NZ_CP197193.1 coordinate 871,241, forward strand.
TTATTCATATTGAAATTCCCCCTTTCGCCCAGATATCTTAAGTGTCAGAGAGCGCTGGCGGAATGTGTTGTTAGCTTGTGCTCTTCATTTTGCTACTACTGTATGTGGCATGATTAAGGAGTTTTAATGATCCCTAAATCACTGTTTAGAACATGCTTTGTTCTACTATGTGTACTCGGACGTGGCCCTGTTGCCAATGCATCAATTCCGCAGTTTACTGATTCAGATATTGAACATCCTTCACCAATTCAAGGAAGTAAAGACAAATTCCAGCACTCTCTTAGCGGTCTCTACGCCATCCCATCTGCTGCCGCCCATGAACTCAAACAACCCTATGCTGATTTCGATACCCTCTACAGCAAAGGTGAAGTTGCTCAAGCTGAACTCAAACAGCTTCTAACGCAAATTAGCCTACATACCGACACCAAACCTATTTTGCCGGGGATTAAATCCAAGCAGCGAGCAAAATTCAAAGTGGATACCGAACTCAACGGGCATGCCGATAAACTCACGGATCTTGCTCGTGGTAGCCTTATCGCTAAAGATATTCCATCGCTAATTGACGCATTCGAATTACTCGGCCATGAAGCGACAATTATAGAAACAAAAAACCGCTTCAAATCTCCGGCGCCATCAGGCTACCGTGACCTGAAAGTTCTGATTTCACTTACCAATAGCCAAATCATTGCAGAAGTACAGCTTCACCTTGAAACCATCGCGGAGATCAAGAATGGACCTGAACATGAAATCTACGAGACCATTCAGCAACTTGAGCGCTTGGCCATTGCAGAAGAACGTGAACTCAACGAGTTTGAGTTGGCGAGGATCAAACAGCTCCGAAGCACATCTCTAACTATGTACCAGCATGCTTGGCATCACTACCTACAACCAAGTGGCCTTACCGCCCAGGCAAGTTAGCCAGTCAATCATTAGGGGAGCATAAGCTCCCCTTCTTTTAATAAAGCCAATGGATTTTACTGTCAAACGTGCTCAATATCGCATTTATGCACATTATCCAAATCCCCTAAAGACCATAAGCAGTTAATTCATCTGGCGTTCAGATAACTCTGGTAGTCTTGCTGCCATAGACAACACAACCTCTACGACTCTTTTTACTGCTGCTTATAACGCATGCGATTACCGTTTACGTAGAGAGCCTACATATAGGTTCCCCTAGGAGTTGTTTAATGGATCTGAAATCGGTACTTCGTACTTGCTTTGTCCTGTTCTTGCTTAGCCGTGGTACGGCTATTGCAGCACCATCGACATCGAATTGTGCAAGGCTCGATTATGAAATATCGCCAAAGCAAGCTGAAGCAAGCAAACAGTCTTTTCAGCGTAGCTTAAGCGGTCTATACAGTATCAATAGCTGGCGACAGGCTAATATTATGCAGCCATATGCGCACATCGATCAGCTATATCAAGTTGCCCCTAAGGCCCAACTTGAGCTGGCTACCTTGGTAAAGGAAGTCGGCATGATTTCTAAGACCACGACGGTATTGCCTGACGTTAAGTCCAAAGATCGTGCAGAGGCGAAAATCGCCAGCGAGCTTAACGGAGACGCATCAAAAATTACAGATTTGGCACGAGCATCCATTGTTGCGGATAACATTCCCGAGTTGGTTCAGGCTTTCGAGCTAATTGGTAAAGAGAGCCAAATTGTTGCGGTAAAAAACCGCTTCAAGCAGCCGAATGCTTCTGGCTACCGTGATTTGAAAGTGCTGGTAGAGCTGCCGGAAAGCAAAATGATTGCTGAAATTCAGTTGCACCTCGATGCCATCTCTACCGTGAAAAATGGTGATGAGCACGCGATCTACGAAGAAATCCAAAAGATCGAACGAAATGCGACCGATCAAAGCCGCGAGCTAAGCGAATTTGAAGTAGCGCAAATAAACAAACTGCGCACCACATCGAAAACGCTGTATCACAATGCATGGCAGAAATACCTGCAACCTAACCGCATTGCCGTTTAACCTTCCCCCTAAGGCCGCCTGTTTATATCCGCAGCGGCCTTCTTTTTCCATCACCGTACCCGTTGTTCATCGTAAAATTGCTATAAAGCAACGACTCACACTCTGTTGCTTGCAATATAGGCACTCTGGGCATATCTTCTGAGAAAGGTCTTAATAAGGACAGCGGCAATGCAAGAAGAAGAGTATCAACCAATCCCTTGCGGAAACTATGACTATATTGAACTTGCCTGTGTATACCACTATGACGTACTTATTACCTGTATCGATCATAGTGTCTATCAGGGGATCTGTATGGATACACAAGCCCGGGCCGATAAATCTGAATGGCTACTGTTAAAACACGGTGAAGATATTCTTCCTATCCGAATGGATCATCTGGAGAGTATGAAAGTTTTGAGCCCCGGCGCACAGTTTAGCGAGGTGCAATTTAACTAGCGCAATGTATATCTTCTTCAGATAGCAAAAAGGGCACGCTAGGTGCCCCTTCATTGTCTGGTTAACCGCCAATATGGCTTAGCAACTATCTAAGCGGTTCAGTCTTACTTCTGGACCATAATTTCAAGAATCTGTACATCCGTTTGAGTCATTGCACCGTTTGCCAATGCAGACATATTACGGATAGTCGCATCCACATCGTCGGCCACAATTCCTTCGTTGCCTGTAACGCGGATACCATCGAGTGCCATCAGGGCTGCCTTAATTGCGGCGCTGGCCGAAGAAGACACTTTCATTGCACAACTTGTTTTGGCGCCGTCGCAGATGATACCGGTAATATCACCAATCATGCTGCAAATTGCATTGCTGATATGATTGAACTGGCCGCCAAGAAGCCATGTCATCCCTGCTACCGCTCCCATCGACGCCGTTGTCGCACCACAAAGGGCAGATAGCTTGTTTTGGTAACTCTTGATATAAATGGCCATTAGATGAGACATCATCAGCGCACGTAATACCGTTTCGCGGTCAGCCTTAATGTGTTCAGCCACTACGACCACTGGCATTGTCGCGGCAATCCCCTGATTACCCGAACCTGAATTACTCATCGCCGGTTTCATTGCACCATCCATTCGGGCATCTGAAGCCGCGGATGTACGACGCAAGATATCCGTCATCAACCCACCAGAGATCAAGCCACGATCCACATTGCGCTGGAACGTCGCACCAATTTGCAACCCATACTTGCCTGTCAGCCCTTCTTGAGACAAGGCTTCATTCAGCTCGTAGGCCTGAGAGATAAACTCAATATCAGCAAGAGGTGCATGCAAGGCGAAATCATAAATATCCTGCGCCGTCGCCTCATCAAATACGTTGATCTCCGGCTCGCTCACTGATTTCTCTGCCAGCTCGGCAGAAAAACGGATTTCACCATTGACGGAAACAGAGACAACCTGTGTATGAGAATCAGCAATAATCACGGTAGCAGAATGCTCGCCGGCACCTACTGTGACCTTGGCAAAAAGGATATTGGGCACCTGTGCCACGCCAACCGACACCGCTTTGGCATCAAGCATCTGCTTGGCTCTAACGACATCTTCTTGGGTGATAGATTTCAGCACTTCCAGTCCGGCATCGGGATCGCCAGCCAATGCACCCACGGCAGCAGCGACAGGCAAACCAACCATGCCCGTTCCCGGTACGCCTACCCCCATACCATTTTTCATTAGGTTAGGTGAAACATGCACATCAATATATGCAGGCTTACATTGCAGTTCGCGCGTTGCTATCGCAGCGGCAAGCGCAACAGACACAGGCTCTGTACAACCTAATGCAGGTACAACTTCGCGTTTTACAGTATCGATAAATCCAGACCAGAGGTGCTTTTTCATTGCTATCAACCTATACAATTTGCAGGGGCTGGCTACTAGAAGACAAAATGAGAAAGCAGTAGCCATGTTATTGTTATGGCTGCTAATTTACACCATCATCAGGAGTATATTTTGCTCAAAAATCCTATCAGAAAACGAATTTATAGAAAATTTTTCTCTAAACGCTCAAAAATGATAACTAGATTCTTCCTCAACTGTCATATCACAAATCATCAGAGTTAACAGATTGATTAAACAACCGAAATCGCTGTCAAACCATACCAATTCCACTCTGAACAAAATAATCAGCTAACCCGACTGTCATTTTCCACTGCTACTCCCTCTGTGCTCACACAGACTCTAAAAGTACCATGGTTGGAAGTAACTCCCTTACGACGAATGAGTTAGATGAGTTCGCAAGTACGGTGAGACCCAAAAAGGAAAGGAAAAAGCAAAGAGAAAGTAAATATAAAAGACAACAGCAGCACTTGGCTGCTGTTTTCAGGAATTTTATGCAACTGACTGCTGCGTTTCAGGCAGCAATTCACTGACAATGCGTTTTAACAAAAAGGTTTCGCGCTCAATCGACATCCCTTTTTTCTCGCTGTTTGCCATTGTATGTTCATTGTGGGCAATAGCATCGAAGATATTAATCCACACCGGTTTCATACCGTTGTTGACCTCGTAATCCTCAAGCTTAGTTTCACCCAACTCAGGATCAATGACACAAACAAAGCAGTAGGACTCCATGTGCATAATGTCGAAATCCGTTTTATACCAAGGACGATATTCCTCATACATACCGAATTCTTCAATATCACGAATATTACGGGCGCCCGTCTCTTCTTCCAGTTCACGAATCAAACCGGCAACTGCATCTTCCCCTTCATCAATACCACCGCCTGGCAGTGTGTAGTCATGATAGCGCTCGGTGTATAGCATCAGAATGTCGGTCCCGTTTAGGATAATGCCTCGAGCCGCTTTTCGATGAAACATCGTCCCATCAAGGTTCGCCAAATCAGGATGCACAGTTGATTTCAATAAACGCATAGCCGGTTTGTCTCTTCTTACCTACAACAAAGCGGTGAATTGTAGCGATCCATTTAGGTTCGCGCAATTCACCGCTCAATATTCGTCTTGTTCCATCTCCTACACGGAAGGAACCACCTCTTTTACCAAGTAAACAATCGCTTGAAGAAGTTTTCCACCTTGTCCGCACACCCCTGCTTTAGGTTTCCATTGGGATCCCATGCTGGTAGGTGTGTTTGGCCAACGCAGCTTTGCGACAGCACGCCGTACTTATTCTGGTAATAGTCAAAATCAGTGATCTGGGCAGGCTTACGCAACACCAAGGGCTCCGGGTCTCGGTGCTGGATATAGTCGGCATACAAGTGCAATGGGCCAGAAGAACCGGTCAGCTTCACCGCCTTGTTATCATCACGCCCCATCCAGATGGTAACAACTTCCCTGCCGTCAATACCCACATACCAGCTATCGCGGCCTTTGTCGGATGTACCGGTTTTTCCCGCAAGTCGGGAAGACGGCAAGACATTGTTCAAGTAACGCCCGGTCCCCTCAGAGACAACGCGCTGCAAACTGTACATTGTCAGCCAGGCAGCCTGCTCAGACACTTGCTGCGACGATACAGGCAGACTCTGATACAGTACGTTGTCGTCCTTATCAACCACCGCGCTCAATGCTGTCAAATCGCTCCTACGGCCTTCATTGGCAATTGTCTGATACATCTGCGTCACTTCAACCGGGGTCAGGGTAAATGCCCCCAGCAACATTGATGGTAGCTCCGGAATTTCATTCTTATCGATACCAAGGTGATCCATGGTATCTATGACCTTATCCAGACCCACGGCCATCCCCAGATTCACCGTCGGAATATTGTATGATTTCGCCAAAGCCCGATAGAGCGGCACTTCACCACGGAATTTTCGATCATAGTTACGCGGTGACCAACTCTTCCCCTTATCATCCCGCAATGTTAGCGGACGATCTGTCAAACTCGTTGCCAATGAAAAACGTTTCGGCATCTCCAAGGCCGACAGATACACAGCAGGTTTAACCACCGACCCGATCTGACGCTTAGCATCCACAGCACGGTTAAAGCCATCGAAACCCGGTTTGGCACCGCCCACCATGGCACGAATTTCACCCGTTGTGCGGTCAGCAATCACCACCGCAGTTTCCAACTCGTTACCCGCACGTGATTCTAGCGTCGGTATCACTTTATTGACCGACTTTTCAATCATGGCCTGTGATCGAGGATCCAATGTGGTAAACAAACGCAAGCCCTGCCCCGGCTTGTAATCCTCTACCTTCTCGCTCAGTTCGCGCTCAAGCTGGCCAAAATAGGCAGGCTGCTTGTTGGCAATGATCCCCTTCGCCTGTAAATCCAACGGTTTGTTAATCGCCACCGAGTATTGCTTTTCATCCAACACCCCATTGTCAGCCATCAACTTCAACACCAGATCGCGACGGTTTTTCGCACGCTCAGGATAACGCCATGGATTATAGTAAGAAGGGCCTTTTACCAAACCAACCAGCAAGGCCAGCTGATCGGTCCGCAGCTCCGACAAAGGCAAACCAAAATAAAAGCGAGCACCCAAGGCAAAACCATGTACAGCATCACGCCCACTTTGGCCTAGGTAGATTTGGTTTAAGTAGGCATCCAAAATCTGATCCTTGCTGTAACGATAATCAAGGATCAAAGCCATATAGGCCTCTCGGAATTTACGCCACAAGCTGCGCTCACTCGTTAGAAACAGGTTTTTCGCTAATTGCTGCGTCAAGGTACTGCCACCTTGTACGGTACGACCCGCTTTGACGTTAGCAACAAAAGCACGAATGATCGCGGTCGGCGACACCCCGTCATGTTCGTAGAAATCACGATCCTCAGTAACAATTAAGGCATCGATCAGCGCTTCGGGCATCTCCGCTTTGGCTTGATAGATCCGCTGCTCGTCTGACTGTGCCTCAAGCATACCAAGTAGCTTAGGCTCTACCGCAAAGATCCCCAGTTCACGGTTAGAATCCGCGTCGCTAATCTTACGTACTTTAGCGTAGTCAAAAGTCACGACCACATGGCGTGCCGGTTGTTCACCGTCACGAAAATCAAACGGACGCCGAATAAATTCAACCTTCAGGCGGCTGGTACTGTATTCCCCGGGTTTAGAGGGTGATTTGACCTTGCGGTAATTAAGCACCTCAAGCTCTTGAACAAGATCGTCATAGAGCACAGGCGACCCAGGTTCAAGCGTTAGCTCTCGCGCATAGACAACAGACGGCAACTGCCATAACTGCCCCTCGAACTTTGCTGAGATTTCATCGTTGATATCGAATCCCATCTTGACCAAACCCGCACTGGCCAGCAATGTTCCGCCTAGCAAAGAGTACTTGACCCACTTGCCAATACGGCTTGGCTTCTTCAAGGTGTTTGCGGAAGACGAAGTAGGTGCTTCGTTATTTTGGGCCGATGTCGGTTGCCCTGCGGATACTGCTTCCTGCTGATTCGCACCGGAGTTATTAGGATCATGCTGATTACTCGGCATCTGTTGCTTGGCCATAATTCACCGTAGGTCTTATATCAATCATTCGCATTGCGAGCGAGGACCTCGTCGATACGAGGCAGATAGCAGCATAAAGCGGCAAGGCGCAAGACATTACCCCATGCCGATAACCCGATTGTCATGGTTTTGTCAAAGCCAGAGTCACCTCACACTACTAGTATTTACTTTCAATTTCTTACACAATAGCGCCCAAACGACATCAAATGATTGCAAGATCCACGCACTGAGAAGCAAAACTATGGAACGAGATTACACACTAGAATGCCTGATGACGATGCCGCGTCACGAGCTGGAGGAATTCAGCCTTCGAATCGTCAACCGCATGGTTCCAGAAGACGTAATGAAAGAACTCTTCAATTTTGAAGAGGAAGAAGTCAGCAGCCAAGAGCGTATGCTATCGGCACAATTTGATGCCATGCTCCGCATGAATGCTATCGCATTGGGTGAGGTCCGTAATATGTTTGCCGAATCGGACAATGCCGAGCAAAATATCGAGCGTATGTCTCGATTACTGCTATGGCATTTTTACGCTATGTCATTCAATTTGGAAGAAGCTATTTCTCTTGAAGACCATTGCGCGCAAGTCGACAACATTCTAGCTAACCCACCTAAAGATACTTTCGGTTGGGTGAAGACACTCACCGAACTGCTTCATACATACGCCTCGATGCATGAAGGCACTGACGAAGCAGCGGCACATTCCGAGGCCAACCAATAAAACAAAAAGCCGATGGATTAACCATCGGCTTTTTTTCATACCAAGAATTAGAGTGAAGCCTGATGTTTGTCAATCAGCGACGCCATTGCCTCCTGCGCGCGCTGCTGTACATGCTTGATACTATCCTCATGGCTCATAGCCTCAACGACCTCGTAGTAACATTTCAGCTTGGGCTCCGTACCAGAAGGCCGTACAACAACCCGCGACTCGTCATCGAGATAATAAATCAACACATCACTAGATGGCAGATCGATATCCTCAGTGCGACCATCGGCAAAGCGGCGGACTCCCAGCTTCAAATCTTCCGTCATCTCCACAGCCCGACCCGCAATACATAGCGGAGGATCAGCTCGCAGCTGATCGCCAACAGAGGCTGCCCCCGGTGCTAGCGCAATGCTACGCTGCTCATTGAGATAATAACCATGTTCACGGTAAATGGACTCAAGTCGATCCCAGACAGTATGCCCATTGGCAGCAAGTTCTGCCGTCATTTGTGCAAAAGCAACTAGCGCCGACAATCCGTCTTTATCCCAAACGGTGTTGCCAACGGTATAGCCCAGTGCTTCCTCATAAGCGAAAAGGAACTGCTGCTCTTGGGTCTGTTGCTCCATGGCCACATTGGTCAGCCATTTGAATCCGGTCAATGTCTTATAAAAACCAGCCTCCAAAGCCGTCGCGATCTTCTCAAGCAAGCTAGAAGACACGATTGTCGTGCCAACCAACTGCTGCTCAGGTACCGAGTGGGTCAACAAATAATGACCGAGTAACACTCCCACCTGATCACCTGTCAGCATCTTGTACTCACCGTCTTCGGTTCGCACGGCAACGGCAAAGCGGTCTGCATCAGGATCATTGGCACAAGCCAATATCGCACCATGGGCTGACGCTTCTGCGATAACCATATCCATCGCCCCCGGTTCTTCGGGGTTAGGGAAATTAACGGTCGGGAATCGGCCATCAGGCTCACGCTGGGCAGCCACACTATACACATGAGCAAATCCTGCATCAGCTAACAAGGTTTCTGCCATGTCCGCTCCGACACCATGCATCGCTGTATAGGCAAGGCTAATATTGGCCGGCTCTGTATGGTTTGCCAAATAAGGGCTGTTATTCTGCGCTTTACGATACGCGGTAAAATAATCGTCATTGAGCCATGTAAGTAAGCCTAGGCGCTCAGCATCTTCAAGGCTATTCACCGGCAACACTTCTTGTGATGCAAGATCTATTTGTTCTGCAATACCCGAGTCATGTGGCGGGATAATTTGCGCACCATTGCCCCAATAAACTTTAAAGCCATTGTAAGCCGGTGGGTTATGGCTTGCTGTCACCACAACTGCAGCAGCAGCATTAAAATGGTGAACCCCGAAAGCAACGACAGGCGTTGGTGCAACCTTAGCGGTTAGGTAAACGTTAATGCCTAGAGCCGTCAGCATGCTTGCCGTATCCTGGGCAAACTGACGTGAGTCAGGGCGACCGTCATAACCGATGACAACCCCCCTAGATGCCGCACTATTGACCGTATCAAGCAAATAGCGTCCCAGTCCGATCGCTGTTTCCTGAATCACGAGCCTATTCATTCGGTTAGGGCCCGCACCCACGATTCCCCTCAACCCAGCAGTACCAAAGGCAAGCCGAGTTGAGAATCGGTCCTCAATCTCTTGTTTATTATTATCATCAAGAAGTTGTTGAAGCTCCTGACGAGTAACTGGATCAGGATCTCGAGCCAGCCAAGTTGATACATCAGTAATCATTGCGGAACGTCCTTTCTTTAAAACTGCAACTAGTATAGACAACAGCCTTCTCCAAGCGACTTCAATCTAAGAGATTCCACCAATGGGCCTCTGAAACTCAGTCTATGGATGGCCGCTATACTACTGTACGTTACCAACAACTTACATGATAATAATTATCAATACCATCAATATTAACGGTTTACGTTTCTTTTGGACAAAAAAAATCCAGCCCTAAGGCTGGATTTTCTAAATCAATCGAAAAATTAATCTTCGAAACGAGGCTTACGATCGCGGCGTGGGCCACCGTGGTTACGCTCACCACGGAAAGTGCCACGGTTGTCACCGCCACGGTTGCGGTCGAAACGACGCTCGCCACCTTCACGGTTACCATCACGATTGCCATCGCGGTTGCCGTCACGGTTACCACGGTAACCACCACGGTTGCCATCACGATTACCGTCACGGTTGCCACGGAAACCACCACGGTTACCGTCACGGTTGCCATCACGGCCTCCACGGCGGTGCTCACGAAGTACGTCATCTTCAACAACAACAGCTTTAACTTCGTTCTGACGGATGCGTAGCTTCTTAAGCTGTGCAGCAACGTCTTCTGGCATCTTCTTAGGAAGCTGAACATAAGTGTGCTCAGGAGCCAGCTTGATAGCACCGATGCTATCTTTGTTCAGGCCTAGTTCGTTAGCGATTGCGCCTACGATATCTTTAACCTGTACACCTTGCTCACGGCCAACCTGTAGCTGGTATGTATCCCAGTCAGCAGTGTTGAAAGTACGACGCTCACGACGCTCACCACGTTCGCCACGCTCACCGCGGTCATCACGACGACGGTCACGACGCTGCTTATCACGCTCGATCGCAGCAACCATTGGGTCTGGACCTTTGTAGAACAACGGACGGTTGCCCTGCTGGCGCTGAAGAAGCATCGCAGCTAGAGTCTGAGTGTCCACTTCGATAGTTTCCTGAAGCTTCTCGATCAGCTCAACAAATGCTTCAAGGCTGCTTTCTTCTTTCTGAGCAGCAAGCTCTAGACCTAGGCGGTTCAAGCGTGCTTCTGCAACAGCATCACGAAGTGGAAGTTGGATCTCTTCCATGCGAGATTTAGTCACGCGCTCGATAGTACGCAGCATGCGGATCTGGTTAGTACGAACAAGTAGGATCGCCTTACCATCACGACCAGCACGACCGGTACGACCGATACGGTGGATGTATGATTCTACGTCGAATGGGATATCGTAGTTAAATACGTGTGTAATACGTGGCACATCAAGACCACGAGCAACAACGTCTGTCGCAACTAGGATATCAATCACGCCACGTTTGATATGATCAACGGTACGCTCACGTAGTGACTGAGGAATATCACCGTGAAGAGCTGCAGCTTTGAAACCACGAGCAGATAGCCAATCAGCCAGACGCTCAGTATCCTGACGAGTACGTACGAATACGATAGACGCATCAGTATCTTCAGTTTCAAGAAGACGCATCATTGCTTCGTCTTTCTCTACACCTTTAACAACCCAGAACTGCTGCTCAACCTGAGCAACTGTACGGTTTTCACCAGCAACGTCGATGCGAGCAGGGTCACGAAGGAAACGGTCAACGATCTCTTTAACCATTGGAGGCATAGTTGCAGAGAAAAGAACACGCTGAGCAGACTCAGGAGCCTGTTCCATGATCCAAGTTACATCGTCAACGAAGCCCATCTTCAGCATTTCGTCAGCTTCATCAAGAACGAAAGTGTGTACTTCGTCAAGGTGCAGACGGTCGCGAGTGATAAGGTCCTTAACACGGCCAGGAGTACCAACAACAATGTGAGCACCTGACTTAAGTGCGCGCATCTGATCAACGATTGATGCACCACCGTAGATTTCAAGTACCTTAAGACCGTTAACGTTCTGGCCTAGGTTCTTGATTTCTGCCGCAACCTGAATCGCTAGCTCACGAGTAGGCGCCATAACGATCGCCTGAGGCTTATGCTGGTTCAGGTTTAGTTTGTTAAGTAGAGGTAGAGAGAATGCTGCTGTCTTACCAGTACCTGTCTGAGCTTTACCCAGCGCATCAGTACCAGTTAGAAGTAGAGGAATTGACGCCGCCTGAATTGGAGTCGGCGCAACAAAGCCCATTGAGTCAAGTGCGGATAGTAGTGAGTCAGCCAGTTCTAGCTGGCGAAATTCTGTAACAGATTCTTGCATTGGGATCCCAATAAATAATCTAACTAAAAACGGGGCCCCTACTGCTATATAAGGTTCTGCAACAGCAACCACAAGCACGGGCCTCGACATATGAGGCGCGCATTGTGCGCCATTACTTGATAAAAAGCCAGAAAAAATTGAGCGAGGTCACAAATTAACTTTCAAGGACTTATTATTTATACAAATAGCTTAATCAACTAGCCTAGCTCTCTAATTTATAAATATATTTTACCAATAAATAGAAAAATATGACATTTAGTTTATGAATTATAATGCAAACAAACAGGCAGCCAACGACTAAAAGCGGTTCAACGTCAGATCACAACATGTTACCTGAGCTCGCCCTTGTGCTTTTGCGCGATACAGTGCAGCGTCAGCACCTTTGATCAGCACGCAGGAATGTTCTGATTGTGCCATTTCAGCACTCCATTTTTCATATTCTCCCGGTTCAGGCCTATGCGATGAATTTACAGTCGCCTTGCTCGGCCGAATCACACAGCACCCTGCACTTATGGTCACTATGCCCGCATCACTTGCCTTATGTTCTATGGCCAATGCGGCCACCCCATCAACCATTGACTGTGCGAAAGCCACCAGCTGTTCCATCGACATGCCCGGTACGACACAGACAAACTCTTCACCACCATAACGCGACAATACTGCATTTTTATAAGGTTGAATTTGCGATTTGAACAAAGCCGCAATTTTCTTCAAACATGTATCACCATGAAGGTGACCATAGCTATCATTGAAAGCCTTGAAATGATCAACATCTAACATCACCAGCCCAAGCATTGAATTGTCGGCTTCTGCAGCGCGCCAAAGCCGCTTGTACGACAGGTCAAAGAAACGCCGATTTGCCACACCTGTCAGCCCGTCTTGCATCGACCAACGCTCAAATTTATGGTTGGCACGCTCAAGGGCCTTGTTTGATGCCAACAGTTCTTCCGTGCGGCGCATGACCCTCTCTTCCAACTGCTGGTTGAGCTGTTTCAATTCTTCGTACTGACGACGAATCACAATTTGTTGCCCAAGAGATGCACCAAACAACTTGAAAATCTCTTTCTGGTGTTCGGTAATTGGCCTTCGGTTGATCAGGTTGTCCGCCGCTATCCAGCCAATACAGCAATCGCCATTCCACATAGCAATCATTGCATTCCACCCGGTCCCAACCTGCTCTGTACCGTAATAGAGCGGCGCATCTTCTTTCACCACCACATAATCTTTCCGACTCAAGGCTTCATTGACCAAAGGGTGATCCGGAATCGCACTGCAGAACGAACGGCGGCACACCAAATTACCTTCTGGATCCGTTCCAAACGTCCCACGCATTTCATTTTTATCAAAATCGATCAGAAACACAGCCATACGATCAATACCGAGCTTCTCACGACCCAACTTCACAGCAGTTTGATAAAAATCATCATTTGTCTCAGCTTTGGCCAAGCACAAAGTCACCGTATGCAAATTCTTGAGCAGCTCGAGATAATGGTTCAATGACTCATTGCGGAGTGCTAGCTCTGCCTCAACATCACGACGACTTTGATGCTGCTGGAGAACCTCCTGCATCAAAATACGGGCGCTAACATCCGAAGCCAGTACCATCAGCAGATCTTCAACTTCTTGCTTTCTAGCTTCCAGCTCACCCAGCTCAAATGTCTCGGCACAGATATAGCCCACAGCCCTATCATGCATCCGAATCGGCAAGACTAACTGATACCATTGTTCAAAATGCTCAGGCGACACATTTTTATAAGAGTGATTGATAGGGGTACAGATAAACCGCCCACCGTCCCTCGCCTGTCGAAGAGAGAGCAATGGCACCCCTTTATATTCATCAAGACTTAATGTGGGGCAGTAAAATCTAAAATCCGTCCCTGTTCCGCTTGCTATGATGCGCGTCTCATTTTGCTGCTCGATCAACAAGGTCATCTTTTGCAGGTGGAATTCTTCTTGAATCGTTTCCAACAGTACTTGACACCATTGTTCCATATTGGATTGTCGAACTAACTTGTCGACTAACAGTTCAAGAATACTGTTTTTTTTATTGTTCATTCTCTACCTAGCCAGGTCCCGTAGATAAGCCTTGTTTTATTCATCTAAACAAAGGCTAAAAAAACACGCTGATATCCCATCGGGAAAACATGTTGTTCACGCTATATACCTCCCCTTATATCTTATTGCCCGACTCTTTGCTCGCGAGCAGTTTCTATATTTTGATCAAAGTAATAGCTATAACCACATCATGAGGGACTAATTTCGCAAAGTGCAACAAGTATCACACATCAAACTGTGCAACATTACCTAGTGGGTACGCATTTTTATCTCATCATCTGCTGATGCTTGGTTTTAGCGACTGAAATCTTTATAGTGTCAGGGTCAATAACCTGAGACCGGGCATAATGTTTCAAGATAATCCTTTACTCGCACAGCTAAAAAAACAGATCCAAGAAACCCTGCCAAAGAAAGAAGGCAGCATCAAAGCAACGGACCGTGGCTTTGGCTTCTTGGAAGTGGACAATAAAGAAAGCATCTTCATTCCACCAAACTACATGAAAAACGTCATGCACGGCGACCGTGTCATGGCAGTTATCCGTACCGAAAAAGAACGTGAAGTTGCCGAGCCACAAGAGCTACTGGAGCAGTTCATCACACGCTTTATCGGTCGCGTTAAACTTATTCGTGATCGTCTGCATGTTGTGCCTGATCATCCACAGCTAAAGGACGCAATCAAGGCTCGCCCAGTCAAAGGCCTGAATCCTGAATTGCTAAAAGAAGGCGATTGGGTTGTCGCTCATATGACCCGCCACCCTCTTGTCGGTGACAACAAAACGTTTTTCTGTGAAATCCGCGAAAAAATCACTGACAGCAACGATAAGATTGCACCGTGGTGGGTAACGCTTGCACGTCATGACCTGCCAAACGCAGAGCCAGCACCGCAGGAAAACTGGTCGATGCTTGATGAAGGCCTTGAGCGTCAAGATCTCACAGCTCTGCCTTTCATTACGATTGATGGCGAATCAACCAAAGATATGGATGACGCCCTGTACACGGTAGTGAACGATGATGGCAGCTTTGAGCTGACCGTCGCGATTGCCGATCCAACCTCCTATATTGCCGTTGGCGATAAGATGGATGACGAGGCTCGTCAGCGTGGTTTCACGATCTACCTACCTGGCCGTAATATTCCAATGCTTCCTCGTGAACTCAGCGATGAGCTATGTTCTCTTATGGAAGACGAAACACGCCCAGCTATTTGCTGCCGCGTAACCGTGGATCAAAACGGCGTTATCAGCGATGACATCACCTTCTTCGCAGCATGGATCAAATCACAAGGCCGTCTTGCTTACGACAACGTTTCAGATTTACTTGAAAATGGCCATTGCGATAATTGGACACCAAGCGATGTTATCCTTGAACAGGTAAAAGCACTACAGAGCTTTGCTAATGCACGTAGTGACTGGCGTTCAAAGAATGCTGTCGTCTTCCCAGACCGCCCAGACTACCGCTTCGAACTCAGCGAAGATAACGATGTCATCGCTATCCATACTGATCCGCGTCGTACAGCTAACCGCATGATCGAAGAAGCGATGATCACTGCCAACATCTGTGCGGGGCGCGCGCTGAAAGAA
The DNA here is from genome assembly GCF_059920555.1 of Photobacterium panuliri. Lineage (NCBI taxonomy): Bacteria > Pseudomonadati > Pseudomonadota > Gammaproteobacteria > Vibrionales > Vibrionaceae > Photobacterium > Photobacterium panuliri. The sequence continues at coordinate 886,890 of NZ_CP197193.1, forward strand.
AAATTCGGGCTGGGTGTCTACAACTACCACAACGGTTTCAATCCAGAGAAAATTGATGCCGCAATGGACTTCCTCAAAGACGCAGAAGCGCCGTTTGAGAAAGAGCAACTGCTGACGCTTGAAGGCTTCAGTGCTTTGCGCCGTTGGTTGAACTCTCTAGATTCAACCTACCTAGACAACCGTCTGCGTAAGTTCCAGGCGTACAGTGAAGTCGGCAATACACCAGCCCCACACTTTGCGATGGGTCTTGATGTTTACGCGACGTGGACATCACCGATTCGTAAATACGGCGATATGATCAACCACCGCTTGCTAAAAGCACTGATCACTGGCCAAGAGCCTTCACAAAAGCCGGATGACAGCGTAGGCGAAGAGATTGCGGGACATCGCCGTAGCCACCGCATGGCAGAACGCGACGTGGCAGACTGGCTATACGTTCGCCTGCTGAAAGATGCGGTGAAAGCAGAAACGGTATTTACGGCTGAAATCTTTGATATCAACCGTGCGGGTATGCGTGTTCGCCTGCTTGAGAACGGTGCGGCCGCGTTTATTCCGGCTCCGCTGATCCTTGACAACAAAACGCGCATCGAATGCAACGGTGACCTTGGCATTATCAACATCGACAAAGTGAAAGAATACCAACTGGGTGATCACTTTGAAGTAGTATTGGCCGAGGTACGTGATGCTACACGCCAGCTTGTTGCCAAACCGGTGAAGCAGTTCCCTGCCCCAGAAGCAGAGAATAAGCCTGAGCAAGAAGCACCGGTGACTTCTGAAGACAATGCCGCTTAAGCGACCGTCTTCAATACGCTAAACTCTAAGGGCCAGCAATGCTGGCCCTTCTTTTATTCATAACTATAAGTAACTGTCAGCTATGTCAAAAACCTGCCCCATCACGGCTGCTAAAGCCACTGAGCAATGGCTCGAAGATGTCGTCATCGGACTGAACCTTTGTCCTTTTGCGGCTAAACCGCAGCGCAACCAGCAAATCAAAATCCACGTCAGCCAATCGAACGACGAAGCAACGCTGCTTGAGGAAATCTACGGACAACTGCGCGAACTCGATGAAACGCCTGTTACAGAGCTGGAAACAACGCTGGTTGTCACTCCCTATCTTTTCAAGGCATTTGACGACTACAACCAGTTTCTCGACCTTGTGGATGCACTGCTCATTCAATGCGGTTACGAAGGAACATATCAGGTCGCTAGCTTCCACCCTGATTATTACTTTGCAGGAACACATCCCGATGATGCAGAAAACCTAACCAACCGCTCACCGTATCCTGTTTTCCACCTGATCCGTGAAGCCAGCATGGAAAAAGTTCTCAAGCACTACCCAGATCCAGAAGGGATACCAGAACGAAATATAGCTCGAGTAGAATCTCTTACTCCGCAAGAAATTAAGCAACTGTTTCCTTTTCTGAAATAACCTTTGCTACTCATAACTTATTTTTGTTATGACATAAAAAAACCCGAGCATAATGTTCGGGTTTTGTTACCAATAAACCTACTTATAAAAATAAAAAGTAAGCCCAGCTATGCAGTAACGCCAATAAATCAAGCTCATCAACTTCCTAACAGATCGGCGGCCAAACCAACGTTAAGATCAGAGCTAGGGAGATGCTTGCAAGTGAGAACAAGCATATTTTTCTTATTTATAAAACACTCAAGATGCTTTATACACATTATCTTATCAGTCCTTGAATATAAGTAAAGACTACACTCGTTAATTTACCCAATAAAATAAACACTTGTGTACTGATAAATAAAGACATTATGCAACTTAACGACGGATATTATTAACTAGCTAAAATATACCCCAATGATATATATCAAAGTCAATTCACAAAAACAAAAAAAAGCCTGCATATGCAGGCTTTTCACTTATTGATTGGAATCGTAAATTATTAACCCTTCACGCCACCAGACGTCAAGCCGCCCACCAAAAACTTCTGGGCCAGCAAGAATACGGTCGTAATTGGAATGGCAGACAATACAGCGGCAGCGGCAAAATCACCCCATAGGTAGTTCTGCGGGTACAGATACTGCTGCATACCTACGGCCAACGTATAATTATTGACATCCGTCAGAAGCAGCGACGCTACAGGCACCTCTGTCACAACACCGATAAACGACAGGATAAAGACAACGGCTAGGATTGGCACAGATAGCGGCAGCAGCACTAAACGGAATGCCTGCCATGGTGTCGCGCCATCAAGCGCAGCCGCTTCTTCCAAAGATCCATCAATCGTTTCGAAGTAACCTTTGATTGTCCATACATGTAGCGCGATACCGCCAATATACGAGAAGATCAAGCCACCGTGCGTATTAAGCCCTAAGAACGGGATATACTGGCCAAGACGATCGAACAATGCATATAGGGCAACCAGTCCTAGTACCGCAGGGAACATCTGAAAAATCATCATCCCCTTCAGGATCACACTCTTGCCTTTAAAACGAAAACGGGCAAAGGCATAAGCACTGGTTGTTGATAGCGCAACGATAATAACCGACGTAATACCTGCAACTTTCACTGTATTCCAAAGCCACAGCAGCACAGGGAATGGCGGAGGTGTCACACTGCCATCACTGTTGGTGACCGAAAACCCTAGCGCAAGACGCCAGTGGTCAAGGGTCGGATTGCTAGGAATCAATTCACCGCTGGCAAAGTTACCTTCACGTAGCGAGATAGCAACGATCATCAGTAGCGGGAAGATTGTCGCCGCAAGGAACAGGCAAAGTCCGATATGCGTTGCCCAAACCCGGTACTTCAAAGATTTTGGTTGAACCATTGGCATGACGTCTCTCCTTAGTCCTGCTCAAGTGCTGTTTTGGTAAATTTAAGATTAAGCAGTGCCATACCGCCGACCAGCAAGAAGATAATGGTCGCAATCGCACCCGCCAGACCGAAGTCCTGGCCGCCGCCGCCTTCAAAGGCAATACGGTAGGTGTAGCTAACCAGCAAATCGGTGTAGCCTGCCGGCTCTGATGTACCGACCATATTAGGACCACCGGATGTTAGAAGCTGAATCATTACGAAGTTGTTGAAGTTAAATGCAAAGCTAGCAATCAACAGTGGCGTTAGTGGCTTGGCTAGCATAGGTAACGTAATGGTAAAGAAATTCTGAATCGGGCCGGCACCATCAATCGCAGAGGCTTCATACAGATCATCAGGAATGGATTTCAACAAGCCCATGCAGAGGATCATCATATAAGGGAAGCCCAGCCACGTATTTACAATGACCACCATCACTCGGGCCATAATAGGATCTGAGAACCACGATGGCTTAATTCCAAACACACCTTCTAGCAGCATGTTTATCTCACCAAAACTCTGGTTGAACAGACCTTTGAAGATAAGAATGGAAATAAATGACGGTACAGCATAAGGCAGGATAAGTAGCACTCGGTAAATACCACTTCCCTTCAGTGGTTCCCACTGCACGATACAGGCCAGTACCATACCCACAGCCAGAGTCAATGATACAGCCAAGAAAGCAAATACAACCGTCCAGATAAAGATGCCAAAGAAAGGTTCTTTGATACCGTCATCGGTCATCACACGTTCAAAGTTCTTACCGCCAACGCCCACAACAAACCCAGGAGAAATTGGCTTATCGATAAATTTGCCATCAGCATCAACAGGCTGGTAGAAACCAATTTCCATGTTTGGCTTATAAAGCTGCTCGGTACGGTTGTTGTACAGTGACTCGCCATCTTGCTGAAGCGTAAACAGCGGCATTTCTGCAGCAAATTTACGTAGACCGCTCATACGGATCTCTTCACCGCTTGGCATGGCCAACTCAACCTTGTTCAAGTTGCTGCGGTTAGCAATAATGGTTTTGATGATCTCTTTTTGCCCTTTCACTGCACCAACTGAATGCAACTTCATCGCCACATCAGAAGGTGGATTGGACAAATCGAACACATCTGATGCCAGTAGCCCGCCATCTGCCTTAATGATCAACTGGTGGCCATTGTCGACTTTGTAAAGATCAAAGCCATAGCTAGAGCCCGACAAAAATGTCCTTTGCTGTAGCACCGACTGGGCTCGCTCAATTGACAATTGGTTATTCGCACTGTAGTTAGTAAAGGCCAGTCCAACAGTATAAATCAGAGGGAAAATAACGAAGACAAGCATCCCGGCGATACCTGGATAGATATAGCGGTGCTCGTACGTTTTGTTACTACCGAAAATGTAAAGAGCCAGTGCTGTTAGAATAACGGTAAGAAGCGCAAAAGGTATTTCCCCTTGTGCATACATCAACACAGTAGCATAACCGTTAACAGTACCGATCATGCCGAGTAGCGACCATTTCAGCCACTTTCGATAATTTAATTTTGGGCTTTCCTTTGCGGTTTCCAAAAGCCCTGCACCTTGAACTGACTGCATCTCAGCACCTTGCTAGCAAAAAGACAATGAAGTGTGAAGGGAGGCATCCCCCTCCCTTCGGGTGTACTTATTTAATTATTTAAGCATTTGTTTCGCAGCTGAATCCAACGCGTCATTCACGCTCTGGCGACCGTCAACGATATTCTGGATTGCATTACCTTGCGCATACCAGAATGCTGTCATTTGAGGGATGTTTGGCATGATCTCGCCGTTCATCGCGTTGTTCATTGTCGCCGCGATACGTGAGTCCTTGTCCAGTTTCTGCTGGTAAGATTTCAAAGCAACAGCACCTAGAGGCTTGTCGGCATCAACCTTCGCCAGACCTTCATCCGTCAGCAGGTAGTTTTCAATAAACTCAACTGCCAAATCACGGTTAGGAGAAACAGCACTGATACCAGCCGTCAACACGCCGACGAAAGGCTTAGATGGGTTACCATTGAGCTTAGGCAGCAGAGTAACGCCATAGTTAATGCCAGACTTTTCAATGTTGCTCCAAGACCATGGACCATTGATTGTCATTGCCACATTGCCTTTGTTGAACTCAGACTCAGAGATGCTGTAGTCCATGTCAGCAGAAATCACTTTCTGGTCAACAAGCTGCTTAATGAAAGTCATACCGTGCTTAGCACCGGTATTGTTGATGCCCACATCTTTTGCATCATAGCCATTGGCGGTGTACTTGAATGCATAACCGCCATCGGCAGTAATTAGCGGCCAAGTGAAGAACGGTTCGCGCAGATTCCACATGATGGCTTTCTTACCATCTTTTTGCAGTTTCTTATCCAGCGCCGCAACGTCTTCCCAGTTGGTTGGAGGCGTTGGAACGAGGTCTTTGTTATAAATCAGAGAAAGTGCTTCAACAGCAACAGGGTAGCCAACATACTTACCATCATACTTCACCGCATCCCACGTAAAATCGATGATCTTGTCTTTCATCTCAGGCGATGGGTTGATTTCTGACAGAAGGCCAGCCTTAGCATAACCGCCAAAACGGTCGTGAGCCCAAAATACGATATCCGGGCCATCGCCAGCAGCAGCAACCTGAGGGAAACGCTCAGCCAGGTTGTCAGGGAACGCAACCGTTACCTTAACGCCAGTGTCAGCTTCAAATTGCTTACCCACTTCTGCCAAACCGTTGTACCCCTTATCACCATTAATCCAAATGGTAAGTTGGCCTTCTTCAATGGCCGCGTGGGCACTGAATGAACCAAGAGCTGCTAGGGTACATAATGCGACGGTGCTGAGGACTTTCTTCATTATTAACATCCTTCATGATTGTTATGTGGTTTGCGTAACGACTGTAATGCAACGCAATTTTCAGGGTGTATCTTCCACCAGGGCTACGCATCTAGCATCCTCCTGCTGACTACGCCCCCAGCCACAAAGACTCAAAACCGTGATCTCCATCGTCGGAGCAAGTGACGGAGATCTAATAATGAAGCACAGTTGTGATACGGCGCACATGGTAATTGGATTAATCCGTGTGTTCAGCCCCCCAAATTTCAAAGTGTGATCTGGGCACTCCTCCCCCCCTCATCCCCCCAACAAATTTATTCATAAGGAGGATGTTTTGCCGCTGTCGCTAGGCAAAAATAACACCATACCCAATGGGTAGTTGAAGATGCTTTTTACTGTTCTGCTTTATGTGCAGTATCCACAGTAGCCACTTTTATTAGACGACAGCACCGTACTTTTTCTTGGGGAAGTAAATAGTGCGGATTAAGTCGAGGTAGCAGCTTCGTTATCATGAATAATGATGCTGCTACCCGTTTTTTTGTCATCATATCTTCAGCACAATGAATTCTTTACCGACAAGGCCCAGAACGCATAAGATCCGGCCTTGCTGGCAACAACAAACTTAGAGGAATAGGCTCGATGGCGAGTGTTACTTTACGAAATGTATGTAAAGCATATGGAGAGAACCTGATTTCCAAAAACGTTGATCTCGATATTGCCGAAGGCGAATTCGTGGTCTTCGTAGGGCCATCAGGCTGTGGTAAGTCTACGCTTCTACGTTGTATTGCAGGTCTAGAAGATATCACCTCAGGTGATCTTTATATCGGCGAGCAGCGCATGAACGATGTACCACCATCGGAACGCGGTGTCGGCATGGTATTCCAATCGTACGCACTCTACCCTCACCTTAACCTGTTTGACAACATGTCCTTTGGTATGAAGCTTGCCAAAGCAGACAAGGGCGAAATTAAGAAGCGTGTTGACCACGCGGCAGAGATCCTGCAGCTAGGCCACCTGCTAGACCGTAAGCCTAAGGCTCTGTCTGGTGGTCAGCGCCAACGCGTTGCCATCGGCCGTACGTTGGTATCCCAACCAAATGTCTTCCTGCTCGACGAACCGCTGTCCAACCTTGATGCGGCACTTCGTGTACAGATGCGTATCGAAATTGCCAAACTGCACAAGCAACTCGGCTGTACCATGATTTACGTTACCCATGATCAGGTTGAAGCAATGACCATGGCACAAAAAATCGTGGTGCTAGATGGCGGGTACGTTTCGCAGGTGGGTAAGCCACTTGAACTCTACCACTACCCGCAAAACCGCTTCGTTGCCGGTTTCATTGGCTCACCGAAAATGAACTTCATGAGTGTGTTCATCGAACAGGTTGAAGACGAGCGTGTTATGGTTCAAATGGCCAATGGACATGCCTTCTGGATCCCTGTTGATGGCAAAACCGTTACCAAGGGCGACCGCATGTCAATGGGCATCCGTCCCGAACACCTCGTTTCGGCAGAAGAAGGCGACGCCGTTGTTGAAGGTACAGTACAAGTTGTTGAAAAGCTGGGTTATGAAACTCAAACCTACCTGCAGCTTGATCAAATGGATGCTGATTTCATCTACCGTCGTCCTGATACTTTGGATGTTGAAGCGGGTGACAAGTTCAAAGTGGGCATCCCTGCCCATCGATGCCACCTGTTCCATCGCGATGGGGCTGCGTGTCGCCGCCTGTATCAAGAACCAGGCGTATAATAAATCACACTCGTATTCCCAAAGGCGCTGTTTTCAGCGCCTTTTTTATATTCAAGCAACGACGATACCCTCCATGACTATTGACCCTCGCACCAAACGCTATGATCCTTCGCGCATGATCATCATGAATGATTTTGTGATCCCCCAATTAAACCGCAAGCGCACTATTCGTATTTACTTACCCGATGGCTACGAACAATCACAAAACCACTATCCCGTAATTTATATGCATGACGGCCAAAATGTTTTCGAGCCATCACTTTGCATCAGCGGTATGAGCTGGCAGGCAGGAGAGAGTATTGACGCCGTCCAGCGGGAAACCTCATTCTCTGGCGCAATTATCGTTGCGGTTGACTGCAGCGGCGAACGTGAGGCCTTTGGCCGCAGGGATGAATACTCACCTTGGCCTTATCACCCAGAGCCAGAGCTTACAAACTGGGAGCAAAGTGCCATTCCTCAAGGTGGCGATGGAGAGAAATACTGCCAGTTTATTGTTGATACCCTGAAGCCTTTCATCGACAACCAATACCGGACATTGCCACAACGAGAATATACCAGTATCGCGGGGAGCTCTATGGGCGGGCTAATCAGCCTGTATGCCCTGCTGCGTTATCCATCGATTTTTGCCAATGCCGGCGTGTTTTCACCTGCTTTTTGGTTTGCCAGTCAGGCCATTCGCCAATTCATTCACGATACCCCCGTCGAGCACCCCGTCAACATCTACATGGATATCGGAACGGCAGAGAGCAGCGACCACAACATAAGCATATTCCCCCATATTTATCAAAAACACGCCGCTGCCATTGCCAACCAGCTTTCTTCACACAGCCCGAAGATTAACTGCCAGTTCCACATCATTGCCGATGCTATCCACAGTGAATCAGCCTGGGCGCTTCGCTTTCCTGCAATGCTGGCGTTCTTCTTCCCCGGCATATCGCACGATTCCCTCCAAGAGCTGGATTCGAGTATCTTTCATTCCTACACTGAAAAAGGGTGATCGTTTCAGCCGTGGGTAACGTAGATTAATCGGCTCTTTCTCGAAATGGAGGATCATACAATGAGCAGCCATGACAGAATTGAAGACATTGAACAGCGTATTGATATGGCTTACCAAGAGGGTGACTTCCAGCAAGCCAAAGCTCTTGAAGCTAAACTCCGACGATTAAGGGGGGCAAGCAACAACAATTACGATCAATGTGAACCGTATTCACTCGAAGGCAGGGTCTATATGGATGACGACTAAGTACCCAGTATGACTCTCTCATTCCCCCTACCTCAATGAAGGTAGGGGGACTGCTCTCTCTTCCTATTCAAAAGTGTGATCCTCTTCAGCCATTCGATTTACTGTATAAATCTACATCTGGAATCAGAATCCAAATCAAAGAAAGCATAAAATTTCACTAATACACTGCCCACAGGACATAATAAAAAGGAACTACAATGGGCGCTACCCATTCACCACGCATCGGGATCATTGGTGGACTAGGCAATGAAGCCATGGTCGACCTGTTGAAAAAAATTCAGACTGTTACCCACGATACGCCACCAGCATTCATTGCCTTTGGCAATTCACGTCTGGCCTATAAACCGGAAGAAGTCGGCAAGCACTGGCAACCAGAGGATCTGCCAGAACAGCGACGGGTTGATACCGCCCGCTACACGCTTCGGCTCATGCAGCACCTCGGTGTCGATTCGCTAGGGTTAGCCTGTAACTGTGCACATTCTCTGTTCAGAGAATTACTGCAAGACATCCCCCTGCCGTTTGTTGACATGCTCAAGCAGACTGCAACCACCCTAGAGGGAACATCAAGCAACGTCCTTGTCATGGGGGTTGATAGCCTAATACATTCGGGCCTCTACCAAAGCGCGTTGACCGAAAAAGGCGTGACCTCCACCAGCACCAATCCAGAAAACCAAAAAAAGGTCATGGCCGCCATATATGACCCGGAGTTTGGTATCAAGACAGCCAAAATCACCGAACAGGCTGAACGCCTGTTGTGTGAGGTTATTACCGACGAATGCACTCGTCAGCAATGCAAGCTGGTTGTATTAGGATGCACAGAACTCCCGCTCGCCCTTACCTCAGAGAGTTGCCAACGCTTCAAACAAAATGGCTGGATTCCACAAAATATCGACGTCATTGATGCCTCCAGCGTACTAGCACAGGCTTTGGTGGATGCTATCTCGCCGCAGAATTCAGAAAACGAGGGTAACGGTCTAGCCCAACCGCTCAGCCTCTTTGCAGGAAATAACCTTGACTGGTTCCCACCATTAACCTTCAAAGTTAACAGTCTAGAGCAAGCCATCGATATACAGCAGGCCATTTTTGACTCTTGCTGTGACTACCTTGCCAAGCAAGGCAAAGGCATCACAGGTAGTTATTGGCACCTTCCGACCCTATTCTTCAGCCAGACAGAAACGGATATAGAGCAATCACTCTCAGAATTAGGCATTACCGCACATTCCGGTGGTTGCCAACTTTCTGAGCTAATGGACAACGTGCTTCCGGCATTTTATTCATAGCCAATTACCGTATCCATAATAGGCAAAAGCCGGTCTTTTTATCGACCGGCTTTATATACCCCAAATCGCTCGTTTTAGTTAACGACAGACCTTATTTCACTTCTGTTATATCACTAGGCTTCCAGCTACCGTCATACCAATGTTCAAGCGGGCCATACATCCTTAAGATGGCAAACCACCCTTTTTCGGGTACCGTCTGGATCCAGTTCGCGTCCTTTCCGTCAGGCGCGGTAGGACCAAAGTACAGGTCAACCGAACCATCAGGGTTTTCGATCATTTTGTCACGCTGGTCATTCTTGCTTGGGAACGGCTGGCTCGTTTGGAGTTCTGACCGGGTCTGCGTATCGTAGACAACCACCGACCAGAAGTTCTTCGCAGGAACGTTTGCCGGTATAGTCAGTCTATAATTTTTACTGCCCTCAAAGAACTCACCCTCACCCGTCTTGTCTACAATGGCATATTGCGAGCCTTTACCTACCATTTTTAGCGCCATTGCGGGAGTATTGACCGTGGCCATGTAAAAGAAATATGTTCTGGCATCTAAATTTCGCCCCCCGTTCCCCCCATCAATTAACCATTGATAATCTTTGCCGATAAATGCCGTTTTCCAGTTACGGTCATCCCAGATATATGCATTTTCGGTCCGGGGATTGAACATCAGCGCTCGCGCAGTCGCGTTACCGATCGCCGCCCCTTCTTTGAGGATCTTCCGCATCCGGTCATCCGGCTCAAACGGTTTGCCTTTCTGAATACCAATTGTCGCAATTAACCCGCGCAGTTCAGGGTCAATAAATTCAACCGGCTCTTTATCAATAACAACCTTAATCTCATCGTAAAAATGCTCGTCATTGGCATGAATGGTATTAAATGACTTGCCACTCCCGGAAACGAAGGTCATCTTTGGCGGGTTGTCTTTCTTGGCTAATGGGTAAATCTTCAGCCCCGAGTGATAGGCATCCACCGCGGCATCCGTCTTGCCATCTTTCAAAAATCCACGGGCAATAAACCAATTTACATAGCTGGTGGACCGAGACACATGGTATCCCTCAGGTATATCCCCCTCATAGTTGGGAGGAAGAATCAGATACTTACCACCTTTTCCACGATCTGGCCCTACAACCCCCATGTCAGTTACAAACCGAAAGAAGGCATCATTGACCGTTGTCGGCCCCATCCCCGGGGGGATTTCCACCACTGTCGGCCCATCTTTTTCAAGATCAAGAAAGGCTGATGCATACACCGTATCCGTGTTGCCGGTCAGAAACAGGGGATTGGAATCCATTAAGTTATCGAACAACATCACCTGATGGGACTGTTTCACCCCCATCTTCTGATGCCCGATCCGTAACGCTTCTAACGATGCCATGGGAATCGCATTCAGGAAAACTTCCGTCGCGCGCATTGTATCCAGATTATCGTACAACCGCTCCATGGTCTGCTGGCTAGGTACACCGTCTTTGAAGTGCAGAACACCGAGGTGGGTTTCAACCTTATCCGGCGTCATAATGCTGGCTGGAATCTCGGTGTTATACACGCTATTCGCTGCAAGTACGGATGAAGAAACCAATATACCTGTCAGCAAAGCAACATATTTCAGTTTGGCCTTTAACATTTGCATTCTCCACGTGACGGTCATATCCAAGCAACCTCAAGAGGCTAAAGGTTGTACAAAACCACCTTATCTAACGTTAGAAATCAATATTGAGTTTCGCGATTATCAAATATAAAAAAACCTGCCAAAGCAGGTTTTTTTATATTGGGGTTCAAACAATACTCAGTCCACTGCGCTTTCCAAGCCTGCAGACTGTATCGCCTCTTGCAGAACATGGCGTCCAGCTAGCATTTCATGCTGACGATGGTAATCCGGTTGGGCAAAGGTCAATTCACCAATCTCAGCAACAAAACTGGCCTGAACACAATCTAACGGTACTTCCACACCGTCAACCGTTGCATAAATTGCCTCGGGATCAAATACCACCACCGCCGGAAGTTGCTGTGGTGCCAGTTCGAGTTGGTGCTTAGACTTATTCGCTGCCGTCAGTACGACACAAATCCCCACGTCATCAGACTTCAGGTAACTCAACTGATAAGTCTGTTTGCCATTACAATATTGGTACTGAAGATTCAACTGATTATTCCTACCAAAACGCAATTCGGCTTGCACCTCATGCCATGCTGACGGCATGCATGGCGATAGCGTCACCTTTCGTTCAAGCAACTGCGGTGAGAAACCCAAATAGTCCTGATAGCCATTACGGGTGAATTCAGAAACTGACCATGCCTGAGCATAAGTCCCTGACGTCGTGCGCTCTCCATCACTATTGAGGAACGCATCGAGGTTCTCGCTCATTGTTCCACGATGGCCAATATGCAAAATCTGATCGGCCAAGTTTTGGGTTAGTTGATAAGCAAAATCTGAATAGCCGTAGCGGATCAGGCTAGACACCGTGAACCCTGCATTCCAACCCCAAATCGTGCCATTATGATAGGCCGCATCCTTATGGTATTCCTCACGATTAGCATGGAATGGGTGGAAGATCGGATCATCTTGTGCCAATGATGTGATTCCCCATGGGAACAGCAAGCTGGACACGGCATGTTTCACTACCTTGGCACCCAGCTGACGATCCAACAGGCTGCCGTCAAACGGTACTGTTAGCGTCATTAATTGATTAGAACGGTTTTGTAGATCCCTGCGGCCATCGTCATACAGGCGATCTGCCAATACCTGCTGGCCTTGATCCCAGAACAACAACTCAAAGCTCTGCTTCACCCGCTCGGCCATTTTCAGATAACGTTCCGCATTCGCGGGATCTGCATTCAACCTCGCCAACTCAACGGCAACCAATAGACTGGTATACCAAAGCGCCTGAATATCATTGGCTCTGTTACCTCGGGCAGACCATGGGATACGCCCTTCCAACTTGGCATCCATCCAGGTATCTGGATCGCGGTGGGTCATCAATCCGTAACTATCAAGATAGTATTTTTCAATACCATCGATGTACGTCTGAACAACTGGGTAAATCGCCTTAGCATAGTCGATATCACCGCTGTAGCGTAGATAATCCCAAACTTCTCGAACCATCCACGGTGTACCATCGGTCGTGTTGTAAATCATATTGGTCAGGCTGGTCACACGATTCGGGATCCGGCCATAATTCACACTCGATTCATCCACCAACTGCATGGCGGAAAAGTTGTCGATAATTGCCTTGGCGTCATGAAAGTCCCCATTGACCAAAGTAATTCCCGGTAAAGCGATGAACGAATCACGCCCCCAACAATCTTTAAACCAAGGCAGTCCAGCCCAAATCCCCATTCCATACTCATGGGAAACAAATACCTTTCCTGCAGCCTTTGCCCACATCAGTGCGCGGTTGTATTCGAGATCTGACGTCCACAAATAAGAATGGGTCAGCATATTGTAGACTTGCTGCTGGTGGCAAATAACCCCATCAAGCTCGACTAACTGCCTGGCTTGCGCCTCAGCATCGGCTTGCGTCTCAGCAAAGGCCAAATAAAGCGTAAAACTGGTCTCTTTGGATTTGGTGCACAAGTATGGCTTAACGTGGTGGCCACTCAGAAAAACCGTATCTTTCAGCTCAGGCCGTTTTGTGAAGGTCATCTCTTCAAAATTAAACGGCTTGTCAGCACACAAGGCAATAAACGATGGTGTTCCCGGCTGGCGCAATTCTGGTGATAACGCATAAACCACACCGTATTCAAACAAGCTAACCGTTGAAGCATCAATGGCCAAATTCAACTGTGGAAGGATCGCAAGCTCAGCCGGAGTCGAGCTAGTTACCTGTATTGCAGCACTTCTGCGACCACTGCGCTCACCGGAAATCAGCATCATGGTTTCGGTAGCCTGAGAACCACCCTGACAATATGAATGCGTCACACCATACGGCAGCAAATCCGCGTGACTAGCCTGCTCTTTGTTGTTCAGACAGCCATCAACAAAAGAGGCATAAGTGCCCAAATACCATCCCTGCTTGTGGCGGTATTTTCCTGCGGCAACAAAGGCATGAGTTCGGCCATCATAATAACCATCAATATTGTCGCCAAATACATAAGGGACACTCTGGGTATTGCGAATGGCCAGTTTTTCAAATAATACCTCTGGCTCAAGGACATTTCGTCCTTTGCCCACCAGCTTATCGCTCCCCCCCCTCACATTGAAATCGGCACGAAAAGGCGATCTGGTCGGCTCGCAATCATCCATATCCCCGCCTTGAGTCAAGGTCAGTTCATACTTCTTGCCATGCACGGAAAACGCTAAGGTGTACAAGCCTGTTTCTGGTGCATCAAAAACTAAATCATTTCCGATCCCTTTCGCCGGAATTAAACGCTGCATTTCACCAAGGTAACAATTTACTGCCTTGTACTTATCAGCAGCAAAACACAGTGCTTCTGTTCCCTGCTGATCAGAAATTTTGAAATTGTGGCTGTCAGCCGACAGGCACACTACTGCTTGATATACGCCTTCACCAACATAAACCATTGGTGTGTCGTCACCCCACCCATTGAACGTACCTTTTACATAAAGGCTTTCTTTAAACGGTGACGTACTGCATTTACCCATTGTTGTCTTATCCATATAACGATAAACCTAGAAACAACAATGCGCAGCTCCTCGTTGGATACTGCGCATTATTCATTTACTGCTAATAATTCATTAGCGAATTTGTGACGCAGCGGTATCCAGAGCTTCTTTTACCGTTTGACGCCCCAATAGGGCATTTTCAATAGCGGCACCTTCGGCAAACCAATAGGCTGTCATCTGTGGGATATTTGGCATAATCTCGCCATTCTCAGCATTGGTCATGGTTGCCGCAATACGGCTATCTTTTTCAAGCTTCTGCTGGAAAGATTTCAGCGTCACTGCGCCCAATGGTTTATCGTCATTTACCTGCTTCAGACCATTATCTGTAATCAAATAGTTTTCAAGAAACTCAACAGCCAAGTCTTTATTTGGGCTGGCCGCATTAATACCGGCACTCAATACCCCGACAAATGGGTTGGACTTGCCGCCATCCAACGTTGGGAAAACCGCAACGCCATAGTTAATACCTGATTTTTCTAGGTTGCCCCAAGACCACGGACCATTGATTGTCATGGCAACGTTGCCTTTATTAAACTCGGCTTCCGATACGGCATAATCCATATCTGGATTTACCACCCCTTTCTTGGCCAAATCAGCAAGGAAGGTCAAGCCAGCCACTCCCGCATCATTGTTAATACCAATTTGGTTTGGATCAAAACCTGTCGGGGTTTTCTTAAAGGCGTAACCACCATTGGCTGAAATCATCGGCCATGTAAAATAGGCATTCTTAACATCCCACATGATGGCTTTCTTGCCTTTGGCTGCCATTTGCTTCTCAATGGCATATAACTCTTCCCATGTTTTTGGAGGCTCAGGCAATAAGTCTTTGTTATAAATCAGTGAGGGAGATTCAAGCGCGATTGGGTAGCCTACCAACTTACCTTCATAAGTAACGGCATCCCATGAGAAATCCACCAATTTATTTTTGAATTCATCAGAAGGCTTCACTTCCATCAGCAAGCCAGATTTGGCATAACCGCCAAAACGGTCATGAGCCCAAAAAATAATATCAGGGCCGCCGCCTGTTGGCGCGACTTGCTGAAATTTTGCCTCTAACGATTCAGGGTACTGAACATTAACCTTGATCCCAGTGTCTTCCTCAAACTGGCGACCGACCTCAGCCAAGCCTTCATAACCCTTATCACCATTAATCCATACAAGGATCTCACCTTCTTGCATAGCAGACGCAGACATAGGCAGCATCATGGCCGCAGTTAAAGAGCACAGAGCAAAAGTTTTCATTACACGTTTCATGGCTTCATTCCATTGTTATTTTAACTTTGAAACCACCTTACCTCCCCCCCTGCAGTGATGAGCATCCTCCTCCCCCCTACGCCCCACCCTCTTTATATCGGCACTGTGAATCAGACCACATTTAGTGGCAAAAAAATAAACAATCACTTTTCGACAAGATTGAGCCATCTAGCCATTGGTTCAAGTGCCCACCCTTGTACCAACACAGAGATCAGAACAATGAAAAACACCATATGCATCATCGAATTCGCACCTTCCACCCCAGCAGAAGCTGGGATCAATGCAAAAACAATCGGCGTAGCACCTTTCAGACCGATACTAGAAATAAACACTTTTTTCTGCCAGCTAGTGCGTCTAAATGGTAAGTAACTGATGAATACCGCTAACGGACGAGCAATCACAATAAGCGCCGCCGCGGGTAGTAATGCAGCTTGTAAGTCAGCGACAAGATCTCGCGGAAAAAACTGTAATCCAAGAATAATGAACATCAATGCCTGAGCAAGCCAAGACAAACTGTTAAAGAAATGCTTACTGATCTCCTTTCCGCGCAATAGCTCATTGCCAATAATCACACCCGCCACATATGACGCGACCAGAATATTACCTCCGGCCAATTCACTACCGTAAGCAGCAATAAAGAAGCATGACAATATGAAAACGGGAATCAGGCCATATTCTTCCAGCTTGATTCGATTGAGCAAATAGACGCAGCACTTACCAATGCCATAGCCAAACACCAACCCGACTAGGATTTGTTGTGCAAGCTCAACTGCAATCATATTTGCAGAGACTATCTGCTCAGAACTTAACAGCATCTCTGTCAAGATCCCCACCAACAACAGCGCGACCGGATCGTTAGTCGCAGATTCAAACTCAAGCACTGTATCAGTACTTTCCTTTAGCTTTAATTTTTTAGATTCAAGAATGGAAAATACAGCCGCAGCATCGGTTGATGATACGACAGCGGCAAATAACAAGCAGCTCAGTACATTAAAGTCTGTAATAAAATGTAAAATTACCCCGAGAATGATAGTGGTCAGCAGCACTCCCACTGTTGAGAGCATTCCCCCCTCTTTATAAGCAATGCGTATACTCGCTAATGAAGTATTTAAACCACCAACAAAAACAATAATATTCAGTGCCAACGTGCCTACAAACGATGTGACCGCAAGATTGTCATAAACAAAATCAAATTCACCATTTCCAAACAGTAAACCCACACCCATAAAAATCAATAATGAAGGTAGCCCTAACGTCTTTGACGGCTTATGCAACAAAATTCCGACAGCGATCAACACCGCCATTCCTAACATAATCATTCCGCTACTCAATCGACTTCCCTCTTGTTAATGGTTGGCAACACCTCAAATATAACACACCAAATCAACACAATCGGTTAACACAAACTGACCAATCAACAAAATAAAAAGAAAAAACACATACCTACCAGACATGCTGCATTCCTTGTCGCACTTTGAAAAGCACATCAAGAAATCTTATTTTTCACTACAATTTGATTTTTTAATTGACGAACATACAAAAAATTATACACTTCTACTCCCGAAATCCGTGTATAACAACAATGAAAAAAACAATAAGTCAGTGTTTTGAAAGATGGGAATTATTCTCATTTTTTAAAGTCAGTCTATTTTCTCTTTTGACTATCTCAATGTTTTACCAGGGTTTTAATATTTATCATATTGAGCGTCTACACAATGAGATAATCAGTAATTATTCACAGCTTTATTCTATAAGCCGTAGATTCTCTACATATTACAACAATACAGACACCATACCTCTGACAAAAGGTCTACATAAAAGAAACAATGTCAGTATCATTGTGAGTAAAGATACGAATGTAAAAGTGCTCTCAACAGGAATCAATAAATTAAAATCTGAATTAAAGACTATAATTCCTAATAGCCTTTGGACGATTGCTGTTTTTGAAAACCCAGCTTATTACAGCCATTATGATCCTTTACGTCCAAGCTATCATAGTTTCTTTGATAGCTATGATCTCAACTCTGTTATGACGAGAATTGTTGAAAAAGAAAACTTAAGCAAAAGCTATCAAAATTTCTATGGATGTAATTTAAAAATCACAGATTCATATACAGAACAAGAAACAGGAGAAAGGATAAGAACTATCTACTATCCTGTATTCAACAATAAAAACCTTAACTCACTATTGGCGATTGATATAAAAGAAGAACATATCAAGAATATGATAAATCGCTATAATTTAAAGCATCATACAACAATAAACAATGGACAAAGCAATAATGTTTACCACTCAACATTCTTATTACCATGCTCAGATAGCAGCCCTGTTAAAATAGGTATTAGCTATATTGATGTTCTAGAGAAAAGCTTTATTCCATCTGTTTTTGTTTCAGTATTAATCACTATTGCTTCATTAATTGCTAAGCAACGTGATCAGTCTTTCAAACGGGATAGAATGACTAATTTTTATCGTCGTGACTACTATGAATCACGACTGAAAAAAATGCGTTCATTCTCAATGCTTATTATAGATATCGACCATTTTAAAACAGTGAATGATACCTATGGACACAGAAAAGGTGATGAGGTTATTACACAGATAACTCGAATCATCAATCAACAAATTAGAAATGATGACATAGCCATTCGCTGGGGTGGCGAAGAGTTTATTATTATATTCCAGAATATGACGCCAACAGTTTTACAAGAAAAAGCGGAATGTATCCGAGAGAGCATTGCAAAAAATAAAATTGCAGGACTTTCTGTCACAATATCAATCGGTGGCATACATAGCACCAATACAACATTCAGCAATGCCTATAAGCATGCTGACTCTGCTCTTTATGAATCTAAACACCGCGGACGCGATAAGGTAACCATTGCATGATTAGCTATTTCCTATCGATTAAACAAAAAACGATTTTGGATAAGTTATTCTATCTGTTTTTTGCATATATAATGGTTCTTTTTAGTTTCCACCTCAGCCATTTCTCCCACGGCTTGCTATCACAAGTCCAACTTTTGTCGATCACCTCAGGGGTGATCATTGCTGCGACATACCTATATGGCCGCACGGGAATCATTGGTATCTTTCTTGGGCTGCTGACCTACTATACCTTTATCAAAGCCTCTCATAACGGGGTCGGCTACCTGTATAGCCTAGTGATCACGTCCTTGCTGATCATCTCATTGTCGCTGATCGAAAAGCTTCGCAACCATCACTACATTACTCGATTGATTTTTAGTTTCTATGTGTTTATCACACCAGGGTTTTGCTCGCTTGCCTTAGCGATATTTACCCCTCATAGCTTCAATACCGCACAAGCTCTCAACCTATTTTTGACTGACTCTATTGGTATATTGCTAACCGCCCCTGTCATTGGCTTATTCTTGATTGCCTTGAACAAACATAAAGAACCAAGGAGTCTTCTCCGCGAGTTCAGTCATATTTCAAAAAGCAACTTTATCTACAAATCACTGATTGTTTTGGCTATTTTCTTTGTTTTACTAAATAAGGAAAATATTACCTATTCCTACATGACTTATTTGTTTTTGCTGCCATTGGTTATTATGGCTGCCTTTAACTTCTCAGAATTGACTCAAATACTATTGATTGTCATTGGATATAGCTTACTGATTAAAAATGATGTTACAGCAGATCTATTACTGCTAAACACCAAGTTAACTATCTTCTTTATGTTCTCTTTGATTGTCTACATCATGCTGGACTTCAAGGTGTCCCTACGCAAAGAAACCGAGCGATTTACTAAAAACCTCTACTTTGATAATCAGAGTAATTTTGGGACATTCCAAAAGCTTGATGACGATACGTTACACCGTCGTGATTTCGTTGTTGCAGCTATCGATCTTAGCCCGATCTTTAAATATCCTTTAATTAAAAGGGATAAGATCCTTCGCCAAATAGCAAGCTATATCAATAAATCGACCAATTTCTACGATCAAAGTTATGTGCTCTATGATGTCGCGGCACTGGTTATTTTGCTCGAGAACAACTTACGCGCAATTGGACGATTAGATAAACTGTCAGAAATGCTTAATGCTTCATTAGAAGCCGACCATGTGAATTTTCATATCGATAAAATTTTCTTCTGCCGATGCAAGAAAGGAAACCGAATAAAGCAGACCATTAACCAGATTCATATGAATTTACGTTTAGCCGAACGTAACAATTCACATACTATGGTTGACTGTGATCATAGCCGATACACTAACTATATTACGTTACTTGATAATTTTAATCCTAGCCATATTCAGATCTTACGCCAAAACTATCAAGGTCTCGCTCATGATCGTACGTCTTGCTTTGAGTTATTGTCTCGCTTTACCGTCAAAGGAAAGCCACTCAATACAGAGACCATGTTTTTTTGCGCCCAAAAGCTCGGTCATATGGAAATGCTGGAAAAGGCCATTGTCCGAAAGATGTTTGAGTATATTCAACAGCTTCCGATTGACAGCTTTGACTATGGTGCCATCAACCTATCACCCGATTTTCTGAGCTCAGATCTCTCTATCGATACACTGCTACATATTGCGCATGAACTCAACGTACCATTGGACAAAATATGTATTGAAATCGTAGAGTCAGGCTCAATCAATGATTTCGATGCACTGATGAAGAACCTACTAAGACTGAAGCATGCCGGTTTCAAAATTGCGCTTGACGACTTCGGTGCTGGGCATTCCACCTATAAGCAATTGCTCAATATGCCTATAGATACAGTGAAAATTGACGGTTCACTAATTAAAGACTGCCATAATGATCCAATAAAGCAGACGATTATCGAAAACTTACGCGCGATTACTACACTGTCTAAGATCAAGCTTGTCGCCGAGTGTGTCGAAACTGAAGAGGAACAACAGTGGCTCCAACAAATCGGCGTTGACTATCTGCAAGGTTACCTTATTCATCGGCCATCCCTTTCATCCTAATACGTCAAAGCGCAGCCCAACGGCTGCGCTTTGTCTATGATAATCATCACGAGATCTTAGCGATCCAGAATCACAACCGAGCTCCCAAAAGGCGGTAGAGATAAAGCCAAACAGCCTATACCTGCTTCAACTTTTAACATGACCGTTTTGTTGCCATTAAGTGCATCCTGACAACTATATTCTCCATCATCCAATTTCCACTCGGCAATCACGCCTTCTGGCAAGACGACCGGCAAACTCTCTTTGCTATCCGGATCAAAGTTTGCCACAACAACCATCAGCTGCTCTTGACTATAGCGAGCAAACGCAAACAAATTACCCTCATACCCCCTACCTTGCTGACGATTAGCTGTCTGCAACTCGACATAATGCCCTGCTGCGGCGGGACTCATCACTGACAAGTTAAGCAGGCACTGATAATACGACCGCAAATCACGCTCTGCATCTGTCAACAGCCCACCATCAAATGCACCATGATTCATCCATCGTTGATGGCTCGGTACGCCAATATAATCAAATATCGATGTTCTTGACGGCTTACCAAAACCCGCATCTTCCGCGCCAGGCTCACCAACTTCCTGACCGAAATAGACCATCGTCGGCGAAGTGCTTAGCAAGGTTGAAACCACCATCGCCGGCTTGCCTTTTTCCGCACAGCCAGCAAATTCTGGGCTCGCCACACGCTGCTCATCATGGTTGTCCAAAAAGTGCAGCATATGATGTTCAATATCCTGCATACCGGCCTGAACATCGACAATGGCATCGGTACTCTGTTTACCCTGAATGATATCTTTGAGCGTATCGTACAGATCCACCTTGTCATAGAGGTAGTCCATTTTGCCTAAGCGAATATAATCTCGATACAAATGAGGTTGATACACTTCTGCCATCAGAAAAGTATCCGGATTCACATGCTTGATAGCAGAGTTCATATAACTCCAGAACTCAACCGGCACCATTTCCGCCATATCATAGCGAAAACCATCAACGCCTTTAGCCAGCCAGTACAAAGCAATATCGCGAAATTTCTGCCATGAATCGGGGACCGATTGCGTCAACCAAAACGCATAGTGTTCTTGATGCGTGCGTTCCTCATAGCCAATAGGAAGTTCCGCGAAATCCTTGCTACCATCAGGCCTGATCCCATAGTTTACCTTGACGGTTTCATACCAATCGTCAAATTTGGGTTTTGCCAGACGCGAACCGTTGCCGGTCCACTTCGCCGGGTATTCCACGTATGGGTCAACCATCATCGGATGCGTCTCACCGCCCAATGGCAAATAACCATTTTCGAAATCAGGCAGTTCAAACGCCTTTCCAGGGATATAGTAAAAATTATTGTCGCGGTGGTAGGCGACCGACGTATCATCCCCATCACCGAAATCAACAACGCCCTCAGGGTTAGTCACCCCTTTATAGCGCCGCGCAACATGGTTTGGCACAATATCAATTATTACCTTCAACCCGTTGGCATGGCTTCGCTCAACCAGAGACTGGAACTCCTCCAAACGGTTAGCCGGGTCAACCGCCAAATCAGGATTGACGTTATAGTAATCTTTCACTGCGTAAGGAGAGCCCGCACGACCTTTTATCACACTCGGGTGATCACTAGCGATCCCGTATGCTTCATAATCAGCGACCAGCGCATGATGAGGTACACCGGTATACCAGATATGGGTCACACCCAGTTTTTTTATTTCACTCAAGGCCTTATTAGTAAAATCATTGAATTTACCAACGCCATTTTCCTGCAACGTTCCCCATGCCTTATTATTCGTTTCCGTATTACCAAACAAACGGGTAAACACTTGGTAAACGACAAATTTTTTCTTCTGCTGCATTATTTCCATCATCATGATCGGCTGGCCACTTCCCATATAACGACTGTGACAAAAAAGGGTGGGCACTGCCCACCCTGTATACCCAAACTACCTTATTTTTGAATCAATTTAATGAAAGTGTTTTCTGCCGTCGCAGAGCCTGCACGTTTAGCTTCTTCCATTAATTTCAGCGCTCGTTGAATATCCTTTTTCTCAACAGCCAACTGAATTTGATTGTTATAAAACGCTTCTGTTTCCGGCAACATTGCTGGACTATTTACAGCTGACGACTGTTGTACTGCCGTATTACTCAACACCATGCTGGCTGCAGGAACTGTAGCTACAGCTTCAACGGATTCGGCAGTCTCTACCGGTTGGGATACCGCCTTCTGAGGCACCGTTGTATGAGAACGGTACGAACGTAGAGCGAGTGGTTTGAGATCGAGTTCCAAGCTACCAAACTTTTGGTGCTGAATCGTCGGATCCGTCACCATCGGACGAGCCAAGCCCAGCTCTTCGGCCCGAACTCTTTCTGGATGTGGGATCTGAATTGAACCTTCTCGGTACGCCAGTGGCGAGTACACAACTAAATAAGGCGTCGTCGCTTGATTCATATCAAAACTCTTCCGATAGCTAGACAGACGCAGCATATCCGAAGGCTTCACCTCAAAATCACTCAACTCATAACTATCAACAACTTGGAATGTCGGGCTAAGGAGTAGCACTTTCGGTGCAAATACCCCCGTGCTCCGCATCCAACTTTTAAGTTCAACCCGCATCCGCTCAACGTTTTCAGGCAGAACAAACCCGGTAAAATAGCTCTTACCCTCGGCAAAGTTCCCTACTTGTGAATATTCATCAACAGCAAAATCAATACTGTCACCATTCATCGGAATCCATGCAAATTCACTGAATGTCTCGCAGCACGCTGGCTGGGTGATTGTGACATTTTTAACTGCCTGTTCAGCTGGGGAGGCTGCGCATCCGGCAAGAGATGCGATAAGCAGTGCTGCTAGCGTAGTTTTAATTATTTTCATATTCTCTCCGTTCCCTATTGTGGGCTTATTCGAGCTATCGCTATACCCATATTCCCTCATTATTTATCGCTATGGAAACATGGGTATAGCCAAAAGGCAGCCCGAAGGCTGCCTTGAGATAGAGCGATTTAGAACCAAATTTCAGCATGAACACCGAATACGAACTGGTCTTTCTCCCCCGCTTCCGTGATACCGATGGCACCGGCTGCGGCTTCATCGCTAGTACCAACCCAAGTCACGTAAGGCTTAAGCTGTGGACGGCCGAAGTAATCAGCATTAACAGTAAAAACTGACGCTGCTTCAAGGGTGTAGAAGTCAGTTGCGCTATCCTTACGGCCCCATTGGTTGCCGTTTAGATCTTCAACAGCCCAAGAGCCTGTAAATTCCCAGCGGAAGTTATCGTTTACCTTGTATGTTGGGCGAGCTGCGAAAATATAGCGAGTCACTTCATCGGTACCATTGCCAGTTAGACCCCAATCCATATCTTTTGGTGCCCAGTAGGTCAATTCAGTACCCATCTGCCAGTTATCGCTAATATTCAACACACCGTAAGTAGTGAAGAACAAAGACTTAGAATCTTCTAGCCAAGCACCGCTCCAGCCACCGAAGTTCACACCACGGTTAGTACCTAGACCTTCGCCGTAAGCAATCGCTGTTTGTGACCAACCATCAAGGCCGTAGTAGTCGCGGTTGTAAGTAACAGACACACCGAAACCGCTATCTGCATCATTGGGTGCCAGCGCTTCATCGGCACGGGTCATTAGCTTAGCATCGAAATCGAAGCTGCCGCCCAGAGCTTTCACGCCGTAGTAGTAAAGGTCTAAAGAAGAAACTGTGGTACGCTCACCATCTACTGGACGATCTTCAGATGCAAATCCAGCTTCAGGATCCGCAGCGACAATCGCGATACCCGTCTTATGGCCAGAGTCTAGGTTCATCTCGAAACCCGCACCCATACCGGAAGATTGCTTCCAGAATTCACCCGTTAGAATACCCGCCGCACGGTTCAAGAAGCGACGACCAGCCCAGATTTCAGTACCTTCGCCAAGGTAAGGTAGATTGCCAAGAGCAACGTATGCCTCTTTTATTTCAAGCTGTGCTTTCGTGTTTGCCTTCTCTGCACCGGAAGAGGTGTAGTAGAAAGAGTCGCCATTGCCATATTCGGTACGCGTTACGAAATCACTGTACACACCGTTTGCAAACTCCGTGTGCTTCTTCAGTACAAATTCAATCTGGTTGGCGCTCTTACCTGAAGTACCTGCGGTACGGTAGTCAGGCTTGCCCAGCTCAGAGTCAAATGACTGTAAGTCTTCGTTGAAACGGAAGTTCATAGAGCCGTAGCCGTGGACTTCCCAACCATCGGTCAGGATATCAGTGGCAGATTCAGCAGCTACGTTGTATGAAGTTAGCGCGGTAAGTAGAGCCGCTGCTACAGGTACTAACTTGTGTTTCATAGGAATGTCCCTTTTTATATTTTTATGCCGACTGCTCTCTAGCAATCTTTCGGAACTCATATTCAGGGCAGATACAGTTTCACACATCCTCCCGACTGAGGGATGAGACAGGAGGATGATTGGGGCGTAGGAAATAGGGATGAGAAAACTTTCGTGATACGCCTCACGGACTATAGGCGTAATAGTGTAAGAAAATTACAAAACACAGCATAAAAACACGAGTGCTATCACCTATTTCTCCCCATAGTGAAATAATATAATTTTTTGGTGATATTTAATTTTTACCAAAAAAAATCATTCCTTGACTCGCTGAAAAATAGCGTTTTAATAACAGTTCGAAATGAATAAAATTCATCAATGAGACGTACAGAATGTTCGCTAAATTAGCCCGCCCCTTTCCGCTTGGGGCTACATTATGTGATCAGGGTTGTAATTTTTCTATTTACCACCCAGAAAACAAGCCATTAAAACTTGTTTTATTCAAAAAAAATAATAAACCTCATATTATTGAACTACAGAACAACTATCAAAATATCTATTACACTTTTGTCCCAGATATTAAAGCAGGGCAAGTTTACGGCTATTATATTAAAGACAAAGGCGAAGAACGCCTTATTCTTGATCCCTACGCTCAGGCACTGGACACCATCGCCCACTACACACCGCCGTTCACCGCTGAGCAAAGCTGGAAATTTGCCAAATCGGTCGTCGTCGATCACAGCTTTGACTGGCAAGGCATTCCTGCCCCGCATATTCGCCACGAAGAAACCATTGTCTTTGAGACCCATGTAAAAGGTTTCAGCAAGCAGCACCCTGAACAACCACACCATTTATCCGGAAGTTACCTCGGACTGTGTCAGCCATCGATGGTGGCGTTTTTCAAAAAACATGGGATAAACTGCCTGCAATTGTTGCCTATCACCTCATGCATGTCGGAGCCACATCTGCTCAAGATGAATAAGGTGAACTTCTGGGGCTATAACAGCCTGTGCTTTATGGCACCGGAACCTCGCTATGCAAGCCAAGATGCCGTAACCGAGTTAAAAACCATGGTACGCGAACTCCACCGCCACGGTATCGAGGTCATCATGGATATCGTCTTCAACCATACCGCCGAGGGCGGAGAAGGCGGCCCCCATTTCCATTTCAAGTCTCTGGATAAAAACTATTACCAACTGGATTCCAACAAGAATTTCAAGAACTATACCGGCTGTGGCAACACGGTTAATCTCGTCCACCAGCCAAGCCTAAATATTGTCTTGGACACCCTGCGCAATTGGGTTACTCATTATCATATCGACGGTTTCCGGTTTGACTTAGCATCAACGCTAGGCAGGTATGGTGACCGCTTTAATACTGAGGCGGCCTTCTTCAAGGCTATTGCCCAAGACCCCGTACTACGTGAGGTGAAACTCATCGCAGAACCATGGGATATTGGCCCTGATGGTTATCAGCTTGGCAGCTTCCCTCGGGGTTGGAATGAGTGCAATGACAAATATCGCGATACCGTAAAGAGTTACTGGCTCTGCAAGGAAAACAACATTAAGGAGTTCGCAACCCGGATTATGGGCTCGCGAGATTTGTTCAGTGCCGGAAAGTGGCCAGACAAACTCCCGGTCAACTTCATTAGCTATCATGATGGTTTTACCCTGCAGGACTTAGTCTCCTATAATCGCAAGCACAACTATGCCAACGGCGAGAACAACCGTGACGGTCATGGTGACAACCGATCCAATAACCACGGAGCAGAAGGCAGGACTGAAAACTATGCTGTACTTTGCCGCCGTGAACGGATGAAACGTAACTTAATGGCAACCCTGCTGTTTAGTTTCGGTATCCCCCATGTACTTGCAGTAGATCTGCTCTCCCATAGCCAAGGGGGCAATAACAATGCTTACTGTCAAGACAACGAAATCAGCTGGGCCAACTGGGCGTTAACCAAAGAGGGGGATGAATTCCTAACTTGGATCAGTATGATGATCCACAAACGCCAAACCATTATGCCCGAATTTATCAAGGCCTTTAGCGGCCACGACAGAGGGCGTCACCGAGTGATCTGGAAACGCTCTGACGGCCATAATATGACCGGAGAGGATTGGCAGGGTATAGAAGCCTTCGCCTTGATGCTAGGGCTCGATAAGGATGGCGATGAATTATTGTTCCTGTTCAACAATTCAACCATTCCCACACGCTACCGCCTGCCGGTAGGAAATAAATGGGATATTGTCTGTGATACATCAGAGTCTCAGCACAATTGCCGCCAAGCACAAACAAGTTACATGCAAAGCGCACTGTCGATGACCATTCTGCATCGCCGCGGTACGGCCTTGAACCAACCTTAGCCCTCCAAGGATAGCCGTCGGTGTAAAATCCGACGGTTACAGCGTTTTCCTGTACTGAGTTGGAGTAAGACCAAATTGCTGTTTAAAACGGGCAGAAAAGCGCGCTTCTGATTGGTAACCACAGGCCATCGCAACATCCAACTGGTTTGGGGATTGCTGGAGCAATGTCAGGGCATACCCCATCCTCACTTCCGCCAATACTTTTCGAAAACTGGTTCCTTCGGCCGATAGTTTTCGGATCAACGTTGCACGGCTCATGGACAAGTGCTCGGCGACCAACTCAACTTTATGTTCATCTCCAGGGTTTACACTTAGATAACGCGACACCCGCTCCCACAATGTCTGCGGCTCACCAGGAAACAGTAAATGAAGTATACCGGCATGCCTTAGCTCGGCATAAAATGCATATAAGAACTGTCGCTGGGTCTCGAGCGAAAAGTGCTTCTCTTGCATCGCAAACAAAATATCAAAACAATATGCCAGTTGCTCGGTAACGGTTGCCCGAGGTTCTTGGGCCTGCGATGCCGCACCTGCCATACTTTCCCGTACCCATTCTTGAGGTGGCGCCTCAAAAAAAGTCAGGGTTTTAGAGTGAAATGCGGCCTGTTCCGGAACGTTAACGAAAGTAAGGTACTGACAGGCAGGGATCATTAGCCACTCAGCGGAGGTATACTTCAATGCACTCTCGCGCCACCAGAGTTGTTTCATCCCATTCTGAACCCAGATAACGGTTGGCGAATGCATCAGTACATTTCGCAAAGATTGCTTACTGAGCCCCCGAAACTGACCTGACTGTACCAATACTTTCGCCATCGTTATCACTGTTACCTTATTCGTTAACGTAGGTCGCTGTCAGCGTTGCTTTATCCAATGCTTTACTGTTCAGCATAAAACCGACGAGCGCATTTGAAGCCCCTTTAGGCAAATCCAATTTAGCCATAGGCAATGCCCACACCGTAAACTGATAACGGTGCATGCCATCACCCTTCGGTGGGCATACGCCACCAAAACCTTTTACGCCATAGTCATTATGAAGCTCCGTAGCACCGGGAATCTTCGGTGACTCGCCACGCTTTAGGCTCTGCTGCGAAGCAGGAATATCAATCGCCATCCAGTGCCACCAACCGCTTCCTGTAGGCGCATCAGGATCATAGGCCGTAATTGCGAAGCTCTTAGTGCCTTCGGGAGCACCGCTCCAACTCAGTTGTGGCGATAGGTTATCCCCAGAGCAACCAAAACCATTGTACGCATAGGTATCCGCCATGCGGGAACCTTCTTGAATATCTTTACTGGTCAAGGTCATCGCCGAGCTGGTAAATGAAACAACGGCAAGTAGAGGTAACAAATATTTTGCTTTCATCAGGATTCTCCTTAGTTAGTCGAACCAAGTGTAATTTGAAATAACGCCACATTATTACCTCAATAGCTCATATTGACTCAATTTGAACTTAATTTGAGACTTTCTGCAATGCGCATAATAAATGCACTGAATAATGTCACCTAACGCTGACGTATGTAGTGACTCTGTACAATGGCTTCAAGGAAAATATCGCTTCCTGCCAATTTGAAATTCTGTGATTTTGCCAACTCCCCGAACAACGGCGCTCCGCCCCCGAGCAGTACGGGGATCGTAGTCAGGATCATCTCATCTATCAAATCATCGTGGAGAAACTGCTGAATAGTTATCCCGCCATCAATATACAGTTCAGCAAACCCTCTTTGGTTAAGAGTTGTCACAACCTGTTGCAAAGGCCCTCTTACCAACTCAATTTTATCTTCATAACCCGCAGGCACTTGAGTTAAGGTATTACTGAGGACAAAGACAGGCTTGGCATATGGCCACTCACAATCAAAACCCGCAACGGTCTCAAAAGTATTTCGCCCCATAACCAGAGCATCAACCCGCTCCATCAACGGGCCAAACCCCATATCCACGTGTTCAGGGTTCGGTACGGCATGCAACCAGTCCAAACCACCATTCTTATCGGCAATATAACCGTCTAGACTCGTTGCGATAAATACGATATTCGCCATCTTTCTCTCCAATTCGACCAAATGCAGTACCGCTATACTGGCGCCTTGCATCTTGGCGCTTGTTTGTCATAAAATAAATTCTACACTGTAGAATTTATTTAAAGTCTAATGAGAGAGCAGGATGAGTGTCAAGGATAAAAAACGCGGTCGGCCAAGCCGCAAAACATCAACCCTAAGTGAGGCACGAATCATCGATACAGCCAAATCATTGCTATTGGCCGATGGGAAAATACCCAGCATCCGAAAGCTCGCCACAGCCTTGGATGTCGATGCAATGGCGATCTACCACTATTTCAACAGCAAAAATGCCCTACTTGTGGCGATAACCAGTTCATTGGTAGATAGCATTTACCAACCAGGCAGCACCTCCCCAATAACCATTGACAATTGGCAACAGGAGCTACATACCCTCTCTGCCAGCTATCTATCCCTGCTAACCCGCTATCCGGGCTTGCTGCATACTTTCCTTTCTATGGATGCCAGCAGTCCAGCGGCCATCTTTGCCGACAGATATGGGTTAACGATTGCCCCCCTAGCGCTTTCCGCAGAACAAACCAAGTATGGTCTGGACTTGCTGGCCGATTATTTACACGGCTTTGCGTTTGCCATGGAATGCACGGCAACAGTACCCTCAAATTCTTCCACCCCTACCCAATTAATACCGATGCCAGATATGATCACCGGGCCATTACAGCTCTATTGTGCGGGCTTGCTTCATATCGCAGCCGATAACCAGCAGCCATAAAAAAACCGACCTAGATGGTCGGTTTTTCATGGAAATGATGGAGGTCTCAATACTAGACTGGCTCGTATTTATGCTGGCAACAACACCGCAAACGACTCATAGGGCTTCAGTGTTACCTGTGTCGGCAGGTAAGTATGAGCCTCATAGTTATGAATAACAGGCTCAACCTCAACACCGCACAAATGTGCAGGCATATCAATGTCTACAGCCTCGCCACTGAAATTACTCAACACCAGCAGACGTTGGGCATCATCGCAGCGCAGGTAACCAAATACTTTTTCATGCTCTTCAAACACGGGCTGGAAGTCACCGTACACAATCACGGGCATTGATTTGCGCAATGCGATCAGTTTTTGATAATGGTAGAAAACCGAATCCTTATCTTCTAGAGCCTGAGCAACGTTGATCTGCGGGTAATTCGGGTTGGTACTGATCCATGGCTGAACCGCAGAGAACCCGCCGTTATCTGAGCTATCCCACTGCATTGGCGTACGGCCGTTATCACGGCTGTTTTCATGCACTGCTGCCAACATCGCATCAGGAGAAACACCGTTTGCAGTACGTTCTTTGTAGAAGTTCAGCGTTTCAATATCACGGTAATCTTCAATGCTATCAAAGGCCACATTGGTCATCCCAATCTCTTCCCCTTGATAGACGTAAGGCGTACCTTTCATCATATGCAGGGTCGTTGCCAGCATTTTGGCAGACTCAACCCGGTACTGCCCCTCACAACCATACTTAGAGACAATTCGCGGCAAGTCATGGTTATTCCAGAACAGGGAGTTCCAACCTTCATCTGCCAGTTCAACCTGCCACTTGGTCAACACTCGCTTCAGTGCAGGCAAATCAAGCGGAATAGGCGTCCATTTGTCACCATTCTTCCATGTCAGGCTAATGTGCTCAAACTGGAACACCATCGAGAATTCTTCGCGCTCAGGATTACTGTAGAGCTTGGCTATTTCCGGGGTCGCATCCCATGTCTCACCAACCGTCAGTACATCTTTGTCGCCGAACGTCGCCCTGTTCATCTGCTGAATCAGCGGATGCAAGCGCGGTCCGTTCCCCGTAATCTTGTTATCGATCTCCTTACCGATCAAATCAATAACATCCAAACGGAAACCACCTATCCCCTTGTCAATCCACCAGTTCATCATCTTATGAACTTCTTCCTGAACTTTCGGGTTTTCCCAGTTCAAATCTGGCTGACGCTTCGAGAAAATATGGAAGTAGTACTCGCCGGTTTGCTCATCAAACTCCCATGCGCTTCCACCAAATACCGAGCCCATTTCATCGGGCACGCTGCCGTCCGCGTTGGGTTTTCGCCAAATGTAGTAATCACGGTATGGGTTGTCCTTAGATTTGCGGGCTTCTTTGAACCACGGGTGCTCATCAGACGTATGGTTGACAACCAGATCCATAATGATACGGATATCACGCTGCTTAGCCTGTTCCAGCAGTTCGTCCATATCTGCCATTGTGCCGAATTCAGGCGCAATGTCTTGGTAATCAGAAATATCGTAACCGTTATCATCCATCGGCGATTTGTATACAGGTGATAGCCACACAACGTTTACGCCAAGCGTCTTGAGGTAATCAAGTTTGCTAATGATCCCTCGAAGATCACCCATCCCATCATTATTGCTATCGCAAAAACTACGGGGATAAACCTGATATACAACGGCGTCATGCCACCACTTCGGAGCCATCTTCATGCTATTACCTTCGGCATTTGATATTTAGATTACCGATATCTTATTGCGCCAACCTGCCATTTAAAAATACAGAGCCCGTCAACAACCATAGATAAAACCTATATCAAACGAAAATTAGACGATCGAAATCACATCTTTCAACCTATTACTTTTGCTATGATTTTCACAATTTGTGATTCAACGCATATTCCGTGATTACGATGGACAAACACTACCGTCAATTTTTGACCATTGCCGATACCGGCAACATCAGCCTTGCCGCCGAGCAAATGGGGCTCAGCCAGCCGACACTCACCAACAACATGAAAAAACTAGAATCAACACTCGGAGTACCGCTGTTTATTCGCAAATCAAAAGGGGTAACGCTAACCGAATATGGCCTCGTGGTGCAGGAGCAGATGCAGGCCATGATGCGCCGTCATGACACCATGCTAGATACGCTATCTGATCTCAAAGCACGCAAGACCAGAAAAATAAAAATGGGTACCGGTGATGCCTGGTGGGAGATCTTTGTCCGCCACGTTGTGCAGCAGTACAGCTGCGATCATGGTGGAATATCGTTGCAGATTGAATTCGGTAATCACCTGAAATTAATGGATATGCTGCTTCACGGCCATATCGATCTGTTTGTTGGCCATGAAATCGATGGACTATCACGCCGCTGTCAGGTGAGTTTTACTCCCCTGCTTCAGGATGAAGAAGCCCTCTTTGTCCATCGGACTCACCCTTTGCTCCTAAGTACGCAGTCACACCAAGATACATCGCTATACCCTTTGCTGTTGGTTACACCAGATCAAGATACCCACCAACATCTGCTGGAAAACCCCCTGCCCAAACAACAAGAAAAAGAGCGCAAACAGATATCTGAACGGATTGTATTCGAAATTCACTCACTGAGTGCAAGCCTTGATCTTCTAGCAACCAGCAAGGCCATCATGCCGTACAGCAGCACCATGACATCTTACTTCAAACAGTTTGATATTGTACCGCTGCCACTTTCTGCCCCAGCACAAAGAGGTAATGTCGGGATCTATCACTTGACCGACCCACTGCCCGCACACGTACAGGCATTTAAAACACTGATGTCGGAATATATGACGAGTTAATCAACCTTGATCACACCTCGGCGAATTTGATCCAGCTCGATCGACTCAAACAGCGCTTGGAAATTACCTTCCCCAAAACCCTGGTTGCCCTTGCGCTGGATAATCTCGAAAAAAACCGGACCAATCACAGTATCGGTAAATATCTGGAGCAAAATGCCGGACTCATCACCATCGATAAGGATCTTATGACTTTGCATTGAAGCGATATCTTCGTTGTGCTCGGGAATTCTCTGGTTAATCGCTTCATAGTAGGTATCTGGCGTATCCATAAAGGTGACCCCCGACGACTTCAAGGCCGCGACCGTTGCAAAAATATCATCGGTGCTCAAAGCGATATGCTGAATACCCTCACCGTTATATTGCCTGAGAAACTCAGCAATTTGAGACTGATCATCACAAGACTCATTGATCGGAATTCGGATCTTCCCACACGGTGCCGTCATAGCTCGCGAAACTAAACCTGTCGCCTTACCTTTAATGTCGAAATAGCGAATCTCTCGGAAATTGGCAATACGCTCATAAAACCTCGCCCACAAATCCATATTCCCTTGCTTAACATTATGGGTCAGGTGGTCTATCTCTTTCAGACCGGCGTCGGCTTGTGCCAGTTCATTGATAGCATCGGGATAATAATCAAAGTCAACCTCGTAAATATCATGGTTCCCATAGCGATCAACTAGATAAATCAGGGATTCTCCTATCCCGTATATTGCCGGTATATTAAGTTCCATCGGCCCTGCTTGTGGCGCACAGGCTGTCGCCCCCTGCTCTACGGCATACGCCAGAGCTCGGGTAGAATCCTGCACCCGAAAAGCCATCGCATTGACACTGGCACCGTGTATTCCGGCAAATCCTTCGGCTTGCGAGTGTGACTCGCCATTTACAATAAAATTGATATCCCCCTGCCGGTACAACCACACCGCCTTGTGCTTATGCTTGGCTATTTCGGCAAAACCCATCTGTTTGAAGAGCGTTTTCAGCGCATCGAGCCCTTCATTGGTCGGTGCGGTATACTCGACGAACTCGAAACCATCTGTACCTAGTGGATTTCCAACCATACCCATATCCGCCGTTATGTTTGTACCCAAACTATTTTTAGCCTAAGCAGATTCCAGCCAGCTTGAGAAACGGTTCTCAGCAAAAACGACGCGCTAATGTAAAGCATGATCGTAACATCAACTTGCCAGCCATATAAATTCGCGGCTAATCACAGGATATGTCTACGCATTTTCAATGAATTAAGTCTAAACTTTTTAAGGTGCAATTTGGCAAGATTCAGAGCGAGTTCGACACGTTTAATACCGGTTCGCAGGCAAAGGAGTCCTTTGCTCGAACATCAGACTCGGCCCATTCCCGTTATTTATGTCACCAGAGGTACCGAATGTCTGTAACAAAACGCGACCAACTTAAACTGCCCCAACGAAAAAAAACAAAAATCGCATTAACACCGTCTTCCGAAATCTACCTTCCCACCTTTGACTACCTAACAAATGAGTTTCAACATGCCCGCAACCATGAACGAGGCATAATCCGCAACGATGACGACGAATTTATCCATCAATATCGAGTCGCGCTAAGAAAATGCAGAGCATTAATCAGCCTGCTCAAACCACTGCTATTCGAACAGCAACAAGAGATGCTGAAAAATGAACTAAAGACGCTAATGCAATACACCAATACCATCCGGGATCTTGATGTTTTTCTAGCGAAAATGGACGAATACTTTTTTATACTCGACCACCAGCACCACAACGGCCTAACCCGATTTTTCGACCAACTTCAAGTGAAGCGAAATGCCGAGCACAAACAACTTAAAGAGTGGCTAAAGTCAGATAATTACAAGCAACAATGTCAATTGGTAAGCGGCCTACTCAATGAAATGGAGCTCCGTCAAACGGATTCAGGACGACAGCATTCAGAGATCATCGGATACAATACGCTATGGACGCACTACAAACGGCTCGAGCGCCAATGCAATAAAATAAACAACCATGCAGACGATGCGACGCTCCATGAACTGCGCATCCAATGTAAAAAATTTCGCTATCTTCTCGAGTTTTTCAGCCCCATTCTGCCCAATCGAACTAGCAAACACCAAATTGAGCAATTAAAACAACTACAAGATGAACTCGGAAACTTCAATGACAGTGCGGTGCAACTTGCTTTTTTTAAACTGTTTCTCAAACACCATGACTGCAGCCGCCATCAAAAACGGGCTATTGGTGAATTAATAAGGCTTACAGAAATTATCCATTGCAATGCAAAAAAAGCGACCCTGAAGAAACTATTTGATTTTCGACACCCCGACAAACTGGCGTTGTATGGGACACTCAACCAAGATATAAAGTTATCGCCAAGTCAATAACTTGGCGATAGCTGGCTCGTTAGCGTAGCGCTCGAACCACATCGTTTTCCAATGCCTCGGGAGATTTAGTCGGTGCAAACCGTTTAAGAGGCTTACCGTCCCGACCAATCATAAACTTAGTAAAATTCCACTTCACTTTGCTACCCAGCATACCGGGCAACGCCTTTGTCAAATACGCGAAAATAGGGTGACTGTTTGGCCCATTCACATCAATTTTTTCGAACATCGGGAAATCAACCCCATAATTAAGCTGGCAAACCTGCTCAATTTGTTCATTATCCCCGGGCTCCTGCCCACCAAACTGGTTGCAAGGAAAACCAAGTACCACCAAACCTTGATCTTGGTACTTCTCATACAATGCCTGCAACCCTTTATACTGCGGGGTGAACCCACATTCACTGGCTGTATTGACGACCAATACCACCTTTCCTGCGAAGTCTTCCATCGTAATCTCTTCGCCGTTGATTTTCCTTGCACTGAAGTGATAAAAATCTGACATAGCTTTCTCCGTTATTTGCTTTTCATCAGGGATACAGATTCACCATCATCCAGTGTAAAGAATTTTTTTAGAATCAGCTCACCAATTTTCTCGTGCCAGTTATCATTCAATACCCCATAACACTGATATTGACCCTCAAACCACAAAAATTGATCATCTTATAAAAGCTAACCTCTACCGTCTCAAGAACATAACACAGCACTAAAAAAGGCTAAGCATGCCTTGTACACGCTTAGCCCAAACAACTTATCTGTTGTATTACATCAAACAGAAAAATGATTTACTTTGATTCTTTAGAGTAATAAATATCGTACATTAGCTCTTTGTTATCAGGGGTACCTAAAACCATTTCACCAGATGAAATATTGAAAATATATTGTTGCTTTACCTCTGGGACCTCACCAGTCCAATCTGGCCAACTCTCCGGCGAAACATTGAGAGTAAGATGGTAAGCCTCTTTGCCATCTGATGTTTTAACTTTATCTCCGATGGTATAATCACCAAACCATTTATCGCTTTTTTCCAGCGCAACAGTACAAGCCTGATCATCATAGGATGACATAACTTGCGTATATTCACGGCCTGAAAAATCAAAGCTATCTTGTACATAACTGATGAAATTGCCGTTCTCATCAGTTAACGAATGACAATTGCTAACCCATAATCCTTGAAGATCTTTATGAATTACATTGCCACTTCCATTATTACCAGAATCATCGCTATTACATGCAGATAACAACAACACTAAGGCTACACTGCATATTTTCTTCATTTTCATCTTATTCCTTACTACGAAAATAATAACAACTCATATCATTTCAACTCGAATGAAAAAGACATCAATATCTAATTCACCGATACACAAAGCAACCTTGAATTTTAATTCAAGGCAAGTTCTCTCTATTCAAATCAAGATGCAATCTAAATGATTAATGCATTAAAATTCTAAGTTTTACTCCTGTTTGATATCGTTCAAACAGCAAGTGCAATCAAAACTTAAGAAATTAAATGACATTTGAAAGTAATAACATTTCTCAACGACTGGCATTTTGCGAGAAAATAACACGCTGTTTTTTATTTTTCCGTGATAGAGGACATAAAATGTATTTTAATACTCTTCTGTTACCAATTATTTTTACCGTTTGTTGCACTCTGAAAAGCTTCTCCCCCACTTTTTACACAAGCACAACCCCTCCTGATTGTCGGCCTCTGTGCATATTGTTGGGCATAACGTCTTCCATCTTGTCACCTGCACCTTGATATAAAACCAATATATTCTCGCTGAAACAAAATTTTTGAGTTAGCTTGGGTATACTAGCGATTGACAAAAAATCAGAGCCAGAGATGAAAACACTACAGCAGGTACTTGAAGACAGCGGCCTTGCCGAACTGCCATTAACCGAAAAATCCAATGACTACATCGCTCAATTCATTGCGCAGCGAGAAGACTTTTTCCAACGAGTCTGCCGCGAAAAAGCCGATAAATGCCCATATGGACTCAGCCTCGGATTAATGACGCAAATGATACATGCCGCCCTCGAAAACTATCAGGTAACGCACACGAAAACCGCAGAGCTTCGCACTCTCATTACCGATCATGTCGGAGATGTGCATGCTGCAAAATTTACGACGATGAATGATGTAGAGATTCAAACCCTTGCTACAGTATGGCTTATGGTACAAGGGGCCAATGGGATTGACTTTAGCTACGCCAACGAACAGGCTGAGATGCTATGTTCCGTACTGGACAAGCAGTCTCCAACTACCGGAGATAACCCAATACGCAGTCAACTCATGCAAGCATATTATATTGGTGTTGAACATTTACGACCGGAATATCAGCCGACATCATTATTAGCTAGCTTATCTAACAAAGTAAAAGCATTATTCAACACCTGATGCTGCATTCCCAATGCGATCTAAGAGGCAAGACTATACATAATAAAGACAGGTCTCCTCGCGAGTAGTTCAGCATATTCAGAAGCATATACATTGAAATAACGTGGCGATAAGTGCTTACCACCAAACCTATTTCACATTATGACTACATGTTTTACAAAATCGATCATTGATCACATTTTAACCAAGAAGTATGATTCACACACTTCAAATATGTTGTTCCTTATTGATCGATTGCAACGCCTGTCACGGATCTGATAGGCGCTTTTTTTTCCGAACCACACCCACCTACTGCCACTTACCCCGCATCATAATCGCGCCTAACGACGTGAAAAAAATTCCGACAATAGTGATATGCTGGTATTTTTTTTTGAAATCATCAAGATGCTGGTCGACATGGAAATTCGGTAGAACTTCATGCCTCGCGGCATCAAAAAAACCACCCACATCCATGGCTATTTGGCTATGGCCAAACAAGCTTCCTAAAGCCACTGCGCCCACCAGCAGTGAAGCACATCCCAAAATTAAAGTGACAAACCCCCACGTCCTTTTGGCATCCATTGCCCCGCCTCACCCTCAGATTAACAAAACATTATTCACCATAGCCGTGAAACAACATCTGTTTACAAGAGTTGCCTTTACCCGCGACGATGAACTGCCTGAATAATATTTTATAAAATAAGGATTTTCCCAGCGGAAACCATTAATGAGAGAAGTATGAACAAGCGCGGTGAATAGAAACGCTATTCTTGGTAGGCATCTAATT
The DNA here is from genome assembly GCF_059920555.1 of Photobacterium panuliri. Lineage (NCBI taxonomy): Bacteria > Pseudomonadati > Pseudomonadota > Gammaproteobacteria > Vibrionales > Vibrionaceae > Photobacterium > Photobacterium panuliri. Next base: position 925,386 of record NZ_CP197193.1, read on the forward strand.
TTTCAGAGTTTTATTGAGGTACGCCTCAAAACTACCGAAACTGCTGGTAGCAGTCCCGGTAGGCCTATTACCGAATTCAGTGGGTAAGCTCTTCATCTACCCAATATTTCGAACCCGATATATTCATATCTAGCAATAACCCTTTTTCGTCCAACTGGTAAATAGCCATTCCACCGTTGTATTTTGCGCTCAATTCAGCACTTTCTGTTCCAGCAACAACCCCTACCTCCGAGGTGGCCTCCCAGCCCTGGGTAACGAAACCATCGAATGCGGCCTTGTCTTCAAACAAAATCACTTGCTGATAAAACTTGCCGCCGAACCCGGCAGCCAATCCAGCGCCGAACATCTTCATATATGTATGCTTGCTTGTCTGGCGATTGACCGCCACACCAGCACCTTGGTTTGTATGAAGCAACAAAGAAAACTTCCGTGAATCAAACACGGCATAACCATAAGCCTGATCGAAAAGTAATTTCGCTGAAGGTTGATCATTAAACAAACGGATCAATGCCGTATCCGCCATTGTATCAAGCGCCATCCTGGCTTCTGCCGGGGTTTCAGGCTCCAGCATTTCATTGAGTTTTTTGTCTGCCACGGCAAGCCACTCTTTTCCTTTCTCGGCAGATTTATCCGTCCATTCTCCGGCTGTATTGAGGGCATCATCGCCCCACTTCGCGACACTCTCCCAAGTTTCCTTTGAAAAATCAGAAACCTGATCCCACACTTCCTTGGAGCTGTCACTCACCGCCTTTCCAAGATCAGACGCACTCTTCTTGATCTCATCCCAACCTGCTTGAGCTGGGGCAACCGCGAGCATAAGCATTACGGCAATGGTTTTCATTTTCACAACACTATCCTCAAGCTATATATCCATGTTTCCTTAGATATTAGGGTATATTCTTCGCTGATCTCAAGATTAAGGGTTCAAGGATCTTTAAGATAACGTGAGAAACCGGCACAAAAAAACCGGTCTTCGACCGGCTTTTAATGTATAACATCATCAAGAATAACGCAGTGACTGCCGCATTACTTCTTAGGGCGGAAAGGCTTAATAACTTCTTCGTTGCATTCCAAGTATGGCCCTTCCATCAGGTCAATACAGTAAGGAATCGCAGGGAATACCGCATCAAGACACTCACGGATCGACTTCGGCTTACCCGGAAGGTTTACAATCAGGCTGTCGCCACGCAAACCTGCTGTTTGGCGAGACAAAATCGCCGTCGGCACAAACTTCAGCGACTCTGCACGCATTAGCTCGCCAAAACCCGGCATCATACGATCACAAACCGCTTCAGTCGCTTCAGGTGTTACATCACGTTTTGCAGGGCCTGTGCCGCCAGTTGTAACAATCAAGCTACAATCTAATTCATCGGCCATCTTGATCAACGTTGCTTCAATTACATCCTGCTCATCAGGGATCACTTCATAAACCGGCTCCCACTCAGAAACAAGGTAATCATTCAGGGTCTCGATAATCGCCTTGCCTGAAATATCTTCGTAAACACCTGCACTGGCGCGGTCGCTTACTGTGACAATACCGATTTTTGCTTTAGTCATTGATGGTTCCTTACTGAGCCATGTTTATTTATCAACGCAAGTTTAAGAAATTATGCTCGTTATTTAAAGTTCTATACCAATAGTTAGCACCGATTCAGAACAGGCCGCCCATCAAGGTATATTTGGTTTCCAGGTAGTCATCCAAGCCCTGTCGAGCCCCTTCCCGACCCAGCCCCGAACTCTTCACACCACCAAATGGCGCAACTTCGGTGGAAATCAGTCCTTCGTTGATACCGACCATACCGTACTCTAGCGATTCGCTAAAGCGAAATGCCCGAGCCAGATCCCGAGTGTAAGCATAAGCCGCCAAGCCTGATTCCGTATGATTGGCACGTCCGATAACATCTTCGTCATCATCAAACCGGAACAAAGCTGCAACGGGACCAAATGTCTCTTCTGTTGCAATCAACATATCGTCATTCGCTTCAAGCAAAACATGCGGCGCAATAAACAGGCTTCCTTCATTCCGAGGCTCACCATGCGCAATGACAGCGCCTTTCGCCACCGCATCATCAACATGATTCTGAACTTTGCTTGCGGCAGCCTCATTGATCAACGGGCCTATCGTCACATCAGGCGCAAACCCATCGCCCACTTTTAGCTGGCTTACCCGCTCTACCAATAACTGGCTGAACGCGTCATAGACACTGTTTTGTACATAGATTCTGTTTGCACAAACGCAGGTCTGGCCGGCATTACGGAACTTGGCAATCATCACGCCGTTAACAGCGGCTTCCAAGTCAGCATCGTCACACACGATAAATGGCGCGTTACCGCCAAGCTCCAGTGCAAGTTTCTTAACGGTATCGGCCGATTGCGCCATCAACAATTTGCCGACGGCCGTTGAACCGGTGAAGGATATTTTACGCACCACCGCACTTTCTGTAAGGGCAGAGCCAATAGCAGCAGCATCGCCCGTCAGAACACTGAACAGCCCTTGGGGAATACCGGCTCTCTCAGCCAATTCGGCTAACGCCAATGCCGTCAGCGGTGTTTCAGGCGCGGGTTTGAGGACAACTGCGCACCCAGCAGCGAAGGCCGGGCCGCATTTGCGGGTGATCATAGCCGCCGGAAAATTCCATGGAGTAATCGCCCCCACAACACCAACTGGCACTTTTGATACCAAGATCCGCGCATCCTCCTTATGACTCGGGATCATCTCGCCGTATGCACGTTTGGCCTCTTCGGCAAACCATTCGATAAAGCTAGCCGCATAAGCAATCTCGCCTTTGGCTTCGGCAAATGGCTTACCCTGCTCGCTGGTCAATAGTGCTGCCAGATCATCACTATGCTCGGTAACCAACTCAAACCAGCGCCGTAAGACCTGCGAACGGTGTTTGGCCGTTTTCTTTTGCCATTGCTTTTGTACCAATTCCGCCGTATGAATAGCAGAGAGCGCCTCATCCCGGCCGAGTACAGGCACACTGGCAATCACTTTACCCGTAGACGGGTTAACCACCGGACTAGTCTGCCCATTCAGGGCCTCGCTCCACTTACCACCAACGTAGCATGCCTGTTTCAATAATTTCGGATCTTTTAATTTCATGATGACACTACTCCTAACCACTCTGACAGGACATACCCTCGAGGCATGCAAAATGAATCAGATCAGAGGATATACGCTCAACTTGATGAATAACAGGTATTGATAAACAAGTGCCTATCTCATAACCAACCTCTTCATCCTGAACGTATTTGTGAGAGTGAATACTTATGGTTATTTCACACTGGCACGGAACGGCAATGCGCTGAGAACACCCTGCATCATAAGGCAACTTGGGTATATAATGCTGCAATCTCAAGCTACCTCAGCTTGACAGTACACAGAGAAGGAATCCCATGAAGAGCTCACACCACTACTCTATCGGCACACCGGGCCAACCTTGGGGGGACGAAGAACGTGCCCAATGGCTAGCACAAACTACCATCAAACGCTCTTACCGTGATGATGTGATCAGCAAGATTGAAAAACTGGCTGCACGCTTCGACGTCAGCCAATATGGCCAGCTCAGCTACGATGAGAAGCGCTATCCGCTATTTGTCATCAAATCTCGCCAATGGGATGCCAGCAAGCCCACGGTACTGATCACCGGTGGCGTACATGGTTATGAAACCAGCGGTGTGCACGGCGCTCTCCAATTTATGGACACCGAAGCAGAAAACTACCAGACGCATTTCAATATTGTCACTGCGCCGTGTGTGAGTCCTTGGGGTTATGAAACTATCAATCGCTGGAATCCCAATGCCATTGATCCTAACCGCTCATTCTACGAAGACAGCCCAAGTGAAGAAGCCGCCCAAGTGATGGCTATGGTGGCTGGGCTAAGCACTGACATTCTTGTTCATATCGACCTGCACGAAACAACAGATACCGATGAAGAGGAGTTCCGCCCAGCTCTTGCAGCACGAGACGGCGAACCATACATTGAGGACAGCGTACCAGATGGTTTCTACACTGTCGGGGACACGGAAAACCCTCAGCCAGCATTCCAAAAGGCAATCATCGATTCGGTACGCCGCGTAACTCATATTGCCCCACCGGATCAGGATGGCAATATCATTGGTAGCCCTGTCACCCAAGAAGGGGTCATCAACTACCCACTGGTAGAGCTGAGTCTGTGCAACGGCCTATCTGCTTGCGTATACGGGACAACCACAGAAGTCTACCCAGACAGTGAGCGAGTCACGCCGCAAGAATGCAATGATGCCCAAGTTGCTGCTATTACCGGTGCATTGAACTATGTGATCGCACAGCGCTGATCGTTGCCTTCCCTCAAAACCGCATGGTGACTCCGTGCGGTTTATTTTCCTCCTCTCACAACCGCTCTACACGCCGCCCTTGCCACAACCTCATTACAAACCCACAAAAAGACTCACAATGAAACAACAAGTTGGTTATAGTGTGGCTATCAAATTCGTATTTCGTTCAGGATAGTTTCCGCTCACAGATAGGATATCTCTATGGCATGGGCTATTTCGCCTACGACTCTCCGCTTAATGATCTGCTTAGCTACCCGCTCAGCCTTCATTTTCGCTTTGTCCCTGCTAATAACAGCATGTGCTTCCCATCCCCCAGTGGTTCTTCATGGCAATACGGTATTAGAACAATGCCACCAGCAGCTATCCCGTTTTAAACAGGAGGTAAAGCGCCAAGGCGTTAACGATGTTCAATATACCGAACACCCCCATTTTCCCTACTTGTCGTTCGACCGGTTTAGCCAATCGATTCTCAATCATGTAAGCACGACGCGTGACCGCCACCAGTGGCTGGCATATACATCCCGCCTTGCCGCACTCCAACGAAAAAGCGAATTTCAAAACCTGAAGGTCAATCCTGGCTTTCAACTTGCAAAGTTAGATAAGTGCGCCGCAAAACTCACTCAGGAAACAAGCGACAACCCACAGTTATGGCTCGAACTCACCGCGCATGCCCCACACATTGCATCCAATTACCAACCATGGATGAAAGCCTTCGGCTTCTACCCTGTAGCAAGCCACTTGGCACTGCCAGCAATAAACCAAGAGCGATACCGAATTCTAGGCCATTTCGACCAGCCACCCGCATTCCCCACCACGCACTATCTGCTCGGCGACAACATGCAACCGCAGTTGCCACAACAAACTATACGCCGCTGGTTTGAAAACGCACGCCATGAAAGCAGCCTATTCTGGCCGCAACTCTCTGCGGATCAGATACGCAGTCTTCATGCCCATTACGCCCCTTTGGTAAGCATCGCCACCCAGTCCCGCGATGACCGCCCCGGCCGAGTCACAATGGATGTTCACTCAACACCAACCGTTGATACCGCCAAACCCTCCGTCTATTGGGATCACAGCTACACCGAATTTTACGGACAAACCTATCTCCAGCTACATTACAGCCTTTGGTTTCCTCGCCGAACACCTACCCGCCCACTTGATCCTTACGCGGGCCCATTCGATGCTCTGCTGCTTCGGCTGACCCTTGATCATCAAGGTAACCCCATGATCTTCGATAGCATCCACCACTGTGGCTGCTACCACATGGTGTTTGCCCTCAACAACACTCTTTCCCCCAAGCCACCCTTGAAAAACATCGAACCGCCTATCCAAAAAATACGTGTCAGGCCCGATAACAAGAAGAGGCTCCATATCAATCTCACCGAAGGGGAGCACATGATAGCTGGCGTCGAGTGGGGCAACACCGAATTGCAACAGGCTCGTCCCCTTTCGCCGCTGTCATACCATGAATTAAGAAGTATACCAACCACCGACAACCAGCATCACAGCCTATTCAATTCTCAAGGTTTGGTTGGCAATAGCGAACGGTTGGAACGACTCTACCTCTGGCCGTTTGGCGTTCTCTCTGCAGGTGCTATGCGTCAGAAGGGACACCATGCCATCACATTTATCGGCGAGCGGCACTTTGATGAACCCAATATGTTCGAGTCCTTTTTCCTGCCTCCGCAGACAGGAAAACCGTGACGTAAAACCTAAAATTTCAACATGCTAAAAACAGGCCAGCAATATAATATGCATGTTTTGCCAAAATGGAGACACACTATGGATGCCCGCTTTACTGATGGGAATACGGTGTATTGCCAGCACCGCTTCGAACTTCCTCTCGATCACAACCACCCTGACAGTGGCAGCATCACCCTGTTTGCCCGGGAAGTTGTGGATATCAAACGCCAAGACGAAGACCTGCCTTGGTTGGTTTACCTTCAGGGCGGCCCGGGCTTCCCCTCGCCACGACCAGAAGGTCAAAGCGGATGGCTAAAACGCGCACTACAACAATACCGAGTGCTGTTACTCGACCAACGCGGTACCGGAAACAGCTCCCCAGTCACCCACCAGACCCTTGCCCATATGGACGGGAAACTACAGGCTGACTACCTGAAGCACTTCCGTGCCGACAATATCGTGCGCGATGCAGAAGCCATACGCCAACAACTCGGAGTGACGTCATGGGCATTGTTGGGCCAAAGCTTCGGGGGATTCTGTGCCCTGACATACTTGTCTTTCTACCCTCAGAGCCTGAGCCGGGTTTACATGACCGGTGGCGTACCACCTATTCACGGCCACCCCGATAAGGTTTACCAAGCAACTTACCAACGAGTCTGGGACAAAAACCAAGCCTTCTTTGCACATTTCCCGCAAGCACAGATGCACTGCCGAAAAATCGCCGACTATCTGATCGATAATGACGTAAGACTCCCTAACGGCCAGCGCTTTACCGTAGAACAATTCCAACTTATCGGCATCAACCTGGGCCGCAGCCACGCCCATTTACCGATGTACTATTTGCTTGAAAGTGCCTTTGTCACCTGCAACGGCAAAGAGACTCTCAGCTACGGCTTTCTCAACGCCATGCTGGCAGAACAGGCGTATCAAACTAATCCTATCTATGCCATCTTGCACGAATCGATCTACTGCCAGCAGGAAGCATCCCTATGGTCAGCCCAACGGGTACGAGAACAATACCCTGTGTTCAACTACCAAAAAGGAGCACCATTCTACTTCACCGGGGAAATGGTCTACCCGTGGATGTTTGAGCAACTTGATTGCCTAAAACCGCTCAAACACGCCGCCGAACAACTTGCCGAAGAAACAGACTGGCCGGCCCTGTACGATGCAGATACCCTGTCACGCAATCAGGTACCCGTTAGCTGTGCCGTCTATGCCGAAGACATGTATGTAGAAATGAACTACTCATTAGAAACATTGCAAGGGATCCCGAACAGCAAAGCCTGGCTCACCAACGAATATGAGCACAACGGCCTGCGCGAAGACGGCGAGCGGATCCTCGACAAACTCATTGCCCAAGCAGACTATATTGCCAATACCACACGATAGCACTCTATAACATCACGATAAAACGCCGTCAGTTGTACGTCGCCAGTTAATCATATCGCTGGCGACCATTCTGGCGACCATTCCTCCTACAGCGTTATCTCATTTTCAAGCAAACCGCACACATTGCCGCTGCGAGACGGTCTCTGTTGCAATAATTAACTTAATCACTACTAAATAGTGAACAACTAACCCACCACGCGATACATCAAGCGAGTACACTTGAATAACAGCAAAACACTTAGGATGGTTGGCTATCATTATGTCTTCACGTTTATTTTTCGCCGCCTTGCTGGCCCTTATCAGCACATCACTTCCGGTTCATGCCGCCAATGCACAGTTCGAACAAGTCTTTGCCAGTCGTCAAACCGTTGAGAAAAAGATCGTTCTAGGCCGAATCGAGTTCGTTACCCTACCCGGAATCACTGAACTTAGCGGCATCGCATTACCCGCTAAAATTGATACAGGGGCAGATTCCACCTCTATTCACGCCACGAATATTAAAATCACGGCAACAGATCCTGAATTCGATGGTTTATCTGGCGAGGCATTACTGAATGCCATTGCTAGCCACTATGATGCCCTCAACACTACCGCTCTTCGAGATCGTGACGACAAAACCAATATTATGGTGACTTTTGATCTGACCAATCCCATTGACGGAGACACAATCACGCTGACCAAACCACTGTTTCGCCTGGCGATGATAAAAAGCCGTGGGGATGGCCACCTTGCCCGCCCCGTAATCAAACTCAAGTTGGATATTGCCGGCACCACTGTCGACACCGAGGTCAACTTGGCCAACCGCAGCCGCTTTTCCTATCCCATCTTGGTAGGAAAAACCTTTCTAAAGCAAACCGCTTGGGTGGATGCCGGATTTAACTATCTTCAGGCGCAGCACAATGCCAAACTGATCGGCAGCAAAGAGCAAGCGAAAATCAACGATATCCCTGTCAATGTCAGCATCTCGTTCAAAAATCGCTACAGCATCCTTCATGCTAAAAAGGTTAAAATCGATAAGCACAAGCAGACGGTGACCTTTCAACTGACTGGTCGCAATAAACAGTCCCAATCATTAACCTTGCCTATAGACAGGATGCTAACATTCAAAGACGGCCAGCGACCGCTTGTATATGTTCCCGTAACAATGGACAACCACACTTATCCTATTCAGGCTTACCTACGCGATCGAAGCAAATACAGCAGCCAGCTAAGACTGGGGACAGAAGCTCTCAGCCAACACTTCATGGTCCATTTAGGCAAGCAAAATCTCTCCGAGAAACCTTTAGAACTAGCTATTTCAGCAGCCAAGGAAAAATCGACCTTACAGATCAGTGCTCAAGAAAACCTAACTATAGATGGTAGTCAGTATCAAGCCATCCCCTCTACGACTATCAAGACACCGCTATTGAATGTTAACCGCATCGACGAGAAGCGTAATGAATTCGGTGAACAGGTCAGCTACCGAACTACAGATATTCACGGTCGGGTAAAGAACATAGAAAAACCCCTAAAGCACAAGCTACGTATTGGTAAAGAGATCCGTCCAGTCGTCGGTGCTGAAATAAAGCTGCCAGATAATCTGCTTCTGAAAGATATCGCCTTGTCAGCGGAACACGAGCACACGGGCTATAGTGAATTTGAAATTAGTCCCGAATTGATCCCGGGAAAAATTATTATCAACACCCGCACAACATACCTGCTCGAAAAAACAAAGCCGGTCAAAGCAGGTTACATTGAGCAAGTGAAACTAGCAGGAATGAGCTTCCCAGCCAAATTGGATACCGGGGCCGATATCAGCTCCATTCATGCCACCGACATCAAACCTTTCGATAAAGATGGTGAAAAATGGGTGACATTTACCTACCGAAATACCCAAGGTGACACGCACACGTTCACGAAAAAGGTGCTCAAGGAAATGCGGATCAAGGCGCGAGAAGGTGAAGCCTCAAAAGTAAGGTTAGTCGTGCCGTTAACCGTGCAGCTCGGCAAACTAAAGTACGAGGTGGCCGTCAACCTACGGGATCGCAGCCGTTTCAAATACAGTATGATTCTGGGACAGAACTTCCTCCAACACAACATCATCGTCAGCAGCGACAAACAATACATCCTCACCCAGTCAGGCCGTTAATGCTCTCCTAGGAAAGAGGGGCGATTACTCTCCTCTTTCCCCTCGAATCGCTTAATTTCATGCTCGGATAGCTTATTTAGCGATCCAAACGATCAACAACCAAAGATCAAGGAATAACCTCGCAGCATCCTTTCCAGATCAAACTTTTGATGATTAAACCAACACCCTCGCAACATTTGGCTAGGCTTAAAGTGAAGATCAGTAGATAGACCGGAGGCAAGCTATGGACTTCTATGACAAAATGCATCTTCGCGGCAAAGCCGAAGAGGATCTCTTTTTCGCACGCCTCGACAAAATCCTGATTGATGCAATGCACGAAAAACAGGCCAAAGAGCAAGCCCATCAAGATCATGGGCACTTGCCTGAACAACCATTTGAGAGTACTGACAACAACTAACCCACACTTTCCCTTTGTGCTCTGACAATGTGTTGCAAAATACGCCGATTGAATCATCCATCGGCGATGGTTGTTCTTTACAGTTTGTTACACTTCCCCCTATTGCTGAAATACGTGTCTGATGGTCTACTCAAGCCATCTAAGCAATAGAAGGCAATATACATTAATGGACGACCCCTTCAGTCGAACGACTATTTTTACTCCCTTTACTCATGGCTCTGTTTCAGACCATTCTTCTCATGATTTACCCACTGTTATTGCGGCAGCCTCATTCTCAGAGGTGACCCAATGATTGAGTTATTTCTCCAGCCTGAAACATGGTTTATTTTTGCAACACTGTTCACCCTTGAGATTGTCCTTGGAGTAGACAATGTCGTATTTATCTCCGTGCTGTGTGAACGCCTACCCGAGCACCAACGTAAATTTGCCCGCAATTTAGGTATCGCCCTTGCGGTCATTGCCCGAATCGGCTTGGTATTTTCAATTAGCTGGGTTATGTCGCTAACTCAACCACTGTTGAGTCTGGGTGAGTTCGCCTTTACTGGCAGGGAATTGATCATGATTGCCGGGGGGGGCATTCCTCTTGGCCAAAAGCCTCAAGGAACTATGGATTTGGCTGACCGCTTCCGACACTGCGCATGCCAGCAAAGTGAGAGCAAGCATTACCTTAATTTTGCTTCAAATTGTTGCTGTCGATGCGGTTTTCTCTATGGACTCTGTCATCACTGCGGTTGGACTGACGGATGATGTTCCGGTAATGGTTGCGGCGATTCTTTCCTCTGCCGTAGTCATGGTATTGTGCGCCGAGAAAATCAACGATGCGGTCATGCGCTATCCCGGGCTCAAAACGCTCGCCCTGCTGTTCTTGGTACTGCTAGGAGTTATGTTGATGGCTGAAGGTTTCGCCATCCACTTCAACAAAGGTTATGTCTATTTCGCCATGGCTTTCGGTTTAGTAATGGAATGTTGTCACATTAAGCTCAACAGCAAAATCAACAAACCAGCCATCAAACCGATACAGCCTCGCCTTGCACCTGCGCAATACTAAGCCGAAAAAGCAACCTCCCAGCATTCGCTGGGAGGTAAAGCATCAATCACGATTAGGCTGCACCCGACAGGGTGAATAAAATCAAGCCTCAAGCGGCGCTCGCCAGTCATCAGCGCCCGATGTGCCAGACACAGTATGTTCCCAATCAATCTTACGATAAGCCATAGATACCTCTATAAGCTGAGTAAAATCAGATTTCATAGGATCCTGACAATGAGGCATTTGACAGTCGATATCAACGATAGTGGCATCTGTCAGCGTCGTGGTAAAGAAGTGTTCTTGCTTACCTTCTACGGATGTACGGTACCAGCGCAATTGTACGTTCGGTAACATTTCACCCGATGCAAGCGCGTTATACATCAACGGGATAGATTTATTCAGCGCCACCGTAAACTTAAATGGCTTATGAACACGCTGGCCTGCAGGCTGCCCTGATTGCGGATCCGTCGGCACGGTAACAATATGATCAAACGCCTGCACCAGCATCTCGTCTTCATGGCCTTCCACATAAATGTTACCGACAGAATCAGCAGTGAATGAACCCGCAGTGATATTGCCCTGAGTGCGGCCCTGAATAGATATATAGCAAGGAGTTGGCATTGTAATATCCTTTTTCAATGGAATAGTTGCGAAATTGCACCATCAATAACGCGAAAACCATGCCAACCACCGATAACAATACAAGCAATTGATTTTATTTAATTTAATAAAAATAGACACTGAGTAACACAACCATAAGAAGCAACTTATTGCCCGCCTCAAGCAATAAGTTGCCCAATAAGCAATATCTTGCCCAGTAACACTTAATCCCCGTAAGGGGCAAAGTTAATGCCATAACCATAGGCATCATTTTGAGCTGCTTGCTTTGGCTCGGTTTTATATACTCTTAAGTCACCACGCACATCGCAACCAGCATCTCGTCCAATTTCAGACACCATATCGAAAATCTGCTCTTCGGTTTCTACCCAAAGGTTCACCGACATAAACACACGCCCGTTACGGCAATCAAAATGCCGATCCAAATTATGCGCAACACCTTCTGTAATCACGGTGAAATGCGAAAACATCGATACCTCCCTGTCAAAATGTATGCCTAAGTACTCTCATACTTTAATCGACCAAGGTATTCACTTTCCACATCGATATATTAAATTGAGGCAGAACCCTCTGTTTAATGCAAAAAAAACGAGCCAGCTTTAACTGACCCGTTTTTCCTCAATCACATAATCAACCAAGGCTTTACTTTCGACGGCTTTTTTGGGCAAGTTTCCGCTTATTCTTTGCTTTTGCCTTTTCTTCCGCGGACTTCGTTCGCATGCGGCCACCGGTTACAAATCCAGTCTTTTTGAGCAGTGCTTTACCCTCACTGGAATTTATATATGCACGCGCTTCGCTGTGACCTGCATCAGCCGATTGTTGCAACAACAAGTGCAGCGGTTCAGGAATCGCAACATTACGGTTTTGTTTAAACGCCTCAATAGCTTTCATCGCCATTGAAAACTGAACCTGTGCAAGATCATCCCCTGAAGCAACTGTCGAAGCGACATAACGGTAAATTTTGCGTAACTCGTCATAGTGACCTTGGGCGGCACAAACTGCATCGAAAAGCTCACGCTGATAAAAAATGCAATCAGGTAAGTCTGAATAGCTCGCCACCATTTGCTTAACCATCTCATCAGGCGACAACTCCTTGTTACCCCAGCCATTTCCCTGCTGAATAGCAACAATAAACTCAATGCCTGGGGCACGTTTAGCGACAGCAGTAATCACCGCACTGCGCAAGGCCTTGACTGCCCCCTCACACTCTGGCGTTTGCCGTAGGCTCTGCAATTTCTCAAACGCATCAAGAGTAAACGCAGCCACTTGATTGACTTCAAGCCCTTTAGCAAGCCACGTTAAGTAACGAGACTTATCACGCTGGCTATCACGTTTTTGCAAACAGCACAGCGCCTCATGAAGGCCTTTATCCGCAGCCTGCTCAATCAATTGCCAACCACGAGTCTGCTCACTATTCTGCTGAAGGTAGAGACCAAAAGCCAAGGCAGCCTGCCCGTCATCATCATGCTCAAGAGCTTTTTTAAAACACATTTTCGCATCTCGGGCTGATGTTTCAGGCAACTTACCGGAAGCGTAACTCTTGGCCAATAGCAACCAAGACTGAGGTTGACCTTGACTGTGTGCCTTTTCCAACCAGTAGGCAAGATCGCGTTGCCAATCAGCATAAATAGTTTTAGACCACCATTTATTCGCCCCTGTCTCTACCTTGCTAGCTAACTGCTCGTAAAAATGCTCAGCCAAGGCATAGCTCGCATCACGCTGGCCAGACAGAGCTTGCTCGACCAGTTCAGATAATGCAGACTCCGCAGGTTTTATCCACTCAGATGTAGGAGCAACCTCAGAGCCCCCTAGTTTACTGGCAAGGTATTTCGCCACATCATGCAAATCACGCATCAAATTTTCCATGCGCGACGCTGAAACACTCAACTTTGCAACAAAGTGGCCATTGATTTCCGTTAAGTGCACTGACCGGTTGCCCGCCTCACGCAGTGTGTGCATAACGTCAATCACCCAAGACTCAACCTTTCCGGATGTCTCCAGCATATTGATTTTGTTACGTAACTCTCCATGAACAGGCGGACGTAGCCGCAAATATTTCCCCAATTCATGGCAAGCTAACTCAACAAACAATCGCATTTTGGCCAAACTTGCCTGACTATCGCTATACAGGTACTTTTCTGCCTGTACCGCTTGCTGATAGAGCTCTATAAACTCATAGCGCAAAAAGTCAAAGTTGCCCGTTGCCATTTTTTCATGCGAATAATCATTAGCCATCATATTGAAGTTACACACCATACGAACCATCACATACTCTTATCTTCCAATATTGTCGTAATCATAATGATTATAATGTTAGCCATGCACTTTATAAGCTTGCGAACATCAACTTATATTGAGTAGATCATGGCAATCTAAATCCTCACAAGCGATAGTATTTTACCTTGCCTAGAATATCTTCACCGTTTACAATATCAGCCCAATTTTATACCTAGTAAGAATTTAAATGTCTGATGAAAACAGATTCTAAAACACTTATCATTGGTAATTACTGCTGGAGTGTTGGTTCTCGCGCTTTATACCATAAGAAAGATTTAGATAATGGAGTTACAAAAGAATCTTTGACGTTAACTCAAAAGCAATATGATTTACTTCTTTGTTTGTATAATGCTCACCCTGTAACAATGGATAAAGAGTCTATTGTTAATGCGATTTGGGGTTCTAGACCTATCTCGGCTGAAAGTTTACCGCAAATTATTACTCGCACACGCCAAATACTCGAAGATAATGATAAATCTATTATTGTTAACAAACCAGGTGTAGGCTATATGCTTAATTTTTCAACTTATGAAAATGTTGAAAAATGCATTATAGATGAGGCGAGTAAAGCAGAAACACACGAAAACGAGACTAAGACAAAAAATCCCTTGTGGCGCATTGTTTTCACTGTACTAATCATAATGACGATTTTTCAATCATGGCGATTAGGTTCGGCAATTCATTATAAAAACCTCTACATGGATATGATATTTAACACGCCATACCCATACACCGAGAAAAAACCAAACAGCAAAGACATAATAGTAACATTAGATAAACATGAATGTATTTATACCCAAGGAAAACAATTACTTTCCTGTAAATAAAATATTTTTATTAATAATATTGATCGCTGTTAACATTTGCATTTATATTGCAACGCAATCTCAGTCATCACGATGGATTGGTACTGTTGAAATACCATCTCATCATTGGTTTGTTAACACAAATCAATTTATGAACACACTAGATTCAAATGCTACTTATTTTTCATTAAAAGATCGCCTCACTGAAGGTAAGAGTATTCATTTTCATTATGATTTTGAAAGAATAGGTGACAATAAAATTTTAGTCATCAATGAAAAAATGCAAACTAAAATACGTAGAAATCGTAGTTACTATTTAGACGACCAATGCAGCTTAATGTTTAGCGGTCGTGATAAGATGACCGTATATAATGTTGCTCTTAAATGTAAATATTAACATATGGGAATTGGATGGCCGTACTATTCCGGCCTACCATGTTGTTCAATCTAAATAAATGTTATTTACATAATTTACAGAAGATGTGTTTTCATTTCTTTTATGCTTACGTTCCACTGATAGCATTTCTGTTAAAAATCGTTTTTTAACAGAATGCAAATGCAAATCGTGCTGTTTTTTTATCTCAATCCGTAATTTAGTTTTATTATCAGCCACAGCTGATTCTCCTAACACTTTGAATGCTGTTTACTATGCTTGATGAAAAATTCACATTAACAACGATGTAATTACAAGTCAGTCACAGTGATATCTTGCGAGATCCAGTACTCATTTCCCCCCTTCACCCGCTTTGACTGAATTTGTACTTTTTCATAAACCTCTACGGGCAGTGCTTTTCTTAATTTACCATTAATTACACTACGAATAGGTTGAATGAACTCTTTTTCCATCGGCTTCAGTCCAGACAAGTTCTTATCTCGCCAATCCATCTCATCACATAGACCAAAGGTTTTATAAACTCGCTGGTCACCTTTCATTAAGCTATATGTAGATAAAAATGCCATACTTGGTTCAATACTGTCGATAAAACATCGGTCTACGAGAACCTTTTTCTGATTCTCTCGAGAAATATACTGGTACAACGCTAACTCTTTCGCAGTCAGTTTGATATCAACCCCCAACACTGAAAGGGTTAGTGCATTGTTAGATAACTGCACAGAGGCAACCTGATCAGCGGCATTCATCCGGGCAACTGTTTTGGTAAACGATGCTTCTTCTATCTGACTAATCAGATCATCTTCGAACTTCTTACGCATACGAACAAAAGGAATTTCCGCCAATGTAACCACTGCATCCTTGGTGTTTAACAGGCTATAGTCCGTTTTACCGACAATAAAATTGTCTGTTTTCGTCGGGTAATAAAAATCGGGGACAAATTCAAATTGATCATTAACAAAGACGTGGCTCAGCGAATCTTGTTCACGACCAAGCAAAGACATCGCATAGCCCATATAGAACGCCATCGTTTTGCGGCCCCCTGCAATTGATGCATGGATAGCGGTATTCGCATCCGCCGTCAACTCTGCCACCTTACGGGTGATAAAATTCGCCATGTAAGACTGGTCTTCTTCCCCCTTGGCATCAAAAACAGGTTTGCCCTGCTCGTCTTCAATCAGCCAAATATGGCTTTCATCAAACTTAACGGCAGGCATGCCGTACTCATCATATAGCGCCTGCAGATGCCCACGCGTGAACAAGCCATCGACAAGCATATGTTTAGCATTTTCAGTTGTGATTACGTAGAGTTCGTCTGGATACGTTTTACCCTGAGTGTATAGCGCATATAAGGTCTCTGTGATGACCTGAGGCGTTGCACCTGTTGTACAGAGAAGAATATTTTTCATTATTGTTAGTACCTTGATATAAACCAGTTGTCAGGGATTTACCGTCAATCTGGTATCCCATACCACACCAACGTAATCATTTTGATTCTTACACCAAACCAAATCAATGACACAATCATACTACTCAAAAGCAGTAGATGCTAGTTCATAAGCTTGTGAAAATTCAATTTACTGCTCACCCTGGTATAAGTTGTGCCGAAGCCGAAACTCGTTTTGAAAAAGCGAGGATATGTCAAATAAGTCCGGCAAAAGAGTACTAACAGGCATAGAGAAACTAAACTTACAAACAGCTGATATTAAATCTCACTCATAATATGAAATTGACATCCTCTCAAAACAGCCATTCCTAAATACTTTAAACATCAAAGCTTTACTAATTCACAATTACTAAACGCTATCTTTCACCAAAGACATTTCCCATGAAAAAACAAATGCTTAATTGATTATATTTTTTGTAATTGACCTATAATCAAAATTTTCGCTGCCCCATAACAGCCCCAAACCACCTCCCGCCCCCTATGGCAATCTCCACCCACCGCAAACTCCCAAACCAACGCTATACTTTCTTTTCATCTGCACTCTTTATCATCCAATGGAGGTATCGCGTGATCAAACATTTGGCAAAGGTGGTTCCTCTCGTTGCTGTATTTGTCTGTGGCGGTGCTCTTTCCCCGTTCGCCAACGCCGACGACCAGTTTGAAATAGGCAAAGAAAAAGCCAAAGTGTGTATGACTTGCCATGGCGAGAACGGTATTTCCAGCATCGAGTCCTACCCTAACCTCCGCGGCCAAAAGATGACCTACCTCATCACTTCTTTAAAGAGCTATCAATCCCGTGAACGTTCCGGCGGATTGGCCGTTCTGATGCACCAGCAGGCAGATGCTCTGTCTGAGCAAGATATGGAAGATATTTCCTATTACTACTCAAAACTGGGTTCAGACAATTCAAACTAAGTGGTGGCTTCATGACTGAGATATCGGCGCAGTACAACGTGAAAATAGTGAAATATTTCGTTGTTGCCGCTATGGCATGGGCTGTCATCGGAATGACCATCGGGGTGATTCTTGCCGCGCAGCTTTATTGGCCGGTTTTGAATTTCGACTCCCAATATATCCAGTTCGGTAGACTAAGGCCGCTGCACACATCAGGGGTAATTTACGGCTTTGTCGTCAATATGCTGATGGGCACATCACTCTACATTGCTCAGCGAACCGGTAAATGCGAGCTGTTCAACCAAAGCCTTGCATGGATGGTGTTCTGGGGCTGGCAACTAATCCTGCTACTGGCAGTTATCAGCCTGCCGTTGGGTTATACCACCTCAAAAGAATACGCCGAGCTAGAATGGCCCATCGATCTGCTTATTGTACTGGTATGGGTTCTTTATGCCGTTTTGTTTTTTGGTACTCTGGCTAAACGCACGACCAAGCATATTTTTGTTGCCAACTGGTTTTTCGCCGCCTTCATCATCGTGATCGCGATGATCTTTGTCGTCAACAACCTTGCCCTTCCCGCCTATTTCATGAAGTCCTACTCTGTTTTCGCGGGAGCGCAAGATGCCATCGTACAATGGTGGTGGGGACATAATGCCGTCGGTTTTTTGCTGACCGCCGGTCTTATTGGCATGAACTACTATTTTATTCCCAAAGCTGCCGACCGACCGATTTACTCCTACCGCCTTTCTATCATTCATTTCTGGGGGCTCGTCGGCTTTTATACCTGGGCCGGGACTCACCATCTCATTTACTCTTCCGTGCCGGTCTGGGTGCAGAATATCGGGATAGTCATGTCTCTGATCCTCTGGCTACCGTCTTGGGGAGGCGCATTCAATAGCGCAATGACCTTGCTACAAAACAAGCAGAAGCTCAAAACAGACTACATCATGCTGTTTTTCTTCTCGGCAATTATCTACTACTGCTTGGCAACGTTCGAGGGCCCACTTTTAGCTATCCGCTGGTTCAATATGATTGCCCACAACTCCGAATGGGTCATTGGCCATGTCCACTCCGGCGCGCTTGGCTGGGTAGGTATGTCAGGCATTGCAATGTTCTACTATTTTATCCCCCGCCTGTGGGGCAAAGAACAGCTATGGTCTAGCAGGCTCATAAAATGGCATTTTTGGTTGGCCCATGCTGGCGTGTTGCTCTACGCCGTTGCATTGTGGATCGCGGGAATCGGCGAAGGCTACATGTGGCTGGCGCAGAGCGATAACGGTGAGCTGATATACAGTTTTGTCGAGGCCATGAACTTCAAAGCCCCTTGGCTGTTCCTTCGCTTTGTTGCCGGTGTCCTGTTTGTTCTCGGACTAGTACTGATGGTTGTCAATCTTGTCAAAACCGTGCGAAGCCCAGCGGTTTTAATGGCCAAGGAGGCATAAGTCTATGAGTGCCGATTTTACCAAATCCGTCTTCATTCTGATCATCACCACCATTGCCGTCGCCGCGTTTTCACTGTTGGTATGGGTTGTCCCTAACCTGATGGAGAGCGATAAATTACGCGCCCAAAGCCAAGCCAAGCCGCTAACGGCCATCGAAGTAGCCGGACGGGATATTTACATCAGTGAAGGTTGCCATGTTTGCCATACCCAAATGGTACGACCGCTTGATCCGGAGGTTAAGCGCAACGGACGTCCAAACCAAGAATCTGATGATATTTATGAATTCCCCAACCTATGGGGTTCAAAACGTACCGGCCCGGATCTCACCAATCTAGGCCGTAAATACTCCGACCAATGGCATGCCATTCACCTGATCAACCCTCGACAAGTCGTTCCTACCTCAATCATGCCTGCTTATCCGTGGTTGTTTGAACAAGCACTAACCGGCGATGAAATTGAAGACAAAATGGAAGCACTTCGCACTCTCGGCGTCCCCTACAGTGACGAAGATATTGCCAATGCCCGATTGCAAGTCAGAGGGAAATCCAAAGGCGAGGCTTTGATCCGTTATTTGCAAAGCTTAGGTGTTGATACATCAGAGGGGGCATACTAATGAGCATGTTCTGGAACCTGTGGGCAATAATCCTCACCCTCATCTTCCTCGCTTTGATGCTATACGTCATCGTGAAATACTGGCGTTCGAATCACACCGCGAGTGAAAAGACCGTCATCGGTACTTTTGATGATATTAAAGAGACAGATGCTCCACCACCCAGATTACTTTTCACGGCATTCTTTATCGCCTTCGTTCTGTCTGCGGGTTATTTGCTCCTGTATCCGGGCCTTGGTAATTGGAAAGGCTTAATTGATTGGCAGCAAAGTGATGACAAACTCAGTAGACCAACCACCAGCTTGGACGATCAATTTGAAAGCATCAACGATACTGGACTACTCAATCTGGCCAAGCACCCGGATATTGTCGCATCAGGACAAATTCTGTTTCAGACCCATTGTGCAGCTTGCCACCGTAGCAACGCCCAGGGTGCCAAGCATTTCCCAAATCTCATCGATAATGTCTGGCTCTACGGCAGTTCGGACGAAGCCATCATCCACTCTATAGAACTGGGGCGAAACGGAGCAATGCCGGGCTGGGTTGATGTCCTCAACCCGGATCAAATCGCAAAAATGTCCTACTATCTGGCCTCGCTCAACCAGCGTCATACCGATGTCCCTCCAGTCAAGGTGGAACTGGGCAAAAACTTATTTATGCAATACTGCGCCTCTTGTCACGGTGACGGTACCATCGCTAATCAAGCAACAGGAGTGCCCATGCTCTCTGATGCCGTTTGGCTTCATGGCGGCAGCATCAAAGAGATCCAACATACTATCCGCAATGGGATCAACAATGTGATGCCCGCCTTCGGCAAACAGCTAGCCTATAACGAAATTCTGGCGCTAGGTGCATTTATCACCAAAGCGCGTCTGGATGAAGACGCCAAACTTGCCAAACTCGATAAGGACGCTGTTAAACGCGGTGAGTACCTTGCCCATGCCGGTGACTGTGTGGCCTGCCACAGTGCGGAAGGGGGACAACCTTTTGCTGGCGGACTTCCCTTTGTCACCCCCTTTGGCACTGTATACTCAACCAACATAACCCCCCATGTCAGCGAAGGGATCGGCAACTACAGCTACGATGATTTCAAGGCGGCTTTGGTGGACGGCAAAGGCCAGCACGGTTATTTGTATCCTGCCATGCCCTATACCTCCTACCAGTATGTCACCGAACAGGATATGAAAGATCTGTGGGAGTATATGCAATCCATCACTGCGGTATCACGCCGCAATGATCAAAACCAAATGATGTTTCCCTCTAATATCCGGCTAGGGCTGCTTGGCTGGAATTTGGTCTTTATGGATACCGCACCATTAGATTTAACCTTGCCTTCCCAGCTAAATGGCAAAGTTAATGATGTCGAAAAATGGCAACGGGGGAAGTATCTGGTGGTGGGGTTCGGGCATTGCTCTGAGTGCCACAGCCCACGAAATATCGCACAGGCAATAATCAGTGAGCGAATTTTCCAAGGTAACATTATCGATGGCTGGAATGCGCCTGATATCACTGTCACCGAACTCTATACCGACGGTTGGGATCTCTCCTCCCTCACCGATTTCCTGCATACCGGCCACTCTAGCAAAGGGTCTGCGTTTGCTGGCATGGCCGATGTTATCAAAAACAGCCTGAGCCTAATGGACCGCAGCGATATCGAAGCGATGTCCTATTACTTGCTTGCTGGTGACACCCATAATTTTTTGGCCGATGGCGCAATACGCCTCAAACCATCAGGCTTTACTGAGGATGCCTACCAAAAGGCTATCTATACCACTTACAACCAGACCTGTGGTGCTTGCCACGGTGAAGACGGCAAAGGCCGACCACCGATCGCCCCAACCCTTTACAACAACGGTATCATCATGCACCGCGATCCATTTAATACTATCGCTGTTACCATCCGAGGCCTACAACCAACCTATCTCGATAAAGACCGAAACTTTATGCCAATGGCCAGCTTCGAGGATATCCTATCAGATCAAACGCTTGCTGATTTAATCACTTTCGTGCGCCTCTACCTTGGTGCACGAGAAGAACCGGTAACAGCCGAGCAGGTCAAAACCGTCCGTGAGAAACTGGAGAAAGCTGGTTACACCGGAGGCCTGCATACCACACCGTACATGTACGAACAGCGCGATCCTGGGGTGGATGTGGAATAACGGGTATTCTGTTAGATCCCAATCAGAGTACAGCACACTAAAAACGCCTGTGATAACAGGCGTTTTTGTAAGCCAATTGCTCTATTGTCGTAATGCGTGATACCAAAAATCCATCGTTTTACTTGATACTGTGCCATGCTTTTCAGCTTCATTAACACAAGCCCTACAGAACGACGCTGCAACATTGTGATTGCCCAATAAAGACAAACTTCGGATTATCCGGCTAATACGTAATTGATTATGATTGTTCGGCTTAAGCCATTCATGACTTTGAGGCGCTAACTCCCCAGTAACATGAACCATCTCGCCATTGCGCGCCATGCCATAGTATTCCAACATCATATCCAGTGCTTGCAAATGGCGATTACGCAAATCGATATGATCTGAAAATGCCATACGATCTTCGTCTGTCACCAATGGCGCATGACGATTAAATTTATGCCCCTCGTCCATCGGAAACAACATCTGAATATACTTATGATCATGCTCTAACCAAAAATGGTTATGAGCTAGTAATTCATTAATGTACCGACCAAATACATCGGGCACTTCGTTGCGGAAAAAACGGGTGATAACACTCATAAACGAATAAAACCAATGATGAATAAGTCTAGCAATCCTTTATTTTCCACACGCCATTTTTCACAACTAGGGCTGAATGATATACCTTATGTTGGCATTTTGGGCATACCGATGAAGAACACTTATCAATATACTCTTCATCGAAATCATCCAGATCTAAATTCACCGAACCACGCATCCAATCTTGGTATATTGTTCCGCACTTTTCACACACAACTTCAATATCTTCAATTGGCATACTCATGCTTATTTTCCTTTTCTTTTATTTAATAGCCCAATTTAAGCAACTAATTCTTCTAATCTATCAAGGCAGGCACTTACGGCACCGTTGGCAACCGAGTCTTCTATCAAACCATCCATAAATCGCTCCCGTCGAACCAAGCTAATGAGCCAGCACAGTGACTGCCGCATTGTTGCGTCGGCAAACCATACTGAAGGAGGGAGATCGTCATACCAAGGCTTACTTGCAAAAATCTCATCGTAATTAATTTGGTCTATCATCAAATCATAGTGATACACCAGTCCATAAATATTAACCCGACCAACGTCACCCAAGTCGATTTGACGCTTCACCTCACTAATAAACCCCTTGATATGCGCTCGTTTGGGGCGACGCATTAGCCACAACGCGATATCTTCAATATGATGTCGCCATGCTAATTTCTGCCGCCAATGCACGGGGATGGCCGCTCCGCCATAATAGGCGCCCGCCAACTGCCCATAAATAGCAGCCGTAGTATCGGCATCCTCACCCAAATTAGCCGCAAGCAAGGCGCCTTGCTCAAAACTCGTGCTGTGGGCAAAGCACCATAGCGCCGCTTCCAAAGAGGCAACCACAAAACCAGAACCATGAATGCCATCACGCGTTTTATCGATATAGCTCCCTTGCGCGATATGACGGATGTCTGAATGACAGTCCGGCCTCAATGCCAAATAATCCGCCAATGCATGCTCTAAAAACATCTGCGGGCTTTGTTCATCCGCGGTATTAAGCAATCGGTGAATAAGCATAGTCATTAACTCACACGCTTGAACACAACGACTTTCACCATGTGTTGTACGGCTACTTTCCGCCGCCGCTTCCATCGCCACCGATACGCACTGATCCCGATAAAACAAGGCCAAAGGTGCGATGCGCATCAAACTACCATTTCCGGCACTGTACTCATCCGTGACGCCACTGTATGCCTTACCGGTCACTTGATGCCTTACAAGCGCATTACGTACTGTATTGCCAATATCAAAACAGCGCCCCGTACATGAGTTCTCACCGTGCTGGTACCAGCGGGTATAACGCTCTAGCTGATCCTTGAGGTCATTGCCCCCCTTCTCGATCAAACTATCCGCAAGGCATAGCATCATCGCCGTGTCATCTGTCCATTCGCCGGGGTTTAATCCAAAAGGGCCACCACCGACAATATCGGTCAAAGGGCTATAGCTATCCTTGGGTTTAAACTCCAACGTCGTCCCCAAAGCATCACCACATGCCAGCCCAAGAAGCGCACCTCGCCCTGCCAATAACATCTTTTCTTCTTTTAGCATCTTGCCATTCCAAGCCAAAATCTCTCATCAATGCTGGCGACAAATGACACAGCACTATACTCACCACTGAATAGTCCAGCTCAGATAATAGTAATACTCATTTTGAGTACATGGGATTTAATAAGCTTACGATTTATGGCTCCCATCAATAATTTTATCCCCCTCCGCTGAATACATAATCATCATCATAGCCCTGTAAAAAAGCCGATCACCGCCAAAACATTTTATGTATCACACCCAGTAGGTTACACTTCACAACAAGTCTGCAAGTTACGGCAAAGCCACGGCTATCGTTTTCTTGCCCTATTTGAATTCCGCCAGCTACGCATTGGTTAACCCCATGTGGGCGAGCAAGCATAGAGTTTTACCCATGAGTAACACAATCCAGTGGTTTCCGGGCCACATGCACAAAGCCCGTAAAGAGATCGAAGAAGTCCTGCCGAAAATCGATGTGATCATCGAGGTACTGGATGCCCGCATTCCGTTCAGCAGTGAAAACCCGCTGATCAAAACCTTCCGTGAAAAGAACAACAAGCCCGTTGTGAAGGTATTGAATAAACGTGATCTGGCTGATCCTGAAATGACCCAACTGTGGATCGAGCACCTTGAGAAAGAGCAAGGTGTAAAAGCAATGGCTATCACCACGGAAAACATCAACGAAGTCCACAAGATCACCGAGCTTTGTCGCAAACTGGCCCCTAACCGCGAAGAAATGGGCAAAAACATTCGCACCATGATCATGGGGATCCCTAACGTCGGTAAATCCACCATCATCAATACCCTAGCTGGCCGTGCAGTTGCTGTAACCGGTAACCAGCCAGCGGTAACACGTCAGCAGCAGCGCATTAACCTGCAAAACGGTATCGTGCTGTCGGATACCCCGGGAATTTTGTGGCCGAAAGTGGAAAACCCACACAGTGGTTTCCGCCTTGCCGCTACCGGTGCCGTCAAAGACACGGCAATGGACTACATCGATGTCGCATTCTTTACTGTTGAATATCTGGCACAGGCATACCCTGAACTGCTGAAAGCACGTTACGATATCGACGAAATGCCAGAATCCGAAATCGAAATGATGGAAGAAATTGGCCGTAAGCGCGGCTGTCTGAAATCTGGCGGCCGCGTGGATCTGCACAAAGCGTCCGAGATCCTAATCAACGAACTGCGTAACGGCACTCTTGGCAATATCACGATGGAACGCCCAGAAATGATCACCCAAGAACTTATCGATGTAGCTATTGAAGCCGAGCGCAAGGCCGAGGAAAAAGCCAAAGTAAAAGAAGAACGCCGCAAGCGTTACCTTCGCAACAAACGTTAATTGGTTGTCTATCCATTGCCTATCAAGCCACACTATCCAGTGTGGCTTTTCTTTAGCTAATAACGTACAGCC
This sequence comes from Photobacterium panuliri, assembly GCF_059920555.1. Classification (NCBI taxonomy): domain Bacteria; kingdom Pseudomonadati; phylum Pseudomonadota; class Gammaproteobacteria; order Vibrionales; family Vibrionaceae; genus Photobacterium; species Photobacterium panuliri. The sequence continues at coordinate 950,488 of NZ_CP197193.1, forward strand.
TGAGTGTGAAATTTTTATTTATAACAATCGCTTCTCATAAAATAACACTTTTCTTTCAAGCTTTTTTCGGCTCTATCTCTGATCACCAATTTACAGTGGTCGACATAAAAAGATAAGATTCAAGAAACTTATCAGCACACTGCTGGTCTGTATATAGCCTGTAACCATTACTCCTCCGCCAAGAGCCATAAATGCAACTGAACAGACAACATATCAACAATACCAAAATCACCCTATGTCTGGTGCTGTTTGTGGTATTGCTCTGTTCAGGACAACATGCCGGTATACTGCAAAGCTGTAGTGATATGATGGCCCAAAACAGCGCCGAGCCCCCTGTTTTCAATTCTGCTCTGCCATCAGGAAGCGCAGCAACCCCACTTGCTGACATTACCTCGAAAGCACATGAAAACACCGAGGATGGCTCAGGCTGTTCACTGGCGGAAAAACTGCTTCAGCATCATCAGCAGCAAGTTTCCCAAGCTATTGTCTGCTCAATGCTCCTGCTGCTGGTTATTGCGATCATAGCAAGCCCTGCCCTGTCGTTTCCAATCACCACCGAGCCCATAGCCCCCTCACGACGGCGACACTTAACCTTGTGTGTCTTCAGAGAATAAAAAGCAACGCCCCTCGACTCAGTACCATATGCTTTCTCAGTGAGAAGGCCCGCTATTGCTTTTTTCGGAGATACTCCATTGAACACATCGAACCACTGGCGATTAACGCTTTCCGCCATGATCATTATTTTGGTCGGCCTGCTGCTACCACTGGCCACCCAAGCCGCGACATATTCTACTGGTTGGTTGCAAAACCCGGATCATCCGCCCATCCAGCTAAGGTACATGCTTACCGGTCAACACGATACTAAGACAAAAACAGTAGAAGCCCTGCTCGAAGTCAAGCTAGAGGGTGACTGGAAAACCTACTGGCGCAGCCCCGGCGAAGGCGGTGTCGCCCCTTCTATCAATTGGGACCTATCCACCAACTTGAACCATGCTGACTGGTTCTGGCCAATGCCAGAACGCCATCATTTCCTTGGTGTGGAAACCCTTGGCTACAAGCACCGTATTATATTCCCAATGACACTGCACATTGATGATATGGCAAAGCCTGTTTTTCTATCGGGCAAACTCACCATGTCATCGTGTACCAATATTTGCGTGCTAACCCACTACGACATCTCGCTCGGTTTCCAACCCAGCCAACTCACGCTGGATGAGCCGGCCATGCACCTCTACAACCAGGGCATGGGGCAAGTGCCCAAGGCACAACCTAGTGTCAACGTTGAGGCCCTGTCATGGGACGCCAACGCGCAAGAGCTCACTATCGTCGCCAACAACCAACTTGGTTGGCATGCTCCTGATCTATTCGTCGACGCCAACGACAAAGAAATGGGATCCGTCTCATTCCAAACCCCAAGCATCACGGTTGATGGTCAGCAACTGCTGGCAACAATGAAAGCCAGTAGTTGGTTCGGTATTCCGGACTTACTCGGCAAATCGTTAAATATCACTTTCAGCGACAACGGATTTAGCGCAGAGGAAACCGCTGTTGCCAATGATCTACCTGTCACGCAGGAACATTCAAGCACTCTGGCAGAAACCATCGCTCTGGCACTGTTGGGCGGCCTCATCCTCAATATTATGCCGTGTGTACTGCCGGTTCTTGGTATGAAACTAAGCAGTGTTATCGCCGTTCAAGGATTGGCAAGGCGCCAGATACGCCTGCAATTTATCGCTTCAGCAGCCGGTATCCTGTTTTCGTTTTGGCTTCTCGCTGCATTTCTCGCCCTGCTAAAAATATCCGGGCAGGCACTTGGCTGGGGCATCCAGTTTCAAAGCCCATATTTTATCGGGGCAATGGTCATGGTGACTGCGGTATTTGCAGCCAACATGTTAGGGTTATTCGAAATAAGCCTGCCTAGCCGCTCTACGACTTGGCTGGCAAGCAAAGGCGATAATTCCTATCTTGGGCACTTCATCCAAGGCATGTTCGCCACCCTACTGGCAACCCCTTGCAGCGCACCATTTCTCGGCACGGCAGTTGCCGCTGCCCTGGGGGCAAATATCCTCACCCTGTTTGCGATCTTCACCGCACTGGCCATCGGCATGGCGTCCCCTTGGCTGATCATCGCCCTATTTCCGAGCCTAGCCAAGCAACTTCCCAAGCCCGGCAAGTGGATGGACTATGTCAAAACCCTGTTCGGAGTGATGATGTTAGCCTCTAGCGTATGGCTGCTCAGTCTGTTGGGTAACTTTATCGGGACTTCATCTGTCGTGCTTTTGTCTATCACCCTTGCTACGACCCTGCTATGGCAGCTAGGCAGGAAGAGAGGAAGACAATCGGCAGTTCTGGCCTTGAGCGGATTGATTCTTGTTTCTGGCAGCGGCCTTATCGCAAGTAGTTTGATTACCGACCAATGGGCAAAGCCCCTACCTCAGGATCATGCATGGCAACCGCTCGATATCGATTCGATACACCAAGCGGTCAATGCCGGTAAAACCGTCTTTGTCGATGTCACTGCCGACTGGTGCATCACCTGCAAGGTCAATAAAGTCAGTGTATTACTTCAAGATCCCGTCTTTTCGGCACTGGCGGACGACAATATCATCCGCATGCGAGGGGACTGGACCAAACCGTCCCCTTATGTCACCCAATATTTACGCGCCAATGGCCGGTACGGTGTGCCGTTCAATATCGTCTACGGGCCATCCGCCCCACAAGGGATCGCCCTGCCGGAACTTCTTACCAAGGAATCGGTAACCGACGCACTCAAACAGGCACAAGGAAAGCAATAATGGCCACTAAGACTCGCAGCGCTAGAAAGATACGGAATTGGCTGGGCGAAGCCATAAAAATACTGGTGTTCATCATGGTACTCACCACCGGACTCGACTATTGGCGGGGTAAAGATATCGCCACAGGCATCCCCCCGCAAATGGAAGGCAAAACGACCACCGGTGAATTCATTGACGTTACAGCCCTCAGCCAACAGCAGCCTGTTGTGTTGTATTTCTGGGCAACATGGTGCCCAATATGCAAATTTGTCAGCCCTGGGGTCAATTGGCTGAGCGAGGACGTTACTACGGTTTCTGTGGCATCGACATCGGGCGATGACCGTACGCTCAATGCCTACCGTCGCCACCATGACTTTCAATTTCCCGTCATCAACGACCAAGCAGGGCATCTCACCCAGCAATGGGGGATCAATGTGTTTCCTACCGTTGTTATTCTTTACCAAGGTGAAATAAAAAGCCTTACAACGGGCTTTACCACCCCTATGGGGATTTGGCTAAGAACCCAGTTAGCATACCTCTAAAAAAATAAGCCCGCCCCTGAAACCAAGGGCGGGCTATTCGTATTCTCACTCACTTGTCGGAAGGTCGCGACCGGTCAATTCTCGTCACTCCCACTCCCAATGGCGTCCATCATGGGCTTGGGTAAACAACATCCGAAATCCGCTAATTTCCTTGTGATCAATATCATTCATCAACTTGTTAAATTGCGTCTTATCGATATGGATCAGGTTTTCATGGTCACCCGACTCAATATAGAGATCGTCTTGAGCGAACAGCATCTCATCCACCAGCATATTCACCCCATACGCCTGACCTAATGGCGGCACGGCGCCGGGCTCACAATCTTGGAATACCTTACTCAATTCATGCTCACCAATAAGATAAAACGGCCGTCCCATCATTCGACTGACCTTGTCAATCAATACCCGTCGATTTGACGGAACAACGGCCATCAACAACTCGCCCTTCTGATCCTTAAGCATAACGGCTTTGGCTACCTGCGCAGTAGGTACATGTGCCGATACCGCTGAGCTAAACGATGTATCCGTGTGCCGATGGTGTGTCACATCAAAATCGATATTGTGGCTATTGAGAAACTGCCCAACTGTCAATGCCATACCCATAGATCACCTCCTAGTTAGCTCGGCAGATACAATACCGCCGACTAAATGGGTATACCTAGTATGAACAAAGATGGGCGATCTCGCGAATACTCAAAACCACGACAAAATTTGAATATATTAAAGCCGGCGTGCCTGCCAATAAACACTCCGCCAGTAAGGATTTTTCAAGCTTGAAATAATGACTCCCTGAGAAGTAGAGGCATGAAGAAATTGTGCATCCCCCAGATAAATACCCACATGACGCAACGATCGCCCTGTTTTGAAAAAGACCAAATCACCATGCTTTAGCTTATCAATCGCGACCCATTGCCCTTGTTTGGACTGAGCCTCAGTCGTTCGCGGCAAATCATGCTTGAAAAGTTCAAGTACTCCTTTTTGAACAAATGCAGAGCAATCGATCCCTGCCCTGGTCGTTCCCCCCAAACGATAAGGAGCTCCACGCCAATAACGATAGAAATTATCTAAATTTGCACGTCCCTCCAAAGGTACGCTCAAGGGAATAAAATCATAGCGTTTCGCAGTGACAGCTTGTGAAGAGAGATCCGTGGCATTCTGAGATGAGTTATCGGGCGTCGATGAACAACCGGCTAGCAACACGGTGACTATAATGGGGGAAAATCTTCTTATCACTGTCAATACCTGCTCCAGTACTCACCTGCCGGCCTCAATGCTCAGACATTTTTGTGGTACTTTTATTCCTAAAAGGGATAGTAGCAACCATTCAAAATCACAGCCAGTACTGAGAAGAATTTTGACATTCACTGATGGAAAATCATTCAAAAAAAATGGCTGACCATCGCACCGGTCAGCCATGAAACTCCACACAACAGAAGAGATAGAAACTCGTATTCACAAAAAAGGGCAAACAAACGAGTTTATCTATCGGGTCTATTTATCGCCTTATTACGTTATTATATCCAGTTGTTTTTATTACCAATAATAACATGTGCGAACCACTTCACGCATTTTTTGAAAGCCCCAAATAGAAGTGGTTAATTCAGCCCAAACCTAAACTGAACGCCTAGCCTCGATTCTCATCACGATAAGTAATTTCACCTTGCAACATAGTCATCAACACCTTTACCGATGCAATATCTTCAACTGCCAGCTTACTCAAATCTTGCTCTAGCAAAATCAAATCTGCTGACTTACCCAACACGATACTGCCTGTAATAGCATCAATCCCTAATGCCTTGGCCGGTTCAATGGTATAACTGTCTATCGCTTTATTTACTGAAGCAATACCAAGCTGGTTATCAAGCATTGCTTCACTGATCCGGCGCAACGGCATAACCTGTTCATTACCATAGCTTTCACTACTGAGTGAAACACTCACTCCTGCCGCATGCAAACGTCGCAATGATACCGGTCTTAGCCCCTGTTCGATCAAATTATCCCTAATCACCGGAATTTCATGGTGCTCCGCTTCGTAAAAAGTCGTCGCAACATCCAAACGTGACAGCATACGTTCGGAATCAGGATGAATAAACTTCATATTGCTAAGGGTATACCGGCTGTCGTTATTCATATTCCTGACATTCTCCAGCGAATATAAAACCGCTTTTATTGCCTCATCCCCTTCTGCATGGAAAAATGCACCATAGCCAATTTCACTCAAACGCAGCAACCAGGCATTAAGCTCGGTAGGGGAGAAATAAAACAGCCCACTCGCCTCGCCGTTCAGATAAGGAGGCTGATAACGCCCAGACACCCTCGCCGTTTTAAGACCATAATTTCCATCAACTTGAACACTTACCTGATTGATGATAAGTCTGGATGTGAGTTCATTACGGAAAATCAACCTCAATCCTTCTAACTGCTCGTTAATAGCTTTATATGGCGATAGACGTGGCCGAACCGATACCCTTATTTTCAGTACGCCCTCATCATCGAGATGCTTCCAAAAGTTAATTCCCCCATAAAGCCAGAAATTCCCCGCATCACCAAGAGTTGTTACCCCATTGCTTTCCAGCGGCACTACCGACATTACATATTCTTCACTTAGACCACACAGGTGAACCCTGTGCGACCGCCACGCCTGCTCCATTGTCAACTCAGCCATCGCTCCAAGCATAACCCCAGTTGGCTCGTTGTTGTGATCTCGCAGTATCTTTCCGCCGACAGGGTCGATGCTGTAGTTATTAATCATCATCAACTCAAAAGCTTTCGTGTTCGCCCAGACCAACGATGAATGCGGCTCTGCAATCACGACTGGAACATCCGGAAAATACCGATCAAGCCACTGCCGCGGCGAATACGGCGAGAGATCCTTAAACAACAAGCCGGCACCATGCCCAATAAGCCACTGCCCCTCCTCGAGTTTATCGACGACTTCACGGCAGACTTCTCGACCAAGCTCTCCTTTTTCAGGTTCTAACAAACAGGCAAAGCGAGAAAACACCACATTATCAAGCAGGTGTCCGTGCAACTCGATAAACCCCGGATAGAGTGCTCGGCCATGCGCCCGGATATGTTGCGTATCATCTCCAATCAATGGCTGGGCATTGGCCATTGACCCCAAATAGGCAATTTTCCCTTGTTTTATCCCTACCACAGTTCCTGCAGGATGCTTATAAACCGAGCCTCCCGATATCAGTATATCGAGCGCTTGAGCTGAGGCCGCCAAAGGGGCAGATGTGGTTAACATCACCAATAGTACCCACATCATTAATCGTTTATTCATATCTTCTCGTCGAATAGTCCATAACTATACCCAAGCAACCTCAAGCAACTCGTTGCAGCGAAAATGCAGTGCTTACTCAACAAAGCGAAGCTTATCGACTTGATACCTCTTTCTTGCCAAAACAATGCAGAAATAACCAAGAAAACTCACCTAATAAAACCTCCCCGCAGGAAAGGAAGCGCTATTTAGCCCTTACTTTTGAGTATTTTATAATAGACAAAGCGCATACTGAACAAATGCCGCATTTTTTATAGTATTCCGTGCGCACTGTTAACAAAACGCAACAAAGCGGCATATTTCAACTGGTCATACAACTTAATTAATCCCATAATGGTCATAGTTTTGACTTAGCAAGCAAAGGAGTTAGCGTGCTTTCCATTATTCGTGTCGTTATGGCAGCAATCTTCATCATCTTCACAACACTCTTTGCATCCCTATATTGCTGCCTATTCAAACCCCGAAACCCCAGTCATGTTTATGTATTTTGCCGCTGGTTCAACCAACTCCATAAACTTGTCGGCCTTGAGCTTATCCACCGCGGAAAAGAGCGAGTCACAGGCGTTCCCAAAGCCGTCTATATATCAAACCACCAAAATATTTTTGATTTCGTCACCTCACCGGGCATGCTGATGCCCCGCACCGTCTCGATTGGCAAAAAGAGTCTGTTATGGATACCGTTCTTTGGCCAACTCTACTGGATAACCGGCAACATTTTAATTGACCGAGAAAACAAGTCCAAAGCACGCAACACGATTCAGCAAGTCGTAGAAGCTATCCACAAGCGCGATCTGTCAGTATGGATGTACCCCGAAGGCACTCGCAGCAAAGGCAGGGGTTTGCTTCCGTTCAAGACTGGGGCATTTCGAATGGCCATTGAGGCAGGCGTGCCTATTGTTCCCGTCTGCGTTAGTTCTATCCACCAAAAAATCGACCTCTCACGCCGCAACAATGGAATCGTTATCGCTGAAATGATGGATCCTATTGATGTATCTGGCTATAAAATCAACGAGGCGCGCGAACTTGCCGATAAATGCCATGAACTCATGGCGGCTAAAATTGCAGAACTCGATAGGGAAGTTGCAGAACGCGAACAACAACTGTCCTCTCCCCAAGCGGACGTTGCGTAATTTACTCGCCATGAATACAATAAAGGCTTGCAGATGCAAGCCTTTATTGTTGTTAACCCACCAATGGCAAAGGGGTTATCTGCTCGGCTAACCCGTCAAATGCCTGCATCAATGGCTCACTTTGCATGATCCTCCCATGCCCCAATCCCTCCGTTGCCACCAAGGTAACATGAGGCAACGCGGCCGCCTCTTCTGACAAGGAAAATGAAGCAAAGCGATCACCACGATCATGCACAATAACGACAGGAGCACGATGCCTTTTCAACTGCTGCTGCGGATCAATATCCGCTAGCGGGTAACCATACTCATCAGCAACTTCGCTGACGACCTCATCAAACAGGCGCATTGAATAACCAGACTTCTCAACCGAAATAAGCAAATTCTCGGTGTAGTTCAGCACAGGTGCCACCAACAGAATGGGCTTACCGGCAAGTTGAGGGTGACGACTTTCCAAGACCATTGCAGATCCCATACTATGGGCAACCACACCAGTGATATCAGGCTCCTGATCCAACACACAATTTAGCGCCGCAATAAAACCGGGCAAATGGGCATGACTGCCGGCGCTTTCACCATGAGCTATGTTGTCGAAAGCCAATGCGGTATAACCGAGCTTTGCAATATGGGCCATCAGGGTAAAAAACTGGCTAGATGCCCCTGACCAACCATGACACAACAGCCAAACCGGCCCTCGCCCCAAGCGATAGGTCATTAATTTTCCTTCGGTGGTCTCAATACTTGCTTTAACCAATCCCTCTGGTTCAACCACACCACGATCAAAACGATCAGGCGTCAAAAACAGATTACGAGCCACTTTGCGGGCATGTGATGGCGCAAGGCGGTGATGCAGCCTTGTCACCCAATTAATGACCTTTCGTTGGTATTTCTGGCCCTGCCCCTGTTTAAAATAAATCTTGCTGCTCATTACTTTACCTTTTTGCCAACAAAATAGAACGAGCGTGCTTTTTTTGTTGTATTAAACATTCTTTAACGACGCATACAATTAGTTGCGCCAACTTGCCAATAACTCGTCAATCCCCAGCCAAAAGCGCCGATGTTCTCCACACTCTAAGTCCAGGGAGCGGAATAAATGACTGCTCAAGTAGACCCCGTACAAACGATAGACACATTGCCAGCTATCCAAATCTGGCGAAAACTCACCTCGCACTATCGCTTTTTCAATCTGCCGTTGTAAATAATCCAACCAGCGTCGAGTCAAGCCGATCAACCCTTGCTGAATCACATCATGCGTCTCTTGTTTGTCCTTCCAAGCATCAAGAAACATACAGCTACCTTGAAATGAGTTATTCCAAGCCAACCAATACTGACACAGTAGGCGGATTTTCTGCTCAATACTCTCAGGGGAGGCTTGCCGTGCGGGTTGAATCACTCTAGCCACAAACTGCTCCCCCGCATATTCCAGCACCGCTAATTGGAGGTTTTCTTTGGCATTAAAGTGGGAAAATAAACCACTTTTCGACATCCCAGATGCTTTGGCCAACTGGCCTATTGTCAGGCTATCAAATCCGTCTACACTCGCTATATCAAAAGCAGTCTTTAAAATATGCTCGCGGGTAAGTTCTCTTTTGCCCATGACGTCAACCGAGGTAATGATCTTGGCTCTATTTTTAGCACGATCGTACTTTTTCATCCAGTAGCAATTTATCAATTGATGAATCAACTATGCTGCTAAGCCGCTAACGCTCAGAAAAACGGAACAGGCTATCAACTCGATGCGGGCAACGGCCGACTTGCTCAACCATCTCTTCTGCTTGCTTAAGCGAGTCATAACTACATGGCACACCATAGGTATCTGTTAATGGGTACTCATTACCTTCTGCATCTATAAAATTAATAGCCCAGCCCGCACTTAGAAAGTCATGGACTAAACGCGCTTCGACTATTGTATTGTTTGCCATCAGTTGGCGACATTCCGATAACACCATAGCTTACCTCACATTGCAGCCCTGCATATCAATACCTCGGCATACCTGTACTGGCCATCGACTTATTCAGGTTGCCGTTTCTGATAATGATCATTATAGCAAGCCGCCACGATGCTCACGAACTCTCGTAAAGCCAGAATACCTGTACAAAAAAAGCTGCCAATATGGCAGCTTTTTCTACAGGGTACGCTGTGGCTAATTACAGGTACATTTTTGCCACATCAGCAGGCTCTTTTTCTACGCCTTCAAGTTGGTTGTTCCAGTTCAGGCCAACCAGTACACCGTCCTCAGAAAGCGTGATCATCCAATCTTCAACAAATACATCAAGAGGGATCTCAACCGCACTAAACTCTGCCCACTCATCAGCACAATGCTCGCTAGCATCTTCTTGAGCTGACCAGAATGGCATCACTTCTGAGTTTTCAAATTCACTAGAGTCAACAGAAAGCCAATCACCTTCCTCGTTGCAAAGGCCCCATACAGTCAGAGTCTCTTTGGTTTCGGTTACAAACAATTCACAGTTTGCATTAATGTCAGCAGTTAACTTAGTCATGAATATCTCTCTTACATCGTCAGAATGACGCATTCAATAGGTCTATCATGATATCAACATTTTCAAACAGACTGTATCAATTTATCCACTCTGCTTGGGGTTCTCCGCATCTTGTATATACTTGAAAAAGCAACACACCCACAGAGAGGCCTTTGCTATGGCAACAGTTGACTGGCTGTCACACCTTAACAACCATACCCTACTTGCCCCTCGTTCCCACCTCATTGAAGCCCATGAGTTCCTCGGAGGCTCCGGTGAGGGAAAAGTTGCTGTCGATTGTGCCTGTGGCTCCGGGCGAGACACCTTATACCTGCTTGAAAAAGGCTACCATGTCTATGCCTTTGACAATGATGTCACTCGCCTTGAGAGCCTTTGTGAACATCCGCTTTCCGGCGCAAACTCACGCCTTGTACTATCTGTCAGCGCTTTTGCTGATTTTGTTTTCCCAAGAGCACATCTGATCAACGCCAGCGCTTGTCTATTTTTCACAACCCCAACAGACTTCGCTGTTTTGTGGCAGAATGTTTATAAAAGCCTTTACAAAGACAGTATTTTTTGCGGACATTTCCTTGGTAGCGAAACTCTCGAACCCGGAGAAAAACTCCCGATCCTCACTCACAGCCAACAACAACTGGAGCAGTTATTCAGCCAGTACTACATTATCTCGTGGAAGAAAAAACAGGAATTCTCAGCCAATTTAACAGGCAAAAAACGGCTCTGGCTTGTGCACACCATCATTGCTATCAAGAAGTAATATCAAGGCTGATTCCATTCCCCTACCAATCTTTGTTTTGCCGTACAAATCTCTTTTGCTCTGCATGAAATCCGTGTCAAAATAACACCAACCTGCACATTTCTCTCGCAGGCATCCCTTTTATATCATTTACATTTAACTTGGTCTTAGTTGTCGATGCAAAGTCACCGTGCTGGCAATGCCCTAGCTGCGTTTTCATTCGTGCTATGGGGCATTTTGCCTTTGTATTACCAGTTCCTGCCACAGGCGAACGTCAACGATTTGCTGGCGTTACGGATTTTGTTTTCTGTCCCCTTCATGCTATTGGCCATGATGATACTCCGCCGGCCATTGCCTGCTCTGTCAGTTATTTGGCAAGACAAGCGCTCTTTGAGCATGTCAGCTGTGGCTGGCTTACTCATGTGCGTATCATGGTATGCCTTTACCTGGGCGATGACCCACGGACAAGTACTGGCCGCCAGCCTTGGTTTTTTCATCAACCCTATCTTCGCTATTGCTCTGGGGGTCTTTTTCCTAAAAGAACGTCTTAGCCAAGCTCAGAAAATTGCGGTTATTTTGGCTATCGCCGGTATTGCCTACCAAGTTTGGCACTACGGCACGCTACCTTGGCTTGCCTTAATCATGGGAAGCTTCTTTGCACTCTACGGACTCGCCAAAAAACATATCCGCTATGATGCATTGACATCCGTTACCCTAGAAGCGGCAATACTGTCTCCTTTTGCGCTGCTATTTATGGCCTATGGCGGTCTGTCCGGTACCAGTACCGCACTCAACAGCGACTGGCAAACATTACTGCTTTACATCGGATCCGCCCCTGTCACTCTGGCTCCGCTTATTTTCTTCGCTTTGGCAATCCAACGTACCAGCCTAACTATGGTGGGCCTGATGCAGTATATCGAACCTTCAATACAATTTTTGTTGGCCGTATTCTTATTTGGCGAAGTCTTCGATCAAACTAAAGCAATCAGCTTCAGTTTCATTTGGCTGGGGCTTTTACTATGCAGCCTCGAGGCGATCAGCCATAGCTTCAAGCGCCCTCGGCTCAGCGTTTAGTTCCTAATGCGACCTGCTCCTCAATCAGCAGGTCGCACTGCCTTCTTCCGCTTTACTCCTTATCTCTTTTTCGTCTCTTGATATAGCCGAACTGGTGTTGTGCGCACTATCACTCTCTTCGCACAGGAAATTGCATCTATTCCATAAAATTCCATACTTATTTTTATAAGTTGCTAATGGAGAATGAAAATGGATTTTCATCAGATATTCAATGACAGCTATCAGCGCTGTCAGCGCCACCCCCAATTTTTCCAGATCTTTTACCGCAACTTCTGGCAACAAGAAGAGCGGTTCCAGAAGATGTTCGAAAATGTAGACATGACACGCCAGATAAAAATGCTCAAACTATCAATACTGATGATTATGCTGGCATCTACTTCCGAAGAGGCGAAGGACAATATCCGCCGATATGCACGCCGTCATGGTCCAGACGGTATTGGAGCGCAACCTGAAGACTTTGATATTTGGATTGACAGCCTACTTAAAGCAGTCAAGGAATGTGATACCCATTACAACAGCGACATCGACAAAGCCTGGCGAACGTGTTTCAAAACCGGCATGGAAATAATGAAACAAGAAACCCAACTGGCTCACACGGGTAAAATAACCCAACAGCACTAGATCTATACACCGGGGGGGAGAGGGTGAATCCACATGCTCATTGGCAACAATGGCTCTTAATAACCAGCGCCATTTCTCTAGCAGTACTGGCATTGATTTTTTCGCCGATTCATCAGAGCGGCAATTTCTATGCCTATGCAGATCAGCGCGCCTATCTTTCCATCCCAAATTTCTGGAATGTCATCACCAACCTCCCCTTCTTGTGGGTCGGGTGGCTCGGTATCATGACCGCAAGCCGACGCAATGCCTCCAATACGCCTGAACGCTATAAGGGTTACACACTCTTTTACTGGGGGCTTATCGGCACCTTTGTCGGTTCAAGTCTCTACCATTTAGTACCGGGGCCCTTCACCCTGATGCTGGATCGCATTCCCATCACGATCAGTTTTATCAGCCTCTACTGCGTGGTACTTGCTGAATATATCTCACCAACCATAGGCAAAAAGCTACTGCTCCCCTTACTTGCCTATGGCGTTATATCAGTAGGATACTGGTACATCACCGATCTGGGTCCAGAGAAAGGCAATATGGCGGCTTATGTGCTGGTTCAGGTTATCCCTATCGTTCATCTCCCATTGATATTATGGTGCTATTCGGATCGGTATGGCCACAGCAGACTGTATGCCCTCGCACTAATATTATATCTCCTCGCAAAATGGACCGAATCCAGCGACGAGATACTTTATGACCTTCTCGGCTTCAGCGGGCATAGCCTCAAGCACCTATTTGCAGCGTTGGGTGGGTACTGTATTTATTTAAACTGGCGGCCTAAATTGCAATAAGCACTATAAAAACAACAAAGCCCTGCAATGCAGGGCTTTGTTAATACCGCGATCAGTCGTATTTCTTACCGACACCACGATTTTCTTTCTTGGCAAGGGTGATTTTACCGAAGCCTAATTTCTTGAAATGATTATCACGGTAATCACGAACCGCTTTGCTACCACTAGAAACCGCTTCAACTTGCTGTTCCATCTTAAGGAAAGCAGTCAGGTCAATACCCTCAGCCGCAGCAACGGCCTCATGAATCGTACGATACTGTGAATAGGAAAACGTTATGGTTTTCTCTTCTTGCTTGTAGGTATAGATAATAGTGCGGGACATAACGCCTCCATCATTGAAAACCGGAGAATGTACCCTGTTTATGCTTGAGAGGGAAGCCTATCGCCATTATCGAAGACAATTCCGTTCTGCAGCAACTCGGCAAGCGGCATTGGCTTATGATAATAAAAGCCCTGAACCACCTGGATCCCGCGTTCCCGGATAAAAATCAATTCATCTTCCGTTTCTATCCCCTCGACCACTATGTCTGCATTAGTGATATTGCCAAGCTGCACCACAACCTCAAACAGACCTTTCCCTCGCTCCGTGTTCAAGTTTGTCACCAAGCTCCTGTCAATTTTAATCTTGTCAAAATCAAAACGGGATAAATACGCCAACGACGAATAGCCTGTACCGAAATCATCCAATGCCACTAATATTCCCAATTCCTTAATCTCATTGATGATCTCGGCAATTCTCTTCTCATCACGAATCAACAGCTCTTCCGTGACCTCGATTTCCACTTGATGGTAGTTCAACCCGCTGCTTTTAACTGCGGCTTTCAACGACTTAACAAAACCCTTCTTGAGCATGGTGTCAGCCGAAATATTAATAGACAAATTAATATGCTGAGAATCAGGCAGCTTCGCAATGTCTGATACGGCACGCTCTACCACCCATGAATCAAGCTCGGGCATCAGCCCCAACTGACCAAACGCATACAAAAAAGAAGGAGACCGCAACTTACCATCATCACTAATATGACGAATCAGTGCTTCAACCGCGACCACCTGACCCGTGTGAATATCAACCTGTGGCTGATAATAAAGAATAAAAGACCCACTTCGGTATAAACCTTCAACTTCTTTTTGTGCGCTTATATTAAGCTGCATCGACGGAATAAAGCTCGTTAGCTTGGAGCTGCCTTCTATGCTATCGCTAGAAAAGAAACGATTATTGATCACTGAGGATAAGTCTAACCCGACAGAATGCCGATCCATGATCTTAAAAAACGGATAATAAATAACCATCCCCAACACAATCAAAATAAATTGGAATACTGCAACCGACCATGATTCGCCCGATGCAAAATAACCATTCACTATCGGCGGCATCAACCAGCTATGCACCTCGCTTAAAGGGGCAATATACCCCATACTCGTTGCACCGTATGCCAGCACAAAGCTCAGCAGGGGCGTCAGCAAAAAAGGGATCATCATGACAGGGTTAAAAATAATAGGCACCCCGAACAGAATAGGTTCATTGATATTGAAAATACTCAAAATCAACACGGTTTTAGCTAAAAGCCTATACCCTTTACTCTTGGCAAAAAAGAGCATACAAAACACCAAACTAATCGTGTTGCCACTGCCCCCCATACCAGTAAAGAAATCATAAAAATTTGTACTGATAATATTGAGATCCGTCCCAAAATTCTTCCAGTCAGCCATGTTGGCCGTGCTGATCTCAAATAACTCGGTTTTGTACATATGAAGCACATTGTGGCCATTTACCCCAACGCTCCACAACAACCCGCGGAGAAACTCATAAATCAAACCATCAGTAAAGGATGTAGGGTCAAGTCTTGGCAACAAAATATACGGCTGAATGTAATAACTAAAACATGTAGCAACAATTTGGCAGACAACCAACAAGGTAGCGAGCGTGACGATACTGATGGTGATAATATTGACGGAGTGATCGGCAACACTATGTTCCCCGCGGACCTTGAACAAAGGAAATTTATTCAACCGCGCAATAATAAAGCAAGTCGCATAGGCCGAAAACAGCGATAACGCGAAATTATCAGGCAAAGGGATGACCGGTGACAACAATCCCCACTGCTGGGAAACAATGAGAAATGCGACCAAAGAACAAGATATCGCTGCGGCTTTAGGTAACCTCTGAAGCGTTGAATAATAAGTAGCAAGATAGATATTAAGCAGAATTGGAAACATATGCCCTGTCATCTGACCGACATAACCAATTGTCAAACCCGTTGAGGTATAACCCAACTTTTCAGCAAGAAATGCAATAAGGTTGAAAAATGCAGCAATAAGCGCGACTGGCAACGCCATAATGAATACATTACTCATTGCCACAAGATACTGATTCGAAGATAGCCTAGAAAAAAGTGAACTCAAATCCTAATTCCATTACTTGATGATGGCTCACTAAATACCCACATATTAGTAATAATATTACTCAGTCGCACAATCAATTAACCCGTGTTTATCATCACTTGAATATCATAAAAAGCAAGGAGAAAAATTAATCATTACAACATGCGTCATTAATTTGACTGTTTCTCTGAAAATTTCATCTTCGAGTTACTTATTCCAGTGATAACACATTAACCTATCACCAAAATATGGAGCTATTAGCATAAGCAGACCACTCACCCTCTGGGTATGAGATAGAAGTAAGTGAATACAACAGAAGAAAAGAGGAGATAAAGAAGAGAAAGGAAATAAGGCTCACTCGTCATTCAAGCAAGCCAAAAAGGAAATGCCGAACAGTTGCGACTGCAACTCACAGCTTAAAGGTATGGATAATCTGGTTTGAGCTCCCTCGCCACAGTAGCTCCGGATCATACAGATCTTGCTCGAACTTACCGTCAATCAAGGTATCAACGTACGCCACCACTGCTTTTTGGGCGTCCGTTAAATTAGTCAGCTCGTACCCTGTCCACATCCAAATGTCTTTGCCCTCGCACTCTTCGCGCACTCGCTTTACCAACTTGAGTATCGCCTCTACGTTGGCGGGATGTAACGGGTCACCACCTGACAGCGACAGCCCACGACGCTTAATCCGGGTATCGTTCAGATCCGCAATAATCTGGTCTTCCAGTTCCTGGGTAAAAGGATGCCCAGAGGTAGGATTGAGGGTCGATTTGTTATAGCAGCCACGGCAATTATGTTCGCAGCCTGATACAAACAGGGTACAACGCGTACCGGGACCGTTCACTACATCTACTTGGTGGTATTTGTGATAATGCATGCCTTTACTCCAAAACAAAAAGTGCCGAACAAAATCGGCACTTTGCAGTCGTCTAACCCGTGGTGTGATCACATGTGTTTCACACGACGTTTAACTTCTTCTTGCTTACCGAAGTTAAACGGACGCGCATCTGGGCTGCCTAGGTAGCCACATACGCGACGTGTCACTGAGACTTTCTTCGAGTCATGGTTGCCGCATTTAGGACAGGTGAAACCTTTGCTGGTACAGTCAAATTCACCGGTAAAACCACAGTCGTAGCATTCATCAATCGGTGTATTGGTGCCGTAGTAAGGAACGCGGCTATAGCTGTAATCCCAGACGTTCTCTAGCGCTTCTACGTTGCGCTGCATGTTCGGGAACTCGCCGTAACAGATGAAACCGCCACTTGCCAATTCAGGGTATGGCATTTCGAAATCAATCTTATCGTACGGGTTCACCTTCTTCTCCACATCAAGGTGGTAGCTGTTGGTGTAGTAACCCTTGTCAGTCACATGATCCAGCACACCGAATGCCTTGGTATCCAATGCACAGAAACGTGTGCATAGGTTTTCAGACGGCGTGCTGTACAGGCTATAGCCCCAACCGGTTTCTGATTTCCATTCCTCTACAGCATCTTTCAGGCGTTTAACAATGGCAATACCTTTCTGGCGCAGTTCTTCGCTGTCATAAATATGCTCACCGTTAGCACCATACAAGGCATTGATAGTTTCATGGATACCGATGTAACCCATAGAAATTGAAGCTCGGCCATTTTTGAAGATATCCAGCACTTCATCTTCTGGGTTCAGACGTACACCCAATGCACCTTCTGTATACAGGATCGGTGCTACACGAGCTTTCACGCCACGCAAGCGGTCAATACGTGTTTCCAATGCACGGCGAACCAGTTTCATACGGGCATCAAGGATCTCGAAGAACGTCGCTTCATCACCTTTTGCTTCAATCGCAATGCGCGGCAGGTTCAAACTCACCACACCCAGGTTGTTGCGGCCTTCATGTACTTCCTTGCCATTTTCATCAGTCCAACGGCCCAAGAAGCTGCGGCACCCCATAGGTGCCTTGAAAGACCCTGTAACTTCAACCACTTTGTCGTAGTTAAGGATATCTGGGTACATACGCTTAGACGCACACTCAAGCGCAAGCTGCTTCATATCGTAGTTCGGATCCGATGGCTTGTGGTTTACGCCATCTCGGATTGAGAACAACAACTTAGGGAAAACAGCCGTTTTCTTGTTTTTACCCAAACCTTCGATACGGTTTTGGAAAATCGATTTCTGAATTAGCTTCGACTCCCAGCTGGTACCCAAACCGAAATTCACGCTCAAGAATGGCGTTTGACCATTGCTAGAGAACAGCGTGTTGATCTCATATTCCAATGACTGGAATGCGTCATACACTTCTTTCTCTGTCAGTTTCTGCGCATACGCCTCTGGGTTTGGCACTTCCCACTCTTTGGCTGTCGCCAAATGCTTACGGTGGCTGGCTGTTACATACGGAGCCAACACCTCATCCAAACGGTTCAGCGTTGTACCACCGTATGTATGGCTGGCAACCTGCGCCACGATTTGCGCAGTTACCGCCGTCGCGGTCTGAATCGACTTCGGTGTATCAATTTCCGCATTACCCATACGGAAACCGTTAGTCAGCATATTTTCCAAGTCAACGATCATACAGTTGAACATTGGGAAGAATGGCGAGTAATCCAAATCATGGTAGTGGATTTCACCGCTTTCGTGCGCCTGTACAATATCACGAGGCAACATATGATGCTTCGCGTAATGCTTAGACACAATACCCGCCAGCAAGTCACGCTGGGTTGGAATTACCTTACTATCCTTGTTAGCGTTTTCATTGAGTAGGTCGGCATTGCTCTGCTCTACCAGACCGGTGATTTCCGCGCTCAAGGCACTTGCCTTTTCACGCTGAATATCACGATCATGTCGGTATTCAATATACGCCCGAGCAACCGCCTTGTGTGGACCTGTCATTAGATGATTTTCTACTGCATCTTGAATCGCGTGAATCTCCACTTCGTCGTGGTCAGCAAACTGCGACAGTACCTGCTCGGCCACTGACTCAGCATAGCTTTCTTCCATCACTTCTACAGATACGGCCGCGCTCAATACCGCCTCTTTAATACGCTTGGTATCAAATGGAAAACGGCATCCATCACGCTTAATCACAACAGGTTTCACACACGACTCCTACAAAATGACACTGTCACTAAACCACTATATATAGGGTTCAGTAAACAGGCAGAAACAATATGTGGGGTATTAGGCGAGAAATCGCAAAAGAAAACTTTGATCTAGATCAGATTTTAAATAAGAGCGAACAGGTTGCAACCGATGTTTTTGCCAATGTCTCAATTTGAAAAAATTCATCTAAAACCACCTTTCAAAGTCAACACTTTTATTGCATAAGATCACGAAAGAAACTCAAAATAACACTTGCTTTATGAGGGTCATATACACTAGGGTCAGAACAAATTTTCGAACCGATAGTGATATGGCTTTTCATTCCAGAAACGAACGAATCAACTACCGTGCTCAACAACTTTTGTACCAAGCTGCCCGCTGGGTTTCATGGTTATCACTCATGCTGCTTTTCTTTATGCTCACCAGCCTTTGGCTAAATAGCATTGAAGAAAGTCCTCCGTATATGCTCACCAGCTACCTGCTGTACGGTAGTCAGACACTCCTTGCAATTGGTGGCCTGCGATTATTTTCCGACCATACCCCACGGCCGCCGCCAAATTCACGAGCAGACAACGGGAAAAACAAGCTCATTCTTTTCGCCACCCTGTTTGGGTTAAGCTGGACAGCTTCAATCTTCCATCTCGCTTGGTTGGGTAATATCTTTACCAATGCGGAGATCCTCGCCGATCTCATCATAATGATGGCGCTTCTTGGCTTCTTTGCGTCTAAATCTGCAACATACATTGTTATTATCCCCGTACTCCTCGCCAGCACCTATGCCACCCTAAACCAAGGCGACGGCAGTGTTCTGCTTCCTGTACAAAAACTCATTGCAACCATACTTATTGTGTTCAGTGGCCGGCGTATCCTCTACCACTGGTTTATCAGCAATGTGAACAAAGAGCATGACAAACAGCTACTGATCGACCAGCTCGATCAGCTCGTCACCCGAGATCAACTTACCGGTATCCATAATCGACGCTTTTTTGAATATGAATTAGAAAAGGTGTTTTATATCAGCAAGCGGGACAACCAGCCGATGGCCTTGCTAATCATCGATATTGATCACTTTAAGCAATACAACGACACGTTTGGCCACCCTCAAGGTGATACCTGCCTAAAACAAGTAGCTACGATTTTAGAGGCGGCACTATTGCGCAAAAGTGATTCCGTTTCGCGGTATGGCGGCGAGGAATTTATCGTTATCTTGCCAAATACAGCCCCCGACGGCGCTTTGGCTGTCGCGCACCGCATCCACCAGCACATCGCAATGGCATCGATACCCCACCCAGCCAGTCAGACTGACGCCTTCGTCACGGTAAGTATTGGTTATGCCTCGATGAACGATGAAAAGATCAGTGCCAAGCTCCTTGAACGTGCAGATCTCAACCTCTATACAGCCAAACAAAGAGGTCGAAACCAGAGTGTCGGAGAAATTCAGGCAGAACCCAGACAGTACAGCCATGCACTATGAGAGATCTCGCTGTCATATTGACCTTACATGGCTTACCGTGCCCACCTCAATGGCGGGCGGGAGTTCATCCGTGCTGAGATAACATGAAATAACACACTCGTTCTGCTTCCTGCATATGGGTATATACTTGGTTAATTGTCGGCTGGGTAACCTGTTTATGCATCACGTTAGACGTTATCACTTTATCTTCGCCCTGTTTGCTAGCCTCTTTGCTTCTGGTGTCGGCAATGCTTTTGAGATCGCCACCATCCCCGAAGATAAATATACCGGTGATTTCAGCGTTATGCAGGATGTAGGTGTTATAAGGATATTAGTCGCCGCTGATCTCGGCTTCTATTACTTGGATAACGGCCAACCCAAAGGGATGGTTTCTGAGATGTTACTGCTGTTCGAAAAGTACCTACTAGAAACCACCAAACAACGGTTTCGGCTCCAGATCATTCCACTCCACCGTGATCAACTATTACCGGCCCTGCTCAACGGCGTCGGTGATATTGCTGCCGCCAACCTGACCGAAACAAAACGCCGCAAGAGAGTCGTCGACTTTAGCGTGCCAATATTGACAGATATCAGTGAATATTTCGTCACCCATACCTCTCATCCTCGAATACGTCATATTGAACAATTGTCAGAAAAGAGTGTCTGGGTCAGGGCGAGTTCTAGCTACTACCAAAGCGTACGCAAAATCAACCATCAACTTGAAAAGATCGACAAAGAGCCCATGTACGTACACTTTCTCGAGGAAACGTTGCAAGACTACGAGTTGTTGCAAATGATCCAGCAAGGCTTGATCCCCATGACTGTCATGGATTCTCACAAAGCAGAATTTTGGGATCTCGTTACCGACAATTTGCAGATCCATACCGAATTCCCTCTCCGAAAAAATGCCAGTATCGGCTGGAGCTTTCGCAAAGACAGTCCCCACCTAGCCAAGATCGTCAACGGGTTTATCGAAAAAAATCGCCGAGGCACCCTCAATGGCAATGTCATTTTCAACCGCTACCTCAATAGTAAGGCATGGTTCCAGAAGGTTGTCAGTCCCTCCAATATCAAGAAGTTCAAGTCGCTTGAAGACCGGTTTATCCACTATGGCGATATGTACAATATCAATTGGCTGATCATCGCAGCCCAAGCCTTTCAGGAATCACAGTTCGACCAGTCCAAGCGCTCCCATGCCGGTGCCGTCGGCATCATGCAAGTGCTTCCCTCTACAGCACGAGAGCCCTACATTAATGTTCGCAACATAGGCAAAATTGACAATAATATCCATGCTGGCGTCAAATATATGGACTACATACGGGAAAAATACGTGGCTGATGATGAAACCGACGAGTTAAACCAGCTTTATTTTGCCCTTGCCAGTTACAATGCCGGCCCCAATCGAATAAGAAGGATCAGAGGAGAAGCCGAAGAACGAGGCTACGATCCGACTAAATGGTTCAACAACGTGGAAATTCTTGTCAGAGAGCAAGTCGGTATGGAACCAATTACCTATGTCGGCAACATCAATCGCTACTTCACCATCTACAAGCAGATCTTTTCATTACAAAACGCCGCAGGGCAACGCAGCGCAAAAACACCTAACTTGAGGTTTCTACTAAGCCGCTAACGCCGCAACAAAAAAAGCCCTCTGTTACAACAGAAGGCTTATCGTTCGTCTTCGCTATCGCTAGCTGCTAAGTGCTGCCTGATTCGCCGACACCTTTCCCAAGGCCGTATCCTCTTCGCCGTTGTACATCCGGACATACTGCTCTGCAACATCTTGCCATTCAAAACGGCTCGCCATCGCATTTTGCTGCAATCGCTTAATTTCCTGAGGATTCTGGCAATATAGCAACAAGCTGCGCTGAAGCTTAATCAGCAACGCTTCAGGCGTTGGAGCCTTAAAGATAAAACCAGTTGCAACTTGAGGTGTCTGATCATAATCGATCACCGTATCCACCAGACCGCCGACGGCTCGGACAATAGGCAATGTACCATAAGCCAAGCTATAAATTTGATTCAAGCCACATGGTTCAAACTCAGAAGGCATCAAGAAGAAATCCGACCCAGCTTCGACACTATGAGCTAGCGGGTTATTGTACCCTTCAACAAAAGCCAGTTTCTCGGCATACTCCTCGCTCACATCACGCAGTGATTTCGCCAATACCGGATCACCACTTCCCAGAATAACAACCTGTACATTGTTAACCAGAAAATCGCGCAAGATGGGTAATAGATAGTGAATGCCTTTTTGCTCTGTCAGACGACAGACCATCCCGTATACGGGAACATCAACCACTGGCAAACCAACCTGCTGTTGAAGATCGCGTTTACACGCCTTCTTCCCCCTTGCCAAACTGACTTTGCTCGCCTTGAAGTTCTGCTTGATATACGGATCCGTTTCAGGATTCCAATCACCATAATCACAACCATTAACGATACCATAGAGATCAGCCGCGCGTTGCTGGAAATCAGCAGCCATACCGTGCGAACCCAATTCCGTTAACAGCTCGGCGGCATAATTGGGACTGACAGCATTCACTTTGTCTGCATATGCAACCCCAGCTTTCAGCATACTGATATGCGAATGATCCTGCTCAAGCTGAAGATAGCGGCGCTGAATCAATTCAGGGATCAGGCTATATTGGTCATAATTAAAGACCCCTTTGAATACCGCGTTGTGAATCGTAATCACACTCTTGGCCTCTGCAAAGAAAGCGCTATTGGCATAACGGGTTCTAAGCAAGAAAGGCACTAACCCCGTATGCCAATCATTACAATGGACAACATCTGGCTGGAAGGCCACTTTCTCACATAAATCCAGCGCCGCAGCACTGAAAAACGCGAAACGCTCGCCGTTATCTTGATAACCAACATTTTCTTCGGCATACAGTGCCGGACGATCAAAATAAACCGGGGCATCAACACTATAAACCGTAACATCGCCGCTATGGAGTTGATGAACTCGGTAATCCACACTTTTAGGCTGAGTTTCAACACACAAGGTGGTTTCCAGCAATTGGACCGATTCAGCGCTCTCTTTGATCTGGCGGTAAAACGGCACAACGATACGTACGTCATGCCCTTGTGCTTTTAGCGCGGCAGGCAAAGACTTCGCCACATCCGCCAAGCCCCCTGTTTTCACCAACCCATCAACTTCTGAAGCAACAAAAAGGATTTTCAGAGGGTTAGAAGTCGATTTTTTCTTAGTAACCAATTTTCGCTCCTTTCGGTATCACGACAATTCCATCGTCTGACACATGGTACTTCTTGCGGTCTTCTTCCAAATTCTCACCAATCACGGTGCCTGGAGCTATCTGCACATTCTTGTCGATAATCGCACGACGTATAGAGCAATTTGCCCCAATCTTCACATCACCTAAAATGATTGATTCCGTTATCGTAGTGCAGTGATCCACATTGGTACGGAAACCCAACACTGACTTATGTACACGGGCGCCTCGAATATAGCTCCCTGCCGAAATCATACAGTTATTGATATCAACCTTACACTCATCACTATCAAGCACTGTCGCTGGTGGCAATGGCGGATAATAGGTATGCAACTGCCACTGGCTGTTATACAAAGAAAATGGTGCATCTTCGGCCAGCAAGTCCATATGGGCCTGCCAGTATGACTCTATCGTACCGACATCACGCCAGTAACCCGCAGATTTCTCACCAGGAATCACATTAGTCGTAAAGTCGTAGACAAACACTTTGCCCTGTGGGAACAGTTTAGGAATAATGTCCTTGCCGAAGTCATGGCTAGATGACTCGTTCAATGCGTCTTCTTCCAACTCTTTACACAGCACATCGGTTTCAAAAATATAATTGCCCATTGAAACCAATGCAGATTCGGGATCACCTGGGATGGCTTTAGGATTGGCTGGTTTTTCTTCGAAGCCCACCATACAACCCTGTTCATCGACTTCAATAACACCAAACGCACTCGCTTCGCTCAATGGCATACGCAGTGCGGCTACAGTTAGGTGGGCCTGTTTTTCAATGTGAAAATCAAGCATCTGCTTCACATCCATTTTATAGATATGATCACTACCAAAAATACACACCTGATCCGGTTCTTCTAGCTCGACAAACCGTAAATTCTGATAAATCGCATCAGCAGTGCCGTCATACCAACGTTTACCCATCCTCATCTGAGCGGGTATTGGATCGATAAAACGCCCCGTAATCCCCGAAACGTTCCAGCCTTTCTTCATATGCAAATACAAAGATTGCGACTTGAACTGGGTTAACACGTAAATTTTCATCAAATCCGCATTAAGAAAATTGTTCAACGCGAAATCAATGAGACGGTAACTGCCACCAAATGGCACTGCAGGCTTCGTACGCGTATCTGTTAATGGACGTAAGCGTGACCCTTCGCCACCTGCCAAAATCATTCCTAAAACACCAGCCATGGTGTACCTCCGTGTTAATAAGCAACCGTAGACATATATATCATATGAGCATGCCTATTGAGAATGCCCCAAGCAGAAAAAATGTTGATTTTTTTCGAAAATAACCACAATAACAAATAACTCAAATAGCATCAGGGCATACAAGCAAACAATTGCCGCCAGGCGGTAACATTGATGGGTAACTGGTAACATCGCTACCACTGGTAATTTATCACCCCATCACACATTAACTCCCCCCACCACAGAAAAGAGGCGTGACTCTCTCCTCCCTCAGTCTACTCCCCCAAATGGTCACCAAGAGATGAATACTTTTGCACCGCCAATCGCTAGACTCCAACCGTTCAAACTAAGGAGAGTTCTCGTGACACACCCAGCCATGACTAACCATCAATCACCTGCAACCAACGTGATTCTTCATGCTTTTGACTGGCCTTACGGCGATATCGCCAAACATGCCGCAGCTATTGCCCGAGCTGGATTCAAGGCGGTATTGGTTTCTCCACCGATGAAATCCCACAAGAGCGACCGAGGCACGCCTTGGTGGCAACGCTATCAACCTCAAGATTACCGCGTCATCGACAACCAGCTAGGAAATACCGATGACTTCAAGGCAATGATCCAATCGCTAAACCAGAATGGACTGCACACCTATGCCGATGTTGTATTCAACCATATGGCCAATGAATCATCGATCCGGGATGATCTTTCCTACCCATCATCAGCAACCATTGCCGAGTACCAAGCACAGGCAGATTACGTTGAAAAAATAAAACTCTACGGTGATTTATCCCAACCGATTTTCACTAAGTCCGATTTTGTCACCGCGTTCCCGATCAAAAACTGGCGAAGCCCGTGGGAAGTTCAGCATGGACGTATTAGTGGGGGGAATACCGACCCGGGGTTGCCTACGCTAAGAACGAATGACAATGTAGTAAAACAACAACAAAATTACCTAAACGCCCTAATGCAATTAGGCATAAAAGGCGTGCGGATCGATGCTGCAAAACACTTAACTATCGATCACATTAATAGACTATGGGGTAACCAGATTCCTGACGGGCTGCATATTTTTGGCGAGATCATTACTGATGGTGGAGCAAGCAAAGAAGAGTACAACCTCTTTCTTGCCCCCTATTTACAACATACCCCCCTCGGAGCCTATGACTTTCCTTTATTCCACACCATTTACAATGTGCTAGAAAACAAAGCACCAATGGCCGATCTGAGCAATCCATATTCGGTGGGTGAAGCGCTCGCGTATGACAGAGCAATAACCTTCGCGATCACTCACGATATCCCCAATAACGCAGTGTTTCTTGAACAAGTCATGTCAGAAACAAACGAATACCTCGCCTACAGCTACATTCTGGGCCGTGACGGAGGGGTACCGCTGATATACAGCGACCTAAACACCAGCAATATCGTTAACAGCCAAGGTAATCCACGATGGCAAAACAGTTGGCAGAACCCTGCTCTACAGGGAATGATCGCCTTCCACAACAGAATGCATGGGTTGCCGATGGCAATCATGGAGGTGGGTATCGACCACTTGGTATTCAGCCGTGGCGATGAAGGGATTGTCGCTATCAACCGTGGTGATATCGCGCTCAAGATAACGTTGCCCGAAGGGCAATACTACGAATTTATATCAGGTACGCCGTTAATGGTAACGAATACAACAGGCAGTGTAGTGCTGGCAGCCAAACAAGCAATGATGCTATGCCGCTCCCCACACCACTAAAGGCAAAGCCGTGGTAGGCCTATTTATTCAGTAACCACGGCTTTCTTATTGATACTTCCGACCCGGTTCAAACAGAGGCCTCTGCTGGATATACAAAGGATGTAGAGGTCAGTCACGCTCAACCGATAGAATTCTACCGCTAAACAAATCTAACTCTACCTCCACACGCATCCCATCAGGATTTCGCGCCTCAATCTCTATCTCATGGTCATCTTGTTCAACTTTGATTTTACGAAAATCATAATACCCCTCGGCCTGCAACATACGCATCGCCTTAGGTACAGTCAGTGCTGGCGCTGACGGCGGCTCAACCGGATCAGCGTGAGCAGACATTGCCATGATTGACCCCATCACCAGTCCCATAATGGCTATATTACTTTTCATGGCTGCTCCTGCATTTCCCAAAACATATCGCTATCATATCAGAACAAGCAAACTATCCCTTGCACGACAAGATTAACGTGAAGGCAGTCACGATACTATTCTTACCCGTACATCATACTGAGATAAAACTCTCATTTTCAGCATAATACCTGTTCGAATAAGTATCTGGCCTATCCGCGAGAATTAAAACAACAAGACAGGGTACTTAATTACCGATCCCTTTACCGCAACGTGTCCCACAGCGCAAACTGGCAGGGTTTCCACTAAGATATTTCTATCAGCCAGCCTTAGAGACAAGAACATGCCGTCACGTTACCGGACAGAAAAAGACAGCATGGGCGAGATCCAAGTCCCGACCGATGCGCTTTACCAAGCACAAACACAACGTGCAATAGAAAACTTCCCGCTCAGTGGCATTCCTCTCCCAACACGGTTTATCCATGCCGTCACCTACATAAAACAGGCTGCCGCTCGAACAAACATGGATCTCGGACTTATTGATAATATCAAGGGACACGCCATTATCGACAGTTGCCAGTCAATCTTAGAGGGCCAGTACTGCGACCAATTTCCCGTCGATGTCTTCCAAACCGGTTCTGGTACAAGCACCAATATGAATGTCAACGAAGTCATCGCAACCTTGGCAAATAGGATCGCCCCACTCGCAATCAGTGCCAACGACGATGTCAATATGAGCCAGAGCAGTAACGATGTGATTCCCACAGCAATCCAAGTGAGTGCCACATTGGCATGCCACCAGTGCTTAATCCCCGCCTTAGAACACTGCAAGACAGTAATCGCCAATAAAATCGCGGCTAATCAAGAAAAAGTAAAAACAGGCCGAACACACCTGATGGATGCAATGCCGATCACCTTCGCCCAAGAACTCGAAGGCTGGTTTACACAACTCGACAAAGCCCAATTGGGGATTTGCCACAGCCTTGAAACGCTACGCGGCCTTGGTCAAGGCGGTACTGCGGTAGGTACAGGCATCAATGCGTCACCTGAATTTGCCATCAATTTTGCCAACAATATTTCTGTTTCGACTGAGATTGAATTTCATGTCAGTGACAGTTTTTTTTATACTATCAGCAGCCAAGACGCCGCGGTTTCCCTATCGGGGCAACTCAAAACAACCGCTGTCGCGCTGATGAAAATATCCAATGATTTACGCTGGATGAACTCAGGGCCACTGGCTGGGCTTGCCGATATCCAATTACCGGCGCTACAGCCAGGTTCATCCATTATGCCTGGCAAAGTGAATCCCGTGATCCCCGAAGCCACCGCTATGGTTGCCGCACAGGTTATCGGCAACGACGCAACAATCACCGTAGCAGGCCAATCGGGTAATTTTCAGCTTAATGTCATGCTACCCGTCATTGCCTATAATCTACTGCAAAGCATTGAGTTATTGTCCAATGCCTTGACCACTCTCGCCGACAAGGCCATTGCTGGTTTCACCGTGAACGATGCGCATATTCAGCATTCACTATCCAAAAATCCAATTCTGGTTACAGCGCTTAATCCAATTATTGGTTACTTGAAAGCAGCAGAGATTGCTAAAAAGGCATATAGAGAACATAGAGACATTCTCGATGTAGCAGAAGAGGAAACGACATTGAGCAAAGAAGAGTTGCTAGCATTGCTCAATCCCAAAATGCTTACACAAGGAGGTGTGATTGGGAAAAAGTAACCCTACTCAGAAAATAGCCGCAACTAAAATCGTGAAGCATTACACCGCAGACAAAGCAAACTTAATCGCCAGATTGACAAACAGCTGTTGCTCTGAGTCTTCAGCTACTGTGTCCACGACAGCCGGACGACCAATATAATACCCCTGAAGGTAATCCGCCTCTAACGCTTGCGCGTTAGCGAAATCGACCGCATCTTCAACCCCCTCAATAAGTACCTTAATACCCATGCTCTTCGCCAGAACAATGGCATCTAATAAAGGGGCTTTCCTTCCCAAGCGATACTGTTGCAACAACGAACGATCTGTTTTCATGATATTAGGGCAAAGCGCTCTGACCCGCTGCTCTGACGACCCATCCACCCCATAGTCATCGATAGCCAGCTTTAAACCCGCAGCTTTCAGAGTGCCTGTCGCCACGGCTAATTGCTCGTCGCTGTCATAATGATGCTCCAATATCTCGAAATAAACATGACCCGCAGGGATACCCAATTGCTGAATACGAGGAATAAGCACTGAATTCGTCGAATTTTGGTGTTCACTGTCCATCAACGCCGATGGCGTCATGTTTAGGAACAGGTATGATGAAGGGTAAAGGGTGGCAAAATTCCTAAGGTGAATTACTCTGGCCAAACGATCAATATTTATCATATCCGGTGACGGAGGCCGGTATGATTTGAAAACCTGCCCAGTATCAAGAACACGGCCAGTTTTGTCTTCTAGACGTAATAATGCTTCATAGCCAAATAACTCCCCTTTTCGAGTTACAATAGGCTGAAATGCACTTTTTAAATCATATTGAAGATAATTAGCTTGGTGTCCAAATTCTGTATGCACTAAATATCTTTCAAGCTCCTCTCGTGTCCTTAATATTTTGCTCACTGGTTGAAATCCATTAACACAGGTATTTCAACCATAACGGGATAATTTTTGTTATAAATAAAGTAAATTCAACATTACAATTCAAGTCACACTTTTATAATGCTATTGCGTAAAATTAATTCATTATATCGACGCAAAATGGCTTATTAACATTTATCTTAACCATCACAGCGTCAATTTTCCGACTATCTCAGCGATGCCCTCTACATGATTGCCACAACCGCTCCTTCTCGGCAGTGACTAGTGCGATCAAGATCAAATAAAGGTAGAATGCCCCGTCTGCCTCACGGCATCCCCATTAGCAACTAACCGGTAAACGTCACACTATCATGCACTCGCCAGAACATTGCTTTACCCCGTTCAAAGCCTCTCTTGAGAATATTGAACTACCTGAACGTTTCACTTTTCCGTTCTACTACGAACCTCATCCGATCAGCCTGCTGGCAGCCCAAGAATTGCAGCAACATCTGCAGACACAAACAGACTGGGAGCACAACTTTGGCCTAGAGGGAAAGACTGAAACCGCTATCGGAAAAATGTTTGGGGTGCTTGTAGTAAAAAATAAACTCGGCGAATTAGGTTACTTGTCTGCGTTTTCAGGGAAAATGGCCGATAAAAATCTGTTGCCTGGCTTCGTCCCCCCTGTTTTTGACATGCTAAGAGAAGGCAGCTTCTTCCTTGATGGGCAGGATAAGATCAATATGATCAATGCCCAGATCAAAGCCCTAGAAGCCGATCCTCTGCGTAGCCAATTAATGGCCAACGTGAAAGAAACACGTCATCAGGCAGAGACGTCACTCGCCACACACCGAAGCATGATGGTAGAAAACCGCAAAAATCGCAAAATGCAACGCGCGGCCAGTGCCGAGATGAGTGTAGATGATCGCAATGAACTGAAAAAGCAGCTGAGCCAACAGAGTGTGGTGGAAAAATTGCAACTACGCGATCTAAAACTGCATTGGGAAGCAGAGCTTGCCAGAGTCACTGCTGAGCTAGATGCACTCGAAAATAACATTACCCCTCTGAAACAAGAGCGCAAGACCCTATCGGCCACCTTGCAGAAGCAGTTATTCGCCCAGTATCGCTTCCTCAACATTCGCGGTGAAGAAAAAGACCTTCGTGAACTGTTTGCCAATACCACCGCCGTTATCCCACCAGCGGGGGCCGGCGAGTGCGCTGCACCGAAACTGCTGCACTACGCATTCAAGTTCGGGTTCGAACCCATTGCACTGGCCGAATTCTGGTGGGGATCCTCACCTAAATCAGAAATTCGCCGCCACCAGCATTACTATCCTGCCTGTCAGGGGAAATGCCAGCCTATTCTAAGTCATATGCTAGAAGGTATGCAGGTTGATGAAAACCCACTACTGACCAATCCAGCAGAAGGTAAACAGGTAGAAATTATCTACCAAGACGAAGACATGGCCGTCGTCAACAAACCAGCCGAATTTCTCTCAGTGCCGGGCAAAACCATTGAAGACTCGGTATACCTGCGCATGAAGCAGCATTTCCCGCAAGCGACTGGGCCTCTGATTGTCCACCGTCTGGATATGTCCACATCCGGCCTGATGGTAATAGCTATTACCAAACGCGCCAACAAAAGCCTCCAACGGCAATTTATCCAACGTACCGTCCAAAAGCGCTACTGTGCCCTGATTGATGGCGTTCTCGAGCAAGACTCCGGGATCATCAACTTACCGATGCGAGGCGATCTTGATGACCGCCCTCGCCAGCTAGTATGTTTCGAGCACGGAAAGCCAGCCGAAACCAAATGGGAAGTCATTGCCCGCACAGAGACCCACACCAAAGTTCACCTGTATCCGAAAACAGGCCGAACCCACCAACTTCGAGTACACTGTGCCCACCATCAGGGCTTGAATATGCCTATCATCGGTGATGATCTCTACGGGGTTAAGGCCAATCGACTGCACCTGCATGCCGAAACCCTTGAGCTTGAGCATCCTATTACCCATGAGCCAATGCGTTTCAGCGTCGAGGCTGATTTTTAACAACAGCCTCCCTGGCGAACCTTAATATAGAAGAAACCACCAACAAAAAAGCCCCGCCTAAATCTGCTTCAGGCGGGGCTTTTTTCTTTAATTTGGCGAGAAACTACTAGGCTGCAGCCGTTTCAGTTTCTTCTTTCTTATTTGTCAGTAACTTATAAGACATAATGCCGATAACTAACGCTTTGATGATCATCATCTGCGGGTTACCGTAGTAACCGACCATGCCAACAAAACCAGAGATAAGCATCAATACGCGATACTTACGCAAACATGTCATATACATGGCTACCAGAATCACGGCTAAATCAGCAAACTGGAAACCGACCGTCAAACTCGGTTCGGCAATAAAAGATGACACCGCTGTATAAAAGATATAACCGATCCCGACAGTCATCATCGCCGCAAGCACAAACAGTAACTCACGCGATACATTCATGAAATCCTTGGCATATCGGTAAGCATTAATACTCGCGACAGAAAGATTCAGAATCACCTTTGCGTGCCATCCCATCAATACCGCCCAAACGATATCATTCGCTGATGAGCCAAATGCGGCAAAGCGAGTCGCCTTCATGCTATTGAAAATAGTCAAGGAAATATAGAAAGCAACACTGCTCCAACCCAATGCTTCTGTAATAAGTTCCATTACGTAAACCTGTCGGAAAAAAGATGTGCCAGATAGTAATGGTGAAAGCGCTCTGGTACAAGCAACAATTCATCTCCCTAGCCACTCTTTACCAGCAGTAAATCCCGCGAAATACCCAAGCAACATAACCGCCATCCGTATCACCCTGCCACCTTGACGTTGGAATTATGACACCATCACATTTCATCACAGCGCACCTCCCCAAATAAACCTCAATGAGTCACCGCAAACCCAAAAATACACACCTGAATAGCCCGCGACGTCAAAAAAACATCACAAAGAATATAATATTTCACATTACCCCTATTGCATCAGGTAGATACCTTGGACGTATAATGCATCAACAAAACAGAATCCGGGAAACGTCATGAAAAGC
Organism: Photobacterium panuliri; assembly: GCF_059920555.1. Classification (NCBI taxonomy): domain Bacteria; kingdom Pseudomonadati; phylum Pseudomonadota; class Gammaproteobacteria; order Vibrionales; family Vibrionaceae; genus Photobacterium; species Photobacterium panuliri. Next base: position 982,991 of record NZ_CP197193.1, read on the forward strand.
AAAGGTTTTACTTTAATCGAATTAGTCGTTGTCATCGTCCTCATCGGTATTCTTGCCGTCGTTGCAGCACCGCGCTTCTTGAATATTCAAAATGATACACGCACTGAAGTCTTGAAAAATTTGGCGGGCTCAATCATGTCTGCTACGGGCTCGGCCTACGGTAAATTGGCAATAGACGGTTTAGAGCACTACTCATATGTCTCCAACCGCCCAATCACTGACGGCAACGGCATTCAAGCCGACATTCCCATTGCTGGCTGTGAGATTGGCGCATCCGGATATTGCGTCTTCCGCTACGGGTATGCCGATGCCGATCCAATGACCATCAGCAACCTTGTCAAAGGCGTTGAATTCCGACGTGGCGACGGCGGCGATTTCGCCTCTATATATGGTCACCTACCGGGTGAGCAGCACATGTCATACATCACGTTCAAAGACAACATCAAAGACCTGGGCGATCAGATGGAAGAACTGAAAACCAACCAGTGCTATATCAAATATGCGTCAGCACGAGAAGACGGGGATCTTCCAACCATTGAGGTGGTACCGTGTAGCTGATTCCCCCATCTTCCACAGGATTCAACGTACATCTTATTTTAAATTGCGAATACCCCAAGCTGCCTTCGGGTGGCTTGGTTGTTTGGTTTTGCTTATCGCTACAATAAGAAAAATCGAATACAAAAAAGAAAACCAGCAGCGTATTCTTACCTGATGATAATGACATGGGGATAATATGAAGATTGAAAACAGCCGGGCATTGATTGTAGAAGGCGGAGCCATGCGCGGCATCTTTGCCAGCGGTGTACTCGATGCCTTCATGGATGCCAATTTCCAACCCTACGATTTTGCCATCGGTGTATCGGCTGGCGCATCTAACTTATTAGGCTACATCGCCAACCAGCCAGGACGCAGCTACCACGTCATTACCGAGCTGGCTACCCAAAAGAAATTTTTCAGCCCTGCCCGTTTTATCAAAGGCGGCGATCTTGTTGACATTCAATGGTTATGGACCGAGGCAAATAAACAATTTCCCATCGACCAAACCGATGTCTTCCACTCGATCCCGTTTTGGGCAACCGTCACAGATGTTCGAACCGGCAAAGCCAATTACCACAGGATCAGCCCGGCGAATATCCAAGATGCAATGATCGCAACAGCCGCATTACCCATTGCCTTTAAGCACCCACCATGCTTTTCTGGCGGCTGCTATACAGATGGTGGTGTTGCCGACTCTATACCGGTAAAAGAAGCGTATCGCCGAGGTGCACGTGATATTACCGTCATTTTGTCGCACCCCCTCAATTACCAAATGCCGAAGGCTCGGCATCCGTGGCTCATCAACAAGCTGCTGACACCTTATCCCAAAATCGCTGATGCGATGGCCCACCGGGCCGATAACTACAATGCATCACTGGCGTTTATCCGCAATCCACCAGAAGGGACGATTGTCAGAGTTATTGCCCCACCAGATATGTTTTCAGTCAAACGGCTAACGATGGATACCAAACAACTCAACGAGGGTTATATCATGGGAATGGAAGCTGGCAGGCAGCACATCGCCGCCCTGTCTGGCAAACATGGGCTGTCAGACGAAAATTGCCACTTCTGCCTATAAGCCACGCCCGCTAGCCAATGATTCTCACAGATAAAACAAAGGCCACTATGGTAGTGGCCTTTGTCAGTATCTATGTACTAGGAACCGTCACAAGCAAAGAAAATGCTTACGATCTCCTCACTTCACCAAGGATCATCTAGTCTTTGGGGATCGTACTAAGCGCATCAAGCGGCAACCAATTCACCGTTACGCCAGCCTGCTGGAACATTTCCTCACTGATTTGAATTTTTTCACCCCAGCGAGACAAAAAATCTTCCGTTTGTTCAGGGCAATGCACGGTCGCAATACCTGTCTGGATAATTTTCGCAGCACAGTTCGGGCAAGGGAAATGCGTTACCCAAATATCACACCCAGCTAAATCACGCTTGGCAAACAAAATCGCATTCTCTTCGGCATGCAATGTTTTGAGATATTTCATATCGCGATCATCTGTCGCGGCGCTATCGGATATACCATGTGGGTAACCATTGAAACCCACCGACACAATACGGTTCCCCTGAGTAATGACCGCCCCTACCTGAGTGGATGGGTCTTTACTCCAAGAGCCCACCAACTCGGCCATTTGAAAAAAGCGCACAGCCCACTTAGATATCATCTTTTTTACCTATTGTTATTTATTTATGCCATTTTGCATAACTTCCTGCCTTCCCTCAACCCCCTATACTCAATCACCGCTTGTAAAATCGAGGAATCACGACCTAACCCAGACGATGGTCTATCCTTTCGTATAGCCTGAACACCTTGACGGCACACCGCCAATAAGAGCGCGGAGCCGCCAACAATCACGTATCGAGAGGAGCCCATGGTCAAAGCATTACTCGTTCTAACCAGCCACGGTGCAATGGGAGAAACCGGTACCCAGACCGGTTTCTGGTTATCCGAACTCACCCATCCCTACTTCGCTTTGCGAGATCAAGGCATTCCTGTCGATATCGTCTCTATTCGTGGTGGCGAAGTCCCTGTTGATCCCAAGAGCTGGGACGAAGAGGACAATAACAATGCACGTTTCCTGGCCACTCCCGAACTTGTCGACAGCCTAAAAAACAGCACGGCCCTGTCTTCTCTCTCGCCATCTGAATATCAGGCGATTATATTTGCTGGTGGGCATGGCACAATGTGGGATTTCCCCGACAATGAACCGCTTCAACGAGCAGCCATCACCATTTACCAACAAAACGGGATTATTGCCGCGATCTGCCACGGCCCTGCGGCATTGGTCAATCTAAAATACGCCAACGGTGACCATCTCATCGCCAACAAGCGTGTCACCGGTTTCACCAATGAAGAAGAAGACGCCATAGGCCTGACAGGAGTTGTCCCCTTCTTACTTGAAGATCAGCTAAAGATGGCCAATGCCCATTTTGTCAAAGCCGACCCTTGGTGCGAAAACGTCGTGGTCGATGGCAAACTGATCACTGGACAGAACCCACAATCCGCTTATGCCGTAGGTGAAGCCGTTGCAGAATTACTGTTAGAATAGCTTTTTGCTCAGCTACTTAACCATAGGAAGCACAATGGAATATCTACATACCATGGTTCGCGTTAGTGATCTCGAGGCGTCGCTGGATTTCTACTGCAACAAACTCGGCCTGATTGAAACCCACCGCAAAGACAGTGAAAAAGGGCGATTCACCTTGGTATTTCTCGCCGCGCCACTCAATGTCGATACCGCAAAGACGGCGATGTCTCCGCTTATCGAACTGACCTACAACTGGGAGCCGGAAAGCTATACTGGCGGCCGAAACTTTGGCCATCTGGCGTTTCGCGTTGACGATATCTACGCATTGTGCAGCCACCTTCGCGCCAATGGCGTTACCATCAACCGTCCACCTCGCGATGGCCACATGGCTTTTGTCCGCTCTCCTGACGGTATCTCTATCGAATTGCTACAAAAAGGCGAGCCGCTAGCGCTTGCCGAACCTTGGCTATCGATGGAAAATACCGGCGAATGGTAACAATGCGCCAGGCCATCCTCAGCGGCTGAGGATGGCCGATTCTCAGCAAAGAAGACACAATGGGTTAGAAATAATATGAAAGTCCCACCTCTACATAATTATCCCTGCGCAAACCATAAACAGGATCACGCTCGTCATCAGCATCAAAATACCACGCGTTGATATTCCAACGCCAAGCACTCCCCAAACGGCTTGATGCCTCTAACCGTGCTGTCTGTGAACGAGCATCATCCAAATCTTGACTCACCCCAAACAACACTTCCGTGCCTGCTATATCATTGAGAGCCCAGCGCACGCCAGCAAAAATATCATTTTGACCAACAACCGAGGCTTGCTTCTCCCTGCTATCATAAAGATATTCGGCCAGTACCCCGACATCCCAAGCCGTATCGGCCACACCCACATAGGTATACTCAAACCCCGCCGTCACGGCACTATGATCGTCCAGACTAAACCGTCGAAGCGCCTCTAGCTTCCACAGCCAATCCCCCCACAATCCTTGCAAATCCACACTCAGCTGATCCATCTGAGCATAAAAAGGCACTAGGGGCCGCTGCCAATCACTACCCTCAACCAAGAAATAAGGATCTCGGCTCGTACCGTGAAAATAACTCAGCCCAATATCCCATACATCCCAGCTCACGCTATAACGGGCAGCCAAATCAACATGCTTTTTCCCCCGTGACGATTCATAGCGCGCCTCATCAGTGTTCACCCCTGCAACCGTCAGCCGCCCATCAGATCCTGCAAACGTCCTCTCGCGAAAGTACGGCAGCACAAACAACTCCCACACCCCCAGATCAGCCAAATAAGCAAAATGCACCATTGGCTGCCCCAATTTTGCCTCGCCATCAACCGACTCAACCGCATCGGTTTGGTTAATCACATCAACCAAATGCTGAGATTCCGTTACCCCCCAGAAAACCTTGCCGATCCCTGCCCGCAATTCCAACCGCTCGCCATAATAGGCATAGATCGCTTCTCGCAGATCAATATGGCTTCTTTCATTATCCATCGCATCCCAGCGGGCAAACGGTACAAGGTTAACGCTCTGCGTACCCTGCCCCCACTCCCAATACCATTCGGGTTCAATAACCACTGAAGGCTGTACGGTGTCTTGCCCGTGAGTACCGGTTGCAAAGAACTGGCGGTGTTCAACCGCAAGCCGACCTCTCATCTCCTGCGGTAGCCACGTTGCTTCTCCTGCGGCCTGTGCTACTAGCGGTTGGGTAAACGCTATCAATGCCGAGAGCCAATACCCCTGTCGTGACATCCCCATCACCTACCTCGACCGCTTCAGACTTTGCTGGCTAAAATCTCTATCGGTAAGCCCGGTATTGAACATTAGCTGGTGGGTGCTCAGTACCGTTTCTTTGCCTGTCTGGTGGTTGACCATCGTCATCTTGTGAGCACGCCAGTACTTGCCGAGATACTGCTGGTACTGCGAGAAGATCAATGTTTTCAACAATGCTTTGCGGCGATCATAAAACTCCATTTTCAGCGGACGGTAGTGGGTCTTATCCAGCCACACTAACTGGCGGGTATAGCCGGAATATTGATCGGTTGGGATCTGCTCGATTAAATAGGTCGACTCCCCTGCTACCGTTTCGTCACCAAGATAATTGAAGGTATATTTCTCCAACTCGAATGAGCTGAGATCCTCATAGGCAAATTCACTGCCCATAAACGGGCCCGACTTATTGCGAGAAGAAATCCGCTTCACCCGTTTCAAGGCTGGCATATATAGCCACTGATCATCAGCCTTATGGGTATGGGAGTAATTGAGAAACGCCGTGCCCTTAACGTCACGGGGCTCATCAAATACCGTCAACCCTTTATCGCCATCCCCATCAACCTCTAGGCTCTTTATTCTCAGCTTTCGATCACTGGTCTCCCCCTGGGCATTTTTCAGCAACATGCTCAGCTCTGAAATCGAGTCTCCCCATCCAATGTCTCTCGCTTTGCGCTCCTTGGCTATAGCCAGTCCCTGATCGATACCCGTCACTTGCTGGGCGATAACCGGCATGGCAAATAACATACCAATCACACTCAACCACACTATTGGGTTCCACATTTGAGCTCTCCTTCCTGTCTTATATCTTCATTCCATCACCTGCGAGTAACATCGCCACCCGCAGGGCTGATACAGTATCTATAGCGACGCAACTAACGCCGGCTTGTCCTTTTCGGTTTCGCCTTGATAGGCCTTGCGGTCAAACATCAACAGCAACGCTGGCAACAAGAAAAAATCAACGATCAATGCCACCATAATGACCAGCGCACTGAGCTGCCCCAAATCTGAATTCAGCCTAAAGCTCGACATCCCAAGCACGCTAAAGCCAGCCACCAGCACCACGGTCGTGATCCACAGTGCTCGTCCAACAGTGCCGAAGGCATAGCGAATCCCGCCTTCCGCATCGTGCCCTTGTCGCCGTGCATGTTGGTATTTAGTAAGAAAATGGACGCAATCATCGACCACAATCCCCAGAGTCAATGTCACCACCACCGACAGCCCGAGGTTGATCTCGCCGGATATCAACGCCCAGATCCCAAAACCAACCACCGCCGGAACCAGATTCGGCACCAAACTGATCAACCCCAGCCGCAGCGAACGCAACGCCACAATCAGCAAGATAGAAATCAGCACCAAGGCAATCGGCAAGGTCTTCAACATACTCGCCATATTCACCTCACCAATATGAGAGAACATCAATGTCGGACTCGACGCTACCACGTCATATTGAGGCGCATTGTCGGCAAACCATTGGTAGATCCGCGCCTCCAGCGCCACCATTTCCTTGCTATTGAGGTTTTCCGTGGTCAGCACTAGCTTGACCGAGGACTTGTCGATATTGATTTCATTATTCAAATCAAGCCCATATGGCAGGGACATCTCGTAAAGCAACATATATTGCGCCGCCAAGTCCTGCTCATTCGGCAGGCGATATTGCTTACTATCATCGCCATGCATGTTCATATTCAAGCGCCGGTATGTATCGGCCAAGCTGGCAACATGATCCGTTTCGGGTTGATCCCGTAACCACCGCGTAAATCCATCCAGTGTCTTGATAAAGGCGGGGCTATTCATCCCCTGAGGCTGACCTGATTTCACCGCGATACTGATATTGTTCATCCCGCTGATATTGGCCGCCATAAAATCAGCAGCCTGACGGAAGCTATTGCTCGTATCAAAATATTCGACCGAATCATCCTCGATTTTGTTTTGCACCATCAGAAAGGCACTCGCCACAACCACTACCAATGAAACCGGCAAAATCAGGCGGTGAAAGCGGATCACCACATTGGCAAAGCGATCAAGAGCACGCGGGGTGGATGATTGGGGGTGTGGGCTGATTCGCAGCGGCAAAAGCATCATCAGTGACGGCAGCACCGTGAGCACCAACAACAATGCCAGCATGACCCCCAACGCTGACAACGTTCCCATATCACGCAGAACTGGCGAATCAGAAGCATTCATCATCATGAAACCAACAGCGGTTGTCACCGAGGTGATCAGCAATGCCGTAAAATTGGCGCTCAGGCTATGGGCTATCGCCTCGCGCTTTGCCATACCCTGTCGCATCGACTGATACACCGCCGAGAGAATATGAACGCAATCCGCAACCGCCAGTGTCATGATCAACGTCGGAACATTCACACTCCCAGTATCCAAATAATGCCCACTCCATCCCAAGATCCCTAGTGTCGCGGCAACCGTCGCTATAATCACCAGAAAGGTGGCAAACACACCCGACACAGTGCGTAGCATCAGCCCGAGAAACAACAAAATAATCAAAAGCATAAAAGGAATAAGCGTCGTACTGTCGATCTGGGCGGCTTCGGCAAACGCCGCATTCAGGGCAATCACCCCACCGAGATGAAAAGTCACTGCGGGATAATCAGCCTGATACTGCACGATCAACGCATCAATGAAATGTTTGATTTCCTGCACTTGCTGTGTCTGGTTGCCAGCTGGCATGTTCAAGGTAATATTGACCACTGCCACCTTGCCCGAACGGGAAATCAAGGCATCACGCAGGCGAGGTTCAGCCAATGCAATGTCTTTTACATAGGCAATTCGAGCCTCAGTGAACGGATACAGATCCAGCAACAGATCTTCCACCAGCAAATCATCGCCATCGGCAGAGGTATGCTGGTAGTTAGCGATTGAATCAACTCGACTGGAATAAGGAGTCTGCCATGCTGATTCAGTGAGATCCCTGACCAAATTCAGATGTTCAGGTGTGAATATTGAATCCTGCACCGCCACCACAACAGCTAATGAGTCTGTTTTGGTGAATGTGGCTTCTATTTCTTTGAATGCCGCCAACTGCGGATTGTCGGCATCAAAAAAGATCTGATAATCGCCCCGGAAAAATAAATTTTTACTGCCAAATGCCGCAAGTACCACCAATACCAGCGGCATCAACAGCACCAACTTGGGATACCAAACTGGCATGTGCAAAAGTTTACGTTTCATCACTTTCTCCATTTGTGACGTACCGTGTTATGCCCAGCCATCACAACCACACTCGTGAAAGCATAAGCGGTTTGGCAACAAGTCCTGCTCCCTCTTGTCACCGCCAAATATTGACGATTTGTCACAAATGAAGATAAAAAAACCATTCAACAAATGGTTATTTATATTTATGACGAACCGTCAAAATTGACCTTTCGTCATGTTAGCGCAAAAAACAATCACAACAAGTACATTTTGGCCGTATACTCAAATTCGGAAGAAAGCTCGGTAGTTACTCTCAACACAGCGTCATTCAGAGTGATTAATGAATAAATATGGTGGGAATTCAGTAACTAATAGAAAGGTCAACCTACCCTTCCTTCTCTCGCTAACAAAAGCAGAGGGAGAGTAACGCCACAGTCAATAACAAGGTAGATATCTACGACTAAGAGTAGACGAGTTGTGTTTATACCCGAATTCCCCAGTCACCGCTTCAACACAAGCTATAGAGACGGAGATATTCGCTGCCCAAGTTGTGCCACCTCGTCGGCGAACACTTGCTGCTCAATACGCAGCCATGAGGATTTATAGTCAAACTCGGATGCCAACGGGCGCCAGTTGACACCATCAAGCAGCAAGTTGACGTTGCACAGTATCGAGTCCAAATCAGCGATACGCGATACGCAGCACGCTTCGGTGGCATTATTCATCAGAGCGTTTGAGCCAAACGCCATCGACCAGTTCGCAAACACCACATTCTCTTTACGGTAGCCAGCAGGAAGAACCAAGTCCCCGTTATCCAACCCTTGCTGCAAAAATGCATCGCCAATCGCCACCATCTGCTCTTCAAGTACATTGAAATGCTCAAGCCGGGCAGGCGCTGTTTTCTCGATAACAAACGGCGTACGGCAGGTAAGCACACACATCGCCAGAACAGGTTCAAGACGGGTAAATAACGAATAACCGACATGCATCGCCAGCACTTTTTCCCGGCTATTGCCGTCAAAGTCCAGAGCCCGACGAAACAGCAAAATCTCTTTTTTGAACGCCATAATGCCCAGTGCCGTCACCAGATCTTCTTTGCTGTTGAAGTGATTGTAAATAGTACCTTTCGAATAGGGGCTATCCGCCGCCACCTTATCCATTGTCAGGTGGGCATACCCCTCTCTTTCGACAACTTTCTTTGCAATTTCTAACAGCTCAAATTCCCTGTCGATAATCGCCTGCTGCTTTTTACTCAACGCTTTCGCCACAACCATGCCGTTATTTGCATCCATTGTTCTACCTGCAACCCAATACTTACCTGTTGTTTTATAGCATGAAATGACTATATCACCTATTTCACGCCAACCTACAAGTAAGCAATCAGTAACTGCATCACATCACTATTTTGAAGTATCAAAAAATTTTGCATTTTAATTCTCAAAATTAAAACCAGATCTTCATGGAAAATCTAATTCATTGTTTTATCAAAATTAAAAAAACGAAAAAGCATGGTCATATTCTTGCATAGCTCCATCTAGAACAGCACAAGGAGCATATAATGAACGTGACGCAATCATTTTGCATCGCTGTCGGGATTATCGGGCTGAGTGGATGTCAGCTCACGACCAGCCAACCTGTCAGCCATACTTTTAACGATCCTGTACCTATCCACGACTACCAATTACCCGTTTTCCCGCAGGGTATGACCTCGCTTGGCAACTATCGCCAGCAACGCAACCAAGATATTTGGTATTGGACCGAGCTGGAAAACCATACCTTCCAGCGCGGCGAAAATCTCATCGTCCAAGTGATTGCCAACAAGCCGCTCAGCCAGCCTCCGGCACAATTTTCCTTTTCCCTTCCAGAAAAACCCGGTGAACGCAAATACAACAGCATCGGGGCCTACCAGCACTGGGTTAGTGTCATGCCCAATGGCGATCGTTGTACCTACTCACAACAACACACCAAACGGATGAACAAATACCTCTCTATCTTTATTCACCACTGCGCGCCGGAAGATCAGCATAACCTGAGTTGGCTCGACAATCTCAAACCCAGCTTTTTCCTAGAGGAACGTTAATAATGAAGCACCTAAATGCACTCTCCGGTATGAAATGGCTGGCCAGTTGCCTTCTCACCGTTGCCGTGTTGTATCTGGCAACCATCGAGGTCGCAGTGGAAACCCACTTATGGCTGTCCGTTTCCGCCCTGCTGGTTGTTCTGCTATGTATGACATCGAGCGAAAAAAAATACCTCAACCTTGTTATGCTGCTGACAGGGGCCTTCATTTCCCTTCGCTATATATGGTGGCGCTACGATGAAACATTACCGTGGGAAAGCAGTCTCGATATTCCCTTTGCCCTCGCCCTGTTTATTACCGAAATTTACGGGATCAGCATCTACTTGATTGGGATGTTCGTGAATGTAAAGCAGCGTAATCGCAAGATTATTCCCATCGACGAAAAACAAGACATTCCGTCAGTGGATGTTTTTATCCCAACCTTCAACGAACCTCTCCATGTTGTCGGCCCAACGATTGCCGCCGCCAGCCAACTTCACTACCCAGGAACAGTCAATGTATGGGTATTGGATGACGGCGGAACTGCGCAAAAACTTAATGCACAGGATCACCACCAGGCCAAACAAGCCCGTGAGCGAACCAGCAAGCTCAAGGCACTTTGCCAGCAACTCGGCGTGGAATACCTCACCCGCCCAGACAACAGCCATGCCAAAGCCGGCAATATCAACCATGCTCTTGCCCACAGCCAAGGCGAGCTGGTACTGATCCTTGATGCAGACCATGTCCCAAGCCGAGACTTTCTGGTCAACACCGTCGGCCAGTTCCAACACAATTCCAACCTCGGTTTTGTCCAGACCCCACATTTTTTTGTCACCCCCAATCCTATTGAGCGTAATCTCGGGATCGAAGACAAAGTGCCTGCTGAGAACGAAATGTTCTACAACCGGATCCTCAAAGGGATGGATTTTTGGAATGCGAGCTTTTTCTGTGGCTCAGCGGCTGTCATTCGCCGCAAGGCTCTAGAAGATGTCGGTGGTATTTCCACCCGAACCATTACCGAAGACGCCGATACTGCAATCAATATCCATGCTAAAGGCTGGGATAGCGCCTATATCAACAAAGCGATGATTGCCGGGCTATCACCGGATACATTCGGGGCCTATGTCACCCAACGCTCGCGCTGGGCTCAGGGAATGATCCAGATTTTCATGCTAAATAATCCCCTGTTCAAGCGTGGGCTGTCATGGCCGCAAAAACTCTGTTACCTCAACTCGACAAGCTTTTGGTTCTTCCCGCTATTTCGCGTGGTTTACCTGCTAGCTCCGCTGGCATACCTACTGTTTGATCTCCAAATTTTCGTCGGTAATGCCGGGGACTTCGTCGCCTATGCCATCCCGCATCTCATCATCAGTATTCTGATTAACCAGCACCTGTTTGGCAAAACCCGTAATACCCTGTTTTCAGAGTTTTACGAAACTATTCTATCCCTATTTCTGTTCCTGCCGGTCCTGTCGGTCCTTATCAGCCCTCGCAAACCCAGCTTTGCCGTGACTCCCAAGGGCGAAACGACGGAGAATACTCATTTCTCCGGCCTAGCACCTGCCTTGCTAGTCCTAACCATCGTGCTCACAGTAGCCGAGTGCTGGGGACTTTACCGTTATTACCATTTCCCTATCGAACAAGGACAGCTCGCCATCGTTCTGGTTTTCAATACCCTGAACCTTCTTATCAGCCTGCTGTGTCTGGGATCCACCCTTGAAAAACGCCAGCGCCGCATCGAACCTCGCATACAAAGCAACGTTCAGGCACATGTCGCGATCAACAACAAGCAATCAACAGCCACTATTAACAATGCTTCACTCAGCGGTGCCAATCTGACAATCCATAATTTGGATGACAACCTGCAGCATGGGGATATTGTCGAACTAACCTGCTACGTCGCCAAACCCAAGCAATCCCAATCTGAAAAAGCACATTTGAAACCCTACCGATTTGCCATGCGAATCCATCAAGCGACATATCTCGCCAACGGTCAATCTGTCCATTGCGAACTTATTGATAAAAATACTCAATCATTAGCCGTTTTCACAGATATCGCCTACGGGTTCAGTCGCCGCTGGGAAGTCCGTCGACAGTTCGAAGAGCAGCAGAAGAAAAGCATTCTTCATGCTCTCGGCAACTTCATTCAGTTATCTGTACGAAGCCTTACCACGGTACTTAAAGCCTCGCTGCACAATCAACGACCGGATCCAGCCAAACCGGCAGGAAGCCCGAAAGCCACAGACTCAACACAGGATGTACGCCAATGAAATCGCTAATGACGTCCCTTCTGGGCCTGCTGTTAATGACGTTTAGCAGCCTGCCACTACAGGCAGAAACAACGTCTTCGTCCTATACACCGCTTGAAACGGTCACTGTCCCGCTCAACATTCTATTGCCGCCAGGCCGCGATACCACTCTGCGGGGACAATGGGACAAAATCAGCTTTCCGCTAACTATTTTGGATACCCAAAAAGCGCAAGAAATCAAGCTATCGCTAACCATGACCCATTCAGGAAAAATCGACATCGCTAACCTCTGGGTGAGCCTTGGTCAAAAAGCACTCGCAAATATCCAACTCCAACCGGATGGCAATCCGCAGCAGGTTGTCATCTCCCTTACCCCCGACTTGCTCAACCGCTACGGAAATACCCTGACCGTTGCCGTCCGTCATCAGCTACCAGGATCACTCAGCTTAACCGAACAACGAGTCAATGCTGCCGAAGCAGTCACCGAACTGTTAGCCAACCAATCATTCTTTGAGTTCAGTTACTATCCAACGCAAACATCGCCGACCCTTGAAAGTGCAGCAGCACTGATCAGCAGCGGCCAAATGCATGACCAGCCGGTACAGCTGATCAGCCTATTACCCGATAATGCCCAAGGGGATTTAACAATTGCAGGCTTGTTGGTACAAGGGTGGACATTGCGAAGTGGAAGCAGCGACTATCAGTACCGCTTTTATACCCGCAACAATGAACACAGCGATTTTAGCCACAAGAGCAAAATCCAACTGATTTATGGCCTACCAGATGCGCTGGCAAAACATGCCAGCCTGCCACAAAACTATCTGGATGCGATTAACGGGCCCTATATGGCCTTGCACTATCATCAGAAGCAATGGCGGATCATCGTATCCGGCCGAAATGAACAAGAGCTGCTTGAGTCCAGCAAACTCTTTGCTAACCCGGCTTTTCATTTACCGAATCAAACCTACGGCATGATCGCCGCACAAAGTACCAATGACCAGCCTCAGGTTGCCAGCGACACCGAATACCCTGTCAACCTTTTTACCCAGCAGCAAAGATTTGGGGATGAGCCATTAACCATTCCGTTAATGATGCCAGCGAATTTTCTGGTTAACAAAGAAGAGCAATCTCACATCAATCTTGTCCTAACCCATCCAAAAGTTGCACCCGGTGAAGCGGCGATGGTCATTCGTGTCAACGGCGACTATGCCAACAGCATGCCTCTACGGGCCAGCTACTGGCGCAACATGCAGCATTACCGCCTCAGTTTCCCGATGAGCATGCTTCGCCCAGGGTTAAACAACATTAGTATTGAGCTTTACGGCCCTGAACAACAAACTGTACCTAGCCAGACTGGCAATATCACTCCCTTCATTGCCCATATCAGCGATAGCTCTGCGGTTCAGTTCGGTGCATGGGTCAATTACCTCACCAGATATGAGCAACAGTTACCCGCCGATCAGTTGTTATTCATCACCGAAAACAATGGCAGTGATGCTCAAGTGACACTCAATTATGCCCAAAACAGTGATTTTGGCGATGTCTGGCAACTGCTAAGTCACCTTGCCTTTCAGGCCCGCCAGCCGATGACCGAATTGCTGGTTACCGACAGTACCACCCAATTACGCCCGTTCAACCTCAACTTCAATGTTGGCACCAGCGGTGACACGCTCCCCCCAGCCCCCAGCGATACGAATAGTCTACTTAACCGCTTGCGCAACAACTTGCTCTCCGACATGGCAGAAAGCACAACGGGTGAGCCCATCAATAGCCAGAGCCAATTTTTCCAGTATCCCGGCCAATCAACACAATGGGGGCAAGCAGGAAATAGCTTCGCTACCCTAACGACACTGAGCAACGGATGGCGCAGCATCAGCTTCACTACCGCAAACGAACAGGCTCTGACACAAGAAATGGCCATCTATCTCAGCCAGCCTAGCAGCGCAGTAACCGGAACCATCGAGCTAACGGTGCCAAGCCGAGCGACGGATCGTCAGTTACTTCGCGCCGGATTTATCGCCCATCCACTCAGCATGCCGTTCCTGCTCTTTACCCTACTGCTCGCATTGGCATGGTTCATGTTCCGAGGGCTGGAGAAAAAATCATGAAATGGCTCCCTCTTGTACTCGCGACGGTGCCACTACTCAGCCATTCCTCGGTTTTCAACAGCGTTCATGGCTGCAATATCCGGGAAGACTCGGACATGTGGGCGCTTTACAAGCAGCAGTTCGTCACATCGGACGGCAGGGTAGTTGATAACGGCAATAACAGCATCAGCCACAGCGAAAGCCAAGGCTACGGCATGGTCATGGCAACCTTCTTTCATGACCATGCCAGTTTCCGTGCCATATGGCGCTGGACGCAACAAACCCTCCAACGCGATAGCGATCAACTGTTCTCTTGGAAGTGGCAATCTGCCACACCCCATATCCCGGATCGCAACAATGCCAGCGACGGCGATATCTTTATCGCCTGGGCTCTGCTAAAAGCCGAAGAAGTATGGCCGGGAAACCGCTATCGCGAACAGGCAGCAGCCATCATCAACGCATTGGCCGATACCCACCTTGTGACTTTGGATAAACACACCGCACTGCTGCCCGCAGGCTATGGCTTCGAGCATCCATCATCGACTGTGGTAAACCCTTCCTATTGGGTTTACCCGGCCTTTAACGACTTCGCAAAATTCAATGCCCGCTGGCAAAGTCTCAACGATGGAGGAATGAAAATTCTCGAGAAAAGTCAGTTCGGACAACATGCCCTCCCTTCAGACTGGATCGAATACCGCAATAACCAATGGGAGCCAGCCCAGCAGTTCCCTCCCCGCTTTAGTTATGCCAGCTACCGCATACCGTTGTACTTGATCTGGGGGGGATACGACAACGCCATCAATGACCACTATCGTAGCTGGCTCAAAAAATACAACCGCGCGTGGGTCGATGTGGAAACCAACACCATGGCGAACTACCGAGCCCCAAGCGGCGCAAATGCCATTGCTGCTCTGGTTCAGCTCAGCAACGAGGATTACAAACATCGCAGTGTCCTTCCCGAACCCACTCTGTCGGATGATTACTACTCTGCCAGCCTGATCATTTTCTCCCATATTGCTTTTTACGAGAGGTATTGCCAATGAAACTGTCATTACTCCCCCTGCTTCTCGCAGCCCCGGTGCTTGCCAACGAGCAGGGCCATGTCCAACTCCTCGAAAGCCAAGTGTCCGTTAAGATCAATCCCCCCCAAACCTACAGCGGCTATGACGAAAGTCCAATCTGGGAGATCTTAGAAAAAGAAGGCTGGCAAGCCGCCCAGCAAGCTGCTTCCAGCCAGAATGTATCAGACAACCTCAACGGAGAAATCAGCTATCAGGCCGCACTGAGCCAGCTCAACCAGGCAGTCGAAAGCCGAAATACCCCGCAGGCCCGTGCACTGTTGGCGGCAAACCCGCAATGGTCTAACTGCGAACGAATCCAATGGGCATGGCTGGATTTACAGTTCGAAACCCAATCAGGATATGGCCCCAAAGCCAAACAAAAACTCACAGCCCTTTTGCAAAATTGCCCCCAGCATGCTTTAGCGACTACCCAAAAAACGCTGGCATGGACCCAGTCTCGCCACGGGACAGATATCCTCGCGCGATACCGCAACAGTAG
Organism: Photobacterium panuliri; assembly: GCF_059920555.1. NCBI lineage: Bacteria > Pseudomonadati > Pseudomonadota > Gammaproteobacteria > Vibrionales > Vibrionaceae > Photobacterium > Photobacterium panuliri. The sequence goes on from NZ_CP197193.1 coordinate 998,960, forward strand.
CGGCTTTGACAGCAATGCCTATAGCAAGCTGACCTACCAAGTGAATTTGAACCAACTAGGCAAACGCCGTCTTTCGTCCCAGCAGACTCAACAGGCTAGCCAGCAAATCAGCACCATCAAAGACGCCAAGGGAGCCGAACTGCTTGGCTGGCAATACCTACGCCAGAAGCAACCCGCCAAGGCGCTATCCTGGTTCAACCAATCCATTAATTGGTCATCGCAACCCAGCCGCAAACAAATTGAAGGGAAAATCCTCAGCTTGCAACGTATGGGACAAACAGACGATGCCGAGCAGCTCAAGTCGAAATGGTCAAAACGCTATCCGGCTCTGACCAAACTCAACCAAGGCCAAGGCTCACCAGCACTTGCCAAAGCCTGCAAAAATGATCCTCAATCCTGCCTGAAGCTGTTGGACAAACTCCCATCGCTAACCCCACAACAACAGGCCCTTGCGGGCTGGCAATGGTACAAACTCGACCGTCCAATGACCGCAACCCGCGCCTTTGAGAAAGCCCTAAAGACCCTACCGAAAAATGATAAGGACTACACCAACACCCAATATGGCTACACATTGGCACTCAACAAAGCCGGATTCGAGCAACGAGCCGAATACCTTGCCTATAACCTGCCCGATCCTAGCCAGCGGATGCTCTACACCAAACAAAGAGAAGCCAAGGCGATTCTCAATGCCTATGAGCTTCAAGACTATGCCTACGTTATTGATAAAACGAACCAATTTGAAATGAACTATGGCAAGGATGTGGGTATGGCCGAAATCAAAGGATGGGCGTATTACAACCAGAAGCAAACGACCAAGGCGGTAGAAACCTTCCGTGAACTGGCCGATGCCTACCCCCACGACGAAACTTTCAGCGATGCGCTTAAGACCGCTGAGTGCGCCCAGAAAAAAAGCTACAAGCACTGCTGGTAGAAAAACAAAAAGGGCCTTCACGGCCCTTTCTCTTCTTTCTATGCTTTATTGACTATTGCCATGCAACTATCGTCAATCACATAACGACTATGGCACACCGTGACCTTTCGAGGCTACCCACACGCGATACCATTGCTCACGCGTCAAGGTAATAGAAAGGGCATCAACCGCCGCCTGCACGCGCTCTATCTTACCCGAACCGATGATCGGCAATGGCTGTGAAGGCAGTCGACGAACCCAGGCATAAATCACCTGATCGATACTTGCGGCCCCTACTTCGTCGCGAATTACCTCAAGCTCGGTACGAACACGCACAGCCTGTTCACTGTTACCGGAAAAAATATCCCCGCCAGCCAGACATGACCACGCCATCGGCTTGATCCGCTTCATCTGCAGCATATCCAGCGTGCCATCATGGCATACATCAAAATTCAGCGGGTTAATCTCAACCTGATTGGTAACAAGAGGCGCATCAAGACGGGACTGCAACAATTCAAACTGCGATGGGGTAAAGTTAGAGACACCAAAATGGTTAACCTTGCCCTGTTGCTTAAGCTCGCCAAATGCCTCTGCCACCTCGTCAGCATTCATAAGCACATCCGGACGGTGGATCAGCAGTACATCGATATTCTCGACATTAAGGCGTGCCAGAGAATTATTGACCGACTCAATAATATGAGCCTTGCCGGTATCATAATGGTTGATTTTACGATCTGGGAACAGGCCTGAGCACAGCTTGATATCACACTTAGTTACTATCTCAATCTGGTCACGGATGCTCGGCTCTATCGCCATTGCCTCACCAAACAGCTGCTCGCAATGATAATCACCGTAAATATCTGCATGATCAACAGTGGAAATCCCTAGCTCAATATGCTGCTTAAGGAAAGTTAACCGCTGCTGCGGGGTCATATTCCATGCACCAAGGCGCCAATAGCCTTGAATCAACTCGGAAAACTGCGGGCCCATTTGCCCATCTCGGATCTGCGGCGCAATATCTACTTTAGCCACCATCTTGGTACAACTCCATGTCTTGCCGAGATCAGCCATAACGACCAATCCTGAATGTATAAACAGCCCCATCCTAGGCACATTTCCTATCAACTGCAATGCCAGATATATCAAAAAAGCGGGCGAAACCCACACTACATACCTATAGCGCATTCCAAAATAACATCCGGCCCCTGTTTACTCCTAGCGGACAGAAAAGACAGGAAAATCAGCCAAAATAGGCAAGCTTGAGCATATATGTCGCAAATTAGCACCTTGAATTTTCAAACCTATGCATTTCAGAGTAAGTTGGGCGAAACATATTTCGCAAGGAGCTTCCATGAAATGCCCTAAATGTCACAACCCTTTCGAGCACATTACTACCGCAATGGGAGACATTGAACGCTGTACCGCCTGTAAAGGACTATGGCTAGATAGCTATGAAATTGAAGATATGAAACCTCTGGCCAAAGATATCGATATCGGCCATAAATCACTGGGGAAACGCTTCAACGAAATCGACAAAGTTGAATGCCCGGTATGCCCCAACAATTCCCTATTGCGCATGGTCGATGCCAAACAACCACATATCTGGTACGAGAGCTGCCCGACTTGCAAAGGACGCTTCTATGATGCTGGTGAATTTACTGATCTCGCTTCCGTTGATCTTACGGACTTCTTCAAACGCTTCTTGGTAAAAGCACGCACGTAACATTACCGTATAACTTAACCACCCAAAAGAAGGCCTCTCGGTAGATCGCTCTCGTTTACTATTCTATTGAGCATATTCCCAAAGAGAGGCCACACTAGCGATAAGGGCTTTATAAATAATTATCAGAGACATCTCCCATCTTGCCTGCCACCAATCTGCATCTCAAAAGAAAAAATTCCCTCTGCTTGCAAAACTCGCTGATGACTTCAGCAATGATCCGATAACAGTGCCATGATGATGCTGTTTTCTTATTTTGAACATCAGCAAAAGGATTTGCACAATGATTCAAGCCTACATCTTTGTTTTCAAAACACTACTCTGCCTAACTATACTCGGCATCGCTGCTTTTGCGCTCGGCAACATTGCCGGGCAGTGGCTCTATGGCAATACAGTAGAACTGACGGCCTTACATGTGCTCGCCATCATCATCGCCCTGCCGACAATCAAACCGTTTATCCGGCTATTTGAAAAACAAACCAATCATCCACCCATAAATCCAATCGTTCAATAACGGAAAATACAATGGGAAAACGATTCGGACGAGAATCTCCCCTAAACATCAACAAAAAGAAGCGCAATCTCTTTCTAATTGGCGCATTCTGGGGTATTTTCCCGCCCATTATTATTAGGAGAACAAAAACGTTACCGCAATGGGTCTAAAAGCCTTTACTGAAAACGACTACTGGCAACTCACCGAATGGATTGACTCCGATGAGCTTAACGTTCTTTGGAGCGGAAGCACATTCCAGTATCCACTAACCTTCCGCCAGCTCGATTTGCATTATTCCAAAAAGGAAGTCATTCCCTTTCTGTTTACAGTTGATGGGCAACATGCCGGATTTATCGAACTGTTCAAGGTATCCGACACCAGCTACCGGCTATGCCGAGTCTTTATTGCCGAAGACTACCGCGGCCAGCAGCACAGCAAGCAGATGATCAATACTGCTATCCACTATGCGCAGAGTAAACTCTGTGCAACCGATATCACCTTGAACGTGTTTGCCCACAATACACCCGCCCTTCGCTGCTACCGCAAACTTGGCTTTGTCGAATATCAGGCAGAGAGCCCCAACAAAACAAAACCACGTACGCCAAACCGCTGGCAACCCATCACTATGCGGTGGCAAAACTAGCTACTACCACCTAGCAAAACGCCCGAATTAATCGGGCGTTTTGAAGAGGCAAGCAAATTAATCGCTGCACATTACGTTCCACTAACAATCAGAAAAGCATTGTATGGTCATCGCAGCCTATTTTCCTCATCATAAGCGAAAGCTGCACATTTCAGTTGTTGAATATCTGAAGCACACAAATATCTCCTAAGGACCTCAAATTTTTCTACTGGCCACTCATATATTTTCAATTGCAATAAATCATTGATAACAGTACGATCAAATCGGTATTTAACAAATTTAGCTGGTAAACCACCAACTACACTATATGGCTCAACATCCTTTGTCACGACGCTATTAGCGGCCACTATCGCGCCCTCACCGATACTTACACCTGGCATTATCATTGATCTCATTCCAAGCCATGCACCATCACCAATATGAGTGTCACCTTTACCTATATATGCTTCATCGATAACATCCATAAATGGATATAAACAAAACCAATCCGCTCTATGAGTATGATTTCCGCCCATCAATATAACGACTTCAGCAGCAATACAAACATAATCGCCAATATAGAGTTTGTCGATATCCCACCGTGGCTCCCAATTACGACTAATTTCATCACCATGCAGATATCGGACGACCGACTCTTCAAATCCCTTATCCCAGCAATCACTGTAATAACTATGTGTTCCCTTTATGATGATATTGGCGTTCGTTACCACCTTATGCAACAATTGAAATTTTGACCAATGTTTCTTTTGCATTCCTAACCTCAAACTAATGTTATATATAATTAATCTATAAAAACATTATAATCGTCAGTGAATTCTCGGCTGTTTTAACAAAGGAATTAGTTGCATAATAACACTCTATAAATTTGAGCGGTAAATGATAGCACATAATAAATCATATAAATGCCACTTATCCAGATTTTGGCATGGGTCATTCTGACTAGATTCAAGACTATACCTTGTCACTCTCGCTGCCATATCGACCTTGCTAGCTATCTTTTATGTAGCGCTATGCTTATGTATCAGCGATGAAATTATCCGGGAGTATTTCTATTACTGCGATATTCTTCATACGATTTTTTTATAAACTGTAACCTAGCAATATCATTATCTTTCAATGGAGCCTTACCAAGCTTTCGCAATAAGTCTTTATACATATAACCAGACCGAAAAAATAAGGTCTAATCTCGATAAAGCAAAGTGCTGCCTCGATAGCCTGAGGATCACCGTGTAGTATAAATCCACCAGGAAAAGCTAGAGTATCGTAGTTGGAATGGAATTCTTCACATGCAGACTGCCACTCCCTATATTTGTGAATGTTTTTCTCTCGACTCTTAAAAGTTTCATGAACTCTCAAATGAAGAGCATTAATTATTTTTTCATTTCCCTTAATGATTAAATTAAAATGTCCCTTTTAAACACCTAACCAATGAGATACACCAACCATATTTAATAAATGTTATCATCAAACAAAGTGACACTCAAATATACATAAGAAAAGTGCTAACTGCGTGATACATCTCCATATCTTCTATAGCATTCATTACATATATCAACATTTCTTTGATATGAATCCATAAAATAAACATTACCCACATCAACCAACAAATTTTGTTGTTTAATATTGTTCTCCACTTAATTTAGATTAGTTGGTAATATATGGAAATAAGAATTAGAGTTAGTGGGCTTAGCATTAATATCCCTAAACATCATTTGGATTTAATCTATTTTCAGGTTGTTATATAGAGACACGGCCTAATCATGGTAATGCTCTCGCTCATATTTATAGCACTATAGATATGCTATCTTTTGGAAATGAATCATGTACAGTTTTTGTAGGTCATGTTGTTACAGACTGGATCAAAGTTACCAAACAAACATCTATTGATAGACTAAAACATGAATTTTTGTTTGGTAAAAAGACCGGCATTGAAATAAAAATATCGCCTTTTAGTAATGGTAAAGTCGATATAAATTTTAAAATTATTGATGGAAATAGTGATTCAATTACGGTAATTGGTAAATATCACATTAATGCTTTCCAACTAGCTACAACAAAAATATACGGTAAAATACGCTATCAATTTATTGCATAAAAGAGTTCTGGATTATGCTAAAAACAATTAACAAATCAATCATTATCATTCATGTTTTTTTACTCTTGGGAATGTCTTTCATCATCCTTTCAAGAGATGAATTTCAAGAAATAAGTCAATCTCTATTTCCTCATTCAAATTTACTGATGAATTCATCATTAGTTGATAACGTTATTAATTACTATGGTCTTTTAATTCCATTCACATTGTTATCAGTTATAGTTATTGTATATAAACAAGGACTAACAATGAGTAAGCAGATAATTATAAACACAGTTACTTTCACAATATCGGCTGTATTTTTAGTTTTATTAATTAATGCATTGTATCCTATATCACCATAATAGAAATCAATAACTGTGTCGTAGCTGACATACATAACACAATTACTCAAACATCAAAAAGACGGCGTTGTTGACAAAAAGAACTATCCACTAGTACTATCGAAATTAAGATAATAATTTGCTGCATGAGGGCACTAATTTCATCGATTATAAAATTATAGATAGTCACAAGTTCTAAATAACAAAAATAAAAATGTATAGTTATGCTTTTAGTCAACAACGCCCAAAAATATTAGTGTTGTTATTTCGACAAATTTCTTGAAGCCATAACGAATAACATGGACTCCCTTCCATTAGACTCTGCCACACTTGGTAAGCCTGAGTAAGAAACGTTCGGAGGCCGCTATGTTACTATAATAATCCCATTTTTAGTGGCGCGAACGCCTTATAGAGATTGGACTTGCCGCTACCGTTGGCACCTGTGATCACATTTAGCGGTCCCAGTGGGATCACCAAATTAGGAATGGAGCGATAGTTATTAATCGCCAAGGCCGTGAGCATAATATTCCTTGTTTATTTATACAAAGAGATCGTAGCATACACAGTGGTTACACCAAAACGCATCAGTATGATGCGCATCGCATCAGTTCAACATTGATGCAAAACCTTTGGCAATAAGCACCACCAGCAGATGCGGCCAGCGAAAGCCAAAAACGTAGACAAGGTTGCACTTCATCACGACTAGGCATATCGCTGGGTAATTAAAGCAGAATTAGAATTCTTGATTCATTTTTTCAAGACACTCAACCAAAATAGCGGCATGTTCAGGCTCAATATTTCGAGTAAGATCTTTCACCAAATCCAAGTGTAATTGATTATGGAGTCGGTGAATTTTCTCCCCGTCACCAGTTAAACGCACGACAATCGAACGGCGGTCATCAGGATGGGCATCACGCTCAATCAAGTTGGCATTCACCAGCTTCTCAATTTGTACCGTCAAGGTCCCCGTCGTGATACCTAATTTTTGCGCCAGCTCTTTCATCCGCATCGCACCATGTATACCCAGCACCTCAATAGTGTGGATTTGTGCTAGCGAATAACCGGTTTCTTTTACAACCGACATCTCCCAAGAAGACATCTTGTCATAAAACTCCGTTAACAATTGATTCAGCGGTTCTAACTTGTACATAGGGTCGATGAGTGCATTTCAAGAGTAAGATGATGAATCTTATCAAACTCCGCCAACAATTGTTTATAGTCATCAATTGTTTTATTGCTATTGGACTCAATGATAATCGCCGCTGAATAGTGATGAGCACTAATACGCCACACATGAATATCTTTTACGTTAGCATCAGGTGATAATGCCGCCACTATTGATGCCTTGTAATCCTGAGCAATGCTTTCATCCAAAAGAATGGGTGATGTCTGCCAAATCAGAGCTAGTGTCCATTTGCCAATGACCACCGCTCCAACCATCCCCATTGCGGCATCAAGCCAGTTCCAGCCGTAGATCTTCCCCATTACCAAGGCAACAATAGCCAATACCGATGTCAGCGTATCTGCCAGAACATGCAGATAGGCCGCTCTCAAATTATGATCATGATGGTGTGAATGCCCATGCGAATGCCCATGCGAATGCCCATGCGAATGCCCATGCGAATGCCCATCATGATGATGATCATTACCATGAAGAAGGTACATACTCAGCACATTGATCAACAAACCGATAAACGCGACACCGATTGCTTCGTTAAATTGAATGGGCTGCGGATTCACCAATCGATGAGCAGACTCAACCAGCATAAGTAGAGCCACAATCCCCAAGGCAATAGCACTGGTATAGCCGCCTAACACACTCACTTTTCCAGTACCAAACGAATATCTATCAGTACCAGCGTGTTTCTTCGCATAACGATACGCAAATAACGTAATACAGAATGCCGCCGCATGAGTCCCCATGTGCCAACCGTCAGCCAAAAGCGCCATCGAACCAAAGACGGTTCCGGCCACTATTTCAGCAACCATTGCCGTAACGGTTAGCAACAAAACGTAAAGTGTTCGCCTTTCCCCTTTCTTGTTGTGCTCAGAGAAGTAATGTTGATGTTCAGTTGGGAAATACACGGCGACTCCATTTGTTTGATTATCAAATTATTTGATAGAAGGTTAGTTTGATAATCAAACAATGTCAACGATACGCCTTATAACCGAGTCATGCCTAAGCAAGGGTTACAGCTAAATACTGTCTGTTTTTATTGCCAGATAGTGACAATAAACAATACAACAAACAGCTACCTTAAATGTTCAATAAAGCGTATATATGCAGTATTCGCAAAAAGGATGAAACAATGAAACTGAAGTTAGCCGCGGCGCTTGTCGCATCTTGCCTTGCCTATACCGCCAGTGCCTGCACCGGTATATCTCTGACCACGACCAACGATGATTATATTCAGGCCCGGACAATCGAATGGGGCGAGAACGATCTCAACAGCAAACTGGTGATCTCGCCACGCAAGCATAGCTATACATCGGTTCTGCCGGATCAGAAAAAAGGTCTTACTTGGGAGTCAAAATATGGCTTTACCGGTATTTCAGTCAGTGATGATCGCTTCATTGCAGAAGGGGTAAACGAGGCGGGGCTATCGGCGGGGCTGTTCTACTTCAAAAACTACGGCTCGCTGGCCAAATATGATCCAAGTAACGTGGCCAATAACATTACCGACATGGACTTTGTACGCTGGATGCTCTCCCAATTCAGCAGCATCGATGAGGTCGAAAAGGCCCTTGCCCAAATCAAGATTGTACCGGTTTACATGGACGACAAAGGCAATCCGTCCCCGACTGCCCACTGGCGGGTTGCCGATAAACAAGGTAACAATATCGTGATTGAAATCATGGATCACGGACAGATCCACATCCACAAAAACATCGCTCAAGTTCTGACCAATGCGCCGGATTACCAGTGGCACCTCACTAACCTGAACAACTATATCAATATGCATCCGGGTGTCAGCAAAGGCCAACAAATCAATGGTGTTAACGCTTTCTCGTTTGGGGTCGGTTCGGGCGCACTTGGCCTACCTGGCGATATCACCCCACCGTCACGCTTTGTCCGCGCGGCATTTTTTGTCAACACAGCACCAGACCTTCATTCCAGTGATGAAGCCGTATCACAGGCATTCCATATCCTGAACAATTTCGATCTGCCAATTGGTATTGAATTCAACGAGAAGAAATACATTCCGGATCTGCCAAGTGCGACCCAATGGACATCGGTTATCGACCAAACCAACGGCAAGCTGTACTACAAAACAATGCGAGACAGTACCATCAAGCAGGTTGATCTTGGCAAGATCAATTTCAATACCAGCAAGGAAGTTACCCGCCCTCTCGACAAAGGCAGCTTTCATGTTCAGGATGTGACACCAACGCTCTAATTTTGGCTCTGCCATCAAAAAGCCCGCTATCTCGCTATAGCGGGCTATTTGTCTGTACTAGCTTGAATATCTCTAACTAGCGCTGGCATATTGTTCCGCCGTCATCCCTAGATACAGGCGGTCGTCAAACCCATCCCGGAGCGGATAATAACCCACTGAACGCCCTTCATGGACATAACCACATTTCTCCAAAACCTTCGCTGAGGCAATATTCTGACCATAGCAGCTGCCTGTCACTTTATAAGCGGCCATCTCATTAAACGCGATATCCGTCATCAACTGACACAATGCAGTGGCAATGCCCTGCTGCCAAGCATGCGCAGGAAGCTGATAGCCCATATCGTAGTTACCCGGCAAGAACATCATTTGCGACAATCCGGCCATCCCCATAAACCGGTCATTGTCATCTCGAACAACCACAGTAGGATGACGCGGCCATTCCCCCGAGCGAATGGCATCTTGGGTCTCGGTAATAATCGGCATAAAAAAGGCCTCATAGACTTCAACCGGAGCCGGTGCAAAGAACAGATACTCGATAACCTTGGGATCATCGAGCATCTTCACAAGATCGACCATATCGCGATCGGAAATCAGTGTGACACTCAGGCTAGATTTCGCCCCCTTTTCGGTATCACAAATGCTTTGAAGTGGCACGGCTTCGCCACGCTTTAACGCAACATAATTCATGGTATAACTCTAAAAACAAACCTCAGGCTATCATAAAACCTTATACCATGAATGTATTGGACAAATGCGACAACAAGGTCCAAACATACGCTCACAATCAAATTCAATAATATAGACGAACTATACCTAGCCGTAGTCCACAGTCCGTAGTTCACACTTTGACAAAATTATCGCCCATCCAAACCAAACACCACTGAGCATATATCAATCACATTTAGTTCAATTATCACTCAACACAAGCCATTCCCTACTCTACTTAGTACCAGAAGTAATTTACAACCAGAAAATATCGGCAAAGAAAGAATAAACAAATGTTTCATTCCAGATTTTAATTGTGACCATAAATCACGCAACTTGTTATCAGCTCGTATTAGCAAGATCATTTAATTCACAAACAAGGATTTATATTTGCAGGAGCTAATATGTTTGCGAAAAAACATTTTGAGCTAATCGACAAGCCAACGTTTTTTGGCGCGGTTGGTCTACTCATATCCGTCGTCGTACCGCTTCTTCTCTTTCCCGAACAAGGTGCGAAATGGATTGCTATCGCGAAAACCTTTATGACCGATAAGCTGGGTTTTCTTTACCTAGCATTAGGCGTGGCGGCTTTCTTCTTTATGATCTACATAATCTTCTCTGATATTGGTCAGATCAAACTTGGCGACCCCGACGAGAAGCCTGAATTCGCAACCGCCTCATGGGCAGCAATGCTCTTCTGCGGTGGTATCGGTGCCAGTATCTTGTTTTGGGGGACGATCGAATGGGCTTACTATTACCAATCACCACCATTCCAGCTTGCACCGGGAAGCGATGAGGCTATCCAATGGGCGGCTACCTACGGCCTGTTCCACTGGGGGCCTATAGCATGGTCTATCTACTTGGTTCCAGCTCTACCCATTGCCTACTTCTTCTATGTGCGGAAACAGCCCGTACTGAAAGTATCGGCAGCCTTGATGCCAGTTATCGGTGAAAAACGCAGCTTCGGCTGGCAAGGCAAACTGATAGACGTACTGTTCATTTTCGGTCTGCTTGGCGGTGGCGCAACCACTCTTGGTCTTGCAGCCCCCATGATCACCGAAGGTGCCAACTACCTATTCGGCGTTCCTCAAAATACCCCGACCCAAATTGTCGTCTTGATGCTTTGTACCGCTATTTTTGCCTATTCTGCCTATGCCGGAATGGAAAAAGGCATCAAGTTCCTCAGTAACATTAACTTCTGGGGCGCGATGGGGCTATTGGCGTTCGTTCTGATCTGCGGCCCGACTATTTTCATGCTGGAAACAGGTCTGGATGCACTTGGCCGTATGCTATCCAATTTCTTTGTCATGGCGACCTGGGCTGAACCTTTCGGTGGCTACGGCAACTTCAAGGATACCCACTTCCCTCAGGACTGGACCATTTTCTACTGGGCATGGTGGCTTGTCTTTGCGCCTAGCATGGGTCTTTTCGTCGCCCGCATCTCTCGCGGCCGTACTATCAAGCAAATGGTGACCGGCTCTATCTTCTTTGGTTCTATGGGTTGCTTCCTGTTCTTCATCATCCTTGGCAATTTCGGGCTGTCGCTGCAACTATCAGGCCAGCTGGATGTCGTAGGTATCCTTAACGAGCACGGAGCAAACAAGGCAATCTTCTCGATTCTTGAGCAATTGCCATTCAGCACCATAGTGATCGCCGTCTTTACCCTGCTGTGCCTTATCTTCACAGCCACGACTTTCGACTCTATCTCATTCATCCTTGCCTCGGTTGTACAAAACAACGTCACCGAAGATCCAATGCGCTGGAACCGTCTGTTCTGGGCTTTCGCGCTCTCTTTCATGCCATCTGTCCTGCTATTTATGGGCGGCTTGGCCACGTTGCAAACTGCCGCTATCGTCGGTGGCCTTCCGCTACTGGTAATCGCTGTGATGCTGATGATGTCTGCCGTCAAGGCTGCGACTCTCGATCTAACCCTCCAAGAGGGCTATGTCGATCCCGTCATCAATATCGAGGAACTGCCTGAAATAGACCCTTGGTCACAAGAAGGCCAAGCGTTCGCTAAATTTGAAGAACTGAAAGAAATCGCCCAGGCAGCCGCTGAAGCTGAACGAGAAGCACTGTACAAGGTATGGAAACTGAAGAAGAAAATTCGCGAGCATGCCATTGCCAATGGCGAATCCAGTTTCGATACCAACGATGCCCCTGAAGCCTTTATCGAGGAGCTACGCCAACTGACCGACGAGGCCATGACAGCCAAAGAAAACAAGATTGCTGCGTCAGAAGAAGCCCAAGAAGCACGTAAGGTGTTTAACGAATGTATTCGTGAAAAAGCAGAAGAGCAGGAAGAACAAACAGCTAGCTAACGCCATTCATTATCACGTAAATCAAAGGCCATCAATTAGATGGCCTTTTTTCTTGAGCAATACCACAAAGTTAGCCATTAGTTCTAGTCTGGCTATTGGGTTAGCACGGTATACTTGCGCGTCTATTTTGCACTTATCGCCTGCTTTTCCCCCACATCGTTACGGAAACAACGTATCTGACATAACCTTACCGATACTCTTTCCGTTAGGAACATCCAATGCAGGATATTTCAACTTAAAGAGGAATCAACATGGTTAGCCTTTCTTCCGGGCAAGCAACTTTTATCGACATCGACGATGCCCGCCTAGCCGTTACCCAGCACGGTAACGAAAAGGGAGAACCGCTTATATTGCTTCACGGGGGATTGGGCTGCCAGCATGACCTACTACCCCTGCACCCCTATATTCCGGCTCACTATGCCGTCTTCAGCATTGATCTTCGTGGACATGGCCAATCAACGTTAGGCGATGTCCCCCTAAGCTACGCACAATACCAGCGCGATATCGAACAAGTGATCGCAACCTTGAACCTCGATACCTTCTCGATTCTAGGCTTTAGCGATGGAGGAATCGTCGGTTATCGTCTGGCCGCAGCCAACCCAAGCCGAGTGAAAAAACTCATCACTATTGGCTCGCAGTGGCGCCTTGAAAATAATGACCCTTCAACAGAAATTCTAGCTGGACTCACAACCGAAGATTGGATTGCCATGTTTCCGGACAGTATAGAACGCTACTTTTACCTCAATCCTATGCCTGATTTCGAGAAACTCGTTACCAAAATTAAGACACTCTGGTTAGACCAAAGCAACGATGGGTACCCACATCACTACGTTAGCAAAATACAATGCCCGACACTGGTCATACGCGGAGATAAAGATTTCCTATTTTCACTAGAAGAGGCCACAGCGTTACAAGCTCGACTTAATGACAAGGCTTCTTTTATGAATATTCCATTTGCGGAGCACGAAGTCCACAAAGAGCAACCGAAGCTATGTGGCATGGCCATCAAGCAGTTCCTCACAACCTAGAACATGCAAACAAAAAGCCCCGGCAGAACTACCTGCCAGGGCTTGGTCGCTAATCAGCAGCGAACAATATGTTTAAATGACCAAACCGCCGTCAATTTTCAGTGTCTGGCCAGTAATGAACGATGAGTGGTCGCTGGCAAGGAACAATGCACCATTGGCAATATCTTCCGGTTTACCCATACGACCCAGTGGGGTTTTCGATTTCATTGCATCCAATACTTTTTCAGGTAAATCAACGGTCATTGGGGTTTCAATGAAGCCAGGGGCGATACAGTTAGCACGTACCTGTGCGCCTTTGCGAGAAAGCTCTTTAGCCCAGCTCTTCGTCATGGCAATTACGCCACCTTTTGTCGCCGCATAGTTCGACTGACCGATATTACCGTCGGTGCCCACAACAGACGACATTGTAATAATAGAGCCCGCACCCTTTTCTACCATGAAAGGCGCGATAGCCTGAGTCATATTAAACACGCCCTTGAGGTTGACGTCGTTAACGAAGTCCCAGTCTTCTTCGCTCATTCTTTCAAGCAAATTATCTCGGGTAATACCGGCATTATTTACAAGCACATCGATATGACCGTGTGCTTCTTTTACCGTTTCAACAAACTGAGCGATAGCAGCGCGATCACACACATTAAGTTCCACAGCAACAACATTCGGATATTTCGCAGAAAGTTCATTCATTGCGGAGGCATTCATATCACATGCATAAACTTGTAATGCATCATTATTTGCAAAGGTTTCTACAATACAGCGACCAATACCTTGCGCCCCACCAGTCACGATACAAACCTTATTATTCAACATCATTGCAGTATTCCCTTAAATTAAACCAAAACATTCCAATAATCAGCTATGGCGATTGAGCTCCACTCAAGCGCATGAATAACCTTATTTTCCATACCAGTTTAGAATATTCGTACTAAATCGATTACCCCCATTTACGAAAATCACCTTTGCAGATTCAGCGCAATTTCCAATGCAATTCGTCGATCAACTTCACTTTATTTTTGCATAAAATCCCGCAAAATGATGAGTTTACCTTAGTCATAATTCGGCGGTTTTGCTATAACAGGATAAATGATAAGGACACTATCAGGGACAGGGAATGCTCGATAAAGTCGTTCTGTTTTTACATGTTGTAAAAACAGGTTCAATCAGTGAAGCCGCTAAACTCAATAATATCTCAGCCTCTGCTGCTAGCCGCTGGCTTAACGAGCTTGAAGAAAAAATGGGGGTTAACCTTCTTAAACGTACCACCCGAAAAGTAACCCCAACCCAAGCTGGGCTGCGTCTCTACGAGCGCTTTTCTCTTATTCATGCTCAAATCAATGATGTATTCAATGAAATACAAAATATGAGCAATGAAGATCGCGGCACTATAAAAATCGCCTGTACCCCTTTGTTTGCCAAACATTACCTCAGCCAGATTATCGGTGAATATGTCCAAATCCACCCGTCTATCAACTTTGTGGTTTTAGAAACCGCCTTCGAAGTGGATCATGTCCATGATGTTGACTTCGCCATTCGTGCCAACGCCACCTACCGGGGTTTTCAGGAAAAAGACAGCCTACTGGTCAAGCGGACATTACTCAAAGAGCCACTGATGGCATGTTGTTCACCCGAGTACATCGAACACCACGGCATACCCAATGTGCCCGATGATCTTTTGCAACATCAATGTTTGTATGCCACAACTTTAGTAGGCGGCAACCGGTGGATTTTCGAATTTAACGGCGAATACAGCTCCATTGAAATCGCACAGACCGTTGAGGCCGATGACAGTGAGATCCTCAAGAAAATCGCGCTAGCAGGGGGTGGGATCGCTTATCTGCCTTTTAGTCTCATTGCCACTGATATTCAGCACCAACGATTAGTCCCTGTATTAGAAGACTATATCAGCAGCGAATTTGAACTGAACCTCTATTTCAAGCCACGCAAATATATGCCTGCTCGCTGTGCCAATTTTAAAGAGTACCTGATCCTTCGCGTGCCGGAACTAGAAGAGCAAAAAAGACAAAAACAACAAAAAAGATTAGGAAGCACACATGATCTCTCTTCCCAACGCACTAAACCTATGGCTAGCCCAATTTAATTCTACGCTGGCCCTCTCCCGAGCCCAAGGCATTCATCCAACCCCTGAACAGGCAAGGGAAGGCTTAGCTCTGATCACGGCCAAATTCACCACTAATCACTACCTGATCTCACATGTCACCTCGTCAGCCATTGCTGGCAACGGTAACCAAAATGCAGTTCCTTGCCGCATCTATCAACCAGCCCCTGACGAGCCCCGTCCGGTTATCCTATTTCTGCATGGCGGCGGACACATGTGCGGCGGCAACGATGTATATGATCCGATTGCTCGGCGCATCGCTTTTCATACCTGCCATACCCTTGTCAGCATTGATTACCGCCTTGCCCCGGAGCATCCATACCCTGCGGGCCTTGATGACTGCCAACACGCCCTCGACAATATCTGGAGCTTGCTGGATAACCTCCAGATCCCCTATCTCAAACAACTGATCCTTGTCGGGGACTCAGCCGGAGGTGCATTAGCAGCCACACTGACTCAGCGCTGTCTGTTCCCCACTATCAATAAACTGATCATGATCTACCCCAGCCTCGACTACACCTTCCGCAGCCAATCCATCGCCATATTCGGCAAAAATTACCTTCTGGAAGCAGACAAGATGAGCTGGTATTTCGACCAATATTTTCAAACGTATGCGCCCGACGTGCGGCACAATGCCTCGCCACTATGGCAGGCAATCGACGAAAACCATCCCCCAACACTGATTATCACGGCCGGTTTTGACCCGCTTCAAGACGAGGGGTTGATGTATGCCGATAAACTACGCGACCGGCAAATCCCCTGCTGCTCACTGCACCTGCCCGATACCCTCCATGCCTTTCTCAACTTAGAAGATCTCAACCCGCTATGCTGCTACAAGGCGTATCAAGCAATCGAAAATTTTGTGTCAGTACCGATTTATACCTAGCTACTCCATTTGAAACGGATAGACAGAGCCAAGCTGCAAAATTTGGGTAAGTTCATCCAAGGCGGTTCTCGACTCAAACAACAGCATGGGATCGGCCAAATCATCCCATGCCAGTCTATCGCGGTAATGGCGATCGACCCAATTGTTGAGTTGGGTATATAACGTTCGAGTCAATAATGTTGCTGGATTAACTGCCGCCAATTCCAAGTCGTTCAGAACAACGCGCAACCGCAGACAGGCAGGGCCTCCGCCGTTTGCCATACTCTGTTTCAAATCAAAAACACGAACTTGATCAATCCCTTGTCCGCTATCACACAACCCCTCAATATAATCCCATACCTTCTTATGCTCGCGGCATTCCTGCGGGATGACCAGCATCACCTCTCCATCAGGCAAGGTTAATAACTGCGAATTAAACAAGTAGCTTGATACGGCATCATCAACACTCACCAAGTGGCTGGGGACCTCAATAATATTGAGCTTACCGTCGAACTTGTCAGAGAGTGCCTTGTACACTGTACCCTGCTCCTCAAACGCCTCTTGGTGACAAAAAAGAAGATCCCGATTGCCCACCGCAATCACATCGTTATGAAACACCCCGCGATCAATCACAGCCGGATTCTGCCGGGCAATCACAACATGATGATTCTCAAGCTGATGCAACCGCACCAGCGCTTCACACGCCGCCTTTGTCTGCCTCGCGGGATAACGATCAGGTCGGCGGACTTGCAAATCAAACGTATCTCGACCAAAAACAAAAAATTCGACGCCTTTCTCGCCATAATCCCGGCAAAATCGCGTATGATTGGCAGCGCCTTCATCAGCAAAATACTCACTGCGGGGCAACGCTTGATGATGAACAAAATAACGCGGGTCAGGAAAGGTGGCCTGCAAAATCCGCCCCGTCACTATATGCTCCAAAGAACGGTGAAATTTGCTGACCAAATTGGCTGGCGTAAAATGCACCTTCCCGTCAGCCGTGTCCGCCGAAGGTGACACCGTAGCGGCATTGGCCGCCCACATGCTTGAGGCCGAGCAACATGCCGCCAGAATATGCGGCGCTTGTCTTGCGGCCGCGGTTAAAACAGAACTATCTGAGCCACTAAACCCCAGTTGGCGCAAAGTAGCCATATCTGGCCGCTCCTGGGGTGCCAACACACCCTGCTCCATCCCCAACTCAGCCAACGCCATCATTTTATGCAGTCCCTGCTTTGCAGCCTGCTTGGGGTTTGATGGGGTAAATTGACTATTCAGCGAGGCCACATTTCCCTGCGACAACCCGCTGTAGTTATGGGTAGGGCCAACCAAGCCATCGAAGTTAACTTCACGTGCTGCCATGATTGCACCTCCCGCGGCTATACCTGCCCACACCCCATCACTTCGTCAATAGACGCATGGCATAAAACTGTCATAGAAATACCGCAAGAGTTCCAGATAAGTTACGCCAAAGCGTCATATTTCAACCTTAGCATACAAAACGCAGGTACTGACCCAGCCATGAAGCATGAAGCACTGACTTGTATAAAGCTGTCGGTAACAAGACCATAAAGAAAACGTAGAGACCAATTATAGCAATGAATGTAAACGCTTCAGTATGGTTGCTTACCACAAGATGACCCCTATCGCAGCTGTACAAAAAAGCAGCCAAACCTCAACTGCATACCCATCTCTAATACCCCATTGCGATATATAGTAAAAGGATAAGGATATTCGATTTTATGGAGGCAACATGGACGTTGTTAATGATATCGTATACATACTTTTTACCGCCAAATTTATGATGTATTGGCCTACAATGCGGTTTGATCCACAACCAAAATTCACCCGTACCATGACGACACTGATGATAGGGAGTGTCCTGTGTCGACTTTACACTGACTTTCACTTTCTTGCCTTACTGCTTAGCGTATATGGCTTGGTGCTCTTCCACATACAGTGCCACGCTTGGATGCAATACATCATTGGAAAATCAAAGCATCAAATTTGATGGCGCAGGTTATTTTTGAATACTCTGCAGAACAATATTGAATAGTACGTTAGGTAGGATTAAGCACGGCATAACCCTGTAAAGTCACTTTCCTTAGAATGCTTGAGGATTGATGTGTTCATCATTACAGACATCACACTTTTGTACTGTGTTTATATACAAGGTTTACTGTTGCTATACCCTACGCGGCGTATAAATATTCCTTAGAGCAACAAAATGATCAATCACTTAGAAGCAGGTATTCGCCCTTTAGTCGAAGGTTTCATTGCCAATGGCAAACCTTGTCCATCAACGCAGAATATTGCTGACCGACGTGCCGGATATATTGGCAGTACAGTATTAGCAGGCAGTAGTCCAAGCATGGTAGAAGAATTTGTCGATGAGCTAGATGGCATCACCATTAAGGTATACAAGCCTAGCACGGATACTCTTTTACCTATCACGGTCTATTTTCATGGTGGCTGCTTTATCAGTGGCGGCTTTGAAACACACGATGCCCAGCTTCGCAGCCTCGCGCACCAGTCCAACACGCTGGTGGTGTGCATCCAATATCGACTAGCACCGGAACATGTGTACCCTGCCGCTCATGATGATGTTTATCAAGCGGTATTGAGCATCAAAGCGCAAGGACAAAAATACGGCGGCAATACCGAACAAATAGCCTTTGTGGGTGACAGTGCGGGTGGCCAGCTAGCGCTTGCGACCACACTGCACTTAAAACAGCATCAATCCTGGTTACCACAACAGCAAGTTTTAATTTATCCAATGTTGGATCCTCACGGGGCATCTGAAAGCTACCAGCAAAACGGCACAGACTACATCATCACCGCAGGCATGCTGTTGTCTGGCTTTGAGATGTATATCCCTGATGGCATGGACATCAAACGCCACCCAGAATTAGATATATTAAGTGCTGATTTCAGCAAATTACCAACCACCACCATTATCACAGCAGAATTTGATCCACTCCGCGATGAAGGTGAGCAACTTTACCGTTCATTGCTTGCACATGGCGTTGATGCTTACTGTGAACGGTACTTAGGTGTGATCCACGGATTCTATCAACTATCTGGCGTGAGCCTTACAGCGCAACGTTGTATTTCGTCAATTGCACGACAACTTATGAAATAGGCCGCCACGAAATAAAAAACCACCTCACTGAATATTAAGGTGGGTTTTATTTTGCTTGTTGGCGAAGGGACTCGAACATGGAAAATGCACCGATTACTCCCACTCAACGACGTGCCCTTCGTCATACACACCATCGCTATAAGCTGGGGAGAAGGTAATAAAAATATTGCTTTTAGCTATGGGTAATTGCTCTGCCAGACTGGATGCTATCACCTCAAGCATCTCAGAAATTTGCTCTTCGGTATTAAAATTTGGTGCCACTAAATGCACGACAATGGGATGGGAATTTTGCGGCTGGCAGTTTGCCACCTGACCATTGTGAGCAAAATGATTGGGAGGCAGGTATTCCCAAGCCACCATCACATGATTGAGCGGAATAGCGCACTTGTTGGCAAGTTGCTTTGACAACTCACCCAATGTGACCGGGATATTAACCTCTTGGGCAAAAGGCAATGATTTTATCGTCAACAATGGCATGGCGAGTTCCTCACGTGCAGTGTTATGAAAATCATAGCCATAAGGTACATTTATTGACTATCTCACTACTGAGACAATTCATTTTTATCTAAACCAAAGCACTTTATCGCAACTAATGCGCACATAAAAAAGGGGCATACACCCCTTTGCTCTTTATAACAAATCCATATGGATTAGCTCACGAATGTTAGCCGGCAGAGGCTCGTACAGCAGAGCGCTTGCCCAACATATACCCCAGCCCCAACGGCGCGAAGAAAATCACCACGATAAACAACACGAAGTACAAGATGGTACTTTTGATCAACTCGATCAGCTTCGTCATCGCAAGATCAACCACTTCCTGTGACGCCTTATTGATATCTTGCGTAAACTGCGCACGCTCCTGACTCACAATCAACGCGATTTCTTGGCGCTCCCGTGCGACCATTGCTTCCAGTGCTTGGCGTTCAACACTTAGCTGCACGAGACGCTGCTCGGCCTTGCTATCAATATCATTGACCAACGGCTGTAGCTCCACCGCCATTTGTTCCGCAAGCTGACGCATGTACTCTGGATTATTATCGATAAAGTCTTTAAACGCATCGGAAGAGGCTTTCAAGCTGTTCAATGCGACATTAACCTGTTCGATGCTAGCGGTACTATTAAGCGCCAACAGTTGGGCTTTCCAGGTCATGATCTTTGGGGTCTGCTCCGACACCAAACTAAGTCGATCCGACACATCGCCGATAGCCTCAGGCATGGTACCCAATGTCGTCACAGCCTCTTCTGCATTGATTTGGTTGGCCGTCAACCAAGCCCGATAGGCTGGTGTACGGATCATACTGAGATCCGCAAATGGGTATTGGGCAACAAAAGTCTCGACAAAATGTTTGCTCTGCTCAAACACCGATTTTTTTAACAATGTTTGTGCTAATTTTTCCACCTCTTTCGCTAAATGCTGCGAGACCGCTTGAGCCTCAGAGCTCACAAACAACGCCTTGCCTGCACCATCGGTGTAAAACTGCGCCATCTGTTTTGCGAAAACCCAAGTATCAATTAACGAGGCCATTGGGGATACCTGATATGCTGCCGACTGCAGTCCCTCCTCGGCATTGATTTTCCACAACAACACATAGGATTGATTGATACTGTCTCGCGCAGGATAACGGCTATGCAGCACATCGGCAGCCTGCTCGACCTGAGCGAAAAACTGTTGCGCATACTCGCGTGTCATTATTCGCATATTGAGCTCTTGTTTGGTCAAGGGCACTGTCTGGCTGTCTATTTTAACTTCAAGCAAAGAGCAGCCGGAGACAAGGCACAGCAAAACAGCTGTCACCCAGTAACGAAAACGAAAAATAGCCATGAATTAACCTAAAAATACAACTGAAGGAATTAGATGATGAAGTGACCGCCGTGATTAACCGCGGTTCAAAGAACACAAAACCGCCACTGAGTTACTCAGCAGCGGCTATATTAAGAACTGTGGTGTCTACTGAACGATAAGACGTCCTGCACCACCCAATGCTATGACAGATAACTGAACCAAGACTTACTGACAGTCCTTATTCTCGCAGCAAGGATTAACTACCCGCTCAGCACAGGTGTAAGGCTCGATATGGATAATCACATCAACAACCTCATCCAGCTCTTTCAACAAATGAGATTTAAAATTCTCACTAATTGTATGCGCAGCTTCTACGTTTAGGGTTGGATCAACAAGCATATGAAAATCAAGCAAAATACTGCTGCCCGTACGACGATTGCGTATCGCGTGCACTTCACGGATATCCGGATCCTGCTCTGCATAGTGCAGAATTTTATCATTCAGTTCACTATCAGCCTCGGCATCGGTCAATTCATTGATCGCTGGCCACAGAATCTCAAACGCCGCTTTCAGAATCATCGCCGTAACGATCAAGGCAGCAACCTGATCAAGATAATTTAGATCTGGAATAAAAATGTTGGCAATCACAGCAACAGCAACGGGTAATGAGCTCAAGGCATCCGAACGGTGATGCCATGCATTAGCGTGAAGAGAACGGCTTTTGATGAGCTTCGCCTGAACGATGGTCCAACGATACAGCACTTCTTTTACTATGATGGATGCCATTGCAGCCCAGAATGCCAGCATACTTGGCGGAGTCGACTCCTCATGCCCCAAGGCGCTCACTGCATCCCAACCAAGACCTATACCGACCAAAGCCAAAAGCACCCCGATAAAAATATTGGTCAACGTTTCAAAACGCCCATGCCCATACGGATGCTCTTTATCTGCAGGGGCAGTCCAATAACGAGAGCCAATCAAGATAGCAGTATCAGTGATGAGATCCGAAAAACTGTGGACACCATCGGCAACGAGAGCCTGGCTACCGGTAATCTTACCAACCGTGATTTTCAAAACAGCGAGAATCACGTTGGCAATAGAACCTACCCACGTCGCTCGGTATATAACTTTGATAGGATTATCAGACATATCGTTTTCTTAGTAGCGTTTAGATTTAACGAAGATACAGCCTTCCAGAATATCATAGGCTTATGACTATTCACTATACCCAAACACTATCAATAAGCGCGTTTATGCCAGCAACCGCTCCCTCAACAGACATCTTGAATGACGTTTGCTTGACTGGCATTAGCTATCCACTCGCTTGTCCTTATTTGCCATATGATAATAAGGGCAATCAACGAGATGATCATTAACCATCCCCACAGCTTGCATAAATGCGTAGCAGATGGTTTCCCCAACAAATTTGAACCCTTTCTTTTTCAAAAAACGGCTCATGGCTTTTGACTGCTCGGTAGACGTTGGGATCTCAGCCATCACTTGTCGTTGATTGATGACCGGCTGATGATCAACAAACTGCCATAATGCATTAGCCAGACTACCATATTCTTCAACCAATGCTTTCGCAGCCTTGGCATTGCTAAAAACCGACTCGATTTTCCCCCGATGTTTAATTACATCAAACTGATCAACTATTTCATCTACCCTTTCTATTCCAAAGCTCGATAAAATATCTAAATCATAGCCATTAAATGCTTTTTTATAAGATTCTCGACGTTTTAATATTGTATACCAGCTTAATCCTGCTTGTGCCCCTTCTAATGTTATGAACTCAAACAAATATTTATCGTCAAAATTAGGACGCCCCCACTCATTATCATGATAAATTCTTTCTATGTCATGTTTCATCGCCCAAGCACAAATATTTCCCACCTAAAAATTCCTCCACATGATAAAGCGATTATTCGCTTCGCGACGCACAATAAGGCCCATATACAACCTATCTCATTGTAAATTAAACCAAATGATCGTACTCAAACTTTAACAATTTGGATATTGAGATTATATCAAAAAGGAATTACCGTACACCCATCAATCAAAATGCTCATTGATTGATAGGTAATTAATTAAGCTAGAGAAATAAGGTGCTTATATTTTCAACACAATGTTACACAGTTCACATCTTGAATATGTTCATCATTACTTAAATTGAAATATATGGCCTTAGTTCCATAATAGAACAATCAATATGATTTGTATTGATATAATAAAAGGACTTTTATGAGACACATCGACGATTTTATCGATCAGCTCGAAAATGGAGAGAACCCCTTCAATATCTGGGTTTATTCCAGTAAAGGTCAATATAGTCAGTTTGGCACCCAAGGGAAAAAAATTCGTACTCCAGGCTTGCAAAAAGCATTACGTAAGCACCTACAAATTGTTGTAGAAGTGGTTAACGATGCAGAGCAAGAAGCCTACCTATTGCTTCCTGAAGTACATGCTGCCGTGCCTGTCTCGTTTGCCAACGGACAGATCCAACAATTGACAAGACCGACCCACTAAGTGACATTTGCCATAACAGCGAACGATAGCAAGATGACCCGGCTAGGTTAATTGAATATCGCAACTAGGCACTTAGTTAAAAACAGACCCCATCGGGTCTGTTTTTATTACTGTTGAACAATCAGGCCATCAATGACTTATCCAAGACAACTCACTGCGGCAAGTACTGGGAACTGGATGATTCCCCCTCCGTGAGCTCTGTAGCAATGCTATTCGGATAGGGCGATGAACCATTGATCAACGATGTAGGCATGACGACCCTCAACCCATTCTTGCACGCTTGGTTGCCTTCTCGCCAACCTTCATCAAAACGTGTTTGACTTCCGGCCAAAACAGAATCAGTACGTGACTGCGTGTTAGCTACGCCTTTGGCATACAGCGCACTTTCGCAACCCTGATTGTAACCATAATGGTAAATGCTGTTGTACTTTACATCGTATTCATAGGGATCGGGAAACAATTGGTAATCCTCCCATTCGCTGCTACTGCAACCTGCCATAAGCATCCCAAAACCGATCACTATGCAGAGATACGCTGTCTTTTTCATTACACCCTCATTATGATTGGCACGCATGTATCATGAGTATAAACCAATGACAAATATCAACCTGCAACAACTAGAACTTCAGTGTGCCGCATTTATCAAGCAACAACCACAGGCAGACAAAGCACATGACATCCAACATCTTCGCCGGGTTGTAACCGCCGCTAAGCAATTTGCACGTCAGGAACAGGCCGAGCTTGGCATTGTCATCCCAGCCGCCTGGCTACATGACTGCGTTACGGTTGCCAAAAATCATCCCCAACGCCACCTCGCCTCAACCCTTGCCGCGGATCATGCCATCACATTTCTGACATCCATTAACTACCCAGAGCAATACCTAAAAGCCATCCACCACGCTATCTGCGCACACAGTTATAGCGCAGAGATCCCTGTCGAAAGCCTCGAGGCAGCGATCGTTCAAGATGCAGACCGTATTGATGCCCTCGGAGCCATTGGTATCGCACGCTGTATCCAAGTCAGCACGCAATTTAATGCTGAGCTATATTGTGCGGACGAGCCTTTTGCCAACGTGCGTGAGCTAGATGAGAAGCAATATTGCATCGATCACTTCTTTACCAAGCTGTTTACTCTCACCGATACCATGAATACCGACGCCGCTCGGCAAGAGGCCAACCAGCGTACCGACTACATGAAAGCTTTCTTAAGCCAGCTCGGTCATGAAATCGGCACACCGTTCTTATAGGAAGGCCTTCAAGCAGAAGTCGCAGATCTAACGAGGATGGCTATAGGCAATTATTGCTGGGCCAAAACAACATTCAGCCGCTCAAAGCCAGCCTCGAGATCACGAATTAGATCATCCACGTTCTCCAAGCCAATGTGCAAGCGCAACATTGGGCCGGCAAAATCGTGTTTTTTGGCGGTTCTGAGCCGATTAATGTTTTCGTTGGCTAATATCAGACTTTCAAATCCCCCCCACGAATAACCCATGCTGAAATGCTCCATCCCATCAAGCAATGCCGTAAGCGCCTCCGCATTACCTCGGTTAAGCACAACAGAAAACAGCCCACTACTTCCCTTAAAGTCACGCAGGAAAAACTCATGTCCATCACAATCAGGAAATGCCGGATGCCTCACATGATCCACTTCCGGACGCTCAGCAAGCCACCGTGCAACCTTCAGGGTATTCTCCTCATGCTGTTTCAGGCGCACGCCTAATGTCCTGAGCCCTCGCATCGCCAGATATACGTCATCAGGAGAGGTGCACTGCCCCATTAGGTAACTGTGCTCTCGCAGTTGATCCCAGCAGCGTTCATTCGCAACGGCCGTCCCCAGCATTACATCGGAATGACCGACAATATATTTGGTCGCAGCCTGAATAGAGATATCCACCCCATGATCAAAAGGCTGGAAGTTGATCGGCGATGCCCAGGTATTATCCAGCATCACGACCAAATCATGCTCGTGCGCAATACGCGATAGCGTAGGCACATCTTGCACTTCCATCGTAATAGAACAAGGCGATTCCATAAAAATCACTGTCGTATTGGGCTTAATCAAATCCCGGATCCCCTCTCCGAGCATGGGATCGTAATAGGTCGTTTCCACCCCCATTTTTGCCAATACCTTGTCACAGAAATCACGGGTAGGCTCGTAAGCCCCATCCACCATCAACAGGTGATCACCCGCTTTAACAAACGACAGAATTGCATTCGTGATTGCGGCCGTGCCGCAGGGGTACAGCGCGCAGCCGACCCCGCCTTCAAGCTCAACCATTGCGTCTTGAAATGCAAAATGTGTATTGGTGCCACGACGGCCATAGAAGAGGGTTTTATTGGCACGGTTAGCCGTCGCTTTCTTCATCGACTCAACAGAATCGAAAACAACCGTGGAAGCACGGCTAACCGGTGGATTAACCAAAGACTGGGTCCATTTCGCAGAGCGACCCGCGGTGATAATTTGAGTTTCTAATGCTTTCTTGGCCATGCTTATCTCATTTCCTTGTCCTTCGCCCTGATACCATACTCAGAGCCATTCCATAACAAGAAAGTAACACAGATAATCAGGCAATGGATAGCCATGACCTCGTCAGGTGGGCAATCCCTCTATTTGCTATAGCGGTCAACAAATACAACATACCGCACGGACAACAGCGGCACACGAGAGCTTTTTCCAACCAAATAAAAAGGGCGAGGAAATCCTCACCCTTTTCAAATGCTCAAATCATTTAGCACTTGGCCATTATGGCTCTTCAGTCACCGGCTTCAGCATGTAGTGCTCGCCGTTCAAATGGAACAGCTCCGGCAATACCGTACCCACTGAAATGGATGACCATGTACCGGTCATGATACCGATGAACATCGCAATAGAAAAACCTTCTAGTGGGCCACCACCAAGCAACCATAGCGCACCGACAGTGATCAGAGTTGTACCGGATGTCACCATAGTACGAGAGAACGTAGCCGCAATCGCCTCGTTGTTCACTTCCTGAATCGGCTTGTTCGGCTTGGCAATCAAAATTTCCCGGATACGGTCGGCAATAATGATTGAGTCATTGAGCGAGTAGCCCAGAATCGCCAATACGGCCGCCAATACAGTTAGGTTGAACTCCATTTGTGTCAACGCAAAGAAGCCCAATACGAAAATTACGTCGTGCGCCAATGCAAACACAGAGCCTGATGCCAAACGCCACTCAAAGCGGTAGCTCAGATAGCCCAAAATACACAAAACGGCAATCAACAGTGCCAAACCGCCTTGCTCTGCCAATTCCTGACCGACCTGCGGACCAACAATGCTGGTATTCAATACATTAACCTTACTACCGATATCAGCCAGTGCATTAGCGATATCAGGTGCTGTACCTTGATTCGGAATAGCGTAGCGCAATACCCAGCGACCTGGTTCACCCGCAGTAATGACAGAGACATCTTGGCCTAACGCTTTATCAAGTTGGGCATCAAGCTGGTGGCTAGTTACAGAAGGCGACAGTTGTACCTCTGTAACAATGCCGCCGGTGAAATCCAATCCCCAGTTCAGTCCCTTTACCGCCAAGGCACCAATAGAAAGCAGCATCAGCGTCACAGACACCACGCTGGTAAAATAGCGCCACTTGGTCGCGTTCTTCATTGTAATCAACATAATTAAATTCTCACCTCACGACGTGAATCACGACCCCAAACCAAATTGATAATGGCTCGGGATGCAAAAATACCGGTAAACATACTGGTCAGAAGACCCAATCCCAATGTCAGAGCGAAGCCCTGAATCGGACCGTTACCGATGGCGTAAAGCACAACAGCGGTGATCATTGTGGTGAAGTTTGCATCGAAAATAGTACTTATCGCACTGCTAAAGCCACGGTCAATGGCTTGGGCAAAACTGCGACCTTCGCTGAGTTTGTCGCGGATACGTTCGAAAATAAGCACGTTGGTATCAACGGCCATACCTACCGTTAGTACCAAGCCCGCGATGCCCGGCAGGGTCAGTACCGCACCAGGGATCATCGCCAACAGGCCGAACAGCATGATCATGTTACAAATCAACGCGACGTTCGCTACCCAACCCAAGCGACGGTACCAGAACGCCATGAACAACAGCGTCATACCCATACCCAAGGCCAATGCAGCGAAACCATTTTGGATATTCTCAGCACCCAAAGTAGGGCCAATGGTGCGTTCTTCAACAATAGTTACAGGTGCAGTCAATGAACCCGCACGAAGCAACAATGCAAGCTCCTGAGCATCTTCAATCGAACCCGCACCGGTAATACGGAAGCGGTTACCAAGCTGGCTCTGAATGGTAGCCACACTGATAATCTTGCTGGTCTGAACCGCTTTACCGCGTGAATCTCGGCTGTATTCGCTAAAGGCAGTCGCCATCGGCTTACCGATGTTATGGCCAGAGAAATCAGACATGATCTTACCGCCAGAGCTATCCAGGGTAATATTTACTTCTGGCATGCCCATTTCGCCAAAGCTCGCACGGGCATCAACAATGTGGTCACCGCCCAAAATTGGCTTGCGCGCAACACGGACATCACGGCCCTGCTCGTCCGGCAGAACCATAGTGCTGCCGCTGCCCAATTCACGCACTGGGTAGAATGCCAAGCTTGCTGTTGCACCGATAACGTTTTTGGCCGCCGCTGGATCCTGTACACCAGGCAATTCAATACGGATACGGTTTTCACCCTGACGCTGAACCAAGGCTTCGGTAATACCCAGCTCTTCGATACGGCTGCGCATCGTTTGCAGGTTTTGCTGAACGGTAAGATTACGAAGTTGTTGCTTCTCATCTTCTTTCATCACCAACTCTAGGTTGCTGCCCGAACCATTTGTTGCCTGCCACTGCGGGTAGCTTTGGCGAACAAAGTGGCGCAACTGGCCATTTGCCTCGTCATTTGGTAGACGAATAACCAGCTTGTCTGTGCCGTCAACCTCAACCCGACCGTTGCGGATGCCATCTTTACGCATCTGCTGGCGTAGTTCATCACTTAACTGATTGGTTTGAGCCTGAAAGACCTGATCCACATCAACATCAAGCAGGAACTGAACACCACCACGAAGATCGAGGCCAAGCTTAATCGGTTCGAAACCCATGTCTTGCAGCCACGCCGGAGCGGCGGGAGTCATCGCCAAAGTCAGTTGCTTGTCACTGCCAGTGCCCATCAAATCACCAAGAACAATGCGCGCCTTGTTCTGCATGGCCTCATCGTCAAGCACGACAATCGTTTTATTCGTTTCTTGATCGATGCGCTTAACCGCAATGCCGTGCCCTTCAAGATCCTGCTTGATGGTCACCATATCCGGAACGGGGGCACCTTTGTTGGAAATTTGGACTGCCGCATTTTCGCCGTACCAGGTAGGAATTGCGCTCAGTGCCATAATCAAAATAGACACCACAAGCACCACGTACTTCCATGCCGGATAATGGTTCATTAACCGGTGATTGCTCTGTTTTCTCATTTAAATATTCGCCGTTTAATCCAACTGCACCGATAGATAAAAAGCTGCAGTTGCATTCTAGTTGCCATCGGCACTAGAACGTACATATCTCGTATTCTGCTTACGGGTACCCGCAGCAGACATCGCTTTAAATTAAGGGCTATGCCCTAATGCAATAAATTAAACGTGCAGAGAACGGTGATGTTTGAAGGTATACAAGCGATTGCTGTCCTTCCAGCCAGCAATACGCCCGCGAGAGGTATTGGCCTGAAGAACCCAATCTTGGGAAGGGTGGAAATCAACCCGGTAACCGATAGTCATACTCGGTGCAGGTTCAATTGGCAATTCTATCGCCAACTGGTAAAGCGGATCGCCCTCTTCTTGTTCATGGCGCAACAGATTTGCCATACGCGAGGAGGCACTGATAGCGGGATCAAGGCTCCGGCTATCAGAAGAATGTTGATTGCCCGTTGTTTCGTTAAGCGGGTAACCATCGCCCGAATAATGGTCTTCCAGTTTGCACTCGCTATGCCACAGCTTAACAAACTGGCTGCTATCAGGCTCAGACTGCGGTGAATCATGGCTTGCGGCAAAGAAAACATCAAACGGGGAGGATTCACCAATATGCTGAGTATAGGCTGGTGACATTTGTGCAGAAGTGCTATCAGCCAACGACATGCCAGAACCATTGTCGACAATGGCCATTTGCACAGCAACCGTTGCTAAATTTCCTGCATACACCGCCGGTTCAGGATTAGCGTGGCTAATTCCACTCAATCCTAAACTTATCATCAACAGCAATACACGAAGGAAAATCGTTAGCATACATTACATAAAAACCTACTAGATGTGGGCATAATAGGAGCGCTAATTGCAAGACACAAGCAATTATTACGCCGATGATGAAAATTATTTTTGTAAAGCTTGTGCCTATGTGTATCTTGGTTACAACAATGTCACAAGGATACTTTCAATGACACAATTTAAAATCGCCTTCATTGGCCTTGGTACCATGGGGTATCCTATGGCAGGCCACCTTGCTAATGCTGGCCATGACGTTACTGTCTATAACCGTACCACCGCCAAAGCAAAACAATGGACTGACACATATCCGGGGGCATATGCACTGACCCCTGCCCTAGCGGCAGCTTCCGCAGATTTTGTCTTCACCTGTGTCGGTAACGACGATGATCTTCGAGAAGTCTACTGTGGTGAACACGGTATCCTCAGTACAGCAAAGCCCGGTACTGTGCTCATCGATAACACCACCGCCTCTGCTGATGTTTCTCGCGAAATTGCCGCCCATGCAGCCGAAAAATCTCTCGCCTTTCTCGATGCGCCGGTTTCCGGCGGTGAAGCTGGCGCCGTCAATGGCTGCCTAACCGTAATGGTTGGCGGTGATCAAACCACCTTCAATAAAGCCAAACCGATAATCGATTGCTTTGCCAAGGCCACCACCCTCATGGGAGAAATAGGCTTTGGTCAAATTACCAAAATGGCCAACCAGCTGTGTATTGCTGGTATTTTACAGGGACTTTCTGAAGCAATAACCCTAGCCAAAGCTGCCGGGCTGGATATTGAGCAAATGACCGAGGTGCTCAAACATGGCGCAGCAGGTTCATGGCAACTGGAAAATCGCGCGGCAACCATGGCAAAGGATGAGTTTGATTTTGGTTTTGCCATTGACTGGATGCGCAAGGATCTGGGGATCTGTTTTGACGCTGCAGACAAACTCAATATCGAGCTTCCCCTCGCCAAGCAAGTTGATGCCAAGTACGAAGAATTGCAGCAACGGGGCTATCAGCGAGCCGATACCTCTGTCCTTATCAAGCAATTCGATACTGATAAACGCTAACTTCTGCACAATGCCGGCTACTTCAATAGTCGGCATTTCAATAACCTACAGCGCCTAATTAACTGAAATATATACGCATTTCATTTGATACCCACATGATACCATATGCACATCCTTACTGTGGTACTGTTTATTGCAATAGATTCATCACCAAAGAGCCTATTTCTACATTGATGAAGCATAGGGTTCAATAAACATTATTCAACCATGTAAGGATACGATATGAATATAATACCTCAACTTCCAATAATTATTTTTATCATCAGTATTATCTGCCTGTTTCTGATATTAGATGATTACGTATGACTAAAGATCAGCGACTAGCCCGACAAATTATCAAGGAAAACAGCCAATCTATACTGTACAAAACAAAGATGAGTCACACACCGAACAATAAAACAAAAGAAAAATGCAATTAAAATCAAATGCTTATATCTAAGACACAAAAGGAGAAAAACAAAAGTTGATTTGTAAGCAAGAAGACAGATCACGAGATAAGCCACTGAGAGGATAAGAAATGTTTACCTTGGCTAATATACCTAATATCATTACTTTAATTTTAATGATTACCATCTATCTTTTTTTATTCAATTTTAAATGATGGTTAACTCAGTAATATTAAGAACACATTTTATCATTGTCCGAAATATAAAAAAGCCGCCTCATAAGAAGCGGCTTTTCCTGTTTGTTACAGCTTACAGGCTAACAAAAATACCAGCCAGAGCAGCACTCATCAGGTTTGCCAGTGTTGCTGCCAATACCGCCTTGAAACCAAGGCTAGCAACATCACTACGGCGCTCAGGAGCCATTACACCAATTGAACCAATCTGGATAGCAATAGAACCGATGTTAGCAAAACCACACAGTGCAAAAGTGATAATAACTTGGCTGTGCTGAGACAAGGTCTCTTTAACGCTAACAAAATCTAGGAAAGCGACGAACTCGTTCAGAATCATCTTCTGACCAATGAACGAACCAGCCTGCAGCATTTCAGATGCCGGAACACCAATAACGAAAGCCAATGGCGAGAACAAGTAGCCTAGAAGCATCTGGAAAGTCAGGTTTTGAATACCAATCCAGCTGCCGACAGTCTCAAGACCCGCGTTCGCCATCGCAATAACACTCACGAAAGCAATCAGCATTGTACCGATTGCAACAGCAACCTTCATGCCGTTCATTGCACCAGCAGCTAGCGCGTCGATCGCATTGCTGTGGTCACTCTTTGCCATTTCGATATCGGTTTGCTCAACCGCTACACTTTGCTCTGGCACCAAAAGCTTGGCCATCAACAAACTACCCGGTGCAGCCATAAAGCTTGCAGCAATCAGATACTTCAGATCCACACCAAGGCCAGCATAACCACCCAGTACACTACCCGCGACAGAAGCCATACCACCTGTCATCACGGCAAATAGCTCAGAACGTGTCATTTGTGGTAGGAATGGTTTAACTAGAAGTGGGGACTCACCCTGAGAAAGGAAGATATTACCAGTTGCAACAAGAGATTCAGCGCGGCTAGTGCCCAATGCTTTTTGGATGCCGCCGCCGATCACTTTAATGACCCACTGCATCACACCTAGATGGTATAGAAGGGAAATAAGAGCACTAATGAAAATAACAAGAGGAAGAACGCGAATTGCAAAAATGAAATTACCAGTGGCCAGATCACCAAATAGGAAACGGATACCCTCATCGGCAAAACTTAGAAGACTGGCAACACCGCTACTCATTGCACCCAACATCTTCTGCCCTAGTGGTATATACAATACCAATGCCGCGAATCCGGCCTGGAGCAACAACGCACCACCGACCGTACGCCAATTAATGGCTTTTCGGTTTTCAGATAGCGCGTAGGCGCACAATACCAGTACCAGAATACCGGCAATACTAATTAACAACTGCATTATTTCGTCCTGTTGCTTTGGGTTCTTGATGAAGAAGCGAAAAATGAAGGTGTCACTTTCTGTACTACAACGGGGAACATCGCCTTCGGGGAGAAAGCTGAAAAGAGGGGAGCTAAGCCATAAGGCCCAGTCAAGGTTAAATTGTCCGCCCAAGTGCAATACATATAAGTCACCTAAATTAACAAGCTAAACTAATGCCGGTCCAACTCCGTGGGTCGTTCACTTTCCATGGTGACAGCTTGTAACTAAGGTGGCTGAACTCTAAGGTTCTGACCGGAGTCGGAGTATATAGAGATACAGATCACATTAACAACCCCCTTGCGCGATTTTTTTTGTGATATCTATTCGCTTGTACAAATATCCAACAAATGTAAATATTTGTGTCCACGCGCTAATCAATAGCCTACCGCCCCTTAAAATACATTAGTTTTACTAAAGCAAACGTTTACCCTGCAAGCGAAAGCGTTTGCGCAAATAAACCAAGAGAAGGGAAAAACAATTCTCTTTCCAATAGCAATCGGTTCACTTAATCCGCTCACGGATAATGAGCATAAAAAAAGTGCAGATCACTCTGCACTTTTTGGGGAACTTACCGACTCAATGGATCACTGACTTGATGGCTTTGCCTCGTCCAGTTCTTGCTGCATTTCAGCAACCGCATCAAGATAGCCTTTCGGTGGTGGTGTCCATCCTCGCTCAGAAGATGCATGCTTGTCATGCCTGTCAGCCTTCATCACGTCACTCAACGCGTCTTCCAACTGCATGAACAATTCCCGATAGGTCGCATTGAACTTACTGTCCTCTGTATTCTCTTTCCATGCCTTATAAAGCACTTCTTTACTGCGCGTTTCCGTTTCTATAAATGTTTCGCGTAATTGCTCGGCTCTGAATGGATGCACCCCCAAATCCTTAAGGGCCTGAGTACCGAGCGTCAATGCGGAATGGTAAGTCTCACTGATAATGAAATCTGCCCCCGCGCAGCGAAGGGAATAATGGTGACCACGGTCATAAGCGCGAGCCAAAATACGAACATGGGGATAGGTATGCTTAACATATTCCACCAGCTCCACCGCACGCTCTTGTTCATCAATGGCAACAACCAGCAGCTTGGCTTCTTCAATACCCGCGGTATGCAACAAATCCGGTCGAGTGGCATCGCCAAAATAACTTTTGATCCGAATAGAACGCATGTTCTCTATCTGTCCGGCTTCATGGTCAAGAACGACTGTCTTAACACCATTGGCCACTAACAGACGGTTGACAATTTGGCCGAAACGACCAATGCCCGCGATAATCACCGAGCCCGTTTCATCAATTGCATCTGCTTCCCGCTCATTGGCCTGCTCTTCAAAGCGCGGCAAGATCACTTTATCAAATAAAATGAAAAGCCCAGGGGTCAGGAACATCGAAATAGCGACCACCAATGCCAGTACCTGTGCGATATCCTGCGGCAGAACATGGTTTTGCACTGAATAGCTCAATAATACAAAACCAAATTCACCAGCCTGAGCAAGGCTCAATGTCAGTAAGTAGCGATCGCTTCCCTTTACTCTAAAAATAAGAGCAAGCACGAACAATACCAATGCCTTGGCAACCATCACAGCCAAAGTGATACCAAGCACCATGCCGATATTGTCTACAAGTACCGAAAAATCGATCCCGGCACCAACCGTAATAAAGAACAGCCCCAGCAGCAAACCCTTGAATGGCTCAATATTGGATTCTAATTCATGACGAAATTCACTGTTTGCCAGCACAACACCGGCCAAGAATGTCCCCAGTGCCGGTGACAATCCCACCAGACTCATCAAAGCAGCAATACCAATCACCAACATCAATGCCGTTGCAGTGAAGATCTCGCGCACACCTGACTCGGCGACAAAACGAAATAGCGGCCGGCTAAGAAAATGACCACCAACAACCACCGCAGCAATTGCGGCAATAATTACCATCGCGTAAGCCCATCCCGGTAGACCAGCCACCAAGCTCAACTCCTCATGATGGCCTGCGGCTTCTGCAACCACTTGTTGAGACTGAGAAACCAACTCCGGTAATGCCAGCAACGGGATCAATGCCAGCATCGGAATCACGGCGATATCTTGAAACAACAACACCGAAAAGGCATTACGGCCCCCTTCGGTTCTCGATAACCCCTTTTCGTTAAACGTCTGCAAGACAATTGCCGTTGACGACAGGGAAAAAATCAAGCCAATCGCCAGTGCCACCGTCCAAGCCGTACCGAAAAACATCGCCACGCCCATCACAATGGCAGTGCTGAGGGCCACCTGCAGCCCGCCAAGCCCGAGCAAGCGGTGACGCATATCCCACAGCATCCTCGGTTCAAGCTCAAGCCCCACCAAAAACAGCATCATCACCACACCAAACTCGGCAAAATGCTGAATGTCCAATGTCTCGTCGCCAACCAAACCGACAACCGGCCCGATCACCACACCAGCAATGAGATACCCCAAAACCGAACCGAGACCAAACCGTTTTGCCAACGGCACAGCAATCACCGCAGCGCAAAGATAGATAAAGGCCTGAATAAAATAACCTGTCATTACTATGCCTCCCTAATCACGGCGGACAAATCATCATTCAAGCGCGATGCCGCCCCTGCCGCTATCAAGTCCAAGCGATCATCACGCAGGGCCAGCAACACATTTTGCCAATCATCCAAATGCTGCCCAATCCGCCTTTCTTCTGCAGCCGTCCGGGCACCGAACAATGCAAAAGGAGCAAGATAGCGCATCCCCGTCAAAGCCGCGGTCTGCTCTAGGGGGTGCAATAACTCCCGAACCGAAAAATGATTATAGCCGTCGGCACGATAAGCTGATTCTGCCCCGCCCGCAGTTAGCGCACATAGGAACGTCTTGCCATGCAGTGCCGTTCCGTCTGTCCCGTAGGCAAAACCGTATTCCAATACAAGATCTTGCCACTCTTTCAAAATTGCAGGCGTTGAGTACCAATACATAGGGAACATGAAGACAATGACATCATGCTCTCGCAACCTCTGTTGCTCTAGATCGATATTGATTCGAAAAGTTGGATACTCGGCATAAAGATCAACCAATGTCACGCCATCATGACCACCTGAAGAATGAAACAGAGGCACATTGATCTCTGAACGATTCGGCGAAGGATGGGCGAATAAGATAAGAACCTTCTTCTTTACAGTTGACATAATGCTCCTTAACTGCCTGATATTCTTTTTAGCTATAGTGACAAATTTTTATTCCCATGTCAGGCCAATATTCATCCCGATGGGTATCAAACATGACTCCTGAACCACTCCGAATAAAAAATCACCTTGCAGAGCACGAATATTTGTAACGCAAGCCCATACTCAAGGCTGATCCCACAGACAAACAAGGTAACTAGATAGCCAAAGCAAGGAGCAAGGAACATTCACCATCGGCAATCATCAACAACCAAATCATTGATATTTTTGCCAATAAATGGAAAACTCCGCGCAGAACTATTGTCGAAAAATAACCAGAGATAACTATGAACGGCACACAACATCATGTTTTATCAGGAAAATCAGAAGCTCTACGTCGCCTCTTTCGTACTGCTGCATGTGTTGTCGGCCTAATCGGCACAGCAGGTATTGCCAGCTATCCTAACCATAGCTACGGGAACGAGTTTGTTTCCAATATCAAACTACTTAACTACACCGATAATTATGGCAACATCTCACTACGTGGCGCCGGTCGTATTTCACTGCCAGACCCACTTATTGTAAAAGGCAATCTAAACTTAGAAATGTCCCGCCTCACGGCTTTACCTAATAAGCTCACAGTGAAAGGAAATTTGGATTTAGCCTATAGCCATATCACGCAATTACCCTCGCAATTGGCTGTTGGTGGATACATTAATCTCGCCCACTCCGCGATCACTTATTTAAATAATGGCCTACATGTAAAAGGGGATCTCAGTCTCATGGGAACAAAAATTAAAAATTTGCCACCCTATCTATACGTAGGTGGAAATCTGTATTTAGCTAATACCGCTATTACGGAATTACCTAATTATCTTGTCGTGGGAGGGAATATTTATCTTGGCGGTGCGAAAGTTTCATCTATTCCAGAAACGGCGCAAATTAGCGGTTACGTATATCAATAAACACAATAAAAAAATTAGGCCAGAAACACTGGATCACTAGGTGCTTCTGGCATCTTCTTTAGCAAATTTAATGGTCAATCAAAATATTGGCTTTGAGCCTAGATACAATTATTTTGATTTCATTTTCAGGCTGCTAACCTGTGACTTGTGATAGAACCACTGACGGCGGCTTCTATTTTTCATCATTCACCTCTCATTTATCCAAAACGAGTAAGGTTGATATTTCTCAATACTTAATACCGTTCTTACTCATTTAAACAGTTTTACTTTACCCTTTCGTCTATTACATCCCTATGACATTAAGATGAAAGTAAAACGTCACTACTCGCTACAAACAACAATAGAACAATCTCAAGCGCTTTGTTTTCTCAAGCTTGGTTATTGCAATGAAGTTGGGGAGTTTAAAGAACTGTTGGTGCTAGAAATGAATATAACGCAGACTTTTTCGGAGTCAATTGTTTTACTGATTTCACCTCTTTTTGTTACCAACGAATTCAATATAAGAGGCACAGGATACTTTTGCAATCCCTACTTTGCAAGTTTTTTGTGATCTAGATTTACTTCTTAAGCACCAATAGGCACTAACTGCTCATCAAGGCGTTGAAAAAAAAGCATTTTGTCTAGCAAGTCACATTTACACACCCGCCTTATAAAATAGGCAAACTAACTTATCTTTATTCGCAGTCCCATCACACAATCGCATTAATTGCATACGCCTTGCACAATATTCACGCTGTAATTTGATCTAGGTACTGGTCAAAAAATGTCAACAAGGCTTAACTACGACTAGATACGACTAAAGAGGAATAACAATGACTCGCCAACCATTACTGACAACCCCCAGGCTAATCCTCCGACCATTTCAACTGGCCGATGCCACCAAGGTCCAAGAGCTTGCTGGCAAGATCGAAATCGCTAATGGCACCATCAACATCCCTCACCCCTATCCTAATGGCGCAGCAGGTCAATGGATCGGTAGGCTGTTGGCTGGCTGGAACAGCGGCCAATCCGCCATTTATGCCATCACTCTCAAAAGTAACGAACAGCTCATCGGGTGTGTTGGCCTCCACAACATCGAATCCCAAAGTGCCCAAATCGGTTACTGGATCGGCCTGCCTTTTTGGGGCAACGGTTACTGTACCGAAGCTGCAATCCGAATCGCCGAATTTGGATTTAACAAGCTCAATTTGGATTTGATCTATGGCCAACACTTCAGCCGAGAACCTCATCCAGGAAAAGTCTTGGAAAAAATAGGCATGAATCACGTAATGACTAAACAAGATGCAATTAGGGTCAATATGATTTCAGAAAACATCGAATACTATGAAATGCGCAGTCCTATCTCGGCTGCGGCTACCGCCTGATACCAACAGCTATACTTACTAGCATTATGCAGGGTTTAGATGTCCCTGCCCTTCTTCTGCATCATCGATCTTGATGTTAAATAGCTCTCTTTATCCGTGCCATGTTATACACATCCACATACTCACCATCTCTAAAAGCGTAATTACAAGCTGTTCCTTCAATAACAAACCCCCATTTTTCATAAAATGCAATGGCAGCCGTATTATCCGTGTAAACACTCAACTCTATACGAGTTACCCCCAACCAGTTTTCAGCAAGATCGATGGCCGCTTCAAGTAATTGATTGCCAATCCCCTGTCCTTGATAGTTTTCCCGAACACCAATTCCGATACCCACTACATGGCGCCGCCGTGGGTTGCTATTCCCCCAAATTCCAATCTGGCCAGCAATTACCCCATTCACCTCCGCAACCAAACTGTAATGATGGGCCGGCTGAGAATCCAACCTTTGCTCCCATGTCTGAATCGACGGAAACGGCAGCTGCAATGTCCCTGCATACACCGATGGACAGGCATATATATCCCTAATTGCTACCGCATCACTTTTTTCTGCATGCCTTATTGTCGCCATCTTCTCGCTCTCCTTGCGCGTAAAATTCAGCCCTTAATCAACTTCCATTATGCGTTTTATAAAATACTCAAAATTCACTCTTATTTTATAACGTTAAATTAATCATCATATTAGAGCAATGATCCATAGAGGTATAAACAACGTACTAGCAGTGGATAATTTCATTAAAGTGAAAAAATCAATACTAGAACTTAAATATCAATCATTAACGTCAATCATATGGAATATTTAACCATGAATTGACCCGTAATTAACTATAATTACATTGGGCTTGATAATGAGGAATTAGGCTTCAACCGCCAACTCTCAACACCAACCTACGAGTTTATACTCAGTGAAAATTTAGTCTATAACATAACACTTTGATTTTTATGCAGTATCGAATACTAGTCACTTTTTTGAAAGATAACGACTCCTTTCAGGTCTATTATTCTGAATGTGATGCGCATCACAATAATAATCACAAAAGCAAACACATATGGCATCAGCCACTGATCAATGAGGTGAAGATTATGTCTAGCTTGAAAGTACTAACCGCTACCGCTGCAATTGTAATGTCAACATCTGTATTCGCAGATATCCGTGTTGCCGATACCCATAATGGGGCATGGGTTACCGTTACTGAAAACGGTCAACCTGCAGCCAATGCATCGGTATCTGTCGCGAATGTACCTCAGCAACGAAAAAGCTACAAAACAGATGAAAACGGCCGCGTATTTATTCCTTTAACTCTGCAAAACTCTCGCTCTATCAAATACAAAGCCCGTACTGAGAATGGTAAAGAATCATCACGGTTCGCATTCCATTCAACCAACAAATAATCACCTAACCCTTTCATAAAGACCCTGTTACGCAGGGTCTTTCCCTTGTCTACCGAGCATAATCCCGGCGATTCAAATCACGCGCCAATATCAGTGCCAACCCCATGATCTGAAGAAACAATGCCAGATTTCTCAATATTGAGATGCCCTCCATTTTTCCCGCATGCAGCTTAATAAGTCCCTGATTATCAAAATACAACGTATTGATCTTTTCACGTTGAGATTGCTGTAGCCTATCAAACTGCTGCATCAGGTATGGGATCTCACTCATCGTTAGCTTGATGGTTAAATCCGGCAATACGTTAGCAATATCCTGCTGTAACACCTCGCGAACCGGATCTGGCAATGCCTGTCCTGCCATATCACTGACGGCTAACAGAACCAGGGTATGCTCACGCTTTCGCTCTAGGGTTTCTATCTGCTGCCATACTAAATTAATCAGCTTGTCATTGGCTTGTTGCTGCTGCAAAAGGTCGTTAGCCTGCCGGGTTGCACCATCAATATAAAAATTGGTTAATAGCGCTGAAATAATATTCAGCATTAATCCCATCCCCACCAGTATCCAAGTAGGTATTGTCCACTTACGACGATATCTTGCCATCTCTCACCTGCCGAGGTTTGCCTTTGCTATGCCCACCTATCAGATCAACATGAAACAAAAGCCGATTGGTGACAATCCAATTCACTGTCTATCTTTAGGTTTTAGGATTAAATCAAATGGAAATACAAATAGATGAATGAACATCTACCTTACGCGACAAAAACTGTCCTCTTATCCGGGAGCGATAGCAACCAAAAACGCCAAGAACTCAAAAATGCCTTCAATCACACTTGGCAGCTCTACGAATCCCTTTTCTCACTCATCAACGATGAGTCAGGTTACTACCTTAAAGCGGAGCCATTGCGCCATCCGCTCATTTTCTATTTTGGCCACACTGCCACCTTCTATATTAATAAACTCAAACTAGGCAAATACATTAACAAACGCGTCAACAGCCACTTCGAGTCAATGTTTGCCATTGGGGTGGATGAAATGTCTTGGGACGATCTTGACGACAGCCACTACAACTGGCCGAGCGTTGCAGAGGTGAAAGCATACCGCGATGAGGTTTGCAGCCTTGTCAATAACGTTATCGATAACATGCCTTTGGATCTGCCAATTACCGCACAATGCCCCGCATGGATAATCCTGATGGGGATCGAACATGAGCGGATCCATTTAGAAACTTCATCGGTTATTATCCGCCAGCTCCCTCTTGCCAGCATCACCCCACACCCAGACTGGCCAGCTTGCCAAGACAGCGGGCCTTCCCCTGACAATTGCTTCCTGTCCGTTACTGGTGGCAATGTGATGTTAGGAAAAGAGGCCGATGCCGAGACCTACGGCTGGGATAACGAATACGGTAAGCAATCCTTTCAGGTTGAGCCGTTCAAGGCCGCAAAATACCTAGTCTCCAACGAAGAATACCTCGAGTTTGTCAATGACGATGGTTACCGCCAACATCGATACTGGAGCGAAGAAGGCCAAGCCTGGCTGGCCTATACCCAGGCTTTAATGCCCCGTTTCTGGCGTTACCACAACAACCGCTACTTCCAGCGCAACCTAACCGAAGAGATCCCACTACCATTAAATTGGCCAGTGGAAGTCAACCAGCTAGAGGCCAAAGCTTTCTGCAACTGGAAAGCCGAACAAATACAGCGTTCCATACGGCTACCTACCGAAGCCGAATGGCACATACTGCGGCAAAGCATCACCAGTGACTCCCCCCATTGGCACGAGCCTCCGGGCAATATCGAACTGAGCTATTTTGCGTCGTCCTGCCCTGTCGACCGCTTCCAGTCCGAAGGGCTCTGCGACATCGTTGGCAATGTCTGGCAGTGGACTGAAACCTGTATTGATGGCTTCCCCGGCTTTGCCGTTCACCCGCTCTACGATGATTTCTCCACCCCGACATTTGATGGCAAACATACCCTCATCAAAGGCGGTTCATGGATATCAACCGGCAATGAATCCACCCGGACATCACGCTACGCGTTTCGCCGCCATTTCTACCAACATGCCGGTTTCCGCTATATCGAATCCCAGCAATCGCCCGATAGCATGGCTTCTCTCAATGTCTATGAGACCGATGAGCTGATCTCCCAATACCTAGAATTCCACTATGGTGATGAATACTTTTCAGTCCCTAACTTTTGTATCAACGGTGTCCAACAATGCCTGCGGGAAATTCAACTGACCCATCACACAAAAGCACTGGATATTGGTTGCTCTGTCGGCAGAGCCAGCTTCGAGCTGGCTAAGATATTTGACCATGTTGACGGTATCGACTTTTCGGCCCGGTTTATCCAGCAGGCATATTCACTAACCGAACAAGGAGAAAAACGCTATACCATTAAAACCGAAGGCGACTTAGTCGAATTCAAAAGCGTCACCCTCGAGGAACTCGGCTATCAGTCACTATGCGATAAAATCCATTTCAGTCAGGGGGATGCCTGTAATCTCAAGCCCCAGTTCACCCATTATGATCTGATCTATGCCTCAAACCTGATTGACCGCCTGAACGATCCCAAACAGTTTCTGAGCACCATCCACCAGCGGATCAACGAAGGCGGATACTTGGTCATCGCATCGCCCTATACTTGGCTCGAAAGCTATACCGACAAAGACAAATGGCTTGGCGGGATCAAAATCAACGGGGAAAACTTCACAACACTCGACGGACTGACCGAAACCCTAATCCCCCACTTCGAGCTGGTCGCCGTCAAAGAACTTCCATTCGTGATCCGAGAGACCAAACGCAAGTTTCAACACAGCCTGTCGGAAATGACGATTTGGCGCAAACGCGACCGCCCAACCCATCAATAATCGCTCCTATCACGCGCTTATCACGCGCCTACGCATCATCATGCCGGGCGCGTTCATTCCTTCGGTCATTGGCAACTCGCCCGCTATGAAGTAGTTTGACACTATGCTAATGTTACGCTGTTTTTAGCCGTCCAATTCGAGACCATCATGAAGACCCCTTGTGTTGCAAAATGCAAAAATAACAACGGTATTTGCAGCGGTTGCCACCGTACAATGAAAGAAATTGAGCTGTGGCGTACTCTAAATGACAATCAGCAAGAAAAAATCATGGGTGAAATCCGCGGTATCGCCTCCACTCACTTGTGCAGTCAATGCGGTGAGCCCGCCCATTGCGATCTCAGCGCCGGTCGTTCTACCTGTTGGTGCTCCACCGTTGCCCCGAGGGATACCTCCGGAATTGATACCGAAAAATGCTTGTGTCGCAAATGCCTCGAAAAGCTCCCTCTTCTATAAATATTCCTGAACCAAACTCAATGAAACGCCATTAATTTACATATACCCGAGCAATAAGCTGATTTATCAGCAAACATACAGTTGCCTATACCACCAGAGCAATTATAATCACGATTTTCCACTTATACTGGGGTGAGCAATGCGATATAAAACAATAATTATGGGCTTTGTTCTCGCCCTTAACACTTTCAATGCGTACAGTGCATCAACAGATGATAATGCCCTTCCGGACAACGAAGACATCTGCGAACAACAGTTGACCCGGCTGCTAAACCAAAAACAAATGGTGTTTAGTGATCGCAATGCAAGCCCTACCGTGCGCAGAGATGCGGAACGCGCTATTGATGGCTCGAGGAAAATATTCAGCCAAGGCGGCAGCTATTGCGAAGCCAAAAATGCGCTCGAAGGATACCGTCCAGATAAAAACCAAGATATTAGCTTCAGAGATGGTGAAGTTAACTATTTTGGCCGCGGTTAGCCCCAATGACAGTTTTTTGTACGTTAAGGTTATGAAATAAAAATGCTACTATTATACCCAAGTAGCAACACCTGTTGCAGAAATTAAGATATCCAGAGCTCCTTGAAGGTGATTTTATGAAAAAGTGGCTGCTCCCGTTACTCGCCATCCCATTATTTCTAACGGGTTGTGAATCTGAAACCCCACAAGGATTTTCCGTACAAAATATCCAGCAAAGTTGGGTGTTGACCAAGGTTGATGGCAAAGATGTCACGATCAATGAACCACGGACGATCCCAGGCATGGCCATTGATGCCGACTTGAAAGTATCAGGCTTCAGCGGCTGTAATCGTTTTTTTGGCCAAGCAGAGATCCGTGACAGCAATAAATTCCGCCTTGCTAACATGGGGGCAACAAAAATGGCCTGTATTCAAGACGACCAAGCCACCATTGAAGCTGTTATGACCCAATCACTGCAAGAATGGAATAACGCATCACTGGAAAATAATATTTTGACGCTGACATCCGAACAGCACATTCTGACATTCATGCCAGAAGCCATTACCGATAATGAGAATGACCAATAGCGCATTTCCTATGTTATGCGATATATCCACACCTCCTTCTCACCGTCGGCCTCATAGCCGACTTTACGCAGCCTTCAGGCTGCGTTTTTGTTTTAAGAGCCCGCGATGAAAGTCACCAAGAAACAGGCTGCCACCCTAAAACAGGCAATCTCCTATTGGCAGCAAGAAGGCCTAATATCAGAGCCTCAAGCTGCA
This sequence comes from Photobacterium panuliri, assembly GCF_059920555.1. NCBI lineage: Bacteria > Pseudomonadati > Pseudomonadota > Gammaproteobacteria > Vibrionales > Vibrionaceae > Photobacterium > Photobacterium panuliri. The sequence continues at coordinate 1,043,662 of NZ_CP197193.1, forward strand.
TCACTCAACACAAGCTATGACATTGTCGGTTTTAACTGGAAGTTATTGGCCGTCTACTCCTTCTGGATTGCCATTACCTGTCTGGTCATTTCCGTCGGTGTACTATTAGCTGATGATTATTTACTCATGCTCCTGGCAAAGCTCATTGATACACCTGCCAGTGTGCTGGCCGTTATCAGTGCCGCCATTGCTGCGTTTGCCTTCCGCTTCGGCTTCAATCGCCGCATTCGTTCACCAGATAAGCAAGTAAGCAACGAAGCTCTCTATTTTTTCGGGGTCTTATTCACCTCGGTATCTGCTGGCTTCATCCGCGAGACAACACTATTCGAAGGGGTACACATTGCCTGGTTCCTACTCGCATTGACCCTGATTCTGGCCGTTCTTGGCTTCAGGCTACGCAGTATGCTTATCTGGTCTTTTGCCTTGCTATTCTTTGCCGGATGGGGAATAGAGCAAACCAGCGTACTATCCAATGAAAACGGCTACTTTCTTGGCCTCAATATACCGTGGCGAATGCTCATACTGGGCGGCATTGTTCTGACCGGTGCCAAATGGCTACAGGGTCATCCCAAATACCATCCCCTTTATGAGCCCAGCCGCTTCATCGGCCTGCTCTATCTGCTCTCATCGCTCTGGATCATATCGATTGTCGGCAACTACGGCGACGCAGCATCATGGGCGAAAGTAGCCCAAACAGAATTGTTACACTGGGCACTGTTGGCCATCGCCAGTTGTATCGGGCTGCTCATCTATGGCATCCGTACCAATGACAAGCTCATAGGCGGTTTTGCCATGACGTTTTTGCTGATTAACCTATATACCCGTTATTTCGAATACTTCTGGGATTCAATGCACAAGACACTGTTCTTTGCCGGGCTAGCCTTGAGTTTTTGGCTTATCGGCAGCAAAGCCGAAACACTCTGGCAGCTAAGTACCAAGTCTAAATAAACGGCAAGACCAAAGGATTAATGGGCAAAAAGGACGCGGATGTTAGACAGGCATATGCTACTATCACAGCAATATATGCTCAGGCAGCGCCAAAGTGCTTGGATATAAGTGGAGAAAATAAGAATGAAATCAAAACGATTAATTGCGCTTTGCTTGGCAGCCGGTACCTTGCTGACAGGCTGCTCCGACAACGAAGTCGGGGATGTTTCACTAGGGATGTTCACCTTGAAAGACATCAAGATCGGGCATTTGAAAGATGAGGTGGTAACTGGTGTTACCTGTCATATCGCCTCGGTTGAAGCGGATCTTAGCCTGTCTGACCCAAGCGACAGCTCTATCTCCTGCCGCCAAACCGGCGATATCACACCGGAAATGATCGCCAAGATCGACAAGAGCAAATCGGGCGAAGTGGTCTTCAAGCAATCGAAGAGTATTTTCTTCAAGACCATGAAAGTAAGACGCATCTATGATCCTGAGAATCAGACGCTGCTCTACTTGTCCTACACCACCAAAGAGACTGACGGCAGCTTCAAGCACAGCCTGTCTACCGTGCCGCTGTGGGGCACCAAAGCCTATGTGGCGCCAACAACCCAGCAGCAATAAACAAAAACAGCCCCCTCAGATTGCATCAAAAGGGGGCTGCCTCTTTAATTAAGATAATTTAATCGGTGTTTTTCCGCGCCGTTTAACCCGCACGATTAACCAAGTGGCGATCACGCCGTAGACAACAGTTTGCAACCATAACTGCCCCCACCAGCCAATAACCTGATTAAACTCGGCCCCCATTTGATTCAACCGCAAAAAGGCATTGATGGCCGGCGTTGATGGCGCCAACTGGGCCAATACCACGATCCCGTCTGGGATCATTTCAACAGGCCAGATGAACCCCGCAGAAAAGACCAATGGCAATGAACTAAGCAGCACAACCACCGTCGCCAACTCCCGCCTTGGGATCAACTGGCCAACAATCATTCCCAAAAAAATAACCGCCAACAAAAACGGAACGGCGATTAGCACCAAATGATATATCGAGGCCAGGCGGCTAATACCGTAATACTCGAAGCTAAACCCAAAGTAATACATCAACAGCGGGATATAGATCAGCGTAAAACAGATACCGCGTACCAGCAGAACCCGCCATGCCGGATACTGCACCCAATACCCCGTATGGCCCGCTCGGTAATACTCCCCTTGGCCGCCACCAAGCAATGCAACGGCAATCAGCAGCGTCTGGTGCAAAATCAACACGAACACCGCTGGCACGACATAATTAATGTAACCCATCGTCGGGTTAAACACCGGCTGGGCATTGAGCTTAATCGCTGTATAGTGATCCGCGGCAAGCTCTAGGTTCTCACCGCCCATTACCATACGGGCAACTTTGGCCTGAGCCCCCATGGTTCCGCCGGCACTGGCCAACCCCTCTACAATCGTACCGTATACCAAGAAATACGCGGCATCGCCGGCATAAGCCAGCGTCGGGCTTTTGCCCATCAGCAAATCGCGGTTGAAATGCTCAGGAATCAACAAAAGCCCCTGCACCTCACCTGCATTGATCATGGTTTTGGCTTCTGCCAACGCGCCCGCATGGGCGGCAACCTTGACCTGCGGTGTGGCATCCACCATCCGCACCAACTGACGGCTCAATTGAGTATTATCAAGATTGACCACCACAATCTGCTGCTCGCGCGGCAGTTGCTTGATATAAGGCTGTGGGTACAAAAACGAGTAAATCAATACCCCACCGAACACCGTAAAGAGCAACGATTGGTTGGTAAAAATTGCTCGCAACTCAAACTTGAACAAAGCGCGCCAACTCATCGTTCGCCTCCTTCCGATACCGTTTTGCCCTCTGATACAACAGGTTGACGGTTAACTGCAGCCAGAGTTTTCAATCGCAGCCAGGCGACGATAAATAACCCCATGAAAACCAACAACACGGCCAACTGAGGCATCGCTTCTGCCCATGATTGGCCATGATTGACCTGATGCAGCTGAATATCGAGATAATGCGATACCGGCAGCATCGCCCGCCACCATTGGGCAAAGGCAGGCATATCAGTAACCGGGAAGGTCACCCCAACAAAGGCAAAGGCCGGCGCGGTAAAGCCCGCCGCAAAGCTCATGGCCTTGGTGGCATCCAACGGCAGCAGATAAAACAGGCAGGCAACACCTTGACAGGCTAGAACCATCAAAACCTGAGCCAGCAAGATAATGCCCCAATGCCCATGCATCGGCCAATCCAACACACCATAGAGGAACCAGAAGAAAATCTGCCCCTGAAGCGCAAAAAGAAACAGGTATGATAGCAACTTGGCAACCAATGCCGACAGCGGCTGCCCCCCCTACCCATGCTTGTATCGTGCCGCTACGACTCTCGGCTGATAATGCCATCACCATGGTGATCACAATGGCAATCTGCCAAATGGCCGGAATGGCCGCCGCCACCAAAAACTGGCCATAATGACTGTTGCTGTTATAGAGCGGGGTGATCTGAGAACGCAACGACAGCGCTTTGCCCAAGGCCTGCACCGGAACGGGGCTTCCCGTCGCCATGTTCTTCAGCGTTTCAACCTGCGCGTTCAATGTACCTTGCGCCTGCAATACCGCGGAGTTGATCAGCTTTCCGACCAAAATATACTGACTGTTGTACCAAACCGTCACTGTGGGTGACTCCCCTAATTTGGTTTGCTTCTCTAGATTGGGGGGAATCACCAACACGGCATAGACATCACCGCCCTTCAGCGCACGGCTACCCTCATTAACTTGCATATAGGAGGATGCCACTGACATCACCGGGCTGGCATCATAAGTGCGGATCAGCTGGCGCGATAGCGTGCTGTTATCCAAATCAACGACACCAATCGGCAGATCACGGGCTATGCCTGCTGAGAAGATCCCCCACATCACGGCACACAGCAGTAACGGCAGCCATGTCACCATTGAGAGTATCCAGCCATCGCGGCGAATCAACTGCCATTCCCGCAGCAAACGTGCGCCAAAGCTAGGCTGCACATCAGCTTCCGGTAGAGTTTGTTGTGTATACATAAAGCCCACCGCTACGATTATTGCGGGTCAATCACGACACTCATGCCTACGCGCAACCCTTCGATCGCCGTTACCGGACGGGCCTCAACCTCAAAGGTACGCATATCAAAGCCCTGACTGGCATCCGTTGTCCGCCAAGTCGCGAAATCCCCCATCACTGCCACATGGCTGACCTTAAAACGGTAAGCCTGCGAACCAAGCGCAGGGATCTTGGCACTGAACTCCTGACCCGGCTGGTAATGACTCAGGCTGTCTTCACGAACATGGAACACCGCCCATGCATCGTTCATATCAACCACGCTCACCACGGGGAATCCCTGTGGAGCCAATTCGCCTTCATGCAGCAGCACTTGGGATACTTCACCATTGAACCAGCTGGCAATTTGGGTATCCGCCACGTAGGCTTCGACTTCTGCCACCGCACCCGCTGCCATTTTTGCCTTTTCCTGTGCCGCACGTTTGGTTTCGGTTCTGGCCCCTTCTTGTGCCATCGCATACATCTGGTACGCAGCCTGCTCGGTGTAGCGAGCCGCCTGCCACTGGGTAAAGGCTTCGTCGCGCTTCTGTTCGGCCACCACCCCTTCTTTATAGAGGTTATTGACCCGCTGATAGGTTTTTTCCATTAGCGAGGCGGCAACCTTGGCTTTGCGCCACTGATCACCCGCCGCCTGGATCTCCTGTTGGCGGGCTCCTTTTTCAGCCTGCTCGGCCAGTGCATCGGCAGCCTGCTCACCCGCCTTTGCCTGCATCAACTTGGCGTCGATTTCCGGGCTGAGCAGGGTAAAGATCAAATCCCCTTTGTTAACCATGTCCCCCTTGCGAACCAAAACCGTATCAATACGGCCAGGCACCTTGGAGGAAATATTGTATTGCTGGGCCTCGATTTGTCCCTGCATGCGCACGGGTTCAGGCTGGTAGGCATCCCAAAAGGTGTAACCAAGCCAGCCGACCAACGCTACCGCTGGAATTGCCACAGCTAATGCGGCTGAAGATTTGGATTTACTCATGACTGAACCTCTACACCTTGGTATTGCTGGTATTGTTTGAATTGATTGATGTTACCGCTCACCGCAAGCAAGCGAGACAGCGAAATAACATATTGATAGGCCGCAGCGGCTCGCTGGGTACGAACACTGGCTATGTAGAGCTGGGCGTCGACAACATCGACCGACGTCGATAGCCCTTGATTGAAGGCGAGCTCCCGCAAGCGCAAATTTTCTTCCGCCAAGGCAAGGCTTGATGCCAAACCGTTATACTCTTCCAGCGACTGCAAAGCTTCACGGTAAGTCTTCTCGACCAAGACCGACAGATCCTGCTCGGCTTGTGCACGCAAATGCGTCACCTGAGTCACCGCACTGCGAGCTGCCTGCACCTTGCCGGAACGACCGCTGTTATCGAGCAGCGGGATATTCACCCCGACACCAACGGCCCAATCGGGGGCTGTCTTGGCAGCCAGCGTATCTTCTTCATGCAATTGGTAATTACCATACAGGTAAACTTCTGGGTAATATTTACCTTTTTCGGCATCAATCAAAGCTGATGCCTGCTTTTTCTTGGCATCTAGAATATAAAGCCCAGGATAACCAGCCAGTGTCGCCTGAACAAAGCCATCAAGCGGAGGTAGCGAGACATTGGTAAACAAAGCCGTCGATGGCGTTGCCGGTTGTGGGAGTTTAAGTAGTTTGGTCAAGGCTACTTGGGCAATTTCCAAGCCCCGCTCGGCCTTTTGCCGCTCGACTCTGGCCTTGTCGTAAGCCGCTTCTGCCTGCAACCGCTCCACTTTGGCAATTTGACCTTGTTGCTGGAGTTTCTTCGCGTGCTCAAAGTGCTCAAGTAAACCGGCTTCGACATCTATTCGTGTTTGCAACACCTGCTGAGTCAAGGCAACACCAAAGTAAAATTTCGACAAATCCTCAAACTTGGCCTGCTGTTTCATTGCCAGCATATATTTAGCTTCTTGAGTTTTGCCGCTTGCGGCATCCTGAGCGGCAGAAATACGACCGCCGGTGAAAATAGGCCAGATAGCCCGAATAGAGCTTGAAAAAATATCGCGTTCAGTAAGCTGAGAAGTAAATAGCGGGTCAAGTTTGCCTGCGATCCCCAATTGCCCCAACAAAGGCCCAAGAGCATCACCGGCAGGCATACTCTCGAGTAAATCAGAAGGCTTTATTTCAACTGGACTATCAAGACGCGTATAATTCGCCGATGCGGTGATTTTAGGCAGGTAAAGATCTTTGGCTGCATCTTGCAGGTGCATTGCACGATCAATATTCGCCTGCTCGGCTGCCAAGGCATCGCTTTCTCTCAGAACGACCTGCCAAGCATCCAAAAAACTCACTGGCTGCTGGCGAGTCTGCGCTACCACTGCTGACTGGGCTGGCGGGGCTTCCGCCAGTACTGATACAGGCATCGCTAATGCCGCACAGCATGTCAGAAGAACTAGGGGCCTTACTCTCATTATTCTACCTACTTACCTACAAAACCGCGTAGCTGCTATTTTAGAGTGTTTGCTCTAAAAAACAACATTCATAATGGTTGGTTATCCTTGGTTATAGACGAGCTAGTAGATAAAAAGGCACCTATCTTGACATGCGTTAAACAATTTATGCGTAGTATTTTTATTCTTAGCTAAAGAAATCGTAAATAGATGCAGCTTTGATTTCGATACCAAGCGGATCATGGCCCAACAAAGCAACGGCCCCGGTATTGTTATTAACGGCAATCAACCAGCCGTCTTGCTTGCTGCCAATAGGAACGTAAAACTCACCGTCTAATTCTGCATCTGAAAATGCCGACGTTAAGCGTGCTATTGTCTGCTGCAACGTATCGACAGCCTCAGGGCTTTTAAAAAAGTCCATGTACATTTCAGGATCAGGATAAGAATCAGAAGCCGATTTCTCGTTAACGATTTTAACCGACGGAGACCAGAAACAGCTGAAATATTCATTTAAAAACCATTGATAGTCAACGTACTAATGGCTTTTTATCCATGATTACGCACAACACACCGCCAACGGAATAGGCAACAAGATCCCGCCAGTCAAATGTCGCGCCAAGAGCAATATGCAACGGTGATGATGGTTCAAGGCCAAGCCACTGTACAATTTTAAAATACTGTCCAAGCTCTACCATAAATGCTACCGATACTGTAGCGATAGCCAGTATTCTAGATGGTAGATTAATAACCGAAGCAAAGAAATAATAAAGCCATATCACCACCAACACATCCCCCAATGTCGGCCGTACAAAACTATCGCGAACATAGGCAGCAATAACCACTAAAACGAATAACATCAGCATACTGAGCAATGCATACTTCAATGAAAAACGAAACAGAGGCATGGTTACCGCTGAAGAGCCGCATACGCGGCTCTTGTTATTATATAATTCTTTAATTTTTCGCATCTTCACTTTTCTCGTTAGCAATCGCCTCTGATATTTTTTGGCTACGCTCATACCAGTTGATATTTCTGGTTAATACCATTACCAAGCTCAGAATAACAAAACATAGCAGCGTTCCCATCAACAACGCGTAGCTTTCAGCCTGAAGCAGGCCAAACAACATGGCATATAGCAACAACAAAGAAGCCCCGAAAACCATACCATGCCTGTTATTGCCCAGCATCCCGCCCACGTACACACTCAACAAACCCGTTGAGGCCAATGCCGAGATAACATAAGCCCAATTAAAGCCCATATGTTCACTCATCGAAATCAACAACAGATAAAACAAGGCCAGCGCCAATCCTACAAAACCGTATTGAACCGGGTGAAGCGGACGAGACTGAAACAGCTCTAGCAAAAAGAAACTGGCAAAAACCAACGTAATAACCAGCAGCGAATAGTTCACAGCGCGGTGTGACTTCAGATAGTGATCAACCGGATCAATCAAATCCACGCCCATTTGCCGCTGCTCTAGCTCATGGCATGATGACGCTGACGACATACAATTTTCAAACAGCTGAGAAATATTGGTCGAAAAGTTGTTGCTTGCCCATTGTGCCTTGAACCCTGTTTCAGATATCTCCGACGAGACAGGCAGGTAATCACCAATAAAACTTGGATGTGGCCAAGCCGATGCTAATTCAATATTCGTTCTGTTACCGATTGGCGTAACTTGTAATTCTCCCATCCCCTGCAACAAAAAATTCAGATCAAAATCCAGTGGCTGCGCGATGTCTAACTGACTGAGATCGAGCACACTATGAAAACCCTGTGGGAGCTGGTTCAAACCTGTACCGGGGATCAATTCAAATGCCTTGCCACCTAGCGTCATATCATCCAATCGAATTAACCCTCGGCTATCGCGGATACCAACAACCATGCTGGCCTTGGTGATCTCATATTGGCTAAGCGCATCCAACGGGGAGAGATCAAAGGTTCCCTTCAATGCTGTCTGGGCCTTATATAACCGCGCACGATAAATACCCCGGTACTTTTCAAAGCTGTCTAAATACGCGTTCATATCAAACGTTTCTGGCAAAATGAACTTACGGCGCTCTAGCAAGTTAACTTTGCCCTCAACCCATACAGGCTCGTTATAGATAACACTAATAAAAGGGCCGATAATACGTTGCTCACCACTGCTACTGCGGCCGATTTCGTGCCTCACCTCATCTTGGCGGTGCGAACGTTCGGAAATAAGCCCGCTGACCATAGATACCGGGATCTGCAACAACACAAACAAAAACAACACGAAACCAAACTTCGTGCCGAGTTGATTGTTGAATATTTTTTTCATTGTCCATTCTCCTTAACTGATGCCCATAATCTAAGGCAGCAACTTGGAGAACACATGGAGCCAATGTGGAGTTTGTGTGGATTTCATGGCGTTTAATTCCATGATAAATAGATAATTAGTAGCCTCTTTCAATACTCCTGTTTTTTCCTGATATGGGCTCAACATAACCAAAATTTAGAGTAAATAGTCTATTTTTCTGAACTAACATCATAAATTTGATAATGCTAGTTGCACTTTATTGCATGCAAGGAATATAAAAACCCGCTTACACATATAAGTTACTAGTGAGTATTCCTATGTCTCATACCCGCCTCTTCCCTCGCCATCGTTTAGCGCTGGCTTGTATGCTTGCCAGTGTTTCCGGCTCCTCTTTTGCTCAAAGCCAATGTGATATTCCCGCTCTTCAGCAAACATCCGATCTTGTGTCTTCCATTGCTGCCGCCGATTACGATTGCTACAGCGCTTGGTTCTCGGCCCCTGCCGATACGTTGAACGATATCTACAGCGAAGCGAATTTGAGCCGCATCCAGATCGCACTGGACCAAGAAATCACCCGTTACCGAGGTAACGCAGAAGAGGCGCGTAAACTAGAGAATCTCGGTGAGTTTATTCGTGCGGCTTACTACATTCGTTACAACGCGCAAGCCCCTGACTTCTCACAAGCACTGAGCCAGCGATTTGCCCAATCGACCAACGCGTTCCTTGCCAATCCCCATGCATTAGATCAAGGCATGGAGCAAGTCGGTGCGATGAAGAGCCTGACACTGATGGTAGACAACGTTAAGCAGCTACCGATAACAATGGACTCAATGCTGCAGGCATTGACGCACTTCAACCGCGAAACCGCACAAGACGGCCAGTGGGTAGACGGCTTGAACAACCTGTTCCGCTCAATGGCCGGACATGTGATGAACGATGCATTTTACCGTTATATGGCCAGCCATACTCAGCATATCGACACACTGGCCGCATTCGCCCGCGACAATGCCTGGGCACTGGATACCGATGCGAGCTTCATCGTGTATAACGCGGTACGCGAAACCGGCCGCTTGCTCGCCAGCCCAGACAAAGCCACCAAGCAAAAAGCCCTGGCGGTAATGCAGCAGATCATGGCCAGCTACCCGCTAGGTAGCGATCATGACAAACTTTGGCTGGCCGCCGTAGAGATGATGAGCTTCTATGCACCGGAAGGCCTGAATGGGCTGGATGTCGAACAGGCCAAGCGTGATCTTGCCGCTAACGTACTGCCGAACCGTTATGACTGCCAAGGGCCTGCCATCATCCGCTCACAAGATTTGACCGATGCACAGGCACTAGAAGCATGTAACGTACTGGCCGCAAAAGAAGCCGATTTCCATAAAGTCGCCAATACCGGGCAGCAACCGGTCGCAGACGACAACAACGACCAAGTGGAAGTGGTTGTGTTTGCCAATAATGGCAGCTACGTGGATTACTCCTCCTTCTTGTTTGGCAACACAACAGACAACGGCGGCCAATACCTAGAAGGCAACCCTGCACAAGCAGGCAATATGCCGCGCTTTGTGGCCTACCGTTACGCCAATGGCGAGGAGCTTTCGATCCTCAACCTAGAGCACGAATACACCCATTATCTGGATGCCCGCTTCAATCAGTACGGCTCGTTCAATGACAACCTTGCCCACGGCTACGTTGTTTGGTGGCTGGAAGGCTTTGCTGAATACATGCATTACAAGCAAGGCTACGAAGACGCGATTAACCTGATCGCCAATGGCAAAATGAGCCTGTCCGATGTGTTTGCGACCACCTACTCTCACGATACCAACCGAATCTATCGCTGGGGCTACCTAGCCGTACGCTTCATGCTGGAAAACCATCCACAAGACGTTGAGAGCCTGTTGGCGCTCTCCCGTTCGGGCCAATACGCTCAATGGGCACAGCAGGTACAGCAGCTAGGCAAACAATACAATGCAGAGTTTGACCGTTGGCTGGATACCGTGACAAGTACCAGCACACCAGAGCAGCCTAAACCGAATCCAAACCCGAACGAGCCAACCGTGCCTTCTGATCAGGTAGCGATGCTAACTGCCAACCAGAGCATTGTGCTAGGTGGAAAGGCATACAGCGAGCAGTTGCTCTATGTGGATGTGCCAGAGAAAACCACTCATTTCAACGTCACCATTCAAGGCGATGGCGATGCCGACCTTTACATGAGCTACGACAAAGAAGCGCATTACTACGACTACGAGTTCAGCCAATACGGCAATGGCAGCAACGAAGCCGTTACGTTTGAAACCGACGCTTCAGGCTACATCAAACCCGGCCGATACTTTATCAGCGTCGCCGGCCGTACCGACTTCAACGCGGTAACCTTGGTCGCATCGGTAGAGACAGAGACAACTACGCCGCCGGCACAAAGCCAAGACGATTTAGCGCCTGTTATGCTGGAATCGGGCCAAGCTCAAAACCTCACCGTGCACCAGCAACGCTACGCGGCAGTTTATGTTCCGCAAGGTGTTGAAGAAGTGCGTGTATGGCTGACAGACAAAAACGGCGATACGGATAACGGTAACGTTGAGCTCTATGCCAGCCACAACAACTGGCCAACGCCAGAGGAGCATGAGTATGTCTCGAACTACTGGGGCAGCAATGAATATCTCCAAATTCCAGTCACCGAAGCTGGCTACCTGCATTTTTCGCTCACCGCAGAACCACAGCAAGGGGATGAAGTCGAAATGCTGGTGTACTTCCACTAAGCACTAATGACTAAGTAACGAAAAGCCGGGCATGACACTGTCCGGCTTTTTATTTCGCCCAATATCAATCCCCTGCCCGGCTCAACTCTTAAAAGCCTAGCGATGACGTACAAAACATTAACCGCACGCATATATAGCTTTAACGAAGTCGCTAAGAATGGCCAGCATTGATCTGCTAATAAAGAGACCCAAAATGCTGCCACTCCCACAACATATACAAATAAAGCATTGATATTATAGTGAATTAACACTTCCATCTGGTATTAATGAGGTCTCATTAATACCGAATGCTCGCTTTACCCAAGCGAAAAACAGCCATTAAGCAACGATTACCTTACGCAACCTATTGACTTAAAAGGATACTGATAAGAAAATCATGCGCAATTAAGCGTGTATTAGGCAGGGGAAAGCGAGCATGCTGTTTAATACACTGTTAACAGTACAAGGTAGCTCGAGAATCGGATGTCTAACAAATCTATCTTAGAAAGATTGCTGGTTGAAATTGAAAAATACGAAGCTTCACCAAAAGATCTAGATGACTTTGCGGCTAGATTTGCCAGTGCAATAGAAGCCCTTGAAGCTATTCCATATTCTGTACTCCAGGATTCTAGAGATTGGCAATACCTTATTGAAATGGAAGGTTACTTTGGGGAAGAAGGTTTTGAATCAGAGAATGAGGTAGCCATCCATAAATTAAAAAATTGGGTTAGAAAGCTTATTCAAAAGTACAGTTAACAAGTCGCTTAAAGTGGACGCAAAACAGTTGGCTTGCGCTCATTCTTCGCTAATTTAGCCAACAATTTTTGCGCCCATTAGCGAGGCGTTATGTTTTACTGGATAGTATCATGAAGTGAAAGTCCTTGTGCCTCTGTATCTAGGCTATATAATGTACAACATAGTCAAAATTAAGCAGGAGGGATTTGCTATGAGTGACTCGTTTTACAGACCATACTTCAACCCGAGGACGCAAAACTGGACTTACGGAGCTTCAGCCTGTATGGGCCGCATTAAAACTCATGGCGGTATGGATAAGATCAAGCGTAAGATAATTGAAGACGCTGTAGAGATTACGACGCAACGTCTGTTGACTGAGGCTGATTTAGACCAAACTGGAACCAATTAGCAACGTTATGGGTAAAGTCATACAACTTATACCAAAAAAAGAAGCTGTAAGCAGAAAACTCCAGCTACCCACAGCTTCTTTAATTGATGAGATAGATGCGTTAGTTACACAATCGTTACTTGATGAAGCAGATGCTCATGACTTGATTCGTCCTCAGAAAATTATTTCCTCTCCTAAGCTGACAATTATTTCAATTAAGAATGAGTCGCCAATAAATGAACGCTTTGTAATTGGTATGATTGATCAGCACCTGATACTTCTTATCAAATTTGGCTTTGTAACGAAGAAACGTAAGCCTAAAGCACAACTCAAAATAATAAAAACATAACAAAAACATCAAGTTGACGCTTTTTACTGCGCATTTTGGGTATGGAGTTCGGTGCGCTTGGTGTGTTTAGTGGGGCGCAACTTATGTTAGGCGCTGGAGGATCCCCACAAAATTCACGCATGATAACTGCTTCTTGCCATCATAATTAGCTCTTGTTGTGCCCAACGTAATGTTGAGTTTGTGATGTGATATTCAAGTCGTCGAAAGACCTCTTTTCCGAGTCTGACAAAGGATAAAACTCGCCTCTTTTTTATCGTATTAGCTTGGAAGTGGCGATGCCAACCAGCATGTTCAGCAGCAATACCAAACCACCAATAGACCATGAAGGCGAGAAGACCGATCAGCAGCAGGATATCGAGACGCTTTGGGTCGTTGGTTCGACTTTGTCGCAGACCAAAGCCATATTGAGGGCTTTTCAGATCCCGGAAAGTCTCTTCAATTTGCATACGTTTTTCATAGAGGCGGACGATACAGCGGGAAGAGAAGATATCGGTAGGGATGTTTGTTGCGAGTAACCAAGGTTCTTTCGCTGATTTTCTATGGACAGCTTGTGCTGTAAAGTGCTCTCTACCTCTGGGTCTGTCTTGGCGTTTTCTGGATGTTTGTTTTTTGAAGAGATGTAGGTGGCAGAGTAATGGTTTTCGTTTTGCCAGTTGGGTCAACCCTATGTACTTGGGTTTATTATTTGCCTTTTTAAACAGTTGCTTAATGTGATGCCATTGTTTGTTATAAAAGGCATTTACATCACCGCGAACGCGTCCTAGATAGCACCAACCCATAGCCTCTACCTGTCGAAACCAGGTGTTTCTGAAACCAGCATCTGTGACAATGATGGGGATGACATGCGAGGGTAAAACGGCTTTAAAGTTATCAAGAAATATCTGGTGACTGCGAGGAGAGTTGTATTGTTTAAAGGTAAAGGATTGCTCGAAAAGGGTAACGGAACGACCATCTACAGCAACGGATGCCCTGAGTTCCATGAGGCGTTTATATTCCCGGATATCTGCCCAATCAACAAGGACAATCGGCTGTGGATTTACCGAGCATATTTGGTGGCAGTGCCAGCGGTAAATATCTAGCCTGTCTCGGTGTAGATGAGAGTTTCCCAATAAACGGTCAACCCGCTTTATACAGTGCTTGGCTTTTGCTTTAGAAGGTAGTGATCTGCCAAGTAATGTAAGGGTCAGCGCATCGTTATTTAGTAGTGCTTTCACCGAATCCATCAGTGAGTTGAGTCGCTTTTTGTGAATGCTAGGGCATTGTTCTCTAAGGGAGTCGTGTAGTATTTGAATATCACGCATCTTGTTTTCTTCTTTTGTTTTTGTGGTGAATTCATTAGATCAGAAGGCAGGATGCGTGTCTACTTATTGAACAACAAGAGAATTTTGTGGGGATTCCTAAGTGCCCAGCGTATAGTGGCCAAATTAACTATGCCACTACAGTTAGGGATTGTGAGCAATGGTATCGATATTAAATTTACTGAAGATGAAGCTTAGGTTCTGTTTGAATTTGTCCGTAGGTTTACCGACACAGACAAATTAAGCATTAAAGATCAGTCAGAATAACATGCTCTTTGGAACCTTTGTTGCACCCTTGAAAAATCACTTCATCAAGCAGAAAATATTGAATATGAAGAACTCGTTAAGCAATGTTGCGAGATGATGAGTAATTACGCATGAAACGGCGTTAGAAAACAGAGGGGTTATGAAACGAAGACTAAGTATGCAGAAGTTTTTTAGGTTAATTAGAGAAGAGTTATGTTTTTCGTTTTTATTGGGAAGCGTACCGATGGGTCTAACAGCGGTTACAAATACGAAGTTTGTTCCTACTGATTACATTAAGCAACTGTCTCCATCAGATTACGTGTTTTGGTACTTTTGCTCGTTGTTTGTTCTACATATCATTCTATCCTCAATACTTAAACATTGGGGAAAACCTACGATCGAACGCAGGCCTACCACTAATCTATTACTTAAAAGAACAGAGCAATTGAGTGCAGGTATCCATGGCGTTTTTAGAGCATTAGCTGGATCACTTCCGGTTGGTTTATCAGTTATATTAGCCGAAGCTGGCTTTGTGAATGGTTGGGAAACTGTTAGTGCTTTTACATTTGGATTGTCTGGTCTAATTTTAATTGCTTGTATAGTAATGGCATTTTTAACAGAAAGTGTTACTGATAAAGACTTAGGGTATGACTCTCGTTCGGTAGAAGTTTTCTAACAAACGACTATGGCGTCAATAGCTAATTTCTGGCTATGTTTTCGTTCCACATGACGCCATCTCGAATCATCGAATTTAAGATCACAACCATTTTCCTTACACACGCAATAATGGCGACTTTTTTCGGTTTCCCTGCATCTAAAGTAGCTTTAAAAACAGGGTTACGAAAATAAACAAGACACCCATACTTTTGGGGGCTATGATCCCGAACTCTGCCATAACAGCCCGGAGCTGGTTAAGGAGTGCTGTGCGTTCGTGAACCCAGTTGTCGCGGCCCGGAGGAGCATCAATATGGATTGTTGCTCGGCGGATTTGATTTTAACAAAGCGCGTTGAAGGACGGGTGACAGCCACACAAATGGCAACTGCATCATTGAGGTCGTTTTTGGCTCCCGTCCTGAAAGGCGCCACATATTTGGAGGCCATGATTTTAGCGGTATGGCCGAGCTTGGTTAATTCCCGCGCCCAGTAATGGGAACTGCCGCAGGCTTCCATTCCGACAATGGCAGGCGACAAGTTGGCAAAGAATGTGAGTACTTTTGCTCGAGATATTGTTTTGTGGATCAGGGTGTTGCCTTTGCTATCCTCGCCGTGGATACTGAAGGAATGTTTGGCTAAATCAATGCCATAAATAGAAAGTGACATGGTGGCCTCCGAACGTTTTCTTACTCAGACTCACCAAGTGTGGCAGAGTCTTGATGAGGGGGAGTCCATGTCATTCGTTAGGTAGCTGTCTAACTCTACAAAAAGCAAGAAGAATGATTAAAGAAGAACTAATATTAATTTCGCCAGATTCTAAGTCTGATGTTGCCGTTGTTCCTAAAGAAGGTAATTCAATAGCGAGAATCGCTTATGAGATTTTGATAGAAAATCCGTACAAGTATACAGAAGCTGAGTATCATCATGAGCTTCATGTTGTTCGTCGCAATAAACCCGATTTGAAAGTTAGCTCATATAATATAAAAAGATCACCATTATTAAAAAAGTTTGGTTGGGGTGTTCATAAAAACGCCAAAGGTAAAATGGCGTTAATTCCCGCAAACTCTGAAGAATATCGAGAGTTATCTGTTCGTATTCCAACATCATATGCATCTAGAAATGAAGCAAAAAAATCTAATGATACGGATATTGATAAAAACTCTATGCCTAGCAACCTAGAGCAAGACCTTTCATCGATTCAATTGGATTTAAATACAAGTGATACTGAAAAAAATAGCTTGATTAAGGCTCGGATTGGCCAGGGTAAGTTTAGACGTGACTTAATTACTATGTGGCAAGGTTGTGCTGTAACGGGTTGCAAAACAAACGAGTTACTAGTTGCAAGTCATATAAAACCTTGGCATGCATCAGATAATCGTGAAAGGTTAGATAAATTCAATGGCTTGTTGCTTATGGCAAATATAGACAGAGCATTTGATGCTGGTTTAATAAGCTTTGATTTATCAGGAAAAATAATTATATCCTCTCAATTTGTCGATTTTGACGTTGCTGGCTTAAATCAAAGCATGAAGATTACTTTAGCTCCTGAGCATGAAACTTATATGCAATATCACCGCAAGCACGTATTTAAAGCTACATACAAGCAATCAAGGTGACCCGTTACACTCGGCGGTTTGGTATAAAGTCAGGTGCACTTTGCTAGTTCAGTGCGGGGCACCTTATTGCAGGCTACATGGACTCCCCCGGTCGTCAACAACAGCTGCCGATAATATAAGGTTTGGGACTGCCGCTCTACAGTCGGTCTGTTTATTGGCTTATTTGCATGACCCTGATGACACTACGCGGTTGCAGTTCCTCATTCGTTAGAAGGCATCTGACGTGCCCGCCGCATTATCAGGTTTTCCCGCAAGTGGTCTTAACCCTATTTCATCATTGGCTATTGCATTGACCCGGTGAAGGTGTGTTGCCCTTTGTTACGCTTGGTGATTAAACAACGACTTGGTATTCCGTATCGTTGCGCAATAGCGACCAGATAATACGGGCGTTCTTGGCCGCTAGTGCCACAATCGCCCGTTTTAGGCCCAGCCTCTCAACAAGCCCTTTGCTCCAGAGGCTGAGGCGATCGGTCTTATTACCGATATTGGTAATGGCGGCCCGAGCACCGTGAACCACAGCAAGAGAATGAGATCGAAATGCTGGTGTACTTCCACTAAGCACTAACCGCTCAGTAACAAAAATCCACTCATAGTAAAGCCGAACATGACACTGTCCAGCTTTTTATTTCGAACAAAATCAATCCCCTGCCCTACTCCACCTCTTAAAAAGCCTAGCGATAACTCGCTAAAAATAACCAGCATTGACCAGCTAATAACGAGATCCCAAATGCTCGCCATCCCCACAAAAGATAGATATAAGACATTGAAATAAATGTAAATTAACACTTCCACTTTATATTAACGAGGTCTCATTAATACCGACCGAATGCTCGCTTTACACAAGCGAAAACAGCCATTAAGCAACGATGATTTTATGCAACTTATTGACTTAAAAGGATACTGATAAGAAAATCATGCGCAATTAAGCGTGTATTAGGCTGGGGAAAGCAAGCATGCTGTTTAATACACTGTTAAGTTTTTTCAATAATTTCATCAAGCTCGTAAGAGTAATTTGTCAATTCCTCAACAACATCTCTTAAACGGGCTTTGTCTTGAGCCGCAATCTCATTAAGGTCAAATTCACCTTTAAAAGTAAGAAGCGTGGCTAATCTATGTTCAAATTCCTCAATGGGTGACCTTTTAATGACGATAGGTATAGACGTAATGGTTTCAGTAAATAATTTTCGTGGAAAACCAGCCTCTGGAAATCCCATAGATCTATATGTAAAACCTGGAATTTCTGGCTTCTGATCGATAAGATCGGCAATACGGCAAATCCATGTTGAACTTGGGCCAATTTGCTTTAATAAGAACCAAATGATAGCAATTATTCCATAGAATTTATTTTTTTGGCTTTGGCCAAGATCTAATAGGTTAAAGTAGCCTTTGCGAGGTATTGATAATGTACGGGGGTTCGAGCGGTTACAAAGGCGAGCATGGTGAGCGCACCTATTGCGTATACCATTAAGATTGATTAGCCAGTTATCAAGCTCTTTACGATTATCAAGGCCCAGACGATTACAGATAAGGTCTTGGTTTTTACCTGACAGTATGCTATAAAATTTTGATAGGGCACCAAAGTCCCATGCTTCTGCAGCGACCCAGATTGGAATAGGCTTTCCTTTTTTTCTGTGGTCTTCAATACTGTCTTCTTTACTTTCCTTTATTAGTCGATTATGACGGTTGAGCCAGTCGTCGTAATGTATCTTGGCATCTGCCTTAAAAGCACTTTTAGAAAATTGCTTTTTGTCGAGATAGGCGACTGGGTCGATTCTACCGATTTCATGCGCAATGATCGTACGCAGGTAGATCTCTATTCTTTCAAGAGCGTCAGTAAATTCGACTCTCAATCGTTTATCGAACAAGTAAAATTCAAAGATATTTTCAAAATACGTGTTTGCCTGAAACTCGTTTTCATACTGAATTTTGTTTTCAACAAAATTGAATTTTCGTGATGTATGCCAATAACCTGACAGCCTGTAGTAACCAACTTGCGTTAGTTTCCGTTGAGCTCTCAATGGATCCTTGATTAACATTCCTCTATCAGTCAGGCGCTGAATGAGTTCGTCATATTCAAAAAATGGTTTAACTTCAATAGGTTCTGTCATGTTATAAATTACAGGCAAAAAAAAGGCCAAGACGTCACTGATGCTAGATCAGGAGGGGACATTGGCTCTGTTGGGTGGGGATTGTACGCCGTTGGTAGCTGTTGTCAATAAAAACTTAACAAGGCCATCAAATTGATGCATTACACGGCGCATTTTTGGTTTGAAGTTTGGTGGGTTTTGCAAGTGCAGTGGGTGCACAACTTATGGCGGCGCTGGAGGATCACCACAAAACTCACGCATGATAACTACTCCTTGCCATCGTAATTAGCTCTTGTTGTGCCCAACGTAATGTCGAGTTTGTGATGTGATATTCAAGTAGTCGAAAAACCTCTTTTCCGAGTCTGACGAAGAATAAAACCAGCCTTTTATTTATCGTATAAGTGCGCTCATAAACCCAGTTATCACAGGCACGATGGATTAGCGCGTTGAAGGACGGGTGACAGCCACACAAATGGCAACTGCATCATTGAGGTCGTTCTTGGCACCCGTCCTGAAAGGCGCCACATATTTAGAGGCCATGATTTTGGCGGTATGGCCGAGCTTGGTTAATTCCCGCGCCCAGTAATGGGAACTACCACAGGCTTCCATTCCGACAATGGCAGGCGGCAAGTTGGCAAAGAAAGTGAGTACCTTTGCTCGAGATATTGTTTTGTGGATCAGGGTGTTGCCTTTGGCATCCTCGCCGTGGATACTGAAGGAATGTTTGGCTAATCAATGCCATAAATAGAAAATGACATGGTGACCTCCGAACGTTTTCTTACTCAGACTCACCAAGTGTGGCAGAGTCTTGATGAGGGAGAGTCCATGTCATTCGTTAGGCATCAATGGAGTTCAACATGAATTGGCGGTTTCTAGGTTCTTTGGCGGAAGCTCGAAAGTCGGGATGTAGTGGCGTTTATCTCATTGTTCATCAGGGAGTTTTTGAACGTGTAGTTTATGTTGGCGTTAGTAATAATGTCGGTAGAAGAATTAGTGAACACTATGAAGGTTACTTAAGAGGTAATCGAGCTATTTATAATGCTGGTCATAATGATGATGTGTATAAATTTATGTCAGCCTACAAGCTCCATAATCATATAAAGTACTATCAGGAATTAGCGAATCAGTATAAAATTTGGGCTTCAACAACAATCGACTTAAGTACTCCTATAAATCTTCTATCAGAAAAGCAACAATTCGGTTTTCAATGGGAAGATATTTTATTAAACAAATATCTTCCTCAGTTAGTAGTTTGGGCGCTTCCACTCGCCAACTATACTTATGAAAAAGCGACTAAAATTGAGAGTGTTATTCAGACTAAGCTCATAAGGGCTTTTGACTTAAGAGGTTTTTTCAACCTTAAGCAAATTAGTATATTAGGGAAAATTGAACAACCTAGATTAACAAAAATATCTCAATGTATTGAATCTCCGAGACTTGATTCGGCATCTCAGGTTATTTTTAACAACTTGCACATAGCGGGTGTACCATTAGAAGCTCACCGAATATTTTCTGTGCAGCTAGATAAAGAGATTAGCCAAAGAGTAAAGGAGAGAGAAGCTAGGTTACTCTCAAGGCAAAAGAAAATTTTGCGACATGAAAACTATGGAAAACCTTGGACGCTAGAGGATCAAGAAAAATTGCGAGTAATGTTGGTCGATTTTGAAATGACCCCATCACAGATGGCTTCTCACTTAGGTAGGGATCCTAGAACTATTGCTAAACGTATCAATGATAATGACAAACTCTCTCAAGGGAAGTGGAGACAAGACTTAAAGTGGCTCTAAATGCCATACAAGCGTTTAAGGCAGATTCGCAACGCTTGGCAGTTTCGGTTTGAAACAGCATTGGTGTTTACGGCACAATACTTAAGGTGTGTGGTCGCGTGCTTCACACCTTAATTGGGCGTTACGTGGTAGAAGATGGATCTCCTTAGAAAAATTGTAAGAGTCTGGGATGTTCTAGAGGTTCCCGAAGTTGTTTCGGTAGATACTTATGACGATGAGGGGGCTGAATCTATATTTTCAGGCTCTCGTTTTGATGAGCATTCTGATGAAACAATAAATTGTCATCTACCTTCATTTACTTTCATGACCAATGAATCGTTTCGATACTACTTCAGCAGCCTTTTGATAACGGTTCTAGGCGATGGTGGTGAATCGACTGAGGCTTTGGCGTTTCATCTTGAAGCACCGAAGGGAGACGTCAATCGCTCTAGCTTTGCGCAAAAGATTGGAGGGTTTAGTGTTGAGCAGCTTGAGTGTATTCAAGAAGTGCTGGCAGTACTAATAAATCATGGTGATATGTTCGATGATGATTTGGCTGTGACGTCTGTGCGCCAGCTACTCACGTAACCAGGCTGTTAAGTCGGAACTCAAATAGTTGGCTGAGTTTCGCTTCGCTACACGATTATAGCCAACTATTTTCGTCCGCTTACGGCGGCGTTATGTTCATATGAGTAAGAAGTAAAAATTAATGCAGAAGAAAGAAACATCATGTGCTTGGTGGCTTGTTACCCCTACATATAAGTATGCAGAATACAGTAAGAATGCCCTTATCGAAAAAGGTGCAAGTTCCACAGAGCTCTCAAGTGCTTTAAAAAAGTACAACATGCGATACTTTATATCTTCATTAACGATCTGTTTAGCGGTTCAATTACTATCAATATTAGAGTTTAAGCTGTTTCCTGTTTACGGGTTTGAGTCTCAACCAGTTATTAAATACATATACTGGTTCATGATTTTTTTGGTTGTTTGGTCTTTTTTGCTCTCAAGAGCAATCGAAATAACCAAAGCATTTTTGGGTGACGCAATTGATAAGTTGAACGGTGACTTACCTAATAGTGACTTAAAGTATGGCGAGAGGTTAAAGTTAGCCTTGACCAGTTACATTGAACTAATTATTAACTTTGGAACGCTGTACTTCTTAATGCCAGTGTGCTTTTTTAAGGACTTTTATAAATTCAACTCCATACTCGAAGCTATCTACTTTAGTGGTGTTACCATTACTACTGTTGGTTACGGCGATATAAGCCCAAGCATATGGTTTCTTCAATTTTTAACAGTGTTCGAAGTGTTGTCTGGCTTTAGCTTGATAGTTGTTTGTTTTACTATTTATTCAAGTCTTGCTCTTTCAAGATCCCCGATTTGTAAAATATGTGCGAGAAAACTTGGAAAATGAACATAACAAACGACTATGGTGTCAATAGCTAATTTCTGGCTATGTTTTCGTTCCACATGACGCCATCTCGAATCATCGAATTTAAGATCACAACCATTTTCCTTACACACGCAATAATGGCGACTTTTTTCGGTTTCCCTGCATCTAAAAGTCGCTGGTAAGTAGCTTTAAAAACAAGGTTACACTGCGTCGCAGACATCATAGCCATATAGAGCACGGTGCGTACTTGTGCACGTCCCCCCTGAATGACTCGCTTGCCTTTATAGCGTCCACGGCTTCAATGCCAGTTAGTTACAGGCTCTACTCAGGTAAGCAACTTTGTTGTTCGCATGGGTGCGCAACAATAGCTGGCGGCAAATTGGCAAAGAATGTGAGTACTTTTGCTCAAGATATTGTTTTGTGGATCAAGGTGTTGCCATTGGCATTATCGCCGGGGATACTGAAGGAATATTTGGCAAAATCAATGCCATAGATATAAAGTGACATGGTGGCCTCCGAACGTTTTCTTACTCAGACTCACCAAGTGTGGCAGAGTCTGGATGAGGGGAAGTCCATGTCATTCGTTATACGATTAGTCGAGAGTGTAGGAATAATGGGAAAGTATTCGGATCATTTGTCCAAAAGAATTAATACGTGGGGACCAAAAGAGGGTTATTGTGCCATTTGCAGAAAGCCCGCAAAACTGACTCGAGAGCATGTCCCACCTGCAAGTTGTGGAAATGTCAGTAAAGTTGTTGTCCGTTCACTAAATAGCTCCGAGGACAAAAGGTACACGACTACTTCTCAAGGAGGCTTGAATTATCGTACGACGTGCTCTAGCTGTAACAATGATTGGTTAGGGCAAAAATACGATCCTGCTTTGGCTGAACTGTTCAATGAGGTTAAACTTTTGGCAGAGTCTGTTTCCAAGGGGTACTTGTCATTACCGCCATGCAAAACCTACTTTGTAAGGCCGCAAAGGTTAGCGAGGTCTGTTATTGGGCATATTTTAGCAGGTAATGCTGTAGACATTGTTCAGCAAGACACACCGCATGCACCGATGTATCAAGTAATGACTGATTACTTTTTTGACGAGACATCCCCTTTGCCCGATGAACTCGAAATTTACTACTGGTTTTATCCTTTCAACGATATTCGCATTGCTCGAGCATTTGGGAGTAAATTGGGGGCAGCAGAGCCAATAGTTGGTGACTTACTAAAATTCTTTCCATTTGCGTTCTGGGTAACTTGGAATCAACCTAAAGACATTAACTTGAATCTAGGTAAATTGTTGCCAACTCGAGACTTATCGATTGATGAACCTTCGCAGCTAACTATAAATTTTGATAGCTATCCACCAATCTATTTTCCGGAGGCTCCTCAAGAAAATGGTATGACAGTATTTAATTCTAAAATGGTTTCGGTGGGTACAAAGTAAAAATCGTATAACACATATGAGCCTTTGGGGTGTCAAGGGGTAAAGCTGTCCCCCTTGGCTGCGTAGCAGCCAATATAATCGAACAACAAAGCTGTCTACTTCGCTCTGGCGATTATCGTCGCTTACGACAAACACATATTGAGGGTCTCTTACTGCGATCTCACCACTGCCTGCTAGTTTTACGCAGGGCCACGGTTAACCCGAGCAGGCACTATTCAAAGAGAATGGCTGCTTCCGCGCCAGTTAGTTTCAGGCTCGGCTCAGGTGTAAGCAACTTTGTTGTTCGTATTGATGCGCAACAATGGGATGGCTAATCAAAGCAAAGGGTCTTGAACAACCAATGCACAGCAGATCCAGTGAAGGCTGAGATGCCTAGTAATGTAAGGGTCAGCGCATCGTTATTTAGTAGTGCTTTCACCGAATCCATCAGTGAGTTGAGTCGCTTTTTGTGAATGCTAGGGCATTGTTCTCTAAGGGAGTCGTGTAGTATTTGAATATCACGCATCTTGTTTTCTTCTTTTGTTTTTGTGGTGAATTCATTAGATCAGAAGGCAGGATGCGTGTCTACTTATTGAACAACAAGGGAATTTTGTGGGGATTCCTAAGTTGCAGGCGTTATACGTAATTTTTGGAGTTAGGATGCCAGACAAAGTTAAACATGAACTTGTTGATTTCATGGAAGCTGTAACAACGGGTATTCAAAATGAATACAAAAGGATTCAACGCAGGGTTAGCGAAGATCCTGGGACAGCCGGAGATGAGGGCGAGGAAAACTGGGCTGAACTATTAAGAAATTGGTTACCATCCAACTATGAAGTTGTAACTAAAGGAAGAATAATCAGTAGTAAAGGTCAAGCAAGTCCTCAAATTGACATAATAGTACTTAAACCTTGTTATCCTACTTACTTGAAAAGTAAAAAGCTATATTTGGCAGGCGGTGTAGCCGCAGCTTTTGAGTGTAAATTAACGTTAAAACATCAACATATCAAACAGGCATTCTCAACAGCAAATAAAATAAGAGAATTGTTAGAGACAAAAACTAGCTCTCCTTTAAAAGAAATGAATTCTCCAATTGTTTACGGGATTTTGGCGCATTCACATAATTGGAAATCTGAGGGTGCTACGCCGATTGAAAATATAAATAAAGCTGTAGAGCAATATGATAGAGAATTTATCACTAAACCCGCAGAGTGTTTAGATTTCATTTGTGTTAGTGATTTAGCTACATGGTCAGTTATGAAATTCCCTGCATTTATGAATGTTGACACTACAAAGTCTCCTCCAAGACCTATTAACCATCCATTTCCAATTACGCATTATGGTGTTACTCATTCAGGAATGTTTCAACAAGGATCAGAAGCAAACTCGACTACAACACCAATAGGTGCTTTTCTGGGACTGTTACTAAATAGAATGTCGATTTATGATTCACCCTTAAAAGATTTTGCACATCATTTTAGGTCTACTGGTGTTTGGAATGGAACGAGAACTATTTGCTCTCGAACTTGGACTCTATCAATCTTTTCTGATGAGGCTCAGAAAGAATACCATGAGAGAAACTTAAGTGACCCTAAGGTGTATTTAAAAGAGTTTTTGTAACGTGCTGAAATTACGTATAACAGGGCTACATTGACTCCCCCGGTTGACAACAATAGCTGCCGATAAGATACGGTTTGGGACTGCCAATCTACATTCGGTCTGTTTGTTGGCTTATTTGCCATGACCCCTGATGACACTACGCGGTTGCGGTTCCTCATTCGTTAGAAGGCATCGGAAATGCCCGCCTCTCAACAAGCCCTTTGCTCCAAAGGCTGAAGAGATCGGTCTTATTGCCTATATTGGTAATGGCGGCCCGAGCACCGTGAACCACAGCAATAGAATGAGATCGAAATGCTGGTGTACTTCCACTAAGCACTAACGACTGAGCAACAAAAATCCACTCATAACAAAGCTGGGCATGAGACTGTCCGGCTTTTTATTTCGCCCAATATCAATCCCCTGCCCGACTCAACTCTCGAAAAGCCTAGCGATAACTCGCTAAAAATGACCAGCATTGACCAGCTAATAACGAGACCTCAAATGCTCGCTTTACCCAAGCGAAAACAGCCATTAAGCAACGATAATTTTATGCAAGTTATTGACTTAAATGGATACTGATAAGAAAATCATACGCAATTAAGCGTGTATTATGCTAGGGGAAAGCGAGCATGCTGTTTAATACACTGTTATAACTCAAAGGTATTCCAGTGAAATACAAGCTCATTAAATCAATGATACATAACTTCACTCACTCGTTTGTTGGTGGTTGCAACTATGTTGATGACGCTTTTATCTTTGAAGATTTATTTAAGCTTGCAAGGCTTCAAAAAGGTGAAGTTGTCACTGTCACATGGCACCCAGTCAAAACTGAAGAGCTGTTTAAACTTACACCACGAGTGCGTAAATCTATCGGTTACTACCGTGACTGGTTTCCTAAACATGCTGCAAGCCATGGCGTTTCGTTAGAGCACTTAGCTGAATATCGTACAGAAGTCTTTATGGCAAAAAATCATCAGATATACGTAAGAGCCGTAGCCGTCGATGATCGTGGAAAAGAGTATTCATGCTATGTGAGGTCATGAGTTATAACAAGGCAATCAAGGTGATGCGTTACACTCGGCATTTTTGGTTTGAAGTTCGGTGCATTTTGTTAGTTTAGTGTGGGGCAACTTATTGCGTACGTTACATGCTTTGGACAGAGTTTAAGTATAGTTTCAATGAGTATCAAAATAATGAAATTGTCTGATTTAGAATCATTATTTATTGAAGAGCTAGAAGCATATATGTCTGAGTGGACATATGTTAAAAGTCAGCGGCAATTTAAGAAGATTGTAAAAGGAAATACTTGGTATTTTCATATCAACTGTATTAAGCATGTGTCTGATTTCGATGTTGTTGGTGACGTAGCTATTGAATTTAAAGCAAAAAAGGAAAGGATTTGTATTGTCGGTGCTGAACTTGGAAATATCAGCGGTGTTGGGCAAAAGAGGTTTCCTGTTGCATCAGAGTCGCAAGCTAAGGAATCTGCTTTAGAAATATATAAGTATTTTGAAGAGTATGGTTGTAAATTTTGTCGTAAGTATAGTGAACCTCATAATGTCATTAATACACTAAAAAATGGTGGTAAAGAGGCGCTATTGATTAGTCCATTTGTAAGCAACCATAAAGAGCAAATTATTAGTCTAACAAACCCTATTAAAATCAGCATGTAACAAGGCCATCAACACTCGGCATTCTAGGTATGAATTTGGCTTTAGTTTTGCGGTGGTCAATTAAATCTTGTCGTAATGTGTTGCTGGAATTTTATGGCAGGTCGTTAGGTGTTAGGAGGTCAAATTGTCAGAAAAAGTAATTTTTGCAGACTTTGCAAATAATGACTTGGTTGAGTTTAAGTATAATGTCGACCCTTGGGACTCTACGTTGAGCGCAATTGAAATGGTGTCTCACGACCGGAATGGCATGTTCAAAAGCTTCAAGTTTGAAGGTGTGTCTAACCTAGAAATTGAAAAAGGCTTCAGTGGATATCTTGGTGGTACAGCGATTATAGATATCAGTGGCCGTCAATGGGCGCATGCTCAAATAGAGGTTCATAACTATGAGTCTGACTCAGGGATTTCCTTTTTGGCTATGAGCTTTTCAGTTTCAGAAGTCTCGGAGGCATACACCTAACAAACGCAATAATGGCGACCCGAGCACCGTGAACCACAGCAAGGGGATGAGGTCGAAATGCAGGTGTACTTCCACTAAGCACTAATGACTGAACAACGAAAAGCCTAGCGATAACTCGCTAAAAATGACCAGCATTGACCTGCTAATAACGAGACCCCAAATGCTCGCCCCGCAACGCACAAAGATAAGACATTGATATTATTGAGAATTAACACTTCCAATTGGTATTAACGAGGTCTCATTAATACCGAATACTCGCTTTGCTCAAGCAAATAACAGCTATTAAGCAACAATGATTTTATGCAACCTATTGACTTAAAAGGATGCTGATAAGAAAATTGTGTGCAATTAAGTGTGTATTAGGCTGGGGAAAGCGAGCATGCTGTTTAATACACTGTTATCTTTTGCTCGAAGAATTTAGTCGGAAGTTGGTTAAATGGACAAGAAAGTTTAGATTTATAATTTTGTTTCAGTTTCATGTGTGATGATATTAGAGTGATAATGGACGGTGAATCAATTGTCACTAAATTAAGATTGTTATTTTAGGTTATAAATATGAAATCATGCTTTTTTTTGATGTTGGTACTTTTTAGTAGTTTCTCTTTATCTGCTGAATTAATTACAAAGAATGTGCTTAATGGAAGAGTGTCTTTACTGATTCCACAACAATTTACTCAAATTCCGGATGATATTTTAGAAATTAAATACCCTAGTTCCCGGAGGCCGACAGAAGTATTAAGTGATGATAGTGGTAGTATTTCTCTAGCATTTAATCATACAAACACAGTTATGGAATCTTCCGATATTCCTGAATTTCATCATGCGATTTCTAAAATGTTCCATAACTTATATCCATCAGCTAAATGGTTTCGAGATGAAATTATTGAACGCAATGGCAGAAAATTTATTGTATTGGAGCTTATCACCCCTGCAATGGATACAGAAATTCATAATATCATGTACGGAACATCCGTTGATGGTCGATTATTATTCATTGCCTTTAATACTACCATTGAGCAGTCAAAAGAGTGGCTTCCTATTGGTAAAAAAGTTATGGAATCACTGACAATAAAATAATAATTACTCCTTGCCATCGTAATTAGCTCTTGTTGTGCCCAACGTAATGTCGAGTTTGTGATGTGATATTCAAGTCGTCGAAAAACGTCTTTTCCGATTCTGACGAAGAATAGAACCAGCCTCGCGGACTCCGAACGTTTTCGTACTCAGACTCACCAAGTGTGGCAGAGTCTGGATGAGGGGGTGTCCATGTCATTCGTTAACTTGCGAATAAAATTTATCTAAAAAGGAAACAATTATGGAAAATATACAAGATAACTCGTATCGATTGGCTTCTCGATGGTCACGAATAGGAGCTTCGGTTGTAGATGGGTTAGTACTTGGTATTGTTCTGCTACCTTTGGCTTATTTTACTGGTGGCTTTGACGGACTATCTCAAACCCCTCCAGTAGAGCCATCTTTTGGGTATAAGATTGTAATGGCAGTCTTAGGCTTTGGCTTATATTGTGCGGTTAACTGGAAAATGCTGAAGCAATCTGGTCAAACAGTAGGAAAGAAGGTCTTAAACATTAGAGTCGTTAACATCGACGGAAGTCCAGCTAAGGTTCAAGACCTCATATTTAAGCGTTATGCATTTATGTTATTTCTTGTGTATATCCCTTTTATTGGGGGACTTTTGAACTTGGTTAATCTAGCAATGATTTTTGGTAAGCAAAGAAGAGCACTGCATGACCGAGTTGCCAAAATGCGAGTAATCTCAAATTAACAATTAACACATATAAGCCATCGGGGTATCAAGGGGGGAGATCTACCCCCTATCCCCTTGGCTGCGTAGCTGCCAATATAATCGAACAACAAAGTTCTCTACTTCGCTCTGATGATAAACCCTCCCTAAGGGCTGACGAGATATTTGCAAACGTTGCAAGAACCTTCGAGCTTGATATTGTTTTTAAGATCAATGCATTGCATACAGGATATTCACCGTGGATACTAAAACTATTCTTGGCAAAATCAATGCTATAGATAGAAAGTAACATGATAGCCGCTGAACGTATTTTTACTCAAACTCGCCAAGAGTGGCTGAGTCTAGATAAGGGAATTTCATGTCATTCATTAAGTTCATGGAGGATAAATGGGACTAATACTCGGGCCAGTTATTATTTTTTGGATGGTATCTTTCTTTTACTCTTGGCGTATGGGATATATTATTTTTATAGATAAACCATTCTTTCCCTATATAGTATCAGTGATCCTCATCGCAATCATCGTGGCTTTAATATATGTTTTTATCGGTTTGTTTACGTTTAAAGATCACCGAGAGCTTGCAATGTTTGAAATACCCTGGTTTTTTCTTTTAAATAAACATTCATTCCTTATATTTGTTTCATCTATGTTAATTTACTTTTTTGGAGGAAATATCTTTAATGGCGATATACCAAAAACCATAATTTTTATTCTTGCATTTTCGATCTCTTTGGGAAGCTTAGTTGGATGTTTTAGTGCTAGTGCATTTATGCAAAAATACAATATATCTGAGACGCATTAATAAACTTAACACACATTGAGGGTCTCCTACAGTGGTCTCACTGCTGCCTGCGACTAGGCCTAACTTGGCGTCCCCTTGGCCATACATCGTAGCAAGCACGATTCAAATAGAATGGCTATATCAGCGTTAATTAGTTTCAGGCTCAGGTGTAAGCACTTTATTGTTCGCGTTGGTGCGCAACAATGGGGATGCCATGATCTTAACTATATGGCCGAGCTTGGTTAATTCTCGCGCCCAGTAATGGGAACTGCCGCAGGCTTCCATTCCGATAATGGCAGGCGCAAGTTGACAAAGAATGTAAGTACTTTTGCTCGAGATATTGTTTTGTGGATCAGGGTGTTGCCATTGGCATCCTCACCGTGGATACTGAAGAAATGTTTGGCTAAATCAATGCCATAGATAGAAGGTGACATGGTGGCCACCGAACGTTTTCTTACTCAGACTCACCAAGTGTGGCAGAGTCTTGATGAGGGGGAGCCCATGTCATTCGTTATGTGTCACCCACTAAATCATAGGATTAGATAATTCCATGGAAGAGATTGAAGAGGATATCAAAATTAGAACCTCCAAAGAGGTTGCAGAGCGGGTCCTTGGATTAATTGCCTCAGTAGGAAAGGTACACTTTCCAGAAGAAAATATTAAATGGATCAAAAATAATAATATTGAACAATATTTATCTACCTTAGAATCTGAATTCATTAACACACCAAGACCAGACCACCAAGATCTAGTCAACTTCTCTTGGAGAGTGGAGGCACTTGTTTCTTTACTCTGGTGCTTGAAAGGCTTGGATGAAATGCCCGCTTTTGATGAACAGTTTGATATTTGGGAAAATGAGCTAGTTATTAAAGCTGTTAGCAATACAAACGAATTTCTCAACTGTGCAGAATTAAGAGACAGCGAAGCCATAGACAATATGGAGTCTTTTTTGTACCACCAACATTGGCGTGTTAGAGATCGAGATCTTGGTTTTAACAACGACCGACCAGGTGAAGACGATCCCGATATAAACGAGCTTGATTCTGGTATTGTTTACGAGCGTCGTTACGGCATGAGTTGGGTGTCAGGCTTCGGCGAATCATGGGATGACGTACCAACAGACACATAACAAACGACTATGGCGTCAATAGCTAAATTTTAGCCATGTTTACCTACTCGCGATTAGCGTGGCTGATCATGAGGGCTTCGGTAATGGTGAACTGATAGATATCACAAGCACAAACTGATACGGCTGTTATGTCTAAGGTAGCAATGACAAACCAAAATTCGATATTAGGCGGTTTTATCATAGTAAAGGTAAACCCAGATAGTTCTGGATTGAAACATTATGTCAGTGTTTCTGCTGATATATGCCCACAGTTTCCAGGCGTAGCCGGATTCTGGTGGAATGACTATACAAATCGTAAACAAGAAGATTATTTAATCAATACTGGTATACCCATAGCACGTTACACAGAGATTAAAGAGTGGGCTCAATGCGCTTTTGAGATCAAATTCGGCTGGGTCAGCATATTCTATGCGCTTAGCGACGCAAAAGAAGCAAAACGTCGATTTTTTAGAAATGACCCGTCTATTCGAATCATTGCCATCGGTTTTTCAGCCCAAGATTCTATTGACCTTCTCGATGGTTGGACTCCAGATAGTAACAAACCCATTATTGGAGAGCGAGCATTACTAAAGATGCTATTTTTGGGCAACAATATTCCGGAAAAATGGCCAACGTTAGGGTATGAGGTAGTCGAATGCTCATCAGGGATGCTTGGGGAGTCCTGGATGATACAAGATGGCCTTATCGAAAAATGCGCCATTGCAACCGGCCAAGTAATACCTGAAACAGGATTGTGTGAAACGTTTGAATCTGCGGAACTATGTAGAAAATACATAGAAAAAAGTGGTATAGCCGATGAGGAAGGGCCATGGTTTTCAATACAATTGGTAGATTGCACATAGGACCATGAATAGATTATATAGCAGAAAAAACAGCTTCAAACGACAACAGCGAATCGACACTTAAGGATTAAATGTGCAACAAAGCACCCATTATGTCATTTCCAATAAATTTTAGGAATATACATGTTTCGAACATTAATACTTTACAGCATAATTTTCATTAGCTGTCCTAGCTTCAGTTCATTTGAGATAAATGGCACATATAAGCAATATATAGAAGATGGTATTTATTCAACATTAACTGTTGAAAGAAATGACCAAAATAGTGTATTCATATCACTTGATTGCCAATATGGCCCACCAAATTTCAACTCTGGAATCGTAGTAAAAACGCTTTTAGCGTTAAATGACAATGCTGTTCGTTATAATAAAGTATATATTGATAATGAACCTTGCATAATTGATATAAAATTTTCTGAAAACAAAGCGATTGTTTCTCAAACTGCAGGACATGGCGCAGTCTGTGGTTTTGGTATGAAAGTAATATGTGACGGGGTCTTTACAAAAAATCCACCATTAAAAACGAACATCTCACTCCATAGTAACAATAATCGATGATTCATTGGATTTATTGTTGACTTGATAAAACGTTAATAAGAAAATTAAATAAAAGTAATACTATACGTAAAATATGAATAAATTAATTAATCACTTAAGAACGTTGTCTACTAGTGAGCTCGATGAAATATTAGATAAGAGAGACTCTGATATTTTTGATTGCGCTTGGTGCTCTGCAGATGCCGCAATACCTGAACCTGCAACGAGATTCAATACGAATAATATATTTATAACGTTATCAGAAGCTACTAATAGCCATGAGATTTGTTCTTACATTTCGGATGATCTTGAGTTAATTCATAAAGCCAAGGTTGCTTCTTATAAATCAGAATTTATTGATTATTTAGAAAAGAGCTACGAAGAAGGAGCTATTCCATGCGAATGGAAAACTAACGTTTAGCCAAAAACCAAACTCATAAAGTTAGGCAAAGCCTGGATATTGCTATATACCTAGCAAAATGCTTTCTTCGAAGAAATCTATCTCATTAATTTCAAGAGCCAGATTCTTTTGCAAATTTCACAGAAATACCAAATAAGTATAAAAAAGTAATATCTAGTAGTATAAAACAGACTATCACCTATAGTTTTAATATCTAAAAATGACAGTCACTTAGAGCTCACACTAACAAGAGTATTATCTCTGCTTGAGAGGCTATATATTCATAATCAAGAGTATAAACACAAAACTAATACCAATAGAAAATCTATTCCCTGAAATTATGGTTGGTACACCAACTCCAATGATTTTTACTGATGAACATGTCGTTAAGTTGGCTTACATCGATACTGAAGATTATGTGGCATTAGTTACCTTTGATCATTACTTCGAATTTCGTATGGGTATCCGGCAGAAAATGCTATATCTAAAAACCTTCTTGGGGAGAACCAAATTATATTCGCAATCTATCCACTTCCCATGAACGTAGATTTGACTGTATTAAAAGTGGTTACGGGATAAAAACATGCGTTAATTACCCTAAAACAAGCATTAATAGATGAAGTATGCAACAATAGCTAAAATAGCGTTGGACGATAAGGAGTAAAAATGACCAATGTGCCTATTATAAAGGATGATGAAAATCAACATCCAATTCCCAGTGCTTGGCGACCTATATTCTCAAAAGTTATAAATTCTTTTGTTAATGGTACCTATATGCCCTCTTTAGGATTTGAAAATGTTAAGCCGATTACCAAAGAGACCGCAGAATATATAAAAGAAAATATAGATGCCTATGGAGAGACATTAATTCCTCTACCCGATGAAGCATGGGAATCTTCAGTTTGTATGTGGATGGGAAATCATTGGGATGTACTTATCGATCTTTGGACGGCTGACGCAGGCGCGAGTGATCTAGTTCTTGGGGCAAAAGTTTTAGAGACAGATGGCGGTCATATCATTGAAATTATTATGGTTTATGTACCTTAAAAATACATTCACTATGCCAATACGAGTGTGATATTCACTTGGCCAGTATAGATGCTCCAATTTATACAGTACTAGGCGAAAAATTGCAAACTCTACACGAATCTTAGATCTTGATATTATTTTTTGGTTCACCATCTTGCCTATATAATATTGGCCGTGGATACTTATATTTAGCACAATCAATATCATTGATTATAAGATAAAGAGGAATTATGACTAAAATCTATTTCATCTGTGGATTTATTGGTTCAGGTAAAACGACCTATTCCAAAGCTCTTGCAGAAAAACATGGAGCCTTTAGATTTTCCATTGATGAATGGATGATCCCTCTCTATGGCGAACATATGGAACGCGAGGTCTTTGATAACCGACTGGCTACTCTTCAAGGCTTATTCAAAGAGTCTGCAATACAACTGTTTTCTTTAGGTGTTCCAGTTATTTTTGACTTTGGTTTCTGGAGTAAAGCTGACCGGGATGCTTTTACTGATTGGGCATCAAATGTAGGTGTTAGCTGTGAAGTTCATTATCTAGATGTTCCTTTCGACACTTGTAAGCAGAGAGCATTTTCTCGTAACTCAAAACGGAATGGTAAGTCTTACGAAATGACACCGGAAATGCTCGAATTATTCTGGTCTTGGTTTGAGATTCCAACCTCAAGTGAAAATATCGTGTGGGTTAAGTCAATACCTATCTGAAGTATTGAACAAGCCTCCTCCCCTCTTACTATGTTAAGACTTTGAATTATTATGAAAATAACCGCTATTATCATCATGATGATATCGATCTATTTAAGCTGAAAACCCTACTACCTCAGATTTTTTCTACAAGCCGGAAATTAGCAAAAAAATAAACATCTTTAATCATGATATTATTGGTGCATCAAACTGTTGCCTTTGGTATCCTCGCCGTTGATAATGAAGTGTTATATCAAAGAAAATCGATATCGCAGATAAAGAGTGATCTTGATAACTTATCAAGATTTTCCAAGTATATCAATATCTGGATATGAGCTAATCCTTGTCATTCATCATGCATTCAATAATATTGGGGATATATGAAAAAAATAATTATAGCCGCATGTCTTTCATCGCTTTGGGGATGTGCAGATTCACATAATTTAAATATTGCTGAATCAAATGTATCAACAAAAATTAATTCAACAAATTCTATCTATATTGCACTATCAAAAGATGGATCATATGGTAATCATTATTATACTGGTTCAGGTAATATGTTAAGCAAAACCATTCAATCAAGTCTGCTTAAAAGACTAAATAACGTTGAAATTGCAAAACAACCAGAGTTATTTAATGATGCTTTAATTTCTGCCAAACAAGGTGGCTATGATTATTTATTCTATCCAACAATAATGCATTGGGAAGATCGTGCAACAGAATGGTCAGCAAAACCGGACAAGGTGACAGTAAAAATTTCAGTTATTGATGTTGATACTCAGGCAGAGATTAAATCAGCTATTGTTGATGGAAAAAGTGGTCTAGCTACCTTTGGTGGTGATCATCCACAGGATCTTCTTCCTATTCCAGTTGAAAAATTCACAACAGCACTATTTAATTAATTCATTGAATAAAAAATAATACATAACAGATAAGGATAGGTGCTCAACACCTATCCCCACAACTAACTCTGAATGTTCCCGCTTGCTTTTATTCTTCCCAGTATAGGGCGGAATACCCAAATCTAAACAGAAGGAAAAAACAAGGTAACTTTTACACCGTTATCTTGGTTAGCTATCTCAAGTTGCCCTCTATGCAACTTGACAACCTGCTCAACGAAATTTAGTCCTAACCCCGTGCTCTTCATTCCATTTTCACGGGCCAATGAATAAAAACGCTCCGTTAACCGCGACATAGCATAATCAGGGATCTGCGGGCCGGTATTACTCACAGACAGTGCCACACCCTGTTTGGAACGTGTTGCCTGCCATTCAATGACACCACCTTGGTAGACAAAATCCAACGCATTATCCATCAAATTAAACAGGGCCTGCTTTAACAGAAAACTGTCACCGAGCACCATAGCGCCTTCATCAACCGCCACGTTGCAGATAATTGCCTTAGCACTTAGCCGAGCATCGGATGCCTGCACCACCTCATCCACCGCATCATTAAGGGAGATCGGTACCAAGGTTTCAAGCTGCGGCCGTTTTTCTAGCCGGGCCAATTCCAATAGCTTGTCGATCAAAGACTGCATACGATCGCTCTCGCGCTCGATATTATTGGCGAAACGGGCAATTTTCTCTTGTGGCAGTGGCATCTGCAATATTTCGCTCGCCCCCTTGATTGCCGAAAGCGGGCTTTTTAGCTCATGGGTCAAGGTTTGCACGTATTCCTCGACATACTGCTTGCCATCGAGCTGGTTGCGCATGTTTTCCAACGCGTCACTCAGGGTGTCGTACTCATAAAAAATACGGAATGTCGGCTTGGCCACTTTTTCACCCTGCCCCATTTTCAGCGCGTAATTTTCAAGCTTATTCAAGGCACTGTGCGTACGCCACGCAAACAGTGCACCGGCAACCAGAATGATGACACTCATCCAAACTAGCCAAAACAGAACATTGCGCTTTGAAAGATCGATAAAAGGCTGGATAGAACGGTTAGATTTTGCCACCGTCACACTGCCGATAATTTCACCATTATGATAAATCGGCGCGGCAACATGCATAACAGACGACAACGGATCATTTGGATCTTCAGCCGTGCTGCGAGCACCATACTGACCTCGCAGCGTCAGGTAGACATCATTCCACTCCGAATAGTCCTTGCCCACGTCTTTCTGCCATGAATCGGCAATCACTATGCCGTTTTTATCGGTAATATAAATCCGGTGGTTGATTGTATTTTTACCCACATCCCAAATTTTGGCCTGCGGCTCACGATTGCCATAAGCGGTTAACAAGACGGCAAAACGGCTTTCAGCAATGCGCCCGCTGGCTACATCTTCCTCTGCCAGTACTGCCAGCAGGTTCGCCATATCCACCAGCGTTTCTTCCGTTGTTTGGCGGACTGTCGGCTTCAGTTCATGGATCACCGTTTTGCTTACCATGTAGGCTGTTATTACCACCAAGATGAAACAGAGGAAAAACAGTCGTAACCCTAGCGGGATCCTCGGCCAGCGCGTCATCACTCACCCTTTACACTGTAAAAGTAACCAAAACCACGCTTGGTACAAATGCGGTCAGAAAGCCCAAAAGGCTTGAGCTTGTTGCGGATAGCCTTGATGTGAGAATCAATATTACGCTCATAAACCGCTTCAGGGGCCATGTCGGCGGCAATCATCAACTGTTCACGGCTGAGTATATTGGCCGAAACGGACACCAGCCGATCCAGTATTTTATATTCGACGGCGGTAAGACCTAACATCTGCCCATTGACGCAATAATCAAACTGCTGCGCCACCAGCACATCTGCCTGAACGCTATCAGGCCGTGACTGAGGCTTCTCAGCAGATACAGCCGCGCGTGATTTAATCCGTAGCTTGATCCGCGCCAGCATTTCTCTCGGACTGAAGGGTTTTGTCACATAATCATCGGCCCCGATTTCCAAACCGACAACCCGGTCGATTTCATCATTTCTCGCAGTGAGAAAGATAATCGGCACATCGGAGAACTCGCGGATAGTCTTGCACAGCTCAAAGCCATTGCCATCCGGCAAACCGACATCCAGCACCAACAAAGCGATATCGTTCGCCCTCAGATATGCCAATCCCTCACCTGCCGTGGCAAACCATGCCGGGTGATAGCCGTCCATTTCCAATACGTGGATCAGGTTCTCGGCAATAGCCTGTTCATCTTCAATGATGACAACCGTTGATTTTTCACTCACTGATGCGCCCCGCCAAACGAATTCTATTATTAGTAAAACAAGCAGTTATCTGCACTGTTATTCTGTGAGGCCAAGACTAGCGGATTACCCGACGCTTAGCAAAGGCGTCTGCAGCGCTTTCAACCCAGTTATCGACATACCCTTCAAATAAAAAAGACCAGACACCAGCCCCCTATCATAGACCACACTGTAATAGGTGAATGTATAGAAACGGTATGCCATGCAAATCGACCTCGCCTCCTTGATATTCCAACTCTGCGCTATCATTATCAGCGCGGCGCTTCTTGGCACCTTGTTTCTGTATGCGCGGCAACCGATCATCCTTGCCTACTTTGCCGCTGGTATCCTGATTGGCCCCCAAGGGCTCAACCTCATTACCGATGCCGACAATATTACCCAAATCGGCCATCTCGGCGTGAT
Organism: Photobacterium panuliri; assembly: GCF_059920555.1. Lineage (NCBI taxonomy): Bacteria > Pseudomonadati > Pseudomonadota > Gammaproteobacteria > Vibrionales > Vibrionaceae > Photobacterium > Photobacterium panuliri. The sequence continues at coordinate 1,081,547 of NZ_CP197193.1, forward strand.
CCTGCTGCTCTTCCTGATCGGACTCAATCTCCAGCCCAAGAAGTTAATCCTGCTCTTTCAGGAAAGCGCCCTGATCACCCTCGGGACTTGTGGATTTTTCTTTGCTATCACCCTCGCCGTATGCTTGATTATCCAGCTGTCATTGACAGACTCGCTCGTCGTTGCTGCGGCCATGATGTTCTCAAGCACGGTAATTGGCCTTAAGCTTATTCCGACAACTACCTTGCACCACAAACATATGGGGGAGGTAATGACCAGTATTTTGCTGGTGCAGGATATCCTGGCTATCTGTGTCATCATTTTTCTGAACATGGGCGATGGTAATGCCATGTGGCTGAGTTTTGTTTGGATGCTCGGCAAATTTGCCCTGATCACCACCTTAGCTTTCGTCGGGGTCCGGTACATTATCCTGCCGTTGTTCCAACGTTTTGATGTGATTCAGGAGTACAGTTTTGTCACCACCTTGGCGTGGTGCCTGCTATGGGCAGAGCTTGGACATCAAGTGGGGTTGTCTTATGAGAGCGGGGCATTTATTGCGGGAATTTCTATTGCTGTCAGCAAGGTCTCTCAAGCCATCGCGGTTCATCTCAAACCGTTGCGGGAGTTTTTCCTTATCCTGTTCTTTTTCGCCATCGGTGCCAAGATGGATATCTACCACAGTAACTTCTATACCTTATTGGGCATTGGGTATGGCATTGGATTAGTCGCAATCAAATTCTGGGGATTTACAACGGCATTCAAGCAGGCCCATGAAAAAGGGCCGTTGACCAATGAACTCAGCGCCCGCCTCAGCCAAGCCAGCGAGTTTTCTTTTTTAGTGGCCTATGCGGCGATACAAGCCGAAATCTTATCGTCAAACGCAGCGACCTTTATTCAGATCACCACCATGACAACCTTTATCATTTCAACCTATTGGGTGGTCAAACGCTTTCCCACCCCAATTTCAGCAGACAAAAAACTACGGCAGGATTAGAACCTCTCATCCTACGTCTCTATTACTGGTACGTTACCGCTAAGACACCATCGGACACCACCAGCTCAGCCACTTGTGAACCAGAATATTGTGTTTTGTGCATACCGTTCAGCAAATCTTGCACATTCGTAATGCCGGCTTGCTGGGCACGTCGGTAGCTATTGTTATCAACCATCATATAACGGCGTGATACACGGTAATCGTAACGGTTAGCCAATGCAAAAAGCTGGCTATCGAGGGTCTGGGCATCAAGCGACTGCAAGCCCGCCAGAACATCCAATCTCTCATCAGCTACCTCCAGCGAGACAAACACAAACCCTTGGCGGCGAAGAGAGGCTAGTACCGAGGTGTAAGTCGATACGGAAAGTGGATACTCCACCACCAGCCGAGATGCCTTGTTCCCGTCAAAATACACCCGACTCTGGCCATCCCGGATCCCGAGAGGCAGATCCTGATCGAAACAGTACACTTGGGTGCGCTCGCCTATCGATGGCGATGGCTGCCCGTCCCCCGCCAGCAATAGCGAACACTCATAGCCATCTGCCACCGTGGCAACCTGTTCGGGACTGTCCCCCGCCCAGATTCCGGCCGCCAATTCCCCTGCCATTGATACTGGCGCAAAAAAATAGCCAGCCCCTATCCAAAAGGCTGTTTTCAATACTGTCATGTTCCGCTGCATTGGGCGTAATCCGTTCCCTAACTTTGCCAACTGGCCGCTACTCTATCCCTATCCCCCTACAAGCTCAAGAGACTATCTCCGCTATGACTAGACAGATAAAAAAAACTGCAACCCCCATAAAGAAGATTGCAGTACTACGGTCAGCATTAACGTAGAAAAGAAAGCAGTGTTCATACCCAGCGACGCCTAGATGTTCTGCTCGACACCTTTAGGTCACTGGGGAGTATCTATTACATCGACCACACGTAGAATATTTGTGATTTCATACGGATGATAATGCCGCGTATAACGTCGAGGAACTGCAAGAACGCGATAGGTTTTTCGGCACTGATCCAAGCCAAACCGACAGAGCCTACCGGGATGTCGTACTCTCCGGATTCAAGCAACTTCAGTCTCACGAAATGATGCTTGTTCATCGCATTCTGGCCCGTTGTCTGGCGCACATTATCGTCTCGGCCAATCAAGTTCCCCTGACTTTCACCGGTCGCTTCGATAATGCCCTCCACCTCAGCGCTGAAAATCTTGCCCGGGTAAACCGCCGAGGTAAATTCAGCGCGCTGGCCGACTTTGACATTGCGTATCGCCTGGTGGTTAACCCGCATCAATACGTACTTCTCATCGGTGTACATCTGGATGCGAGGCACAACCCCGACATACTGGCCTTCTCGCATGATATAGTTGGTCAAATAGCCATCAGCTGGCGCATGAACTTGGGTATTGTCCAAATTCCATTGCGCCTGAGCGACATTCTCTTGCTCCTTGGCAACATCAACCTCACGGCTACTAACCTGCAACTGGGCTTTTTCGTAATCCAACATGGCTCGATTCGCGACTACTCGTGCCTTGTCGATTTGCGACTGCAACGTCACCACATTGGCCTTTGCGACTTCTACCGCCGTTCGCTGCTCATCGATCTGAGTTTCGGTAATGGTATGCTTAACCGCTTTGTTCTGTTGCAGGTAACGCTGCAAGGTTGTCTGCTTCCATTGCAAATCTTCTTGCTCGGCGACCAGCTTGTTTTTACTGATCTCGATATCTTTCTGCGCCGCCTGATAGTTCTCATGCCCGATCCGCACATCTTCCTTGGCTATCGACAACGCCACCTCGGCGGCCTGATACGCCGCCTTGGCTTTATTGAGCGCAATGCGATAAGGTTCGTCGTCCAAGGTATATATCAGCTCCCCTTTGGTGACACGCTGATTAGGGCGAACAAAAATCTCATCCACCTGACCTTTGATCTGGGTCGACCCCGGACGCAACTGAATATGCGGTGCCTGTACCACCGACCCACCGGACATATCCATCGGGGCAAAGGTAATCAAACCAATCCAAACAAACACCAACCAACCGGCTCCACCCAGATAGGCAAACGACTTGGTAAATTTATTCCACGGCATGCCAACCATGCGCAGCAAATAGATAAACAATGACCATACAGCCAAACCCTCAAGCATTCTCCGCCTCCTCTTCACGCTTCACCGCATAATCAGCGGCCGTATGGCGATGCTTTATGCTAGCAGCATCAGGTTGCTCTTCTTCTGATTCGTCGCCATGCCAGATATCACGGATGCGACGAAGCGCCTGTTCACCATCGACAAAGGCGATAATCACTGCAAGCACCCATACCCAATGCCAGATAAATCCAATCCAAGTCAGGGCTGTTATCAACCCCAACTGGTGATGCTCTTTCTTGTGGGCTTTCTGGATAGGTAACTCATGGATACGCCAGAAACCATAAATTGCAGCCCCCACCGAACCGACTAGAATAATGGCAGCGACAACATGGAGCGCTGTATCTACCCCGCTATCAACAAAAGGCATGCTGACGAGACTCATAATGTTCTCCGAATATTAAGCAATGTTATGAATATAATACGTTGTTTTTATGAGGCTTATTGTCTGTGGAAATGTGATGGGCGTACTTATCGTGGATTGTTTTGCTCAAAAAACTACAAATATTGATGTAATCTATCCATCAAATCATTTCTATCTGTAAGCACTTGTTATGCCGGCTCCCCAACCCATATTTGACGCAGCATTTACCCGCACCTTGTTTTTGAAGCCCTTCCTTCAGGCAGTCAACAAACAACTCGGGGTCGATTACACCCAATTAGGGATCCCGGCATCCCTCGCGGCCGAGCCGATGGCCCTTGTGCCCTACCACGATGTCAACCGCTGGCTTGAGCAGATCGAAACCGAGCTGGGCGATCCCAGCTATGTGGCCAAAATCGCACCGTGGCTCAAGCTCGACAACATGGACAGGCTCGGTAACTGGTTCCTCTCTACCCCTGAGCTGGCGCTGTCGTTCCGCCGTATTAACTACGGCACTTCATGCCTACAATCGGGAGCGACATTTCACGGGGAACTATCCGGCAGACTGATAAAGTGGTGTTACGACAACCATTTTTCGAGCGGAAGAGGCCGACTTCATGACAGCTTGCGGATCGCCATCATGCTGACCAACACAGTGCGTTACTTTATGGGCGAAAACTATTCACCGCTGAAAGTGGAAATTAGTGGACCCCGCTGTGACGCGGTGGCTTTTGAGGAGTATTTCGGTTGCCCTATTCGCTGGAATGCACCCAAAACCAAAGTCTGGATCGATATTTCTATTCTGGAACACGGAAATACCCAACCATTCCAGTTCAACCGTCCCATTATGCTATCCAACCTCGATATGGACGAGTTTCTCAACATGCCACAGCCCCACGATGCCGCCAAGGTCATGTACGAGATGATCAACTATTCGCGCTACTACGGTTATCCCTCTCTGGATTTCGTCGCGGGGAAATTTCAGCTCTCCAAGCAGCAGCTACAACGGCGGTTACACCAGTTTGGCTGGAGCTTCACCTCAATTACCAGCTATGTGCTCTGTAATCAGGCCATTAAATATATGCAAACAGGCATGCCCGTCAAAGAGATCGCCCAATCCCTTGGCTACCGCAATGTACAGAGTTTCAGCAAGGCATTCCAACGCCAGCGAGGACAGACACCGCACCAGTATCAGGAAACCCTGCTGGAGCGGTGTCGTTTTTAATGATGGGATTCAATGACTAGGCGCGTCGAACACAGTTGAGGCTAAAGCGCTGGTCGGGGGTTATATGGTGCCGCATCTCAAACACAGCGTGGTTTGCATCAACAAATTTAGGGGAGAAAAAGATCCGATACCCCATCAAGTCTCGACGCGCATCGGCATTGAAAGGATCTATCTTGTACAAGTCAGCCCGCAGCTCACGACTGAGCTTAGTGGGCTTAAGTACGTACTCATCACCATTATGGAAATACTGGTAATCGACGTTAAGCAGAAACTCAAGCGCCACGCTATTGTTCTCGCTCTGCCTAAACCACTCTTGGGACGCGATCGTTCCACCAGCATCAAAACGATAGGTTGTCCATTCCACTAAATCGCTCTCTTGGGCCTGTTCGCGGCTACACTGCCAAGTCCCCCCTTCGAGGGTATTGGCTTGTGCATTTACGGCCCCTAGCAATCCTACGCATACTACGCCGACTGCCCGAATGAAATTCAGCCCCATCCGTGATTCCTAATGTTCTGTATTTACAGACAGTTATAGCACTTAATCATACACAACAAAAGATAAATGACACCTAGGAATAGCTTAGGCTACCCAGAAAAAACAGGATTCGGGCTGTTCAAGCACCCTTAATGGAATCAGCGTCTAACAAAAAAAGGGAGGTTACCCTCCCTTCACTGACAACCCGTGTAAATCAGAATCGGTAATCGACGGACAACACAACCTGCTGAGAATAATCCAACCGGGTATTGTTCTCCTCGTAATCTTGGTCAAGATAACGATAAGTGACATCCGTTGACCACTTGTCGTTAAATTTATACATCGCACCTACCTGACCGCCCCAGACAAAATCTGTCGAACTTTCATTACGGACTTTGTTATCTGCCACACCCGCTGAAACACCGGCGAACAAATTCACTTTCTGGTGCACCGGCACAAGATAATCATAAGAGGCCAAGAACATATTTTGCGATGACTTATCCATATAACTATAGGTACCCATCACGCGGTGATGATCATTCAAAATCGCACCGCCACGTAACTGATAAGTCGCATCTTCGCCATTAGGGGCATCAGTACCTTTCAGTTTGTCGTTTTGGTAACCCACACCACCACCAACAAACCATTGCGTATCTGCAGCAAATGCTGGGGAAGATGCCATAACTGCCAAGGCTAAAGTCGAAATTGCTGTGATCTTTTTCATGTCTAACTCCTTTCCCCCTGCTCAACGGCCTACCATTAAGCCAATTCCTAACAGGGAGCACTCTGTGTTTTGTACCGTGTTGGAATTACGATACACCCAGAACCTTAATCAGAACTTAAAATAAAAAACATTGTTTTAAATCTTAACTCAACCTGAATATACCAATATAAAGAATTGTAAATTCAAGATTTAATTCATCTAAACCGCGCGGTACGATGAATAACAAGATATGCAAGAACATCCGATGGTCGCACTGGCACAGCATTCATGCCTACGGCAACCTTCATGATCCTTGGTAAAGCGGGGGGAGAAACAAAGGGCCTGATGGCCCTTTGTTTTGAAGATAATTATCGCCACGCGATATAGATATCAGAACTTATAATCGACTGACCACACCACCTGCTGGGTATAATCAACCTTTGTCATTCCTTCATTGTAGTTCTGATCCAAGTAACGGTATGTCAAATCTGTCGACCAATTGTTACCAATGTTGTATTGAGCACCCACTTGACCACCCCAGACAAAGTCTGTCGAGCTGTTGGCCGCAAAATCCGTTTCAAATTTGTTATAGGCCATTCCCGCACTCACACCGGCAAACAAATTGATATTTTGGTGTACTGGCAGAAGATAGTCATAAGAAGCCAAGAACATTTGCTGCTTCTGCTTAGTATCCAAACCGAGAAGGGCATGCTCAAACTTGTCCTCAAAATAGCTATAACTACCGGTAATACGGTGATGATCGTCAATAATCACACCACCGCGCAACTGATAGGAGACATCTTCATTAGTCTTCTTGTGCTCATTAAGGATCGTCTGCTCTACCCTGTCATTCTGGTATCCAATACCACCACCGACAAACCACTGGCTGGAATTGGCAAAAGCTGGGGCTGCGGAAAGAGATGCAATGATAAGAGTTGAGGCTACCGCGTACTTTTTCATAAATTCATCCTTAGTCAATGATTATCAATCATCAGGCAAATCGTCATTGCCCTGTGTTTTATGAACACTGTACACGTATAATCTGAACCAAAACTTAACCAATAAAACAGTGTTTTATATGTAAGTAAATATGAACAACCTGCCTGTTTTGCTTCAAATTTCTAGGAAAATCCGATATGAGCTGCTTGGCTTGGCGGCACACCAAAATAGCGCTTGAACTCCCTACTAAACTGAGTCGGACTTTCATACCCAACTTTCAATGCCGCCACACTGGCTGCCATGCCGTCTTGCACCATCAGGGTTTTGGCCCGGTTCAAACGTATTTTCTTGATATATTGCAAGGGCGGATCGGTCACAACTTGCTTGAACGACCGGTGGAATGCCGACACGCTCATCCCGGCCATCTCAGCCAGTTCATTAATCACCAGCTTTTGGTCATAGTGACTTTGGACATGGTTGATCACCTTGGAGACCCTTGCCAGGGCGCTATCTTGCTTGCAGTAATGGGCAAGCAGACTTCCCTGCTCGCTACTCAGCAGCAAATAATACAATTCGCGAACAACCTGCCTGCCGAGTACCTTGGCATCCACCGGACTTGCCAAGCACCCTAGCAGACGGCGCAAACAATCACGAATAGCAGGGGTTATTGGGGTTACGGCCACCCCTCTGTTCTGCTCTTGAGCCCAAGCTTGCCCCTGCTGTGAAAAATGCTCCACGGTATCAACCAACTCTTGAATAATCGTCAGGTCAAAATCAATATCCAACCCGACCAGCGGCGCCTCCTCAGAAGCAAAGGTCTCACAGGCAATCGGGTATGGTGTTGCCACAATCAGGCAATTTTCGGTATCGTACTCAAACTGATAATCATTCAAATGCCCGACCTTGTTCCCTTGCAAAATCACCACAATACCTTGCTGGTACATTTGCGGGGTCATACGGTGATAACGATTTATCCGAAATAAACGTACTCCAGAAACAGCGGTTTCGACAATTCCAGGGCCTTTATCTAGCTGATAATACCGACACAATGACTCGCCAAGCTCTGCACAATGCTCAATCACAACGGCTATATCCCCTCTTTATGCGTATGCTATCACTATGCTTAATCAAGTAGAAATAGGCAAGGATAAAACAGGATCGAGCATGCCATTATGTCTCTTGCTGGCATAGACTATTGGCAACAAGCTCAGAGAGGCTTTTGCGAAAATCGCACTGTCATCCCTCAATCCAGTCACTCGATACAACGGAGATATCGCATGGACAAGTTTACCTACCACAACCCAACCCGCATTCACTTCGGCGAAGGACAAATTGCAGCCATTGCCAATGACATCCCTAAAGACAAAAAAGTGCTGGTTGTATACGGTGGCGGCTCAATCAAACACAATGGGGTTTACGATCAGGTTGCCAACGCATTGAGTGGGCATCAATGGGATGAATTCAGCGGTATCGAGCCTAACCCGCAGTACGATACGTTGATGCAGGCTGTAGCCAAGGTCAAAGAGGGTGGATTTGATTTCCTACTTGCGGTCGGCGGCGGTTCTGTCGTTGATGGCACCAAATTCATCTCTGCGGCAGCCCGCTTCGCAGGCAACGACCCATGGGATATTCTGGCCAAACAGCAACCGGTTGTTGATGCTGTGCCTCTAGGATGCATCTTGACCTTGCCGGCAACGGGCTCAGAAAGCAATGCTGGCTCTGTAGTATCACGCGGCAAAGACAAGCTATTTTTCATGTCACCACTGGTCCAGCCTATTTTTGCGGTACTTGACCCGAGCACAACCCTCAGCCTATCTCCTCGACAGGTCGCCAACGGGGTGATTGATGCCTATATCCATGTGATGGAGCAGTACTTAACTTTCCCAGCCAATGCCAAGGTTCAGGATCGCTTTGCTGAAGGCCTGCTGATGAACCTGATTGAGGAAGGCCCTAAAGCACTCTCAACGCCAAATGATCTGGCTGTTCGCGCTAATATTATGTGGTCTGCAACTCAGGCACTTAACGGCTTGATTGGTGTCGGTGTACCGCAGGACTGGACAACACATATGATTGGCCATGAACTAACTGGTAACTATGGCATCGACCACGCACGAACTCTCAGCATCATTCTGCCCGCGGTCATGAAACAGCGCCGAGCTGACAAGGCAGAGAAACTATTGCAATACGGCGAACGCATTTTCGGCATTACCGAAGGTAGCAACGACGAGCGTATTGATGCCGCTATTGCAAAAACCATCGACTTCTTCAAAACAATGGAAGTTCCAACTTGCTTGGCGGATGTCGAACTAGATAGCACCGCTATTGATCCCGTTATGGAAAGCCTGGAAAAACACGGGATGACCGTGCTTGGCGAGCGTGGCAATGTCACATTGACCGAGAGCCGAGCCATTTTGGAAACAGCGCTGTAATCACGAATAACGACACACTATCTATGACGCCCCGTACTCCTTCCCGGGGCGTCTAACGCCTGATAGCAATAAATGATTCTGTTTGCTCTGTCTCCATCGGCTCCACACGATTAGAAACCGGCGTATTCCTTTCTTGATTCAATCTATGTCGCCGACTCGCCAAGACAATACTTCCCCCTTTAATCAAGTCAATAATCTCTCGGGTCTGCTCAGGAGGAAGGGCCGGACATCCCCAGCTCCAACCGATGAAGTTATTCTTTTCAAGAAAATCAGGAGAGGCGTAATCTGCCCCGTGAATAACAATCAGCCGATCGCGGGCATTATCATTCATACCTTCAGAAAGGCCATCCAAACGCAATGAATAGCCATACTTTCCGTAGTATGTTTCTGCTGTTTTATAGATGCCTAATGATGTTTGGCGCGAGTTAGCCGTATTAGAAAAGCGAGTCGCGTATTTTCCCCCACTTTCAATACCGTGGGTCGTATATGTTTGATATCTTAACTTTTTGCCTAATAAATCAACAACATAAAACCTACGCTCATCAGACGGGCGATTAAAATCAATAATCACCAAGTTAGGGTTGGCTCCGGATCCCTGCGTCAGGTATGCCTCAACCCCTTCCCGAAACAGAGGGTAATCGATCACAGGTTGCAAACCGGCACCTCGGTAGACATCCTTGGCTAACAGGTCAACCTGTTCACTGATCGTGTTTGCCAACAAAGGCTGCGACACGAGAGCAAGCAACAATAATTTTTTTAGCATTTTTACAATCAATTGTGTGATTATTTTGTTCCATCCTAGATAAAATAATCTTAACAGACACACACAATGATCACCCTAAAATTATCACCTTTATGGCCAACCTGCCTCGCCGCGTCATAAATGAACAAAAAAAAGTGGCATATGCTCATATTATCTATCACCTGCCACTGAGCTTATTTTTACGATATGGGAAAAACACCATTTTTTTAAATAAAACGTATAAACCATGATATGGCGAGATATCACAGTTTCACTAAATAATGACACCTCGGGCATTTCCAAATAGTCGAACAATATAACTTTTGAATAATTGATCGCTTCCGTCTAAGCATTTGAACATGACAATGCGGGCACATTTTAAATTCCTCCTTGGTATCCAATGACATAAGTCTGCCTATGGCAGAGCTACAATATGCTCATATTTAAATCTACCCCGACAAAGGGGTATAATTCAGTATCATGTAAGTATCAAATGCAACCTGTTGCTATTAAACAGATTTAAACCAGAGGTTGGCGTTATTGCATTTTCAAATAAACAACTTTATTCAGTAAAAAGGGGTAATTACCCTACTTTTTTTTATCCATCCTCTTGGTAGAATGTTTCAGTGAAAATAGATAGCAAAACATATATATCTGTCATGATTGACGTGATGGAACAATACTCTCACCCGGCCGGACTAAAATCTAAAGACGGTGTTTTTGCGTACGCGAATTCCGCATACCGTGCATTAGTTAATGCGCCAAACGATATCGCAGGGCTTACTGATAGTGAGATTCCATGTGATACCGCCCAATTTGCAGCAACCTTTTTAGAACAAGACAAAATTGCTATACGTGAGAACAAAACCATTTCAACCATTGATATTCATCAATATGCTCATGGTTTTGACGCATACACTTTTGACAAACGCCCTATCATCATTCAGGGTGAACCTTGGGGCATACAGTTTCAGGCTCGAAATCTACGAGAGGTTGTCAACCTAGCCACCTTCGCAGAAGTCTTTGCACTGGACAACAACACAAAGTCGTTCAGTACGTTGGCACCCGAAATGATAGCCTTAACCAACTCACAAGAAATTGTCTTGTTCTGGTTGTTAAGGGGACGCCAAACCAAGCAAATTGCCCAACTGATCCACCGTACACCTAAGGCTGTAGAGAAACAAATTGCCAATTTAATCGTCAAGTTTTCCAGTGTCGGTGTTACAAATCGAGCTTCTTTGGTGGAATATGGCAGACGAGGCGGGTGGCTTTCCGTAATACCACAACAGCTATTCAAGACACCTTGCTCTATTGTCATTAACTAGCCAAGTCTAAGGGCTTGGCTAAGTTCCTCACCCTCTCGTACCATTTACAAAAAAATCAATAGTATCAGTAAACTAATACCAAAATGATACTGATTCATCGCTAAAATCAGATTAAAGTCTATGTAGAAAAACAACACCTTATCGGGTTAAAGAGCATATGATGGTTAGTTTTAGCGGCATCAACAAGTATTGCGATGCTATTGAGAACATTAATATCAACAGAAAGTCTCCTCATCGGCTCTTTATCGAATACCATACCTGCGAGCAAACAACACGCACCGGCTCTCCTATCAACAACTATGCTTTCTTACTTTTCCAAGGTGCAATTTCCCCTTTCAATCATGATCCCCTTTGTATTTTTCACGCTATCAGTGCCTCCGTCACTGGATACAGAACCTACATCGAATCTGATATCGATTTTTCCCGGGGCACATTCACATTAGCACTAACGCAATACTCAGAGTTTGGGCAAGATATATCCTGCTATATCGTTTTTTGCGAAGGTGAAATTATTGAAAAACAATTCTGTGATCTTGAAATATTAAAAGTTACAACCAACGAAAATAGTTACCATTTTAGAATAAGATACTACGCTCTGCCTCATACTCCAAATAATGAAGTAAATCATGCCATCATCATTTATGACGTAACAGGCCGTTCCCGCCAACTTGGAATGAAAGTAATTCCGCCTCATAGAGAAGAACAATACCAAACGCTTACTGTAGAAAATATCCAATATGGCTCGCAACTTACTATCGGCTATTATCGAGATCCCCTTTTCAATACCTGTACTGCCAAACATCGCATCATCATGGAATAAAACACGAAATAAAAAAGGAGGGCTTCCCCTCCTTATCAAAATCAAGATATCCCATTAACCTTGGGGTAACTTATTTGGCTCTGCCTCAATTTATTTAAAACTAATAATTCCAAATACTTAATAGCACAATGATTGGGATCTATGACGGGAATATAACAACTTAGCTCTTCAGACAACACTCTACTTAACGGCTCTGCGTAACCAACAAACCCTGTGCACCCAAAGATGATGGACTCAGCCCCATTACTTTTTATGGCTCTCAAGGCATGGCTAACCAATAGGTCAAAAACTCTTTCTTTATTGTCGAGATCATAAACACCAAGATCCAGAGCAGATATCGTTGCCAAATTGCCCTGAATACCAAACGCCCTGACATGCTCATTTTGCAAATCGTGCGTGCCGCGAATGGTTAGAATGGCATATTTCTGGCTTAGCATCATCGCAGTATATGCACTAGCCCTAAACCCGCCAATAACGGGAATATCAACCAATTCACGCGACTGCTCCACCCCACACATATCCATATCGGTAACAAAGACACCATCATAATTCTTGGCTTCCTTGCCGATTAACTCAATTACATGCGGAGCATTAACCGCCAAATCCACCCGTGACTGGATACAAGAGGTACCTTGATTGATATTCTTCACATCGATTCGAGTATCCGGAGCCACAACCTCTTTCACACTTGCAGCTATTTCAGCATTAAAATGATCGGTATTAACCGGTGTTACGACGAGTAGACGCATCATTGACCTCCATTTTGACAATGATCTACAAATGGCGAAACATAAGTAGTGATCGCAGGCTTAATACCCAACTGCTTACGCATGGTATTAATTTCATTAATGAACAGCTTCTGTAAGGCAGGCGTATTCATACCTTGCGCCGCCTGAACCGCAAATACATGGACATGCATTCCCTCTTTGATCTCGGTATTGCTTAATGTGTGTCCGTCCGTCGTTACGTAACATATTGAGTCAGGTCCCATTACTGCTGGCTGGTAATCACAGCCGCTTTCTTTGGTCTCTAACAAAAGCGTTTCATTTTCAGCAACCGCACGATAAATTCGCCCTCGTCCGCCATCCTCGTGCATAATGACTTCAATCAGGTCAAACCCTTGTTCCGTATAGTTCTTTGCATGCACAACGGTTGCGGTTGTTACTTTGATGCCACCGCTAACAGCTTCAATTTGTTTCGCTAAACTTTCTTTTTCCGCCAGTCTAATCGCCGCCCCCAATAGACGGGCCCTCTCTAGCGAACCCGATACATAATAACCTTGTTGACTCGCTTGAATAGCTTGTCCTGAAATCGCAAAGCAACTCATGGCTGATCGTTGGTCAAATCCCTGATCATCACTAATAATACCGTGCATCATGTCATTGAGATTACCCAAATCATCAGTATTAATAACCAATTGTGCACCACCATCAGCAATTGTTGTCTCAGAGACAAGTGCAACGGGAGAAAGTCTCGGTGCGCCTGGTACATTCTGAGCCGGGCCAACCATCGGCAAAACAGGCACTGCACGGCCGCAACCATCCATATTCATAATTGGTATGTTTTTTTGCGCCGCCAACAACATGGCCATCCCGTACGTCAATGTTCCTGTTTCAATAGCAATGACAGACTGAAACTCTAGAGCAGGGCTAACTTGGACACAATCAAAGGTCGTACTGCGAAGCTGCAAAACATGCTGCATCACTTGCTGGTGAAGATCAAAAGCCCATTGCGGGGAGTGTATAAAGCCATCATCACAATATTTCTGAGGTGAACCAACCGCACCAACAAATGGCGCGTAAAATCCTGCTCTTCCAACTTCAGGATCATCAACATCAAGGTATGGAAGAGCCTTCAACCCCTTCTCGTCCATCACTCTCTTGGTGTCTTTCAGCAAAAGTTCACCGTTGATGTAAGCACCACCTCCCCCACTGGCATAAAAATGTGACCCGCGAATAATATCTTTCAAATCGTCGTACGAATAACCCTTCATCAATAGTCCTTATTGTTATTTCAGTTATCCCCTTGAGCGTAACCGCCTCTGAATATTTATTGGTATCAAATCAGTATCAAAAAACAATAAGGTGACCTCACGCAGCTGCATTGATTTTAATGCTCATACATTTCAATCTGCCGCTTTAGCAAAGGGGTACAAGCTTCATGAGCAAGAGCCTGAGAAATATATTCATCGTTATTTTTAATTTTCCCCATTAAAAATAACATATCCGGCACATAACATTGCGCGCCTGTTTCCGACGCGTCTCGAACAGACTGCTCTATCACCTTAACAGCTAAATCATACTGACTATCATCAACCAGTACCTGGGACAGAAGCAAAGAATACATTGACTGAGTCAGACAAAAACCAGAGCTAGACAACCAGCGCTGATACCCCGTTACCAAGGTCTCAATATGACGTGGAGATGGGTCCAGTTGATACGCTGCCCAGCCTTCAATTATCGATCCCATTCCGATATAAAATGGAAATCCATATTCTCGTGAGATATCAACCAGCTCCCGCGCATACTGGAGGGATTTTTCAGGGTTTTGCTCATGCCAGTAATACCATGCGGCTCCCTGAAGTGCGATGGCTATACTAAATACGTGCCCGCCCTTTCGACTTTCGTCCACCATATCCAGCATCATCGATTCGCAGTTTTCCAAACCCAATTGCGAAGCCGACAATAACTTAAAACACCATGCCAGCATCCGTGGATCATGCCCAGCCAGCTCAAGACTGCTTTCACGCAACTCATCATCGCAACACTCAAGTGCCCGCGAGCTATACTCGTAAGTACGCTGAGCGTCGCCAGCCCAAAAGCTAGTATTGGCAAGGGCAGCCAAAGACAGAACCCGCCCAGCATCATCATCAAGCAACTCGGCCAGCTCCAACGCCTTGTCGGCGTAATATATAGCCTTATCAATATCAAGACGGGTCAGGGCAACTGTCCAAACGCCAAACAGCGCATTAATTTTTCGGTGTTCGCTCTGGGAAATATCGCATTTTTCGATGATCCGATTATAAAGTTCGATCAAACTCGGAGAAAACCAGCCGTAACGAACCTTATAAATATTGGCGAGGTAGAACATCAAATCAAGCTCAAGATCGACACACTGTGCTTGACTCACAGTCCCCGTATCAAAACCCTTAAGCCGCAGATTACCCAGCAGCTTTTCTGCCGCTTTAATTGCCCCTTCAGCGTCACTGTACAGCCCTTCTGCCAATTGCAGATTACCGCAGCGCCCCAAATAATAAGCCGCTTTAAAATCTAAACCCGCAGACAAGAACTGATCAGCCAACCATTGGAGTCCCGTCAAATTATTGGGAATGTTTGTTTTTTCGAAATATTCCGCTAACTGACGATGAAGGTATAACTTCTCACTGCTTGCCAAACTTTGTGATAGCGCATCAGCGATCAAATCGTGGGCCACAGTAAGCTGGTCAACACCATAAGGTATAACAAGGTGGGTTTGATAGAGTGTTGATATATCAATTTTTTCAGATAATAAGGCCCGAATATCTTCTAGCCTTAGCGGTTTATTCGCGATCGCCAATATCTTCAATACATTTCGATCTTCCTGCGATAGCACAGCTAATTGCTCTTCGAACAATAACTGCAATGTATCCGGAACCGTCGCCAAATCATGACTTGACAGCAACAAGGATAAATACAGCGGGTTACCTTGGCATTTTGACACTATTTTTTCTGCCATCTCCTCAGGTAGATGCGAACCAGAATACTGAGAGACCAAAAGCCTACACTCACTCGCAGTTAGTGCGGGGAGTATCAAACTTGCATCAACCTGAATATGCCGTTGAACACGGGCCTTGTCAGCCACCGTCGCCGTCACTATAACAGTCAACACCCGGTCGGCGATCTCAACAACAGCCTCATGCAAAATCTGCATTCCTTGCTCACTCAGCAAATGGACGTTATCTATAAAGACAATATCAGCACTACCTTGTTTTAGCTCTCTGATAACATTGGATTCATTCTTCTCGATATCAATCCAACCAGTTATCAAACCATCTTGCTGTATCGTCTCGCTAAGCTGATGCAAAAAACACGTTTTACCAATCCCCTGCTCCCCCCAGATCCCAATCACTTTGCTCTTATTGGTAAGAATACTTTCAGCAATTTGTCGTTTAACTTGCTCAAGCTCAACATCGCGCCCAATAAAATAAGGGCCAGATGGCAGGCTATTCATTACATCCAGTTGCCACCAATCAGGTTTTACTGAGTCATTCAACGCCGTAAAATGAAACTGCTGTAAATGCAAAGCTCTCAGTGATTCGCTCACAATGAAAGTGTTGTACGGCATATCATGGCTGGTTTCGATTAACGCCGTTAACTGCTTTTTATCTAGAAAAAATTGCGATTCTTGACATAAAATTGTGGTGACATTGACTAAGCAACAAAATGGACTCAATATTGATGAACGCGATTTTATTTCGTTAAAAAGGTCAAACATACAAGATAATGTTTGCTTTGATTGAGAAAAATTATTTTTATCTTGAATAGCACTCGAATAACGTCCAAATGCCGCAACGATATAGGTTCCATATTTCTCTATCAGCAATGGCTGGTAACTCTCAATTCTTGCCAGTGCATAGGAATAGACTTCAACATCAGAGGCTTTGAAAAGTGCCACCACACCAAGCCGCTCTTGACATGTAGCACTCTCTTTCTCTTCACTATCAGGCAGCATAATAAGGTCATTAACTTCAATGCCATAGAAAGCCGCAAGATTTTTAGTCGTTCTATAATTTACTACCTTTCCTGTCTCAGCTCGTTTTATTGTAGCAATAGAAATTCGCAAGCATTTCCGTTCGCATGCATCTGCCAAGGCCTCTTGACTTAATCCATATTCTCTTCTTAATGACTTCAAATATTGACTATTAAGAACCTGCTTACCATCCATTCCGTAAACCTTTTTATTCTAAAAACACCACAATTGTAATTTAAGCTAGCTAGAGCATAACGACATTTAATCTGAACTCTGATATTCGATGAGCTCATATGAGGATAAATAACCATCTTGTAAATACCACAATGCTATACAACATAATAAAATACCAATCACTACAATCAAAATAAGTCACATTAACTTGATTTAGACCACGTAAATTCAATGTAACACTCATCTATTACACTGAAATTTTATAATGCAAACGAGACATGTTGATTTATTTACTTTTAAAAAAAGTAAATATGAGATTTAAAAACAGAACAAACAAATCCATTGCTAATAGCTGAATATACTTACATTACCTCAAGAATACAGGATTCAACACAAGCTATCTTGAGGTAACTAGGTGTACCTAACTACTCATTACTGACTCGACTGAGTGCATCTTTTAAAAATGCACTAATTAGTGTCAGCCTTGCGGTATTGCGTAACGACGGCTTGTAAAGCATAAACAACTCAATTTCTGGTAATTTATAATCAGTCAAAATCTGTATCAATTTCCCCGTAGACAACGCCTCCCTAACTTGGAAAATCGGCTGCATCGTGATCCCTGCGCCCTCCAATGCGGCTGCCATCATCGCCTGCCCGCTGTTCATCGTCAGTCGCGACGATACCAATGGCGAAAAACTTTGCCGACCGTGATAAAAACACCACTTATAAGCACTATTCAAACCGCTCGGCTGAAGGCATTGGTGATTTTCCAGTTCCATCGGATGCGATGGCACACCGTATTTAGCTAAATATTCCGGAGAGGCGCACACCACCATTTCAAAACTGCGCAATTTGTTGGCGATCAAGTACTCATAGCCATCCACCCGATCGCGAAAAATAATATCGTACCCCTCTTTTTTGATATCCGGCTGGTTGTTGTCCAATATCAGCTCAATTTCCAACCTCGGGTACTGCTCGATAAAGCGGGCTAAGGCTGGCGAGAGTGCTTTTATTCCAACATTCACCCCAGCACAGATCTTCAGCTTCCCACACGGCTCATTCATATTACGATAAATATCTTCCTGCGCAGCTTTGAGCTCTGCCAGAATGGTCAAACAACGCTGGTAATACTGCTCTCCAGCAGCCGTCAGGCTTTGAAAGCGGGTTGATTTCACCAGCAGTTTGGCACCCAACGAGGCCTCCAGAGCACGGACATGCTTGCCTACCATTTGGGCACTTATCCCAAACTCATCGGCAACTGCTGCAAAAGATCCGAGCTCAACGGACCGTACAAATATTTCCATACTGGTGATTCTATCCACGTAGGCCCCACCCCCAATTAACAACAATTACGCTCATTTTTCGAGCTTGATTAGAAACCGTGAGTTTCGATTGTATTCCCTTAATGGATATTTATTCCAGCTAATTATGTGATTAATATCACAGCATTATCACATTGGCCCTTCTGGCCACCTACCCCGCGCTTAAGAAGAGAACCTGACTGTGCTGAATGCTATCCCCAAAGAAATTGCCATCGGCGATATCTACCTCCCCCCGTTGCTCGTTGCAGGCTTTCTCGGGGTTGTCTGTACCTCTTTGACAGCCCGGCTATTAAACAAACTGCAATGGCATCGATATGTCG
Organism: Photobacterium panuliri; assembly: GCF_059920555.1. Taxonomy (NCBI): domain Bacteria; kingdom Pseudomonadati; phylum Pseudomonadota; class Gammaproteobacteria; order Vibrionales; family Vibrionaceae; genus Photobacterium; species Photobacterium panuliri. Next base: position 1,100,213 of record NZ_CP197193.1, read on the forward strand.
CCAGCCCTCCTCTGGCCGAACTCTGCATCGCCATTGTTTATACGGTCCTCATTGGTACCTACGTTTTCCCTTCTTAACCTGTTATCGAGATTATTGCTGTGAATAAGCGCGTTTTTGTTACCTTCTGCCTAATGATTCTGGCAGCTACTGCGATTGGCTGGAAATACCAACAATACATGACGAACCCATGGACCCGTGATGGCCAGATTCGAGCCCAAGTGGTCCAGATCACACCGCGAGTTACCGGCCCTATCGTCAAAATCCATATCACAGATAACAGCGAGGTTAAGGCCGGAGACTTACTGTTTGAAATCGACCCTCGCACCTATCTTGCCGCCCAAGAAAAAGCTGAAGCCAGTGTGGCTCAGGCCGAGGCACAGCTGCAAAGGGCACAAGATGAGGCTTACCGTGGCCGATCTCTGGCTCGGCGTCAGCCCGGTGCGATCTCACAGCTAATTCTAACCCAGCAAGCCAATGCCGTTCAGGCGGCCAAAGCCGGGGTAATGGTCGCCAAGGCGGCTTTTGAAGAAGCTAAACTCAACCTGAGCTTTACTAAGGTAACAGCGCCAGTAGACGGATATATCACAAACCTCAACCTGCGGATTGGCAGTCAGGTTGTTGCCAATCAGCCTGTAGTTGCGTTGGTTGACAAACACAGTTTCTGGATTGAAGGTTTTTTCAAAGAAACAGATATCAAAGACGTGAAACCTGGTGAAACGGCAACCGTTACCCTCATGGCCTACGGCAACCAACCGCTAGCGGCCCATGTAGAAAGTATTGGCTACGGCATTGCCCACAAAGATGGCAGCACCGGCGTATCACTGCTACCGAATGTCACCCCAACCTTTCAGTGGATCCGACTGGCCCAGCGCATTCCGGTTCGCATTAGCCTCGATACCCTACCCGATGATATCGAACTGCGTGTCGGGGCAACGGCATCGATCATGATTCACAAACACCCTGCAATTTCGCTCACCACACTATTGCCGTAACCTGCCGAGGAAATGCCATGATAAGCCAACGTTGCAAACTGCCTATCAAGGTAGCCACTGCGCTCACCCTCGCCATTGTCAGTGCATTGTGGCTTGGATGGGACAAACCCTACTGGGCCGCCTTTGCTGTTATTGTCATGGCTGCCACTGAAACCAGTGGCCATTCGCTGAAAAAAGGCCGCCACCGTATTCTCGGCACCTTGCTTGGCGTGGGGATGGCCTTTGTCCTTGTCGGTTCTTTCGCGCAACAACCCTTGCATTTTCTGTTGTGCTACACCGCTTTTGCCGCCCTGTGCGTCTACCAGCAAACCAATCCGCGAAATGGCTATGCCTGGAGTATCGGCCTGATGGTTGCCACTCTGGTTATCGTCATGGGCAAGCTTTCCGGCGATCTCACCTTCACCATTGCGGTGTTGCGTATTCAGGAAACCGTTCTCGGGGTGTTCTGTTTTACTTTGGTATTCAGCTTGATGTGGCCGGCCTCAAGCCGCATCGTATTGTTTGATACTCTCAAAGGTTATTTCGATACCCAAGCACAGCACATCGACACTGCCATCGCCAACCTTGAGAGTACTGGGCAGCTTGGTGAAGAATATTCTTTCGGCAATAGCCTCAAACAGCTAACTCGCTTTGAAGATCTCCTTCAAGCGGCAAAAGCCGATAGCTATCAAATCAGTGGCGGGGAAGCTCAATGGCAGCAACTCCTCGCCCAGCATAGCCAGTGGGCCCTATTATGCGGGCACCTGTCAGAAGCCAACCATATGCTCAGCAAGCCGCTTGCTCCGGAACAGAGCGAGGCTGTTATCCAGCTTTTCAATAATATGAAAAGTCGCGCCCTCTTGGCCTCGTCATTGCTTGCAAACAACCGCGATCAGAGCCAACAGGCTTTGCCGCCCGACAACAGCGCCGGCAGCAATCCACCTCCGGCGCCAATTGCCCTGTTCAAAATGGCTGCAAATTCCAGCGAACAACATGGTGCGCTAAGACTGCTTGAAAAAGTACTCAATGACATGGACTCCTTGCACCATGTTATGCTCCAGACACTGCACGAGGCCGTTTCAGGCCAAGTCCAAAATGGTGACACTACAACGGCCTCATCACTGAACAAGCCGTCTTGTAATCATTGGTCATTAGCCATTGATCCTGAGCGAGCGATTAATGCCCTGAAAGCCAGCATCATGATATGGATCTGTATTGCTCTGTGGATTTATGTGCCTATGCCTGGCGGAGCGATGATCGTCATGCTGGGGGGGATTCTGGGTAGCGTGATACTCTCACTACCCTTCGCCAACACCCGCTCAATCCTGCTGTATATGATTGGCTGGTCAAGCTTCGTTCTGCTGCAATATGTCTTCGTTTTGCCGCATCTGACAGAAATCTGGCAATTGGGCGGGTTCTACTTTCTCAATGCCTTTGGTATTTGGTATCTATTCAATCAGCCCCAGCAGATTTTCCATCGCCTGTTAGGTACCCAAAACTTGGTTCTGATGAGCAACAGTGCGATGAAGCTGGTACCGAGTTACGATATCCAGTCAGCCCTGCTCCAGCTACTGATCATTAGTATCGGAATGCTGGTCATATTTTTTGTTAACCACGGGGTATTTTCCGGTGCACCAGAACGCGTTTTCCTGCGTCAGCTCACCTATTTTCGCCGTTCTTTGCAAAACGGATTAAAAGCTCTGCTAGATACATCATCAGGCTCGATAGTCACCCTGTCAGTTCCCTCACCACTGAGGGCCGTTGCGATGGCCGATAATGCCAGCAACCTCATTAATTGGCGGGTATTCCCCGATATCGACAAGAAAGACGCCGACAAACTGATCAGCCATGCGTATAGTCTTTGTGTCCAGTACCGGGCATTTTCGGACAGCTATCGACAATGGCAGCAGCAATCATACCATGCGGGGATCGATCGGCTTGTCCGTCGCTCAATTGAAGATATGGCTACCTTCTTGAATACCACCATGATCAACGAATCATATTCCGATCATGATTTCGCCTTAAAACAACTTCGGAATCACCTGCAAACGTACTTGTCCGGATTCAGCAAACAATCTGTTCTACAATTTGCATTTAGCAACCAAGACGCCGATGAGTGCTACCTGCTACTGACCTCGCTGCAGCTATTTGTTGAATCACTCCAGCACATTAATCTAGATATTCAACACAGCAACTTCTATAACCTCAAGCTCTCCCCCTTTGCTATCTAGAGGCCAAGAGCCCCCTATACACCACAATGCCATCGGGGATGACTCGGTGGCGATTGAACTTGACAAGCATCAAGCTGATCTGAAAAGTCACTCCAATATCACGGAATGTTGTCGAGTTGATCACAATAATTGATTAAGATGGTCGCTCTACAAATTTTCACCAATGGATGTATTTCATGTACAAACTGGTTGCCCTTGATATGGACGGAACCCTGCTTACCTCGCAGAAAACCGTCAGCCCTCGAACCAAACAAGCTATCCAAGCAGCCCGTGATAACGGCGTTCATGTCGTATTGGCTTCTGGTCGTCCGCTTGAAGGAATGACCCGTTACCTTGATGAACTCGGTATGACAGAAGATCACGATTACGTCCTGAGCTATAACGCCTCGCTCGTTCAGCGAGTCGCCAGCAAAGAAGTGATCCGCAAACAAATTATGACCGGCCGCGATGCAAAGAACATTGCAAGCCTTGCCCATGACCTCGGCACCTTTATCCATGCCTTTACCCCTGAACGAGGCTTAATCACCCCAGAAAACAACCCGTACACCGAGCACGAGTCTGAAATCAACGGGGTCGAAACAACCGTGGTTGACTTTGCAGAGCTTGCCGATGACGAAGAGGTTATCAAGGTAATGATGGTGGCGGATCCGGATATCCTAAGCCGTGCCATTGCCCAACTGCCTGAAGCCCTTTACAGCAACTACACCGTTGTCCAAAGTGCGCCTTTCTTCCTAGAAATCATGAATCCTAATAGCAATAAAGGCACAGGTGTTGCCATGCTTGCGGAACATCTTGGCCTTGATGCTAGCCAAGTGATCTGTATGGGTGATGCCGGTAATGATCACCATATGATCGAATATGCTGGCCTGGGTGTGGCAATGGGTAACGCCACAGATGAAACCAAAGCCATTGCCAACCACATTACCCTGAGCAATGACGAAGATGGCGTTGCGGCTGTTATCGAGCAGTTCATTCTGAACGCCTGATCCCTCGCCTCTTTTCAAGGCACAGCGGCCTTATTGCTACTGTGCCTTCACTCTTTGAACTTAGTGATTAATCCCTTCCTGTAAGCCCTCCCAGCTCGAAATCTATACATCGCAAACATACTCAAGAAAACGCGATTCTACGAAAGCATGCCCACCACACTCCCCTATATGGCGTGATCTCGATCCAGCGTTTGTGATATTTCATCTCAAATCATTTAAATAAATATGCTTGCTGCCGCCTTCAAATTTGGACTTGCTCAACATATTTCTGCCCAAGCAACTAGGCAGACAAAGTCCCACATAATAGAGTCACACTGTTAGGATATTTATAAAAATGAAAAAAACACTGCTTGCTACACTGCTGGCGCTACCGATGACCGTTTCGGCAAGTGATGAGACGGTTTACCTGCATTACGACAATACACTGGATGGTGTAATCGACTATCAGGAAAACCTTCAGCTGAAGATGGATCTATCAGGCAATACCATTATTGGTAAAACACAGTCCGGCGAAATGGTTTCCGGCATGGTAGAAAACAAGAACAGCCACTATATCGGGTCAGGTGAGAAAGAACGATTCCAGTTCGAAATCCATAACGGCGAAACAAGAAACTGGTTTGTAGGTAACGTATCTAACGAGCACTGGACGGGTAACTGGTTCGGTCCTAACGGTGAGAAAGGTGATTTCACCCTGACGACGCGTGTGCTTACAGATGACATTCCTACCTATTCTGATATCGCCAGTTTTATGCCTGATGAGGTTTTCTACAAACCGAATAGCCACGCGAACGTTTTGACTGACAGTTTTCTTCAGGACGTAGGAGGCCTAGAGCCACACTTCACCAACAGCGGTGATTTCAACCTAAACCTGTCTCAGGGTCTGTACCTTCAAGCCGAAGAGGAGTACTACCATGAAATGCCAATGTCTTTCACGATAGATTTCAAAGAACCAATGCGCCTAAAAACATTCCGTCTTGGTTCGGCTAACCTGACTGATGGTACACGCTTGAAGACATTCAGCTTTTCTATCTGGAATCGAATGACAATGGAGTGGGAAGAAGCCGGTCGCTTTGAATTCCCTCAAATCTACGGACCATCATACCAGCGTCAGGAATTCACACTTCCACGCACCTTGTACGCTGACCGTATCCGAATTTCGGCACATAGCTCACACGACACATCTAACGGAAAGAACAAAGTGCTGATGTGGGGCCTATCGTTCCAACGTTAAGCCATATCCAAGCGCGGCATTGCCAATGCCGCGCTTACTTAGTAAATCAGCTGCAAACGTACTGAAAAGCTATCCGAGTCAGGACGATTCTGAGTAGCAAACGGAAAACGCCATTCCATATCAGCCGCCAATTGTGCCCCCGCCAACTGTGCTCTGTACTGCAACACTGGACCGAGCCCCAAAGCGCGCCCCTTAAATGCCCCCTCTAGCGCACCGCTTCCACTATCCCCTTCCACCTGTTGATAGGCAAATCCAGTGATACCAAGCCCGACCATTCCCCCAAGCACCAGTACACTCTGCGTTAGAGTTGACTCCAAAAACACTTGCGTCCCAGTATGGTAATCCGTTGCCGTATTGGTGGTATTGATATTCATGCCCCCGTAAACGCTGAACATTTGCCCGGTAAACGGCTGCATATAATACAAACCGATAGCTGGCTCGAACGTCCAGTAGTGTCGGCCCGGATTGGCTGTTCGCTCCCTGTCATAATTCCCCGTTGGGGTATGAACCGCAAACCGGATATCAGTCCGCCAGTGATCGCTCCAGCCATGCGTTAAGATCAATGGAGCCAATACGATATCCCCCAATCCGGATGCGCTGTCGGTAACCCCCCTTCCCGCGCTACGGACCGAGAGGTAAGGTACACTTAAACCAGTGCTATATGTCCAACCATGACCGGCATCCACCCCGGTATTCCATATCATATCGAGGCGATATTCACGGCTATCCACAGCAAATTGCGTCACACTCTTTCCAGCTACAGGCACAACTTGCTCACTGGGAAATTCACCTTGGGTATCAACATAAGCAAACTGAACCGCAATGCTGCCCTCACTCGGCAGCATTGCCATCGCACGACTCAAGGTACCCGGAACATAATGACCGACACCTCCCTCTTCGGCCCGGCAAGGAAGTACAGTTGCCATACAGGCCAACAAACAATATCGATAACCATAACGTGCCATGTGGCATCGAACCAATGAGGAAGCTCTGAACGCTTGCATAAACATCCTGTTATCTGCCGCTACTCTGTACAAGCATAGCTTGGCATTGGATATATATCGCAACAGCACTCAGCCTATCTAACCCAAATGGCCTTTCGATCCATTTAAGCTTATTGATCGCTTCCCTCACTCAATGACTAAAAATTGGCAAGAAAATACGGGATCATCAACGCATTAACCAAATCAATAAAAAATGCGCAAACCAAAGGCACAATAATAAATGCAAGGTGGGAGTTACCATAACGTTGAGACACAGCAGACATATTTGCCATTGCCGTAGGTGTTGAGCCCAGCGAAATACCGCCGAACCCCGAACAGATCACCGCAGCGTCATAATTCTTACCCATTGCAGGAAAGACCACGAACAAGTTAATCAGTACCGCAACCGTAAACTGCGCCGCCAAAATGGCAAATATCGGCCCAGCCAAATCAATCAAGGTCCATAGCTGCATGCTCATCAGCGACATTGCCAAAAATGTGCCGAGGGAAATATCCGCTATCAAGGCAATCGCGGGCTTTCTTGCCGGCCAGTGTGTACCTGTCATTCGGCGGATACCCGTCCCGTGTACCACGTTAGTCATCACAATACCGGCAAACAGGCAAGTAACAAAAAGCGGCAACTGCAAACCTGCACTATCAATCAGGCCATTGAGGATATAGCCCAAAATGACACAGATATGAATGGAGAAAATGGCATCAAGAAAATCAAAGCCACTGATATGCCCATTGTCACTCTCTTCGGTTACGCCGACATCCAGGGCTTCTTTTTGCTCAGGTTTGAGATTATGTCGCGTAATAAGGAATTTGGCGATAGGCCCGCCCATTAAACTAGCTAAAATCAGGCCAAATGTTGCACAGGCAATCCCTATCTCCATCGCGTTGCTGATACCATAACCTTCGGAGATCCTCGGTGACCACGCGATTGTCGTACCATGCCCGCCAATCAAAGAGACACTGCCACCCAGCATACCGACCGCACTATCGAGCTCGAAAATAGCAGCAACCCCAATCCCTGTCAGGTTTTGCACCACCATATAGCCTATTGTAATCGCTAGCAGGATCACCAATGGCAGACCGCCTTTAAGTAAGTCCTTCAAGCTGGCATTGATCCCGATCGTGGTAAAGAAATACACCAGCAATACATCACGGGCGACAAGATTAAACGATATCTCGATATCCGTCGCCATATAAACCAGTGCAATCAGTACCGAAAACAAAATCCCGCCCGTTACCGGCTCAGGAATGCTGAACTCGCGCAATGGTGCAAACCGCTGGTTAATCTGACGACCAACAAACAAGACCAAAATGCCTATTGTCACCGCAAAAAACGAGTCAAACCGTAAAATGCCACTTACCCAATCCATTTCCATATTCAATATCCTTGTTGTAAGTCTATATCTAACCTATCAAACAAAGATAAACATCACCTGATTAATTGTTCATAATTTGCACTGACACCCACGCGGATACTGACTACGACAGCCCTAAGTTCTCGAATTTACAGCGAAGAGATTGTAACGATTGGCCGCCAAGGGCTAAAGATAGCGGCGACGACGTCGCCGCTAGGAAAGGTGAAGTTAATCCTAATACTTAAATTTATTTAGCTTATCTTCAACCTCACTGGTTTGCTCCAATATTCCTTGAGCTTCCTGATTTGATGTCTCTGCTCCTTGAGCTGCTTTGATGGTTATCTCGGTGATCGCATTGATATTACGGTTAATATCTTCAGTCACTTGATGTTGTTCCTCAGAAGCCGTAGCAATTTGACACATCATATCTTGGATGGTTGACATTGAAGCCATTAAGGACTCTAACTCTACGACGACCGTTTTGCTGCTTTCGATACTGTTCTGGGTAAAGGTTTTACCATTGGCAATCGTCTCTACTGTCAGCTTGATTTGACCTTGGAACTGGTTAATCATCTGCTGAATTTCTTCCGTAGAATTTTGCGTTTTTGAGGCCAACTGACGAACTTCATCAGCAACAACGGCAAAACCACGTCCGGACTCACCGGCCCGAGCTGCTTCTATCGCGGCATTTAAAGCCAGCAAGTTGGTTTGATCTGAAATACTACGGATCACATCTAGAATACTGCGGATTTGATGGCTCTGAGTTTCTAATTCAATAATGGTCGAAGAAGAACGCTCCATTTCCTCGCCTAATTGATTAATGACGCTAGCGCTGTCATTAACAACGTCACTACAACGCATAATGACATGATTTGCTTCCTCAACTGAACTTGCTGTGGTCGCAACACTATTGGCCACTTCACTTGCCGTAGAAGCCATTTCATTAATTGCTGTAGCAACTTGTTCCAGTTCCTGACGTTGCTGCTGTACATCTTGATGTGATGCTTCAGCAATACCGGCAGAACGATTTGCCGACAGTTTCAAATGATCGACAGAACCTGCGATATCACGGATCATACTCTGCAACGAAGCCATCAGAGTATTAAGCCCCTTCATCAGAGCGCCCGTTTCATCTTTTCTCGTTACATCCAAACGGAAGGTCAAATCACCACCAGCCTGACCGAGCTGCTGAACAATGTTTACCACTTGCTGGATCGGTGTAGAGATACGTTTAGCCAGTATGTAGAGCATGGCAAGGGCCAATACCGAAATCAACAGGCCAGCGATGAACTGAGCATTAAGGAAATCACTGAACGACGTCCTAAGCTCTTTTTGTAATCCATTAATGTCTGCAAACAGATCCGCTTTAGGTATGGTAATTGACAACATCCACGGGGTATTGGTGTCTCCTACCGTAATCGGTGTGACTAAGTTGGAATCCTTGTCCGTCTCATTCCATGATTGCTTACCCGCTTGAAGCTGGCTTTTTTGCTTAGCCCAGTCTGGCAACACAGCTCCGAGCTGAGCACTCGAGCTGGTATCACCCGCAACAACACCACGATAAGTAATAATACTGACATGAGAATTTGGCCCAAATTGGTTCTGTTTCAGACTAAGTGCCAACTCATTGATAAAGTTTACCGATAAATCGATACCAATCATGCCGATAGTTTGACCATTGGCCTTGATCGGGGTAACTATATTGGTCATTAATACCTGTTTACCCTGAACATTGTATACCCACGGATCTATCAGGCAGCTACTTCCGGTCTCAAGCGGGCAAAGATACCATTCGCTGACGCGAGTCCCTATTTTGGTCTGCTCTTGGCTATAAAACCGATCCGAATCGACCGATGAAGGCTTTAATTGGTTACCGCTATCACGGGTCCAATACACGTTGAATTGGCCTTTACCATCGATGGCTTCATAAAACGCATCCTTTCCATCCCAGGCGTCGGGTTCAAAAGCGATATAAGCCCCTAAAAACTTCTGGTTACTCGCCAGCAAATCACGCACAGCCAATGACAGATCTTCACGGCTGATCTTAGTCTGACCATGCTCACCGCTCGCCATACCAGATAACACACTGGCTAGCGCTTCAACGGAGTCCATCGCGACAGATAGCTGGTTTTGAATCTGTGCTGAACTGTATTTGCTGGTATATTCCAGCTGCTGAGTCAGCTGTTGATCAGAAAACGCATACGTTTTGTTGTACACCATCTCTTCAAGCTGACTGGCGTATTTTTGACCAACAAGCAGTACCGCAATAAGCGATATTAATAGGCAACTTACGGCACCAATAATGATTTGATGGCGTATAGATTTAAGTGAAATCACAACGGCTCCCCAGCTTTGATAAGATCGGCCGCATGCTTAGCCATGACTTTATGCATTGCGGTTGTCGGATGAAGGCCATCCCAGAATAGATTATGGTTTGGCTGGGCGATCACAGCCCCTGTCGCATAGCTATAGGCTTCATCAGTCACGTTGGTAATAGTGACATCCAGTTTTGCATCACGGTACTCACCATGATTTTTCACATCATCAATCACCTTATTAAATACGGCGAACGTATCATAATAAAAGATCTCAGTATCAGAATGGCTTGCCGCCAGCTTTTCTAAGCCTGTTTTCAATGCTTGGTTGTGTGACTGGATAAACGGAACCGTTATGTCCTGTCGACCTGCAAACCATGGTGCATCAACAAAATTGGGAATGTTGGCAACAAGAATCTGTTTTGCCCCCGCATCAATCAAGGATTTGATATCAGCAAGAGCGTAAGATGCCGCTTTGTCACCCGTTTGGTTAAGATCACCGAACAAGGTAAACCACAGATTATTGGTTCCGCTCATATAGCTAATCAGCTCATTGCCTTTGAACTGGCCTTTATGGGCAATACGTTGTTTAATTTGCTGACCACTGTTTGTCAGCACGTCTAGGCCTGAAGAGGCAGTAAATCCATTGGCCGCATCAATATCGATAAAATTCCCCAAGCCAGACATCGCACCACCAACGGCCCAGTTGGTCCCTAACAAGGGCGCACTTTCATAATGGTAGGTCACGATTTTATCATCTTGGTTTTTAAGAACTACCTTGCTTTCGATTTTCCCATGACCTCGTGTCGGCATCGGCATCGCAAGGAAATCGGCCAAGTATTCAGTCCAAACGAGACCATTGCTGAAATGGCCATTAAAATTCGGCTCAGAGGCACGAATGCCAATTTTTCCTGAGGTTTTCTGGTTCATATCGACAGTGATCATATGTTTGTTGCCGATATCGGACAGACTATCACCAAAGTTTGAGATGGTATTGAAATCTGCAGCATGCGTGTAGAGAGGAATAAGTGTAGCAAGTGTCGCTAAGGTAAATTTATTCATGTTTTTCTTATTTGTTAATTAAATAATATGAGTCATTTACATGACGAGGGTATTAAACTTTTAATTCGATATTAAATTGAGCGCTGAATTACGAGGGGACAACCTTCGCTATATGAGGATAATGCACAAACAGGTTATCGCTGTTTACAATACAAACCAACGCAGATAACAATGTATACCTATAAGATATACCAGAGAGGAGGGGAAAACCTTTATCTGTAACAATGATTGTCACATTAGAATAAGAATATTTAGCAATAATAATTGTAGATAATGTTGCAAGAAAACGACTATTTTGTGCTTGAACTTGCACTCTCATGTCTTTTTTCGGCATTAATGATTGCGCATTAAGAGCATGAAAAATAAAGCCAAAAGAGGCTAAACCCTTCGAAATACTTGCCACAATTAACGCTATTACTCGTACTTTATCCATAAAGAAACTTATTCAAGCTAAATGTCTAATAATTAACTATCGACCATAATGGATTTAACTAAAGAAAATAATAGTTAAAAACATATCATTTCGATGAGTTAATTCCACCGAAAATATGACCATTGGGTATAAACCCGCAATTCAGTTCTATATGTTAATTTCCATAAAATTATCGCCAGTATACAGTGATAATGGCTATTATTATAGGGAAGGGTAAAGGTTAAGTCTGATTTTCTCTATAATACACCAGATAAACCGCTCCCTATAGGGGGTTAGTGCCTATATCAGTAGATATGTAGTGGCATAGTTAATTTGGCCACCTGATAAGAGGTGATATCATCACCTCAGAAGTTAACAGGTGACGCAATGACAAAACGCAGTAGAAGAACATTTAGCCCCGAGTTTAAACTTGAAGCCGCGCAGTTGGTTCTTGACCAGGGCTACTCGGTAGCTGAAGCAGCCAAGGCAATGAATGTCGGTAAATCCACCATGGATAAGTGGGTTCGCCAACTCAAAGAAGAGCGGCAAGGAGTTTCACCTAAAGCTTCCCCGATGACGCCAGAACAAATCGAGATCCGTGAGTTAAAGAAGAAACTGGCTCGCCTCGAAGAACATAATGAAATATTAAAAAAGGCTACAGCTCTCTTGATGTCCGACTCGCTGAACAATTCTCGCTAGTAGAGAAACTCAAGCAGAGCCACAGTGTATCTACACTTTGTGATGTGTTCAGCATCCATCGAAGCAGTTACAAATATTGGTCTGGCCGCCCCAAGGCGATTAATTCTGATTTCGTCGAGTTATCTAGCGAAGTTAAAGCCGCGTACCGCATCAGTAATGGCTCTGCGGGGGGCTCGAACTATCGCAGAGATCGTTACGGCAAAAGGCATACCTCTGAGCCGTTATCGTGCTAGTAAGTTAATGAAAAAGCTTGGCTTAGTGAGCTGTCAGTTGCCTAAGCATGCTTATAAGAAGGCTACTCAAGAACACGTTGAAGTAGCTAATAAATTAGACCGCCAGTTCGCCGTGACGGCGCCGAACCAAGTCTGGTGCGGTGATGTCACGTATATTTGGGTTGGAACGCGCTGGGCTTATTTAGCCATGGTTATCGATCTCTTTGCAAGAAAACCCGTCGGTTGGGCAATGTCTCTATCGCCGGATACCAACTTAACGGGTAAAGCGCTATCAATGGCTTTTGAGGCAAGAGGAAAGCCGAAAAATGTTATGTTCCATAGTGATCAAGGCTCGCATTACACCAGTCTGAAATTTCGGCAACTACTCTGGCGATATCAGATTGAGCAAAGCATGAGCCGTCGGGGAAATTGTTGGGATAACAGCCCGATGGAGCGATTCTTCCGAAGCTTAAAAACAGAATGGGTACCATCAATAGGATATGAGAGTTTTGCCCAAGCACAGCGTTCAATCACACAGTACATCACAGGATATTACAGCGAGATCAGGCCACATCAATATAACGGAGGTCTGACGCCAAATGAGTCAGAACGGTTATTCTGGAATGACTCTAAAACTGTGGCCAATTTTACTTGACCACTACAATAATAACGCTAATGTGATCAAAATATGGTAGTAATTATGGCTGGACATCAAATCCAAAGCCTTGGAAACTCACAGATGAAATGTAGGCAAAGATTGAACCGCTTATCCTCAAACCAAAAGACAATCATCCATTAGGTACTCACCGTAAAAGGGTTGATGTTCGTGCAACAATGTCAGCGATTTTATTTGTTATGTCCACGGGGCATCAGTGAATATGCTCTCAATAAAACAGGGATTGGTTCATCAATTTCAGCCTATCGTCGGTTTCAAGAATGGCGTGATGCAAAAGTATTTGAGCGTCTTTGGCAAAATGATTTGGTAGAGTGCAGAAAGCTCAATAGAACCGATTAGTCGTGACTTTCTATAGGCAGCGCGATAACAAAAGCACCTTTAGCGGAATCAAAAAAACCGGGCGAAAGCCAACAGATTGAGGGAAGCAAGGAGTAAGGCGTAGCCTTTTAACCGATACAAATGGTTTGCCGTTAGCAATTATAGCTAGCTCCGTCACTCTCACTTTGAGTTCCGTTGATAACTTGGGAGCAGGTCATCCATGTCTCAATAAATAGCATTTGTATTTAGATAAGGGTTATCAATCACAAAAGCTAGAGAGAACTAATTACTCGGAAATTCGTCCCTCACGTTCGTCCACGAGGCGAAGAAAAACAAGATAAGACAAACTCAATAACTCCAGAGTCGAACGTAGCCACAGTTGGGTAAATCGCTTTCGAGCGATTATTAATCCGCTGGTCAAAAAAGCTAAAAATTATGAGGCCATGTTATATTTTGCCTGTGGCCTTATAGCCTGGAAAAATGCCTATCAGGATCGGCTCTTAATGATCCCGAATACCCTTTTAGGTGGTACAGTTACCGCCTAGTTTTAAAGGTGCTTCATGACAAAACAACGTCGCACTCTTTCTGCTGAATTTAAACTTGAAACTACTAATCTGGTTCTGGATGACGGCTACACTTTTGCAGAAGCCTGCCGCTCTTTGGATAAGAGTGAAAATGTCCTTTAACGATGAGTAAACCGGCTAAAAATGGAACGTGATGGCCAAATACCATCGAATAAGTACTAACCCCTTAGCAACAAAAAATTCAGGATCTAAATGATACTACCTCGCAGCTATTATTGATTAGCATAATCACTGTCTATTTAGATCAACGATGACAGCCCATCCGGATACCACTTTAGTTATCAAAGCACCGGATCAAGCTTACGAGCTTAGAGAGAAGCCAACAAATCTTCTGTTCCTCTCACAATATAGGTGTCAATTATTCCGCCAGCGGTTGTGCCGGTATCAAACCAAACAAATGCTCTAAATAACTACCATAACCAGTAGTGGAAATACGTCCATCATCACCATAAACTTGATATGGTATATATGCAATTTCTGATGCAATCCTAGGTGATAGAGTAGCCATCATATTTCCTCATCAAGTGATTATTTATACACATAACCATTCAAATTACATCTACTTGCAATTACAAACTCACGACCATTTTTATTATGTTATTTCCAAAAAAGAAACGATATTCTTTTGAATTAAGTTCACAATTTAAATCTAACAATTTATTTGTTATAAAATAAAAAGTTAAAAATACTCATAGCGAACAATAAAACCATCACTATATATCACAAAAATTGAAAATAAGGATTTATAACGATGGTTTAAGTCGTTCTAAGGCTACTTAGTTAAATTAAGTGCTTTTTCAACATAAGACTTTAATTTTTTGATCAGCCTTGAAAAACATTGCTTTATTACAGAATAAGTAATATTGGAAAGATCAATGGCAACACTACCAGACATTACATTCATATGACCAAGAATACCACGAACATCTTCCTCGTACTTGTCTTTGATTTTTGCAATTTTATCCATCGTTCGAGCTAAAATATCCCAACTAGTTAAACCTGCAGTTAAAGAAGACATAATAATATGGCCAAAACCACTTACTCGAAGCAAAGTCATAATTGCTGAACCTAATTTCTCAATCCAACTACTATTAAATTGTGCATTATATCTATTAACATATGAAAGTGTTACAGGTCGACTTAGATAATTTATTGATGCAATTTGTAAACCTTTCCAATCTTCAACATTTGCAGTATTCATATATCCAGGAACAGATTCCTCATTTAAACCATGAGCACAAAAATACATTCCTGAACTCGCATCTAATCTGTATTCATCACCTCCGTGATAAAATGGCCATAATGGTACCATAGGCACGGGATCTGCTCCATGCGTACAACGATAAGATTTAGAAAATTCACGGCGAGAATACGGCAAAAAACCAACTCTTGGCGCACCAAAAGTATATAAGTGTACACACAATTTATGCTGTTCTTTTATCCAGTCAGCAGCAAGTGAAGCTAATGCCCCACCTAAACTATGCCCTACACAATGAATAGCTTTAGGAGCTTTATTGTTTTTTCTCTTGTACTGTAAAAGATAGCTTGATAACTGTGGTTTTATACTATTAAATAAATTGACAAAACCAGCATGAACAGTGCAACCGCTCGGAGAACCTGCCAAGCCCACGTTACCATCAGATAAAATGTCACCGGCGTTAATTTGGGTACCTCTAAATGCGATTACAATCGTATCAGAAAACTCTTTTTTTCCCTCTCCAATCACGGCATAATCTGAGGTCTTGCTTCCAAATCCAAGAAATCCACCAGATGATCCTTTGAATACATTCTTACTCGTATCAAAACTAAATACCTTTTCAATCAATGGGTCAACAAAGGCTAATGTATTATTATATACTTGGTAAGGTATGCTAGCAATTTTAGATGCTTGACGCGGTGATAAAGACTTCATTATCATTAGTTTCCATGTATTTCTGATTCTTTGTATCCAAATAGTGAACATTGACTATAAACGTATTTAAGTACGCTACTATTCTCTATTTCAAAACCAAAATACCTCAATGGATTTGTTATGTCGCAGTTTAAATTTTTCATGTTATTCCTTGCAAAAGGATGAACTTTATACTTTGAAAATACACCATTCCATATTACTATTTCTTCACCTCCTATATTTGCAATTATATAAACCGTAACTCTAACTTCATTCAACTCTGAAAATATTGACTTTTTCTTAGGCCTAAGAATAGATTCAAATTCAAACTCTCCATCATCATTCGTCACTGTAGTGATTTCTTGATTTACATCGGCTGAAATCATACCAAATTTAATTTCTTGATTCTTTATTACCTCACCATTTCTACTTAAAACCCCATAAATATAAGGTGAGAATTCATTCATATCATCTTTAGCCAAACCTTCATCTCCAAATGTTGAATCAATGAATTTGAATAGCGAAAAAATAAAAAATAAAACTATGAATAAGCTCTTCAAATTATCAACCGAATAATAAAAAATACATTATATTTTATTCTTAGCAGATAAATAACTCCATACGACAAAATCACAAATGCGATCTATAGCAATAATTGTTGTAAGAGTCTAATTTGCTATTTACATTTCTTGTTGACGGCTTCATATCTATACCAAATTAGCGAATTCAACTCCGAAGTGTAAGACTCACTTATGCAGTCTCCAATAATTCATTAAAAAATCGATGAATACCTTACCCAGCCATATAACCTTATCTAATCCACGATAAAGGTATTGTTATTAAACAACTGGCTGACGATCTCTGCCGAAGTTGACCCCGTATCCAGTCCTAGCCCAGCTACATCAATATTTTCCAAGATAATTTGCTGGGAACTGGCTGCAACTGTTGCCACATCCAACTGTAATGACTGCGAATCAACCACAGTAGCTGCAATGTTATTGATTAAACGATCAAGGTCACTACCGCCATCATCGGGGAGTATTTCTGCGATATTCAGCTGATCCAGGCCAATTTCCATATCCTTGACAGTATCAACACTTGTTGCACCGGCAGTACCGACATCGCCCACCTGCCAAACAAAAATATCAGCAGCACCATCTCCCGTACCATTAAGCTCCCCACCCCATAATTGATCGTTGCCCGCACCACCAAATAACTGGTCACTGCCGGTGCCACCAACCAAGATATCATCAGCCAGCCCACCAAAAAGTCGCTCATTGGCACTACCGCCAACGACCAGATTCTCGCTATCTGAGTCCCCCGCACCAATGTCATTGCCAGTGGTGGTCAGATTATCCATCCGAATCCCGATAAGCAGCTCAGTCGACTCCGCCTCGCTGCCATCACTTTCTTGTGAGATCCCCACTACAGTCAATGTATTCTGCCCCTCAGGCAGATCAGCGACAAACACCCCATCCAGCTCGCTTGCCGCAACACGCCAACTACCATCACCGTTATCCACACCGACATTAGCCCCGCTAGTATCCACTAATCGACCATCACCCAAATTACGCACTTCGACAAACAACGCCTCGTCGGCATCGGCGGCGCTCACCGCTAGCCCCAACAAGGGCACCAATATTCCCAACGCTGCGCGCGTATCTGCCATTTGCGGCACTGTCAGCGCCAAGATCGGGGGCTCAGCTTTAGGGGTCACCGTAATATTGATCGTTGCACTTGCCTGCTGCGGCCCACCCGCGCCGACATTACCATTGTCGTTCGCCGTAACAGTAACACTATCCTCTCCTTTGAAATCCGCGACGCCCAAATACGTCACCCCAGCCGCCAACGCCGTATTGATATCCGCCAAGCTACCATCTAGAGTCACAGCTCCTGTACCGTTATCTGTTATCGTTACGCCTGCGGTATCCGCAACGGTCAATGTGCCGTTTCCAGCAGTCAAACTAACTGTCATAACGCCACTGGAACCTGCCTCATTGAAATCAACATCTGATACCGCAATTCCGCTAATCACCAGCGCCGTATCTTCCTCTGTCGTCTGATCCGGGACATCGGTAATAACAGGCGGATCATTAACTGGGAGTACGGTAATCGGCACATCGTCGCTATCTTGCAGCGGCCCTCCCGTTCCCGTATTGCCTTGGTCATTGCTGACCATCTGAAGGCTGTCATCACCATTGAAATTAGGATCAGGCTGGTAATTAACCCCTGATGAAAGCAGCGTATTAAGCGCCGATAACGCGCCTTCCAAAACCAAACTATTGCTTCCATCCCCGGTCACCGTTATC
Source organism: Photobacterium panuliri (assembly GCF_059920555.1). Classification (NCBI taxonomy): domain Bacteria; kingdom Pseudomonadati; phylum Pseudomonadota; class Gammaproteobacteria; order Vibrionales; family Vibrionaceae; genus Photobacterium; species Photobacterium panuliri. Next base: position 1,118,463 of record NZ_CP197193.1, read on the forward strand.
CCGGCCAGCGGCGAGCCGGGCGGTACCAACAAAATCCCGTTCGCTACGGAAAGAGTCACCGTCATTATGCCTACGCTAACCTCATCAATATCAACATCGCTCACCTGCAAACTGTTAATCAGCAGCACACCGTCTTCATCGACGGTAAGCGAAGCCGGTACCTGGTTGACCGGCGCATCATTCACCGCGTCGATATCCAAGGTAATCGTGACAAATGCCGCAATCGGATCAGGAGCAACATCTGTTTGATCCACCGCTCGAATTTCAATATCCAGCTGTCCGTTCCAATTGTTACTATTGGCATTACCGGGAACAAAGACCAGCTCCGCCAGATCCGAACTGGCCACCGTGACCAACCACACCCCGCCGCCTTGATCACTCACACTCCCTGCCACCCCTGCAGGCAAGGCAATCTGACTGGAATCAGGCACATTACTCAGCTGAATCTGCAAGGTCTCGGGGGGATTTTCTGTCACATTGGTCGCCGTGCCGGTATAACTATCGCTGTTGTCCAACGCCTGAATATTAAGGATTAGCGGAATATTTTCATCTTCAGTACCAGACGCTGTTGGGGTGACATCGGTATCAACCCGATCGGCAATGGGATTAACCACGACATTGAACGTTGCAGTATTTTCCTCAGGTAACTCGAGACTGTCCTCTTTCGAGAACACCACAATCCCGAGCTCAACCGAACCACTGAAATCCTTAGGGGGGATCAAGCCCAGCCCAGACAGATCAAACGTCGTGCTGCCCACGGGAACGGCGACGCTCCACTCCCCGCCACCGTTATTGGCAGCGCCATCGATAATAAAGCCCTCGGGAACATTGACGATTTTGATCGACACAATAGACTCTGAGCCATCAATATCAACCACCTGACCGCTGATCCCGGCAAAACTTATCGCCCCACTGTCCTCATCCCCAACAATAGGGTTTTCCAATCCGCTGAACTCCACCTCGTCGTTAACAGCAATCACCTCGAACACCACATTACCGCTAAAATTAGCCGTATCTGTCTGAACTGCCGCCCCGGGCGTCTGATCATATTCAGCGGTATCAACAATGGTCAGCGCCACCGAAAGACTCACTTCACCACTGAAATCTTGTGGTGGAACATAGCGAACATCAGCTAGCTGGGTAATATCGGTAATCGTCAGGCTAGTTACCTGCTCTCCAGCAGCATTGAGCAAAAAGCCCCCAGCACCGCCCACATCAATGACCACCTGCTGTAAGGTTTCCAGCCCTTCAAGTGTCGTGGTGCTGATATCAGCGACAGTGGCAGTAATATCCAACACTATCGTGCCATCCTCATAGGCGATCCCGGGATAGACAACCTCCGGCTCTCCGTCTTCTGCTGGCTGCCTGTCAGCATCGAGCCCCTGTGTCTCTACGACCGTAACCCCGATATCCGGTACCCGATTAGGGTCACCTGTCCGGTCCGGTACATCGACGACAGGATCCACCCGGACAGGAATGGTATCCGTCACCTCCTTGGTATCACCGCTCGCCACATCGGTATTGACATATTTCACATCCAGCAAGAAATCACCGGCAAAATCCTGCGGTAAGTTGAGGCTGATCCCGGTTAAATCCAAACTGCCATCCGCTTGCGGCGTTACCTTGATGACGTATTCATTGGTTACGAAATTGAAATCCATTCCAGCAATCGTCGCCCCCGATGGCAGGCTGGCCGCACTAATCACCAATGAAAATTCATCATCGGGAATATCGCCACCCGATGTATCCAGACTGACAATCTGATTCAGAAAGCCCCCCAGCGCGACAACTGTATCCTCCTGTCCGGTTACAATTACATTCTGGTCAACCACTATCTCCGCCGCCAGTTGATCGTTGAGCACATTGTTCTGAAAATCGATAGTCAGATTGCTAGTCACCTCAACAATGGCACTGACATCACCATCATCACTCAAATCCTGAACTTCTGCCGCCAGCTGAACCGTCACAGTATCGACAAATCCTTCCGGCGCCAGAATCTGAATGTCATCCAAACTCCCATTCGGTACGGTCCAGCTCCCGTCACCGTTATTGATCGCCCCGATCACCACAAAGGCCACATCAGGATCCGGGAAGGTGATCACTATCGACAGGATCACCTCGTCACTACTGGGATCGAGATCCTCAAACACAATCTGACCATCCGACCCCGGCCCCCCGGTCAAATTCAGGCTGCCGTCAGGCGAGACAATGTTCTCGACAAATTCCGTCCCTCCCGGCAGCAATACCCCAAGCTCCGCATCCGGCTCGACAACGGCGCGAATAATCACATTCAGCGTGCCGTTAACCACCTTGGTATCTGTGGCTGGCGAGTCCACGTCCGTTTCGCTGACTGTCACTTCAGTGGTAATCGCCGTCGGCCCCGTCAAATTAAGATCTGAATCAGGCGGTGCCAACAATTGCAATTGTGCCCCTGCTAGCAGTTCGGCCAGTTGAGCCTGAGTAATCGTCACACTGCCTGTTGCATCAATGACCAACGGGGTAATTGTCCCGCCATTATCGATCTGCAACTGGTAACCCGGCTGAATATTTCCCAGCACCAAATTGGTGATCACCTCCTTGCTGTCAGTCAACGAAGGTTCCCAGTTTAGGGGGATGAACGCATCTTCCAGCCCATTGCTCTGGCGGGTATAGTCCCCAGCATCCACAACAGGCTCGATATGGATCACCAAATCAAACTCGAACTCCCCCTGATCACCGTCGTTTTCGGTCACGATGATACTGGCATCCAGCACAATATCTTCTGTACTGTTCTCCGGTGGGCGGATCGTAATTGCCACCGGCTGGCCGGGCGTGCCGATATCTTCACCGGTTAGCTTCACCTCATAGCGCGGCAGCCCGGTGACCGGATCGAAACCGACAAAGACCAAGGTCTGCTCATTGCCCTCGGCATCAAAAATGCGGGTTCCGTCTGGAATATTGGATAAGACAAACGTCAGGGTTTCGGAATCATCGAGTGGCGCATTGATTTTCTCGCCTGACACCAAGCTAAAATCTAGCACTGCCGCATCATCTTCATCGATTGTCGTCTCGATCCCCGAGTTGGGGCCACCAACAATATCGGTCCAATTACTGCCACCAAGCTCAAAGTCCGGTTCATCCACCACCCCGGTCAAGGCGACTTCTATGAACTGGGCCGGTGTCACCAGCACATCCTCAACCGTTGTGACGGTGCCATCCTCAAGGGTGATATCAACTACATCCTTTACGACCCCTTCCACCTTGATGGCAAAATCAACATTGCTCTCCGGCACGGGGATCAACTGAACTTGATCCAGCTCTTCATACAGGATTTCATAGACCCCCGCCGAATCGGGCACCAAAGCGACCCCATTCTGAAGCAACTGCGCCCCGACCGGTAATTCAGAAATACGCACATACAAGGTTTCAACACCAAAATCATCATCAGTGTCATCCAACTCGGTCAGCTGGATCAAAGGAGCCAAGGCGATCGCTTCATCTTCCAGCGAAGACACCCGCTGCACTTTGAGCTGCGCGTCATCGGCCACCGGAAGCACGTTCACCAACAGGGTTTCCGCCGTCTGCGCCGTTTCAAATGCGGGGACAAAATGCCCCAGCTCGCGACTTTGGGCCGTTAATGTCAGGCGTATATCTCCGCTGAAATTATCAGCCGGATCCAAGGCGACCGAAGAGGCCGAAGCAACCGGCACTTCAAAAACCCCCGGTGAAACTTCCGTGATCCCATCCCCGATAATCTGTCCTTCGCCTTCGGTAATGGTTATGAAATAGGTCAACACCTCAGAACCGTCAGTATCTTGCAGAAAAGCCTGAAAAGAATCGGCAAGGCTGATATTCGGCCCATCTTCAAGCCCGTCGCCGTAATAAGTCACGGTATTGGCCGCAAACGCCGGGGCATCAGCAATACCCAGAACGCTGATGGACAGCGTGCCATTTTGCAAAGGATGGTCAACCCCGTCAGTGGTCACCACTTGGGCGGTAACAGTGAAGTCGAGCAAGTTGCCGGGCTCGGCAAAGGTGGAGTAATCGGCATCAGGCACGAAAGTCACGCCCTGAAGATCAAAATTGCCGTCGCCATCAGGATCAACAAAGGCAGCTGGGGGGATCTGCACCTGCCCCCCCGTCGGAACTAGCAAAGTACCATTAAGATAAAAATCACCATGCGGCTCAGACGGAAGCACAATGAACACCTCGCCAATCTGCTCGCCACGATCCTCGTCACCGATATCAATCGTCATATTAACGGGGATCCCCTGCGTCGGATCCCCTATTGTTTCATCCGGATTTCGTCCCTGATCTTCAACCCCCTGCGATTCCTGTACCACCAGCGTCGGCTCTTCGTCAGTAATGGTGATTGTCAGCGTGCTCTGGCTGATATCGTTATCGCCGTCCGTCACCTCATAACCTAGATCCACGATAATTGGTACTTCGCCGTGATCGACATCCGGCAAAGAGACGAAAAAAACCTGCCCTTCAGCACTAATATGAAGTTGACCCAGTAACTGGCCGCTTTGGTTGACGTCAAAAATAAAGAAGCCCTGTGCATCAGGTGTTCCGGTAATGGGCTGACGTACCCCGTCTATCACTACCGCCGTTACAGCAGCATCATCGGCTCCTTCCTGTGATACCGTCAATATATCCAATGTCGCTGTTGTACTGCCTTCCTCTATAGCCTGAAATGCTGCATCTACCGTCTGGGGAATATCGTCATCCACCGTTACGGTCAAGGTCGCCGGTGCGCTACTGTCGCCATCTTGATCCAGCGCCGTTACCACAAAAGCCAACGATAACTGGGTATCATTCTGGGGCTGAACATGATCCAATGCCCCCAGCAAGGTAAAGGTGAAGTTACCATCAGCGGCAAAAACCAAAATAAAAATCGTGCTGCCGTTAACCTGCCCCTCATAGCGGTTGTCTGCGGTATTGAACACCAAGGTGACCTGATCACCACCTGCTGTCAGAGTGCCCGCATTGGCATTGTTGAATGCGGTCACATCCACTTGATAGCCGATGATTTCATCCGAACCGCTATCAAAGATTATCTGCCCGCTGGCTGCCTGCTCATCGCCTGACGGATTCGAACCGGGATGAAACTCCCCGCCCGCGTCAATATCGCTTTCCTTGACCAGCAGCGCTGGGATCGCCTCGATAACCGGGTCTTGCCCATCGCTGATTGTGGTTGTGATCAAGGCGGGTGACTGGAGCGAATCACCATCGGTATCACGGAGCTGAAGCGGCAAATCAAAAACCAAGGTATCGTTAATTTGACGAACCAACCCGGTATTGTCGGTGCCATTATGATCCAGCGGCTTGAACTGGGTAACCGTCACCGAAACATCGATATCCTTGCTGCCAGTGACCTGCACCGCACTCACCACGGCAGTCAAAACCGTCTCGCCCCCGGCTGCCAACGTAAGGGTATTCCCGGCCCATGTTGCCGTTACCGCCAACCCGCCTGCGGTGACCTCGCTGCCAAATTCCGCCAACAAGGGGGCAAGCTGAGCAGGATCAATAGCCAATGAAGCAGGATCAAGACGATCCACACCCGCACTAACGCGGGTTACCGTTGATCCTGACACCGGATAAGGCTGATCACCTTGGCTCGGACTCAGATCCCCCTCGCTAAAAGCAATGGCACTGGTATTACCGCCCGCAGGATCCACACCATCCTCGACGGTTACAGTAATCGTGCCCGTCGCCGAATCACCGTCACGATCCTCTACCGCAACGCCCAACACCAAGGTATTCAAGTTCGTCACCACATCTTGGTCAAGAGGCTGGCTTTGTGTGACAGCGTAACTACCATCAAGGGCAATCGTCACTGTCAGTACCTCAATGGATGGATCATCGGCACGCACTAGCGTAATTCGGTTTCCCGCCACCGTGACATCGGTCGCGAAACCATTGCTTGTCAAGCCATCAAATACCGGTTGGCTAGGTTGGAATATCAGGGAGATGACATCGTCACTGCCGGGGATCACCGCGATATTGCCGCTTCCCGACGCAATACCCTCTGCCCCCTCGTTTAACGCCAACCCTGAATCAGCGCCAAATGCAGGATTATCACCATCGGCCACCGTGAGCGTCACCGTCCCGCTATTAATATCCCCATCATCATCGACAACCTCAACATTGAGTGGCAATTCGATGGTATCACCATTGAGGTGATCCAAATTGTTACTCAACGTCACCGTATACGTACCCGTCGGGGTCATGACCACGGTCAATACCGGTTGCCGGTTACCGTCGACAACAATAAAGGCATTAAGTGTACTGCCGCCGACAACCTCGAACTGAACAGGCACCCCATCACTCAACAGGGAATCGAATGCCGTTTGCTCGGTCAGGAAATTAATCGCCGCCACCGCATCGCTACCGACATCAACGCCTATCTGGCCTTGGGTCGGCGAATTCAAATCTGCCGTTTCATTGAGAGCCACACCGCTATCAGCCAGCAACGCCGGTAACTCGCCATCAACCACGGTGGCCGTCGCCGTCACAACAGTCGCCAAACTATCACCATCAACATCTTGGGCAGTCACCGGTAAGCGCACCACGATTTCATCGCCGTTAACTGCAACAAATCCGCTGTTATTGCCACTCTGATTGTGATCAAGCGGGGCCGATTGGGTCAGCGTCAAAGCCAATTCCACGTCTTGTCCATTGGCCGCCTGAGTAGCCAGCAAAGTGATCGTCAACACTACCGTGCCATCAGCCAACTCACCCTGCAATATGCCTGAAGCCGGATCATAGCTGAACACCAAAGCGACACCGCCCCCCGAAGTCAGCTCGGCTTCTAGTTCGGTCAAAATAGCAGTCACATCTGCCGGATCAATCTGTACCGATTCAGGCACTAAACGATCGGCTCCTGCCTGCAATAATTCCGTTTGAGTCGCTGATATAGGATAACCGCTCGGTTCAAGATCCGGCTCGACCACCGTCACCTCGACCGTATTGCCTCCCGGCGGATCATCGCCATCCGTCACTGTCACCACGATTTGCCCCGGAGCCTGATCGCCATCATTGTCAGTGACGACAACATCCAGCGGCACTTGTAGGCTTTCACTGTTACCGTGATCCAATGTCCCGCTCAGGGTAACCGAATACTGGCCATCAACCGCCAATGTCACCACCAAAACGGTATTGCCTAGCCCATCCACCAAGCTGATTTCAGAGCCGCTAGGCGTTCCGCCCACCACCAGACTCACCGGGCTGCCATTGCTGGTCAGATCCAAGGGCGGTTGAATAGCAGCAAATAACAAGCTGGCAATATCGTCACTGCCCTTATCAATGGCAATCGTCCCGGTAACAGCCTGACCTTCGTCTTGCGTTTCATTAACGCTGACCCCCGAGCCCGATTCCAGCGCCGGGAAGACCCCATCATTTATCGTGACTGCCACGCTAGCCGGTTGCACCAAGGCATCACCGTCGCTGTCCGTCGCCTGCAACGGCAAGCTCACCACAATTTGCTCGCCATTGGTGGTGATATAGGGCGAGCTTACTGTCGAATCAAGGTGATCAAGCGGCTGCAGTTGGGTGGTCACAACCGAAACCGCAACATCATTGCCATTCGCAGCCTGTACAGCTGTCACAACAATACGCAAAACGGCACTGCCATCAGGCAAGTTGGCCACAAGTACACCAGATGCTGCATCATAGCTCACGGCCAATGCTTGCCCAGCCGAACTAAGCGCCGCCTGCAAATCGGCAATAATTGCGGTCAGCTGAGCGGGGTCAAGCGTCACGGAATCCGGCAGCAGGCGATCGGCCCCGGCCACCAGTATCAACGTGGCTGTCACGCTTTGCGGATACTGGTTGGGTTCTAAATCCGGCTCTTCCATCTCTACGGCCGATGCTTCCCCGCCAGCAGGATCACTGCCGTCCTGCAAGGTCACCACAATCTGGCTATCGGCAGAATCGCCGTCGTCGTCGGTCACCCGCACCGCGATGGGCAACCGCACCAGATTGCTGTCCACTGGCTGATCAAACGCATCAAATTGGGCAACCTGATAGCTACCATCCAAATTGATAGTGACCACCAGCAAACTTGCTCCCTGACTATCAGTGACAACCAGCTGATTCTGCTCTATCCGATAATCAACAGGGCGGCCATTGCTACTCAACCCACCGATAATCGATGCCAGCTCGCTGGTATCCAAAAACACCACGCTCGAGACCGCATCACTGCCCACATCCACTGGATTGCTTCCGTTGGCCTCCGATACCAGCCCCGGCGGGGCATTATCCGGATCCGTGACCGCCGCCCCGCTATCCTGCCCCCATGCCGGGAACACCCCGTCATTGATCGTTACTGTCAGCTCGGCTGGCTGATCCAGAAAATCACCATCGGTGTCATTGGCTTGTATCGGCACCAAAATCACTATCTGCTCGCCGTCAACACTCACATAACGGTTATCGGCTCCGTCCGCGAGATGATCCAGCGGGCGCAATTGAACCAAATCCGCCGTCACCGAGATCCCCAACCCATCGGGGCTCTGCACCGCCGTCAGCGTCAGGGTAACGACAAGTTCGCCACTGGTCGTTGCTCCTGATAGCACCCCGTTCGTCGCATCGTAGCTAAAACTCAATGCATTGCCGCCAGTACTCAGAGATTGCGTCAGGGCAGCGAGCAAATCTGCCAACTGCAGCTCATCAATCATCACCGTTGTCGGATCCAGCCTGTCGATTCCCGGGGAGATATCGATAATGTCTTGCCCGGTCCCGGGATAACCATCAGGCTGCAAATCCGGTTCGGTAATAGTAATTGCACCCGTTTCGCCCCCCGGTGGACTATTGCCATCAACAATATTAAGCACAATGCTGCCTATTGCCGTGTCGCCATCGAAATCCGTGGCAACAACCGCCAACTCAAGCACCAGCTCCGCACGATTAAGCTCATCGATTGGCTGCATTAAATTGACGACATAGGAACCATCAGTATTGATAGTCACAGTAAGTACCGACTCACCACGACTATCCACCAGCAACAGCTGGTTGCCGTTAACAGTCAACGTGGTGGCAAAACCATTGCTGGTCAGCCCCTCGAGATCGGGCTGCTGCGGGTTAAATACCAAGGTATTGATTTCATCACTGCCAACATCCAAGGGGATAGCCCCTGCCAACTCGACCCCCAGCGAATCAGCCTCATCAATCAAAGTACCGGGATCCGAACCAAATAGCGGATCAACACCGTCAATAATTGCACTGGCTATAACAATCGGGCTATCCAAGGCATTGCCAGCCAAATCAGCCCCTTGTATCGGCAGGGAAACCGTAATGACATCATTAATATTTGATACCAAACCACCCGATGATGCGGAAAGATGATCAAGGGGTCTATCAAGCTGGGTGGTCACGGTCACATCGACATCCCGCCCAGTCGAGTCAGCGGTCAACAGAAAGGTCACCACCACATTGCCAGCGCTTGTACCGACAATAGCATTGCGTGCGGGATCAAATTCAAAATCAATAGCTTGACCACTGGAGGTCAGCTCAGCCTCCAATTCCGCCAAGAGTTCGGCCAATTGCTGAGGGGCAAAAGTAAACGCTGCGGGATCTAACGGCAGCGATGCGGCGGAAACTGTCACCGTCACAGAAGACGTAGAAGGATAGGTATTGGGCTGAAAATCGCCCTCAGTCAGGACCATGCTCCCTGTTTCTCCTCCCCCAGCAGCAAACAGCGGTGGCGGATCATCGGGCTCATCAAATTCTTCGCGCTCATAGCGCGTATCAAAACCTGCCTCAGTCAGAGTACTGTCGCCGTCGTACTCGACCACCACAAACCCACCGTTGGCGGTTTCGCCAGCACCAATACCGGCAGCGGGTGGCTCGAACAAGGCTGTTGGGTCTTCCCCTGCCAGAATCTGTGCTTGCAGGCTCTCAAGCTCTTCCGCCGTCAGGGCATTGGCAAACTGTTCGGCACCATCGGGAAAGGCCTCGGCCGCCAGAGGATACACCACCACGTCATCGCCTTGAGCTCGGCCTGATACCTCCGCCGCTTCCGCAAGCAAAGCCCTGCGCTCGGCATCACTCGGGGCAACACGCACACAGGTAGGGCATGGCCAATCGACCAGCTCCAACTTGCCGTTTTTCATAACGACATAGAGGGTTCCGGGATCAGCAAAAACAACGGCACCTGCAACAGGCACCTCAAGTTGATAACCTGCGGGAACAGCCACCACTTCACGATCGGGCAATGTGACAACTGCCGTCCCCTGTTCAACCACCACCACTGACGAATCCGATCCGGTTTGCGCCGAATCAGCAGACGAGGAAGCAGACCACGGTTCAGCCGCTGCCGTCGGCTGGATAGAGGGAGATTCAGCCATATAGAACAACTCTTCTAGCAACCTAAGCCAAAGCCTGCCCTTAGTTTTACCGCCAAACCTATTCCTACCGCTGGCGCGAGCAGTGCCGATATCCCTCCAGTCTAGTCTCAACAACAAGCCTGCCATCACAAACCATAAACTGTTCTCAGGTTTGGGAATTCCCAATCTCGTTACGCCAAGGACCGTTTTGCTCCTCTACGCTTTCCCTTGCCCCCATCCGTTTAGCAGCATTATTAGCTAGCGGCAAACGCTCAATCACAGGCAAATAGCGATCCCCAATTACGTTTAAAGAGGTGCAGCGGACACAGCAGTATGAAGACAAACAGACAGCCCGACCATGACCCAGCAATTGCACCTGAGCATCGGGCATTCGTCCCGAGCGAGCATTATGCTGTGCTTCTCCAGCCAGAAAAGCGATCGCAGCTTATGGTGTGGGTCATTGCGGCCTTTTTGATCTCGGCAATCCTATGGGCGGCCAATGCCAGCCTCGAACAGGTGACACGCGGTGAGGGTAAGGTGATCCCCTCCTCGCAGCGGCAGATCGTACAAAACCTCGAAGGGGGAATAGTCAAAGCGATTCTGGTTAGCGAAGGCGAAACCGTAACGGCCGGACAACCACTGCTCCAACTTGACGATACCCGTTTTCGCTCCGATTACGCCGGTCAGAGTCAGGATCTCATCAGTCTCGAAGCCGATAGCATCCGGCTCAACGCCCTGCTTACGAGTATCCGAACCCGCCCAATCGACAAATCACCGGGATCATTGTGGCGAAAATCGGTCATCGTCACGCCTAACGAGCTGGCATTTCCCAAAAACTTGCAAGAAGGCCATGACAAATTGCTCCAGCGCCAACGAAATGAATACCGCGACAAACTGGCTACCTTGGGCAACCAGCTCGATGTGATGGCCCAGCAGATCCAGCAGCGATCCCGCGAACTGGATGAAGCACGAGCCCGCCTTGCAAACCAAAAACAGAGCTACTACCTTGCCAGCGAAGAGTACAAAATCACCAAGCCCCTTGCCGACGAAGGAGTAGTGCCTCGGGTCGAGCTGCTTAAAATCAAGCGGCAGGTCAACGATACCCGCCGGGAAATGACGTCCACCGAGCTACAGATCCCAGCCATGAGGGCGGCCCTGAACGAAGCCATCTACAAACGGCTGGATATCGCTCTCAATGCTCGCTCAGACATTCAGGCCGAGCTCAACCAAACGGCCGACAAGCTAGATAGCCTACGCCAAACCCATGTCGGGCTTGAAGACAAGGTATCACGTACCTTGGTGACCTCTCCGGTCAACGGCAAGATACAGGCCATCCATATCAACACCTTGGGAGGCGTTATCCAGCCAGGAATGGATCTGGTCGAGATCATACCTACCGAAGACAGCCTGCTGGTGGAAGCCAAAATCGCCCCGAAAGACATCGGCTTTCTCCATCCCGGCTTGAAAGCCACAGTCAAATTCAGCGCCTATGACTTCACCGTCTACGGCGGATTATCGGGCACGCTCGAGCATATCAGCGCCGATACCCAGATCGACGAGGAAGGCAACAGTTTCTACCAAATCCGGATCCGCACCGACCAGCACGCATTTCAAGACCGTCACGGCAAGCCATTGCCAATTATCCCCGGCATGCATGCTGTAGCCGACATCATTACCGGCCATAAAACCGTCTTACAATATTTACTCAACCCCGTGCTCAAAGCCCAGCACACGGCACTCAGGGAGTAACCTATGCATATTTCATCCCCTGTTTTGACCTCCACTCGGCACAGAAGCGCTATTTACTTGCCGCTACTGGCTATTAGCTTGCTGCTCTCACCTCATCTGGCAGCCCAATCACTAGAGCAAGCGGTTGCCGAAACACTGGCCAGTAATCCGGAAATCAAGCGGGCCTACAATACCTTCATGGGCCAGAACCAAGCCAGCCGAGCTGCCCTTGGCGACTATCTACCTTCTGTCGATATCGAAGCCAGTGCCGGTTATGAGAACTATGACAACACCACCAACAGTACCGGTGACTACAACCCGCTTAATACCACCATCAGCCTACGTCAGCTAATCTGGGACGGCTCGATTACCTATCACAATATCCAGCGCACAAAAGCCGAGGCCGAAGCCCAACGCTACCAACTGCTTGCCGATGCCCAAGACAAGGCGTTGCGTGTCGCCGAATCCTACCTGTCAGCGTTGGAGGCACAGGAAGTTCTGGTGTTGTCCCAGAAAAATTACGACATCCACCAACGCATATTTACCGATATCAAAAAACGAACCGATGCAGGGATTGGCTCCATTGCCGATCTGTCGCAAATAGAAGGCCGCCTCGCCCGCTCACGCTCAAACCTTATTGCGGCCCAGAACAATCTACAGGACAAAAATACTGAATTCTTACGCATCGTAGGCAGTCCTCCCGTTAATCTGGAAAAACCCGAGGTGGACCAAAACTATCTGGCGAATACATTAGATACCGCACTCAACGAGGCCAAAGCCAACAACCCTGTACTGAATGTCGCCAAATACGATATTGATGCCGCAACCTCGCAGTACAAGCAAGCCAAGGGAGATTTCCTGCCAACCTTTTCCGTGGAGGCCTCGCAAGAGTGGGGAGACGAGCTTGACGGTACGCCCGGCCATACCGACGAATTCAAGGCCATGTTGAAAGTAGAATACAACCTCTACAACGGCGGAACGGATCTGGCCGAAAGCCGTCAGGCGGCCTACCAACTCAGTGAGTCCAAAGATGTTCGAGACCGAGCCTACCGTTTACTCGAAGAGAGCACTCGCCTTGCTTGGAGCGGCATGGAATTGGCTATCGACCAAACCCAATACCTCCAAGAACATGTCGATGCTTCCGCAAGAACCGTTATCGCCTACCAGAAGCAGTTCCAAATCGGGCAACGCACCCTGCTTGATGTCCTCAACACTGAAAATGAGCTGTTCGAAGCCCGCAAGGCTTACCTGCAATCGCATTATGCCGGCATTTTGGCTAAGTACCGGGTGCTCAATGCCACGGGAAAATTGCTCGACGAAATGCGCGTTGATGTACCAGACAAATGGACAACATCGGTGCGCTAGGAGGTGAAAGCATGCTATTAACTCGTCAACATCCCGCCAGCACACGGCTTATCAACGCCATACTGCTAATTGTCGCTCTATTGGGCAGCGGATGTAGTACCGAGGCTGAACCGCCCCCCATTGCCAGTCAATCGCGCGATCTTCTCGATAACGACAATGACGGCGTCATCAACGCCCGTGATAAATGCGCGGCAACACCCCATCAGGCCATTGTCGACAATGATGGCTGCCCGACCTTTGTCAAACACAACGAAGCCAATGACCTACATATTCTGTTTGCCAATGACTCCACCGTGATCCCTGATAAATTCCTATCTGAAATCAGCCGAATGGCGGCATTTTTAAGCCAGTACCCCGAAGCTAGAATCGAACTCAAAGGCTATGCAAGCCCTGTCGGTGGTCATGACTACAATCTTGATTTGTCCAAACGCAGGGCGGAAGTTGTCCGCCGCCATTTAATCAACCTTGGTGTCGCTCCAAAGCGCATCATCACAGTCGGTTTCGGAGACAACGAACCGGTCGCGGCAGCGACACCTGAACAAACCAATACCCTCAGCCGACGGGTAACCGCAAGGGTTCGGGGTTCACAGGGCCAAGTACTCGAAGAGTGGACGGTCTTTTCACTCAAGGCAGATTAGGTCGAGTCAATGAAAGGGGGAGTCATGATAATACTAGTCGCACTCATTACCCTGCCATCACGCCTCCTGCAGGCTGACAACAACCTTAGCGACATAGATAAGCTCCCTCCAAAATTCGAGCAGGTCTATGGCAAACAGGCTAAAAAACGGGCCAGTCGCTGGCAGCAGCTTCTTCATGCCATCCGCCGCCAAGAACCACTCCAACAATTAGAAGCGGTTAACCACTTTTTTAACCAAATGGCCTTTGTGGATGATCTGGTGGTTTGGGGAAAGCGAGACTACTGGGCAACCCCATTTGAGTTTCTAGGTGCCGGAGCCGGGGACTGCGAAGACTACAGCATTGCCAAATATGTCTCGCTGCGGGACTTGGGGATCGCCGACGACAAATTACGCCTCATCTATGTCAAAGCCCTGCAGCTCAACCAGTTCCACATGGTGCTGGCCTACTATCCTACACCTGCATCAGTGCCTTTATTGCTGGATAACCTGAACCCGGAAATCAAGCCAGCGACCGAACGGCCTGACCTTCAACCTATTTACAGTTTCAACGGTAGCAAACTATGGCTAATGAAATTGCGGGGACAAGGGGAACACGTTGGCGATGCCAGCCGGCTCAAGCACTGGAATAACCTACGGCAGCGATTCGACAATCAACAGTTCGCTCAACCGCGCCTTCAGCGAAATCACTAGGAGCGCGCCTATGCCCCTTTACTATCGACTCTTCATCTGGATGCTGCTGCTTTTCCTGCTGCTATTGGCCGGTATCTTTTACAGCCAGCTCACCACAACCCGTAGTTTCCTGATCACTCAGCAGACCGCTGAGATCGACAACGCCACTCATGCCGTTGGTCTGGCTGTCACCCCTTATCTGGCCGACAACGATCGCGTAGGCACCGAATCGGTCATCAATGCCATTTTCGATGGTAGCCTTTACCAAAAAGTCTCCCTCGAGATCTTCAGCGACCAACAGCAGATCACCCGCGAATACCCTATCGCACCAAGCAATGTACCAAGATGGTTTCAGCAAGCAGTACCGATCCCGACCACTACACGGCAGAATACCCTGACCAGCGGTTGGTTACAGCTCGGCAAAATTACCGTGACCAGCCATCCAACCCTTGCCTATAGCAAATTGTGGCAAAGCAGCCTAGAGCTCCTCACCACCTTCGGGATCTGCTTTGTTATCGGAGTCCTGTTGCTCAAATTGATGCTCGATCGACTGGTTAAACGCCCGCTGGCAATCTTGCAGCAAAAAACCCGAGCTATTGCCGACAACCACTTCGGTTCACCACTTCCTGCGCCGGCAACCTCGGAGTTCAAGGCTCTGACCGATGCCTTCAATCAAATGAGCACGAAACTCCAACGTCAGTTCCACCAGCAGTCCCAAGAAGCTGATTTGCTGCGCAAGCGGGCTTACCAAGACCCTGACTCCGGCCTCGGCAACCGGCGACGGCTCTTGCTTGAACTGGCCGAATGGTTGGACAGCGAAACACCTGGGCATATCCTGATTTTTCGAGTAGAGGCAATCCGCCTGCTTCGCCACCAACACAAATACCCCACGGCACAAACATTGGTAAAAACCATTGGCGATCACCTCCGCGCTTCCACATCCGCGCTATTCCCCCACTCTGAATACCATCTCGGCCGCCTCAGCCACACCGAATTCATGCTGATCAATACAGGGGGGACAGTGGCCCCGCCCATTTCTCAAGCCATCCGTTGTGCCCAGCAGATTAGCCATGCACAACAGGTTTGTTGCCCGGATAGCCCCGATCCTATTTTTACCGGCGTGATCACCAAACAGGCTTCTGCACCGCCAATCGCGACATCCGTTCCTGAACTGCTCGCGCTGTGTGACAATGCGCTCTCGCAAGCCCAGCAAAACAGTAACTTTGTCGCCGTTATCAGTGACACACAAGGCCTTGTTGAATCCGGTGGCATATCACAAAACCCAGATATCTCCAATCAAGATCGGTTAAGCCCCCAGCAAGCCTCCGAGTTGGGATACGGATGGGGGAAGCAGAAGTGGCTAGAAATCTGCCAGATGGCTATCGCCAATGACCAGTTTCGCTTCACTTACCAAAACGTCGATGACCAGCATGGCCATAACCTGCACCGCGAATTGTTTGCCAATCTCACCCATCACAACCACAACTACCCAGCGCGCCTGTTCATGCCTGCCCTGGCCGCACTTGAGCGAACCAGCGAACTCGATTGTTATCTTTTGCAAAAAGCCAGCCGTTACCTTGCCCTCCCCCACGAGGAATCACGCTTTGTCGCCGTCAATCTCGCCTTACCGACTATCACTGATACCGGTTTTATCCAATGGCTAGACAACTTCCTTGATAACAACCCGATCTTCAGCCAGCAGCTTATTATCGAACTACCAGAACAAGCATTTATTCTCGAAACTGCCCAAACCAAACTGCTGTGTGATGTATTGAATAAACATCATTTTACCTATGGTATCGACAACTATGGCCGCCACTTTGATTCCATCGGCTACCTGCGCCATTTTCAGCCCCGCTACGTCAAGATTGACTTTATCTATACCCGACAACTCGACGATGACATTCAGCAAGATGCCCTGCGCGCGCTAATCCAAACCGCGCACCACCTTGATATCACCACCATTGCCACCCGAGTTGAAACCAAACAACAGGCATCAACCCTTGCCGCATTGGGAGTCTCCGGATTTCAGGGCTTTGCCATTCATCAACAGGAAAATACGCGCGGGGAGACGGACAATGCATGATCCATTACTGGCAGCACTGCGCTATCTCTGCCAATATCATGGTCAACCCCATTCGACAGAGCTGCTGCTTGACGGCTTGCCTATCGAACACGGTCAGCTTCCACCATTTCTGCTGCCACGGGCAGCACAAAACGTCGGCCTCGAGGCGCACGAAGCACAGTTATCACTCCCCGAACTGTCCCCGCTGCTGCTCCCCGCCATTGCCTTGCTGCGCAATAACACCGCCTGCGTAGTAACCGAAATTGACCATAAAAAAAAGCAGGCACAAATTAGCGGGCACACCACTCTTGAGGAAACAAGCCGCCCAGCTGATGACAACCATCAAGAAGGCGGTAACACAAAATCCACCGGGCACTGGATCAGTTTTGCCGAACTTGAAAGAGCCTTTATTAACCGGGTTTTTCTATTCAAACGGCCTTTCCAAGGTGACGAGCGCAGCCAGCAACACAGCACCGCGCCCCAAACAAGCCACTCTCCAAGCTCCCGCTGGTTTTGGCAAACCCTGTGGCAATCCAAGGCAATCTATCGGGATGTACTGGTCGCATCGTTCCTAATCAACTTATTTGCTGTCGCCACCCCGCTGTTCACCCGCTTGGTTTACGATAAGGTCGTTCCCAATCAGGCATTCGATACCCTGTGGGTACTCGCCAGTGGTATAGCCATTATTTTCGGCTTTGATCTGCTGCTCAAAGGGCTTCGCAGCTACTTCCTCGATATCAGCGGGAAAAAAGCCGATCTCCTGATGTCAGCAGCGATTTACCGCAAAGTAATGGGTATCGAAATGGCCGCTCGTCCTCCTTCCGTCGGTGCATTTGCCCGCCATCTACAAGAATTTGAGTCAATTCGGGAGTTCTTCACATCGGCTTCCCTCTCTGCGTTGATTGATCTGCCTTTTGCCCTGCTCTTTCTGGCTGTCATCGCCTATATTGCCGGACCACTGGCGATCATTCCGACCGTCGCCATCGCCCTGCTTGCCCTTTACAGCCTTGCTATTCAACGTCCGCTCCGGCAAGCCATCGAGCAGGGCACCCAGCTTTCGACCCAAAAAAACGCCAACCTTGTCGAAAGTCTGGCAGGACTGGAAACCCTCAAGCTGCTCAACAGCCAACCCCAATACCAACACCGCTGGGAGCAAGCCGTCGCCACCATGGCTGGTTGGTCTGTCCGCTCCCGCCGCCTGGCGGATTCCGTGCATAACCTCGCCGGCTTCACCCAACAAGCTGTCTCTGTGGGAATAATAATCACCGGGGTATATCTTATTGCCGCCGGACAGCTCTCCGTCGGGGGGCTGATTGCCGTATCCATGCTGGCCAGCCGGGCAATCGCTCCGATGATCCAGCTGTCACAACTTTCTACACGTTATTTTCAGGCCAAAACGGCCGTCGAAACCCTAAGTGCTATCATGGCATCACCAGAAGAAGCGTCAGCCGTTACTTCGGCACAATCCTCAGTATCCCAAGCTGGTGAAAAACAGCCCCCTACCTCACGCCATACCCAGCAATTCCATAGTCAAACGACTGTCGCGAAACAAATCGGGCGAATCCAATTTGACGACGTCTCCTTTACCTATCCCGGTGCTGATTCGCCAGCCTTGCAACATGTCAGCCTAACTATTCGTCCCGGCGAAAAAATCGGAATTATCGGCAAAATCGGGGCGGGGAAAACCACGTTGCTAAGGCTGCTGACCCGTCTTTATGTCCCTGAAGCCGGTAATATCCTGATTGACCAACATCACCTAGCCCAGTTTCATCCCGGCGAATTACGGCGACACATCGGCTGCATGACCCAAGAGCCCACCCTGTTCTTCGGCACGATTCGCGACAATATTCTGCTTGGCCGCCAGCATGTTTCAGAATCGGATCTCACCCGAGCCTGCCAACTCTCCGGTGTGGCCCTTTTTACCCAATCCTCCCCTTCCGGTCTCAACCGGCAAGTGGGTGAAAATGGCCAATACCTGTCCGGCGGGCAAAAACAAGCCATCGCCTTTGCCAGAGCCATTGTCTCCCAACCGCCTTTGTTGATCCTCGACGAACCGACTAGCAGTATGGACAACCGTGCCGAGCAGCAAATCAAACACACCATTGCTGACATGGAACGTGATACCACTTTATTGTTGCTCACCCATAAAACCACCATGCTGGATGTTGTCGATCGCCTTATCGTTCTTGAGCAAGGCAAAATTATTGCTGATGGCCCAAAGGACATTATTCTCAGCAAGTTAAAATAACGATCAACCGCAAATAAATAACAAGTTTAAATTCACAACCGAATCATGAAATAAAAAATAGACACACGTGAAAGTAATTAAAAATATGACTTAAAGCACAAAAAATATATTTACCCACTCCCACTGTGATGGGCTTCTCACTCATTTCAAGATGCAACATTTCTCCAGTAAAGGATATGAATATCCAATATTCAACCTATCACTGAGCGCGCATAATCGTCAGCAACAACCAAGGACAGATTCCCGTCCGGAATAACATCTATTAATTAACTATTCAAAAGGTCTTGAGTATGAAAGTGGAATTTTCAGAACTTAAAAGGCACCTGCTAACAGGTACCAGCCACATGTTGCCATTCGTTGTTGCGGGCGGTGTATTGCTTGCACTGTCAGTGATGCTCAACGGCAAAGGTGCCGTACCGGAAGGTGTTTTCCTTGAAGGCCTTTGGGATATGGGGATCGCAGGTTTCACCCTGTTTGTACCTGTACTGGGCGGCTATATCGCTTACTCTATCGCTGACCGTCCTGCCCTTGCGCCGGGCATGATCGGCGCTTATCTAGCCAACCAGGTTCAGGCCGGTTTTCTTGGGGCCATCGTGGTCGGCTTCATCGCCGGTTATGTGGTACTGCAACTCAAGCGGATCCCGCTATCTAACAAACTGAAAGCCCTGTCTACCTACTTTATCATTCCTATTGGCGGTACTTTCATTGTCTCTGCGCTGGTTGTATTTGTGATCGGTCAGCCTATCGCCGCCTTCATGGCGATGATGAACGAAGGCCTGCAGTCAATGGCTGGCGCCTCTAAAGCCGTGCTGGGTATGGTACTTGGCGGCATGACCGCTTTCGATATGGGCGGCCCAATCAACAAGGTAGCCACCCTGTTTGCCCAGACTCAAGTCGGTACTCAGCCTTGGCTAATGGGCGGTGTCGGTGTGGCTATCTGTGTACCGCCGCTAGGCATGGCACTGGCAACCTTCCTTGCTCCGAAAAAATACACCCCTGAAGAAAAAGAAGCAGGCAAAGCGGCCTCTATCATGGGCTGCATCGGTATCACCGAAGGTGCTATCCCATTTGCTGCCAACGACCCAGCCCGTGTTATCCCTGCCATCGTCGCTGGTGGTATCGTCGGTAACGTTGTCGCCTTCATGGCCGGGGTACTCAACCATGCACCGTGGGGTGGCCTGATTGTACTGCCCGTTGTCGAAGGTCGCCTAATGTACGTCGCCGCGGTCATTGCAGGCTCTGTCACCACAGCCCTAGTTGTGAACTTCTTGAAAAAACCAATCGAGAACCGTGATGCTGACAAACAAGCCGAAACAGAAGAACTCGAGCTGTCATTCGATTAATACCGACTCAACCCTATACAGAATTCATACAGAATAAATACCGAACAAAGAAGAGAGAATATTATGAAACTTATTGGCGTAACTTCTTGCCCATCAGGCGTTGCCCACACTTACATGGCAGCCGAAGCACTTGAAACCGCAGCCAAAGCAAAAGGCTGGGAAGTTAAAATTGAAACCCAAGGCGCAATCGGTATTGAAAACGAACTGAATGCCAACGATGTTGAAACAGCCGATGTGGTTATTCTGACCAAAGATATCGCAATCAAAAACGAAGAACGTTTTGCCGGTAAAAAGATTGTTCGCGTCACCGTTGCCCAAGCGGCAAAACAGGCTCCTGAAATTATCACCAAATTAGAAAGTATGCTTGCTCAGGCATAATTGAGTTTGGCGAAGTTACTCCCGGACAGTAGCTTCGCCTTTTTTATTTCGCCAACTTACTTCAAAAATACAAAATTAATTTCAGGACGCTCAGTAAATAGCTTGACCACATTATTACTTAGACGTATACCCAAGTCACATATATAAAGCCGATCAGACTATGTACCATATCATCACCGAGTCCCTAAACACATTCAACGGCCAACTTATCCACCTTTGCACGAGTGAAAATACTCCTCCCGAAGGCGCTTACCAAGTTAACTTCAACCGCCTTGAAATACTGCTCGACGGTGATTACGATCTCATTGTTGACGGCAAGTATGACCACCAACCCATCACACTTAAGCCCAACGAGATGATCTACATCCCGGCTAACTCCTGGAGCAAACCGACATGGAACAAATCCTGCCGGATGATCTCGATTCTTTTCGGCCGAAGCCAAGTGGGATTTAGCTATATTGAATATGTCAAAGGGGAAGGATTTGTCGAGGTCGTCAAGCACTCCATGCCGCTGCCTTCGTCCATGAGCTGTGAACTGGTAATCAATGCTCTTAGTTGTATCGGTGATGACAAAAAAGCCGAAGTAATGGCCAACAGTCTGGCACAGGCACTGATCTTATACTGCCGAGCATTATTAACTGCCCCGCAGCAAGAAAAAACGAGCCGAAGCGAAAGACTCTACCGCAACATCTGCATCTATGTTCAAGAAAACTTCCACAAAGACATTACCCGCATCACCGTAGCGGATCGCTTTGGTATTTCATCAGCCCATGTCTCGCGCCTATTCAATCAAGAAGGTAGCGTGAAATATGCAGACTACGTCACTTACGTACGCCTTGACCGCGCCAAGTTCATGCTAAAGACATACAGCTTCAAAATAGACGAAATAGCCCGTCGCTGCGGATTCAAAGACACCAACTACTTTTGCCGGGTATTCAAACAAAAAACCGGTAAGACACCCAGCGAATACCGTTTGAACGCCGCTTAATGACTTGCAACCATTCACAAGCGAGATCTGCTGACAATAAAAAAGGGCCCACACTACGTCGGCCCTTTTTTGCAATCAGAGTAAGCTATGCAACTACAACTTAGCAGTAGTAAGCTTCAACTGTGCCTTTCAGCGTGATAAGAAGCGGCTGACCACGGCGGTCTAGTGCTTTTGGTGAAGGGATCTTGATCCAACCTTCGCTAATGCAGTATTCCTCTACATCGAAACGCTCTTTACCGTTGAAACGGATACCGATGTTGTGCTCGAAGCACTCTGCCACGTGGTGCGGGCTGCGAGGGTTACATGATAGGTGATCAGGTAGAGCTGGTTGCGCTTTAGAATCAGTCATTTTCTTTCACTTCTGGAAAATAAAAAGTGCGCTATTGTAGACAATATAAGCCCAAGCCTCAAGAGAAGCGGGAATTATTCCCGCCCCCACACATTAAATCATAACGCTATGATTTAATTGAAATTTAAAAACATTCTTTGTAACCGGCCAACGGAATCCGGGTCGACACTGCATGCAATGCAATATTGTGGATCATTTCATCGACTGTTGTACAACAGTCCGCCAGAATGGAAACCTGATATTTTTCCGCCGCCTTAGATATCGCCGTATGCGTCACGCAGTTCTGCGTCATCATGCCGCAGACAAGCAATTCATCCACTCCGTACTGGGCCAGCAAGCCCTCCAGGTTTGTTCCTTCAAAACTGTCTGCGTAGTGCTTGATGACAACATCTGCATCTGGTGCGGCCGCCAATATCTCAGAATGAATCGCCGCCCCATCGGTACCTTGATTGAAAAACGGCGCGACACCAATAGCGGGATCCGCAATATGCTGAATATGGATAATTTTCACATCATGCTCTTGCGCTAACTCAATCGCGTTTTTGATGTTACCTAATACCAAATCAGTGTTCCAAAGCGGGAATTTACCACCTGGGAAATAGTCATTTTGTAAGTCAATCACCAACAAGGCTTTCTGGTTCATACAAGGCTCCTTTGTGTTTCAAATTTTGTTTCATCGCATTCAATACACACAGTATGGCCGATTGAGGATAATCTAAGCAGTGTCTACAATGACATAAAACATGCCAAAACGGACAACTTGTCCCCATGAGCCAAATAACAACCATTACTATCGCTATCTGCCATTACCCGTCAGCACTTCGCTCAGCAATTTATGGATTGGATGAGCTCTTCATGCTGGCAAACCGCGTATGCAAAGAACACAGCCTTCGCTGTCAGTTCGTACCCACTATCATTGAAACATTTGAAAATCATGATGAGACTTATCAGATCGTAATCTTACCGCCCAGTATGTCAGGGGACTATTACCGTCACCCCAATACCGAACATATTCAATGGCTCAATGAACAGCACCGGAGCGGAAGTAAACTGGCCTCAGCCTGTGCCGGCTCCTTTATTCTTGCTCATACCGACACCTTGCAATCCCGCGCTGTCACCACACATTGGGGGCTGGCTGATGATTTTCGGCACACCTTTCCAAACCAGCCTCTGGATATAGACCGAATACTGATCGATCATGGCGATATCGTTACGGCTGGTGGCATGATGTCGTGGCTTGATCTTGGCTTGGATATCATCGCCAAGCATGCTGGAGAATTTGTCATGCGCCAATTAGGCAAGATGCTAGTTGTCGATACCGCCCCACGAGAGCAACGGTACTACCAGCAGTTCATTCCATTAACAACCCATAACGACCATGTCATAAGGCAAGTTCAGCAACACATCAACCTGCACTATTCCAGCTCACTGACTGTCACCCAGTTGGCCAGTCTCGTGCACCTGGGTGAACGCTCTCTGCTCCGTCGTTTTCGTCAGGCAACCCACTATTCACCCAATGAGTATTTACAACGGCTAAGGATACAAAAAGCCTGTGACTTGCTTGAAGCCAGCCAGTATCCCTTTGAACATATCGCCCATCTGGTGGGCTACCAAGACAGTACCGCGTGCCGCAAGACATTTATAAAGATAATGGGATTAACCCCAAGGGCATTCCGCCAACGGTTTAATGGTTGAGGCTGCACGGGCTCCAAAGACAGACGCCAACAAAAAAGCCCACCACGGTTAAACCTTGGTGGGCTTGTTTCATTCAAAACACGATTACATTACGCACTTTTGAGCTTCTTTCGCTTTCTCAATGCTCTTTTCAATCAGTGTTTTTGCATCTTCGTTACTGATAGTGACCATCACTTTGTCCATCAGCTTTTCAGCTGTTGACTCAGATGACGCTTCCACCAAGCAGCTGTAAGCATTGGAAATGTGCTCATGAACTTCTGTTAATACTTCAGGATCACTGAAATCAGCATTCAGTGCTTCGTCAACAGACTCGGCAAGCTTTTGTGCCGAAGCCGCGGCATCACCCAATTGTTCTAAGTTTAGCTTGCTAAGATCAACAGATTCCATTTTCTCTTGCATGGTATCAACAGCATTGTTCGCCGCTTTCTGAGCCTGATCAATCACTTGATTAGCATCATCACAACCAGACAAAGCCGCAACAAGCATCAAAGATGAGATAATTTTCTTCATTTTATTCTTCAAATACAGATAGTTAAAATTGGCACGCTAATTACCAGCCATACCAGATAACGCTATCCTATTTCAGTCCAAATTCTTAAACAAGCGATAAAATGTAACGTGACATCATGCGCACAGATTTTCCACTCGATCTATTCCAAATAAGAATGAGTGGTAGTCGAATAATCACAGTTTCAGTCACTTATATTCAAGCCTAACATAGGGATACTTACTCCAATCTATGCACAAAAGGTATTGATAATGACTTCCGGCAAATTAAAGGCAGGCTGTATTTTTCCGGCCATAGCGCTACCGACCCTAACTGGCACCGACGTGATCCTCGGTGTTCCCCAGCAGGGCGCAGACTGGCAAATGGTTGTGATCTACCGAGGCCGACACTGCCCGCTATGCACCCGCTACCTCAACGAGCTTGAAACGCTGCGAGAACAATTTAGGGCTCTAGGGATCGATATTGTTGTAGCCTCTGCTGATAGCGAGAAGCAATTACGTACGCATATGGATAACTTATCGGTTAACTTTCCTATCGGCTATGGCCTTAACATCGAGCAAATGCAACAGCTCGGACTGTATATTTCCCATCCTCGCTCAGCACAGGAAACCGATCATCCATTCGCTGAACCGGGCTTGTTTGTCATAAATGAAAACAATGAGATACAAATTATTGACATTTCAAATGCCCCGTTTGCCCGACCAGATCTAAAAACATTGCTCGCAGGCTTGGCATTTATTCGCAACCCTGAAAACAATTATCCGATCCGTGGAACTTACCTATAAAGCCCCCGAGGAATAATCGATCGAACTTCCACCAATCTCCACCAATAGCAAAATAGCGGCCTTCATACGAAGGCCGCTATTGCTTATGCCAACAAACATTGTCGCGCTTATAGCGAGAGCTCTGATTGCAAGAACGCAATCATTTCTGACTCTGTGGTCATTTCTTTTAAGGTGTTACGGAAACTCTCATGGATCAGCTTACGCGCGAGACCGGAGAATATTCGCATATGCTGATCGCCTTGCTCCTTGTTAAGGGTCAGCATAATCACAAATTCAACGTCACTATCATCACTGTCTGCTGTCCAACTTACTGGCTTACCCAAACGCGCAATTGAAATCGATGAGTGCTGAATATTGTCAGATTTGGTATGTGGAATAGCGAACCCGTTACCCAATCCGGTAGAGAACACCTCCTCTCGAGCCCAGATATCGGCTTCTAATTCATTGACCCTTACAGTACGGCCACAAATCCCCAAGTTACCGACAAGTGCCTGAATAGCTTCTTCTTTGCTTGTAAAATCACAATCTAGCAAGACACATTCCGTCGCCAATAACGGCTTGGCCTCTTGGCTGCGCTCGAACTCATCGAGCAAGGCTTCAACTTCGGCAATCGTCGCACAATCACACGCCTGCTGGAACAATGCCTCACATTGCTTGCTATCTAGCTGACTCAGCAATGACTTCGTTGGCACAATGCTTGGCGCTGCCATGCTGAGTTCATCCAAACCCGCGCCCACCAACAGAGGCAACACTTTCTTGTTGGCCCCCAGCTCTCCGCATAAGCCGACCCATTTCCCGTATTCATGGGCACCAACAACCACCTCACGCAACAAGCGGAGGAAAGACGGAGCAAGACTGTTGTACAGTTTGGCAACATTATCGTTATCACGATCGACGGCCAGAAGGTACTGGGTCATGTCATTCGAGCCAATACTGAAGAAGTCAACTTCGCGGCAGAACTGATCCATCATGAAAGCCACTGCCGGGATCTCAACCATGATCCCCAGTTCAAGCTCACCAAAACCGATATTTTCAGATTCCAATTCCGCTTTCACCAATGCCAGCTGACTTTTTACCCAGCGGATCTCCTCAATACTCTGAATCATCGGGATCATCAGCTTAGTATGGCCATGTTGCGCCGCACGCAACACAGCGCGCAATTGAGTACGGAACAAGGTAACAAACTGAGGATAAATCCGAACAGCCCGGTAACCCAAGAACGGGTTGTGCTCGGCAGGCAAGTTGAGGTAATCAATCGGCTTATCGCCGCCGATATCCATACTGCGGATAATCACTGGCTTATCGCCTGCCGCATCAAGTACCTGCCGGTAACACTCGAACTGCTCGGCTTCATCCGGCGCAGAGGCGCGATCCATAAACAGCATCTCGGTTCGGAAAAGGCCAATCCCTTCTGCCCCTAGAGAAAAAGCCGGTTCGGCCTCCACTGTACAGGCAATATTGGCCGCTACTTCAACCAATTTACCGTCTTTGGTCATGCCAGATGCTGCCAGAAACTCATGCTGGCGCTCTTTACCTAGCTGCGCCAACTTAAGGGAACGTTCAAAATAGACGGCGACAGCCGGGGTTGGCGCAGGCGCAACAACACCCAAATTACCATCAATATATGCCAACTCGCCCTCATAGGCAGCACAGGTATCCAAGTCAATGCCCGCGATAGCCGGGATATTAAAGGCACGGGCCAAAATTACAGTGTGCGATGTTGCCCCGGCGTTGGTCAGGATCAGCCCTTGCAACATGCCGCGATCTAAACCAAGGAACTGACTAGGTGTCAAATCACTGGCAACCACAATCGATGGCTGAGACAAGACAAAATCCGTCTCTATCTCAAGATGCGGGTGAGCGGCCACCAACAATTGCAGAGCGATATCCTTGATATCCAGCACCCGCTCTTTAAGGTAATCCGAGGATGATTGCAGCAGGGTATGACAGATAGACTCGACCGTTGCTAGCACAGCTTCGGCAACCGTCTGGCCGTTGGCAACCAACCCCTCTATCTGACCGACAAATGCCTCATCCGCTAAAATAGCCAAGTGGGCCTCGATAATCGCTTTTTCTTCACCGGTGGCCGTCTGAACATTGTCAGCCAACTGCTTTCGAACCTGATCGGTGGCTTGCTCAAAGCAAACACTGGCCTCAGCCTGAGCAAATAGAGTCAGATCCATATCACTGAAACGTACCAACTGCCCCTTTGCAATCCCTGCCGACAGACGCTTGGCCTTGAGCAAAACGGGATTATGGCGAAGCAAAGACTGCGGCAGCACTATGTCAGATTCGTCCATCACCACCAGCTCAGCATCGCAATGGGGAAATTCCTCCCGCAAATAAGTCTCAAGCATCGACTGAGCCAGCTCGGCGTCCCCCCCCTCGATGATAAGCGAACAAGGATCATTAAACAGAGTATCGGTACCCACTAGCGACAATACGCTCTTTGCCGATCCACTGTTGCCATTACGCAGGTTCATTAAAGTAATATCACTATCAAACTGACAGCACACAGTTTCCAAATGATTGGCAGGGCGTGCGTGAATCCCATTGGGCAATTCACAAATAAAGGCGACTTCTTTCTTCATGATGTTCACTTAAATTGTTTCAAAAGGAATTCAGGTTTATTGATGGCGTCTTGTACCGAAACGAGAACTGTTTTTTTTCCTTCAAACCGTTCGCTTTCGCTTAGTTTTATTTCTGCAGCCAACAATATGTAATCAGCATTATCAAAATCTCGTTTTGATAATTTATTTTCAATTCCCATCGCGCCTTGGGTTTCAACCTTGATCTGAATCGACAGGGCTCGGGCAGCGTCGGTCAATCGGTCGGCAGCCATATAACAATGTGCAATCCCTGTGTGGCAGGCGGTTATAGCAACAACTTTCATGAGCATGACCTAGCGTTCTTTAACATACTGTCATGCTATTACAGGAAGGCAATCACCTATAGATGATTTTTATCGCATTTACTGGATTATTATTGCCTCAATGACAGAGTGTGAAACGGATCACCCAGAATGCATAACCACAAAATCAAACCCTTTAAATCAAATACTTAAGGATGATAAAAATTGTCAGTTTAACTTCTCTAAATTGGAAAATATAAGCACGCAATCGAGCAATACACGCTCCAATCCCTTCAACTAGAGCACAGAATAATCACTTGTGCACATTAATGAAATTGAAGATTTATCTGGATAAATAATTTAACTAAAATACCCCACAAGCATTGCGCTATTCCAATATAAGAGTCGTAGAATTAATGAAAAAACTCACTATTGCAGCAGCTATCATTTTGTCACTGACTGGTTGCACACGTAAAATTCCCGTAATGCCAGAAGCTAAACCTATTAGCGCTATTTCCG
The DNA here is from genome assembly GCF_059920555.1 of Photobacterium panuliri. Taxonomy (NCBI): domain Bacteria; kingdom Pseudomonadati; phylum Pseudomonadota; class Gammaproteobacteria; order Vibrionales; family Vibrionaceae; genus Photobacterium; species Photobacterium panuliri. Next base: position 1,146,896 of record NZ_CP197193.1, read on the forward strand.
AACTAACGGCTATCACAATGAACTGCCAAATTGTCGATGTGTATACCCTTGAAGATGCACACCCAAACAATCTCGTTCCTGAATTAAAGAATCACACTTATCTTTCAGGCGGAAACCGTTACCATATTACATCCGTTATTGATACACGTAGAGGCAGACCAAGCAGTGTCATCGCAAATATCTATAACTGTGCGACTGGTGAAACAAATAGCAAGCCGTCTGGCCAAATTGCATTGCTTCCAGGTGCCCACACCGTACAGCCAATTGCATTTAGCGAAATTGAAAACAACACTTGCAAGGTTCTTACTAGCTACGTTGTAGAAAAGACACACCCCAAAAATCTTGAAACAGAACTCGCGAACGAAACATATATGCGTGGCGGGAACCGCTTCCATATTACCAAAATCATCGCGACGGATAATGGCCAACCAAGCTCAGTTGCCGCAGATATCTATCGCTGCAAGCACCAAACAGTACACTATTAATAGTATTCCCCGGCTCTGTAGCCGGGGAATTTTCCACCTCATTTCTGAAATTCACCGTATACGTTAAAAGCGGTTTTGCTGGCAATAGCCAGTGTCGTGGCTACAGACAAAGACGCGGAAATAAAAATCGCCACCATAATGACCAACTGGTATTTCACGGCTAACAATGGCTCGGTTCCCCCCAGAATTTGTCCGGTCATCATACCCGGCAAACTCACAATACCTAATGTTGTCATTGCCGCCAATTGCGGAGCCAACGCAGCTTTCACTGCCTCTCGGATAAAAGGCCCTCCCGGATTAGGCGCACCCATAGCCAAGTAAAACTGGTACTCTTCAGCACGATCTTTCAAGCTACTGTACCAGCGCTCCAACGCCAATACGTTGGCCGACAGACAGTTACCCAGCAGCATTCCCGCCACTGGAATCAAATACTGTGCCTGCCACCAAGGTTCGGCTTTAATCACCCCCGCCAGCATCAGTGGCAACACCCCCAGCATCGCCACTAAATGGCCTATCAACACAGCAGGGAGAAAACGCTTGGCACTTACCCCCGCCCGTTTGCAAATACTGCTGCCGGCCACCACTACCATGACCGACAACCAAAGACTGTTCAGCCACGGGTTCTGAAATTCAAATAGGGTTTGCAGGTATAGGCCAACAATAGACAGCTGGATCGTCATACGCAATACTGCGGCAATCAAGCTTTTACCCAACCCCAATTGCCAATAACGAAATAAAAACAGCGGAATAATAAACAGGGTATAGAACCCCGCCAGTGCCCAATGGCTAATCGCTAAGGTCTCACCCATTCCGCCCCTCCATTGAATAGACAATATCGGCCCCTGCCACCCACGCAGGATCATGAGAAACTGAGACCACCATCAAGGAGTACTGGCGAGTAAGAGCCGCCAATCTATCACGACTAGCGGCATCTAAGGCCGAGGTCGGCTCATCCATAATCCATAGCGGACGTTGCATCAGCACAGCGCGGGCAATGGCCAAACGCTGTTTTTCACCTCCGGATAGCGTATTAACAGATTTTGACTGCACGGATGCCAAATCCAACTGCTCCAAAACCTGCAAACACTGCTGCTCTGTAGGCTCTACCACAGATGTGGCCTTCAGCCGCCATGGCAACCGTAGTACCGAATAGACATCCTCCGCTCCCATCACTGGCTGCTGGGGGAGATAGCAAAACTGCTGGCGCCACCACGACAAATTGGCTTCGGTTACCGCCTGTTGCTGCCACACTATCCGCCCAGCAAGCGCCGGTCTCAAGCCGCACAGAACTTTCAATAAACTTGACTTACCACAACCCGACGGCCCACTAATTGCCAGATGCTGCCCCATGGCCAATGTCGACGTCAGGCTCATGCTGGAAATGGCTTCAAACCCTGAAGATAATTGCTGAATAGACAGAATCATACTTGGTGAATCACTACTCATAATCCCCCCTTTATCAACCAGTTTACTGTTCAGGAGTTATGATTCAAAACGTTAGTCTTGATAGTACACATTAATGAAACTGATAACGTCCCACCTTCTGGCAAAGTGTCAATTTTCCATCAAACAACACCTTCACAGCATGAGATGTGCCAATTTTTCGTCAAAATATGCTGAAAAATTATCGATTTAGCTTTTTCCATGGTATCTTATCGCAATAAAACAGCATCCAAATAACAACAAGTAGTGATACTGCAGAACATTTCACGAAGAAATGAGATATCAGTACCACAGCATCCTACAGAATTTGCATGAGCCCAGAAAACACAAACCACAACGATAAAGTTTCGACTCCCGCCCCTACCCGCGAGTCGAAACGTAACCTCCGCAAGATCGCCAAATGGGCTGGGATTGGTGTTCTGACACCTGTCGCACTCTGTGTTGCGACTCTTGGCTATGGTATTCATCTAGATCTGACGCCTTACCGCACAACCATTAGTGAATGGCTAACAGAAAACCTGGATCGCGAAGCCCGCATCGATGGCGAGATCAAGCTCGTTTTATCATTCCGTCCCGAAGTACAATTCAACGGCATCTCCATCGCCAACACAGATGCTTTTAATTGGCAGCCATTGCTGAAGACAGGCTCAATCCATGCTCAAATTGGTATTTTGCCTCTGCTTGGCGGCACATTGTCTGTTGACCATCTTGAGCTTGATACTATCGAGTTGAACCTTGCTAAAGACAGTGACGGGGACGCAAACTGGCTAATGGGCAACCTTGATCGCGATAACCAAGCCAGTTCGCAAAATAATGATGCTCAAACCCGCTCACCACTCAAGCTGGCAATTAATAACAAAATTTCAGCCCACAACCTGTCATTCGTATACCAAGACCATTCTACCGACACCTATTTCGACTGGTATCTCGACGACATGCTGCTGGCACCCATCGATAACCAATGGCAGCTAAATGCAAGCGGCAGTATCATCGGCCAACAATACAACCTTGAGCTTATCGGCGATCTCGAGCAGTTGCTCAACGAACAATACGGCAAACTACAGGCCAAAGGAGAATTTGCCGGAGCCAGCTTAAACATTGATGCTGATGTTTTACCGATCAATCAAGGGATATCTACCGCCGATGTGAGCCTCAGTTGGCAAAACACCCAGCCAGTTGCCAATTTACTGGGTTTAGATCTGCAATATTTGGCCCCGCTTAATATCACTACCAAGATATCAGCATCGGCCAACCGCCTAAAAGTCAGCGAGTTGGCGATCGACAGCCCGATCACCCACGGCAGTGGCTTTTTAGATATTGCGCTTGGCGATCACAACACTATTGACGGCAAACTAAATATACCGCTTATTGATCTGCGCCCTTGGCTAGAGCCCAAGCCAATAATGATGCGGGCCTATAGCAGTACGCCACCTCAACAATCGCCGCTTCAGCGTGCACTGGATCAATGGCTGGTCAAAACCACTACCAACGTTGAACTGTCGATTGACGAAGTAAAAGGACTTGGCACATCCATCGAAAACCTGTCATTGCAAGTCAACGGCAAGGCTGGCGAACTCCATGCACCAATGACCGCTGATATAGCCAAAGTTCCATTTAGGGGCTCGGCAAATATCAATGCCACTGACTGGACGTCTACCGTTGATGTCACGCTCGGTGCCGAAAAGTCACCACTGGGAGAAATGGCACGTTGGTTAAGCGGTATGGGCTATGCGCGAGGCCACCTCGAAAGCGCCAAACTCAATATCACCACCCAAGGCACCAAACTGTCTGAATGGCTGGAAAACTCACGGGCCGAACTTAATATTGATCAAGCCGAGGTCAAGTGGGGTGGTGAAGCCTCATTCGCTATTGATAAGGCCAAGCTCATTGCCGGGCTCAACGTGCCGTTCAAGTCCGATATTCAAGGCCAATTGATGGGTATTCCCACCCGTTTCAAAGTCAAAGCCGGCACATTTTGCGATGTACTTTCTAATCGCGATTGGCCGACCCAAATATCATTGAACAGTCCAGCCCTGCATGTCAGTGCGGAAGGTTTACTTAAACATACCCGATGGGAAAAGGATAGCTGGTTCAATCTGGACATCCAAAGCAAGGACGCCAAATTGTTGAGCCCCTGGCTAGGTACAACCGCTGATATTCACGGCCCAGTCAACATCACCGGCAAGATCCGCTACCATGATGGCTGGATAAAATTGGCCATGCCTGATTTCAACCTGCTCAATAGCAAGGGGAACATCAACATGGCATGGCGGCCAGAAGGCGAACGTCCCTACTTGGACTTTGACGCCAATTTCAGCGAGCTTAATTTCACCCAGTTCGGCCAATTCATCAATAATGATGAGTTGCCGCAGGTAGAGCAGACGGTTCCGACCCAAGGGGTTAACCTTGATGTTCCTTTGCTGCCAAATGATATCGTGATTGCCGATGCCGATGTCAATATCGGGGTAAAACAGCTTATATGGGGGAAACAGCATCTCGAGGCTATCTCCTTCAAAGGCGAACTGAAAAACGGCAGAATGAGTAATGCACCGTTTAAAAGTCGCTTTGCCGGCAGCGACTACAACGGCTTGCTCAATTTCGGGATCAACGCCAATACCATTGATGCCGCCCTCGATGTCTCTGTAGAAGATCCTGATATCGGGGCCGTACTCCACCAATTCAACATTGCCGATGATTTCGATATGCGTCTGGACAGGGCCCAGCTGGCGCTCAGCATTGAAGGCCGCTCAGTTCTTGATTTGATGGAGAATACCAAGGTTGATGCAAGACTCCTGGGCGGCTATGCCAATATCGCTGATAGCTACACAGGCAAGGCCCTGAAGATTCAACTGGATGAGGGTCGCTTTCAAAGCGGCCCTGACACCGATACCCAGTTGGTGATTGACGGCACAACAGCAGGGAAAGTCACTCAGATCGCCCTTAACTCGCTATCGCTCAAAAAAATCAACGACGGCCGAGAGACACTCCCTGTTGATCTTGCCGTTAACCTTGGCGACATGCGCTTCAAAGCCCACACCTCCCTTTCTCTGCCCATTGACCCACAAGCGCTCAATCTAGATATCAGTGCTTATGCGCCGAATCTCGACCAGCTCGAGACATTCACTAACATCGACATGCCGCCCTATGGCCCGGTAACTATCAATGCCAACATGGCGATGGATAAACGGGGCTATCACCTCAACAACATGCTGGTTCAGGTCAATAACAGCCAGCTAACGGGCCAAGGGGCATATCTGCCGCCACTCAATAACCAAGGCAAGCCACAGCTAAACCTCGCCCTGACCGCGCCATTCATCCAGATGGATGACTTCAAGGTCGGAGACTGGGCAGCATGGCAAAATGATAAAATGCCCGTTGAGGAGGGAAAGACCACGCCGTCGCTTGCAGCCAATACCTCCGACTCACCTACGTCGATAATCAGCCCAGCAGGGCTTGATATGCTCAATGCCCGCTTCAGCCTTGACGTTAATGAGGTTCGTTCTGGCGATGATTGGTTGGGTGCTGGCAAGCTCGACTGGACTGTGAAAGATGGCGTATTCAACTTGAAACCGCTGTATATCCAGTTGCCGGGTGGCAGCATCGACCTTGCCAGCACCATCAAGGCCAAAGACGATATGTTCGATATTCGTTTTGACGGCCATGTCGAGAACTTTGATTACGGGATACTAGCCCGCCGCCTTGCGCCAAAGAGCGGTATGCACGGCACGTTTTCGACTCAGTTCCAGCTAACCAGCCTAGCAAATTCGCCCGATACCCTGCTCAATAACGCCAATGGCTTTATCGGTGTCGCCGCTTGGCCAAAAGCATTCGAAGCGGATTTAATTGATCTGTGGGCGGTTAGCCTGACCGATGCCATTATTCCGAACTTCACCAATAATGATCCTTCGGTACTCAACTGCGTTGCCGCAGGGATAGATATCAAACAAGGGACGATGAAACAACGTGACTTGCTTCTTGATACTACCCGTATGCAAGTCAATGGCCTGTTCAATGCCAGCTACGCCGATCGCGACTTTTCGCTCTACCTGCGGCCACAGTCCAAGCGGGCGCAAATTTTCAGCTTGCAAACACCAGTCGAGGTTCTTGGTAAATTCGAGCATTTTGATTTTTCTGTGCCGCTATCGGCAATTTTGGAAACCTCGGTTCGCTTTACCACCAGCCCTGTTATCTCCCCGATCCGTTGGCTGGTCGAAAAACCAATCGCTCCCGATGGCAGTGCCCAGTGTCAGCTTATCTGGCAGGGCAAGCATTAGATTGCGCCCCCTCCCGCTTCCCCCTGTATAGACATCTCGGCTCTCAACAGATTGTCGCACAAGGGGGAGCTAGGGGGAGGAAAAGATTAACTGCTCATGACTTTAAGGCCAAATAGCGTAAACAACCCACCGGTAAAGAAATCAATCTGGCGAGTGGCGCGGCGATACAAGGTCTGGGCACCCTGCCGAGAAAAGCCGAACAATAGTACTAGGTGCCAACAGAATGTGATTATTCCCATTAGCAGCATAGTGACAAAGGTAAGAGAGAGCGTCATATCGGCCGGCATCGCAACCGAAAACAAGCTGACGACAAAAAGACCGGTTTTCGGATTCAGCATGCTGGTTAGCGCCGCCTGACGTAACAAAGAAAAGAACGTCAACGACAAATGAGAACCGGCAGCCCATGGCTGATCTTTAAAAGACCAAGCAGCTCGAATTTTACTGATACCTAGATAAAGCAAATATGCCCCACCGGCCACTTTTAGCGCACTGAACCACCATGGGAATGTCTTCAATATCAGTAAAAGCCCCGAAGCACCTAATAAACCCCATACCATCACCGCAAGGCTAACGCCGATTACGGCACCGAAAGCCAGACGCGGCGGATGCGACAGGGCGCTATTAATGGTCAAGATAACATTGGCACCGGGTGTCATCGCAGCAATTGTCCATATAGCTACGACATGGGCGATCACCGAAACGTAATCGACAGCAATCATTACAACATCCTTATCAAAGGTTAAATCCGGAACTAATTCGCATGATAAACAGAACTGAAAACTCGGCAAGCCTATTTCAGCAAAGATGCCAGCGACGCCACTACTCGACGAGGGTTCGTCGGCTAAGCGACGCCACCACCGTCCGAATTTGAAAAATAAGATTGCTTAAAATGAGTCATTTATGACTCAAACTTAAATAAATCCTAATAGATAATTAACCGATTTATCACTAGATACCCAAGCCCCTAGGATCATGGTAATGGAACAAAAAATACTGGTTGTCGAAGATAGCCGTCCCTTTCGACGAGTCATCGAAAGTGAATTAAGGAAAGCCGGCTTTACCCCAGTGATTGCCTTCTCCATTGCGGAGGCTGAAACGATCCTGGATCAGTCGACAGATTTTCTCTGTGCCATTCTAGACTACTGCCTGCCTGACGGTCAGGATGGCGAAATTATCGATCTCTGTTTGGCTGTGGGCGTAAAAGTTATCGTGCTGACCGGGAAAATGGATGAACTCACACGTGAGCGGGTTCTGGCAAAAACTGTCATAGACTATATCCCAAAAGATAACCCATCGTGTATCAGCAATCTGATTCCGATCCTTCATCGCTTGGCAACGAACAACCAACATCGGGCACTAGTCGTTGATGACTCGGTGACTGCACGCAAATACATCCGTAGCCTACTGGAAAGACAATATATCGATGTTATTGAGGCTAATGGGGTTTCTCAGGCCCTATCGATTATGGAGCATGACAAAAGCATCACCTTGGTGATCACCGATTATGCAATGCCCGAGCGCAACGGGGTCGAACTGGTCAAAACTCTCAGAAAGCAATATCATACTGGCGAACTAGCGATCATTGGCCTATCAGCCAGTGATGAAATAGCTCTTACCGCTAAGTTTCTCAAAGCGGGCGCCAATGATTACCTCAAAAAACCCTTCAACCAAGAAGAGTTCTATTGCCGCCTGCACAGCACACTGAATATTCTGGATGCCGAACGCCAACTCTATCAAATGGCCAATCAGGATTACCTGACCCAGACGTGGAACCGACGGTATTTTTTCGAACACCCCTTGGCCAAAAATCATCATATGCCACGCTGCTTGGCTCTACTTGATATTGATAACTTCAAGCTGATCAATGATACCTACGGTCATCATATTGGCGATTTAGTCTTGATTGAACTGGCACAGCTTCTTCAGCGCTATTTCCCCGATGCCATTGTGGCACGTATTGGCGGCGAAGAGTTTTGCGTCCTATACGGCAATGCCTCCCAAATCTTCAAACAGCGCCTTCAAGCACTGGTATATGATATCGCCCATACCGAGCTTTCACTGCTTGGGCAAAATATCAACTTCACGGTCAGTCTAGGTTTGGTTCACGCCGAAGCCAATATCCATGACCTGCTCAAGCGAGCGGATAACTGCCTATATAAGGCCAAGAACGACGGGCGAAACTGTCTGGTATGCGAGCCTGAGCATCACTAGCCCATCGAAGCCCGGCTATCATTCCATAACTACAGCCCCACTCTGCATAAACAAGCAGCTAAATTCATAAGCTGCTTGTTCGTCCAATTCATAAACAACACCATAAGCAACAAAGCCAATAATGGCTTACGCTAACCTATACGAACCGCTAAAATGTACTGCTAACTGTGCAGCCTGACTGGACCTTACTGGTATGTATAAACGTTTTGAATCTTTCACCCGCGCATTCCCGCCGGATGAGCCTACCCAGCCGCCAAAAAGCCTCTTTGCTTTTTGCCGCCATTACACCCGTGGCTTTGAACTCCCTTTGCTTGCCATGTCGCTTCTGAGCGCCCTTATCGCCATTGTCGAAGTCTCGCTATTCGGCTTCATGGGACAACTGGTCGACTGGCTGACGGCCCACAACCCCGATACATTTTGGGCCGAAGAAGGCAGCAAGCTCATCGGCATGGGCCTGGTGATCCTGCTGGTTGTTCCGGTTCTGATCACCCTACACTCACTGGTTGTCCACCAGACCCTGCTTGGCAACTACCCGATGTCCATCCGCTGGCTGGCACACCGCTACCTATTGCGCCAGAGCGTCTCTTTCTACCAAGATGAGTTCGCCGGTCGGATCGCAACTAAAGTCATGCAAACAGCACTCTCTGTTCGTGAAACCGTGATGAAACTGCTCGATGTATTGGTCTACATCACCGTTTATTTCACCTCGATGGTAGTGATGATTGGTCAGGCCGATGCCCGCCTTATGCTGCCTATGCTGTTGTGGCTGATCGGGTACATTGTGATCCAGCTATACTTCGTTCCCCGTCTTAAGCAAGTTGCTACCGAACAGGCCGATGCCCGCTCGCTGATGACTGGCCGAATCGTCGACAGCTATACCAATATCCAAACCGTCAAACTTTTCTCGCACACCAACCGCGAATCCGAATATGCCGAGCAAGGCATGAATGGCTTTATGGATACGGTATACCGCCAAATGCGGCTGGTCACCGGCTTCAATATCTCAGTAGAAGCCATCAACTACCTATTGGTATTCATTATTGCGGGTATGTCGATTTGGCTATGGTCGAGCTCAGCAATCAGCATCGGTGCCATTGCCATCGCTGTCAGCCTCGCGCTGCGAATCAACGGTATGTCAAAATGGATCATGTGGGAAGTCGGCAGCCTGTTTGAAAATATCGGTACCGTTGTGGACGGTATGAAAACCCTATCGAAACCTATTGCGATTGAGGACAAGCCCAATGCTCCCGATCTTCAGGTGAGCCAAGGCGGTATCGAGTTCGATAATGTCAGCTTCCACTACGGCGAGCAAAAAGGCGTCATAGAAAAGCTCAACCTCAATATCAAACCGGGTGAAAAAGTCGGTTTGGTGGGCCGGTCAGGGGCTGGTAAATCCACTTTGGTCAACCTACTGATGCGCTTTCACGATGTGGAGTCTGGCGCGATTAAAATCGACGGCCAGACTATCTCTGCAGTCAACCAAGATTCCCTGCGCGGCCAAATCGGCATGGTGACTCAGGATACCTCGCTGCTACACCGCTCGATCCGAGAAAATATCCTTTACGGGCGTCCCGACGCAACCGAAGAGGAGCTATTGGCAGCCACCAAACAGGCTCACGCCCATGAATTCATTGCCACCCTGAGCGATCCGCACGGCAACGTCGGCTACGATGCACAGGTCGGGGAACGAGGGGTCAAACTCTCTGGCGGCCAGCGCCAGCGTATCGCTATTTCGCGTGTCTTGCTAAAAGACGCACCGATCCTGATCCTTGATGAAGCCACCTCGGCGCTGGATTCCGAAGTCGAAGCGGCTATCCAAGAAAGTCTCTACCAGCTGATGGAAGGGAAAACCGTCATAGCCATTGCCCATCGTCTATCGACCATTGCCGCTATGGACCGCCTGATCGTGCTAGACCAAGGCCAAATCGTCGAGCAAGGTTCACACCACGAGCTCATCGCCCATAACGGAATCTATGCCCAACTTTGGACTCACCAAACGGGAGGTTTCATTGCCGAAGAAGTCGAGGTAAAAGAAGCCTAATTCGTTTGCAATAACGCAAAAAGCCCCGCTATCAGTCACTATAGCGGGGCTTCTTTTAATATTCTAACTCCTAACTAGATCTCGCAGCCACCGCCATCAATACTCACAAATCACTATAGTCCCTGTAATCCCATGCTGCACTGGAGTATTTGGTATATTGGGCCACCGCATTATTTTCACCATCTTCCGAATATCTCTGTGAATGCCACCGTAATTCACGCAGCCAGCACTCGCGACATTGTTGCCACATATTCGGCGTATTAAAGGTACTGCGAAGTGATTGCATTGCGGGTCCATTCCACACATCATTAAAACAAGATTCGCCATCCAGTGAACCCACGACTTCACCATAATGCTTGCCGCACGATGTAACTTCGCCATTACAACCAATAATGCCAGTTCTACACATCCACGTACATTTTTCAGCCAAATAATCTGGGTCTATAACCGAGAAACCACCAACTTTATCTTCATATCCCAACGTTTCACGTACTGTGATAGCTTCAGGAATTGAGGAAACACCCCTTTGCTCATCCATTAATGGCGGCCCTTCAAAGCGAATTCCGCGGCTATTTAGTTCATAGTATGCTTCTTTAAGGTATGCATTAGTCTTTTCAGGTTCACCCAATAACGATAGATGCCTGTCCTTTTCTCGGAATAAAACTAAATGCCTAATAGCAAAATAATCAGGATTATACTTTTCAGAAGCACGAATAAATTCTGGCAACTCATGAATATTATTCGACATTATTGTCCAATAAAAGCTTAACCTAGGCCTACGAGCTAATTTAGCATATAACCTCAAATTGTGAAAATATTCAATATTTTCAATAACCTTTTTTAACGACGAACCACCTCGGTTTTGAGCATGTACTTCTGCACTATTTCCATCAATTGAAATACAGAGCTCATCAACATATGGCAAAAATTCTTTCGTTATCCTTTTTTTTATGAAATGACCATTCGTCACACAGCTTACTTTTACCCCATACAATCTTACTAAGCTATCACACTGTCGCCACAACGCATTACTGACCATGGTCGGCTCACCACGGCCAACAAGGCTTAACGCTGTAATATGAGGAAAGAGCTCATGCGCAATTTTTTCAAATAGCAATGGCGACATTTCAGAGCGTTTATTATGAATATCATGTACTTTAGGTGTGCCATGGGAACTACAATGAGGACAGTGTAAATTACAACGAGGCGTTAACTCCAACGACAAAGATTCAGGCAAATGAGTGAGACAACTTGGAAAAGATGATTCACTCTCAATAACCTTCTCTCGAACTTTCTGTCGATTATGCCTCCATATTGCATCCAAAGTAAGCTTCGGATTCTCATTTCCAATAACCGTACGTAAATTTCGAATATGACAACTACCTTTACTATAAGGTAATCCATCAATTCTTATAGATAGATAACCCGACTCAATAACCTCTTCCGGTAATCGCAATCGAATATGTTCATATTTACCCCGATATATAGGCTGAAAACATATCACTCTTGATTCATGAAATGATTGGCTCGGGTTACTATTAAAATACATTTTGCTATATTTATAATGCTCACTTTGCTCAAACGTAAAGTCGATATTAATTTCAAAATCAATATATTTATCTTCAGGTGATAATGATAGCGTTTTATACAACCGCTGCTTACCTGAAACTTTTTCAAAAATATTTCTAATTATCACCACAGCATCCAATAAAAACTTAATTAAAATATTATATGCAGAATGAAGGGGATTAGTTATTTATTTCATTAAACAATTAAATATTAATCTAGGAATTAACAAAAAAACATAATATATATTGACTTGCTCTACATGTTTCATATCAACGATTTCTAGAAAACGTGTTGATTGATCTCTTCTCTATATTGCAACTTTTAGCGTAAAACCACTATGCCAGCAAAATAGTACCTTGATAAGAGACCAATCTATTCTCACTGAAACGCGCGTCTTTAGGTCACAGGAGAATCACTATCACTACCTAACGATAACGATTTTACCGCTCTGGCTACTTTCTAATGCCATCTCAATTAGTCGAATATTCCAGAGAGCATCCTCGGCGGAAACCGGTACGGGCTCGCCATGTCGAATGGCCTTTGCTACCGCACGAAAATAATGCTGATAGCCGCCACGCTCAGTAGCAACGGGCTCGATGCCCTCTTCGGTGTACAAGCGACCGTATTGCTCAGGTGTTTCATCCGCCCAATCTTTAGCTACCGGTAAGACGCCAGCTTTCAAGCGATCTTCTTGCGGATCCAATCCCTGTTTCTCATAAGTGCCTTTGCTACCTTTTACCGTAAAACGACGATTCGGCCCAGCACTGTGCAAGTCAGCATGCAAGTTGGCTATCATATTCGGGTAATGCAGCACCATGTCGACATAATCAACTGTCGTTGCACCGTCTCGGGTAATCAGACACTGGGCAGTTATCGCTTCTGGCAAGCCAAACAAAGCCAAGGCCTGATCAAGCAAATGCGGGCCAAGGTCAAATAGGATACCACCACCATCCGCTGCCAACTCACGCCAGCGCTGACGTACTTGCGGCCTGAAACGGTCAAAATGCGACTCGAAGCACTTCACATCACCCAGTTTCCCGGCCTCAACCAATGACTTCACTGTGAGGAAATCGCCATCCCAACGGCGGTTATGGTAAACGCTCAACACCAGCCCTTTTTCAGCCGCGAGGGTAATCAGCGCCTGACCATCGGCAACCTTAGTCACAAATGGCTTTTCGATAACTACGTGCTTATTATGCCTCAATGCCAATTCGGCCAAGGCAAAGTGCACATCATTCGGAGCGGTAATGATCACCAGTTCGGCATCTGATTCACAAATCAAGGATTCGGCCGTCGAATAACAGCACACGGATGGATAATCCTGGCTAACCCGATCCCCTTTACTACTGCTGATCGCAACCAATTCAAATTCCGGCAAACTAACGATAAATGGCAGGTGAAATGTCTGGGCAGAGAAACCGTAACCGATAACAGCCGTTTTAATAGGAGGCGTAGAAATCATTGGATATTCCTTTGATTAATAATACGAAAGCACATAGAACGTCACGCTTAGCGGCGCTGACAGGTGGTACACCCCCGACACGCCGAGCGGCTGTAGGGGTCCAATCTGCCACGCTGTACCTTGCAGTAACCATTTTTGAAGGCACGACGCGCCGAGAACCAATCATCGGGTTTGGCCAACAACACATAACCGTAGCAACGCTTCATTAATTGAGTCCGATACTCTTCAACAAAACGGCTATCAAATCCGATATCGAAGTACTCAAATGCCTGTTCAATAGACGTAAAACTAGCAATAATTTGTTGAATATCAGGTTTGCCCATCAGACGTTCATGGCTCCACGTTCATAGTAATTGGGCATATTGAAGTAACACGAGGATAAAGTACAGGCCTCGATAAGAGGCCTGTATAAGCATTATTCATGCTTTGCACATGCATTCGCTTGATAAAATGTCGACAGTGTCCCGCCGGCAGCCATATGCTCTTTGAGGGCGGCCTTCTGGCTTTCTAACTCCGCACTGGGCTGGGCCCACTGCTCCGGAGGCAGGGACTGCGACCACGCTTCGATACTTGGCGGGTAACTCGCCATACTGAATTTTTGATCCCATTGGGACACCCAATACGGCAGTTTCCAAAAAGTCAGAATATGGAACAGGTAATACCCCACCATGCCAGGGTAAGAAAGATAAGGTGTAAAAAAATCCACCTTGAACCAATGTTTGGGGCCTCGTTGGAAAAAAATCCAATTCACTTCCCGCTCATTCTCAAAGGTTTTGGTAGTTTCAGGTTCTGCGGGCTTGGCCCAATTCTCAGCTGGCTCTTCCATATAACAGCGGATCACCTCCCAGGTGCGCTGGGCCTCGCTCACCAACATCACCGGCTTTTTCAGCACCCAGTAATCCTTACCGTCAGGCGTGGGGATCGCCATCCCAAAAGTCGCGCTATTGACTATCGCATCACCGGTAAACCCCTGATGGGTTCCGCACCATGCGACCACCTCTTCCCACGGTGCAATAACCGGGGTATCGGAACCTTGTGGGTAATAGCAGACCTCCCGCCGCTGGCGGTGGAAGCGAATTGGTCGCTGGCGGGATTTCTGCCACGTGGTTTGCACCACGGCAAACCAACCGATTAATTCAGTAAAACATAATAGTCCCCAAACAAATAGCTCAGTTCTCATCAGCTCTATAAGATAGTACCAAAACATCCCCTCCGTACCATATCGATTACCATTTAGGTGAGCGGCCAATAAAAAAGTACAAAGTATAGTAAGAAATAAAACAGAGTTAATGAATTGCACCACTTGCACCTGATAGGCTTTACCACTGTTGGACTGGCCAAAATCCATATACACATCATTCATGGCAATAATTTGATTGGACTCCCCTATCCCTCCCTTGCCTATCTTGGCGGTAGGCAAGGGCTTGGGGGCAAAGAACAGCACTTCCCCGCCAAAGTGGGAACGCACCTCACCCGCTTGGGGGGGCTGGCTAACCAAATCGACATCTTGCGAACCATCACGCAATGCCTGCTTCATTTTGCGCTTGGCTTCAATCGCCTTTTGCTCTTCCTCGCTGGGCCGGTATCTCATGATCATGGCAGTTAACTCTCGATAATATTAGTGGTGTAAATAGCCACGAATGCACAAAACAAGTTTCAAACAAGGAATAACAAAATATAAATCAGGTGACGAACCTCCCTTACCCACTACGCGACGCAATCCTCCAAATATCTTCCATCAACATGAAAATACATCCACAATTACCGACGTTTACTACACTTTCTCTATACTCAGAAGAATAAGAAGAGGGACTTGTGTTATGGATAATTCCCCAGAACGAACGGCAGAACAGCTGCTCAGGCTAATTACAACACTCATTGCTGAAATGGATAGCGGCAGCTCGACAAAATCGCCGCCAAGGATGACGCTCGACAGCCAGTTGGATCAAGATTTGGGGTTCGACAGCCTCGCCAGAGCCGAGTTAATCCAACGAACCGAGCACGATTTCAACGTATCACTCCCTTCCCAGACCCTAGCCAATATAAATACCCCCGGCGATTTACTTGATGCCATCCTCGTTGCCCAGAAAGCCCCCGTAACCAAAACCGCCAACCTAGAGAGTGTTTCGCTCACCGCCACCTCTGAATCGCCCGACGAGGTCACCACCTTGCAGGAATTACTCGAATGGCATACCAAGCAACACCCCGAACGCCCGCATCTTCATGTTTACCAAGATGCCGATACCATCGAGACCATCAGCTACCGCGAGCTCTACCACAACGCGCTACGCTATGCACAAGGGCTACACGCTAAAGGCATCGAGCCGGGAGATACCGTGGCCATTATGCTGCCTACCTGCAATGCCTATTTTTACAGTTTCTTTGGTATTCTGCTGGCAAGGGCAATACCCGTTCCAATCTACCCACCCGCCCGTCCCTCGCAAATTGAAGACCATCTGCAGCGGCACAGCAAAATCTTACAAAATGCACAGAGCAAGCTGCTGATTACAATCGCTGAAGCGAAAAACATCTCTCGGCTACTGCGAATGCAAGTGCCGTCTATCCAAACCATTGTTACACCCGACGAACTCCTCTTGGGGCAGACAACTGACGCTCTCCCCCAGCAGCCAACCAATGCTCAAGCCCAGCCGCATGAGATTGCTTTTTTACAATATACTTCCGGCAGTACTGGCATCCCCAAAGGCGTCACCCTCACCCATGCCAATTTGCTGGCGAATATTCGGGCAATGGGCAAAGCAGTCAATGCCAATTCCAGCGACGTATTCGTCAGTTGGCTGCCGGTTTACCATGACATGGGGTTGATAGGCGCATGGCTCGGGAGCCTTTACCATGCCATGCCGCTGGTGATCATGTCTCCATTACTGTTTCTTTCCCAACCCAAACGCTGGCTGTGGGCCTTGCACCATCACAAGGCCACCCTGACAGCCGCCCCCAATTTTGCCTATGAGTTTTGCATCAACAAGGTACCCGATAACGAACTGGAAGGACTGGATCTTCGCACCCTGCGCCACTGCTGGAATGGCGCAGAGCCAGTCAGCCCGACCACCATACAGGCTTTTTCAACCAAGTTTGCCGCCTATGGATTGGTCGCCGAGGCCATGACCCCCGTATACGGCCTCGCCGAGTCATCGGTCGGGCTGACCTTCCCCAACCGTGTTCGCCAACCTCGCATCGAATGGATTGACCGGCAAGTTCTGATGCAAACAGGCACAGCACAGGCAAGCGACACACTACCGATCACGAATAGCCCCAACGCCGAGCAACAAGCGCTGATCGGCCTTGGCCACCCACTACCCGGACATCAGATCCGCATTGTCGACAACGCAGGCAGAGAGCTACCGGATCGCCAAGAAGGAGACGTCGAATTCAAGGGGCCATCATCAACGTCGGGGTATTACCGCGCCCCCGAAAAAACAGCAGCGCTTTATCATGGTGAGTGGCTAATAACTGGTGATCGCGGCCTGATTATTGATGGCGAGTTATTCCTAACCGGGCGCAACAAAGACATTATCATCAAAGCGGGACGTAATATTTATCCGCAGGAGCTTGAAGCAGCAGTCAACAAACTTGACTGGGTACGCAAAGGCTGTGTCGCTGCCTTTGCGTACCAAGATAGCAAAACCGCCACCGAACAATTGGTTGTCGTTGCCGAATCCTCGCTGTGCGCCAAAGGAATGGCGGCTGAAAGCGAACAAATCAACACATTGCGGGCGGCTATTCAATCCCGTTCGCTGGAACTTCTGGGCGTGCCCGTCGATGATGTTGTGATCTGCCCGCCCCATACCGTCCCAAAAACCTCCAGCGGCAAAATCCGCCGCTCGGCTTGCCGGGAGCTCTATCAAGACGACGCCCTCGACACACCACAACGCGCAGTATGGCTGCAAACAATAAGGCTGGTCGGTAGTGGGCTCCGCCCCACATTGAATAAGTTCGGCAGAATCGCCAGAGAGTGGATTTTCGCGTGTTATATGTGGTCTATCATGGCGTTGCTTGCACCATTAGTCTGGTTACTGGTTGCCATATTGCCTTCGCGGCAGGCGTGTTGGGATGTAACCCGATGGGGTGCCCGCACTCTGATTGCCCTAACCCGCACCCCGCTTACCGTACATGGGATTGAACATATCAAACCGGCTGATCCGCCGAAAATTTTAGTCGCCAATCATGCCAGTTATCTCGATGGTTTGGTACTGCTGGCCAGTTCCGGTATTGCCCATCAGTTCGTCGCCAAGGCCGAGTTGCTACATAATCCGCTGGCCCGTATTTTCCTGAAAAAAATCGGCACCCAATTTGTCGAACGGTTTGATACCCAAAAAAGCCTTGAGGCTAGCGAGCAACTCGCCAAGCATGCCAGCAAAACCGATCCGCTCACCCTCTTTCCGGAAGGGACTCTCTACAGAATGGCAGGCATCCATGACTTTCATTTGGGGGCTTTCCATATTGCTGCCCAAAAAAACATTGCGGTGATCCCCGTTACTATCAAAGGCACCCGCTCAATGTTACGGGATAAATCCCTATTCCCACGAAGGGGTAGCCTAAGCGTCACATTCAATCCGCCGCTAACACCTCAGGGCAATGACTGGCAAGCAGCCATTGCCCTGAGAAATAAGGCCCGTTCACATATTTTGGCGCAGAGCGGTGAGCCCGATCTGCTAGGGGAAAAAAGCCGATAGCCGACTCTCGTCATGAAGGTTACTGCTATTTCGCCGCTGGTGTACTGGTTACATCAACCGTGCCTTTGTGCAGATCCACAAGTGCGGTGTAGAGCACATTGGCATCCCCGTGGTGACGGAAGGTAAAGGTATACTGGGTATCCGGCGTAAAAAATGTCTCCGCATCTTGCGGCTGCAAGTCATAGCCGTCTTGTTGGTATAACTCGGATGCCATCACCATCCCCATCGCCGTACGCTCACCAATATCGCGCTCCACCACTGGCTGCAATGATGGGTTCGACGGGTATGACTGGCTATCATGTGACATCAGACGGTATGCCCCATTACTCCAAACAATAAAATCACGCCAGCCATTTTGTGACGTCTCAGTCAACAATACCGGTGGTTTCACCACGGTCATACGGTTCAGAATGTCTCCATCGGCATCCAGCAGATACGATGTACAACCACCGCTGCCACAGAACAAACCGCCTTGGAACATCACAAAAATCTCCGGTTCACCGTCCCCGTTAAGATCAGCCTGCCCGCTTTGGTAGCGGATACCATCTTCTGCCAATGACAGCCCTTCAGGCTTCAAAATGCTATCATCCACCAGCTTGTCGACATCCACTTCACTGTCTGAAAATACCGAAAATGGCATTGTCACATTGAGATAGTTATTGTCCTCATTGCTGCCCGAGGTACTTTCACAGCCAGCCAACAACAGCAAACTTGTTGCTGCTAACACAGAACCAATCAATCGTTTTTTAATCATAACCAGCCATCATCTTGTTATTTATACCCAAGTTACCTATAAGTTCAGGGTCTTGGACACTGTCCCATTAAAATGGTTTCTAAAAGAATACGCCGCTACTCTACCATGTTCACGCTAGAGTGCCTTTCCGCTTCATCGCCACTCACCGTATCCTTTAGCGCTTTTGCCACTGGGCTCACGGTCTTACCGTGACTAAACACTCAATAACGGCTCAAAAAGCCAAGGAATCAAGCCATTTCATCCCACAGATGCAAAATTTGAGCAAGATTATTCACTTTTTTGTGTCGTTTATGATTTTGATCAACAAACAAGAAACAATAAACGCCACATGCTAGTCACGGGACTACCAACAATGCTATTACAAAGCCTGTGTTTTTCTGATGTCACTTTGTACGGTACCGTTTGGGTACCGATGTAATAAGAAAAAACGTATAAAAAGCAATACTGACAAGATGTTAGTCGCTGAACGATAAGGAGTGTTAATTATGTTGTGCCCTGATTGCAAACAGCCGATGGCCAAAACCAAAGACAACCAAAACCATTGTCTTGATATAAACTGTCCACCGTCTCGAACTCAATGCCCTGAATGTGAGTCAGCCAATACCGAAATCGTCAACAAAAGCATCAGCGATGCCTCGCTATGCTGCAAAGATTGCCAAGCCACCTGGACGATTTCCCGCAGCCAATAGACGCTCCACTAGCCGGTTCTCTCTTTGCCTACCGGTCTAGCCTGTAAATTTGCCACAAACAAAGAAGACAAGCCGCAAAACAGCTTGTCTTCCTATCCGATTCAATTGTCCTATATCCGCAGCACTGGCATAAATCGTAGTAATAACTGGGGCAATTACCCCGGTACCACGACCACACCGATATTTTCCAGTAACTGCGACTGCTGCCAGTCGCAAATCATCACATTAGCCATATCAACCCGACGAATATCCAAACCTGTCAGATCCACATGGCTCAAGTTTGCTCCGCTAATATCAAATTGCCCCCATGCATCCTGCGAAAACTCGCCATTGGTCAGATCCGAGCCCCTAAACGATGCCCCCACAAGGTTCGCACCGTTCCAACGATTTTCAAACAACTCGCACTCTTCTAGCTTAATATCGCCCAAATCGGCGTAAGACAAATTACAACGCGTAATATAGGCTGAGCAGAAAAACGTATTATGAGTGATGTAATTGGCAAACCGCGCCCGAGAGAAACACGCCCCTTTCAGCTGGCTGTCGCGTATTTCAATACCGAACAACTCGGCTCCCGTGAAATCAGCCATACTCAAATCGCACTCTTTGAAGCTGGCCTCTTTCAAATTAGCGTAACCAAACTGGCAACCCTCATGATCACCACGCTCAATAAACTGGCAGTGTTCAAAACTTGCCTCGCTCAAGTTAGTCCGCCGAAAGTCACAGCGCACAAACTGGCACGAGTCAAAACGGGCCTGTTGTAAATCCTGACTGGAAAAGTCATGCTCGTAAAAGGTTTGGTTTGCAATCGACATGGTTATCTTGAGTTGTGAATTTGCTACCAAGGGTAACGTTTTCACCCATTAAATAACATGCGCCAATCGAGGTTTATCTTTTTCAGCTCCCCATTGGTCGACAACCAAGGCCGCCACCAGATCCCCCTCGACATTGACCGCCGTGCGGAAGGTATCCAATGGCCGTTCGATGATCAGCAAGATAGCAATCGCCTCAAGCGGAATTCCGGCCGCCAACAATACCAGCTGCATACCGGACATCGATCCCGACGGCATCCCCGGTGCTCCGACGGAAGAAACCATCGCCATAATGAAAATCATCACCAGCCCCGATGTTGTCAGATCGATGCCAAACAGCTGAGCCAAGAATATCGCTGCAACTCCCTCGAACAAGGCCGTGCCATCCATATTCATTACCGAGCCCAATGGCAGCACCATACTGCTGGTCGAGGAGGAAACGCCCAGCTCGGTTTCGGCACTACGCATCGCCAACGGCAACGCCGCAGCACTCGATGATGTAACCAACGCCATCATCAACGGGGAGGATATCGCCCTAAACAGCTCAAATGGCTTGATACCGGTTACCGCATAGGCAATAGAAGGCAACACCACGCCCCCATGCACCAACGTCAACACCAGAACCAACAGCGCGAACATCGCCAATTGACCGAATAACGCATCGCTACCCGCCACCGTAAATTCAAACACAATGGCAAAAATAGCCAATGGCGACATCCGAACAATACCGCCAACTAATGTATTGATCCCCCGGTTCAGGCCTTTAATCAATTCAAACAGCGGATGGTTGCTCGGCAAAGAAACCAACAGTGCAATACCCAACATGAACGCAAACACGACAATGGCCAACAGGTTTCCGCTTGCCAAGGCGGCGACGGGGTTGATCAACGCCATATTCAGTAACTTAACCGCGATAGCACTACCACTAGCAGACTGTTCGCTGATCAGGGTAAGGCCATCTGCCGACGGCGGCGCTGCCATCAATGGCTGCCATGCGGGTAACAGCAGCGATGCCCCCAAGCCCAGAGTGATCGCCAATAACGTTGTAAAGCTGTAAAACAGCAGGGTACGTGCCCCCATTGCCTTTAGCCTCACCACGCTGCCTATATTGCTGATCCCCTCAATCAAAGACAGCATCACCATGATACCGACAACCATTTTGAGCAACCCGATATAGACCGTTTTGCCCAACATCACAATTTGATACCAGCCCTGGTGGGTTATGTTGCTATCTGCACCAATCGAGTCGTTAAAAGAAGGGAAAAATAAAGATGTTACGATCGTAGCCAATAGCCAGGCCGAGAAGGCCGCCACAATCAATTGCAGCGGCAAAGAGCGGCGTAATTTATTCCACATTAACCTTGTCTCACACTGAAGGTGCGGCGGTACACAGCATTTATGCCATCCCGCCGCTATTTTCGTTATTTAAATATTGCCTTTGTAGTATGGGTTGAGCAGGCATTTCACCCGCTTGAGCACGACAAGTGCCGTAACCCGCCCCCAGCCGAACAACACCCGCTGATGAAGCCTGAAAATAGTATCGTAGAGGTTACGCACAAAACGTCCGCGTAGGATTAACTTACCTTGCATCAACGTTCCGACCGCATAACTATGACCGAGCGCCACAACCATCCCGCCATCCCGGAATACAAATGGCTGCAAGGTCGCCCCTTTTGCCAGGCGATAAAACTGATGGGCCAAGTGTGCGGCAGCCTGATTGGCTGCCTGAGCCCTCGGGGGGACAAAAGTACCATCAGGCTGAGGGCACTCGGCACTGTCGCCCAAGACAAAAATATCACTATCGGTTACCGACTGAAGCGTTGCGTCGACCTGTATCTGATTGATTCGGTTGGTCGCGAGCCCATCAAGCCCCGCTAGCCAATCAGCGCACTTGATCCCTGCCGCCCAAACCATCAAATCGCCTTTGAACCGCGCACCCTCCGATGTCACAAGGTAACCGTGTTCAGCCTCCTGAACGCGTACTCCAGTGAGTACAGTGACACCTTGATTTTCCAGTTCACGCTGCACTTTTTCCGACATACAAACAGGGCTGGCTGGCAGCACCCTATCAGAGGCTTCAACCAAGGTAACAGTCAATGATGTTGCCTGCTGATATCGGGAAAGCTGGCGATTAACCTTCGCCAACTCGGCTGCGAGCTCGACCCCTGTCGCCCCCGCACCGACTATCACAACCTCCTGTTGCTGACCGGATCGAAGTAAAGTATTAACTCGCTCCCATACTTGCTGGGCTTGGGCTGCCGAATCTAAGAACAAGCAGTGCTCACTGACCCCAGGGGTTTTAAAATCATTGCTGACAGCACCGACAGCAATCACAAGATAGTCATACTGCATCTGCTGCTGGCCGTCCACAGAACGATCCAAACGGATCGTTTTCGCTTGGCGATCAAGCCCCGTCATAGCAGCCTGCACATAACGATAACCAACGCAGGCCGAGTGCTGGGCATAACTAAGACTATCGAGTTCATTGTCGAACGTTCCGGCAGCAATCTCATGCAGCCGAGGCTTCCATAGATGATGCGTAGCCGGCTCAACCAATACCACAGAATGCAGCCCGCTACGTCCCAACCGAGTCACTAACTCCAAGCCGGCAGCTCCGCCCCCGACAACAACAATCTTAGACATAGCGTGTCCTATTCATTTCGCACTACGAATAGCGCCTAGTTCAATATAATTTCCCGCCCTCAGGCAGATAAGATGTGCCACATTATATTGATACCAAATGAAATGATAATCCGCTAAAAATACAAATTACTATTACACAAGAGAAACAATCAGCCGATTAATTGCATCTCGATATTGATCAAGACAAAGCCGTTTCCAGCATATTCAAACAACAACCTCTATCCCTAAGAACTGCGACCCTCCCCTAAGTTCTGGCGCAAGCAATTATCACTGTCGCATCGCTATTCGTGAATAAACTCGAAACCGCAAAAAACTAAATTGGGCGTGCTTCATTGCCAGCGAATAATACGTTGAACATTACCTCAATAAGGACCATTACCATGCAAATTTCATTAAAGATGAAAGAGCTTGGCATTATGGTTGGCTTGGCGCTTGCCGCCACCTACAGCAGCCAATCGCTTGCCAGCGAAATTGAATGGGTAGCAGGGAAGACAAAAGTAAACAACGGCGACGTTGTAGTTTACCAATCCCAGTGCTTCAAAGCCCAAAACAACCCGGGCACGTGGGAAACACCGCGCCCAAGTAGCTGGTTCTGGGAAAGTGTGACCTGCAGCGGCACAACCAACCCAGACCCGGGGCCAAACCCAACACCGGATCCAGATCCTGATCCAAACCCGAATCCAGATCCGGACCCGAACCCAAATCCTGACCCAACGCCAGATCCAACGACTGCGATTCCGTGGGTTCCAGGACAAACTGATGTTAAAAATGGTGATGTTGTCGTCTATGACAATGTTTGCTATACCGCCAAAAACAATCCGGGTAAATGGGAATCACCTTCTGCCAATAGCTGGTTCTGGGATGTCACCGACTGCCCAACCGATCCAAATCCTAATCCCGACCCCGATCCTGACCCAAATCCAAACCCAGATCCGGATCCCGACCCGAATCCAAATCCTGACCCAGATCCAAACCCGAATCCTGACCCAGTACCGGGCGAATTCACCATCATTCCTGATGGCAAGGGTGGCTTCCTCATCCCACGCTCCGAGCTAACAGCCTATGAGGCTAGCCAAACCAATACCGAGCTATTCAAGTGGGTACGCTCTGATATCGAAACTCGTGACAACGCCATTGTTGAAGCGGTTGCGCCAATGAAATCAAGCAACCCTGAAAACGTTCAACGTGCAGAGATGATCGTGGATGAGGCAATGTGGGAGTTCCTGTTCCCGCTCCGCAATGAGCAATACACCTATACCCGCTTCTTGCAGTCTATCGCCAAGTTCCCGGCATTCTGCCGCACCTATACCGACGGCCGTAATTCAGATGATATCTGTCGCCGCTCACTGGCTACCATGTTTGCCCACTTCGTGCAGGAAACCGGTGCCAATGCGCCAAACTGGGAAGTCACCCAAGGTGTACCTCGCTGGCGTCAGGGCTTGTATTACTTGCGCGAAATGTACAAGGACGAAAACGTTCATGACATGACCTATAGCAAGTGCTCAGGTTGGCAGGGAGAGCGTTGGCCATGTGCTCCGCAAAAGAGCTACTTTGGCCGTGGCGCCAAGCAACTAAGCTGGAACTACAACTACGGGCCGTTCTCTGAAGCCATGTTCGGCGACAAGAACGTACTGTTAGAAAATCCAGCTCTGGTTGCTGATACCTGGCTGAACCTCGCTTCGGCGGTGTTCTTCTATGTCTACCCTCAGCCGCCAAAACCAAGCATGTTGCATGTTATTGACGGCACATGGCAGCCAAATGCCGCCGACAAGGCAGCAGGTATCGAACTTGGCTTCGGTGCAACCATTCAGATCATCAACGGTGCATTCGAATGTAACAAAGGTGCTGAGGACTACCGAGCCCAAAACCGTATCGACTACTACAAGTTGATTTCAAAAGAGTTGGGCTTGGATATTTCCGGTGAGAAACTCGGCTGTGCCAACATGAAACCATTCAATACCGATGGTGCAGGCGCACTCATGATCACATGGGACAAAGACTGGGGCTACAACGCCAACACCCCGGGCAATCAGAGCTTTATGTGTAAACTTGTTCCTTACCAATATGCCTATAATGCCCTCTATGAAGGCGATTATGAGAAGTGTGTCGAGCATCACTTCAACGTACAGGCAATTGATGAAAATGGCCAAGTTATCCCTGAAGGCAAGTAGGGAAAACAATAGGTTGGTAATACATTTACCCACCTAGGCCCAATAAAAATGGCCATGGTAACTACCATGGCCATTCCTTTTGCATTTACCAATCGTCGCTCTCTGTTACTCGACGACGCGCTCATAGGTTTTCTGCATCTCATCAGGCGCAATGCCATAACCACCATCGGCCAAATAGCCGTCTTTGTATACCGTCATCCCATCTTTGTTCCAATCAACGGCAATGACGGCAGTTTCGCCATCGGTGCTGCCTAGCAAGGTCAGAACATCTTCGGTAATCGGGATCGCCTTGATCATTTTCAGGCGCTTGAACGGCATAAAGGTATTAAAACTTGGCAATTCACCATAAGTTTCGACCCACTTATCCTGAGGAACCAGCCATTCATTGAAAACGGCCCCGCTCACCGGCAGGGGATTGCGCGCAATAACAACCGTCTCGGTAATGGTATTTTCCGTTTCCAACTTGGGTTTGCCATCGCTGCCGGCCACATATGTTGGCATGACTGTACCCAATTCAACTTTGTGTGGTAAACGGCCATAGGTGACAGCTTTTTTGCGAAATTGGGGCGCTTGTTCAAACTGAACCATGACTTCAGGAATAGACTGAAATGATACCGGTGCTGCATCAGCCGCAGCAACCGCTGGCATTGATGCCACCCAAACAGCCGCAGCCAGTAAAAACGTTTTCATTCGTTATCTCAATATTCTTTTGATTACTAGGTGAATAATATACCTGAGAGCACATATACCAGCACGAAATATCTTGCCATATTATTGCCACAATTTGCCCCAATTCATCTTTTTTGCTCCCCAATATCGCCTGTTTTGTTTGATTAAATAGACCAAAATATTCAGGGAGCCGAACAGTCATGGCACATTCAAGCCTCAATCATCAACCCAATACAGCATCACAATACCAACACCATAATCGGTGTTCTCGCCATCATAGCCACAACTGGATGGAGCGAGGCTGCCTTTGGATCACACCAATCATTTTGCTGCTTTCCTTCAGCCTATCCGCATTTGCCAGTCAGGACAATGAGTGGCATCCGGAATCATCACCATCGGCTGCGCATGATATAGGACTACTGTTCGAAACCCCTGAAGGCATCAAAAATGCCCCCTTGCTAGATACCTCTGTTTCTATGCACATTGCGGGTTTAATCAGCCGTTCGACGGTACGCCAAACGTTCACCAATCCCTCTCAGCAATGGATTCACGGGCGCTATGTTTTCCCGCTACCCCAAGATGCCGCTGTCGACCATCTCAGACTATGGGTTGGCGAACGTGTTATCGAAGGAGATATCAAGCCGAAGGAACTAGCCCGCCAGCAATACCAAGCTGCGCAGCAATCTGGCAAAAAAGCCAGTCTAGTGGAACAGCACCGTCCCAATATATTCTCTACCCAAGTGGCCAATATTGCCCCGGGCGAAACAGTGATCGTAGAAATCGAATACCAGCAAAGCGTTAGTTACGAAGGGGGGCTATTCAGCCTGCGATTCCCATCGGTCGTCGCTCCCCGCTATATTCCTCACCCAGTTGCAGACATGCCACAAATAACCACGACCCATAGCGAAGATAACTTTGATAGTCACGGTTGGGGAACAGCTACCGTCTCTGATGCTGCCGACATTACCCCCCTCTACCGAACCGCAACAAAAAATGATGCAGCCCCCCACCCAGCGGCTAATTTGCCACTACAACTTACGATATCCTTGGCAGCGGGCTTGCCATTGCAGCAAATCGACAGCCCTAGCCACACCATCAAAGTAAGCCCTAGCGACAACAACCAATACCACATCACGCTCAATGATGGGGCTATTGCCGATCGGGATTTTGTCCTTAACTGGCGACCGTCACCTAGCCAAAAACCACAGAGTGTCTTTTTCCAGCAACGCGGAAACGATGGCAAGCGCTACGGCCTGCTAATGCTGTTGCCTCCGCAGCCGAGCGAACAACTGCAACACCTGCCACGCCACCTGACTTTTGTGCTCGATATTTCAGGGTCGATGCACGGCGAATCCATCAAACAGGCCAAGCAAGCCTTACGTTTTGGTCTGAGCCAACTCAATGCTGACGATACCTTCAATGTCATTGTGTTTAATCACCATGCCCGCACATTCAGTGATTATCCACTCATTGCCTCCCCAGCCAATATCCAGCAGGCACAGTACTTCGTCAGCCAACTCGACGCTGACGGCGGCACGGAAATATCCACGGCCCTGAACCTTGCCTTTAATCAGGAAACCAACAAAGACAAACTAGAGCAAATCGTCTTTATCACAGATGGCAGCGTCGGCAATGAGGAAAGCCTATTTGAACAAATCCGACGCCAGCGCGGCGAACGCCGCTTGTTCACTGTTGGGATAGGATCGGCACCCAATGGCTACTTCATGACCCGTGCCGCTATGATCGGCAAAGGAACTTATACCTATATCGGCCAGATCAGCGAGGTAGAACAACAAATGAACCAGCTTTTCTCTCGCCTACGCCATCCCGTTATGCGTGATATCGGCCTGCGCTGGAACGACGGTACAAGTGTCGACCATTGGCCTCAGCCACTGCCAGATCTCTACCTCCAGCAGCCTCTTGTGGTGTCTTTCATTATCCCTGAAGGGGCAAGCCATCTGGAAATATACGGCCTTGGCCAACATCAACGCTGGCTGCACACCCAAGAACTGCCACCGGCAGAGCCGCACGCGCCATCACCTACTATCGCGAATGACGACCAACGGCAGCCATCTCTGCAACCAAGCTCTCGCAATGGTATTGACGTGCTGTGGGCCCGTAACAAAATCAGCAGTATCAAACTCAACCCACACCTAACAGCTCAGGAAAAGCAGAACCAAATCACCGCCATCGGCCTTGATTATCACTTGGTCACCGACCACACCAGCCTGATTGCGGTCGACAAGACACCAAGCCGTCCCAGTGACAGCATGGCGCAGCAAAAATCCGTGCCGCCACACATGCCAAAGGGATGGGATATGGCGTCAAGATCACTGGCACAAACCGGGCTGGCCAGTACCTCACTGATGGCCTTCGGTCTGCTGTGCCTACTGCTGGCGGGGCTAGGCTTTCGCTCTCCTGCGCAACGGAAAAAGCACCAAGCGCAGACACCGACAGCCCTTGTACCCTAACTAAGCCCATAACCTATGACCCTTAACCGATAACAAGCTAATCAGGCGCGCAAACACCTTGCGCGCCACCGTTTACCAAGAGGCAAAGACAACGCTATGCGCCCCCGACATCTGCTGAGCAAGCTCACCCTCAACCACCACAACATCAAAACCTTGGGAGTCTGCCTATTATTGTCCGTCGGGCTCATGAGCTTCGGTCGGGGGGCATATATCCAACTAAAAGCCTATGTAGCGCAATGGCTGATAGAGTCAGCATGGCAACAACAGCAACTCACTGGCATCCCTCATAAACCATGGTCATGGGCCGATACCCATCCAGTCGCCAAGCTGATGCTTCCCGGGCAGTCACCGCTAATGGTACTAAGCGGTGTCAGCGGCCGAAATTTGGCTTTTGGCCCAACACTACAACTCAATACCGCCGCCCCGTCGGACCATTATTCAGCCAGTAACAGCCACGGCAACGTTGTGATTTTCGGCCATAACGATACCCATTTCCGCCCACTCGGCACGCTCAAGCAAGGCGATCGCCTCTCTTTGACGGGTGTTAACGGGCAAACCATCGACTACCAAATCACCCAGATGGCCATTATTGACGAACACCAAGTCCAAGTCGCACAAGACACCACCGAGGCAGTATTAACCTTAATCACCTGCTACCCCTTCGACAGCCTGTCTTCGGGCGGCCCCCTACGCTATGTTGTCAGGGCCGAACGCATTGCCCATCTCAATTCAGGTATCCGCTAGTAAAATCACAGAAACCATCATCGACAACCTATTTCCCTGAGGTATATTTTGACCTTTATCAATAAAGCCTTGAGTATACATACCCTGTTTATTCAGCAAAGCGCATAATGGGATAAAATAACAGCGACAAATACCAACCACCGTCGCCGTTACCCGCCAAAGGAGGTTGATATGCGCCCTACACATTTCAAATGGTTACTTCATGGCATAACCCTTGCCCCTTTGGCCCATCTCGTCATTGGCGTCCCGGTTTACTTCATTTTATTTGCCGGTTCCTTCATGTATGCCATCGGGTTGTTGCTCTTCATCCTTGGCGGCCTGCTCCCCTTCGAATTCGTCCAATCAGCCGCCATGACCTATACCGTGTCGGGCAAATTACTGGTTGGCATGACATTCTATCAAGGCTGGCCTGTCCCCTTGTTCAGCCTTATTCCTGCAGCCTATGTCATACTACTTGTTACTGTTTATCATCGGCTTAAGGGATCAAACTTTCAGCCTTGGATAGGCTATGACATAGACACGCTCTGGCGCACCATTTTCCTATCACTAGTGCTAGGTATTGGGGGATTGCTGACCGGCGTCGGGCTCAACAGCGCTATGTGGCTCTCTGGATGGGGGACAACCGGATACCTACTCTACCGTATCTGCCATTTTTATGTGCCGCTTTGGAGTCGGCGTTTGCGTCAACACCTTGCCTCACATTGTGAATAAGCCCGTAAGAGAAGCGCTAAACGGTTTTGTGCTGCCCTACGTCCTTTTTCCGCCCTGCTGAGCACTGGTAATAATCAGCTCACGCAACCAACGGTGACTTGGGTCATTATCAAAATGCCGGTTCCACACAAGCGCATAACATCCCGGTATAAACGTCACCGGTACATCCAGCATATGCAGTTTAAAATCTTTGTTCATAACACCGACGTACCTAGCAGGCGCGCACAGGATCAAATCGCTGCGCTCACACAACCCCATCGCGCTTTGAAAATCCGTCATTGAGACGGCCATATCTCGGTGCCGCTGATGATCGAGCTGTAACACATCATCCAGCAGCCACTTGTCAATTCCCCCAAACAAAACCTGTAGATGGCGGTATTTCAAGAACGTATCGAGATTCCAATCTTCCTTCAACAATGGATGCCCGTGGCGCACCAGACACACTGGATAATCTTTGACGAGCTCAGCGTAATTCAATGACTCTGGCAGGTTATCAAGATGCAGGGCAGAACGGGGATCCCATTCGCGACAGCTGATTGCCATATCTATATCGCAGCGCAACAACTGCTCTTCACTGGTTTGCGACCATGTATGGGTAATCACACTCACCTTGGGGGCCTGCACCAACAAGTCGGGCATGAAATATGGGAAGGTCAGCGAATAGGCAGTCTCCACCATATGGATCTTAAAGATCCGCTGGCTCTGGCTCGGATCAAACACCTTCGGCCGGGTAAACTCTTCCAGCTGACGGATCACCCCCCGCAATTCGGGTGCCAGCTGACGCGCACGCGGCGTTGGCCGCAATCCAAATGCCGTTCGCTCAAACAGCGGATCATTGAACGCTTCGCGAAGCCGCCCCAATTGCTTGCTCACGGCTGATTGGCTCAAATGCAATTTGGCCGCAGCCCCTGTCACGCTCTGTTCTTCAAGCAGTACTTCCAGCACCCGCAGCAAATTATAATCAAATTGTGTCACTTGCTAGCCTATTAATAAAAATCCAATTTGCAATAGAACCCGTATCTATCCTGTAAACAATAAAAGGAAATAGCATATGAACAAAACACTATCCCAAGTATCAAGTACTACGCCAAAAAACCTAACACTTTTTTTTGACAGTAGCTGCCCACTCTGCACCAAAGAAATGCATTTACTTAAACAAGCTGACAGCAATAACCTCATCGAAATCGAAGATATCTTGGCTTCTGATTTTACCCAACGTTATCCAGATATTGATCCCGTTAAAGCCAATATTATTCTACATGGCAGACTCAAGGATGGCAGACTACTGTTAGGGCTCGATGCCACTGCCAAAGCGTGGGCACTCACAGGCAAAAAACATGGGTACAATGGTTCCGATTACCTCTCATAAAGCCCATTGCCGATCTTGGCTACAAAATTTTCGCTAAACACCGGTATCGAATCTCATACCTGTTAACCGGAAAATATCAAACACCACCGTGTAAAACTTGCCTATTATCGGGTAAGCATTCCGAAAAGAGATACTAACAAGCTATTTCACTTACGCTTCACAGTAGCTCTATTCCTTTTATTGCTTACTACCCATGATAATTCCCCTCTCACTGCATTTTTTGTGGCACACGGGTAGCAATAACCCGTACTATACGCCCTCGTTTTTTTGGTGAGAGGCAAAATCGTGAAACGCGAACAGTTCGAGTTACTCGCTCCGGGTGGGGATGTTGATTCAATCAAAGCGGCTATTGCCGCTGGGGCAGATGCTATTTACTGCGGGCTAGATCGTTTCAACGCCCGAAACCGCGCGGCCAATTTAACCATCGACAACCTGAGCGGCGTTCTGTCTCTTGCCCACCAGCATAACTGCAAAATTTTTCTGACCTTAAACGTACTCATTCTGGAAAGCGAAATTCCAGCAGTAATGCGTTTGGTCAGCCAGCTGGCAACAACCGACATTGATGGCGTGATTGTGCAGGACCTTGGCTTGGCTTACCTGCTGAAACACCACTTCCCGCAGTTGGATGTGCACGCCTCAACCCAATTAAACACCCATAACGAAGGACAAATTCTGTTCCTCAACCAACTGGGCACCAGCCGGGTAAACCTGTCTCGCGAACTCAACATTGGCGAAATCAAACACCTTGCACAATTTGGCCACCAACATAATGTACTGATGGAAGTTTTCGTCCACGGTTCATACTGTATTGGCTTTTCTGGTTTGTGCTATATAAGTTCAGCCCGAAACGGGGCGTCGGGTAACCGTGGTCGCTGTAGCCAGCCTTGCCGCGAACAATATGAAACCACCAATACTGGCAACCAATACCCGCTTAACATGAAGGACAACTCGGCCTTCAACGATCTCGAGGCCTTGGCCGATGCTGGCGTTTACTCGCTCAAGGTTGAGGGGCGGATCAAAAAATCTCACTACGTGTACACCGTTGTTGATAACTGGCGCAAACAAATCGACCGCCTATGCGATGGCGCCCCCCTCTCTCGCGATACTACCGAGCTATATACCGTATTCAACCGCGATTTCTCCAATGGCTTCCTGTCTGGAGAAATTGGCAAAAACATGTATATCGACAACCCGCGAGACCATGCTGCCAAGCACTTTTCAACAATCTACAAGTGTACAACGGACGAAAGCATTCAGGCGGTCAAAAAGAAACTCTACAACGACAAAACGGCCATCATCGAACATGTCCAGCAGCAAACAGCCGATTTTGACATTACCAACAGCAAGAGTGGCAGCCTAAAAGGGACCATCGATACCCCCGTATTGCCTCCGCTTGAACAAGCCGCAACCAATGACGCCGCCACACGTCTATCTGTGCTGATTTCATCGCCTAATGATGCCTTATTGAGCGAGAATGATAATATCGATGTCTATTACCAGATGCCGATGGGACTCAAGGCCGAATATGCCACGCTGGTCGCGCTATTCGAACAATTCCCTCACATGAAACCTTGGTTCCCTGCCATTCTGATTGGCGAGGACTATGCCGCCGCTGGAGCATTCCTTGAAGCGCTGCGCCCTGACCTGCTGATCACCAACAACTCAGGAATCGGCCATATAGCCAAAACACTGGGTCTGGAATGGATCGCCGGACCGCAAATGAACAGCACCAACTCGTACACGCTCAAATGTTTGCATCAAGAATACCAAGCCTGCGGGGCGTTTATCTCTAATGAGCTGAACATGAAGCAGATGCGACATATCAAGCGCCCGGCGGGCTTCCGTAATTTTTACAGTATCTATCATCCAAATACTTTGCTGACCAGCCGCCAGTGCCTGTTCCAGCAAACCGAAGGATGCCGGAAAATCAAGGTTAATAACGGTTGCCTGCGCCGCTGCGACAAGCGCACCTCCATCATTAACCTAAAAGACAATCCGTACGTTATCCATAAACAAAAAGGCAGCCACAATAGTCTCTATGCCGAGCATAATGTCTTGAACTTGGCGATCCTTGATGATCTGCCAGAGCTCTTCACCGACCTACTGATCGACCTACGTGACATTCAAACTGAAACACAGGTCGCCCTTGAAAAGCCAGTACTCGTTGAGCTGTTCATGTCTGCTATCAACCGCTCTGCGGAGACTCAACAGGCCAAAGCCCATCTTGCCGAGGTCATCTCTCCTACCTTGAACAAGCAATACGACAAAGGCCTATAGGCACACAATACTACGGTGCATAGATAACACCACCATGCCCAGTTTGGCTGGGCATGGTATATCTTCCTTCCATTCTGCTCCGCGCGCTTACTGGTCAAAAAAACAAGCTGACGTACCTATTCACATCCACACTTAAAGCATCGCAAAACGTAAGATGGATATACCTACAAAATTATTTTCTTTTCTTGCATCTTTTTTCCATCTCAAACGTCTGATACAAGACAGTATGCCCAGTAAAGGTTCAGCTCGGCACGATATATTGAGGTTCGATTCCATGTTATCTGAATGGCAAAATCACAAAGCGCAGCTAAAGAGCTACATCAACAAGCGCCTTGATGATACGGATGCTGTCGATGACATCTTGCAAGAGGTGTACATCAAAGCCAGCACCAATCTTCACCAACTCAAAGCTAGGGGAAGCCTAAGAGGCTGGCTCTATCGTATTGCCCATAATGCTATTATGGATTTCTACCGCGAACGGCAACCCTACGAAGCATTACCCGAATACATTGCCGAAGAAGAACTGACCACCAGTGAGAGAGCGCGGCAGGAAATGGCAGAAGCTCTCCGCCCCCTGATTGAAGAGCTGCCTGAAAAATACCGGCTTCCACTCCAAATGGCAGAGCTCGAAGGCATGTCACAACAAACGATTGCCGATACGCTAGGACTATCGCTCTCTGGTGCTAAAAGCCGAATCCAGCGCGGCCGGATCAAGCTGCGTGAACAATTCATGGAATGCTGCGACATCGAGACCAGTAAAAGTGGCGTACTCGACTGTACCCCAAAGCAACCGGGTTGTACTTCCTCACACTGCAAATATGGCTGATTCATACAGATAGCCCGACGCCTGCTGGCTATCTGTTCCCACTGAAACACACTTTTTTCATCTTTTTTGCATCTTTTTAGCCGTTTGAGCGTCTTGAATTCAAATAGCGATTATTTTGCCAGCCCCTTCACGGATTGATAGGACAACGGAATACACCAGTATTCAGCTGGCTTGCATCAGCATCGCCTCGGCCCTCTCCTTTGGCGATATGATTTTTGTGAAGAGAACAATGCAAACAAACGAATTACACAGCACTAAAGCCGCACTGGCTTCATTTTTTGATGCCCAGCAACCACAACCATCACTCTGCGAAATTCGACGCGGTATCGAACGCGAAGTTGTGCGTACCACACCACATGGGGCTCTATCTAGCCAAGACCATCCCGCCGCCCTTGGCTCGGCCTTGACACATCCGTTCATCACCACAGATTTTGCCGAAGCGCAGATTGAACTCGTGACCCCAGCATTACATGACAGAAATGCGACTTTTTCATCACTTGCCACCCTACACCATTTTGTTGCCGACAAGCTCCCAGCCAACGAATTTCTGTGGGGGGCAAGTATGCCCCCTGCTCTCCCAGCCGACGAAAATATTGCTATAGCCAACTATGGCAGCTCCAACACCGGACAGCTCAAAAGGCGCTACCGTGAAGGGCTGGCTAACCGCTATGGCAAAAGAATGCAGCTTATTTCAGGCATCCACTATAACTTCTCGTTGCCAACAGCATTCTGGCAGGCCTTGCACCGCCATACCCGAAGCACCAAGCCCCTTGAGGCTTTTATTTCTGAGCGCTATTTTCACCTGATCCGAAACGTACTGCGTCACGGCTGGGTTGTTCCCTATTTGTTTGGTGCCTCACCGGCCGTGGACCAAAGCTATGTCAAAAACAAAAAGCACTTTCTCAAACAATGGGATAACGCTACCTATTACCTGCCTTGGGCAACATCACTGCGCCTAAGCAATATGGGCTACACCAGCAGCGAGCAGTCACGCTTCCCCGTGCGCTTTGATAGCCAAGAAGCCTACCTCTCGGATTTATGCCATGCGCTCACCCAACCCAGCGAGTGCTATACCCACCTCAATGCAGAGCAACAACTGAATAGCTCGGTATTGCAACTGGAAAATGAACTATACGGCTCAGTACGCCCGAAAATCGTCAGCGACGAACTACGTCCGCTCTATGCCATGTGCCATCACGGCGTGCAGTACATTGAACTTCGCAGCCTTGACAACAACCCCTATTTGCCATTGGGAATTGACGAAACACAGAGCCACTTTCTCGATGTTTTTCTCACATACTGCGCCTTGGCACCAAGCCCTGTACTCACTGATGAGGAACGCCGTATCATTGTCCAACGACAGGAGCTTGTCGCCACTGAAGGCCGCAGGCCGGGCCTGACGCTTCCTACAGTCAACGGCAATGCTGCGCTGACCAAACTCGGCAAAAATCTGCTCGACGGTATGGGCATTATTGCCGACCAATTTGATCTCGCCATGACAACCGATATTCATCAGGCAAGTATCAATAGAGAATACGCAAAGTTTGAAGACAGCACCCTAACCCCCTCTGCTCAGATCCTTTCGGATATGGCTGCAGGAAATCTGTCGTTTCAAGCACTAACCCAGCGACAATCCCTACAGCACATGCGAACCCACAGCCAATTCTCAGCAGAGGTAGCTGAAATAGACAAACTGCACCGGTTAGCCGCTGAGTCCCTCATCAAGCAGGCCGACATGGAAACACAACTCGACATTGACTTTGATGACTTTGTTGCCCAGAAAAACAATCTGCAGTGTGACTGCGATACACAAGGGGCTATCGCCTAACCTATTATGATTATTCTTTGGAAACTGCGGGGCTACATTCGCCTGTACGCCCGCCAATACCTTGTTGCCTTCTTGGTCCTACAAATCGTGGCATTGCTGAACCTTGTCCCGTCATGGTTGATCGGCCGTATTGTCGATAGTATCAATACGGGGAAATTGACAGCCCAAACCTTAGGCCTTTACCTTCTAGGGATCATCTCTGCCGCCATCGCCATGTACGGGCTTCGTTACGTTTGGCAAAGCCGCCTCTACGGCGCATCAATTGCTATCACTCGCCTGTTAAGGCGGGAGCTCTTTGACAAGTTTGCGGCGCTCTCACCCGCGTTTTACTCCCGTCGCAGCACGGGTGATCTCATGGCACACGCCACCAACGATCTCAATGCCGTCGAAGAAGCAACTGGCATGGGGATCATGACCTTGGTTGACTCGTTTATCGCCGGGCTTACTGTCATTTGCGGAATGATTTTTGTCGTCAGCGGTGAGCTAACAGCCATCGCCCTGCTGCCTTTCCCGCTCTTGGTTTTAATCACCAAACGCTATGGTATCCGTCTACATCGGGCCTTTGGCCAGGCTCAGGCAGCCTTTTCCGAACTTAACGAGGAAACACGCGAAACCGTATCGGGTATTCGTGCCGTGCGCTCACATGGGATCGGCCAACGTCAGGAAAAACGTTTTAACCAAACCCTCGATAAAACCCTGAATGCCAACCTCGCCGTTGCCAAAGTAGACGCCGCCTTTGCCCCAACCATCCAGCTTATCTACGGCCTGTCATTTGTAATATCACTGGGCTACGGTGCATGGCTAATCAATCAGGGGGCCATCACCGTCGGGCTATTCACCACCTTCACCCTGTACCTCGGCCAACTGCTTGGTCCTTTTTTGCAATTTGGCTGGCAGTTCAACGTCTTCCAGCGTGGCAGCACTTCATGGTTACGCCTTGAGTCACTGTTCTCCGAAAACGAAGACGTAAAAGAAGGCTCGCATACCCTGCCAGAGCATACCGAAGCGGCACTCGATATCAACATTCGCGAATTTGCCTACCACGGCATGCAACGCCGTGCCTTGGAGCATATTTCGCTTACCGTACCTGAAGGAGGCTTTATCGGCATCACAGGTCCAACCGGTAGTGGAAAAAGCACCTTGCTACAGCTGATTCTTCGCCAGTTTCCTCTTCACGCCCCCTCTTCAATCCAAATAGGCGGCTACCCGACTGACAGCCTGACTTTTGAGTCGTTGCGTGGTGCTATCGCTTGGGTGCCACAAAAACCGTTCTTGTTCTCGGGCACAATTGCAGACAACATCGCGCTGGGCAATCCCAATGCCTCTAATGCCGATATCGCCCATGTCGCGGACATGGCCGGAATAAAATCGGAAATCATGGCAATGCCTGCTGGCTTCAATACCGAACTGCGCGAAGGCGGCAGCAATCTTTCCGGCGGGCAGCGCCAGCGCATCACTCTGGCAAGGGCGCTTCTTTCCGATGCCCCCATTCTGCTGCTCGATGACCCGTTCAGTGCGCTAGATATGAAAACCGAAGTCATCGTACGGCAGAATCTGAAAAAGTATTACGCAAACAAAACGGTATTGCTGGTAACCCAGCGGCTACCTAACCTAATTGATGCCGACCATATTCTGGTTCTTAACGAAGGACAGATCCTCGAACGCGGATCGCACCATGAGCTCGTTGCCAACCAAAGCTGGTATGCCCAAGTCTACCAGCGCCAAAGCCAACTTGATCACATGCAAAAAACCACATTGACGACGCAACCAGTTACCGGAGAATGCAATGCCTAACACCCAACCGAATTCAAGGGACGCGGCAGACAACTCATCGCTTTTCCGTCGCCTTGCCAGCTACGCATTACCCCACAAAGGACGCTTTTTTATCGCCTTTGCCATGCTAGCGGTTGCCATATGTGCCGAAATGACCATTCCCTGGCTGGCCAAAACCATTATCGACGAGGTAGTGGTTCCGCAACAATTCGAATGGCCTCACTTGATGCTACTGGCCGGGCTGGTCATGGTTTTCTATATGATCTCGGCACTGTTTGGCTATTTACAGGCGATATCCTTTCGCCATAGCGCACTATTGGTGATCAACGATGTCAGAAGGCAATTATTCAACCATGTCCTGAGCTTCCCGATCCGTACCTTCGACAAACTGCCAGCGGGCCAACTGGTGTCTTACATCACCAATGACACCGAATCCATGCGAGACATGTTTGTATCGACCATTCCGACCATTATTCAGGGCAGCTTGCGGATTCTGGCCATTTTTATCGCCATCGCGATACTCGACTGGCGCTTAATGCTACTCAGCTTGGTACTGATCCCTGTATTGCTGCTCACAATGCATCTCTACCGCAAAATATCCATGCCGATATTTGATGGTATCCGAACTCAAATTAGCACAATTAATGGGCGTCTCAACGAGTCGCTGCAAGGCATGGCATTGATCCAGGCATTCCGCCAGCAGCAAGCATTCAGGGAGAAGTTTGATCAGGAAAACCAGCGTTGGTTCGAATACCGTACCCGCTCTATCGCTATCGACAGCCTAATGCTGATCCCGCTCACCCGATTGGTTTCCACGCTGACCGCAGCAGGGATCGTGGCGTGGTTTGCCGGGGCATCACTCAATACCGTGGTTGAAGTCGGTACCCTCTACGCCTTCCTCAATTATATCGAGCGTTTCTTTGACCCGTTCCGCCAACTGTCGATGGAGCTTCGCAAACTACAAGTTGCCACGGTATCTTCCAAGCGGATCTTCGAGTTGCTGGATGACGAGTCGGAACACGCTCGCTACCCAACGGATTTTGTCTCCGTACCTGAACAACCCGACATTGAATTTCGCAACGTAAATCTGAGTTACGATCAAGGCCACCAAGTACTTACTGATGTCTCTTTCACTGCGAAAGGCGGTAAATCCACCGCTATTGTCGGCCACAGTGGCAGTGGGAAAAGCTCGGTAATCAACCTATTGATGCGTTTTTACCAGCATCAACAAGGTGAAATCCTTATCGGAGGCCAGCCTCTGGCTTCAGTGCCCGAAGAACAGTTACGACAAATTTTCGGGTTGGTTTCGCAAGACCCCACTATTTTCAGCGGATCGATACTGGATAATATCAACCTCTCACAGGCTGTTTCAGACAGATCCAAAGCGATTGCTGCCGCAGAGCATGTCAAAGCCCACCGCTTCATCAATCAGCTGGCAGAAGGGTATGATCATCATCCTGCTCATGGCGGGGCCTCCTTGTCTGTTGGTGAACGTCAGTTATTGGCCTTGGCCCGCACGCTTTCGCACAGCCCCCAGATCTTCCTACTTGATGAGGCAACGGCCAATATCGACAGTGATACCGAAGAAGCGATAAAGGCTGCGCTAGAAAATGTTCACGATGGCCGAACCGTCATTACAGTTGCCCATCGCCTGTCCACCATCCAAAATGCCGATCAAATTTTAGTGATGAACAACGGCCGGATAGTCCAAAGGGGCACCCACAGCGAACTGATTGCAATAGCAGGTGACTACCGTGATCTCTACCTCGCCCAAAAGGCCCAAGAAGAGAGCGATCACCTCAGCAGTACATTAGGTCTAGCCGAAACCGCCGTATAACAGCCGCATATGTAGATATGCCAGCCGTTAGCGCCAGTTACGAACAATTAGAATACGTTTAATGAGTAAAAACACCATGAATACCCAACACAGTCCCCTCATTCCCCAGCAAATCATCGAGGATGTTTGCGAGTGGGCAATCATGCATGGCATCGCCTTTCGCAATGCTGATAATAGTGCCAGACACTGCCCGTTTAGCATTGCACCTATGGCAATGGAACGTGAGGTATACCGGCATCTGCTCAATGTTACCCCGCTGATCACCAAGCTTATCCATGCCGTTTCCGAAGATCATGACTTTCTGCAAGCCTCGCTGAGCAGCATGGCCAATGCCGACCCGTTCTTTGGCAGCCTCATGGCACTTCACCAACAAGCTCATGGTACGACAAGCAACAGACTCAACCCTGCTCGCCAGCCACTACTGCTGATGCGAACTGATTTTATGGATGACAGATATCACGGGGCCAAGGTCATCGAATTCAACGGGATCGCCGCTGGCATGGGGCCATTCGGTCAACGAGCTGCCCAACTCCATAACTACGTGCAACAACAATGGCCGAATACCTATCAGCAATGGGTCGAAGAAGGTTCGGCGACCCCAGCGGATAATCATGGTATGGAACAACTGGCACTGGCCATCACTACAGCCGCTCGTGCCATCAAAGCAGAGTTCAGCGGCGATGAGTACACCGAACAAAAACCGACATTCCTGATGGTGGTACAGAAAGACGAGGACAATGTATACGACCAGCACCTGCTTGAAGTTGAGCTTCAAAAGCATGGCATCAGAACAGTCCGGCGTACATTTGCCCAGCTCAGCACCCAGCTTTCTAGTGGCAACAACCAGCGCCTACTGCTTGAAAACATCGGGGCGATAGACGTCGTCTACCTCCGGGCTGGCTATCAACATTCCGATTACTGCGCCCCCGAGCTAGACGAGTCGGTTTGCTGCCAGGCCCTAAGCCAAACCCGCCTGCGCATTGAACAGCATCGCGTGGCGGTGAATGCCACATTCAGCCAACAACTGGCAACCAGCAAATCAATGCAAATGCTGCTGACGATGATGCCTGCCGAGGAATACGCCCGTTGGGGGCTGAATCTGAATGAAGCGCAGTTGATCAAGAGTGTTCTGGCCGAAATGAAACCAGTCAACACCAAGACTATCGAGTGGTTCAAAACCGAAGCCAAACAGGATGAATGGGTATTGAAAAACCAAGGAGAGGGAGGCGGCCATTGTATTTTCGGTGCCGCAATCAACGACAAACTCAATACCCTTTTGCCTCAGGAATATGACGCGTGGGCACTAATGCAGCGACTATACCCCCACGAACGTGAAACACCGACCGTTGCCGTCCGCGACAGCCAGCAGACTCTGGTCAAGGATTTGGTCAGCGAAATTGGTTTGTTCACCGCCTATTTCAATGGTGAACCCGTGACGGAATTTGAAGGGTATGCCGGTTACCTTATCCGCAGTAAACCTGCTAGCGAAAACGAAGGAGGGATCCATAGCGGCAAGGGCATTTTGGATTCACTAACGCTGCTCGATTAACATACTATCCCCTAAGCGCCGCTCCATTGGCACTCGGGGGATAATTATAAACTCGGCGAACGGAAAAATATCCCGTTCGCCCCGAGCGACTACACTCGGAAAAACGCCACTTCCTGCTTCAACTGCGACGACAGCTCACTCAGTTTCTGGCCGGCTGTTTCATTATTCGTCATAGAACGAATCGAATCTGATGACATATCCGAAATTTGGTTCATTGCCGAGACCAACTCGCTCACCACAACGACTTGTTCATTGGTTGCCGTAACAATATCGCGAACCCGACTCAACGTATCCTCAGCCTGCTGTTCGATACTAACCAGCAAATCACGCGCATCAGATGTTTTTTGCTGGCACTCTTCAACTTGTGGCTGGGTATCGGCCATCGCCGTCACACTAACGACCGTTTGCGCCTGCACCTCTTTTAGCATCGTAGCGATCTGCGTTGTTGCCTCTCGGGTACGCTGAGCCAAATTCCGAACCTCATCGGCAACGACAGCAAAACCACGCCCGGAGGTACCCGCACGCGCCGCTTCAATTGCCGCGTTCAACGCCAACAGGTTAGTCTGCTCAGAAATATCGCTGATCATATTAACGATTCCACCAATATCTTTGGTTTTGGCTTCCAGCTCTTTTACTTGTAGTAGCGTACTGTTCACCGCATCAGTCACAATCGTCATTTGCTGCGCAACGGAAACAACCAGCTCGCGCCCTTGCTGGGCGTTTTCGGTCGTTGCCACTGAATTCTGCTCAGACTGATTAACAATATCTGCGATCTGGTCAATACTCTGATGCATATTGTCCAGCTTGCCGACCATCTCCTGAGTCATAGC
Organism: Photobacterium panuliri; assembly: GCF_059920555.1. NCBI lineage: Bacteria > Pseudomonadati > Pseudomonadota > Gammaproteobacteria > Vibrionales > Vibrionaceae > Photobacterium > Photobacterium panuliri. Next base: position 1,189,022 of record NZ_CP197193.1, read on the forward strand.
GGCTTGTTGTTGAGCTGAGTTCAATACATTACTCGTACCGACTGACACCTCTTCAACTTGCTCCGACAATTGTTCTGATGCCAAACCTATATTTCGTACGGTCTGTACCAACTTTTCAGACATAGCTGACAGCGAATCAAAAATACTCCCTTTTTCCCGCTGGCCATAATGTTCTGTCAAATTACCACTCGCCATAACTTTAAGGGCATGCTGGGCTTCATAAGGCTCGCCGCCCAAAGAACGACGGAAACTACGTTCAATAGCTACACCGACAATCACGGAGATCACCAAGGCAATCGCACTCAAACTCAACATCAAATTTTGGAAGCCGCCAGCGACAGCTCGGGCATCTGGCGTCATTTTCTGGTTCAAGGATTCTTGGTAATTAATAAATCGGTTTACCGCATCCAACCAATCAATAAAGGCTGGGCGGGCTTGATCCAAAACTTCAGCAGTAACAGCCTTACCTTGCTTTTTATCCGCGATAATCTTGTTGATGATAGGCAACGTCTGTTTTTTAATGCGCTCAATATCACGAAGAATTGTCTGCTCTTCTGCAGTAAACACGACATTATTAGCAATCATCGTGTTCATCTTTCGCTCAGAGTCATTATAAAATTGCTCAAGCCTTGCAATTTCATTGGTTAGCGCATCAATCTCCTGACTATTTCGTGCCAAGGCAACGTCGCGAATCGCAATCGCCCTATCATGGACACTGCCTCGATAATCGATTGCATAACGCTGTTTCACTGAATTCACATCGGTGATTTCAGACAAGGTATGATCCACGAAATTCACTTTTTGAATACCCAGCGTAGTTAACAGCATCATCAATGACACCAATACGCCAAAACCGACCGCAAGCCGTGTTTTTACTTTCAATTTTGAGAAATTATTCATATCTTTCTTATAATAAACAGAAATACCCCCTCCTTTGTTGGTATTTCTGCGCCTTTTTATTCATAGGCTACAAAAGGGATATCATCTGGCCGCTGCACGGCACCCGCTGATACCTGCTAATTTGCTCATCTAGAATGTCATTTCTACGACAACCTGACGAACTCACCAAAAGTGCGTGTATACTTTCAGTACAATTATTATACCTGACAATAACATCGAGTAAATCACAAGCGACTGCTATTCATATAAAAAGTGGTATAAAAAGCAACAAGATAACCCCAACCGTCATATGCAACAAAATACAATTAAACAGCGTGTTTATTATGAATAATTCGATACCAATATCATTTCACGCAATGCTATGGTCGTTTTTATGATGCTATGTAACATTTACATCGATTAAAATATTAAAATAATAATGATAATTTATGGTATTAAATAAGCACCACGTGCATTTAGTAAAATAAAGCAACGCAATATAAATCACATTGCTTTATTTAAATCACACAAGAACTAAACCAGCTCCTCAACCGTACTATCACGGCTGAGCATTAAGTAAACTAAAGCAATCACCAAGAATAATAACAACACGCTATACACCCATATACCAATTTCAGCATACAGCCCGGCTCCCATAAGAGGCCCAATAATAAAACCCAGTGACATAGCAGCCTGCAACGTTGCTGTGACTTGCCCTTGGAGCTGAGATGGAAATGCCAAAGACGCTTTACTGATAACCCCTGGATAAGCAAATCCAAGTCCTACACCTAAAATTGCGAATGCCATCATTACGCTCACAAGATTCGTGGCAAAAAAGAAAATCGCCAAAGCCAGCAATAGTGCTGATAAACCAACCGCAATCATCTGGCTTCCTGTAAATCTCCATTTCTGAATTACCCCTCCCTGACACACAACCGAGGTAACCGCACTAATCATGAAGGCAATACCCACCCACTGCGCCGTTTTTACCGCATCGAAAGAAAGCAAATCTTGTAGCGAAAAAGCAATTGTCTGCTGAATTGCTGAAAAAATAGCATATATCACCACCATCAATACAATAAATGGCCGCATTCGAACATCGTTAAAGCGGAGGGTATCCCGATTTCCCGATTGATTTGGCTGAAACTTCACATCTACAATTCGGCCTACTGCGAAAGGTAATGGCAACAGCATGATCAAGGCGCTAAAAACGATCGGAACCAATATCCCCGCAGAGACCATTGCACTCCCTACCGCAGGGCCAATAATCATCCCCAAACCAAACATCATACCGATCATCGCCAACTTTGCCGGCCGTTCTTCTGCCGTCGTCTGGGAGATCAAATGCGTTTGCGCGGCAGGCATTATCGCGGCAGAGAAAAAAGCAAACAGGCAACGTGTTAATACCAATAACATAAAAACAGCGATGACCGGCATTGTTGAGCCTGTTGCCAGCCATAATACAAAGACAAAAGCCATATTGAAGATTGCATAGCCCGCCACACCAAGAATCAATGACTGCTTACTCCCCGTCTTATCGACTCGCCGCCCCCACAGGGGGGATGCAACAAAAGACACAAAAGCAGCAGCGCTGATCACCATCCCTGCCTGCCATTCTGCCATCATCAGTTCGCGAGCCAATGCCGGAAAAATAGCAAAAACAATAGATTGCCCAGCACCCACCATCAATATGAAAAAATAGATAAAACTAAATTGATTAAACATATACCTAACCCTGATTACCCAATAGTCCTAACCGCACCAATTTTTTAGTTCGGATATTCTCAAAATATTGAGATATTTCACTTTCAGCGCCATGTAAGTTTCATCGACAAAGAAAGCCAATATCATCACTTGCAGGTAATGCTTTTCAGGTAGGTCCAATAGCAACAATATCCATATAAAACCTCATTCCTACTACATCAGATAGAGATTTTAAATGAAAATAATTATTATTTGTATAATAAATAAGATCGCACAAGCCAATCACTCATGGTTCAATCTACAAATGGGATATCTATCTAAATTAATCTGTTACCTTGAACGTAAATTTCAGAGATAAAAAACCGGTAGAAAATACCAATCACGGTAGCCATTGGTCATAAATAACGTAGGAAAAGTTTTGATCATAAGGTGGTGGCAATGTGCTTTGGTTTCGCCCAAATAAAATGCAATAGGGTGAACCCTGTCTAGGGCTCTACACCCTATCCCATTGTCACAAATTTTAGATGTAAAAAAGCCGACAATTAAGTCGGCTTTTTTGAAAGTGGCGGAGGGATAGGGATTTGAACCCTAGATACGCTATAAACGTATGCCGGTTTTCAAGACCGGTGCTTTCAACCACTCAGCCATCCCTCCGTAAGTGCGGCGTATGTTAGTCATTCTGATTGACGCTGTAAAGCATTAAATGATGATAACGATCCAGATGAATACTTTATAATCAATCAGTTAAATGTTGGTGATTTTTACCACACACCTTTACATCATTCACTGTTACCGACATGATAAAAACAACATAAATTGCCAAGGAGTGTGCCAAGCGTGCATAGGTTTTGGCTATTTCACTAATAGCTACAGCCCACTTTTGCTTACCTATCCTTCATCGTAATCTACTCCCAACGAAACAGTGAAGATTTCACTAACAGTATTACGTGAAGCCTATGAGGTAGGAATTATGGAAAAGAATCTGATCGGCCTTGATAAAGACCAAACTATCGTACTCTCTGAAGCACTTAACAAATTGCTGGCTGACTACCAACTTCTATATATGAATGTCCGTGGTTATCACTGGAACATCAAGGGTCGTAACTTCTTTGAATTACACGCAAAATTTGAAGAAATGTACAACGATCTTATCTTGAAAGTTGATGAGCTGGCAGAACGTATTCTGACTTTGGGTTCTCGTCCTGTTCACGGTTACTCAAAATACCTAGCCCTAGCCGAAGTGCCAGAAAAACTGGACGTCACTGATGGCACAGAAGCCATACGTAACATACTGGACGCCTACAAAATCCTAATACTCAAACAGCGCCGTATTCTAGCAAGCGCCAGTGAGCTAGGTGACGAAGGTACAGTCGCGCTAATGAGTGACTACATCGGTCAACAAGAAAAAGAAACTTGGATGCTGAACGCATACCTTCAGTAATCACCCATCCTAGTTTCCCCTCCCACAACGCCTCGCTATGAGGCGTTTTGGGTATATTAGGTTCTAGTGTTCCTCATACCATACTGGCAATCTGTGGTTTCAATTTATCGCCTTATGACCATTTGCGCTTTTTTTCGCCTGAAACTTGTATAAAAATTGATTACTTGCACCACAATCAGCAAAGAATCTTGATCTACCCCAACATTCATGCCCCCGCAAACGTTATTACCCCCTAGCCAGCTCCTATCGGTTACTGGTAAAATCCGCAGCCAACAGAAATCCCAAATTACAGAAGAGAGTGATTCCTATGGGACGCAGTTTCGAAGTCCGTAAAGCCTCTATGGCAAAAACTCAGGGCGCAAAAATCAAAGTTTATTCAAAATACGGTAAAGAAATTTACGTAATTGCGAAAAACGGTGGTATCGACCCTGACAGCAACCTATCACTGAAGCGCATGATTGAAAAAGCGAAGAAAGATCAGGTTCCTAGCCACGTTATCGAAAAAGCAATCGACAAGGCGAAAGGCGGCGGCGGTGAAGATTTCGCAACTGCTCGCTACGAAGGTTTTGGCCCAGGCAACTGCATGGTGATCGTTGACTGTCTAACAGACAACAACAACCGTACATTCATGGACGTACGCCAGTGCTTCGTGAAGAACGGTGCAAAAATCGGCTCTCCAGGTACATGTTCTCACATGTTCGAGCACCAAGCTGTATTCCAGTTCAACGGTGACGACGAAGAAGCTGTACTTGAAAACCTAATGATGGAAGATGCAGACGTGTCTGATATCGAGTGTGAAGATGGCGTAATCACAGTATTCGCTCCTCACACTGAATTCTTCAAAGTGAAGAATGCACTGATGGCAACAATGCCTGACGTAACCATCGACGTAGAAGAAATTTCTTTCGTACCACAGACAATGACAGAGCTATCTGGCGATGACGTTGCGAAGTTCGAGAAGTTCCTTGACGCGCTAAACGATTGTGATGACGTTCAGAACGTTTACCACAACGCAGAGATCGCTGAATAATTTCAGCCCTCTCTTGAAAATCCCCGGTTCAGCCGGGGATTTTTGTATCTATCCCTCATCATATTAGCCTCTCCCCTCTTTTCTTAGCCATTATCCGGTTTGGCTACTGTTTATTAGAACATTATCACAACAGTCGCATATTAATTGAGATAAAATCAAAACGTTAGCAAAGAACTTTTCACGTCTGCTAAACGATAGGCAAAAAAAACCACCACAATAAGTGGTGGCCAAAACAATAGCTAAAAGATACGATTAATTGCCTATTGAGCAACCCCTCTTTTATATAGCCTTATAGTCAACAGGTAAAACAAATCTATTTGATGGTTACAATAAGATATTAAGCAATAGATTTATAACTGATCGATATATCTCAACAGTTCGTTAGGTGAACATTGCTTCAACGCAATTCTTCGCAACAAATCAGCACTTGCCTTGTCTCCACCGAGACAACGCTGGATTGACTCATTAATCATTTCTTCTTCAACGCCATCATAACAGAGTGCCTCAATCCACTTGTACTCAACAGAATCCAAATTCAATATTGTCTCGCGGCCAATGGTCATCCTTGCAACCATAATTCCTCCTAAATAGCCGACAGGCAATAGCACATTACAAAATTATGGCGCCAAATTATATGCCCTCAAACACATATAATGAATGATTGTCAAACTGCGGGGCTCCCTACAGCCCCGCATCTCTATACCAAGCCTAATCAACGAATGCGTAACGGTTCTTACCACTTTTCTTCGCTTGATACATCGCGGTATCGGCTCGGTGCATCAAGGCTTCAAGCGAATCCCCTGCTCCCTGATATAAACTGCCTCCAACGCTGGCATTCACTTGTATGAAATGCTGCGGCAAGACTTCGACAGGGCAACTTAACAATTGCAATAATGAGTCTGCATAACGCTGTGGGTTTTTCACATGCTGGGTATGAGACAGCAGAATCGCGAACTCGTCCCCCCCTAAACGGGCTAATAGCGCCTTATGGCCAAATACCTCTCGCATCACCGATGCGACATGCTCCAATGTCTTATCTCCTGCAGCATGGCCATAATGATCATTGATATATTTGAAGTCATCCAAATCTATATAGATCAGGCAAGCACCTTCATTGTTCTTTGCCTTTAACTTCAGTATTTTTGTTGCCGTTTGCTGAAAAGCATCTCGGTTAACGAGTCTTGTCAAACAATCGTGTCTAGCCAAAAAATTTATCCGCCGATTGTCGATGTACACTCGTAACTGATATTTGGCAATCAGATAAGAAAGCACCAAACTCAACAGCACCCCAACAACCATCAGCAGACGGCGGTGTGTCACCAGATTGGATAAATCAGCCTGATTATCAAAAGGAACAAAAGAGACCAACTTCCACGCTGTCGATGCATTGTCGGCTATATGGTATTCCTGAAAACAGTAAGGGTTGAAACGTCCATCGGGCCCCACAGAGACAATCGTCACAATTCCCAGTTCTGTCTCAAACTGCCCTTTATTGGTTTCACGTAAGTGAGTGGCAAAATCAGGAAACTGACTATATATGGTGGCTTTATCCTGATTTTTAAACATAAAGGAAAACTCAAGATCTGGCCGTTGGTTATTGAACAAAAAATCCCCGTCTTTGTTCACCAACATATAATTGGTTTGGTTATCCAAATTAAAGCGTTTGAGGCCATTCATTAAATACCGAGCGAGATAATTGATGATCAACACGCCTTGTTTTTTACCATGATCGTCAAAAACCGGTATCGCAAGCCGGATCATCGGCTTATAGGGTACTTCAATCTGATTATGCTCTACATTCAAATCCAATGGTGAGATATAGATACCATGACACTTTAACTTAACAGCTTCTTGAAAATAATAACGGTGCGCTTTGTTCTGCAGTTGATCCTCTGAGACCGCACGAGCATGGCCATTGTTGAAATTGACCCGTACAATCTCATTACCCCGTATATCAAGGTATCTGATCTGATCGTAAATTTCTTTACGCTGACTAACGATTTCCAATGCAGAAGCAAACGCATTAAGTGCTGCTTTTCTCGCATCAGCATCTTTCAAATCAACAATCTGATAGATTTTGAACTGAGAAAGGAGATCAGCCAACAAGGCTGTTTCTTTGGCCACGTAGAGCATCTCCCACTCTATGTACTCTTTTTTTCCTTCCAGCAAAGCCTGTTGCTGCACCTTGATATTGCTCTTGGTCATCGCCATTTCAGAGCACGTATCGTAATAAAATAGGGAGAAAAAAACCGAGAATAGAATGATGAAGGCAACAAAGTATCTTATGAGAAAATACTTTAATTCTGGAAAGGCTAGCTTTTTCATTGAATGCGCCAGACTGATAACAATATCGACAAGCTAGCGATTATAGTGATACATGTCTCATAATGATAGAGAGATATAAAAAAGCCAGCCCATCTCAGGCTGGCTTTCACTACCAAATATACTACTGCTGCAGCGTACTAGGCCTACCGGCGGTTAAAACGACGTTTCGACGCTCTTTCCTTATGTGCGGATGCCGCTTTTGCCTGTGATTGCAAAATAGACTCAACGGTTAATTCCATCGGCTCTCTAGGCTTCAAACCGTGTGGAAACGTACGCGATCTAGGCGGCATGCTGTATTCAACATCCGATGATTTCGGCATACGCTTGAAGCGGTACAAATAGAAGTTCTCTACTCGCTCTCTCGCCCACTCTGTCTTTTTCAGGTATTTGACACTGCTGGCAATACTCGGATTGGTATGAAAACAATTCATACGCATTGCAGTATCAAGAATGACCCAACCGTAGTGGTCTACCAACTGTTTCAGCATGTCTTCCATCTTAAGGCCGTGCAATGGGTTATTCTGCTGCAACTCAATTCGTTCTTGATCTGACATGGTACGTTCAGTCATGAAGCATTCCCTCATTGTTAGTGGCTTATTAGTCGCAAAGCTCTTCGCCTTATCTGAAAGCCATGATTCAAACGAAAAAAAGCCGCTGTAAATACAGCGGCTTTTTTGAATGTGGCGGAGGGATAGGGATTTGAACCCTAGATACGCTATAAACGTATGCCGGTTTTCAAGACCGGTGCTTTCAACCACTCAGCCATCCCTCCGTAAGTGCGGCGTATAGTAATGAGTTCTCTGCTTTGTGTAAAGCACTTATTTTCCCTCGCATCGCCAACCGCCCACTTTTAGATCAATCCGACGATAAATACGCCCACTAGCATCGTCTGTTTTCACTATTTGATTATCACAGAATATTTAGACTGCAGATCAGCATAATAAACGCACAATTATGATCTAGATCACGATACAACACCGAGCCCACATATAGGGTAAAAAAACATACCGCACTCAATTCACCATACCCAAACTTACAAATTCCTGTGAGCTTGGGTATGGAAAATTGTTGGAGTTAAGGACATGGAAAAGCTGGAACTAGCCAAAGGATTATTTAGACAACCAATGACACTGAACGAACTCAGACTACTGGATCAACTAGAACGGCAAGCAGAAGGAAAAGAGCGGCTTTTCATCGCATCACTGTGGGATGCTGCCTATGCCAATGTTGACCCTATCGTATTACATCAAGCAAGGGTTGAGGGGCTGTTGTAGTGGCTTCGCCCCAATGAGATGGCATAGGTGAATCCTGTCTAGGGTTCTCTACCCTACCTCATTGTCACAAATTTTAGATGTAAAAAAGCCGACAATTAAGTCGGCTTTTTTGAAAGTGGCGGAGGGATAGGGATTTGAACCCTAGATACGCTATAAACGTATGCCGGTTTTCAAGACCGGTGCTTTCAACCACTCAGCCATCCCTCCGTAAGTGCGGCGTATAATAACGATATGATTTCATGTTGTAAAGCCCTTAAAAATCAACCGCTGGTTATACGACCAATCTGCTTTTATAATGATTTATAAAGTTTGTTTTACGTTTACAAAATCGTATATTAAGTCCAGCACGACGTATTTTTATCGTGATAAGGATATCAGTATGACAATCGTTCAGGCTTCTCTCACCGTTCCAGCACACCTCCTTCCGGGAGGGATCCAGCCCTCTGCCGCGGAATTTGGCTTTAGCAGCGTCACTAAGACCCGAATCAAGCATGATTCACCGCTAGGCCTTACGCAATTTGTTTTCCACCGACCGAAAAGAATACTTGATGATCAGAGCTTCGAATCTGCCATTCATCAATTCATGCTCCACCTTGCCCAAGGCACACCGTGCCAAGTCGAAAAATCATTTACCCACAGCCATCAGCTCGAATGCCTTAGCTACCACATGAACGAAGGCGAAGTGATCCGCTCCGAAGCCCAATGGCTTATTTAACCCCCTTGTTGTAAGCAGACATAAAAAAAACGCTGCACGTAGCAGCGTTTTTTTGTTCTTCAGGACCATTAAGCGATGGCTGATTTCAACTTGCGGCCAACAGACACAACAAGCAACACAACCGCACCACTAAATAGGCCGACAGCCGCATTAACAAATGCAGGCAGCATCATGGCACCACCAGGAACCACCGCCGCTTGCTGTGCCAAATGCTCTAGCAAAACATGTGAATGTGGCATGCTGTGGACGACAATACCACCGCCCACCAAGAACATGGCGATAGTGCCGACAACCGCCAGGAATTTCATGAGATATGGCGCAGACTTAATCAGCATAGTGCCAAAACCGTATTTCAAGGTACCCGGCTTGCTCTTGTTGGCCAGATACAACCCCGCATCATCAAGCTTAACGATACCAGCCACAAGGCCATACACACCGATCGTCATCAATACCGCAATCACACTCACCACCAGCACCTGCGTCAACATGGTTGAGGTTTGAACTGTACCCAGCGCGATCACAATGATTTCAGCTGACAATATGAAGTCTGTTCGAATCGCACCCTGAACTTTCCGGCGCTCAAACTCAACCAGATCTTCGGCTTCATCCATTTCAGCCAACACCGCCGATTCTTCAGAATGATGAGAATGCAGCAGCTTTTCGACAATTTTCTCGAAGCCCTCAAAGCACAAGAACAAACCACCGATCAGAAGCATGGGAGTGATCAACCAAGGCGCAAAGGCACTGATCAATAACGCGGCCGGAACCAGAATCATTTTGTTACGAAAAGAGCCTTTTGCTACCGCCCACACCACTGGGATTTCTCGCTCAGCCCTCACACCAGCCACCTGCTGGGCATTCAATGCCAAGTCGTCTCCCAGTACACCCGCGGTTTTCCTTGCCGCTACTTTACTCATGACGGCAACATCGTCGAGCACGGTTGCAATATCGTCAAGCAAGGTTAATAAACTCGCTCCAGCCACTTGGCACCTCGTTATAATTTGCTTTGCCCAGCTATTTTGGTCTGCTTATCCCAGAATAGCCCAGCTCGTTACTACCGATGAGATCATTATCAAGGTGTCCTTACCGCACTCTCCAGTGGTACTTGCTCCCTAGCCACCTACCAATATTGGTAACCCTTTGGCAGCATTGATAATCCCCAGTAAATTGTAACAAGATATTACCACCCTTTGCCTGCAATGAAATACTATTTCGCCATATCCTCCCGAAAACATGGCCCCACTTAACAGGGGAAAAACATCCCATTTACTCACGCAGGCACCCGATTTTTATTCCAGTACAACAACGTTGATTGAATTTTACACAGCGATGACATGATTAAAGACTCTCGCTGATAGAGTCGCCCGCCCACATTCAGGAGTGAAATCGCTATGCAAAAAATCATTCTTACGGCATTGCTTATCATTGGCACCCTCACTATCACAGGTTGTCAGCTGACCCATATAGAAGGGGAGCTTGATGGTGTCACGATTAAAGCCAGCTCTAACGATAATCACGGTCATGGCCATTTTTGTCCGCCAGGGCAAGCCAAAAAAGGAAATTGCTAATGCACAAAATACCCAAGTCACACCAGCAACTTGGGTATTAGCATTATTCGATGGAAATAGGGATGCGTTTTAGGCAATGATCTGGAACTGCTGCCGGGTAACAGGCCCCCAATAAGCGTCTTGATAGGTATCCTCCTCGAAGCGCTCATGGGTATATACCCCAATGGCCCGACGCCAGAATGCGACGGCATGATCCGCCCCGGCAATCTGCTTGCTGACCCACTGCCCTGGCATCATGGCAAACAGCGCATGGGCAAATGCTTGCCCGACACGATTTTTGCGAAACACTGGCACGACATAAAAATCACACACTTCAAAATGGCCTGGGGCCGTCTCCGCTATAGCAGCCAAGCCAGCGGGTGCATTGTCGATATACAGCAAGAACCCTTTCACGTTGCCCCCGATCAGCGTATCCATGAAGAACAGCCCCTGCTCATCAGGCACCTTCCCGGTATAGACCGAAAACTCCGCTTCATAAGGTTGCGATAGGTTTAGGTAGACTGGTAGCGTATCGGTATCGACATTGATTATTTCCACAGCGTACTCCTACTCTCACTGAGAAAGACAACAACACAATGTCCCAACACTGTAGCACGCAATAACCAACTCCATTATCCCATTCAAGCTCAAAACACTATTACCACCAGACAATATTGCGTTTTTATTCACCCTCCAATGCCACCGACGCATAGCGCCAGCGCAAAATATCGATATCGTGAAACAATTTTGATAGCCAATAGTGCGTTTATGTCAAAGCGAACGATCATCTTCAGGTTATAACAACAAAAACAAACAAAACGTGTCGTCAACGCGTCTTGCATAAAACGGAACATACCCTATTCAACGGAGATTATGATCATGAGCTGGACTGACAATGCCAAAGTTGTTGGCTTCGTATCCGCCTTCGGTGCGGCCACCCTAATGGGTTTTGTAGGATTCTTCGCCCGCCACATCAATGCACAGGGTGATGTTATCGCCTTCTCGCGCATGATGTTCGGCGCAATCCTATTCTTCTTTATCCTGATGCGACTAGGGCGATTGTCAGACTTAAAGAAGTACAAGCTCTCGCCATCCATGATCGCCAGCGGTTTCTTCATGGGAACCTGCCTGTCGGCCTATGTTGCCGCCACCCAGCACACCTCTATCGCCAATGCCGTGTTCTTCATCTACGTCGGCCCTATCATCTCATCGCTATTGGCCATCATCTTCTTGAAAGAGCCACTCAAGCCCATCACCTTATTTGCAATCTCTGCGGTGTTTGTCGGGATGCTGCTCATTGTAGGCTTGGTCAAGTTCACCCCTGGCGGTATCGAAGTCGGTATCAGCTTCTCCAAGGAAACCTTCTTCGGTGACATGCTGGCATTGGCATCCGGTGTCGGCTATGGCCTGTTCCTGTTCTTCGGCCGTTACCGTACAGATGTCCCCGGAGATGTACGCTCATTCTGGAACTTCGTCTTCGCGGTCGGTGGCATTTGCATGCTGTTCATCTTCACCAACCCTTCTGTGGCGCAAATGACCGCAACTGACTGGGTTTGGTGGATTGCCATCGGTATTGTATGCGGGTTCGGTGCCCTGTCACTCTGCACCATTGCCACTCGCAACCTACTAGCTGTCGAATTCGCCTGTGTTTCCTACTGGGAATGTGTGGTCGCCTCAATTATCGGTATTCTGATTTTCAACGAGCCACTGTCCATGGCGCAGTCTATCGGCGGCTTGCTGATTATCCTCGGCGGTGTCAGTGAAATGGGGCTGAGCCTCGTCAACAACCTTAAAAATAGGCATAAAGCCAAAGTGGTTACGCCATAACAACCAAACCCTGCTGCATAACTTGCAGCAGGGTTTTTCATTTTCCTTGGCAATACAGCCACCCCAGACGTTATGTCGTAAGCAACGTTAGGAGATTTTATGGCTACAACCCTCTCACCGGGTACGTACCCGGAAAACAAGGATGACTCCCACCGGGAGCTCAAACGAGCCGCGACGGCCAGTTTCATCGGCAACTTTGTCGAATGGTTCGATTACGCCTCATACGGCTACCTCGCCACTGTCATCGCCGTTGTTTTTTTCCCCCAAACAGATAAGACATCCGGTCTTCTTGCCGCCTTTGCCGTCTTTGCCCTGTCATTCCTCGTCAGACCCCTTGGCGGCATATTCTGGGGCCATATTGGCGATCGCTATGGACGCAAAAATGCCCTGTCGGTTTCCATCATCATCATGTCCTGCGCGACCTTTTGTATCGCACTTGTTCCGTCCTACCAGAGCATTGGACTGGCCGCCCCAATCATCTTGCTTATCGCCCGTCTGATCCAAGGGTTTTCAGCCTCCGGTGAATACGCAGGTGCCGCCACATTTCTAGCTGAGTATGCCCCTGACAACAAACGCGGGCTTTATGCCGCTATCGTACCGGCCAGTACAGCGGCAGGGCTCTTATTCGGCGCGCTGTTTGTCTCAATGCTATACACATTGCTCAGTGCCGAACAACTCAGTGACTGGGGCTGGCGAATTCCATTTTTACTGGCAGCACCATTTGGCCTAATCGGACGCTATATCCGAGTGCACCTTGAAGACTCACCGAAATTCAGACAAATGGAAGAAGAAAGTGCAAACCGGCAAAAAGAAAGCCAAGTTCCTCTCAAGCGCCTCCTCTCTCACCACCCCAAAGAAATATTAATCGCGTTTGGTGTTACCAGCCTTAATGCCGTCGGTTTTTATACCCTGCTTAGCTACATGCCGACCTACTTATCAGCTGAATTAGGGCTTGCCGAAACCACCTCGTTCTTGATGTCCACCCTGACCCTCTCTGTTTACATTGGGTTGGTGTTCTACATGGGCGTACTGTCTGACTCACTAGGCAGAAAACGTACCCTGACTTACGCCTCAATTGGCTTCATTGTCCTCACCGTACCGCTGTTTTATTTGATCGGCAGCCAGTCATTGCTGTTAATTGTTATCGCACAGATCCTGCTGGTATCTATGCTGGCCATGAATGACGGGACGCTAGCCTGCTTCCTGACCGAAATATTCCCAACCCCAATGCGCTACAGCGGCTTTGCCTTTACATTCAACTGCGCCAACGCCTTGTTCGGCGGTACAGCCCCCCTCATTGCGACTTGGCTGATTAATGTCACGGGATCGCAAATTGCCCCGGCTTACTATCTGGTACTGGCGGCTATTGTCGCCTTGATCGCAATGTCATTTAGCAAGGAAACCTGCGGCAAGCCCCTTTGTGATTAACTGCCAAGAATATTTTGAGCAACACAACAGATAAAACGACAACAAAAACCAAAGAGCCACTGCATGATTGCAGTGGCCCTTGGCTACAACACCGGCTGCCCCTGAGCAAGCCGATATTCACTGGGGGTCGTGCCGAAACGGTCACGAAATGCTTTCGAGAAATGGGAGGCAGACGAGAAACCGAGGATATCGGAGATTTCCTGAATGGACTTTTCTTGTGTCCGGAGCGACTCACAGGCTAAATCCATTTTTCGCTGGAGGATCCAGGAATGGAACGGCATACCGGTATTTTTTTTGATAATCCGATTGAAAGTTGAACGCGACATGAAAAACTTCTTGGCAATATGGTCAATATTCCAATTTCTTGCGGGAGAATTCGATAACATCACATTCAATGACGCGCACAAATCGATTTCTTTTTTTGATTTTCTCCGCAGTTCACCGTCATACACACCGCTACGCTCATTATCCAACAAGCAGATAATTTGAATGACTTCACTCAAATTACTCAGCTCAAATTCATTTTTTATATTGCGCGACATTTCGATGATTTTTTTTGCTGCCTCGCCAGAAAAAACCATGTTGTTTTTTTCAAACTCATAGAGCTTTTCTATCGGTGACACATAAGGTGTTTGGGCCACCATCAAATACAGGCGTTGCAGGTTAATCTGCAAACTTCGGCAAGGGCTGCTATCAAGAGGACGGGAAACCAAATGCCGGGTCTGTGGGGGGATATAGACAATACTGCCAGGCTCCGCTGTTATAGCATGGTCTATATCAATCAACAGTGATAATGGCGAATCATCAGTGAACAGGATTTCAGCAAACTCGTGATAGTGCGGGACACACTGCGGTTCGGTATCCAGTGCAACAAGGAAAAAATCATTGTCAATATTACTGTGAGATCGCATCGGACGCTCCCTGCGTTGAGCAGTTTCAATATCGGAATAACATACCAATTTGACAATCAAGAGCGGTGAGCAGCGTCAAACATCCTTTCGATGCAACTCGAACAGTATTAATAATAATGCGATCTATCACACTTTCTGTTAATGAAACACGATGCAACACATGAAAAAATGAGCGATAGATATACATTGCTCGGCATACTAATGCCAAACAAAAGAAGCTAAAACGCGTTACCTTTGTGAACGAAACCGATGAGAATATGCAAAAAAGAGCTCGGCAAGCCGAGCTCAACGTCATGTTTGAATACCGACATGACAACTGAAACGTAAGTGTTTTTCCGCGTTTAGACACGTAAAAACCCTTAGGCATCCCTCATCTAGCTGTTCCTTCATCGCTACAATTATGAACACCCCGTAAAAATGAAGCATTATGATTTGGACAAGATTATTTATATCTCATCCAAAATAGTTTTCGTTGCCATAAAATAACTAACCACTATCAAAAAAAGCTCAAGCTAAATTCAAACTATATATTCAAGAGAAAAAAAAGCCTTAAATAAAACCTAAGAATAGAACACGCATTTTTGCGGATTAAATATCAGAGGTGATTATGAGGCTCGATAATATCAACTGCTTCTATGGGACGAACCAGTGCCTATTTGATGTCAGCCTTAATATAGAAAAAGGCGATGTTCTGGTATTGCTTGGCCCCAGCGGCGCAGGAAAAAGTACCTTACTGCGCGTCTTCAACTTATTGGAGATCCCCAAAGCTGGCGCAATGCACATTGATGACCAAAACTTCCTTTTTGATCTCCCGGTCAACCAAAGCGCCATTTCCCATTTGCGGCAAAAAGTCGGCATGGTTTTTCAGCAGTACAATCTCTGGCCCCATATGACCGTACTCGAAAACTTGGTCGAGGCTCCTATCAAGGTCAAGAAAATGCCCCGGGAACTCGCCAATGCCAAAGCCGCCGAACTGATCAAACGCCTGCGCCTTTATGATTTGGAATCACGCTACCCACTCCAGCTATCAGGTGGGCAACAACAGCGTGTATCGATTGCCCGGGCCTTGATGATGGAGCCTGAAGTACTGCTGTTTGACGAGCCTACCGCCGCCCTTGACCCAGCTATCACAACCCAGCTTATCAGTATCGTCAAAGAGCTCTCGGCCACCGGTATCACCCAAGTCGTCGTCACCCACGAAGTAGAACTGGCGCGCAAAATTGCAACCCATGTGATTTATCTCGAAGGCGGCAAGATTGTTGAAATGGGCACGGCCGATTGCCTGTCGTCTCCCACTACCGAGGCCTTCTCTCACTATCTATCGCACTGAGTTAACGTTTTGGCACAGCACAATATAAACACCATTCAACAACACGGACACAACACCAACAAGGAGCACAACATGTCAGGATTTCCATTCCCCCCTTTAGGCAAAGTGGTATTGCTAGCACTGTGTACCGCTCCGCTTGGCGCGACAGCGACAACGCAGGACACCGTCAAATTTGCCATGAATGCCACCTATCCGCCTTTTGAGTTCACCAACGAAAAGAACGAAATCATTGGCTTTGATGTCGATATCGCCAATGCCCTGTGCGATAAAATGAAGATCAGCTGCAGCTACCACAACCACGCGTTTGACAGCCTGATCCCCAGCATCAAACTTCGTCGCTACGACGCGGCAATCTCCGGAATGGACATTACCGCCGAACGCCAGAAACAAGTCGCCTTCAGTGATCCCTATTACGACAACGCTGCCGTCTTTGTTTCCGTCAATAGCGTGACCGATGCACAAGCCCTTAAAGGTAAGAGAGTCGGGGTGCAAAACGGCACAACTCATCAGAAATACATCAAAGATCAGCTTCCTGGCCTGATCCCGGTACCTTATACCAACTATCAAAATGCGTTCATTGATATGAAAAGCGGACGTGTCGATGCCGTCTTCGGCGATACAGCCGTCATTAGCGAATGGATGAAAAAAGACAGTACCTTGAACATGATCGGCCAGCCTATTACCCATAGCGCCTATTTCGGCCAAGGCTTCGGGATTGCCGTCCATCCGCAGAACCAAGCATTGCTCAAACAGCTCAATACCGCCCTTGTTGAAATCAAAGCGGACGGTACTTACCAAGAAATTTACAACAAATGGTTCATGTAACAGGTGAATGCTTATGTCTGGATATTATCAGCAGTTATTTCCGGCAGCATTGATGACTATCGGGCTGGCGCTGACCGCGCTGGCCTTCGGCCTCGTCCTTGCCGTCAGTATCGCCGGAATGGAACGCTCCCGGTTGAAATTCGTTGCCGTACCAATCAAAACCATCATGATGTTGCTGCGGGGTCCCCCGGAGCTACTGGTCGTCCTGTTCATCTATTTCGGTTCCACACAAGTACTGTTCCTGATCACCGGAAGTTATGTCGAATTCCAGCCTTTTTGGTGTGGGGTGATGGCACTGAGCCTGATCTTCGCCGCCTATGCCTCGCAAACGCTTCGTGGCGCGTTCAATGCAGTTCCCGTCGGCCAATGGGAGTCCGGCATTGCCCTTAGCTTGCCCAAGCATGTGATATTTTTCCGACTCATTTTGCCGCAGGTTTGGCGCCATGCTCTACCGGGGTTGGGGGCTCAATGGCTGGTGCTACTAAAAGATACCGCGTTGGTGTCACTCATCGGGGTGAACGACCTGATGTGGCAGGCACAACTTGCCTCTTCGGCTACCTTCCTACCATTCACTTGGTTCGCCATGGCCGCCTTGATCTACCTTGTGATATCCATCTGCAGCCAATGGTGCCTAAAGCGCATTGAATCGCGCGTCACCCACTTTGAGAGGGCTATATCATGAGCGACTATATTCGCGAACTACTCAATGGGCTACCGATCACCCTGTCGGTGACAGTCGTCGCCCTGATTATCGGGCTGGCACTGGCCCTGCTCATGACTCTGATCCTGGCCCTCAAACTTCCTATTGCACACTCCCTCACTAAGCTCTACCTGACACTTTTCACCGGCACGCCTCTATTAGTACAGATATTCCTCATCTACTACGGGCCGGGACAATTCGCAATCATCCGAGAGAGTGCATTATGGCCCCTGTTCTCCTCACCTTGGTTCTGTGCAACGCTGGCGCTAACCCTCAACTGTGCCGCCTACACAACCTTGCTGTTCCACGGGGCATTAAAACGCATTCCAAGCGGCCAATGGGAAGCCTGCGAGGCATTGGGTTTTAGCCAAATACAAACCCTCGGCATCCTAGTGCCTTATGCGTTACGACGCGCCTTTTCCGCCTATTCAAACGAGGTCATCATCGTACTGAAAAGCTCATCGCTAACCAGTACCATTACCCTGCTCGATATCACCGGATACGCCCAGCAGCTCAACGCACAAACCTATGACACCCTTGCCGTGTTCGGAGCCGCCGGCATACTGTATCTGGGTATGAACGGGATCATCGCTCTGGTGATGCTCAAAATCGAGCACAGGATCCTCGCTTTTGAACGCACCGGCAGTACGGCTTAACCTCAGATCGGCACTAGCAACCACGCAAGCATTCTCTCAAGGGATATTAAGGGGCTGTTTATGGCCCCAACTCTCTATTAAACCTGTGATGCTCATCCAATCAAATATCACATTTCGCCATTGATACCCTAGTGATCAACGGTATCAACAGAGAGAATAGAAACAAGTAAAGTTTGAGGTCGATAATATGTGCCAACGTGTTATAGCGAATACGCCAAAATTTTTGCTCTTTGATTTACAGGCGGCGAAACAGACAGAACACCTGCTATTTTGCGCTGATTATGTGCTTGTCTGGCCCCGCACCACAAGCTGCTCTCTGTTTTTGGGGGCAACCGTCCATAAACTTTCCCCCGGCCAACTTGTTCTGCTAACTCCCTTCTCACCCCATCGCTTTGAATTTCAACCCGCCGACAAAAACAACATAGCAGAAGAGTGCGACGTCCTTCATTTTCGCCTTAACGCACTGGGCCAAACATTTATCGATAGCATCCAATTTAGTGATATCAAACTGATGCTGGAGAATGCCCGGGGCGGGTCGATATTTGATATTTCACCTAGTTCCAGCGTACATACCTACCTTAATGCGGTGAATAATTCCTATGAGTTTTCACAAGTGCTTAATTTGCTGGGTTTACTAGAAGCGCTCTCAAGGCAGAGCTATTCAAGCTTGAGTGATTGTAATTTTGACATCGTCAACAGCCAGCGCATTGAAGACAAGGTTCGCATCGCACTAAAATATATTGCAGATAATTTAGCCGAACCGCTTTCTGTCGCGACTGTCGCCAACCAAATCCATATGGCCGACAGTACCTTCTCACGTTTTTTCCACGCCAACCTAGGGATCACCTTCAAGCAATATCTTATCGAACAACGTGTCCGTCAGGCCGCACGCTACTTGGTAACCACCGACTGGAGCATCGCACACATTGGCACCGAGGTGGGCTTTTCGTCCTTATCTAATTTCAATGCCAAGTTCAAAAGTGTCATAAGGGTTACCCCCCGTGAGTACAGGGCCAGCCACCTAAACAAGCACCACTATGTTGCCACTCACCGTAGCGTTGTCGGGCAACTACAAAATCAGTTAGCTTAAGCGCCCAAACGGCGCTTAATCATCCCCACCATCGCGAGAATCATAGTTTTCCATATACCCGCTGTTATTCTCATCATCATTGTTCTCTTCGCTGGATATTGAACCATCGCCCCATAATATGGAAACAAGAAAAAATAAAAGCGATAAGACTATACTTACGAAAAAACAGCTGATAATAAGATCTGTCACCGGCAATGTTTTTGGGGCATTAGAAAAAGTCAGAACGAGAAGTGAGATAAAAAAGCACTAATAAAAACATAAACACTATTTTGTTTCCTAGCTATCCGTGATTTTCTCATGTACCTCCCCCTGAAATTAACAATACAATAAATGGCTACTTCTCCAACCTAACTCAACATTCATCATAAAAATATTACCGAAGACATATTACTTAGCAATAACCTATTGCGATCTAATATTACTGGAACATTTTCTTATATTTCATCCTTAATGTGATAGATCGGATTTTTCCAATCCCTATTTTATCTAAACAAAAAAACCGGAACCCATAAGGGTTCCGGCGTCTTCGGTAATATGGGATTGTTATTAGTATTCCCAATGCTCGATGCTGTGAGAGCCTGTGAATTGGTTCGGGAAGTAATCTTCACGAGTACCTTCACGCCATACGTCAGCCGTTGCACAGTGTAGACCACCGCCGAAGGCATAAGCATCACGCAGGTCAACCGGAATAACTTCGAAGCCAAGTTTATCGAACTGTTCCATCTGACCGGTTTCAGTGGCTTCAACACACACTGTCTTATGGTCAAGGATCAGCGTATTCATTGACAACCAGGTGCTTGAGTAGCATAGCGGTGGTGGGTTATCCCAAGCAGGAGAAACCGCTTCAACAATCTGCCAATCGTTCTTCTCAAAGATTTCACGCTGCCCTTTGAACAATGGACGGTGCGGGTTAAGCAGCATCAGCCCTGGACGTAGTGGACAGAAAGTTGCATCGATGTGGATTGGGTGATTATCTTCAAAGCTCAGAGTATGAACACGGTAGCCCTGTGGCTCATACTTACGCTTAATCCAGCGAATACCGGCCAGGTTAGTGGTCAAGCCGTGCTGTACGAAGATATCTTTACCCAGACGCATCACGTCTGCAGCATCAAACAGGATATCGGTTTCTTTGGTTGAGTACTCTTTACGCAGTGAACGCGCCATGGTTTCTTCATCAGACAGGAACTCGTACGCAGCTACGTAGTCCATGCGGAAGCTATCGTCTGAAAGACGTGGGCGTGGAGCCTGCTCAATCAAGCACTCAGGGTCAGATTCGAAATATTCACGTAGCAAATCAACATAAGCCAGATATTCGAAGTAACGGCTGCGGAAGCTCATCGGTGCCATCAGAATGCTCTTACCCATGGTAAGTAGGCAGTCACGAGGAGGCATACAACCGAAACCAGAACTGATAGTAAAATCAGGGGTAGTAATACGCTGGTGCCAATCAACGGCTCCTGGGCGGTCTACGATAATGCCGCGATTTTCTAGGATCTTGGCAAAGCCATTCAGGCATTCATTAGCTCGGTCGATAGTCTCTTGTGTACGACGACCAGCCTTGCCACCGCGCATTGGAGAGTCTGCTGGAATTTTTTCGTTACTAGCAGGGCATTGTTCTGGAATATGCTGGTTGTCGGCAATACCTACAATCACATGCTTCAGTGGGTCAAAATCGTTATAAGATTCTACTTTAAGGCCTTGACGCACATATGGCACACCGCTGTCTTTTCTTTCAAGAGGTGACGAAGCATTTGGATATAGATCGTTGGATACACTCATTACATAATCTCCAAGAGAAGTAATACGAACAACATAATAGGTATATTAATAACTCTCATTCCATGAAATATATAAGTGGTATGATCGTTAAACAAATCCATCTAATATACTTATTAATCATCAAATAGCCGATTTATATATAACAAACATGAATCTATTTAAATTTGAAGCGCTTTAATTTGTCTTGCCCTTCAATGGTTATAATATTGCCGACAGAGCATAATTAAATATAGTCATTTTATGCCGACAAGTAACTATTCCATGCTCTTTCTGCACAGTGACGATCACTAACCAAGGCTGTGTCACGTCAGTATCTGTCCATAGACATCCAGTGTGGTGACAGGATGTCTATGATTTAGAAATAATTTTACATGTGAAATTTATAGAAGAAGATCTGCTATGTAAGGGCTTGGTTTATTAGATGACGTTACATATAAGCCCTTAATTGCACGAGTTGCTGCCACATGGAGCAGTGCTCGTTCATTAAAGTCATAATCTCTTCTTTCTACAGGGTCTTCCGTCAATATCTGCTTGAGTGGAACGACATCCTGATTTACACCAGTGATAAAAATGTATTGGAACTCTAAACCTTTAACTCGGTGCATTGTAGCAACACGTAAACCCGGTTTATCACTATCCGAGCTATCTGTCGCTAGAGAATAAGTCTCGATACCTCGCTCTCTTAATGCTTTTGCATAATTATCTCGTACAAATTTTGTACGTGAGACCATGCAAATATCTTGCAATGGCACTTCGGCTTCAATCAACTGATCAAGTTGATACTTGATAAAATCAACTTCGTCATCAAATGTCTTATTTAGCTTCAAGATAGGAACATTACCGTGGAACAATGACAAATAATCAGACGATGTATCCAGCTCGCCATCAAGATTATCCACTGCAACATTCTCTAATATGCTAGTTGCAAAACGACGTGTTTCTTCAGTCGTTCTGTAATTAATCTTAAGTTTCTGCGAACGACGTCCACGAACATTAATCCCACATCGCCCCAAAACAACTTTGTTGCGATAAATTCGCTGATGGCCATCGCCAACAATGAACATATCGTTTTCTTGCTCAGGGACAATTGCACGAAGAAGTGTAAACGCCTGACTTCCCATATCTTGGGCTTCGTCGACAATTATTGAAGTGTACGGCAACATAACTTTCTGTTCATTAACGATGTTAATCGCATCAAGCATTGCATCATTCATTTCACGAATACGTTTACGATTCATCTGATTACGGAACTCTTCAAAAACAGGCCAGATTTTTGCTCTCTGAATTCTGCTCAAGGGTGTTCCTCTGCCTACTCGACTAATTTTAAAATAGTCAGCTTTTGTTTTAACACCGTTCGCCTGTACTATATGCCGCCACTCTTCTTCATAAAACGATTCTGGCAGCCCTAGTTCTGCTGATGCCTGATCTAATGCGATCTTCCAACAATTTTCGCGTTCTTTATTAGTTTCATACACAACTTTATAATCATAATTGAACCTTTTAAGAAAACGAGTTATCCAGCCATCTATATTTGTGACTTCAATACGTGCCATTTGCTCTTCAGAAGCAATTTTTTTCAAATTCGCTTTAATATCAGCAGCTAAGTTACGCGTAAATGTTGTAAACAGAATTTTTCCATTTGGAGATTTTTCCAACTGTTCCGCCAACCAAACAGCTCTGTGCATTGCAACAACCGTTTTACCTGTTCCTGCACCACCTAATACTCGAGTAGGCCCTTTAGCTTGACGAGTAACAAGCTTTCTCTGACTAGGATGAAGAAAAACTCGCCACTTTTCTAGAGGGGCATTCATCATATTTTGAAGTTCGAGATCATCAGTCACAACACGGAAATTTCGCTGAGTTGCTGTTCTATCCAACGCAGCTTCAAAATCCGTCGTATCTACGGTTTCTTCTCCTACGTCATTATATGATGCAAGCAACTCGTCATAGTTTTCACCGGATGCCAACAGATATAACGGTTCGTAAGCTTCAGAGGGTAAACGAGATTCTAGCTGCTCAAGTTCTTTTTCTGAAATCACAGCAAGGACTGAACCAACAAAACTATCTGGCACACCAAGAGCCATAATCTGCTCTGCCGAATAATCAGCAAACAGAGCTCTTTTAACATCCTGAACAACCGGTTTCTCAACACTAACAGCTGTAATATTGGTTACATCAATAATCTGAATTGCACCGGTTGATGGGTGGATCTGACAATCATGTCGCCGCGCCCAATCATAAGCATCATCATGATGAGCAACCCACATAAGCATGAACAGGTTGCCATTTTCTGGTTTTAACACAATCCCCCTGTATGTATTGTCAATACGTACAGAATGAATATTTGCTGTTTTAGCATCTCGAATTTTTTCGTAATTAATTCCTGAACTTGTGGGGTTCTGACGGAATTTGCTAATAAATTCTTGTACTTTTTTTTGTTGCTTCTTAGGGATTTTCGCAAACGCAACTAAAAAATCACCGGCAATCGCTACCTTTGGCATTTCAACCACTGTCATTGATATCACCCCATTAGGTCTTTTATGTTATTCATAGTATTTTCATCGACTTCGCCAATCATCGAAATCCAACCTTGCCCTTCAAAAACAGCGTGGTATTCATCCATCTCAGGCAAAAGTAATACAATTTTGTTATCAGGCCATGCAAGTTCTGCATCTGCAATGATTTCACCCGCACCGTCTTTAAGCTCAAAACCCACAACAGGAATAGGCATACCCATTTCAATCATCATCTCAACAGCTCCTTGCTCTAAGATCTCTAATTCTAAGAGCTCCTGCCAAGCCTCATCCTGTTCGGCTAACATCACTTGTGGAGCATTACCTTTATCAGATTTATTTATATCCGATACTGCCAAGGGTTTCTCTAATAAAGCATTGCGCGAGGTAAACGAAAAATCTGATAGAAATTGCCCTACATTAACTAGTTTCCAAAAACCGTTTAATGCATACTCATAACCATCTTCAATTGTATACCTATCATCAAAACAGACATGAAGTCTCATAACAGACTCTGCATAATCAAAAGGTTCTTGCCCTTTGATCTGTTTTTTTACAACATTCACATAGCTTTCAGCAGGTATCACAGCTGCAACTTCGACCAATTTTTGTGAGGTACCAATCGCATCTAATAAACCACCAAAGAAATAGGGTTTGTCTAGGCACAGCTCTTCTTGCCTCTGTAAGGCTGCATTCTCTTTCATTTCATAGACAAATTTATTCTTAATCGATATATCTTTCGAGCCTTTAATAGATAGCCAATAAAAGCTGTTTGCAAAAACGGCTTCCTTAAAATGTGCTAATGTCGTCACAGGGATATGCATCCACCTTTTTAATAAGTCAAAATTATTACGGTTATCATATATATTTCGTAACGTTTCATAATTTCGCTTATTGAACAAGCTGTAATGAGCCTCTTTTTGTTTAATTTCAGATCGGCAAAGTCCTAGAAATTCCTTTAAATGTTTAGCATTTTGATTTACAAGATCGTGCCATCCCAACGTCCAAACATAAAACTTGTTGCTGGCAAGCACCGCATTTCGTTTTGCAACATCCTCATGAACCGTATTGTAATGATGCTCAAAACCATCCAAGTAAATAGCTAAAGGCTTAACTTGTAACAACTCAGAAGCTGGGTAGAGAACAAAATCAGGCCGTGTATCAATGGCAACACCGTCCTTTTCCCCCAAGTGTACCTGAGGAACTAAATGCCAAGAAATATCTGTACTCAACTTTGAAGAAACAGTCCATCCCGCTTTACCATTGATAAAGTCTTTTGCAATGATAAACTCTGTGCTGGCCTGCTGGAGTGTTTCGATAAACAAACGCTCCAATTCAGACTCCAACATTACGTTTATTGAAATATCAGACAATGAACGAATTGCCTTAAGCTCGTGCTCGTGCTCTAGTATTGTTGTTAATAACTTACGCGCATGATCACGGGAGATCGCACGCATTTTGCCTCGATCCCTGTATGCATAAACACACTTATAACAACCATCTTTATCTTCTAGATTGCACTCACACTGATTAATATGATCAAGTGCGATTCTTAGCAGTTTTAATAAATTTCCTGCATCCTGCATCAACTCTTTTAATGCACCTGTACCACCAGGTACTGAATCATAAATCACCAAATAATGACGATAACTTTCACCTGCATCTTCTGGCTCTTTGTAGATAGTTCCCTTGATATGATCCACACTACCTTTGAAGTAAGATTTCATCCCCAACTGTAAAGCAGCACTCAATGATGCTTCGGTGATTTCACCTGCCCCATAATTACTCACAGGGAGTAAAATGCGAACAGCTTCCGACTCTAGCTGGCGATAAAGATACAAAAAATCTTCGTATTTAGCTTCTGATGCACTATTTTTGTATTTACAGCTAATATCATGATTGTCTGGTGTATGCTCTTTCTGTACAACACCGCAATCTGAACATACTTTAAATCCCGTCTTTTTTTTCTTTTCACCAGCGACATAGAATTCTGTGGCGTCCTCTGATGCACTACCAAAATTAATATCTCTTAATGCAACACGACTTAAATATTCAAAACCAAATGGAACATCTGCATTATCAACTTCATAAGCGTATTCAACGTCATCAGGCTTAAAAGAGACAAGTAGCTGGCGCTGGAAAAAAGCTGGTGTTCGTGTATCCGCATCATCTGAAATACGAGCATCCCGTACATTCGTACGAGCATAAACTTGTCGAAGTTTTAATAACCTGATCTTTTGTTCAGCATCCCCCCACCCTGGGTGCTCACACCTAGGACAAGATGAAGACTGATCTGCTTCTAGCAATTCACTATGGTTGCAGTGACTGCATACACGCCATGTCTCAGGTTCCGACACCTTCATATCAATTTGCTCGATTTCAACTTTGTGCCCACCAGCATAAAAATGATTTGTCGGCGCTAATTCTGAAATCGCAGCCGCTGCGGGACGTTCATATTCAAACGTCTTTGTAACATACTGGCTTTGACCATCTTTAATTTCTACAGCCTCTTTCTTACGCCACAGTACGGAACGAAGTGTTATACCAGCCTCCGGAAAAGCATAATTAGGGAGAAGCCCTTCATCTGTCATAAAGTTAAGCGTATCTTTACCATTAATCTCCCGTACAAGCGTCAGCAGTGCATTTCGCTCATTATCAAGCTCATTAAGATCATCTTGATAATTTTTATCTTTAACTGGTGATTCTTTAAGCTTATCTATCGCTCGTTTTAATTTACTTGCACGATTAATTAAAGACTTACGATCTTTTACAAGTAACTCTAAGCTTTGTTGTATTTTAGCAGATAATCCGTAATGCTCATCATTACCTAGAATAAAGTCCCGAAGTTTTTGTGTAGAGCCCTCAGAGAGACGGTTAAAAACAACAATAAATAAATTGAATAAATCCTTTTTATTCTCTTCTACATATTGAAGGAAATTAAACGGATAACGGTCCATTTGTTCCCCTTCGCAAGCATCAAGCATTTGCTTAACACGCTTAGCAATATGCTCGCTGCCAATACCTGTTTTGATCCAACAATCCATACAAAATGCGGTAAGTTGTCGCTCTAAAATTGCTGATGCATCCAGAAAAACACCTGGCGCTGAAACACTACCAGACATCATATCTAACGGATCTTGATAGAAATACAGGTCATGTGGGTTACCAGCCGCTACGGTCAAATTAAAGGCATTTCCATCCTTTCGACCTGCACGGCCAATCCTCTGCAGATAGCTTGCCTGAGCCGGCGGAACAGAACACAGAAGTACGGATGATAAGTCGCCAATATCGATACCCATTTCTAACGTTGGTGTCGCTGACAATAAATTTACAGACCAACTAACGTTACCCTTGATAAACGAGTTTTCTGTCTGTTCTCGAGTATTTCGCTCCAACAACCCGGTATGTTCTGCAGCATTCACTCGATAAGCCTGCGAAAAAGACCATTCTTTAGGTTGTACTTCTTTCTTATTAGAATACCCACCACCACAACTATCGTTATGGCAAGGTTGATTTAACCATGAATGAACAGAAGCCTCCGGTACACAAACCGAATCAGTACATTTGTCACAACCAAGAATAACAACCTGATTAGTTAAAATTAATGCACTTGGCTCAATACCCCATACTGAATGGCCTTTTGATTCAAACTCTTTGACAATATTCGCACTCTTTAATGCCTTCAATAACATTGTGTATATTGTCATGACATGAGATGTGATCATCACATTGCCATCATTAGCAAAACATTTTACCAACCAGTTCTGATACCAACTATTACGCGATTTTGAACCCAGTAATTGATCAAAACGTTTATTTTTTCCAAAAGTCAAAAAAGCTGGAGTCCGCGTCTTACTACCCCAGTTTGGCATATAGCGAGAAGTTTGCTTATCGATTTTCGTCAGATAATACGTTTCCCCACCATCGCGAATATAGCTTTCTAATGCTTCATGTACGATCGCGCCTCTATGGCGCATTCTATGAAGAACACCTAATGCAAAATGAACAATATGCGTATCATGAATTCCGCAAAATTCATTACCTAACTCATCCTGTAAATCAACATGCAATTTGGATAAAGCTTGTAGTAACTCATCACTACAAATATCAAAAGTTACTTCGGCTGTCCTTTCCAAAGTACGCCCAATACTCGCTCTCATACCAAACTCACTACACACTTCCCAATTAAGTCGCTTTTCCACCCATCGTGGCAATGCGCTATCATCAGCTAAAGAGCCCAATTCACCTTCATCGATCATCATTCGATAATCATTGAGCCACTCCATGTTTGGTGCAATAAAGTTAGCAACAAAAGATTCCCTTGAACCAGACTGCTGGTGTGCTTCTCTTACCACTTGGTCAGCAAAAGCAGCTAAGTTCTGCCCTTCAGCATATTGAGCCACGTTGCCAATATGGCTGCGAACCATAAGAGGCCACGTTCTGGCAGCAAAGAAGCCTGCACGATGTGCTGCATCCTGTACTGAGTCCGAAAAGGTAATCAGTTTTTTATTTTCGTTATATTTACTGCCGTAAATCTGATTAATTGCAACACTTGATAATGTAGCAGCTTGGGCTCCAATAATTGAAAGCCCATTTTTACTATTACAGTGCGGACAGCAATTACTAAAATGAGGGCCTTTCTTCTCACTGGTCTTCACCAAATCAGGCATAAATACTCTGACCAGATCATCATGTCCACACTGCTTACATTCCTCCGTTTGGCTATCTTGGTTCATCGTCAGGCAACGTGTACACACCCGACGGATAACCCCTTTTGCAGGAGGATCAGTCTCTTCATTGATAGGTAACGTCACTCGGACACTGTGATGACCAGCAAAGAACAAGCGATAGAATACATCAAGCTGAGTTTCCAATTGTTCACTATAACCATTGATGTACCCCCCCCAGCCAGTAACGTGACAGTCTCGGCAATTCACCACAGGTAAATATTTTTCAGGCAACTCATCTGAAATATCATCACCAAAACTTAGCTTTGGACGACTTGATACACTCGCAACAAGGCGTCTTAACTCCCGTAACCATAACTGATGACGAACTTGCAAAAATGGCAGAACAGGGCGAGGTTTACCTATTGCGAGACGTGCAGAATGCTGCTGCTCACTTTCACAAATCTCTCGTCGAGCAATCGATACTAAAGCGACAAAGCTCTGAACGACATGTTCAGCATCATTTTCGCTGATAGCGAAAGCTGGACTTATAGCTGCAACAATAGATGACAATGGCTTTATCTGACCATTCAACATTTGTAGTAGTGAATGAAAAAATCGGTGAGACATTAATGCCTTACCTAATTTAATCCGACATAAACGACCAGCATCTGATTCAATATCATCAGGCAGTTTATCTTCAAAACTTGGAAACCAAAACTCAACTTGCTGATTAATGTAACTGACTTCAGATTCAAAATTGATTGGGTTTAATTGTTCAAAATCATCAAAAGGAGGATATGTAAACTCCGAAACTTCCGCCTCAGCAAGGTACTCGTCATATCGATAACGATCTTCTTTAACCACTGAATCCTCTTTGAACTCAGAATCAAAAATATCGCGGGCATATTCAATGAGCGGTTCTAATTCCTCACCGACAGTGGCGGAAGTACCGACACATGCAAACTGTGTAGTATCTACTTTTAGATGGAACTTAAGCCTGCGAATCAGGCAAGCCAAATCAGAGCCTTGAGCACCATCAAAAGTATGTAATTCATCTACAACTAGATAACGCAATGTTCCTTCATGATTATGCTCCCAAAGGCTCTGATCTTCGGGGCGCATCAGCAGGTAGTCCAACATCTTATAGTTAGTCAAAAGTATGTCTGGTGGATTTTTTCGGAGCTGGTGTTTACATGTAATCACCTGATCTGCTGACATGCTGGTTACAGCATCCTCTTTTGCCTGACCACCAACGAACAACCCTACTGATACCTTGCCCTTTAAGCCATCATTATGATAAATCGTAGAAGCGAATCGTTTTGCCTGATCGGTCGCTAGCGCATTCATCGGATAAATGACTATCGCTTTAACCCCTTGCTCACTACTTCCAGCACAATAATTTAACAATGGATATAAAAAACACTCTGTCTTACCCGAACCCGTTCCCGTAGCAACCAATGTAGATTGAGGATACAGTTGCCCTAAACGCTGATACGCAATAGCCTGATGTGCATATGGCGGAAATGGTAAATCAAAATGGTCAAAAAAGTGTTGTGACAATTCACTTTGCCTAAACGGCAGCTGTACTGATAGATATGGCCCTTTTATCAAATTACTTGTATTGCTCAAAAAATCGCCAACCATTGAATAGTCATCACTCTCAAAACGCGGACTATTCATCGTAAAGGCGGATTTTATGTATTTTTTCAGGCTGTTTACAACCTGACTACTGATTACTGAAGGCAACATATCTAATTTTCCACTTGAATGATCACGATGATTTTATGTAAAAACTCAAAAAATTTATACCACTTAATATTATATCTATCTGCTAATTAAATAGATTAAAAGTCTTTTACTTGTACGCAAGAGAATGATTGAACCGTATAAGGAACTCTTTTTTTAGAACGACAGTATTTACAATGACTTTGTATGCCTTGTTTGTTCTTGCTATTGACTCGCGCACTGGAACAACCAAATGCTTGTGGTGAAGGGTAGTAGACGTGATATCCAGCTACCGTAGAGCAAGCCGGACATGATTTCAACATTTCATGAGTTTGTTGATTTAGTTGATATAAACTTCTTGACAAAACCTTACTACAGTACTGACACATAGCTACCTCCATTAATGCTTAATTAATAGAGGCAACTAACAAGCCAACATATAACTAACTGATAAAAATAGGAATAATCATGAAATCACTCTCTTTTAAGTAAAAAATATTACCAAAGGTAAGGTTATCACTTAAGTTGCGGAAGCAGCTTCTTAGCATTAATCAAAAAATCCTGCACACTGATTGCAGTCCACCCGTTTTCATTGGCAACGGCCAAATCAACCGACGAAATCGCAACACCAAATTTTAAACGAGGCCATGCAAGTTCAAGTAACCCAATGACTTCTTGCTCACTGTTTTGAATATCAAAACCTGGCTCAGGTAATCTAACCTTTGCTTTTTGGCAATGATGAAGCAGGCCATGAACCGCAGGATCTGTCAGTTCAAATATATCATCCCAATTCTCAATATCATCAGTGATCATCTGCTCACGACGAAGGTTCGCTATCAATTGGCGAACATCATGCATGATGTAAAAGCCTTTGACATTTTTTTCTTTACTTAAACAGTCAGGGCATAATCCCATCAAATTATGTAAAGAGTTATCATGCTTAATCCCATTTATATGGTGCACATGGTAATGATGTTTATACTTACTGGCGCTTAAATCTACATTACACTGCTCACAGGTGTATTTATTTTCCACTTTATACTTAGCAGAAATTCTTCCCCAGTCATCCGTATATTCTTTACGTAAATCACTCGCTTTACGCTGAGGCATGTGTGGAAAAAAAGAACTATATGTTGCAAAAAATCTCGACATATCGAAATTCTTGAACACTTTGTCTTTATTATTTCCATCACCCGTTGCATAGCCTTGGTAGTTAAGGGCTCGAATACAGCTCTTACATACCTTCAACTTGGATTTACCTTCAATATCCCTACCATCAATATAATGTGTTCCGGTCAGAAGAAACTCACCACTTACATCATTAGTTACGACATAACGCTCAAACAATCCCTGAGTTCGCATCCCTTTTAACTTAGCACAATCAGCCACATGATATTTAGGCCCACTAACGTCTGGATTATTCAAAGCTGCCACAACAGAAGTACCGATATCACGAATATAAAGTAAAACCTGACGGCCTTTGTAGCTGAGTAAACCCGTTTCCGCGTCTACATCTTTCAGCTCAACGACTTTACCTTCCCCAAGCTCTATATCAATGGGATCGATATGACTTGGTGTATATTCTAGATTGAATTGCCCTTTCTTTGGACTCATCAACTCTATGGCTGCACTTAATGCAGCCATATCAAATGTTAATTTCAATGCTTAATTCCCCAGAATTTTTCTAATCTGAGTATCTGCATTCGTCAATACACGAAAACTAACTCGACGTGATTTTTCTTCATCCTCACGACCATCTTCGGCGAATACTAACTTCGATGATGAATAACCCACTGCTGCAACATGGGCTTTTACCCATTCATATTGATTCATGCGAACAGAAGGGATTTCAATACCATATTGGAGTACAGCTCTCGTCCGGCTCTGTGATAATCGCATATTATTAAAGTAGGCCTCTTCATCACTGCTGCCATGATTCCACCGGCTTGATGTATGCCCCTCTATACGTATTTCTTGGATACTGTTCTTGAAATCTTCCATGACCTGCAAGTAACGAGGAAAAAAATCATCAAGAATAACTTTAAACTCTACTGTCAAATCTGCTCGGCCATTAGCAAATAGCACCTCAGGAGAGTTAAAGTTAAAACTTAAATCATCCCGATCAATCGCAGCCCCCCACTTCTCCAAATCACTCTGAAACTCATCAATTAATGCGTTATAAATAGCCTGTTGATTCTCTTGATAAGTCACTGCAACTTCTTTAATTTTATCTCGCTCAATCATCGCTTCCCGCATCAATGATATCGATACGAATAGAAATACCATCATCAAGCCAGCCATCAGATCCGAAACCGACATCCAATGATCGCCACCCTCATCATGGCAATTTACGGAACCAAACAAACGATTCATGATTACACAGCCATTTTATTCACAGATTGAATCACTGACTTCATTTCATTTGTTAGCTTCGTATAGTCACGTGTAAACTGCTGTGTAACCGAAGCTAGACCTTGTCCCATTTCATTAATTACACGGTTAATTTCTTGCTGCATCTGCAAATCTAAGACTTCAACCTGTTTTTCAACGGCCTGACCTGTTTGTCCAACACTTTCAATGATTTGCTCTTCAAGACTTTCAAATGTACGTTTGATCTCACGAACCTGCGCCTCAAAGACTTCCTCAAGTACACCTTCTAAGCGGTTTTGCAACTCAGCAATACCTTGGAATACGCTTTCTTGTGTTTGCTTCGTTTGTTGCGCCAATTGCTCATTACCGGCAACAAGAATATTCGATGTTTCTTTCGCCTGACGGTTTAAGTCATTCACCATGTCACTAATATTGTTATTCAATTCACCCATTGCAGCGCGTAGATGCTCTTGAATTTCACTCGCGCGCAGTGCCACGTGTTCGCTCATCGCATTCAGGCCATGCGTCGCTGAACCAATATTCGACGAAATATCATCTGCACTTTGAGCCAGTTTTTCACTCAGCTCATGTGCTCCCTGCTTCATTTCCTCAGAAATAGCAGAGGCTCCCTCACTAATTTCTGTTCTCATTGATTGAATGCTGGTAATTGCTGATGAAGTGAATGTTTCCAATACCTTACGGAACTCTTGGCCATATTGTTCAATCATCTGATTCGATTCTGCATTCATCTTATCGAAGGTAACGGAAGTCTGCTTGACAGAATCCTCAACTTTGCCCATTGCTGCTTCTGTCTGCTCAATCAGCTTGCTACCCATCACTTCAATGCTACCCGTAACTTCTTCTGTAAATACATCCACCGCACCTTTCACACCTTCATTCATCATCGTGACATTTTTGGTTGTCGATGCTTCAAGTTGTGCCGTCAGTTCAGTATGCGTTTCTGTATAGTTTTCGATCAGACCCTGGGTTTCAGCAATCACCTCTTTCACATGCTCATTCGCAACACGCAGTGTTTCACTGTTTGTTTCACTGTACCTATCAATGGTCGCATTCGCTTCGTTCGCCAAGCGCACATATGTTTCACTCGTCATATCAACCGCATGAGTGACTTTAGCCATTGAATTTTCAGTCTGCTCAATCAGCTTGCTACCCATCACCTCAATGCTACCCGTGACTTCTTCTGTAAATACATCCACCGCACCTTTCACACCTTCATTCATCATCGTGACATTTTTGGTTGTCGATGCTTCAAGTTGTGCCGTCAGTTCAGTATGCGTTTCTGTATAGTTTTCGATCAGGCCATGGGTTTCAGCAATCACCTCTTTCACATGCTCATTCGCAACACGTAGTGTTTCACTGTTTGTTTCACTGTACTTATCAATGGTCGCATTCGCTTCGTTCGCCAAGCGCACATATGTTTCACTCGTCATATCAACCGCGTGAGTGACTTTAGCCATTGAATTTTCAGTCTGCTCAATCAGCTTGCTGCCCATCACCTCAATGCTACCCGTGACTTCTTCTGTAAAGACATCCACCGCACCCTTCACACCCTCGTTCATCATCGTGACATTTTGGATTGTGGAGGCTTCAAGTTGCGCCGTCATTTCAGTATGCGTTTCTGTATAGTTTTCGATCAGGCCCTGGGTTTCAGCAATCACCTCTTTCACATGCTCATTCGCAACACGCAGTGTTTCACTGTTTGTTTCACTGTACTTATCAATGGTCGCATTCGCTTCAGTCGCCAAGCGCACATATGTTTCGCTCGTCATATCAACCGCTTGAGTGACTTTAGCCATTGAATTTTCAGTCTGCTCAATCAAGGTATCACCAATCGCCTCAATGCTTTCAGTGACTTCCTCTGAAAAGTCATGCACAGCTTCTTTCACACCCGTTGCCATAGCCGTAATATTCTCACGCGCTGATTGTTCAAACTGTTGTGTTAATGCACCGTGAGTATTAGTGAAGTTTTCAACTAAACTTTGCGTTTCAGTGATTACCTCTTTCACGTGCTCATTGGCAACACGCAAGGTTTCTGTATTCGTTGCACCAAACTTATCAATGGTTGCATTTGTCTCGGTCGCCATGCGCACATAAGTATCACTAGTGGCTTCAATGGCTTTCGTTACTTTGCCCATTGCTTCATCTGTGCTTTCAATCAATGCATCACCAATTGAATCAACACTATCAAGCAAATCTTCACTCGCCTGTGTCAACGTTGACTTCAGTTCCGCATTCATGAATTGAATATTTTGTTCAGCCGATTCATTAAACTGTGCCGTAGCACTCTTATGGCCTTCAACAAAACAATCCATCATTGCTTTTGATTCACCAAGCATTTGCTCATAATGCGTTGCGGCTGATTCAACCGACTGACCAATGACAGACATCGTCTCATCAAGCTGCTGCTTGATCTGCGGCATCGCCTCAACGGCTTGATCACGCAGCTCTTTAAAGGCTTCTAGACGCTCTTCCAGTTCCAATACTTGCGCATGACCCAGTTCCATCACGGAATGCAGTTTCTCCATCGTTGTTGGAATCGCATCTGCACGCTCACTGATGTGTGCTACCGATTTTTCTGTTGAACTGATCGCATCTACACCCAACTGATACTTATGCGCCATCTCTTCCAGTTGAGTACGATAATTTTCCTGCCAATCAACCAACTTTTTCACAGATTCGTCTAGACGCTTAAAGTTTTCACCAAACTGCTCGGTCAAGCTGTTATTAAAATCCGTGATCACTTCTTTCAATGCATTAATGACTTGTTCAGTGGCAGACTTTGACAGCATCTCACCAAATTCATCCATTTTCAGCCATAAACGATCGCTAAATTGAGTATGGGAAGACTGCATTGCCACCAAAGAAGATACGATTTTTTGTTGGTTTTCGTTGCTTTCCGACAACTGTCCCTTAATCAATTTATTCCCATCATTTACATCGCTTCTTAATAGACGTACTTGGGAAGACAGTGATGAATCTTCATCTCCACGAATAGAGTCCACCAGTGCCTGTGTCACATTAAGCTGTTGATTCATAACTGAATAGATATCATCGGGTCCAATGGCACCATCTTGCACTTGTTCTTCTTTTTGAATGAATGGCGTAAATAACTTAAATAAAATCGTGGCACACATACCCACCAAACTGGTTAAGAACGCAGTTTTGAGGCCCATTAACAACAATTCAATACTGCCATCAATATTTTTGGGGTCGAACTCCATCAAGCCGACAACAATCCCTGCAAACGTGCCTAAAATACCTAATGATGTCATTAGATTAGGCGCACCATTCACAAATCCACTGGCTTTACCTAAAAAGGCTAAAAACACGCCAAGGGCAAAAACAGCACCAATCGCATAAATAAACAGATCGGAAAAGGCATTTGCAGAAACAGAGGCAATCATGCCAGATAGAAACTCGCTCATTCTTTAGACAATATATTCTGAAATAAATTAAAGGGTGCGCATTAGGTCAACTAAAAAATCAGAAGCAAAAATCCGATTTTAACAAAAACAAAGCTTACTGAAACAATGCGGAAATATTAAAGGTGAATATTAACAAACCTGATATAAACCATTGGTTTCACAAGCTTGTGAAAAATTCTTAGACTTCATATTATGAGTCGTTTTGGTTCCTGAATCGTCGATCAACTACAAAGCAAAAGACGCCAGATAACAACACAATAGCGCCAGATATTTCTCTAAGTGCATCTGTCAATGCTAGCCTAAGGTGCTCAGGCTCTGTAGTGTAACCATTGATCCAGTATCCTTTTAAGATTATGCTCGTTCCGATAAAAATAAGATACAAGCCAAATAAGGAAAGATACTGTTTCAGGAGAAATCCTTTTGCGTGAATCATCACTGACTTAATTGTTATTGCCATCTATAGTTGTCTTTGAGTATTGAAAGAATAGTAAACTAGTGTAGGATTGTATTAAAGTTAACCATTGCAACGTGTAACTACATTTACACGAATAAACCTATCGGATAATTAACCCACCAATTTTTGCAACACACTTTTTTAAATCTTTTGGACTGTGTTTCCACTGACAACCCAACAAATTAATATACTTCGATCTTTCGTCGCTTGTGAGAACTTCAGCTATCAAGCATGAACTTGCTTCGTTAAAATCAATTGGTACATAACACACTTTTTCGTAATTACCTTTTATCTGCATGCACTCTAGTTCGATCTTATTTCCCCCAAAAGGTAAGGTTGCTATTTGACCTAGCGTATCCATTTTTGTTGCAGGCTTTATAATGCTCAGCATCCAGCCACATTCATAAGACTTAGTAATTTCAATAAATGAATCGCCATCGCTTGCATAGTTTACTATTCTATTACTCCCTTCTACATACCAACCTTCTTTTTTTACACCTGTAATAAACCCTAATATTGCGGCAAGTACAGCGAAAAACATTGAAAAAATCATTGCAATAAGGCCAAGGATTAATCTCATTTTATATAAACCTTTACTAATTTTTCATTTACATATTGGCGATAAAAAATATCAGCTCTATCCCTGTTGTCCAAAAGCAGGCTTTTCTGAACATAATATCCTTTTGACTCAATAGCCCCCGACTGGGCAGTAGTATGTACTTCAATGTTGCAAAAGGTGCGATGATAAGAAGCAAGAGCGTACTCAAAATAGCCATTGGTATGGCAAGTAAAAATTTCACGGGTGGATACCTTATTTTAATATGAGTATGGTTTACTATTGTTCAAGGGAAATACAGCACCTAATCGTTGACTTGAAAATGCGTACCTGCCTCCCTAGCATTGCGATCTTTTTATACAATCACAATCAATTAACAACAAAAAACCAGAGCACGCAGGCTCTGGTTTTGGGGGATTATATGCTTATAAAGCACTTATAATCGACTTACATTTTGTATAATTATCACTTAAAACGACGCTCAAAGTCGGCCCACACCACATCATAGTCGCATTCACGATCGCACTTGTCGAATTCGATGGCACGCTGTCCTGGGCCTGATAAACCTTATGTAAGAACCGGAGTTTCAATACTCCGGCTGAAAATGATTAATTACTATTCTGATTGATCAACTTGTCAGTTTCCATCACCAGAAGTGTGAGAAAAAGTCATCTGCTAAATTGATTCACAGGCAAAACAATCCATTACATGTTCTGGAACCTGTTCTTTATCCCCAACTACTACAAGCTGTTTTCTAGGCCTAGAAACCGCCACATATACGCTATTTCTATCAACCTGATTGTTCCAATCAACTCTTTCTATTCCAACAAGAACAACGGTATCAAACTCCAACCCTTTGATATTTTGAGGACTCGAGAAATGGACTAAATATTTTTTGGATAAATCCACTCGTTCAGCGACATAAGATTGTCTGAAATTTTCAGCAGCGAGAACATCACGAAGTCGGCTTTCTAGTTCAACAGCCATCTCATTTGTTGGGCAAATGACGGCGATAGTTCTACCTCTAGGCAGCTTTTTAATCACCTGAACGACATCATCATCACAACTTTCGAACGTGTTATTAATAAACTTTTTAGCACCGCCAACTCTCGACAATCGGCGCATTTCATCAAGGTTAGAAATTGCCATTCTGCCATCATCTTGTACCAATGCTCGGAATAGATGAGATGTCGCTAATAGCTGGGGCTGCTTTTCTTGGCGTTTATTTTCTTTCAATAAAACAGAATCGACACTCGTTTGATAAGGGAAACATTTCTGAATATTTCTCACTTTCCCACTAAGTAACTGTTGTTGCATATCACCCACCATGGTGACCGCATTATAATCTGGATGA
Source organism: Photobacterium panuliri (assembly GCF_059920555.1). NCBI lineage: Bacteria > Pseudomonadati > Pseudomonadota > Gammaproteobacteria > Vibrionales > Vibrionaceae > Photobacterium > Photobacterium panuliri. Next base: position 1,227,571 of record NZ_CP197193.1, read on the forward strand.
GCTTGAGCTCCCATCAAAAAGATCTGTATTTCAGTGAAGTCCTGAACCTCATCAACAAATACAGAACGATAATATGTCGGTTCAGCTAACCTCGAAGGCAAATTTTTAATTGTTTCTAAATTCGCTCCGCGACTCATAACATATGCGAGTGCAAGAATAACGTCGATATCATGATCCGCCAATTGCTTGTCATTGATTCGCTTAGCGGGCAATGACACAGCTTCACCCGATTTTTCGGCTAACGCTAATGCCGATGCATACAAATCAGAGAAATGCAGATTGTTAAAGAGTCGATTTTTAAGCTGACGGCGGAGCTCTTTTGCCAAAGTGGTTTTTGTAGAACCTGATTTTGAATTTTTTTGAAACGTAGCATGGAACGGATTACTCATTAGTGCTGGACGAGTTTGACCTCCAACCTTGACAAATAGCTCGTTTGTTACGGCATAAAAATCTATGTCTTCTTCTTTAACAATAAATACCGCATATCTCTTACCACTCTGCTCACATGAAAAATGCGCAACGGCGGATTTAGAAACCTCATTTTCTATACTCTCAGACCATGCAATATCGCTTTGCGCCTCTTTAATGGTAACGCCGAATTGATCCTTTACGACATCACTAGAACGAATAAGGTTTTTTAGATCAGATGCATTAGAAACAACAAAATTTTGAATTCTCTCTTGTTTGCTGTAGCGAATAAATGTCCCATTCACACTTCTCAGTATTGACAACGCTTGCTTACGAGACTGAACTTTTTGCCACTTGCCTTTTCCAGTTGATATCCATTTACTCTGAGGATCAAACAGTTGATTTTCTAAACGTGAAATCACTGCATTTAGCTCTAGCACTATTTTATCCAGACCAAAAGCACTGGTATTACTTTGGATATGCTGGGCCAAAGTACTAGCAGATTGCAAATAAGCTTCCTTGCACATATCGACAAGTGCGGAGGCGTCTTCATAGGGGAGCTGAGGCATCAAAACTAACGACTCTGGCATACGCAATGAACTGGCAACCTTTATCATTCGTTCAGCGATAACTTGTGTTGCATATCTATCAACCAACTTAAGCCACTCCATGGTGGTCTCTGAATCAAAAGAGTAATCAAGTGATGCTAGGTAGCGGTACTTTGATTGGGATGTCTGCTGGTCTCCTGATTTCCGTGATGACCATTGTTCGACATCTCGAAGTTGCTGAAGATTATGCTGTAACTCTTTGTATTCACATATAGGTAACTGTGCCAACCCAAGTTCGAGACATGTTGCTTTTAGATACTGCACCAACTCTCCTGTGCGAACAAATCCCACACTACTTTCCTGAGAGAAGAAAGTGGTAGACTCGATGACTTGATCACTTGCGCCAAAAGCGGCATCACACAGTGTTTTTGCACGCCCCAGAGCTGCACATGTCTTTCCTGACCCCGCAACCCCCTCAATAAGCATGGGTCCTTTAGAGACAGAGCAACACATTACGTCTAATTGCTCTTTCGTTGGATTCAAGTAGAAATAGTTACTCAGACCATAGTATTCATCAATCTGATCGTCTTCCATTGCGTTAACAGAGCAATAATCATCATCTTCATCTAGCAACTCATTGGAGGAATCAAAATTTTCAAAAAAGTCTAAACTTTCAAAGGTATCAAATTCAACACCGCCTTCTATTTCAACGTTGTCACCCTCTGTAGCCACTTGGTTGCTATCGAAATGCTGGTCTCTTGAAAACCAATTATTGAGCGACTTCGATAGGTTACTGACATGGAACATGTTTTCATCAGTGCTGTACAAATCTGGAAATACGCTCCTTTCCATACTTTTGTAGTTGAGAATGTTATCTTCGGCTTCCTGACCAAAAAATCGCGAAAGCGTGCGAACTTCTACGACTTCATAGGTTCCCCAAGCAGGACTCTTACCCTCAAACCCCAAATAAGCCTGACGACATAAGTACCCCACTGGAGAAAGCGGCGTCGCCAAGTTGCCACTTGTCATCGCGAAATCGGAATTGGCCTGAGATACACGAAAAGAGATTTTTCCTTTTTTCTCTGTTTCAACCGTAATGACTTTACCAACAGCGTGTCGCCTAAATTCCTCATAACCTTGAAAGCGGCGCTGGGCATCAACGCCAAAAGCCCCCCGCTTTCGAAGTTCATCAATTTTGCCAATCATCTCTTCCAGTTGGTAAAGTTCTTGCTCTACCGCGCCCTTAGTTTCCTGAGCAGTAGATTCCGACACTTCATTCATTTGCGATGGCAATAGCCACTCTTGGCGCATTCTTTTTCCTCTCGGGTTCACATTCTTTTGGTCTTTTATGACGAATACTTTCCCTGTAGAAACAGGGAAAGTAGAAACCTTCTCGACGAGATATTACTGAGAAGGCCATAAATAATTATTACTGCTTAAAGCGCCGTTCAAACTCGGCCCACACCACATCGTAGTCGCGTTCACGGTCGCACTTGTCGAATGGGGCGACGTATTCGATTGTACGCTCTACTGGACCGCCTGGTTGAGTGTCATCCAGATAGGTTTTGTATACCTTGCCGGATTTGAGTTCACGAATATCTTCCCAGCCTAGTTGCACGTTTGCGTCTGTCAGCGGATCATCTTCTGAGCCCAAACCTTGGGCGCGATTCTCGTATACACCGTTTTCAATCGTGGTTGTAAACCCGTTTTTCTTATTGAACTTACGGTCTAAACCTACACCGACCAAGCCTTTTGATGCGGTAAACACAATACGTCCGGTTTGGTCGTACCAAGTATCCGCCTCATACTGACGCATCACTGGGAATTGAACACGGTAGATGGTTTTCAGCTCTTCCAAGGTCATTCCCAATGCCATTGCAACCAACACATCAATTTCTACCAATGCCTGACGACGAGCGTAATCGGTGCGAAGTGCACAACCACGATGCCATTCTTGGGTTAAGTTTTGGAAGAAGCTGTTTGGAAGACGGCAGTCATACTTTAACCACTCAGATTTAATCATGGATTCTTCAAAGCAAGTATCCCACAAATTACTGTAGAAGCTAGATATAGAGTTTAGACTCAGTGCTCTAACCAGCAAGTTTTCTTCCAAATATTCCTTATATTTAGGGTAAGCTAGAAGATTTAAGTCTCCACTGGTGAAGTTGCCTTTACCTGTTGATTTAACGTAAAAATCATAAGGTATAGATGACATTGAACCGGTCATCAGCACCATGTCTTTGATATTTTTAAATGCAGCTGAAACAGCAGCGAAAATATGGCTGCTACTCTTTGGGATAATACACGGAATTAACGTGCGCTCTCCTGATTGACTGAGCATCTTCCTAAATATTAAACGATAATAATCCGTCACCGAACGAGGCTCTGGCTTTTCTGTCGGTTTCGCACCATTTGCCTCCCATGCTGCCAAATCAGCCTCATCAATCCAAGGCACTTTCGGGATCCGACGCAGGTATTCATCGGCATCACACGCTGGAACATAGTTAGTACGTGGGAGGTAGTTGTCTAGCATAGTTTGCAAATCAACCGTGTCGTAGTGACCCTTTTCCGTACAAATTGCTCTTGGTGTTTTATAGATTGGCGTGCCGACATAGAAATGAGGCCCAGACAATACCCACTCTGATGCATCACTAGGGAATTGAGTATCCCTTTTTATAGTTTTATCTTGCTGAGCATAAGTCTCATCAAACATCACTGTTGATGTGTAGCTATTGATTAGGTTGCTTAAATGTCTTGGCTGCGCCGCAAACTTTTCAAGTACTGAAATCAACTGTGATGAATGTAATGCTGGTAGGCGCGCTTCAAGCTTAGGCGTTCCCTCTTCATCATAAAGAGACGCAAACAGACTTAATCTGTTCTCATCGATTCTGAGAATACGCTCTTTATGACCAGACTCGTCCCAGTCACCGTCATCATTTTTAATACCACCAACACTGCCGTTCCCATCATGCTCAAATGACAGTTCAATTGTTTTTGGCAAAAATAAATTTGCTATATTTAAAAACTCGACCTTAGCTTGTTTACATGACTTGAAGATATTCAAGCTATATTTATTTCGATGACCAATTGGAAAAAGCATGTGTTGATTTTGGAACTGCGCATGAAGCTTTAACCTAGGAAAGATTTCCGCTCTTAATTTCCCGCCTTTAGGATCATCATAAACCCCTTCGGGATGTAAAAAACCACACATCGCTTGTCGCCCGCCGATTCGCCATGCTTGAGGCAAGAAACATTTGAACAAGTTGGTCTGAATACCCTTCAGCTCTGGATAATTCACCAATCCATTAAGGAAGTTTTGCGTGGCTGATGCTTCTTCATATTCTGAGAAATAGGCTTGCTCTAGCGCAGGCATTCGAAGCAATGTTTCTTCACGCAACGTATTCAACTTGGATGCCGAAAACTTACGCAGCACAAATTGCGGCTCATAGTCACCCATGATGCCGCCTTCTTGCCATTCCACTTTCAACCATGGCGGGTTACCGAGAATCAGGTCAAAACCACCGTTATCTGCAAAAATGTCAGCAAACTCCAGTTCCCAATGGAAGAATTTATAACGCGCTGCTAATTCATCCACTTTACGCAAACGCGGGAACACACTATACAAGAAGTCTTTATTAACTACCCCACCACGGCTGGTTGAAAACAGATCTTGTGTTTGTTGACTGCCTTCAGAGAACATAGCCATTTGGCCTGAGCCTTCTTCGGTTACTACGGAATCCGTTACCGTGTAGCCTTCTAGCACCTGTTCGATTTCACCCAGGTATTCCGCACGGCTTGGTAGATCATTGGCGTTGTCGATTGGCCAGAACCAAAGTGCACACCAATAGTCCATCACCATTTTGAGGCGTGGATAAACGGCCGAGCCTTCATGCTGAGATTTTTTCAGCAACGCATCTTTGCTGTGAGTAGAGCTAAGCTGCTCTGAGTGTTCAGACTCTGGCCACACTTTTAGGCTATCGGTAACAATGTCACGCTCTTTTCTACGCTGCGCGGTATGCTCTTGCCACAATTCATCAATTTTGCTTGAGATGCGTAACAGTTGGGCTTTTTCATTTGCCGTGAACGATTTAACGAACTCTTTGCGCCAGTTAGTGATGGTTTTGATTTCACTCTCTTTGAGCGATTTCACCACCTTATCACTGTAGTCCGCCATACCATTATCTGGCAGCAGGTAGTGGTACACCTCTTGGTCTTGACGTGAATCACTATGACCTAACCGTTGCGGCTCGATGTTGAGCCAACTTGGGTCTTTGGCTTTTTTGTAAGCAAGATCGCTGGTTGAGAACACCTGACGGCGCGCACCAATCAGCGAGTTACCGTTATAGAGCTGATACCCGAACCAAGGCACAAACGCTTCATCACTGATAGCATTCAACCACAGTGACACTTCTGCCAGCTCAACCGCAACTGGGTTTAAATCGACGCCGTAGACGTTGTTGTCGGCAATGAACATCTTCACACGTTGCAGTTCACGGGTGTATTGCTCTTGCGGAATGCGTTTGTCTTCGGCTAACTGTTTCAGTTCAAGGTACTTTTCAGCCAGTTGGTTGATCGCTTCGTTCAAGAACGCCGCACTACCCATTGCAGGCTCGCACACTTTCAACGTGAGGATCTTGTCTGCTTTTTCACTTGCGCTTTCAAGCGGTTCAATCTGCTCTTTGTACAGCTCTTTCAGTGCGTATTTCACCAAAGATTGAGTGAGCACTTCCGGCGTATAGTAAGAGGCCGATTTTTCACGGTCACGCCCCGCCATGCGGTAGATAAAGCTGCCGCGAGCGTGGCATTTTAGTGAGCCATCTTTGTTGAAGACTTTTTCGCCCTCTTTGTAATCCGCAAGCTGCTCAGCAGTCACAAAGTAGCCCGTTTCCAGCTCGTTGACTTCTTCATTTTCTTTCTTCACTTCGTACAAATCAGTTTTAGCGAAGAAGCCACGGTACGAAAGCAGTGCTTCATACACCGCACCTAACTGGTTAATACCAAGTTGAGCATAAGAGATACGACCGCGACGCTTGTTTTTGCCTTTGCCCGGGCGGCTTAACGACATCAACTCAATAATGCGTTGCAAGGTTTCGTTACGAAATACGACTTTCGCCAGGTGTGGCATACGCACAGCATCAAACAAATGGCTTTCCAGCTTACGGATAGAAAAGCTGTTGATCAGGGCATTTTGTGCATCATTATCAAACAGGCTGCTTTCCTGCTCACCGTATTTCTTTGATACTCGGCCATCTTTCTTTTGCTTACCCGTAAAACCTTCTGACACCAGACGGAACAACATTTGTAAGCTGTCATGGATATAACGACCATTGCGTGATTCTTCGGTGGTTAACTCCACCATTTCCAACTCACGCAAGGCTTCAAGACTGTAACCTTTCAAATAGGTATCAGAATCTGTTGGCGCATATTGCAGCTCTGGGCGCGCTTCAATATAAAACAGGAACAACATGCGATACATATAACGCAGGCATTCCAAGCTCAACTGATTCGGGTCAATGTCATTTTTACCGTCGTAGGTATAGCCTTTTTCAATCAGCTGCTTGGCGGCTTCATCACCTAAAAGCTCAATTGACTCACGCAGCGCATATTTAAGATCTTCTGACACGGCAAAAGCATGTTTGTGAGAACTTTCATCGAGATTATCCAGCAGGTTTTGACCTTGCTCTGGGCAAATCGAATCTTTGTGTAGCAATGCTGCCGTCGCTTTCAGGGTATCTGCTTCTTTTCGACCAAGGATCTCTTCAATATCAAAACGCAGCAGCCGGTTTTGTGCCCACTTGGTACGATCCAGCAATAAACACTGACGATTACCCAGCAGTAACACCCAACGTGGCGGCTCTTGAGCGCTGAATACTTTTTTGGAAATCAAAGCCTGCCAAGTCAGCGGTTCATCATGGTTGTTACTCGTTAACTGCTTGCGGTGTTCTTCAGCCACGCCAACCAATTGTGATGGCAACAAAGGCAATGACAGCGGATCGGCACAGTCATCATTAGAGAAGTCATGCGCTTCCACAATCCACAATAACGGTGAACCATTAGCATCTTCATATGCTGATAATACCGGCAGCTCACCCTCTTCAATCAACACCTGTGTTGGCTTTATTTCATAACCCAACGCGGCCAGAATAGGACTCCAACGGCTACGCTGATTAGCCAGACGCTTGGTTTCTGATTTCACCTCTTTATGCTTGTTCAATTCACGGAAAAAGTCCCCGGCCAGGCTTCGCAGTGCTTCATGAGGCGCACGGTAACCTTTTGCCGGGTTGCCGCCTTTATCACGCTCAATACGTTCGGCGTCACGGGCATCTGCCTCTTTTTGCTGCCACGCTTCCAGCACGCCTCGAATATCCGAGATAAAAATTTCACTCAGGTAATGGTGTGAGTAAAAATCGTTTTCGTTGTTAATCCCAACCAGTGCCATCTTAGTAACCCTCGGAGCCTGTCAGTACTGCCACTACTTGGATGTATGGCGTTGATTCGGTTGTCATGGTGTCTTGGATCCAATCCAGATATTCATCAAATATTTGTTCAATTTCACGCTGACGTTGTGCTTTGCGATCCAGTACAATTTTCTCGGCTTGCTTACTTTCACCGAGATCAAGCTCTAACTGACGCATCTGTTTATTTTTCAACGCATCGAGCTTGCTCATTTGGTCGTTCAGTTTCTGGTTTAGCTTGCTCTCAACCTCGTCACGCATCGCTTGAAATTGTGGTAAAGCACTATCAATGGCCCGTGCCAGCAAAGCCTCCTGACGCTCGCCGTTACGCTCGCCCCCTGGGTTTGCCAAAGAACTGATATGGAAAGGATGTGCCTCAACAAAACGCTCAAACGTTTCAATTCCTACCAATTCACCGTCCTCGAAGCTAACCACCAGCCACGGGTTAACCATTGGATGTGACTTACGGTTCGGGAATAAACCCGACAAGATAAAGTGATCTTCATACGACTCAAACAGTTGTGTCATACGCATTACCGGTGCCTGATGACGACCAAAGGCACTCATCATTTTATCGCCAAGCCATTGTGCAACAGGGTTAATCGGCCAGAGATATTGAATAGCAGGCCATGCCGTTTGCTCACCACGACAACGGACGATTTCATGATTAATCACGTCCTGATTGTTACTCAAACGCAGGGTATATTTATTGTCTTCGGTCGGCTGAATTTCTGGCGGCAAAAATTTAAAACGCTGACGGAGATCTTTCGGCGCAAACAGCTCCAGTACACCATTTGGATCTGTATCAAAAATCAAATGATTATGAGGATCATTATGCTTCAGATACTTCAATGCCTGTTGGCAATATTGCAAGTCATCGGCGAACAGGCTGATTGCATCCACCTGTCCCGCTTCATTGTCACTGACTGGTGAGTCATCAAAGAAATCAGCAAAAATATCATCATCACTCTCGCTGGCATTGCCGTCATAGAAGCTATCTAAGTAAGAGGCTGCATCAAAATCCGTCTGCTCACTCAACATCTGATCGGCAACTTGTGCTTCTTCTTCTTCCTGTGAGTAGGCTTTGGTAAATTCTGAGCTGTCACCAATATTTTTCTGAGCCTGCTCGTCTTTTTCAATCAGCACCTCCAACACCCGCATATCACCACGAATCCGTGCATTCTCACACTGTGTAAGCAGATAACGAATTTGCGGCTGATACTGCTGACCATAACGGTCAATACGACCATTTCGCTGTTGGAAGACCATGAGCGACCATGGCACATCAAAATGAACCATCTTGTGGCTTAAGTGATGCAGGTTGATACCTTCAGACGCCACATCAGAACAGACCAACAAACGCAACGGAGAGTGCTCTTTACCGAAATCTTCAACCACGTCCATGATGTCAGTATCTGACATGCCACCATGCAGCTGTTGAATCGCGCCGTCTTTCAGGCCGAGATCGGCTTTCAAGTTGTTATAGAGGAAATCTAACGTTTTCAGGCTTTCAGTAAAGATCACCAAGCGATCATCCGATTTCGCTTTCTTCCATTTCAGATCGTTATTGATCGTTGTCAACAGTGACTGGTACTTACTGAAGCTGTGTTTGTCGATATTGCGTAACGATGCTGCCAATCCTTCCAGTTCTGCAATATCGTCCTGAAAATCAGGATCGTTCTTTTTCTCTAACCGCTGAATACGATTTTCAACGGTTGACAAACATGCCATCGGACTGGAAAACAGCGCTTTTTCAAGTGTTACTTTAAACAAGCGGCTGCTTTTACGCCCGCTATCCATACTTTTCAGCGAGCTCTCAACCAGGCGACGATACACTTCTTCTTCTTCAATCGTCGCTTTTGCATAAACGCGATCAATATGACGCTCAGGAAATTCTCCTGCCATCTGATCTTTTACGTCTTTCTTAAAACGACGCACAATCAGATTTTTGTCTTTAAAATCGTCGTAGCTGTATTCACTGGTATTAGCAATTGCCGTTGCATCCAGCATGTTCATCAAGCTCGCAAAGCTTTCAGGTTTACCATCGTGCGGTGTGGCCGATAACATAATCAGTGAGTCACTGCGACGTGACAATAACTTGGCCAGTTTACTACGCTGTGAATGACTGCCACGCTCAGCCACATTATGGGCTTCATCGATAATGATGATATCCCAATAAGCATTTTCAATGTAATGGCGGTATTCCACATCCTGTTTCAGTGTATCAATAGAGATAATGGCTTTATCGTAATAATGAAACGGGTTGTGGTTAGTCGGAATACGGTTACGCACTTTCTGCAAACCCGCAGAATCAAGACGCGTTAACGGAATAGAAAAACGGCTCCAGAATTCTTTTTGAAACTGTGTCAGCATTGACTTCACAGCCAGCACCAAAATGCGCTTACCTTTGCCACGCCGGATCAATTCCGAGACCAAAATACCGGCTTCCAGTGTTTTACCCAAACCAACAGCATCAGCAATCAAGATACGCTGACGCGGCTGTTGCAATACCATTTTGGTTGGATCTAACTGGAATGGCAGCGGATCCATTGCCGCTTTATGACCAAGATGCACACTTTCATCTGTTGGTACACGCTGGCGCAGCATACTTTCGATGTAAAGTTTAGATGCACTGTAAGCCGGTGAGTCATCCTCCACCAGCATGGTGCTTTTGGGATCAAGGATCTCAATATGCTGTTCTAATTCCGTCAGGAAACGGCCTTCTTTGCCGCGAACCAGTTCAGAAATGCCTTCACAGGTAATAAGGTGTCCGCCATCTGAACTGTGATCCACTTTTTGGATCACCCATTCTGCATCACGGATGACAATACGCATTCCTGGCGCATAGTGTGATTGATTTTGTGCCATTATCTTCTCTTTTCGGCCTGCAATATATGCAACGTTGCTATTGCCTACATAGTATGAAAGTTTAGGTACTGCCTCCATGACGGAGGCAGTAAATATAACTCGAACGCTGTTTTTATAAACGACGGTTACTTAAAGCCAACAATGATGTAGCTTGAAAGGAAACTTGGCGCAGCCAGCTGGTACTTCATACCCGCTAAACGCTCCACTTGCTGCTCACAATCGCTAAAGAAATCAAACTGGGTGTACCCTTCAATTTTCCAGAAACCTAACCCATAGTCGAAAATCACATAGCCTTTCGTGCCATCCAAAAACTCAATTTCCAGCTCTCGGGCGTGAGCCACTTCCCCTTTGCGCGGATCTCCGGCAGAAACATGAATGTCACCATTCCAGCTGGCTCCCAGATAGCCATCAGCCAGCATCGTCTTCAGTACGTTTTCTCGATCGCTGTCTTCACACCAATCATGGAATATTTTCTGTTGGAAACTGGTGCTGTTTTCCAAGCTATTAGCGCAAACAACCAACGTTGCATTATCACACTTTGCCAACTCATTAAGCTTGGTGACAATTTCACCAAAAATGCGCACGGTCGCAGGACTCTTCAGAAAACGGTCGTTGTAACTCACCGTTTTAATTGCCATCCCACTTTTTAGCTTTGTCATTAACGCAGAATGATTTTCTTCAATAAAGCGCCAGAATGTTGCACCGAAATCATCAATCGAACTATCAAGCTGATGTTGGAATGTCACTCGCACATCACTGGTTGAATCAACAGGCTGCAGGGCTTCAAACATCACATTTTTGCCTACAATTGCCATCGCACACTCAACCTGAGAAGCAGAGACAATCACCCCTTCAGTCGCGATGCCCCATATTTCAGACAATGATGTGTTGATTGTCTTATCGGCGGCCCATACGGTATAATGTGACCCTTTGTCGAGCCAAACAATGCGCTTGCCGTTCTCTGTAAGCAAGTACTTGTCATCCACAACCTTGAGCTCTATCGGATTCCCCGGTAATTGCTGATAACTGGCCAGCTGTGCTTTAACCGTATCATCTAACTCTGCAACATCGGTTTCAGAAAGAATTAACTGTACTTTGCCATTGTAATTCACCGCATAACGGAGCAAATCTTCAACCAATGGCCAACGGTCCAATTGCCACGTTTCCGTATTGCCAGACAACAAAATACCACAACGGCGTACATTGCCCTTGCCTAACTCAAGCCGTAAGCGATCGACCATAGGAAGCGTTTCAAATTGACTGTCTTCCCCCAGATACTGATGCTCTTCAGAGAGTTCAAAGCGGTTTGTCATTAATGGGCTGACCCATGGCATCGCCGCATTGTGATTCAATTTATCGACAAAGAACTGAGTATCGTAACTTAGCAAGCAGTGATGACATGCACTGTCACAACGGCATGTCAGTACTTCTCGGGCTTTTTCAAACACGGCTTTCCAACCATCCGTCATTTGAATGGAATAACCCGCGCCCCCCGCCGATTTATCGAAAATAAAGAGAGAATAAGTAAACTCCCCTTTTTCATCTTTGGCCTGCTGAACCGACACACCTAACTCAGAGGTTTCAATCCCTAAATGGCGAGCCAGTCCTTCACGCAGCGATACTGCCAATGACCACGCTTGTGTCTCATTGCTTAACGAAGCACCGTCAAAATCACGCAACTGAATTTCAATCACGTCTGTTTGCGCACTGTAACCCAGTTGTAAGTCTGACATGACTTTACCGTGACATAGTTTGGCTTCTTTACCTTCACCATCGTTGGTTGATTTACCACCACGCAGTCGATAGTGGGTATTTTGGAGATCTTGGCGTACCAATGACTTCGCTTTTCGCCCTTTCATAATCTGCGAGTCGGCACGACCACAGCTTAAGCACACAGAATATCCAAGGTTAAATTCACCTTCGGTATAGTGATAAATTTCACCTTTGCTACTGAAACGATATCGTCCCATTGTTGGATCCGGTAACGGCAGCCATTGTGAAACCGGTAACAATACCCGTGGTTGTTTGAATGGCATCTGACGTGGCTGATTCACGTCATTATGCGATTCATAACAAATGTCTGTCGCAAAACCGATAGGCTGCAAATAACGGTGAATATCGTCTTGCTTCAACTTCTCACCACAATGACTACACGCCGTTGGCCATGTTTGCTGTGTGGACCCCGCGCCACAACTTGCACAATGCCAGAAATAAGGAAGATGCTGAGAATCTCCCGTGAGCTCTTGTCCACTAGCCAACACTTTCCCGAGCATAACGCCACCACTGCGGAATACTTTACCCCCCAGTACTACATCAGCACCTGGTGCGTATTCTCGCAAAGCCGTTGGCAAATCGCGACTTGGTAAGCTTGCGAATTTTTTCGATGACCGCTGCTCTGTTTCCTGGCCTGCGACATCTTTCGTATCACTTGACGAAATGCGTTTAAAACCAAGTTCTTCAATTGTCTGGTAGTTAAAGTTCACGACCCCAACAGGGAAACCATGCCCTGGCAAAAATGCTTTTGTTGCGAGTGTCGAGAATAAATAGGCTCCTCGGAAATCCCGTAATTGGAACATCACCGATTTACCGGCAGGCGTACCTTCCCAGTTTTTATCTTCTGCCGCCAATTGCTTGGCATTATCCAGCATGATATCCAACTGCTCTTTCCAACGTTCTTCCACATAACGAATCGAGTCTAAGACTCGCGCAATCAATGCTTTGACCGACAAGTGTGCCAGTGATGTACCTTTTACAATACGTTGAACATCTACTGTCCATTGATTGCGGCTACTCTCCTGTGCTAACTGCTGCAGCCAGAGAATAAACTTATCGCAATGACTAACATCACCTTCAAAGAACCATTCACAATTTAACTTAGTCGCATCTTTGGTTTTCTGGTGCAAAAAGCTACCAAGCGCAAATGCATTAACGTGACGCTGTACAATGGCATCACTTTGCAAACGTACTTGTGGAGGCTGACAACTTACCGTAAATGGCCATAATGTATTGTGATAAACCTCCATGCCATGAGCTGTATTTTTACAAAGCGTAACGGCGGCGGCGGCGGTTTCACCTCGACGCCCCGCACGACCTGCACGCTGTAGGTAGTTAGCAGGGGCAGGAGGCACATTATTCATTGCCACTAAAGACATACCACCAATATCAACCCCCATTTCCATGGTTGTTGAACAGTTAAGCACGTTGACGCGCCCCTCTTTAAATAAGGCTTCATTGGCTTTATTAACATCAGAATTTTGTTGTGCCGAATGCTCTTCAAGGCGATACCACGATTCTTTCATCGCAATACGATCGCTTCGGTTCGGCCACATATTCGCCTCTCGTGCTGCCAGTACAACCGGATTGGTTTCAAGCCATTCAAACCGTTCTTCTTTTGGCACAAGGGAGTCATCATCATTACGCCAATGCTTTTTCGGCAATAATGGCATATCAACCACTGTCGCTTTGAATACATCCCGTAAATCTTTGTTGGGCAAATACGGCGAATAGCCACAGAGGGTCACATCCAAAGCCTTTCGGGTATATGGACAAATCCACACTTTTTTGGGCGCTGCAAAGGTCACCTGTGACTTCAGATCAAGCTGATAACCCGATTCAAGCGTATGCAAAAAAGGCTTAATATCATCCCATGCTCGTTTCATCAGTGCATTAATTTGCTCTTGCCAAAATTTTTCTTCTGGCTGGATTTGTGGGAAGGCGGCCAATAACAACTTGATGATACGGTTGTAGCTATGCTTGCGAATTTGAGGCCATAGCAAATCCCGTTTTTGCTCAGCATTTTCCACTCCTGGGCCTTTCAAGATCTTTCTTGGAAATTTAGCCCCCATCCAACGTTGATAATGTTCATTATCAAAAAACACGGCACTGTTTTCACGGATATAAAAATCAAGGATGATTTTCAGAAGGTTACGCCATTCTGCAACCTGTTTATCACTCTGTGTCACCAGCCCATGCCACTCAGTGGGAACCGTAAGTACTTTTTCTAACGCTGGGTATTGGACGGAAACCAAGCCGAGACTTTCTAATGACCATGTTTTCTTTGGTCGACGACCAAACTCGGTATATAGACAAAAATCCGCATATTGCTCTTTCCCAAGATTTAGCCCCGATAACGTATTCAGACGGCCACGCATAGTGTCAAAATCCGAACGACTATTTGCAAGCTGCTGGGCCATCTTTTGCCAAGTCAATGAGGATGCTGATACTTTCCCTGAGCCGGAAAGTAATTTTTGTAGCGGATCTACATATTGCATCATTCCCATCATACCTAACATAGCTGGCATGCCTTCTACAGCGGTTCGCTGCTCAGCAGGAAGATCTTCACCATTAACCAGTTTTCGCAATGATTGTGCTGCCATTGCCATCATTGGATTTTGCTCGAGTTGACAACACAGCTCTTCAACCTGTAGCAAAGCATCACCAGACGCTGATGCTGCACTGTCAGGATCGGTAAGTTCATGGTAAGTCAATGTACGTAATGTATTACGATCGGCATCCTGCTGGAGACGGGCAGAAATACGAGCTGTGCCTTGACGAGAATCGGTAAATGTGAGTAATCGCTTACCTTGGCTCGGCCCCATTCGTTCAGTTTTATCCGTCGGTGCAGGTGAGAACTCCAACATTGTTGGGATCATATCCCCCAAGAAGAACGGCGCACCAAGACGAGCGTAACGAAATAAACCACCATTTTTAGCTTCTTTTTCACCACAACATCCACAACGAAAATGGCTACGAGTATCACCATCGGATTCAGATTGAATAGGGCGAAGCATGCTAATACTTACCGCATTTCCTTCTTTAGGGGATAACAGTCCAAAATTACTGGCTTGTATACCCAACTGCCAGGGCTCTCCCCCCTCACCAATTAATCTTTCAAATCCCGTGCCGCCCACCTCATTATCTGCACTTTCATCTTCTGGCTGATCGAGGTCTAGCACAAACTCATCTTCATCAAGATCAAGCAAACGAGGACGCAGATAGCTGCTTCCTTGATGTAACTTTTCCTCGCAAGCCAGATATGACGACCCACATCCTTGGCAACTCACTAATTCAAAAATAGGAGCACCACAGCCACAGGTGTTTTTTAATTCAGTATAAACCTGTCCAAAATGCCATCCATCATCTTGTAGAACCGATGATTTTTCAGAGCACGTTGAATTACTGCAGGCCCACAACCCCGACGTCGTCCTTTGATACGCATGCATACGAAGAGGTGTAAATGCTTCCTCTTTTTTAGCACTCGTCATTAAATCAAGTGTTTGAAGCACCTGTTCTTTCGTAATTAAAGGCTCGATAGACTTGGCAACATGATGTAATTGAGACAACTGAAAAGCAGGCATTGCTTTCAAGCCAAACTTCGCCAATACTTTTTCATCATTAGCAAACACCTGTCGCAGAAGGCGTGTGAGCGCATAATGATTTAACTCATCATAGAGTGCCTCTCTGGACAAGGACTTGAAATACGCCAACTTATCAAACGGAAAGTCAATACTGGCCGAGTCAATCTCCGGCAACATCGGGATATCTCGATAACCACGAACTACTTGTACTTTCTCATCAATTTCACTCTCAGAAACACCTGCAAGATCTGCAAGATAAAGTGCTAACTGACGATTCCCTTTCTTTGTGTCTTCACCGATCGTTGCCGATGTGGCAATAATTTGAACAGGATAATCAGTACCTGGACCTACACCAAATGCTTGCATCACACGACGCAATAACAAAGCAAGCTCGGCGGCTTGAGAACCTACGTAGGTGTGAGCTTCATCCAGAACGATATATTTGAGCATACCTTTCGACTGCTCAAGAATAGGTTCATCTTCTTTACGTACCAGCATGTACTCAAGCATAGTTGCGTTGGTCACTAAAATTGACGGTGGATTTTCCCACAGCTCTTCACGGCTGAGAACTTGCTCTGGCTTAAGCAGCTGATCCTCCTTAACTCGTGAACGGTAACGTTCTGTTTCACCATTAAATAATGCAAAACGAATATCGCCTTTAAAATCCTTGGTCCACTTAGACAATCGTTCCTGCTGACTGTTAATTAATGCGTTCAATGGATACAAAAAGAGAGCTTGTGTCCCAATCAACTTATGTTTTTTCTGTTTTTGCTGACGCACCAGATCTTCAAGAATTGGCACCATAAAACATTCTGTTTTACCTGAACCCGTACCACTGCTCACTAACGTTGACTTTTTACCTTCAAGAATCGACTTCCAGGCCGTTAGCTGATGTTTGAATGGTGAATCAATACCTTGTAGGACTTCGACCAAATGCTCAGAGAGTAAATCGCCTTTCAAAGACGACATGGTTTCCTCAGCTTGTTGCCAAGGAAACATAGGCTCAAATACAGGATCTGCCATCAAAGCACCTTCAGTACCCGGTGCTGCAGAAAAGGTTTGGCGAAGGTAATTCGATAATGGCTTACTTTTAAAAGCGTATTGACTAACGACTGAACGCTCTGCTCGTTTTTGTAATTGTTCTAATAGTGGCGCAAATTCTAGTTGTATTTTCTGTTCCATTTACTTCACCAAATTATTCTGGAAATAGTTAAAGAGTGGGCCAAAATGCTCTGGCGCCTGCTGGTACGCTAAATTGAGCAACGGCTGCAGCAACTTATAGCTTTCAACTTCTTTTGAACTTAATAATGTCAATGCTGCCCAGACCATGACATGGTTTACTGGAGACTCAATATCTTTAGAGTACTTATCTTTCAACCAATAAACATTCACCGCATCCTGTAGTGGCTTATTGGATTTGAAAGCGCTTAAATAGATTTCCTTAGAGAATCCTTCCAGCCGAGAAATACCATCAACCAATCGTGTTAAATCCTGGATGGCTTTCGTTGCTTGTTCATTGGTTGCCATTTCAATACCGGCCAACGCTTTTCCACTTAATTGCGATAGTTTCGATAAAACAAGATCAAAACCTTTTCTTGAACGCCAATCACGAATAGCGAGGGATCGAATCATTCCCTCCATCATTAGCAGCATTGGACCAGGCACATTCATTTTATCTTGACAATCAGATGCAAACGAGTCGATCACGGTTTCCCAATCAGCGAGAGGTATTCCCCCCCAACAAAATCCTAACTGATTTTCAAGTTGCCAAATCTGCTCATGCATCCCTTTGAACATTGCGTTGAATAGCAAAGCCAGTAGTAACTTCTCTTTGTTAGCTATTTTCTGCAATATTGGAAAACTCTGCGGATGAAATTGACGAAATTTCAACTGCCAATCCAATAAACTAAACCATTCCATTGATGAAAGAGAGAGTTCTAATTGAGAAATCAATTCATCTGCAGCATTAATATCAAAGAAAGCACGATGAGCAAGTGAGAGATTATTAACTTTTTCATCACCAACTTTAATAACAATTTGATTAGTTACAATTGACTCGTCAACTTCACCATAAATCAACCAAACACCTGGTTTATCCAACAAAGGAATAATACTTGCTCCTGTTTCATCACAAGGCAATTGTTCAGGCTCTTTATCTAAATCCGTAATGTCTAACGCAGAAAAACTCACCAATGAATTAGACTGACTAGATGTATTCTTAAAGAGAAGTTTCGTTTCACTCAAATAAATAGGCTGTGGGTAAACCGAAACTGATAGTGTATTTTCTTTACAACCCGCAGAAAAAGCCCTCAGTGTTACGACCCCATCTTGAGGTTGCCCCGACAGTAGCCCTTTTAATGGCGCTTGAATAGCATTCAAACAAAACGCTTTTGTTGTTGTATCTTGCGGTTGCATCAAATACTTTATTTTCAGTAAATTATTTTTGTTTATCTCTAATTTCGTGTTTTTTTGTTCTAACTCTAACCAAAAATGTCCATCTTCACCTTCGGTGTGAATACCTTCAGCCCTTACACCATAGAGTTGATCTACGCCTACATAATCCTCAATGCCAACAGCACTACTGCCCGTGAAACGACAGCCTTTTGCTGGAAATGGGATATGAAGTTCAACAGGTTCACAACTAGGCCAACACAGTTTCAGCTTCAGCGGTTGGTGATATTCTAACTTGGAACAAGCTTTGATTAGATATGTACCTTCGCTGCCTTCGACCAATAAGTTCGCATATTCACCAGAATTAAGATCTTGTATAGAAACGTTTCCTAAACCAGAAAACTTTATGATCCCACTATTATCAGAAATAGGTGTTAGTGATAAATGAGTATTCGCAGGTAAAATGACACAACGAGTACTGTGCATGACTTCACCATTAACCATCTGACGGATTTCAACTTTACCTAATGGTGCTTGATCACTAAATTTATACCATGTAGCCATCCCCCCCTTAAGTTTCCGCCAGTATAAATCGGCGCTATCGAGAAGACTGTAATCAGCCCCATTAACTTGATAAATTATTGGTTCACCACAAAAAATAGGATATTTACACCCAATATTTTTAAATGATGTTCGACCAAAAAGAAAGTGTGGAGCCTCTTCACAATCTTGGCTTGTGCGTACAGTACAGTGCTGCCCATCCTCTAACGTCACAATATAATCACCTTTAATAGGTAGAAGATATCGATCACATTCATTAATAATTTGCGGAATACCAAGCTCACCGTCTAAATCTAATGTTAAAAAACAATTCTTCATTGGCATTGCTATGTAGACTTGAGATGACGTAGTTGAAAGGCTACCGGAGCCAATCATTCTTAACGCATTTGAGTCATCATCAAGCGGGTCTAGTACCCAAGGTAAGTCATCAGGTAATGCAACACCACCAGATGGAACATAACTCCCAATCAAGTTGTTTCCATCAAAGAGATCAAGACGAATTTCTCTCAGGGCTGCACTACCTGTTATCAACTTATTAGAATCAGGATACTTCTCCACAGACCAAGTCTCATCTTCATTTCTGCTTAATAGAGCAAGATCTGTACTCTGTTGATTTGAAATTCCCCGTAATAACAATCGAGTCGCAGTTGTTGATACAGGAATACTAAAACACTGTGCCAACGCACCGTGCTTTAATGATAAAGGAAGCTTATATTTAGCCTCGCAATGCCAGCACTCTTCATCATCTTTAATCCAATCACGCTGAATTTTCAACGTTGTGCGAAATGACGAATTTTTTTCATCAACGCTAAATACCGCTTTTGCTAACTCTTCAGCATCATGCTCACTCAATACAACAGGTAATTGGGTGTACCAATCAGGTGAAGCAACTTTAATTTTATCGACAATGTTCTGACGATATGCCCCCGATTTTTTTGCAAAAAAATTCAGCTTGTCACAAAACTCACCCGCTAAGGTAAAAACCACATCATTTCTTAATGAGTTTGGTAAATAATCTTCAAGTTGTTCAGCGATATCCGCCGCACATAATTGAGAGTTCGTGTTCTGACGAACCCCTGATAGTACCTTTTTAAAGTAATCAACCAGCGTACCTTTGTTGTTCACCATCATCTTTAATGGCAAACCGCCTTCTAACACTAATGTAAGAAGATAAGCCGGATTATTACCTTTAACTCGTAAAGGACGTTGCCAAAATGTCAGGCCCTTTTCTGTCAGATACGTTAAGGACGAATTGGAAATTTCAGGCCACTGCAGGGCACTCGTGATATCATTCCAACGAACATGCCCTGTCATATGATTACGCCGAACCCACTCTGCAGTGTAGAGGCAAAATGCCTCATGGACATAAATCGGGGCTCTTTTCCCATGCGTCATAAACTTACCCATATTGGTAAGCAATTTCTCAATATCTCGGTATTGCTTATCAGTACAGCGATAAGCGTACAGAGGTTTACCTGTAGGCATTGTATGCCCATCTTTAATAAAAACCTCTTGTAGCAACTGATAGAGTGGATTTGGCGCCATTAATTCTTCAACCGTTCACAAATTTATCATTTTAGATAGCTAATATCATGCCAACTTATTATAAGTTAATTATCATGCACTTATCTATAACCGTAGTTATTAATGGTAAATTTTATTACCATTTGTAAATTAAATATCAAGACCTACTTTCCTTGCCCAATTTGAAAGAGTCTGGTGGTTTTGAATCCCAAGTAGTGCTGCCGCCTCTTTTTTCTTAAACTTCGTTTGTATCAACGCTTGTTCAATATAAGATTTTTTCAAATTAGCCACATATCCATTCAAATCAAAATTATCAGGTATAAAGTTAACACTTTGATTTGCTTTTGATATATTTTGATCTCGGCGGATAATAGCCGAATTAATTTCACTATCCCCAACCACATCCCCATCAAACCAAACCGATGCTCTCAATAATGTCGTTCTTAATTCACGTACATTGCCTGGCCAAGGATAGCGATATATTAATTGTTTTGCTTCATTACTCAATGTTTTAGATATGTATCCAGGCTGATCAGATGCATCTGCATTTATCTCATTCATCAAAATATCAGCCAGTGGCAATATATCTTCTTTTCGGTCACACAGAGCAGGAACATTAATTACACCAACCGCTAATCGATAAAATAAGTCTTCACGAAAACTACCTTCATCAATCATAGCTAAGAGATCCCTATGTGTGGCTGCAATCACTCTTACGTTGACTTTTGTCGGCCTATCATCACCAACTCTTTGAATTTCACCTTGCTGTAGCACTCGGAGTAATTGAACCTGTGCATTCAATGACAGCTCACCGACTTCATCCAAAAATAGGGTGCCATTATCTGCTTCAGAGAAATACCCTTTTTTATCTGCTATTGCACCTGTAAACGCACCTTTTTTATGACCAAAGAAAGCTGATTCGATCAAATTTTCAGGTATTGATCCACAGTTCACTACGACTAGTTTATTTTTAGAGCGAAGGCTAGTTTGATGTATTGCATTTGCAATAACTTCCTTTCCCGATCCTGTTGGCCCTTGAATTATGACAGGTACATCTCTAATAGAAATTTTTTTTGCTAGATCTACCACCATTTTCATTTCATTGGAATTAGAAACAATATTATCAAATACCGATGATGAATATTTAGCCATCAGTTTTTTTAGCGATGAATCTTTTGCAGCAAGATAATGAAGCGATAAATCAACGGGTAATTTTACCTCTTGAACACCTTTCTGAACTGACGACTGGACACATTTTATATTATATACTCCTTTTGCGAGAAGCATCGAAACTGTTGCCATTGCTGGAGTACCAGAACTGATTCCAATCGTAATTATAGATGAAGATTGGGTCAGATATTCCAATACTTCATTTACAGCATTATAAATTGAGAAATGATCTATTGGACTACAAACATCAACCTCAATAATATTTATCGTTGTCAACTTATATCTATTTTGATTTAAAATCTGCCCTTCTAACCAACACTGATACTCTTCTATTTTTCCATTGATCCTAGTGGATAATAAGACAACATTATCAAATGCAACATCCGCATCTAGCAAACACTGTAAAATTGCACCTTGCTCCCCTTTCGTATTGGCTTCTAAATCATTGAACCCAATCCAACTTACAAACACTCGATTCATTATACCTCTAGCTTTAACAATCAATTTAAAACACAAACAAATATCAGAAAATAATTAATGAAATTAGGCAATGTAATAA
Organism: Photobacterium panuliri; assembly: GCF_059920555.1. Lineage (NCBI taxonomy): Bacteria > Pseudomonadati > Pseudomonadota > Gammaproteobacteria > Vibrionales > Vibrionaceae > Photobacterium > Photobacterium panuliri. The sequence continues at coordinate 1,249,412 of NZ_CP197193.1, forward strand.
AATAAAAACATTACAATTATTCACATAAATCCCGATAAACAATAAAAATATCCTCACTATGAATATTAAACGGTCGACTACGATTAGAATATTGAATACTATCAACTCTTACTTCAGTTAACGGAATACGCTTTTTTTCTTTACTTGAATCATGAGTGAACAATGTATCCAATTTCAAACTTTTAATCACAGTCCAATGTGCATAATCAAACAATTGATGTTCATAGCCAAGAATAACAACACGCCCTTCTTTCTCATTCGCAAGACACAATGTATCTAACACTAATTTTCGATCACGATACTTATCATGGTTCCAATATGGAATCGAAAATTTAAATGTATACGGCTTACCTGTTTTATTATCAATAAAGATATACTCATTATTTAAATAATCTATAACTCTACTAAGAGTATTTTTTATTGTTCCACGCCGAGTTCCATTAACAAAGCACATCGGATCACCATCAAGAATAAATTCATACATAGTTCGATTAAATAGTTCTTGCTGACATAATTCAGGCTCTAAACAATGTAGAGCATTAACAATTGCATAAAACCCACATGCACCATCTAAGTCCCCCTGAAGAGCTGGTCTTTTCTGTACACTCATTACTATTCCTTAAACGTTATTAATAAAATGAAAGTTTTTTATCTAGCTACACTTTGCAATTACACTGCCAACAATAAAAATATTAAATATCATTAAGTTAACCAAATCTACGATTCACGATCGTAAAATAATTTACCAAATGTAAAAGTGATATTTATCACTTTATTATGCTCAAATTTCCAAGATATCCGTTTGAGAACTTAAAATTCACTATTTCAACGTAGGTTTTATCGTAACTAGCTCGAAAATGATGCCTATCGTAGTCACTAAGTGTTGTAACCACACATTAGTCATTACGAATTTTTTAAATAAAGAAAAAGATTGTTAATCCGTAGCAATGGTAAGTAATCATTACTACTAAATAGCAGGCACAAAAAAGCCCCGTCATTTCTGACGGGGCTTCGTTGTAGTGGCGGAGCGGACGGGACTCGAACCCGCGACCCCCGGCGTGACAGGCCGGTATTCTAACCAACTGAACTACCGCTCCAATTCTGTATGAAACTCGGCTTTCGCCCAATCTCAAGAATGTGGCGGAGGGATAGGGATTTGAACCCTAGATACGCTATAAACGTATGCCGGTTTTCAAGACCGGTGCTTTCAACCACTCAGCCATCCCTCCGTAAGTGCGGTGAATAATAAGGACTTCTTTGTATCCTGTAAAGTACAAATTTCACAAAAAAAGCCAACCGCATAATATCAAGCCACAATGATCACCAATGCAGCATCACTATCCCATGCAAATGCACCGGAATGCATTTATCACTGCCAGTAAACCAGCTTTTACCTGCCATATATAGTAACGGGGCTAAAATACTGGCTTGATCTTGCTACCAATAATTACCCAAACAAGCAGGCAAGTAGCAAAACAAAGAGCAGCAAACCACCCATGGCTTTCAAGAGCAACGTCAAACGGGTCGTTCCCCCCTTCGGTGCTTGATTACAACATCCCATAACTCCCCCTCTTTATTCTGTATCGCCAAAATAATGCTTCCAGCTACAGGAAGGTCAAGCCTGCTATCTCTGCCCCGGTTGTTTACCCACATTTATTCAGCCACAACAGAACATCATCACCCACAGACCACAATACAGGCAGAGTGATTAATAAGCGTACATATTAGGAAGATCGGCTATTTTTCGCTATTTACTGCTGGTGTAGAAAACTTGAACAAGATCCAACAGCATTTTCACTGGGGAGGAATCTTCAACACTACTCTTGTTTTATCCCTTCTCAAAGCAAGATTTCATTCATTTCTCACAATTATGGGACATATCACAAAGTCATCCGATAGTGCTTAACCACCCAAAAATCGTTTGATAAAGATAACGCAAGGTCGACGCAGGGTTTTATCAGGAGGTAATTGTGTCTATCAATTCTATCGACCATAGTGAAATTGCAGACGTGTCATCAAAATGGGACTTCAAAGACGAAACAGCGTCAAATATTTCCCGGAACAAACGCCAACAAGCCGAAGCACGACGTCGGATTGAGATGCTCCGAGACATCCGAGCCTGTGGCTTGACCATCGAAGAGGCCAAGGAACTCGGATTGATACACTAACCTCATAACCTTGTAATAGCAGAGCAAGGCTTGATAGAAATCGTCTATCACAACAATCTGTTATTCCTACTTTCCTAATACTTGGGTAGTCGTTACATTAGTGCGTAACAAAATAGAACGGAACGCAATTATGACTTCGATGACTACCCGCTGCCCTCACTGCAAAGCGATGAACCGTATCCCTACCGAGCGCCTAGATGATGTCGCGACTTGCGGCGTCTGCAAAGAGCCACTGCTTGACGGCAAACCCGTTGAAGGGACATCAGATAACTTCCTGTCATTATTACAAGGTGACAAGCCTGTAGTTGTCGATTTCTGGGCACCGTGGTGTAACCCTTGTGTCGGTTTCGCTCCTGTTTTCGAAGATGTCGCCAAAGAACGTAACGGTGATGTACGCTTCGTAAAAATTGATACCGAAGCCCAGCAAGCACTTGCAGCCCAATACCGAATCCGTAGCATTCCAACCATCATGGTATTTAAAAACGGTCAACTCGCCGACACTATCAATGGCGCACTACCAAAAGGCCATTTCGATCAGTGGCTTGATCAAGCTCTGAACAAATAACGGCCAGCAGCCCTAAAACAAAAAAGAGCGCCTACTGGCGCTCTTTTGCTAAACAACAAACTTACTGTTTCTTCAACGTATAGTGATCTGCCAATTCACCAGTAACGCGATTGCCTTCGCGATCCAAACGGAACAGTTGGTTCTCCCCTACAAAATATTGAATCGGCTGATCGCTGATCCCCGGCAAAGCTATCGTATTACCGGCTGCATTCCAGTTAAATGTACCATCATGCTCGAACGTCCCGTCTTTTTTACCTAGGTAGACTTCCGTCAAGTTAAACGTACCATCCTGTCCAAGTACCAACTCGGTTTTAATTCCCTCACAATCTGCACATGGCAAAATACCGGTATACGTTCCATTCCAATCCAATGCGTTTTGGGCATTATGCGCACTATCAACAACAGGCTGCTCGGCTTGCTCTTTTTCTGTCACGACAAGATCTACGGTTTCGCCCGCTCCATCCTCTACAACCGTCGTTTCAACCACCGCCTGGCTATCATTTGATTGTGCGGCAGGGTCATTTGCGCCCTGCTGATCACAGCCAGCCAAAACAAAGCCAGCAGCTACCAGTGCAATAAAGGTTTTTTTCATGGTGTAATCCTTGTGAATACAATCTCAATGCGTGGACAAAATTATAGCGCGCCTTATGTTGGTATAGCGTCATATAAACGTAAGTATTACGTCAGAAAACCCAGACAGCCTGCGAATAAAGTACAACACCTTCTCGCTACTACTGCATTTTTGGTCTGCCAGAAAAGAACGTCCCACATAAAGCCATGTCGAACGGTCAATCAATACGGTCAAATAAACATCGCTTGATTTATTGCACAGAAAAAAACACGCATTATACCAATGCCATTCAACGCCAAGCCACACACCCAATAAAACCATTAAAAACAGTGTGATAAGTTTAATTTTTATTTCAACACTTTCATTTCAAGTAACAAAAATCGATAAAAGTCACATATTTTTGCAATTTGGTCTGTTTACAAGAATCAAATTTATAGTTAGTGTTGATTGGTCTGTTACTCAGACCTTTAACCGATCTTTCATTTTCCACGTCCATGCCTCACTTCTCGCCAAAGTCAGCTGCATCCTCAACGTAGAACAATGATCCCCCCCTTGCAGACATATGTTGCGAATGACTGCAAGCGTTGCCGTGAGTTAGGTGAGCTCCGGTAAACAATTAGGAAGGTTGTTGAGTAACTCAGCCCAATGTGATGATTACAAGGGCTGGTTTTGGAACTCGGTATGATTCATTGCCTCTGGCTAAGAACGCACTGTTAATACTCAATTTATCCCAAAACACCTGCTCTGGCATTTAGCCAAGACAAGCACAAGGTGCCAACCGCAGGTAATGGGAAAAGGAAAACACCATGAATGCACAAACAGGTATTATTCGCAGCTTTAACCCAGCAAACAACACAGGCATGATTACCTGTGATCTGGGTGGCGATATCAATTTCTCAGCTTGCCAGATTACCAGCCTACAACAGCCTGAATCTGGTAGCATGGTTGAATTTACCGTGGATGATTCAAACTGCGCACTTGAAGCAGTAAACATCCGCTACCTATAAGCGTTATTCTATTACTGATACAGCAAGGCCGCGATGGCCTTGCTGTTTACCTGCCTTACCAACCACTTCACTTACTTCTTTCATCGTATCAACGGTCAATTCGTCCTTCTTCAAGATAAATTTGTCCCCTTATCATCGAGCTCACATCTATATACAGAATTCAAAATAGACTGAATGTACTCAGATCCATCCTCAACCGTCGTTCCTGACAATAACTTACAGATAATTCTGCCTTTATGTAGAACTTTTTCCTCATAGACTTGTCAGAAAGCAGGTGCAGAATATGCGTGATGATGCTGATATTAACGTTGAGTATGTCAGATTTATGCTTATGACTTGTTTTCGCTCGTTTTGTCACATTGCGTGAATTGATGCAGTAAAAAACATTACACAGGTCACGTTTTTTACATATTTCGTGTACTAAAAGGTATTTTTCTGTGGTTTGCATCGGCTTTTTTACACAAAAAATTTCCTTGTATGGCACACTAGACTGAGTAAAAAGTGAAAAAATAATATCTTGATTGAATTTTTCAGTGTAACGCTCATGTGTATCATTTTGAGACGATACCGAAAATAGAGCCACTTTAGGCAATCAATCGTGCGATTGATAATTTAAAAGAATTTTGCAAGGAAGCAACCAGCATGAGTACAACGTACCTTCGTCATGCTTCCTTGCTAGGACGTATAGTACTGCGCACGTTTCACACAAAACGGTTAAACGTAACTTTGGAATTTGCCATCACGGACGGCAATCAACACCAAGCCAGTACTGACTAAACTAATAAAACGAAGAATGCCATGATATCTAACAAACCTTCGGTGCAATCCAAAAAGTGGATGCCGGCTACAATTTTGGGGGTTGCCAGCCTCTCTTTTATCACATTGGCCGTCTTGTTCAGTACCCCGTCGCAAACGGACCGCACTATCCCCCTGAATCTTGTTAGTTCTGCCCCGTGGGCACCGACTCAAAGCGATAATCCTGCCCATATCGAACAGCCTCGTTTTGAATACACGATCAAAAAGGGCGATACCCTCAGTGGTATCTTTTCTCGCCTCCATGTGCCTATTGCCAGCATGCAACAATTAATGGAAGCTGATCTCAACCACCTTAAAATCGATACCCTTCAGCCAGGCAATAAACTGCGTTTCTGGTTAGCTGATGGGACCAACCAACTTGAACGTCTAGAGCTTGAATTCAACCGAGCCCAAATCGTGGCCTACAAGCGCGTTGATGACAATGGCTTTGAAATTGAAGAAATCAATATTCCTGGTGACTGGGATGATCTTATCGCCACTGGGGAGATCCACGGCAGCTTCTCAGTCTCTGCCGAAAAAGCTGGCCTCAATGCCACCGAAATTTATGAAATCACCAATTTACTCAAAGACAAAATGAAATTTGCCCGCGATCTTCGTGCTGGTGACAACTTCGAAGTGATTGTTTCCCGTCAGTCGGTAGACAAAGAGCTTACCGGCCAACATGAGATCCGCGCTATTCGCATCCACAACCGCGGCCAAACAATCTCGGCCTACCTACACAGCGACGGTAACTTCTACGATGCTAAAGGCGATAGCCTACAACGTGCATTCCTACGCTACCCTTATGATGCCAACCGCAAGTACCGCATCAGCTCAAGCTTCAACCCTAAACGTCGCCATCCGGTAACTGGGCGAGTTTCGCCACATAACGGCGTTGACTTTGCCACACCGAAAGGCACCCCAGTGTTATCCACCGGTGATGGTGTCGTGATCCAGACGGTCAGCCACCCTTACGCTGGGAAATATATCGTGATCCAGCACGGTACAAACTACCGCACCCGCTACCTGCACAACAGCAAGATTCTGGTTCATAAAGGACAGAAAGTCTCCCGTGGACAGAAGATTGCATTGGCTGGCGCAACCGGCCGTGTAACCGGTCCTCATATCCATTACGAGTTTCTGATCCGCAACCGCCCGGTCAACCCGATGACAGCCAATATTCCAATGGCCTCATCCGTACCGAGCAAAGAAAAACGCCAGTTTGAGGAAACGGTCGCCCTGTATGACCAAATGATGGACAAGCCTAACCAAGGTTTATTTACCCACACCAATACAAAAGCAAAGGAAAATGCGGTGCAATAGGGTCTGCCATTGTGACCAGCAGGTTACTCTAGTGAACTAACACACTCGATAACTGCGTGAAAATTCCAGCACATTACGTTACCTCAAAAACAAAAAAGCCACCGAAAGGTGGCTTTTTTCACATAACAATCAGGTACTAACGACTCTTCAATGAGGCTCCATTGGTGGCGATTACCTGCTTATACCAACCAAAACTCTTTTTGCGCATCCGGGTAAGCTCACCACTGCCGTCATCATGGCGGTCAACATAGATGAATCCATAGCGTTTGCTCATTTCTGCCGTTGAATTGGCTACCAAATCAATCGGGCCCCATGATGTGAACCCCATAAGCTCCACACCATCCAATACCGCCTCACGAGCCTGAACCAAGTGGTCATTGAGATAGGCGATACGGTAATCATCCTCAATCTCCCCCTGCTCATTGACTTCGTCACGGGCACCCAGACCATTTTCAACCACAAACAAAGGCTTTTGATAACGGTCATAAAGGAAATTCAGCAAAATCCGCAATCCTTTAGGATCAATCAACCAGCCCCATTGGCTTTTCTCTAGATAAGGGTTCGGCACACTATCGACAATGTTTCCGACTTCTTTTTGCTTGGGATCAGCACTAGCACACCCACTCGCATAATAGCTAAACGAGATAAAATCGACACTGGCTGCCGCAATCGCCTCCAAATCCCCCGGGGCCATAGTAATCTCAATACCATTTTCCCTAAAATAGCGCAGCATATAGCCCGGATAGCGACCACGGGTCTGAACATCCCCGAAAAACAACCATTTGTTGTTTTCATGCATAGCCGCAATCACATCATCCGGATTACAGGTATACGGGTAGTTAATCGCCCCCAGCAGCATATTGCCAATTTGGGCATCAGGGATCATCGCATGACAAAGAGACACCGCCTTGGCATTTGCCACCAGCTGATGGTGAATGGCCTGATAGATTTCAGCTTCTGATGCGGCTTCATCCAACCCGACCCCAGTAAACGGGGCATGAAGAGACATATTGATCTCATTGAATGTCAGCCAGAGCTTTACCTTATCCTGATAACGCTGGAACACCGTACTGGCGTAACGCTCAAAAAAACCAATCAAACGACGATCTGCCCAGCCACCATAGTGTTCAGCCAAATAGTAAGGCATTTCATAATGGGACAAGGTGACAAACGGTGTGATCCCATGATGGGCTAGCTCATCAAAAATCCGGTCGTAATACGCCAGCCCGGCCTCGTTAGGTTCTGCCTCATCGCCATTTGGGAAAATCCGGCTCCAGGCTATCGATAGGCGTAAGCAGGTAAACCCCATCTCCTTGAACAACGCGATATCTTCCGGATAGCGATGGTAGAAATCAATCGCCAAATCCTTGATCCCCGGCGTTCTCTCGTCACGGCTTTGATGCGGACTCAAAATACCATTAGGGAGCATATCTGACGTCGACAGCCCTTTGCCATCCGTCTCAAATGCGCCTTCGACCTGATTGGCTGCGATAGCGCCGCCCCACAAAAATCCGGCTGGAAAGGTTTTCATTGCGGTTCCTTCAATGTACATACCAGTAGAAGTATAGTTATACCCTAATCGCATGATCGCTACCGTGCGCGCAGACGCCATTTTACCGCTATCTAAGAACACACCACCCAGACGCTTGTTTTGCTTGCCAATCGCAGATGTTTTATCCAACTAGCCGAAAATAAACGCCTCTCGCCGCAGCAGCTTGGCCATTGCCAGCACCAGCAGTGCCGTTAGAGCCAGTGTCCCTCCAGCCTGAACCAATACGGCCACGGTGCTAATCTCTTGGCCTCCCACAAATTCAAGCAAGGTATAGGTCTGGCCGACCAACGGCCAATATTCAATGCTCCCGCCGGCAACATTGAACATCACCGCACTGATCGCCAGCATCGGCACAATCAAGGCAAACGTGACATAGGATTGGGCCTCTTTGAATGACTTGGCCAAAAATGACGTCAGCATCAAAAACGACGAACAAAGAAACGCCAACGGCAAGCCAATCACAGCCAGTACCAGTACCATTTCCGTTCCAATCTCAACCTTCATGCCCAGCTCATCCCACGGCGCAAACGGCAAGATGAACTTCGTTGACAACACGCTGAGCAAATAACCGATATAAGACATCAACGACACGCACAATACCTTGGCAATAATAATCGTCTGTGGCATGACCGGATGACTGAGCAATAACACCAACGTCTCTTTCTCCCGCTCGCCAGCGGTTGTATCAATGGCCATGCTCAAACATGAAATAAACAATGAATAGATGAATAAAAACAAAATCATCCCAACAAAAAGCGCACCTTTATCCTGACTCGACGAGATATCTTTGACCTGAATATCCAGCGGATTGATCACGATAGGGTCTACCCCCCTCGAGAGCAGGCGCAGCGAGGCGACCTCCGCAGAATACACCTGCAGCAAGGCTTGCACCCGCGACAATTTCCCCATCAATTTTTCATCCGAAAAATCCGCCACAATCGTCACCGTGGCAGGCTCTGCGCTATGCATCTGTTCTGCATAACGATCGCCGATCACCAAGGTAAAATGGGCGTCATCCTCCGGGACATGCTCGATCTGATAGTTATTGAGAAATGCCACCAGATCCGGGGCTATGCCCTTCCCCACAATATGAATTTTCGTTGCCGAGTTATCCCCTATCATCGACATTCCAAAAGAAAATCCCAACACCGTCAAAAACGGCGCGCCGATGGCAAAATACAAACCTGCCAGCAACGTACGCGAACAGCGCGTGGCCTGCCTCCACTCTTTGACAAACAAGGCCCTGAGTATCGTCATCATGCCGCGATCCCCTCTTCCGTACCGATAATCGAGATAAATGCCTCTTCCAATGTTTCCTTGCGGGTTGAGGCACACAGCGACGCGGGACTGCCACAGGCCACGACCTTCCCCTCGGTCATCACCACCACATGATCACAAAGTGCACTGACTTCCTGCATCACATGGCTTGAAAATACGATGCAGTGCCCTTGTCGCTTGAGGTTATTCAGCAACTGGCGCAACACACGGGTACTCATTACATCCAGCCCTCGGGTCGGCTCATCCAAAATAATATTCTGCGGCCGATGGACGATAGCTTGCCCCAAGGCGACTTTCATCCTCTGGCCTTGGGAAAACCCCTTGGTTTTCCTATCGGCAATCGAAGCCATATCCAGCTCGGAAATAACCCAATCTACGGCAGCCTTAACGTCCGCTGGCCGCAAGCCACTGAGCTGGGCATTGAATTCTAGATATTCACGGGTGGTCAGATGCTCGTAAAGGCTGAAAGGATCAGGAAACAATCCCAACCGCTGCTTTGCCGCTATCGGATCATGATGAACATCGATACCGTCAACATACGCCTTGCCCTCATCTTGCTTCAACAAGCCGAACATTGTGCGAAGACACGTCGTCTTGCCCGCACCGTTAGGCCCGAGAATACCGGTGATCTGGCCATCAGCCGCACTGAAACTCAAACCGTTAAGCGCCTGTATCTCACCGATGCGCTTGGTCAACCCTTCAACGTTGATCATGATGCGTCCTCCTTGTTGCGGTTTTTTTCTTGGGTAAACCGTGGCTCGGCACTGTTGGGGCTCAGCCAAAACTTACGCGGCTGGCGGTTGTCGATACAATCCGTATCAAGCTCATCGAGCTGCTGTTTATCAACAAAATCGGCAATAATGCCATTGGCACAGGTTTGCAGGGCAAGGCCGTGGGAAGAATACGGCGAGACGAGGTGCAAGGAGTTAGAAAAATCCGTTTCGAGCGGCTTCGCCCATTCTGGTGGGGTCACAGGATCATAACCACCAGATAGCATCAGAACCGGCACTTTCGATTCAAACCGTTCAAATTCAGCCGGGTCAACCAAGGGGATCTGCCACTCGCGGCAAAAAGCCTGATACAGCGCCAACGACTGGCGAGCGCCATAGTCATTATCGTGCGCCATCTGCTGGCGTACGGTGTCAGTTGCCCTTCCCCAGTCCTCCGCACAGACCACCGAGGCATGCATCCCCATCGACATGGTCAAATTCTGGTTCCATGAAGAAAGCAAACCAACAATGGCGCTAAATTGCTGCTTGGCGGCGCGGTCAATAACAAAAGGCAGCATCGCCCGCGATGAATCGGCATAGAGACCCGTGCGGATCAGGCTCTCCCACTTTGTTTTCGTTAAACGTACGGTGCCTATCTCACCACTGATGGGATGCATGGTTTCGATATCAACAACTTGATCAACCAATGAACGGCTGATGCTTTTGAGCTTGTTATCGAGATCAGGGAAGAAACGGTGACAATCAGGGTCCGCCGCACATTGTGCCAGCAGGCCGGATACACTTCGGGCAACATTGCCGTCGCTATTCAACAAGCTCTTTTCCAGCGGCATCACCGCATCCAAGCTTACTGTCGCAACATGATCAGGGTACTTTTTCAAATAGAGTTGGGCGACACGAGTCCCGTAGGATACGCCATAGAGATGCAGTTTGCGGTACCCAAGATGCTGACGCAATGCGTCCAAATCCGCTACCGCATGTAACGAACCGTACTGGCTGACATCGGCTTTAATTTCCTCTCGGCACGCCTTGGCGAGGGCAGGATAATCAACGGCACGATCATCAAAACTCAAGTCGGACATCTCTTCGCCCGACTCGCAGTTCAAAGGGTTGGAGCGCCCCGTTCCCCGTTGATCCAGCAGGATAATATCCCGACTCTGGCGGATGGCATAAAATACCTTATCAAATACCCCAGCGTAATCCGACACCGCCTGGCCGGGTCCCCCAGCAATGATCACAAAAGCTTCGTCGGGAAATTTTTGCTTATGTGCTGGCAAGACCGAATACGAGAGTTCAATTTTCCGGCTCGTGGAATCGCTGCGGTTTTCGGCAACAGGTAAGGTATTACAATGGACTTTTTCCCGGATACCCTCTAGATGGCAATTTCGCTCATAAGTCAGATCATGTGGCTGATCGCTACGGGCCAAAACCTGAAAGCTGCCCCAAGTCCCCCCCAGCAACAGCGCTGCGCAACTTAGGCGGGCCAATGTACGTCGATATGCCTGACGCATATTTCATCCCCTAATTATGTGTAGGGAATGAAATATCACAAAACTAACCCAACCAGACAATGAACCTAGAATGTAAATACAGCCGATATCACAATGAAACAACCCGCATATAACCCAATTACCTCACGATACCTCATTGAGATGTCGCTTAGGTCTCTGTGCACACGAATAATGGCTCAATCCTCAGACCAAACATCCCTCAATTCCGGCCACCCCCACACATTGATTGCCACCCCTTTCAAAACATCATCAAAATTGAGCACTTGCTGATGATGGAATATCGGCAACAAACGGCCATCGGCTATCAATGCCGTTGCTATTACCTCCAACTGATCAAGGTAGTCAGGTAATTTCTGGGTCTGGCGAATTCGGGTCAATTCACAACGCAGCCACTCTATTTCAGAAGAAGCCAAGCATTGATACAACACTGGATTAGAAAGCATCCACCGAAATGCCGAGGAAGGCCGGTTGTCATCAAAATTAAGGCTGGTGATCAGCAGATCCTCACGCAATGCACCTTCCTGAGCCATACGGCTGAACTCATCAAAGGCATAAACCGTAATATCACACTGCACACCCACTTGCGCCAATAAATGCAAAACCGTCTGTGCTGCCGCCTGCAACGCCTGCTGCCGATAAATACCGATACTGATCCGCGCTGGCAGCGAAGGCTCAACAAGGCAAGGACTGGCCACCTTCAGCCATTGGGGCAGCAAGTTATAAGCAGGCACGACATCTATGGCACTGTTGGTATGCCTAAATTGATCCACCAACTCATCGCTGGCAAACAACTGGGCCAAATAGCGACGCTGCAGGGCATCAAGATCTGCATGCCGGTTAACCAATGCCAACAAGCAGCCATCTTCAAGCCGGCTTCGCTGACGATGATCCGGAGCCTTGCTGCCGCTTAACGACAGATAGTTCGCACAGGTCCCCCCATCACCCACCATGGCATCAGCCAGCGTTGCTTTGCTGGCTGGCCCCTTGGTATCCTCGCGCCCCACCAAGGGGGCTGGCACCTGCCAAATTGACACCGTATCGGCCAACGCCCGATAACCGTGATAAGACCCGTTGGCTTCCAGTTTTAACCGTTGCCCAGAGTGTTCCTGCACCCTAAACACCCCGCTTCCGACAATTGTCGGAGCCGCCTCCAGCTGGCTGACAGGTTGAATGGCATATCGGACATCCGCCAATAACCCGGCAAATCCCCAATCAGATTGATTGAGGGTAAATACAACGCATTGAGAACTAACCGCCTCGATACTGACAACGTGCTCAAGTTCCTGCCGATAAACATCCCGCTGCTTCAAACGGCTAAACAACGCCGCAACAGTCGTGGCATCCAACTCGCTACCATCATCGAACACTAGTTGTGGCCGAAGATAGAAACGCCATTGCAAGGTGTTTTCATCAAAGGCCCAATGATGAGCGAGATCCGCTGTCACATTGCCAAAAGCATCGCATTGAGTCAGACAGCTATAGATCTGGCGAAGAAAAAACCGCTCGCTGTTTCTGGCCGCGTAATGAGGTAACAAAGGAGAAAACGCACGGGTATAGGTTAGCTGAATATGAAGACGTCCCTCGCGACGATTAGTACCGGAGGTCTTTTTCAGCAGCTGGCCAAACAGCGCCTGATCATTGTCAATTAACGCCAAGGCTCTTTCATATTTTCCCTCAGCGATCATCGACTGGGCAATTTCCGCTTTAAGGGAAGGCAAAGAGTAATTCAAGTACAACCCGGAACGCTGATTACGACCAACCTTGGGAGACCATGCCAACCACCCCAACGCCTGCATCTCCCTGAGCAATGTCCGGCAATACCGCGAGCTGGTAAACATCGCCTCGGCCACTTCATCCAGCGTGATCGCAATATCTTGCCGGACCCCAAGCACACACAACCGCGAATAATATAAAAACTGCTTACTCTTCAACAAAACCGGCACCTTTCAGCCCAAAGCTGTTCCCTGTATCAGCCAATTAGGGCTTATTTTGCCAGCTCACCGCTAAATACGGCAATTAATAAAAATATTCCGTCAGTTTTTCACTTCCTTGTTTTGCATGACAATACCTCTATAGAACGAGCCACAAGCCCTTCTCTTGTTATCGATTGGCAGCCATTAAGGAGGTTGTATGTTCAAAGGAAGTACCAATCAGACAAACATACGCATACAAGCCCGTGCGTTATCCAACTACTTTCAAGAGCGGTTAATCGCAAGCCGCAACGCGCTCGAAAGAGAGTGCATCATCTATACCCAAGAGCTACTGGCGTTATACCAATGGCCAGATGAAAACGCAGACAACAAAGAGAAAAAGAAAGAGAAAGAAAAAAACAATGAAAATTGAACATATCGCTATTTGGTGCCGGGATCTGGAAAAGATGAAACACTTCTACCAGCACTATTTCAATGCCAGCAGTAATGACAAATACACCAACCCCAAAAAAGGGTTCTCGTCATATTTCTTGTCATTCCCGGAAGGGGCGAGAATCGAACTGATGCATATGGCAGAGAGGACAACAGAAGCAGACAGTATTGAAGGACTCACAGGCTATGCCCACCTCGCCTTTTCCGTGGGTTCTGAAGCGGACGTCGAGCGGATGTCAGCCCAATTCGTCAAGGATGGCTTCACCGTGATCGACGGGCCACGCCGGACAGGTGACGGATATTACGAATGCGCGATTAGAGATCCAGAAGGCAATACCCTAGAAATCACCGTTTAACCCTTTGCTCATTTTTACCTTAGTCGGCAAGGCTTCTGAATACCCCCAAAAAGAAACGCCACATTCAAGGTACCGCTGTATTCCGTACAGCGTTTTTTTATTTTCGGTTGCCGATATGCCACCACATAAAACTCTCATCGTCATCAAAAGCAATTTTTACCGCCAAAGCCGCAGTTATACCCATTGGGAATTTAATTCAATACCGCTAATCCCTCCTCGTAAGAAAAACGATTGCACGTTCATTTTTTGGGCTAAATATCACACTTTATTACAATTTATAAGATCACTGAAAATCATACTTTGCGGTTATATTACGCCGCCCTTGCGTGTGCGCGATGGAATAGTCAGCCGGCAATGGTAAGCAGATATGGACAAAAACAAGAAGTGGCAATAAGAGTAAACAATAGAATGATACCTCTACGCTTAAAAGATATTAGCTTCCGCACATCCGTCATGCTGCCAAGCATCATGATGGCGGCATTGATTATGGCACTTTCATGGTGGCTCTACAGCGGCCACAAAAACAATGAGCGCCAATTCCAGCAACAACGCGCAACCGAAATCGAACACCTTAAAATTGCAACGGACTTTGCCTCCCAAGCTTGGATTGCCCGAGTAACCTTTGTGACCACTTGGGCAAATCCACGCGATCTCAATGGCGTTGCCAAAGCAGAATCAGCGCTTAGCCAATTGGATGAAATGGCAAAATCGTTTGATGCGACAACCGAAGTGGGCCGTAAAATCAAAACGCTCATTCCTACTTATGTTCAACAAACTAAGCACATGTTCGACTATTACCGCTTGGTAGACAAAGCGGTAAAATACGGTGTGCTAGGTTCTGGTGATAAATTCCGCAAATTCGGCCAACATGTCGCCACCGCCAATTACTCCCAAGCATGGAAGCTAAAAGCGACTGAAGCATCACAAAATCTGATCACAGCGGGCCTGTGGTACAACGGTTTTGTGGCGGGAATGCGCATCAACTACCTAGACAATGCCCTTGAACAAATCACTTCCGCCGTTAATATCCTAAAAGAAAATCAAGCCGATCCCGCAACGGCTGAAGTCTTGGCTGCGGCAAAACGCTACCAAACAGCGATGCAAATGCTCGATAGCGGCATTGACCAATACCATACCGCGCTAAAAGCGGTAGTCGCGATGGGCGATGAGCTAACACCACTGCTGTCAGAGCTACAAAATGTCTTGGGTGAATTCGGCTATAACTTTGCCGATGCTAGCCTTCAGAAAACAGACGACAGTAACACGCTGACTATTCAAGTACTTATTGCCGGTCTTATCGCTGCCTCTATCGTTGCCACCTTGATGGTAAACCAGATGAGCACCCAGCTCTCTGTCACCATGAGATCAGCAGAAGCCATTGGCAACCGAGATTTGAGCCAATCAATTGTTGATGACGGCAAAAACGAATTCGGCGAACTTTCCCGCTCGCTGGACAAGATGCGCGTCAACATTCAAACCATGCTCTCTCGCATTGTTGAATCCAGTGCACAACTGAGTACGGCCGCCGAAGAAGTGAGCGCGATCTCGGTACAAACCTCGGCCAATATGCAGGATCAGCAAAGCCAGCTCGATTCGCTGTCCGCCGCCATGGAAGAGATGCGCAGCACTTCGCTTGATATTGCCAACAATGCCGAAAACTCAGCAACGGCAACCAACAACGCGGCACACAATGCCAAAGTCGGGGGCGAATCAATCTCTGATTCCATCAACCAAATCCGTTTGGTTGAAGAAGAAATGGGTAACACGACAGACAGCATCCACCGCTTGGTAGAAGAAAGCCAGCGTATTGGCTCTATTGTCGATGTGATTAACTCTATTGCTGAACAAACCAACCTGCTTGCCCTAAACGCCGCAATCGAAGCCGCCCGCGCGGGCGATCAAGGCCGTGGTTTTGCGGTCGTTGCTGACGAAGTTCGTTCGCTGGCAACCCGTACCCAAGCCTCTACCGAAGAGATTGGCAACATCATCAAGCACCTGCAGGAGCAGGCGGTCGCTGCCGAAATGACGATGAACGAAAGCGTGGTGAAAATTGCCAGCGGTGTTGAATCCGTCAACCGCAGCGGCGAGGTTATCGAACAGATGAACCAACTGGTTTCCGAGATCTTCGATATGAGCAGCCAAATCGCCAGCGCCACCGAGCAGCAAACTGCCGTATCTGACGAGTTGGGGATCAACGTTGCGGGGATCACCAAGGCAGCCAGCGAAGTAACCGAAGGCTCAACCCAAACCTCGCGTGCCTGCGAAGAGCTATCGACACTGGCCAACAACCTGCACAGTATGACCTCGCAGTTCAAAATCTAAGGGAATCGCATCAGCGTTACACTCCCTTATAGCAACAGCAGGCAACAACGAACAAAGCACCTTCGGGTGCTTTTTTATTTTCATCGAAAAACCCACCAACCATAACGTTTTGCTATCAAAGTTATAAATTATGATAATTTAATTTTTGGCAGAAAAAGGCCTATCTTAGTGGTCATCAACGAGCTATCCCCTGCATAGTTCAGCCTTGAAATGCTACGGCATTTGACCCGTTCAACATGTCAACGAAGGTTCGCCATGAAATTTCTGCACACCATGCTTCGTGTTACCGATTTAGATAAATCCATTGAGTTCTATACCAAAGTGCTAGGCATGAGCGTTTTGGACAAATTCGAAAACAGCGAATATCGCTACACCTTGGTTTTCGTCGGCTACGAAGGCCACAACAGCGCAACCATCGAGCTGACCTACAACTGGGATACCGATCACTACGATCTTGGCAATGCATTCGGCCACCTTGCAATTGGCTGCGACGATATCTACGCAACCTGCGACGCTATCAAATCAGTGGGTGGCAATATTACCCGCGAACCGGGACCAATGAAGGGAGGCGAAACCCATATTGCCTTCGTCAAAGATCCGGACGGCTACCAAATCGAACTTATCCAAGTCAGCAAATAAGAGGACCAGAGTATGAGCAATGCACTTTTCCGACCTATCACACTGGGTTCGCTATTACTGAACAACCGTATTGTTATGCCGCCAATGACGCGCTCTCGCGCCAGTCAGCCGGGCAATGTCGCCAACGATATGATGGCAACCTACTACGCACAGCGTGCAAGTGCGGGCCTGATTGTTGCCGAAGGAACCCAAATATCTGAAATGGGTCAAGGCTACGCTTGGACACCGGGCATTTACACCCAAGAACACATTGCCGGATGGAAAAAAGTCACCGATGCTGTACATGAAAAAGACGGGGCTATCTTTGCCCAGCTATGGCATGTTGGTCGAGTGACCCACCCGGATAATATCGGTGGTAACCAACCCATCTCATCATCGGCACTGAAGGCCGAAAACGTCAAGGTCTTCATTGATAACGGCACCGATGCGCCGGGTTTTGTCGAGGTTGTCGAACCGCGCGAAATGACCAAGGAAGACATCAAGAAAGTCGTTGGCGAATACCGCCAAGCAGCACTCAATGCCATTGAGGCCGGTTTTGACGGTATCGAACTGCACGCGGCGAACGGTTACCTAGTGAACCAGTTCATCGATTCAGAAGCCAACAACCGTACCGACGAATACGGCGGCTCAATCGAAAACCGCCTGCGCTTTTTGGGCGAGGTCGTTGAAGCAATGACCGATGCCATCGGCACCGACCGTGTCGGTGTTCGCCTTGCACCGTTTACCTCGCTAAACGGCACGGTAGATAAGACGCCCGTCGAGACCTACACTGCCGCCGCGAAGTTGCTCGACGAACTCAACGTGGTCTACGTACATATTGCCGAAGTGGATTGGGATGATGCACCAGACACACCCGCCGAGTTCAAGCAGGCAGTACGCGATGCCTACAAGGGCGTGATCATCTATGCGGGTCGCTACAACAGCGACAAAGCGAGCGAAGCTATCGACAGCGGCTTGGCGGACATGATTGGTTTTGGCCGTCCGTTCATCGCAAACCCGGATCTGCCAAGCCGAATCCAGCACGGCTACCCGATGGCCGAGCATGATCCAAATACCCTGTTTGGGGGCAATGAAAAAGGTCTTCTGGATTACCCGGAATATCAAGCGAGCTAACTAGTTTAGCTCTAACGAAAAAGACAAGCTAAAAAGACAAAGCCCTGCCAGCTGATGTATCCCATCAGGCAGGGCTTTTTGATCCATTAAACAAGGCAAAGAACTCAGACAACCTGGCTGCGCTCAAGCAGAAAATCAATCAATACCCTAACCCGCTTCGCTTTCTGGGCATTTCTGTGAAAATAGATAAACACCCCAGGATAGGTATGCCAGAACGCCTCCAGCACCGGCACCAAATCCCCTTTGGCGAAATGCCCGGCAACTATCGGTTCGACAATTCGACCAACACCAAGCCCATTCAGGGCGGCATCCACCATCACATCGGTATCATTGACCACCAGCGCATTGGCCATATCGACGGTCAGTGACTCGCCGTGGTTATTGAGCACCAACGGTGCCAACTGATTAGACGCAATAAATCGATACTGGATCAGCCTATGTTGTTTCAGATCAGCTGGCTGCAAGGGATTCCCCCAATGGGCCACATAACCGGGCGAAGCAAACAATGCCTCTCTCATCGGCGGAGTCAGGGGCCTTGCCACCATCCCTTCTTCGATACGATGACCAAAGCGAATGCCCACATCAAACCCCTCTTTGAGAATATCAATGGCAGCATCCGAAATAGAGATCTCTAGTTCAATCGACGGATAACGCTGGCAAAATTCGGGATAAACCTGCTTGATAAGTGTTTGATAGACAAAACGCGGCACCGTCAGCCGCACCTTACCAGACGGACTCTTACTAAGATCACTAATACTTTCAACAGCCACATTAAGCTCGGCAACCGCCCCCTTGGTACTTTCATACAGCAGCCTACCGGCCTCGGTCAGCTCAATGCGCCGAGTTGTACGGGTAAATAGAGGCAACCCCAACTCATTCTCCAACGCCTTGAGGGCATTGCTGACTGACGGCGAGGCAATTTCCAATTTCTGGGCAGCCTTGGTAATACTGCCTTCATTGACAATCGTATGAAACATTGTCAACTGATTAAATGTCGTTCCATTCATTCACGTATTCACCTAGGCACCGTGTACCCAGCACCACTGTACACACTTTATTATTAGCTAAAGACTAATAATGATTTAAAGAAAAGTCATCTAATCATTAGCTATTGGCTCACGTACACTGGCAACCACATCAACCGTTTTTAGATTTCATTGTAGGGCCCTACACCTGCAATAAGACCACATAGCTAGGAGACAGCACCATGAGCCATGTACTTGTGATTTCAGGCCACCCAAACCTTGAGTCTTCCAATACCAACACCGTGATCCTCAATGAGCTCGAACGCCGTATCGATAGCCTTGAAGTGCGTCGCCTAGACAGCCTCTACCCAGACTACCAGATCGATATCGCCGCCGAACAGCAAGCACTACTCAAGGCCGATATCATCGTGTTCCAATTTCCGTTTTACTGGTATTCCGTTCCGGCCCTACTCAAAAAATGGATCGATGACGTATTTAGCTACAACTTCGCCTACGGCAGTAAAGGCGACAAACTAAAAGGCAAAGATTTCATTTTGTCCTTTACCATCGGCGGCCCGGCCGAATCCTATGATCCGCTCGGCTACAACCACTTCACCATCGAACAGATCATGCACCCGCTACAGCAAACAGCCTATTTGGCAGGGATGAACTACCAAAAACCGGTTTACAGCCACCGCATGGTTTATATCCCAGGGGTCTATAACGAACTGACAGAGGTGCAAGACAGAGCCAAAGCCCATGCCGTTCGCCTTGCCGAACAGATCAATACTCTGGCCCAAAGCAGCGAAAACACTATCAAGCAACAGATCATCGAATGGTTCGCGACCATGGATAAACTACCGGAGAATACCGATAGCTTTACCGTGCATCTTGCCAATGATCTCATCATGGATATGCCCGAAGGTACTTTCAATGGCGTCAACGGATTCCGTGACTGGTACGGTACAGCGCGGAGCCTATTCAAGCCGGGATGCACCCATACCATCGAGCAAATAGAGATTAAACCCAACGGCGATCGCTATGAGGCCGAACTTCGAGTGCGCCTACAGGCAGATACCCAAGCAACTTCGTGTTTCAACGGCGAAACCATCAATATTCTGGTCAACGAAACCTGGCAACTTTCTTTGAATAGCGAAGGGAAAATGGTAATTCACCAATACCGTGTCGAACCTGTGGCAGGCTAAGTGTCTCCACATACAACAAAAGGGACGCCAAGGCGTCCCTTTTGTGTACTATCAAGCAACCAGCTTGATGAGATCGGCTTTGTGCTCTTGAAGCCAAGCCTCGAAGGGTTGAGGCTGCTTTCCAGTAAGGATTTCAAATGCCTCGCTGGTGCCATCTGAACACTGGGCGCGGTTATGCTGATCCATCGTCACGCACAAATCAACAATCGGTGCTGGCAGCCCGAATGATTCCAGCTGTGCCTGATAGTCCTCATCCGTCAGATGCACCATAGTGGTGGAAGTACCCAGCACCTTGTCGATTAGCTTAGCCATATCGGCGTGGGTCAGTGACTGCGGGCCGTTCATCGCCAACGTCACCTTGCCCTGTGCTGGCTTAACAAGGGCAGACGCCGCTGCAAAGGCCAAATCTTTGCGAGACAGCTGTGCCACTCGGCCTTCTTCGGCAGAGCTCAGCCAATGCCCCGTTTGCAGCACACTGGCGAAATATTCCGGCAGGTTCTCAAAATACCAGTTGTTGCGCAGGATCGTCGCGTTCGCGATGGCACTTTGGTTAATGGCGTTTTCCGTTGCGGCATGCTCATGGGCAAAAACAACCGGTGACGATTGCGCCGCCCCCATCGAGGTATAGACAATATGATCAACGCCGGCCTTTTCTGCCGCTGCCACGGCATTTAAGTGAGCCTGGGTACGCGGGCCCGTGGCATCCATGCTAATCAGCAACATACTATCTGCACCCTGAAAGGCATTTTCCAGTGATGCCGCGCTGAAGAAGTCAGCTTCGCGCACCTCGACACCTTGCGCAGCCAATATCTGGAGTCGCTCTGCATTTCGCGTCGTCACAATCAGCTGGCTTGGTTTCACACCCAGCTCCTTCAGTAGGCTTTCGACCACTTGCGCACCCAATTTGCCTGAGGCACCCGTAACAAGAATTTTGCGATCTGACATATCTGTCTCTCCATCTATTGATGCTAAATAAGACAGCGATCCCCCTCATGCGCGGGCGTCTCGCTGTTGATGGAGACACTATATCGTTTGATGATTGATAGATAATTAGCCTTTGATTAAACTGATTGTTAATTAAAACTAAACAATGCGCACTATGATCTCACTTGATGACATGATGGTTTTTGCCAAAGTCGCGGAACGAAAGTCGTTTACCTTAGCTGCCGAAGAGCTGGATATCGGCAAGGCACGAGTTTCCCAAATTGTTTCCAAGCTCGAGCAATCCTTGAATACCCGCCTATTGCACCGTACAACCCGCTCACTGTCGCTAACTGATGCAGGAGCCCGCTACTACGACAAATGTAAGCTGATTGGCGAAATCGCCCTTGAGGCCAATGCAGAGACGCAAGACACCAACCAGATCCCAAGTGGTATCATCCGGATTTCGACCCCCAGCTCGGCAATGGTCGATATCCTGAGTGAATTTCTCCACCTCTACCCCAAGATCAAACTGGATATTGTTGAAAGCGACAGTTATAGCAACTTGATTGAATCACGCTGTGATATTGCACTGCGTGCCTCTTCAGCCTTGGAGGATTCCAGCCTGTATGCGGTCAAGCTCGGCTACTTCCGCGATATGCTGTGCGCTTCCCCTGCCTACCTCGCCAAGGTTGCCCCCGTCACCAAACCGGAAGATCTGCTGAAACTTGATTGGATAAGCCATCACATCGTCCACGGCGACAAACAGCTCACCCTAACCAACAGCCAAGGGACGATCACCCGATTACCTCACAGCCCGAAAGTACAAGTTCGCACCTCCGCCACAGTGAAAGAGTTTGTATTAAATGATCTGGGTTTTGCGATTATGCCCAGCTTCATGATGAAGAACGAGCTGGCAAAGGGAGATCTAACCCGCCTTTTGCCCGATGTGCATGACTTGGCGATCCCTATCTATGCCGTGTATCAGGAAAAGGCCCTGATGCCATTACGCGTCCGGACCCTGATTGAGTTCCTGCGACAAAAAGAAAGGGCATTCGAATAACAACGGATAATATCCCAATCCCCTTACAAGCCGGCATTCACCGGAAGACGAAGGCCCAAATTCAGTAGTCAGTTGCTCAATAGCTCAGTAGCTCAGTAGCTCAGTAGCTCAGTAGCTCAGTAGACGGTCGCAAACTTGGCCCAACAGCATACGATCATGGGAAATCACCAGTACGCCCAATTCCCTCGCCCGGCAATGGCCCAGCAAGGTTTGCCAAAGGTGCTTTTGGGTCAGCAGATCGAGCGGGGCCGATATTTCGTCACACAGCAGATACTGGGTTGACGGGATCAAAGCACGAACGACATTGAGCCGTTGCAGTTGCCCGCCGGACAACTGCTGCGGATAACGCTCCAGCCAACTCGGGCAAATACGGTAATCATCCAGCAAGGCGAAAAAATCCTCTGATCGCCAGCTCTCGCGTAACGACTGGCCCACTGTCAAATACGGGTTAAAGGCAAATTCCGGCTGCTGGGCCACCCATTGAACGGGATTCGCCTGCCCCTTTTGCCGCTCAGGAACCGACAACATGCCGCTGCTTAGCGGCTGGATCCCCGCCAGCACTTTGGCCAGAGTCGACTTGCCTACGCCACTCGGCCCGGACAATCCCACCACCTCGCCACGAGCCAGTGAAAGATCACACAAGGAGAGACGGTTTCGCTGATAGCAAACCACCCCATTACGCAGCATCAACATGGCTTTCCCCCCAGTTTTCCGGCAATGCCTCCCAAAGCGCCCGACTGTACGGGGCACAGTTCCCCCGCCTTATCGCTGCGGGGGTCGTGACATCAACCAACTGACCATGGCGCAGAACCAAAATACGATCGGCCCACGTCAGCAGCTGGCGCAAATTGTGCGAGATGATCAGCAGCCCAAGGTGTTCGCTATCGGCTTTATCGCGCAACTGGCGGTAAGTACGCTGTGCGCCTGCCTCATCCAAACCGGCGCAGGGTTCATCCGCCAGAATATAGGACGTGGACTGCACAAGAGCCTGCGCCAAGCAGGCCCGCTTGCCCATGCCGCCAGAGAGCTGATGACGGTAGCTACCCGCAATCTCCGGATCGATACCCAACGTGCTCCAGCGGTGGTGGGATGCCGTACTCTCTTCTTGGCAAGATGAACGCAACAGCCAACGTGACAGATGTTGTCTGACGCTTTTGAGCGGATCGAACACCGACGCCGACTGGGCTGAGAGTGCCACCGATCCAACGCCTTGGATATCCCCCTGCAAACGGTAACCCTTGGGGGCATGACCAAGCATGGCATGCGCCAGCAGGCTCTTGCCGCTTCCGCTCTCGCCAATAACCCCGACGATTTCTCCTTGCGCCAAGGTAAAGCTCAGCGGGTGGAGCAAATATGTTCCCCCGTTATTGGCAGCAATGGCCAATTGATTAACGTGCAGCATAATGATTCTCGGACAAAGACGAACGGTATAACGACAACGGTGAGCACTGCCCGCGGATCAGCAAGCTGACTCGCTGGGCCAGCAACGACAGCAACAACAGACAGACCACCAGCAAGGCACCGGGCAGCACGGCCAGCCACCATTCACCGGCAAGAAGATAACGACTGGCCTGAGACAATATCACCCCCATCGACGGTGTTGATGGCTCAAGGCCAAACCCCAAAAACGTCAATCCCGCCATGTGTGACAGGGCCTGGGGCAACATCAGCAATGCCCCGGTCAGCCATTGGGGGGCAACATGGGGAACGATATGCCGGAGCAACAAATGGGATCTTGGCTGCCCAAACTGCTGGGCCAGTTGATAATACGTCGAATGCGTCACGGCCTGCATATCGCACAACAGCAAGCGGGTCAGGCGCGGCCAATGACTCAGCGCAATGGCGGCCACCACCCCCGATGACGCGCCACCGAAGGCCAACGACAACAAAATCAAAAGCAGCAGGTGCGGCAAAGACAAGAAGACATCGACCAACAACTCAATACCACTGCCGATCCAACGATTTAACGTCGAGGCCAAAGCAAGCACCATCGCCAGCATACTGCTGATCACCACAGCCACAGAAGCCAGAAAAAGGCTGTTAAGCAAGCCCTTCAAGCTACGGGTCAGCATATCCCGCCCGAGCCAGTCGGTTCCGAAGGGGTGCAGCCAACTAGGCGGCATGTTGCGGGCCAGCAAATTAAGTTCCAGCCCAGACTGAGGCCACAGCACCGCTATCGCAACCAAGAATATCGCGCCCCACAGCGGCCACGCCATCAAACGTAACTTACGGAGACATAACACAGCACTCACCCCCGCACTCCCGGCGTTAACCCGGCGGCAAACAGCGATGCTGCCATATTGCCAACAAAAACAAGTACGGCACTAATTAGGGTTGCCCCCATGAACAGGGCAACATCGTTCGCCAATCCGGCTTTCACCAGCGTCTGCCCTAACCCCGGGTAATTGAAAATCGTCTCGGCCAAGATCGAACCGCTGAACAACTCGGCAAAACAGGCCAGATGAAGCACAAGGGCTGGAAGCAGACTGTTTTTCACAACATGGAAGCGGATCTGCGCCATGACACTTTGGCCATGAAGACGCGCATATTGCACCGGGGAGTCAGCCAATACATCGATGACCTTTTCCCGGGTATGCAATATCAGCGGAGCCATGTAGACCAATGCCAGCGTGGTCATCGGCAAAACCAGATGCAATAACATGCTGGCCATCCCCTGATCGCCAAAGCTGCTATGATACGGGGCGGCACAACACGCGGGAGCCCATTGGAGCTTCACCGCGAACAGGGCGATCATCACCATTCCGAGCCAGAACGGCGGAATGGCAGCCAGCACCCACGCAAAAGTGCGGATGATACTGTCGACCCAGCGGTAGGAAAAAAGACCGGCAAGCAAGCCCAACACATACCCCACCAACAGCGCAAGCAGCCAGCTTGATCCCATCAGCAGCAAAGAGAGCTGTCCCCGCGCCCACAGCACATCCAGCACTGGCTGACGGTAGAGATTAGAAAATCCCATATCCCCGCGAATAAGGTTCGCCAGCCACTGCGAGACCACCGGCCACCAGTGCACACCACTAGGCACACCATCAGGCACACCACCAGACCCGCTCATCCCCAGCCGCTCGGCCAACAGCACCTTCTGCGCCGCCGATGCAGCAAAGACATTGCCGTCAAGGTACTGGGTGACAGGATCCAACGGGGAAAAGGCAAGCAGCCCCCACGCCAGCACAACCACCAACAGGAGCTGCAGCCCCAGCCTGATATTGGTCCTGAATATCGAAAACATCATGGCCGGGCCGAGCACTCCCACGTCCAGTCGGTAATATTATTCGTCAGGGGCCAGCCGTGATCGTGGGGTTCGACCATCGGCGAAGCCAGATTAAGGCAAGGATTGCCCGCATACAAATGCTGCAAATTCACCAGCCACGTCCAAGGGACATCTTGATAGACCAACTGCTGGGCCTGTTGGAAATGGGGCATCGCCTCCAGCCACGACGGCGATGACTGAGCCGCATCCAGCTCGCGGTCCACTGCGGGACGGCTATAATACCCGCTATTGTAGAAATCCACTCCGCGAAAACGGCTATGGTAGGTGTAGCGCATCTCGCTTGGCGACAGCGCCCCGAACCCGAACAGCACTGGGGAGCGGTGCATCACCTTGCTGATATTCTCCCAACTTGTTCCCTTAGTCCTGACGGCAATGCCCAGCGGTTTGATCATCTGCGCCACGGCCAGCACCAGTTGCTCGCGAATACTGTCACCGGATTTGTAATAGAGCGTAAACTCAGCCCTCACCCCGTTCTTGGCCCGAACACCGTCAGGCTGAACCTGCCAGCCAGCCGCATCCAGTTGCGCCTTGGCCTGATCCAAAGAGGTATGGCGGTGAACCGGTTCAGTGCTCCACGGCAGACCATCGGCTATCGAGTATGCTTGCCTCGCGTGGCCATCCAGCAAGGCGTCGACCAGCAGCTTCCTGTCAATGATTCCATCGATTGCTGTCCGTATGGCCTTGTCACTGGTGACATCATTGCCAATGCTATGGCCGTCATAAGGCACCATCGGCCAGGCGATCCCCCGGTTATCGACACTGGTGATACTCCATAACTTGGTCGTTCCCGGAAGATTACGTGCATATTGCGGCGGGATCGCTGCAAGATCGAGCTGACGGGCCAGCAACTGGGTATAGCGGCTCTCCTCATCGCTAAAAACGATAATAAGATGGCGGAGATGAGGCTGAGGGCCGTAATACAGGGGATTGGCTACCAATTCGAGAAGCTGTCCTTTTTGCCAGCGCACAAACTGATACGGGCCGGAGCCAATCGGATGCTGCGCATAATCCGCCCCGTACGCATGCTGCGGCACAATAGCCAGCGAGGCCAGCGTATCCGCGAACAGAATATCCGCTTGCTTGAGGTAGAAGGTCAGCGATTCCGGTGAGTTAACCTCTATCCGGTCAAGGTTGCTCAAATCATAGAGCGTCGCGGCCGACTGGGCCGTACGATAGGTAAAGGCGACATCCTCCGCCGTCAGTGCCGTGCCGTCACTAAATACCAAGCCGGGACGGAGTGTGACAGTCCACGCCTTCTTGTCAGGGGAGAGCGTCCAGCCCTCCGCCAAGTCACCTTCCACATTCAGCTCGCCGTTGCGTTTGAGCAAAGCCGATTGGATCAAAGGATTATTGTATCGGCCCCAACCATAAATGGGATCGAAACCGGCCTCCGGCTCATCCCCCAGCGAAAGTGTCACTGGCTGATCATAACCGTCCGTGGCCTGCACCGAAGCAGCCGGATGATCCGATACCGCAGACCACGCAAGCGGGTGCCAAGCCGCACCGCTCAATAGCACCGACACAGAAAGGGCGGAGCACAGTGCCGATCGTCTTCTGGCCTGCGTCCCGTTGTTTTTTCGTTTCACCACGAATGGGAACGTATTATTGTTCATTGTGAATTCCATACCAGAGTTGGCCCAGCGCAATGCTGGCATCGTTGACCGGGAGTTGCTTGCAAGGCAGAACCGGCAAGCCCAACGCGATAAGTTGTTGCTGGCACAAGGCATACAGCAATTTGTTTTGAAACACCCCGCCGCACAAAGCGATACAAGGCTGCTCTTCTTTTTCTCCCCCAGCCAGCTTGGCTTGGGAATAATGTGCAACGGATAGCTGGCAAACAGCATCGGCCAGAGCCTGAATAAAACCCAAAGCAATAGAGGCCGTCCGTGCATGCGATAAGGGCTCCGCGTTGACCGCCGCGACGATCTGCCCAAACAACGCCTGCGTATCCCACACTTCGCGCCCTTCAAACGCCACCAACGGCAGTTCAAACGCCGTCCGTGCCTCTTCGCATTGGCCATTGCCATCAGCCGCGCCCGCCAGTGCCGCCCGCGCGGAAAGCTTCATTCCGGCCTCCCCTTCAAACTGGGTCTGGCCAACCAAGCCCAACAACCGGGCAACGGCATCAAACAGACGTCCCATCGAGCTACAGGCCACGCAGGCCGCCTTGGATGCCCATAACCGGTGCAGGTTTCGTATCCAGCGAGGGTCTACGCCATCAAGAGCCTCCAACTCCATCGCGATAACCTCATCTAAGCTGAACCGCTCGAACAGCAGAGCCAGCATTAACCGGGTCGGATCCTTGACCGCACTGTCACCGCCTATCAGCAAGAAAGGCTTAAGACTGGCAACACGCCGATAGCCATGAACATCGGCCACCATCGCCTCAGATCCCCACACACTGCCGTCATCACCCAGCCCTGTACCATCAAAGGCAAACCCCAGCACAGGCGCGGTCCGTTGGTTGATCGCCAACTGGCCGAGAATATGCGCATAATGGTGCTGCACCGCGAGATGCGCCGCAGGAAACGCCTGAGCAATCCGGGTCGAGGCATAATCAGGGTGCAAATCGTGCACCGCGACTTCTGGTGTCAAACCGTAGCAATGAATAAGAAAATCGGAGACTTGGCGATAGTGCTGCTCACTGGCCAAGGTATAGAGATCGCCAATATAGGGGCTGACGAGAACCTGCCGCTCGAACGCGACAGCCAAGCTGTTTTTCTGTTGGGCCCCGGCCGCGTAGACCGTGCGGTCAACCGGTTCAGGTAGGGAAAAGCTCAACGGGGCATACCCGCGCCCGAGCCGGAGTACCATCTCCTGACCGTTGATGACCTGCACGACGCTATCGTCACACGGGTGCTCGATAGGACGGTCATGGTCCAAAATGCCATCAACCACCTGCGCCAGCTGCCCGAGCACCGACTCATAATCAGTGAGAATCGGCTCCCCGCTGATATTGGCCGAGGTTGCCACCAGCGGCGTCGCCAAGCCTTCCAGAAGCAGGGTATGCAACGGGGTATAAGGCAAGAACAAGCCCAGTGTGTCGATATCCGGCGCCACACTATCAGCCACTGCGCACACCGGGTGCGGCTGCTTTTGCATCAGGACAATCGGCCGACGGGCACTACCCAGCACCCGCCACTCATCGCTGTCACCAACGACAATTTGTCGGGCCATCGCCTCGTCCTTCACCATCACGGCCAACGGCTTGGCCGGGCGTTGCTTGCGAGCGCGGAGCAACTGGACGGCGGCATCATTGGTGGCATCGCACATCAAATGAAAACCACCCAATCCTTTGACGGCGATAATTTTCCCCTGTGATAACGCCGTGATTGCCTCGCTCAAAGCGGCCTCTTCTGAGCCCGTTACCGCGCCGTCGACTGTCAAATAGCGCAACTGGGGCCCGCAATGATGGCAGCTAATCGGCTGGGCATGATAACGGCGATCCAGTGGATCATGATAGGCACGGGCGCAATCCGGGCACATGGCAAAACCCGCCATGGATGTCGCCTGCCGATCATAGGGCAGATGGCGAATAATCGAATAACGCGGGCCACAATTAGTACAGTTGGTGAAGGGGTAGCGATAAAAACGGCTGGCCGGATCGGCCATATCAGCAAGGCAGTCCTCACAGGTTGCCATATCCGGCGACAGCGCAACGGTAGCCCCCGCAGAAGATTCCTCACTTCCGATGATATGGAAACCGTCAACCGGCAGCCATTGGGCGAGCTCCTCTACCTTACAACCGTCAATGCGGGCCAACGGCGGCGGATTGGCAATGATTTCCGCAACGCAAGCCTCAACCGATGCCGCGCTGCCATGAAGGTGAATCGTCACGCCCTGCGCGTTGTTCAGCACCGTGCCATCCAGTTCAAACCCCTTTGCCACGCGATAGACAAAAGGCCGAAAGCCGACCCCCTGCACAATGCCTTGGATTTTCACCTCACAATGGCGAATTGTTGTTGCTACAGCCATCGTGCTTATCTCCGGCGACGCTGCTTGAGCAATAAGGCACCGACACTAAGGTTGCTGCCATCGAGCATCAGGCGACGGTTGGCGAACAGGGAAAAGTTCTTGCCAACGCGTACCGCGATACGCTGGGCAAGGCACTCGTTGCCCATTTCATTACCCGCCAGCACGACCTGCTCGATACCATGCTTGCCGTCGAGGTGCTCGATCCACGTAGCCAGATAGTCAGCCAAGGAATCCATGATCCCAAACGCCAACTTGGGCACTAGGCTGTCATCCCCGTTGGTGGCAAGCCGAAAGGCCATGATACTGGCTAGGGTCTGGTAGAAATCCAACCCGCTTACCGGCGACGATTCATCAAAGGCAAAATCAATACGGTGCGCATTCTTGCCACGGTAGGCCAACGCCGCCGCGACGACCCGATCGGCCAACTGCTGCTTCGACAACCCCGATGACGCCAGCCCCATCACACAGGCGGCTGCCGCAAACAAGGTGGTGAGGTTATCGCGCTCGCCCTGAAACAAGGTGTAGGCCATCTCGGCCATGGCATCGGGGTACTCGGTGGTGAAGCGGCCGACCAGCTCGCTACGCCCCCGCGCCTCCAACTCGTGAAGCAACTGCTCCCCCGTTTTGGGCAATGGGCGCAGCATAAAGAACGCCTCGGTATTCAGGCGGTGATCGAGAACGGCCAGCTGACCGGGGGACTGGTCGCTAAAATACACCACGGCACTATTGCGCAACACGCCCGATTCGATATTGCCACCATGAAGCGCGCACAGCGCATGGGTTTCCCGCCCTGAGGTGTCAGGGGTATGCGACGAAAACATCACCTTGCCCTTAACCTTGCCCTTGAGCCAGTCGGCACGCAGACCACGGATTGTCGCGCTGTCATGCAACGGCTCCTTGATCCCGAACAGCGGGTTGGGCAACGGCATTTGCGAGGAGTAAGCCAGCTCACTCCACTGGCCGTTAACCCAAGCTACCGCCATCTTGGCATCGCTGGTGTGGTAAAAGAGATAGTCCATCCCCTGCTGGCGCAGCACCTCGGCCAAAACAGACAGTGCCCGGCTCCAGGCAAAGCGCACATCGTATAGGGTATGCACCAATGTTTGGTGATCCTCCTTGGCACGTAACGCAACCCGAGGCTTTTCTAAGCTCGATAACGCCAAGACATGGTGGTGCTCTGCCGCAAAATGGGCAGAAAGCCGATTGGGGTTGCACACCAGAACCTGCGCCCGCAGGCCATCGGCAAACGGCGTGGTCCGGAAATCATAGCGGTGCCCCGCCCAAATCAGTTTCGCCTCGCCGCAACGGCGCAACTGGGCAGCCAGCTCCTGCAAGCCACCCAGCGAAACCTCACCGGGTACGTGCTTTTCACCATGGCACAGCGGGCATTCCAGCACCATTTGGCCAAACAGGGATGACTGGTTGTCGGAAAACTGCGGATGGCAATGGTTACAGAACGGCAATTGCACCGCGAGGTGGCTGAGAGCGCTGCGGCTGCCGATCCGCTCCGCGACCTCCTCCATCTTGGCATCCGTCAACCAGATTGAGTAAAGGAAATCCTTGGCAACCGACGCGGCCAACGCTTCCAACTGGCTCTGGTTGCCCTCCGCTTCGAGAATAAAGCAGCTGTTGTGCCAAGCGATAGTGACCTGCAGTTCAGGATAATCAAGGTAATGGTTGCACAACTGGGCGTAAAACGGCACCTTGCGCGAACAGGCAAAAGAAAATCGAATTAGCTTCATAAAACACCTGACATTAGCCGCGTTTGAATGAATCGGGGATCAAGGTATTGATATCGACATCGGCAACCCGCCGACACTCAATACCCAGCGAGCCCATATGGTCGAGCAGGGCTTTTTCCATCACCGGGATCGCCGCCTGAATTTTTCCTGTCAGACCTAAATGCATAGGCTCCAGTACGGTCGGCACCACGCCGACAATCCAGGTATCCGGCCGATCGCCCACCATCTCCATCATGATCAGGGTCTGCAGCATTTCCACTTCGTGGGCGCTGCCCTGCCAGTCGATTTCCGGCGGCGCATTATCAAAGTTGAAGTAATAGACCTGACCGGGCTCGGCCCCGGCGGCATTGACGGTATCCACCACAACCAAGTGGTCATAGCGGGACAGGATCGGCGTCAGCCCCTGAGCCAGCGTGCCACCGTCCAAGGTGTCGATGTGGTGTTCGGGATGACTAAAGCGGTAATTTTCAGCAATATAATTAACGAAGTGTACGCCGACTCCTTCGTCGGCGTACAAGACATTGCCAATACCAAGCAGCAATATCTTCATTCAGCGTGATCCTTACGGACGGATTTGTAATCGTAACCGGACAGGATCGAGTCGGCCGAACCGTTACGGAATCGGATCCCGGTCCATACCACCATGTAGATGTGCATAAACACAAAGATGATGAAGGCCCATGTCACGTAGTGGTGCCACAAACGAACATTCGCGAGCCCACCCATCAGGCGAGTCAGGTAGTCCGTCACCGGCAGTAGCAAGGCCGCCAGACCACCGTGATAAACGTTGTCATACAGCATCAACCCCGTTACGCACATGAAGATGGCCAATGTCGAAATACCGGCATACACCATCAGCTGCAACGGACCGTAGGCACCGTGGTGCGGCGGCTTGCCCATCCACAAATACGCCTTGATCTGCTGAAGCCAGCTCTTGGTGCTCAGGGCATCACTGATAGAACGTCGTTCCACATTGCTGCGGCTAAAGAAGAACAGGTAGACCCGGGCCATCGTGATTGCCACCAGCATGAAGCCAAACACCTCATGGGCAAAACGAATCCAACCATTGACCAGCACGTCACTGCTATCCGGTGCGACCAAAAACGGCCACGAGATATAAAAACCCGTGATCACCAAGGCCGTAATCGCCAAGGCCCGCAGCCAGTGGCAGACGCGGATAACAACAGAAAAGACCCGCTCTCGTTTATAGAGAACTTCTTCAGTACTCATCGCGAACTCCTTACAGTGCGTTAGGATCGATACGGAACTGGCTCAGAGACTGACCCTTGTAGTCCATCACGTGTACCGAACAGGCCATGCACGGGTCAAAGGAGTGGATCACCCGCAAAATCTCCAACGGCTTGGTCGGATCATCCAGTTTCAGGCCAACCAGAGAAGCCTCGTACGGGCCCACCTTGCCATTGCCGTCACGCGGGCCGGCATTCCATGTGGTCGGCACCACGGCCTGATAGTTCTCGACCAAACCATTCTTGATCCGAATCCAATGACTCAGCAGGCCACGCGGCGCTTCGACCATCGCAAAGCCCTTGTACTCCTTAGCTGCATCGAGATCCGGCGCAATGTAAGTCGAGGTATCAGACTGGATATTGGTGACAAGGGCATCAAAGGTACGGTTACCATGACGGGCCTGCACCAAGGTATGCAGCATACGAGCCGCAGTACGGCCCAACGTGGTAAACAAGGCTTCCTTCGGCAACCCGGTACGGGCCAAGAAGTCATCGACAACCTCGACGACCTCCGGCACACCACGGCCGTAGTTCACCAGCATGGCGGCCAGCGGGCCGACTTCAACCGGTTCTCCGGCATAGCGCGGGGATTTCACCCATGAATATTTGCCCTCGCCGTCAACCGTCGGCAGCTTGCCATAAACGGTATCGCGCTCGACAAACGGGGTATGCTCGGGGATCGTCGTTCCATCAAGCGGATGCTGCGGGTGCGCCGCGTTATACCAAGAGTGAGTGACATCCTCTTCGATCTTGTACGGGTCGATATCCTCGACATTGGCCAAGTCGCCGTTGCGAACAATACCGCTCTTGAACAGGTGCTGGTTCTGGCCAACCAGTACATCATCGGTCGACATGAAGTTGCGCACGTTGACACCGCCGAGCACCGAGGTCTCTTTGCCGTAGGCATCAGCCGCCATGATCAAATCAGCCTGGTAGGCACGCTCGATAAACTCCACCACCGTGGCCCTGCGCTGTTCCCACTCCTGCAGCCTTGCCGGGTTGATCATGTCACGGACACAGGTGATCCCACCAACCACTACCGATTGCGGGTGCGGGTTCTTGCCGCCCCAAATCGCCATCATTTCGGCCACAACACGCTGAATTTCCAACGCCTTGAAATAGTGAGACAAACCAATCAGGTTCTGCTCCGGCGTAAACGAATACGACGGGTTCCCCCAGTAGGCATTGGCAAATGGCCCAAGCTTGCCGGTATCGACAAACTTCTTCACTTTCTCTTGCACCGCACGCAGCTCGCCTTCACCGGCAGCCATCGGGGTATCGGAATACTTCATTGCTACCTGGGCGGCCTTGGCTGGATCCGCCTTCAGGGCAGAAACAACATCTATCCAGTCGAGGCCGTGCAGGATATAGAAGTGCACGATATGGTCATGCATGTGCAGTGCTTCGAGCATCATCGAACGCAGGTACTGGGCATTCATCGGAACGGCCGCGCCAATGGCATTTTCCACCGCCATGGTGCCGCACAGGTAATGCGAGAAGGTACAAACACCGCAGATGCGCTGAACCAACAAACCGACGTCAAACGGCGTACGGCCCTTGAGGATGATCTCCAGCCCGCGGAACAAGGTCGAAGACGCCCACGCCTTTTCGATCACATTGTTCTCGTCGACCTCGACTTCAATGCGAAGGTGCCCTTCAATGCGGGTGATAGGGTCAATTACAACACGTTTGCTCATTCTTAGTTGTCCTCATCGTTATACGTACCGGCAAAGAAGCTACCCACTGCGTGAGCGCCAATTCCTACCGCGGTCAGGCCAAGGGTGACGGCCCCAATAGTGTCCGCCGTCGCATCCAGACCATGCAACAGCTGGCGGCCAAGCGGCTTTTCGAAATCCGCCATGTCATCCCAAAAATCCGGCTCGGAGCAACCAATACAGCCGTGACCGGCCAAAACAGGCCAACTGGTATGGTTGTTGAAACGCTCCTGCGGGCAGTTGTTGTAGGTGTAAGGCCCCTTGCACCCCATTTTGTATAGGCAGTAGCCGTTCTCTGCACCGACATCACCGAACTCTTCGACAAATTCACCGGCGTCAAAATGGCCGCGTCGTTCGCAGTTGTCGTGCACTCGGGCCCCGTAAGCCCATTTCGGACGGTTGAAAGTATCAAGGGCCGGCAACTTGCCGAACATGATGAAATACATCAGGGTGCCGACAATGTTCGAAGAACTCGGCGGGCAACCACCTAGGTTGATCACCGGGCGGTCAACCACGGCATGGACACCTTTGGCACCAGTTGGGTTAGGCTTGGCGGCCTGTACCCCGCCGAACGACGCACAGGTACCTACCGAAATAATGGCTGCCGCCCCTGCCGCAGCCTCCTGCACCATCTCCAAGCCAGTACGACCTTTGCAGCCCAAGGTAAGGAAAGCCCCCCCGTTAGCGGTCGGAACAGCACCCTCAACTGCCAGCAGATACTGGCCCTTGTAGTTGCGCATCGCCGCATCAAGGTTTTCTTCCGCCTGCCAGCCTGCTGCGGCCATCAAGGTCTCCTGATACTCAAGCGATACATGATCAAAAATCAGCGTGCTGACATCCGGGGTCGATGAACGGATCAAGGACTCTGAACACCCGGTACATTCGGCCATGTGCAGCCAGATCAAAGGCACCCGATCTGCCAGCTCGGCAGCCTCGGCCACCAGCGAGCTAAAAGGCATAGGCAGTGCCAACGCGGCCGTCAGGGTCGCGCTCCACACAAGAAATTCCCGGCGGCTAATACCATTTTCAGCCAAGCGCTCTTGCAAAGGCTGTTGTTTATTACTGGGGAGTTGGCGCAGCTGTTCTAGCCGGGCCTTACCCAGCTCGTAGAGGGCAGCATGTGTATCCATTGCTCATCCTTATTATTATGGGTTGGTTGTTTCTGTGGTATCGATGGCCGCCAGCCCGATAGGCAGACGGCCCAAGGAATCTCATGCGAAAAAAAAGACGAGAGTAAACCCGTCACGTTGCAGGGCTCAGGTTTCCAGCTCCAGCTGCATCAGCAGCAGCTCCTCACCATCAATGACATCGGTATCCCGGCTGTTACAGTGCGGGCAGATCACCTGCCGTGTCTCCATCACCGCTTCATGCCCGCATTCACGACAGCGGATCACCAGAGGCTGAATTTGCATCTCGAGTACGGCATCGCGGCATACCCCTTCTTGCTTGAACGTCTCAAACGCCGTCTCCAGCAACGCAGGCTCCACGCCGCTAAGCTGGCCGACCTTGATGGCGACCCGTGTCACTCGGTTCGCCTGATTCTCACGGGCATGGCGTTCACACTGGTCAATCAGCGCGCTGACAATAGAGTATTCATGCATCAGCAAATCCTCGGTAACAGCTCACCTTGCGGGGCATCAAGGTAGCGCAGGCTGCCCCACGGGGTAGTCAGCAGAACCCGGCCAATCTGGCGCTGGTCCACACAGCCAATCACCGCCGCCTCTGGGCAACAAGAAAAATGACGCATCACGGCCAGTGCCACTTCGGCCTGCTCGGCTGGCAGGGCCAGAACGAACGTCCCTTCGTTGGCGAGATCAAACGGTTCCATGCCGTATAGCTCACACAGGCCCCGCACCTCGTCACGAACCGGAATCGCCTTTTCATCCAGTGTGATACCGATAGCAGCGGTACGGGCCCATTCATTGACGACCGCCGACAAACCGCCCCGGGTCGCATCACGCATGGCATGGATATCAATGCCCGCCGCAATCAATGCCTCGACCACCGGCCACAAGGTGGCGCAGTCACTTTGCAGATCCGAACTCAGTTCCAGCCCCTCGCGGTTCATCAGCACCGTTGCACCGTGGCAGCCAATATCGCGCGACACGATAATGGCGTCCCCTTCGCGGATCTGATGGGCAGAAATGCCCGGCCGCCGCAACTGGCCCAAGCCTGCGGTATTGATGAAGATGCCATCGGCACAACCGCGCGGCACCACTTTGGTATCGCCGCACACAACCAGCGCCCCGCTGACCTGAAGCTCTTTGGCCATGCTCTCGACAATGGTGCCGAGGGTTTCAATCGCCAGCCCTTCTTCCAAAATAAAGCTACAGCTGAGATAGAGCGGCTGGGCACCCATCATCGCGAGATCATTGACGGTACCGGCCACCGCCAGTTTGCCGATATCGCCACCGTTGAAGATCAGCGGTGATACCGTGAAGCTATCGGTCGTGAAAGCGGTCTGGTTCGACAGCGACAATACCGCCGCGTCTTCTTCCTGCCGCAAGACCTCATTGTCGAACGCAGAAAAGAACATTCCCTTGATCAACTGGTTCATTTCTTCGCCGCCGCCACCGTGGCTCAGTTGGATATATTTATCTTTCATTCAGCACTCCTTGATATCGGTAATAGGCGTTGCAGGCTCCCTCCGAGCTCACCATACAGCTGCCAAGCGGGCGCTGCGGGGTGCATCCCCGGCCAAACACTCGGCAGTCTGCGGGCTTGGCAAGACCACGGAGAATATCGCCGCACTGGCACGCTTTGTGGTCGTCAATTTCGCGATCGGTAAGAACGGCACCGAACTGACGTTCGGCATCACGATGGGCATACTCGGGCTTGAGGCGAAGTGCGGAATGGGCAATGGGCCCCAACCCACGCCAGCGGAACGCGTCGCGGGTTTCAAAGTAAGTATTCACCAACTGTTGGGCTGGGACGTTCCCATCAGGGCTAACAGCACGGCTATACTGGATATCGACCCTCGCCTCGCCGGCCACTTTCTGCCGAACCAGACGCAAGACCGACTCCATCACATCGACCGGCTCGAACCCCGCCACAACCACCGGGGTGGCAAAGTTATCCACCAGCGGCTGGTAAATCTTCGCCCCCTGAATCACGCTAACGTGCGACGGGCCGATAAAGGCATTGACCTGCACTTGGGGATCATCCATTACCGCATTGACGGCAGGTGGCACCAAGACATGGTTGATATGGAACAGCAAGTTGGTGACCCCGCGTGACTCGGCCTGCTGCAACAGCACGGCAGTCATCGGGGTTGAGGTTTCAAAACCGATGGCAAAGAAAACGACAGTTTTGGTTGGGTTGTCCTGCGCGATGCGCAATGCATCGAGCGGATCATAGAGGGGGCGCACATCGCCGCCACGGGCGCGGCATTGGGCCAGACTCCCCTGCGAGCCCGGCACCCGAATCATGTCCCCCAGCGTCACCAGAATCACATCCGGCTGCATTGCCAGCGTCACGGCGTGATCAATCCGCTCTTTGGGCATGACGCACACCGGACAGCCGGGGCCGTGGATAAACTGGATGTTATCGGGCAGCAGCGCCTTGAGACCAAACTTCATAATGGTATGGGTATGACCGCCACACACTTCCATGATATTGAGCGGAGCGGCAAGATCCGCGGCCTCATCCTTGATGGTACGCGCCAGATGACGCACCGTTTCCGGATTGCGGAAACCGTCATAGAGCTGCTTTATATCGAGCATGGTTCGTTTCCATCCTCGAGCTTATCAATCATTTCCTGATAGAGCGCAAGGCTTAGCTCGGCATCGGCCTTGTCGATCTTATTCATCACAAAACCGATGTGGATCAAGACATAGTCGCCGATCGCCAATGGCTCCATGTACAAATGACGGCTGACTTTGCGTTGCACCCCGAGCGATTCAACCGTGACGCTCAGATCATCATCGTCGATAGCGATAATTTTCGATGGCACTGACAAACACATAGTGCCTCCTCACTGAATCTGGCTGTTAAGCCAATCCACAACAGGGACCAATGTCTCGGGCTGTTTTACCGACACTTCAAGAACCACGGCATTGGGGTTGAGCTTTGCAACCTGCTCGCGTGCTTCCTCGACACTGAAATCAAAATACGGCAGCAAATCGCACTTGGTCAGCAGAACCAGATCAGCACGGCGGAACATCACCGGGTATTTTTCAATTTTGTCATCGCCTTCGGGAACCGAAACCAAAACAATATTCTTGTGGGTACCCACATCGTAACTGGCAGGGCAAACCAAGTTTCCGACATTTTCAACAAAGCAGATATCAAGATTATCCAGCGGGAGATGATGCAGCGCGCCGTGGACCATAAACGCATCCAGATGGCAGGCCGATCCGGTTTGAATTTGGTAGGCAGCAATACCCTGAGCCTGCAAGCGATCGGCATCGCGCGAGGTTTCCAAATCGCCTTCAATCACGGCATAACGTAGTGAGGTGTGTTGGTGCAAGTGCTCAAGAAGGGTCGTCTTGCCGCTGCCCGGGCTGCTCATCAAATTGAATGCCGAGACCCCGTGCGACTCAAAATGCTGGCGGTTATGCGCCGCTTCGAGATCATTTTTATCGAGTATTTTATGGATGACTCTCAGCGTTTTCTTATCATTTAGCTGCGGATTTTGGACTATATCGTGGTGATGATGATCAGTTAAAGAACAACCACAGTCTTTGCACATAAATACTCCAAACACATTCTATTTATTAATTTAATTTTTTCAGTCACATTTAAAGAAATATAAATATTTCTATTTAAACTCAATAAGAATGTATAAATGGGAATATCTAAAAAACATGCAAGACCGCCCAAATATTATATTCAGACCATTCAATACAAAATCTTAAAGGCAACACCCAACCGCATGAATCATTATCGGCAAAATAAGATCACATGCGCCACTTCAAATAAAGAGAGTTATTAATATGACTCTTATTGGCCATATTATTCCTGAGGAAATGCTCTATAAACACATAAAACATCAATCTAATATTGTATTTTTATGTCTTTATGGAATGAGGTAAACCGTTGATGAGAATGATTATTAAGTATAGAAAGAAATAGGAGGAGGCTCTTCAGCCCACAAAAACTGTCTTAAACACCATAATTTCTATGGAAAAACAGAGACGATATATAAATAAAAACCATAACTGCGCAGCTAAAAGTCATGAAAATCATGATTAGACTAAAAGCGCAACAAGACAAAAACATCGATAATTTATAATAGGGAGAAATTAAAAATAAACATACCAAGCAACCTCATACCTTATTACTTACTGCTCTTAAATAAGCATCATAAATACGAGGGTGCTTGGGTATATTTATCGTTTGAGTTGGAAGCTAATCATACTGGTATAACAGCTTTGGGCACATTGCCCGCAACCATTGCACTTATCGGCATCAATAATCGGCTTGGCATCGTCTTGCCATATTAATGCCCCGTATTGGCAGCTGTCTTCACAGCTACCGCAGTAGCCGTAGAGGTTTTCGCAACTATTGGAGACCGTCGCCACCAACCCCGTACTGATCTTTTGGCCGGACAGCGCAAGCGTCGGGCAGGCCTGCTGGCACTGCCCGCACAAGTCACAAAAGGCATAGTTAATATCAATGGCAGCCACGCCCCCTGCCATTTCGATAATTTGATTGGGGCATGCCGCCGCGCACTGGCCGCAACCATCGCACAGACGAACAAACATCGACTCCTCAACCGCAAAAGGCGGACGTGCGTTCATTCGCGGCTCGCTTCGCGGTTGCACGGCCGGGCGGCAGAGCCCGAATAGCCGACGCTTGCTATGATCAATCACTTCAGAGTGCGGCATCCAGATAATCTCGCTTGGTTGGCACCACAACGTGGTAATGATCGCACAGTGCTCCCAGCACATCCGCCGTTACCTCGGCCAGTAAGGCATAAGGGGCCTGGGCGGCAGCAACCGCAAAACGCCGATTAAAAAAGCCGAACCATGTCATCAGGTGCTCGCCCAACAGTTCTCTGGCCAGCTCCTCGCGGCCTGACTCAAGCAACATCCCGAGCACCATCAGCATCAGCCCGATCTGATCTTCAGGCTCTCGCTGCGCCGAGTCCAGCACAAAGCCGCAACGCTGCAAAAAGTACCGGTAAACAATGGTGGATTCGCCAAACAGCACCGCTTCCCGATCCAAATACGCAGAGCCCCACGGCGGTGCAGGCATCTCGCCTATCCCCGAAAACAAACGGTCGTGTTCGAGCTGCAACATGGATAGATCCTCAGCAGAGAAACGGGCAAGCACCTCGTTCAACGCAGCAACAGGCGTATCGACACTATGGAGCAGCGCATCCAGATTAGCCGCGGCATAATCTTTGGGCTGGTAGTAAAACAACGCCCCGAACAATTTGAGTACAACGCTGAGATCTTGTTGTTCAAGCTGGCTAATTTGCATGACGTACCTTTGATGTCTGGTGGGTAATATCAAAAAAATCGGGCGGAATAGCACCGCTACCCCGCCCGCTCATGGCTGTTAGTACAAGCCAGAGGTAAAGTGCATACCATAGAACACGTTGCGGCCAAGGATCTCGGCTACGAACAGCACGACAAAGGCCATGACAACGAACAAGTTCTTCTGGCGTTCCGGCGCAACAAACAACTCGGCATACAGCCATAGCGCAGCGGCCGCAGCCAACAGCACTACATGCCCGGCAACGTAGCCTGATAGCAGGGTGATCTGCTGCAAGCCGCTGTGAATAGCCGTTGAGATCCCGGCAAAATACAGGGTATGCATCACGGCAAACGCAATGTTGAGGGCGATCAGCGTTACGCCAGCCCACATCATGCTGCGGTTGATCCCTTCTGCCGACACATTCAGAACATTAAGCAGGGTGTAACCAAACATCAGGCCAGAGGTCACCACGGTGAACCAGAATGCCACTGTGGTCATCGACGTGTACCAAGCCGGTACGGTTTCGATCTGGTATACGTTCGCCATCGCAAACATGAAAACCACACCGACAACAATCGACAGACCGTTGATGCTCTTGCGGATCCCCTCGCTACCGATCTTCAGTACCGTCATCAACCAGTACAACCCCGCCAAAGAGAGGAATCCCGCACCGGTCAGGATCTCGTTGGACAAGGCGGCGCTGCCTACTCGGTTAAGAGCATTGAAGGCGCGCAGCGGGCTGCCTAGGTGCGTGGTGGAAAAGATGAACCCCACCCCCATCAGAACCAACACCGCAAAGCGGGCGATATTCATCCGCGCTTCAGAGATAGAAGGCAACTTGCTGAATGTCTGGAACCCGTTGATGGTCAAATGCGCACCGACCGCAGTTTGGGCCAGAACCGTAAAGGCGACTAATGGCGCTTCGTATAACATTATTTCACCTCTCTTGGATTCTGGAGGAAACCGGTACGGTCATTGGTTGGGCGACCATTAGGGTTCAGCTTAACAATCAGATTCGGGCTGGTAATGCGAGAGTCTGGCAGAGGTGCCACATCGGCATTGGAGCCGTACTTCGCACGCAGCTCATCAATTGGGCCGAATTCGATCGCACGCAGCGGGCAGCTATCGACGCAAATAGGCATCAAGCCTTCTGCGACACGCTCGTAGCAGCCATCGCACTTGGTCATGTGGCCTTTTTCCTCGCTGTACTGCGGCGCACCGTAAGGACACGCCATGTGGCATGACTTACAGCCGATACAGACGCTTTCGTCTACCACAACAAAGCCGTCTTCCTCGCGCTTGTGCATCGCCCCCGACGGGCAGACTTTGGTACAGGCCGGGTTCGAACAGTGGTTACAGGAAATCGACAGGTAGTAGGCAAACACATTCTGGCGGAATGCCCCATCCTGCTCGGTCCAGTTACCGCCTACATACTCGTACACACGGCGGAAGTTGCGGTCGACGCCGAGATCTTTGTTGTCCTTGCAAGAAAGCTGGCATGTTTTGCAACCCGTACACTTGCTGGAATCAATGTAAAAGCCATACTGCTTCGCGGTGCTCATTATTTGGCCCCCATTTTCTTAATTAGCGTCACTTCAACGAGGTTGGTATGGCTTGGGTTGGATTTCGCCAACGGGCTAGGACGCTGCGTGGTCAGCACGTTAATCGAGCCAGCTTGGTCAACACCTTTGGCATTCGGTGCATACCATGCCCCCTCACCCAGACCGACAACATGCGGCATAATGCGAGGCGTGACTTTCACGCGAACGTTCATCTCGCCGAACTTGCTGCGTACGCTGACCAAATCGCCGTTTTCGATACCGCGCTCAGTGGCGTCTACCGGGTTGATCCACAATTCCTGCGGAGCAGCCGCTTTCAGGATATCGACATTACCGTAGGTCGAGTGGGCACGCGCCTTGTAGTGGAAACCGGTAAGCTGAAGCGGGTAAGTCTTGCGATCCGGCGAATCCCAACCGTTGAAGGTCGAGACATATTCCGGC
The DNA here is from genome assembly GCF_059920555.1 of Photobacterium panuliri. Taxonomy (NCBI): domain Bacteria; kingdom Pseudomonadati; phylum Pseudomonadota; class Gammaproteobacteria; order Vibrionales; family Vibrionaceae; genus Photobacterium; species Photobacterium panuliri. Next base: position 1,292,248 of record NZ_CP197193.1, read on the forward strand.
AGCGGGGTGATCGACTCGTCCGGGTCAAGCTCCCACTCCTCGCTGATTTTGGCCAGCGTCTCCGAGTATATTTCGATCTTGCCCGATGGTGACGGAAGCGGGTTGGCCTCCGGATCACGGCGGAAGTCCTCAAACGCCACATGCGGACGGTCGAATTGCTTCTTGTAGATCCCCTGCTTTCTCATCTCGTCGTATGCCGGCAAGTTAGGGTCGTTATTTTGCTTAACTGTTTCGGCGTACATCCATTGCAACCACTCTTCCTGAGTGCGGCCTTCGGTGAACTCGTCAAACACACCCATGCGTTTGGCAACGCCGGACATGATCTCGTAAATTGGCTTGCACTCGAAACGCGGCTCAATCGCCTGGCTGGCAAAAATAAAGTAAGGCATGGATGCCGCAGCACCATCCATACAGAAGTCAGACTGCTCTGAGGTGGTGCAGTCCGGCAGCACGATATCGGCGTATTTGGCTGATGACGTCATGTGGTTGTCGATCACCACAATCATTTCACATGCTTTTTCGTCTTGCAGAATATCGTGGGTACGGTTGATATCAGAATGCTGGTTGATCAGGCAGTTACCTGCGTAGTTCCAGATAAACTTGATGTTGTTGTTTAGCTTCTTCACCCCTTTGATGCCGTCAGTCAAATCGGTCATCTGGGTGCCACGGAAAATCGCATCGGTCCACAGGAACATAGGGATAGACGCGGTGATCGGGTTCGGCACTTTAGGGAAGCGCTGGAACGGGTAGGAATGGTTACCTTCACGAGCACCAGTACCACCGCCTTGCAAGCCAACCTGACCGCGAAGCAGCGACAGCATCATGATTGCCTTACAGGCTTGCTCGCCGTTGGCTGAGCGCTGCAGGCCCCACCCCTGTGTGATGTAAATACGTTTAGCATCACCGATTTCAACTGCCAGCTTGGTGATCACATCAGCCGGAATACCGGTAATTGGCTGTGCCCACTCAGGCGTTTTGGCAATACCGTCTGGGCCCGTGCCCATGATGTAATCTTTGTAGCTGCCATTTTCCGGCGCCGAGGCCGGTAGCGTTTTGCGGTCGTAGCCGACACAGTAGCGGTCGAGGAAGTCCTGATCGACCTTGTCCTTGCTGATCAATACATGCGCAATTGCTGCCACCAAGGCCGCATCGGTACCGTGCTTGATCGGGATCCACTGATCTTCTCGGCCTGCCGCCGTATCCGTGTATCGAGGGTCAATACAGATCGTACGTGTCTGGCTGATATTCTTCGCATCCACGTAGTTGTGGACTTGGCCACCACCGGACATCCGTGTTTCTGCCGGGTTGTTACCAAACATCAGGCAAAGATCAGCATTTTGGATATCATCAATCGAGTTGTTGTCGACCCAAGTACCGTAAAAGTACTCAGACATACATTCGATGTTAGCCGCAGAGTAATCACCATAATGGTTCAGGTAACCGCCGCACAGGTTCATCATCCGGGCAACCAGTGTTGCACTTGGATCCCAGCTCTTGGTCACGGTACCGCCCAGCGTACCCGTACCATAGTTCAGGTACACGGCATCGTTACCGTAATCCTTGATGATACGCTGCAGATTATCGCCAATCAGATCATAGGCTTCATCCCAGGTAATACGCTTGAACTTGCCCTCGCCACGCTTACCTACACGAAGAAGTGGGTATTTTAAACGGTCTGGCGCGTAAACACGGCGGCGCATAGAACGACCACGCAGACAGGCGCGCACCTGATGATTGTGGTTATACACATCATCACCTGTGTTATCGGTTTCCACCCACTTGATCTCACCATCAACCACATGCATGCGCAGCGGGCAACGAGAGCCGCAGTTCACCGTACATGCCGACCAGACGATTTTCTCATCCGGCTTGGCTGGGGTTTCTTTCGCTACAGCCTTGGTTGCGAAAGGCAAAGACAGCGCGTTTCCTGCCAGCGCCAATGCACCCAGTGCAGAGCCGCCCTTTAATGCATCGCGCCGCGTAATATTTAACTTACCATTTTGGCTCATGGTTTTTCCTAATTTCCGGTTTGAATTAGATAGTGGCGCTTAATTAATAGCTTTAGACAGGAAAGAACACGGATAAAATAAGCAAGCCATAACTTATCGTTATGTATCACTTACAAAAGCTATCAATTAAGTAAGCTCGCCAAGCCAAATAACAAGGCTCAACAGACAACCACTACTGACAACTCTATATGTGTGGCAACCCACTGTGTTGACCACAATCAATTTATAAAATGACACTAGGTGGAATCTTACATTCCATTTTGGCATTTATTATTAATGGGATATTAATAACACAATCAATGGTAATGACAATCGTTACCAAACACTCATAGGCATATTACAAGAGGTTGTTTTTAAAGGCATTTATATAATGGTGATTTATTGTAAACACAAAAACAAAATTCGACACCACAAAGCAAAGCCATATATTACTCACACCAAGAAGAAATGATCGAACGAAGAATAGAAGCCATTTTGTGCGCCTGTTTTGATTATGGATTAATCAAGTCAGTAAAATAACAATAGACAGCAAATTATAATGACATTGCTAGCATTATTTAGTCTCCTACTTCATTTACTTATTGATATATAGATATTTTAGCCATACTATCCATTATCTTTTTATGACATTAAAAACACGAATGATAATATATAAAATTTTCAAAAATAATGATGTGATTGTATGTATTGACTCAACAGACAACAATGCTGAAAAACAATCTGAGGATTTACTTAAAAATGGATATGATTATTGTTACAAAGTAAACGCCAGCACTGAAAATGAAGCCATTATAAAATTCAAAGAAAAAGAACGATTGAAAAAAACATCTATGATAAAGGGTGTCGTTCTCGGATTGCTCGCATTGTTTCTGTGGTACATGCCCATTGCCTACGAGATCCCCCAGAGCTTCGACTCCACATGCAGTTTTTGGAAGGTTATGTGGTATGAGGGCATATTTTCCCCATCGCAACATTATTACAACTACTACACATACCCAGCCGAATCATTAGAGGAGATAACACCTTTTTTGTTATCTCTGTCGTGCTGTTTATCCTCTCGGCATTAGTGAGAACAAAAGCATTTGCCATTATCTCATCACTCGCCTTCTCCGCCATCATCGCCATCACTGCGCTTGATATTTACTACCACGTTAATGGTTACTGTATCTACTGGGGCTACTATGGCCTGGTGTTAGTTTCACTATTGAGCTTGAAATATAGCTTCTCTATGAAGACAGAAAGTCAATAATATTTAATGCCAGCTAATTCCGTATAAGCGCATTAGCTGGCAAATTTCATTAAAACGATCAACCTTTCTTTGCCCATTGTGATTTGAATACAAAAAAGAAAAACAGCATGAACACAAAATCATTGAGCCCGTAGATGGTATAGAAAATGCCCGCAAACAAATCGGCATCATAGACAGCAGAAAGGCTATTAGACGCTATCCATTTTACCCAAGCGACAACATACACCAGCTTCTCTAAGGTAAATGCCCCCGCCAGCCATGTGATATTGGCTTTTATCGTTGCCGCCCCCAGATAGGCAAGCCCCCATACCATAATCATCAACAAGCCAAAATTAGACATCACAACAGGGTCAAACTCGTTGATCACACTATTGGTCAAGGCCCGCGAAAAGACTAACACCCCACCTATATTCATTGCCGCCGCAGCAACAAGTCCGAGCCTTACGGTATTTATGTTCATTGTTTACTCCTACAGAGCCAAGAATCTGGAAGTCTGGCAAGATACTCATCGCTTACACGCGAATTGTTAGTATACAACCAACGCGCAGTCCTCAGCCCCAGCAACAAAGTAATCACCCACAACAGGCACTTCTGAAATAGAAGCTTAACTCGCTGTTCGCACAGTCATAAGGTAAACGTATATAACCAATTAGACATAATTTGGATATAAAAAAACCGACGGCTAAGTCGGCTTTTTGAATATGCGAGGCTGGAATGTATGCAGCGAAGGATTGGCTACCAGCAGGAACTGTCTCTTTGCTCAAGGGAAGCCTGTTTAAGGTCTACAGGCTATCTTTTTCAATGAGCAAACTCAAGTTTGGACACTTGTGAGTTACAGCTATTGCTAAATTACCAAAATAAAATTATTTCAAGGATACCTAACCTATTTTCAATTCCTCAGGCTCTGGTTTCAGCCACTGCATGTTATATATTTATTTGCTTTAGCAAATTTTGTGGCTGAAGTCTCTTTTTTACATCTTAAAATAAGCCGCTAAACATAATGGTTCTAATATTCATAATAACGAATGAACATATTGACAATTATAAGGGTATATTTTGGCTGATAGAATAATCATAAAAAACAATCTAAGAGTTGGTGACTTAGATGCTGAAACAGATACTGCTTTCCTCAATTCCTGTTTTATCGATAAAGGCTATGTTGATGAGTTGTGTGATGTAAGCAATCCTTTATCAATAATTCTTGGTCGAACTGGTGCAGGTAAAAGTGCTCTTCTTTATAAAATTTCTCAAGAAACAGAAAAAAATGTTCAAATAGATCCCAATGACATTTCAGTTCGCTTTCTGGAGCATTCAGACATCATTCAGTTTTTTGATGCATTAGATGTAAACTTAGATTTATTTTATAGGCTTCTATGGCGTCATATATTAATAGTTGAATTATTAAAAATCAGATATAACATTAAAAATGAAATAGATAATAGAAATTTCATAGATAATATTGTTGATTACTTCAGAAAAGACACTGTTAAACAAAAGGCTATAGAATACTTCCGAGAATGGGGTGATAAGTTCTGGCTGGATACTGATGAACATTTAAAAGTAATAACAAAGAAATTAGAAAATGATACAAAAGCAAATCTAGGTGCGAAATTTAGTGACTTGAATATTAGCGTTAGTGGCGCTGATAAACTCACAGATGAGCAAAAGACTGAGATTAAGCAGAGAGCTAGTCAAGTTGTCAGTGGCTTACAAATAAAAAAGCTTAATGAAATGCTAGATTTATTATCAGAGCACTCATTCAATGACCCACAAAGACATTTTTACATCTTGATTGATCAACTAGATGAAAGCTGGGCCAATACTATGACTCGTTGTAGGTTTATTCGTGCCTTGATAGAGGAGATTAAAACATTCAGAAAAATAGAGAATGTTCAGATAGTTGCAGCAATGCGTAAAGATTTACTTGATCTTGTCTTCGATAAAACACGTGGAGCAGGCTTCCAAGAAGAAAAGTATGAATCCTATATTTTACCGATTAACTGGACAAAAGCAGAATTAACCGAACTTATTGAAAAACGGATAAATGAAGTTTTTAAAAGACAATACACGAGAAAATCAATCTCATTTAGTGACATTTTCCCTTTAGCCAAAAAGGGTCATGGTCAAATGGCTATTGATTTCATTTTAGAAAGAACATTATTTAGACCTAGAGATGTTTTGCAGTTTGTTAATGAGTGTTTTAAAGTAGCTTATGGAAGAGAAAGAATATCATGGAGGGCTATTTATGCAGCAGAGGCGCAGTATTCTGAAAAGCGATTAAAGTCTTTGAAAGAAGAGTGGGGAGAAGTATACCCTTCTTTTGATGATACTGTTGAAATATTGAGAGCTTTACCGATGTCATTTAGTCGTTCAAGTTTCACAGATATAAGGTTAGAGAACTTAGTAACTGATTTATATGATCAAAAAACAAATGATCCTTGTGTTTTAATTGTGAGAGATTACTTTAATTCATCTGGTGATGTAAAAATAACTGAAGTACTAAACAATGTATTAATTTGCTTATATCGTGTCGGTGTGATTGGAATAAAAATAAGCTCATTAAGCACATTTATATGGTCATTTATAGATCAAAGTACTGTCTCAAGAGGAGAAGTTCGTCGGGCTAGCCAAATCAAAGTCCATAAGATGCTACATCGTGCATTAGATATTGAAGTTGCTGGTACTGAACGTTTTGAAGAAATGGTTTTAGAACAACAATAGCAACATCTAGTAATACGAGGTGAAAGTTTAAGTCGGATTTACCTAGACTGTGATGGCATTGGTAAAGGCAAGCAAATAGAGAGTGAGTTGTCTATATGGGACAAATTCTCTAACTCATTTTGGGGCAAAAACGAGTTACAAACTGTTCTCTGCCCACTCTGTGTGGGAGGGGTACTGAAGACAATGTACTTTCGATTCGTTCAAATGGAATGACATAGGTTGAACCCTACCCCATTGTCACAAAACTCAGATGTAAAAAAGCCGACAATTAAGTCGGCTTTTTTGAAAGTGGCGGAGGGATAGGGATTTGAACCCTAGATACGCTATAAACGTATGCCGGTTTTCAAGACCGGTGCTTTCAACCACTCAGCCATCCCTCCGTAAGTGCGGTGAATATTACTCGACCAAAGGCAATGCGTAAAGACCCCACAAACTCAAGTGGATAAATTACGATCAATAATCGCTAGGTTTTACCAACCCGCTGCAATTTAAATACTCGTGAGTTACATTCGCCCATGCCAATGCTTGAAATATAAACAACAAATAGCTGAGTTTCCCCGGCAGATCACAATCGCGATGCCCAAGATAGCGTGCTGTCATCTTGTTATCTCACAAAGCAGCTATAGTTATATCCAATCTATTGGGCTACCTTGCGGATCACTATGAAAATATTCAGCAATTTCGAAAGCGGCAACATCACGGTTGTGAAATCCGATACCCCAGACAATATCCAGCTCGCCATTCCGGCAGACAACCAATCGGATATTGCCCAGTGGTTTCATTTTCGCCTTGAAAGCGAGCCTCAACGCCAGCACCAGTTCAAGATTTTGAATCTGGCCAAATCCGCCTATCCGGAAGGCTGGCAGGACTATGATGTGGTTGCCTCATATGACCGCGAGGAGTGGTTCAGAATCCCGTCCCAATTTGACGGCGACACCTTGAGTTTCAACGTGATCCCTGAATACGGCTCGATGTATTTTGCCTACTTTGCCCCTTATAGCTACGAACGCCATCAAGATCTCCTCCATCAAGCCCAAATGCACTTTAGCTGCACTCTCGACACCTTGGGCCAAACCCTTGACGGCAACGACGTAAGCCTGCTCACCATCGGCGAGCCTGATGAGGGCAAAAAGAATATTTGGATTATCGGCCGCCAGCATCCGGGCGAGACGATGGCTGAATGGTTTATCGAAGGACTGCTTCAGCGCCTGCTTGACGATACCGACACTGTTGCCAAAGCCCTGCTCGACAAGGCTGTCTTCAGGGTTGTGCCGAACATGAACCCGGACGGCAGCATCCGCGGCCATCTGCGTACCAATGCCATCGGGGTCAACCTCAACCGTGAATGGCAGGCGCCGTCGATGGAAAAAAGCCCGGAAGTATTCTTGGTGCGCGAGCAAATGCTGGCCTGTGGGGTGGATATGTTCCTCGATATCCACGGCGACGAGGCGATCCCCTACAATTTCGTGGCGGGCAGCGAAGGCATCCCTTCATATAACGAACATCACGCCGCACTGGAACAGGCGTTCAAGCAGGCACTCCTGACCATTACCCCCGAATTTCAGGATCAACACGGCTACGACAAAGATGCCCCCGGCAGTGCCAACCTGACTATCGGATCCAATTGGGTGGCCGAACAGTTCAAGTGCCTGTCATACACCATCGAAATGCCGTTTAAGGATCATATCGCCCATCCAGATGAATTCTACGGCTGGTCACCCGAGCGCAGCGTGGCATTCGGCCAGGATGTACTCGCTGCAATATGGGCGGTGGTGGATCAGATTTGATCCTGTCGATCAAAAAAACCGGAATAGGTTCTGCCTATTCCGGTTGTTGATGGTTCTTTGAAGGTCAGCGGATGCCGCTGGCACAAATATCGGCTAATAGATCTCACACCATTCGTTTTTCATATCTATCAGGTGCCAATTGTCGCGCTTGTTGGCTTCATCAAGGGCTGAATCCAAATGGCCAACGTCTGACTTCCGATCATATTTCCATTCCCGCGCCTCGTCGGTATGGTGAACAATCATCGCCATAGAATGGGGCTGACTTGTCGCCCATTGCATCATCGCTTGGTCACCATCTGAATTACCCACTGCCAGAATGGGTTTCTTACCGATGATATGTTGAATATTCTCGACTTTGCCCGCCTTATCATCGATTGTCAGGAGTTCCCCCAACTTCACCACCGTCGGCTTGCCGTCGTTGTAACTGTATTTGTACTTCAGGGCGCTACCAATAATTTGCTCTTGCGGGATATTATAGGCCTGCGGGGCCCACACCCGCATAAAATCCACCCCGCCCCCCGATACGATATAGGTTTTGAAATCGTTATCTTGCAGGTAGGCCAGCATCTCTTTCATCGGCTTGTAGGTTAACGCCGTATATGCCTTGTTGAAGCGTTTGTCCTTGGCGGCCTGTAGCCATTGCCCTACTGTTTTCTGGTACTCTTCAACCGTCATGCCGGAATGGGTCGCCTTTACGATTTCCAGCAGCGATTTTTCCCCGCCCGCGAAAACACTCTTGAGATCATCCTCCAGCACAAACTTGAACGGTTCTTGGGTTTTCCATTCGGGATGATCGGTGGCCATTGCCTTTATCTGATCGAACGCAAACACCAATTGGAAGTAATAGGGCTTTTCCGACCACAAGGTGCCATCATTGTCGAAAACCGCGATCCGATCTTCAACCGCCACAAATTTATCCGACTCTTTATTAGTGGCCTGTTTTACAAAATCCACTATCGCGGTCTTGCTCTTCCCGTCCTTCCATGAAGGAAGCAGCGATGAATTACACCCTTGAGCAAAACTGGTGTATGAAAAACTGGATAACATGACAAATGACAGAACATGTAATCGCCGCATTATAAACCACTCCTTTTTGATTAATGCTTTTAACTTAGACCAACCAGCCCAACTTGCACGTCAGCCTCGACAAAACCGTAACAACAAAAAAGCCAGCGTCTGAGATACACGCTGGCTGATTATTGCTATCAATGGCTGTCCATCACGGCTAACTGGCCTGATATTGGAACACCTTGCACAGGCTCTGGCTGAGTTTGGAAAACTGCCGTGCCAACTCGCGGTTTAGCCACAGGTAACCGAAATAACTGATGTCACTGGTATCATCCTGATCATGCGGGCCACGCTGCGGCAATAAGTGCAAAATAATGATTTCGTCTTTGTGGATCGGGGTGATGGTCTTACGCTCAATCTGGCGGCTCAACCGTTCAAAACGCCGGGCAAGCTGCTCCTTGGCCTGAGTCAGGCATGGCATATCGCTGATCTTCTGCTGACCTTTCTGGGTATCCCACGGGGTACTGACCAAGGTGTCGATCATGGTATAGATACGTTTTTCGATCAGCAGGACATTGGCGATCACTTGCTTGTTGGGGCCAGCCTCCTTGAGGGCATGGGGCAGCAAATCCTGCTGCTTGTCGAGCAGCTTTGCCAGCTCCTGAGTATGGAGCGGATTGAAGGTACTCATCGAGAGTTCCTGATTATGCTGATGGTAGTACTCGCCGCTTTTTTCCAAGAACTGACTCACCAAATCAAAGAAATGATCCGTCGCGCGGGAAGGGAAAACATAAATACTGCAAAGAATAGACACGATACCGGCCCACAGTACGTTAACGGTACGCCACATCGCAGCATCAAAATCTTCCGGGCCGCCACCTGCGACAACCACTATTGTTATTGCCACCACCAGCGATGCATAGGCGTATTTCTTCTGGGTGCAGTACATCGCCGCCAAGGTTACGGCCAAAAACATCAAATGGTGGAGCCAGTTATACTGAGCAGGGATCAAATACAGCGACAAACCCATCAGCGCGCCAATCACTGTCCCCCATATTCGCTGCTTGGCCTTGGAGAGAACCCCGCCGATAAAGGGAATCGTCCCCATTACGGTGACCGCCGTGATCAGCGCCCATGTGCCATAGGGGATGTCGAATAGACGGATGATCAACTGAATTAGGCTGAAGGCGATAAATACACGGAAAACATAAAGAAAACGGTAATTTTTTAGCGCAAAGTGTTGGTATTTGTTCATAGGGATGATGACATCAGATGAAAACTTCAATCATCATACAAACTATTCTTCAATTAGTACCACGTAAAATCCCCCATTCGTACAATCTTAGATCCGCCAAATGGAATACGGCTATCGTTCAGGCATAAAAAAAGCCAGTACCAAAGCCGGTACTGGCTGTGCCTAGCGGATGCGACTGAACCTGCATCCGGCTACGTTATTAACGCATGATCATCTGCTCGCGGCCTGGGCCGACAGAGACCATCTTCACCGGTACGCCCATCAGGGATTCGATGCGCAGTACGTAATCCTGAGCCGCTTTCGGCAACTCTTCGAACTTACGGCAACCGGTAATATCTTCGCTCCAGCCTTCCATATTTTCGTAAACAGGGCCTAGTGCCGCTGTTTGAGGCCAGATTGGATTTTCACTGTGCTCGCCATCGTAGGCAACACAGATCTTCAGACCTTCCAGACCGCTCAGACAGTCAAGCTTGGTCAGGGCCACTTCGGTTGCAGCCTGAAGCTCAACACCATTCTTGGTTGCAACGGCATCAAAGTAACCCATGTCACGTGGGCGGCCAGTGGTTGCGCCGAACTCACCCGCAAGTTCACGGAAGGCATCTTGCTCTTCCATTGCGGTGATCAGCGTACCCGTACCTACCGATGAGCTAAATGCCTTGGCAACGGCAATCACGCGCTCTGGGCGAAGGGCAGGAAGGCCACTACCGATACCAGCGTACATAGACACAACATTAGACGACGTTGTCCACGGGTATTCGCCGTATACCAAGTCACGACCAGCACCAAGCTGTGCTTCGAACAGTAGGTTTTTGTCTTCGGCCTGAATTGCCTTCAACGGCAGGCTAACGTTGCAAATCGCGTCACGCCAAGGCGCAGAAATCTCAAGCAACCATGCAGTCATCTCTTCTGCTGTCTGGCTGAATTCAAACGTTGGGTACAGGGCTTTAAGCTGTGGTAGTTTCCAATCCATCCAGAACTGGATACGCTCAAGCAGTACTTCAGGCTGCTTCAGCCAGCCGACCAAGATACCTTTTTTCATTACGCGGTCGCCGTAAGCGGGTGCTATGCCCTGGCGTGTTGAACCGTAAGCGCTGTCACCCAAACGTACTTCTTCCAGCGTATCTTCTAGCGCGTGGAGTGGAAGGCACAGTGTTGCGCGGTCAGAAATACATAGGTTTACCTTAACGCCAGCAGCTTCAACTTCTTCTAGCTCTTTTGACAGTGGCTCAGGGCTGATCACCATGCCAGGGCCTAGCACCGCAAGACAACCAGGGTTAAATACGCCGCTTGGCAGCTGGTGCAATTTGAACGTACCCAGATCATTCACCACGGTGTGGCCGGCATTGTTACCGCCCTGGAAACGGATGCTGGCTGCAGCTTGTTCAGCCAGAAAATCGACGATGCGGCCTTTGCCTTCATCACCCCAGTTTGCACCTACTACAACAGTTGACGACATAATTAACTCTCCTTAAAAGCGATGGGGACTATGCTATGCCTCGCCGACCAATAAGAAAAATTAATAATCGTTATAAGCCCGATAAGGATTCCATATGGGATTTTGTGACAAACGGCGTAGAATGAGGGGAACATTTTTGCTGCTGCAGGCAGCGTGTTCTGATACTGCGAGGCACCATGCTTGATCTCAACTGGCTCAATACCTTTACCACTCTTGCGAGGCTGGAGCATTTCGGCAAAACGGCGACAGAGCTGCATATGACCCAACCCAATGTCAGTTTGCATATCAAGCAGCTGGAACAGGCGACCCGGGTCAAGCTCATTGAACGCAACCCGTTCCGGCTTACCCAAGCAGGTGAGCGCTTACTACATAGCGCGCAGCTTACCTTGCAGGAACTTCAGGTCTGCCAAGCCGATCTCAATGCAATCAATGACCTGTGCCAAGGTACCTTGTCCATCGCGGCCAGTGATATCATTTCCCGCCTGCTGCTGATCAAGCCTTTTCAGTCTTTTAAGAAAGAATTCCCCGGTATCGACCTCTCGCTCTTTAATACCACGTCCTCACAAGCAGCCGAGCTAGTTCGCAGTGCAAAAGCCGATCTCGGTTTTGTCATTGCCCAAAAAGAGAGCCAACCATTGCACTTCACCGAGCTGCGCCAGATCCGGTGGTGCGCTCTGGGCAACGGCCTGAGCGACTGGCAAAAATCCGCACAGGAAAATATCGCCACCCCCTCGGGCGACGAGCCAACCCTGATCTTGCTCGGCCACGATACCCGTACCCGGGATTTGATCGATTCAGCCCTGCCGAGCCTGCGACTGCCCCGCTATCGAATAATGGAAGTCGGCAGTGTCGATGCCCAAATCGACTGGGCCGAGGCCGGTTTCGGCATCGCTATCGTACCGGCGTTCTCGCTCCACCCGAAACTCAACCTACAAAGTACCATTACACCGCTGCCCGACTTCCCAACCACCAGCTTGGGCTATATCGTGCGCCAGAACCAAGTCCTGTCGCGTGCAATCAAACAGTTGTTGAACTGGGTCAGCGAAGAGATCGCCAACAGCGCCAATGGCTAATTAATCTCTCGACTACTATTGCCTCCCTCAAACAATGGGGGAGCCCCATACAGCCTGAAATAGCAAGTTATTCACCGATAAATCAGCAAATTACACAGCAAAATATGTTGTGCCTCGCAAAATCCCGCTTCCCCCCTAGTGACATTCTCAACGGATAGCCATCATGCGCACGACTCAAACCTGTAAACGGATTTAATGATGAAAAAACATTACCTTGCAATACTGTTAGCGGCATGCAGCACATCCAGCATGGCATTCGAACTTACCACCCCTGCAGCCAATAACACCGACAATCTAGTATGGAGCGGCCACCTTAGCCCAGATACTGATACCGTCACCTCTGCCATTGCCGCCGCCCACATTTTCGGCGGTACGGCTGCGATCCCTGAGGCGGTAAACCCAGAGAGCCAGTTCGTCCTCGATTACTGCAAAGTCAAAACACCAACCATGCTCAGCGCGGTAAAAGCCGACAAAGTAGGCTTGGTTGACTTCAACCAGAAGACCCAGCTTCACAGCAGCATTGCCGAAGATAAAATCGTTGCGATCATCGACCACCACGCCATTGGCGGCAACCCAGTGAACATGCCACAAGTGGCTACCTTGGATATCCGCCCTTGGGGCTCGGCAGCAACTATTCTAGCCAACCGCGCTGAAACACTAGGCGTTTCCCTACCGGCAGAAATCGCTTGTACAACGCTGGGCGGCATTCTCTCTGACACAGTGGTATTCACCTCGCCAACCACCACTGAATATGACAAGCAATATGCTGAGAAATTGGCAAAAACAGCCGGGATCAAAGATATCAAGGCATTCGGCGAAAAAATGCTGGAAGCAAAATCAGATCTTAGCCATGTAAGCGCGGCCGATATCCTGACTCTGGATTACAAGAACTTTGCATACGGTGGCAAAAAAGTCGGTATCGGTGTTGCCGAAACCCTCACTGCCCAGCAACTGCTAAACCGTCGTGACGAGTTCGTTGCTGCGATGAAGGCTTACAAGAAAGAAGCTGGCCTTGATCACCTATTCTTCTCAGTCATCGATACCAAGCATAAGCGCGCCAACATGCTGTGGATCGACAGTGCCGACCAGAAAGTGGTTCAGGTAGCATTCAAGGGCAAGAACACCGGTGAATGGCTAACGCTAGATGGCGTAACATCGCGCAAACGCCAAATTGGCCCATCCATCCAAAAAGCTATCGAAGCGCAATAACCCCCGCCGCCGATATTTGGGCATAAAAAAACGGGCACCCATTGGGTGCCCGTTTTCATTTTCGTCTTTTAGATTTTTTCTGCGACTTGTGTTTTAGCCTGATGATTTTTAATCCACCACTGACGCAGGCGCATAGTCAGGAAGCTCAACACCGCAACCGACAGGGTAATAACCGGTGCGGCCATTAGCGCCATCGTTACCAAGCGGCTCAGGTTCTCTGGCAGCAGTGGCAAAACCATACCAAAACCACACAGCAGGCCAGTCCACAACATGGCGCTCAGCCATGAGAAGTAATGGAACTTACCAACCTTGCTCACTCGCATGCCCATCATCAACGGCAGCAGCGAACGCACTACTGGGATGAAGCGAGCGCAGAACAAGGCAACAAGGCCATGCTTGCCGAGCAATACGTCAACCTGCTGCAAGCGGCGCTGAGGAACAGCATCTACCCATTTCTGCACCTTAGGCAGCTTGTTCAGCCAACGGCCTTGCTGGTAAGCGGCCCAGCTTCCCATTGCCGAACAGAAGGCAATAAGCACAAGAATAAACACTGGGTCCAACACACCGACAGCTGCCAAGGTGCCAGACAAGATAACAACACTGTCACACGGGAACGGAGCGGCTGGAATAAATCCACTCTCAAGAAAAATAAGTGCGGCAACCACGAAATACACCATGGCGGCGCTGCCCGGAACCATCAGGGCATTGAAGTCTTGGTGCCAAAGCGCCATCAAGACCGACATAACTGAATCAAACATTTACATATCCTCACATCAAAACAAACGACGACTTACAATGCGAGGTGCATATTACGTGTGTGGATAAAACGATAGATGATGTTTGATTCCTGCCACCCGCCTAGACGATAACTCCGAAAACGCCGGTAGCACCATTCGCGGTAGCAGTAACAGACGGTTGCCACAATCCCTGCAAGCAAGTTGACAACATCATACCAATAGACATGCCGCAGCGGATCTGGCTCCCAGACCTCGCGTTCACTGCTGCCTGTTGCAGTCCGGGGAAAAACAAGACGGGAGTTCTGCCTAACGGGCAGAGCTGCATGCTTCTGCTTCCTTACTTTGAGAGTATGGCTATCAAAACGGTTCCATGCCTGTTCGGCAGAAGGGAATGAGGCAGCAGGGGAAACCGGCAAATCGGCATGGGCATAGCTGGCCTTGCCTACAGAGAGGCCAAGCCATAGCAATGATGACAGCAGATAAAAAGCACGGTTAATACGCAAAGCAATATTCCCACCGGATAGGAAGCTGATCTCGAAGCAAAGCCGACATCTAAGCCAGCTCCTGCTCTCAGGGTACGTTTTAACGCCGGAAGGAAGGAATTGCAATACAATTCATCAATCGTGAAGATGAGAAAAAGAATAATCTTGCGATACGAGAACGGTTGCGCAGCTATAAATACCTCTTAATATCGGTATCTTTTTGATTTTAGTCATTATGTTCAAACGCTAAAACTGTGACGTAACCACAAGTGACCCGCTTGTTTTTCGGTCGAAAAACACACAACCATTAACTCGTGTCACCCAACAGGTAAATCTTCTACCTTTTCTCAAATTTCGACGTTATTGGCCAGTGGACGAAAGTAGCATAGCCAGCCTCTCCCTTAGCCCCGCCTCACCAAAACCGACCGGTAACCAAACGTGAGAAAACAGGCTAAAGTGTATTGTTGCCTTTAGCCAGCAGGGCCGTCTCTTCATCAACCAAGGCTCTTATCTGGGCTGTCAATACGTCATTGTCAGTATACCGCTTGCCATAACTCAGGTTAAAACCGTAGTCAAAATCCACCGGGTTCATTCCTTGCGTATGCTGCAACATAGTTTCGAGCTTATCGAACGCTTTCGCCAACATCGCCTCAGGCGATGAGGCCTGCTCATACTCGTCCCACAGCATCAAAATTTCGGCTTGCAACTCTTGAGGCAGTGGTGTCATCAGTTGCTTCAAATCGTCCCGTTCCTGCGTTCCCTTATCCAGCCCCGGCATTTGATCAACGGCTGCAATATCACCGCTGATGGCTTCACCCAAGTCATGAATGATGCACATTTTCAGCATCTTGAGCATATCGATATCAGCATATTGTTTTTCAAACAGCATCACCATCAGGCACAAACGCCAGGTATGCTCGGCAGTGCTCTCCTGACGCCCGTTGGAAGTATGGGCCGATCGTAACGTCTGCTTTAACTGCTCCGCCCCTCGAAGAAATGACAAAATACCTGCTAATTCTGCTTGTTCCATGACTCTTCTGCTGACTAACCTAACATGAAGCCCCATTGTAATCGTACGGCAACCCGTTCGCTATATTGGTTCCTATTTCTGGCAGATGACTGGGCTGGCACTCCAGCGGGACTCATTCGACCGCAGGGCGAACTTAAATTCAACGCATACAAAAAAGCCCCAGCATTTCTGCTGAGGCTTCATTGTGTTGGCGGAGCGGCTGGGACTCAACGCGCACTGCCAGTGCCGCGCCCAAAAGACCGAAGGGCTTTCGGGAGCGTTAGATGTGAAAAAGCCCGACGCTTTCGCATCGGGCTAAATCGTTGGCGGAGCGGACGGGACTCGAACCCGCGACCCCCGGCGTGACAGGCCGGTATTCTAACCAACTGAACTACCGCTCCAATTCTTTATGAAACCTGGTTTTACAACCAAACTTCTAGAAAGTGGCGGAGGGATAGGGATTTGAACCCTAGATACGCTATAAACGTATGCCGGTTTTCAAGACCGGTGCTTTCAACCACTCAGCCATCCCTCCGTAGGTGCGGTGAATATTAGGGATTTTAACCAAGGCTGTAAAGCGTTAATTTCAAAAAAACAATCAACAGCGCAAATTTAACCCACACAGGGTAAATTCAGCTCATTAATCGCTATTTATGAACAAAAACGGTGAGTTAGTTTTTCAAAAACTGACTTTGCCTGCTGCTCTATTACCTCACCATGCGTAACGACGATACGTTGGAAATCCCACGATTTGACATGCTCGACAAAACGCCCGAATGCCTGCTTGTCTTTTATCGTCAAACCGAGCTTGAGGGGGGGCGCAATGCAGCAACCTTTGAAGCCTATCGGCTGAAACACATATTTTGTCATCACTCCTGAAAAGCCATCAGCGGGTTGCTCATCCGGATAATTTTGAATGAAATCCGTCACAATAAGTGACTGTGACTTATGGTGGAAAAATACCGTTTCACAGAACAGAGGTACCGACGGCATGGTTTCCCACGACAAGTCATTGGCCCACGGGGCTTCGATACCCGGTTGCAGGATATGGTACTTGGATAACGGGACTTTCCGGGGAATACCGGCGCTGACATAAAGATCTGCCTCAGGATAAGCGTCCGCCCAATCCTGTAACCAACGACTGTGATGATTATTAGCGGCAACAATATATCGCACCGATCCCAGCGCATTGACTTGCTGCTGCAACTCAGGTGTCAGAGCCGTCGCCGAATGCAGCCACAGGCTGCCGCCTTCCAGACGGACAACAGTCATTCTCAGGCCAAGCTGAGTCCCCAACATGTTCATACTGTCTTCATGAACCCAGATATCTTCCGCAATTTGCCGCATCAATCCCTTCCCCTATTCCTGCGATAAACACCCACATTTTATCTCACATGCGATTGTTCAAAGACAACGTTATACAACGCTTTCATCATCAACTTCGACCGTGAATGCCACATAAATCACATGGCAGATCCTGAAAATCGAAATATGACATTTTTATGACAGATGATTTATCAGGAAAATCGTTTATCAACATTAATACACTGAATTGTAAACGGCTTAAAGCTATTCATAATGCAGGCTCTTATTTCGATTCATTTATACAATTATGGAAATGTATCAACACCCTTCAGCCTACCCTGCTCACAACAGCTTGAAATTTCGCAAGCAAATTGAGGCATTTAGGGAAACCATCCATGCTGAAATCCACCCGATGCAAATGCTGGTATTCTTAGAGGTGATCAACAACCCACCTATGACAGTATCAGTGAGTTATATCAATGATCTCTTGGTAATCACACAGGCAGCAGCAAGCCGCCATTGCCGAGCACTTACTGAGCGATATTCGCCATCACGAGATGGCTACGGGCTGTGTACTTGGATCCAATGTCCAAAAGATTTCCGTTCTAAGTATTTGCAACTAACGGAAAAAGGATTGCTTGTCGCAGAAAAACTGCGCGCAAACTTCCAAAAATAAAACTAACACCCAGAACAAGAAGCAATCTCCATATTTACATGCCCCTTTTCACGCACCTTTTTGCATGTGATACATACATGATGTAGTAGGCGAGTATGCATAAAAAGCTCGTTCTAAAAACTGAAATTTCATCAGGATAAGAACGAGCTTCCACCGTTAATTTACGAAAACCCCTATTTAAATCTACTTTTGAGCCAACAATGTAACCAAATGTGTCAATGTGTTGACTCCTCGCCCTCAAAAGAAACCGTCCAAATTAAAGAGCTCCCCTTCCTGCCAGCCACAACCACCACCATCACAGCCGTGTAGTATCGCCTCAATACATGTAGTCACATGTGACATTACCAACATCCAAACATTCAACTAACGGTACTTGCCCGAGGTGATAAATTCCCCGAATGTCTCGCACCACACTACAACCGTGTTGTAGCGCTGAATATCGACACCATTGGTTATCGGCAACATAAAGCCATCAAACGTCTTAATCGCGCCAATGCGTACCATTTCAGGCTTCAATTGGTTGAATGCCACTTCGGTTTCAATATATTGCGGGGATAAATAGAGTTGATAATCAGGCCCAGGAGCAAGCTGACCAGAAAAGCTGATCATATCGGCCGACAAGGCGACTTCCCCTTCGCCCCAATGCAGGAAATCACTGTCCTGGCGCTCGCGATCAAAAGAAGACGTAAACAACGCATGCTCAACCGCTTCCTCTATCTCCGCGGCCGATGGAGAGGGCGGCGCAATTAAGACCGGCAACAAATACACCCCAAGAGCAAAACCAATCCCCAGCATTGCAAGGTGAGATACCATCAACCCTAACACTCGAGCCATAACGCCTCCTTGTCTGTTTCTCTAGACTGCCCACCTATTAGTTATATACCCAACTCAACAACCTAAACAAACCGATAACTATCGAATGCACGGGCAATAATTTCCATCGCGGCCTGGCGTACAGGCCCAGATTGATGCCGGCGTGACTCAACCACATCCACGGTTGTCACCCAGCCATCAGGCTCGAATGCGATATTGAGGATCTGCAGCTCTCCACGTTCCACACTACTTCTTGCAAGACGCTCTGGAACCAGCGCCCACCCCAAACCGTTAGCTGCCATTTCCAGCATCAATTGATGGGTATTTGCGTACCATACCTGCGGGCTAATGGCATAACTGAACCACAGCTCTTTGCCAACGGAGGAGCGATGAGCGAGCTGGCGGTAATTCCGCAAATCGGTATCGCTTACGGTTTTCTGGCTGGCCAACGGGTGAGTTGGCGCTGCCAAGGTCACGAAGCGGTTGTAACCAATCGTCTTGAACTCGGCATCTTCCAGCATGGTTCCATCGGCATAGACCACCCCAATATGCGCCCGCCCCTCACTGAACATAGCCTTGATGTCAAATGTCGATGCCGCCACCACATTGATCGTTGCCATCGGGTGCGAGTCGGCCAATGCACAGAGCTCAGCCAGCAAGCAGTTATCCAGCAGGCTTTCCTCCACGGCTATCACCAGCTCATGCTCTTCGGCGGTTTCTAGGGCCATCAGCTTTTGGTCCAAACGCTGCTGCTGGAGCAAAATGGTCTTTGCCATCGGCAAAAGCGCCTCGCCAGCCGGGGTCAAAACCGGGATATTGCCGCTCCGATCGAACAAGATCTGGTTGAAGGTGATCTCCAAGTTGGAAACCGCCTGACTCACCCCTGACTGGGCACGCCGGTACTTTCGCGCGGCCGCAGAAAAAGAGCCGCACTCACACACGGCAACGAATAATTTCAACTGTTCAAAACTGTACATGCATGGCTACCTACGCGTGGTTCGTCAATTTACAAGCAACGGTCAATTCAACATGGTTATTGATATAAAGCTAGCCTATCACGATCTGTGATAGCTGCTAACTTTTCATCCCCATTCCCACTGCTATTCTGAGCTAATACGCCTTGTCGCTGTAATATGCCAAGGTGAAAGTTACACCACTGAATACGATGAGAAAAACACGCAATGCAGCCTATCGAACGCCTTTTCCATGCCGTTTTGTTTGAAGTTCTGGCCATCTCACTCTCCATTGTCGGCCTGATGGTCTTTACCGATCACCCCGTCACCAAGTTATCAGGAACAATGATAACCGTTGCGACAATAGCGATGGTATGGAACATGGTGTTCAACGCCCTGTTCGACCGTCTGATTCCCGGCAAGCGCGAAGATCGCAGTTTCATGACCCGCATCATGCAGGTTATCGGCTTCGAAGGCGGCCTGCTGCTCATCACCGTGCCACTGATGGCATGGATGCTTTCCGTCGGACTATGGGAGGCCTTCGCGATGGATATTAGCGTCACGCTATTTATCACCGTTTACGCCTTTATTTTCAATTACTGCTACGACCACCTGCGAGCAGCCATACTCCGCCACCGTCAAGGCAACGCTGGCCATGATCACCTGCCGGTCTAACGGCCCCGTTTACACCTTTCACTGATTACCGAAGAGCAGTTATGAACAACCAAACCCCGAATACAATCCCTAGTGATGCCTTGGCAATGATTACCCGAGGTACAGACAGCATTAGCCCCTTTACCGCACTGAAACAAAAACTGGCCTTGAACCGCCCTCTTGTCGTTAAGTTGGGTGCCGATCCCACTGCACCGGACATTCACCTCGGCCACACGGTTATTCTCAACAAATTGCGCCAATTCCAGCAGCTAGGCCACCAGATCATTTTCCTTATCGGTGACTTTACCGGCCGGATCGGTGATCCCTCCGGCAAAAACACCACCCGCCCACCGTTGACAACCGAACAGGTCCTGGCCAATGCGGCTACTTACAAGGAGCAGGTATTCAAGATTCTTGATGCTGACAAGACCCAGATCGTCTTCAACTCCGAATGGCTCTCGCAGCTTGGCGCGGAAGGCATGATCCGGCTGTCTGCGAGCCAGACAGTGGCCAGAATGCTGGAACGGGAGGATTTCAAACAACGCTTTGCCAGCCAACGAGCCATCGGGATCCATGAATTTATCTACCCGCTCCTCCAAGGCTACGACTCGGTTGCGCTCAAGGCTGACATTGAACTTGGCGGCACCGACCAGACCTTCAACTTGCTGATGGGACGGGAACTGCAAAAACAGCATGGTCAAGAACCACAGGTAGTGATCACCATGCCGTTGCTGGTCGGTCTTGATGGAGAGAAGAAAATGTCTAAATCGGCTCACAACTACATTGGGGTCACTGAAGCACCGGATGAAATGTACGGCAAGCTGATGTCAATTTCCGACAGCCTGATGTGGAACTACTTTGAATTGCTCTCCTTCAGACCGCTGTCCGAAATCGAACAATTCAAGGCAGAGATTGATGCGGGACGCAATCCCAAAACCGTGAAGGTCCTGCTGGCCAAGGAGATCGTCGCACGCTTCCATGATCAGGAAGCCGCCGATCAGGCAGAACAACGCTTCGACAGCCGCTTCAAGCATCAGGCTCTGCCCGATGACCTTGAAGCCATTGAACTGCCCGTCGGCCTGAGTCTCAGCCAGTTGCTAAAACAAGCAGGTCTCGTGGCCTCGACCTCAGAAGCAATGCGTCTGATCGCCCAAGGAGCAGTGAAACGGGATGGCGAGAAACTTGAAGACCCGGCCCTGCCGGTACTTGCCGGCGAGGCGATCTACCAAGTCGGCAAGCGCCGGATCGCCAAAATCATCACCGCTTAATCCAAGGCTCGAGCAACAGCGGCGGCGGCATGGATCGCCGTCGTATCATAGAGCGGGACCTGGGTATCTTGGGGGCGAAGCAGCAAGGCAATTTCGGTACACCCCAAGATAACAGCCTGTGCACCCTGCTGGTACAGTGCTTCGGCGATTCGGATATACTCCTGCCGTGATGTCGCAGAGATAGTCCCCTGACAAAGTTCATCATAAATTATACGATGCACACACTCGCGGTCAGCTGCATCAGGAACGATGACCTCAATGCCAAAATTATCCTTGATACGGCCCGTATAGAAATCCTGCTCCATGGTAAAACGCGTACCTAGCAAGCCAACTTTGGTTATGTTATCGGTAAGCAACTGCTGTGCTGTGGCATCAGCAATATGCAATAACGGGATCGATACTGCAGCCTCAATGGCAGGGGCGACCTTATGCATCGTGTTTGTTCCGATCATGATAAAGTCCGCTCCGGCCGCTTCAACCGAGCGCGCCGCCTGAGCCAGTATTTCCGCGGTCGCGTTCCAATCCCCAGCATGTTGCAACGTTTCAATCTCAGCAAAGTTTACACTGTAAAGCACAATCTTCGCCGAGTGGAGGCCACCTAACTGCTGCTTCACCCCTTCATTGAGCGCCCGGTAATAACTGCTGGTCGACTCCCAGCTCATGCCACCCAGTAAACCTATCTTTTTCATAATCTTCCTTATTTAAAATGCAATGCTGTATGCCCAAACAACCCGCAAAGAAAAGAGCTGCAAGCCTATTAAAGTCGCAGGAACATAGAACACAATGTCCTTAAATTGATGTTTTTTGTCCTTATATCAGTAATCACCCATCACGGATTTCTCTACAATGGCGACCAACTAAACCAGACCACATCAACATACACCGATACAACAGCCGTACCCAAGGACACCAGCCATGACACACCACCTCATCAGCCTAGAACTGGATGAAACCCACCCGGCCTACCAATGGGCCAAACGCCAGTCCGACAGCGTCAATGCCTTTGGTCATATTGGCACCCACATTGACTGTTATACCCGAAGACCCACCCAGACGCATTACCGGACGGAAGCCGTTGTTATCGACTGCCGCGAGGGCATGCCGACCGCAGCCGATATCGAACGCTATCAAATTCAAGGGAAAGCCCTCGTCCTGTACACCGCCAATACGGCAGCCCATCAATACGGTACCGAGGCATACGGCAAACATGACACCGCACTTCACAGTGACGTGCTTGATGCCATTTTGGGCCAGAGCCCAGCCTTTATCATCATCGACAGTTACGGTATCGGCCAGCACGGCGACGAACATATGGCTTTTGACAGACGCTGCGAAGCCGCTGGATGCTTTGTCGTTGAAAACGTCCTGCTGACCCCGCCCATCGCCGAACAGCTGCGGCAAGTGGTTATCGCCATCCCGGCTACCCGCCAAGATGCGACCGGCCTTCGTTGCGAGGTAACGGCCATTTGCCCATCTGAAAACCATCATGCTGACAGCTAATAAAAAAGGCCACAAAAATGTGGCCTTGTCTCGGTATACTATGGGAACACGCCAATCTTTCGTATTCCCCGCAACGATTTACCAATACACCTGCTTGTCGAGAGCGGGAACACATGAAGAACGCCCGCTAATGGCCGGTATCGCCTGCTCACACAATGACAGCGCCAGCCAGCCTTCAGGGTACGTCAGCACCCGAGGGGCAGGAACAACCGCTTCGCTCACGGGTTCAAAGCCCACCTTGCCATAGTAATTCGGATCACCATAGGTAATGACGAACTCGACACCTTGCGCACGCAATACCTCCAAGGCAAAGCGGATCAGCCCCTGACCTACCCCCTTGCGTTGGCAGTCAGTACGCACCGCAACAGGAGATAGCAAATAAACCCGCCGCTCAGATTCGTCAAACCCCATACGGGTCATCATAATACAGCCGGCCAAATGCCCGTCGCCTTCCGCCACGAAGACCATGATATCTTCCGGATTAGTCGTAACCATCATCTCCCGGGCTAGTTCGCCGATCAGCGCCCCTTCCGTCTCACCTTCGGAATCCGAAAAGGTCTGGGTGAATAACCGCTGCACACGATCAAGGTAACTTGAGTCACATACTGAATATTTCATTGCTACTAATTTCTCTTCAATCAGCCCTGATGCAACCCATCAACGCTTTTGCAAAACAAACATCTGATAATCGAACTGGCGGCCACGCTGGCGATATATCGCCAGTTCCTTTTTGATATCACGCATCGCCGACGACTCAGCCATGTCGGCCTCAAGCGCATCAACCTGTGCCTGAAGTGGCTCGTAGTAAGCCGCCCATGAGTCATCACTGAGCGCAAAGCTGCCAAGCACCTCATAACCAGCCTGTTTTGCCTGTGCGATACGCACTTTCTCATCGCCGATATCCGGGTACTCATTGAGCCAAAACGCCCTAACCTCATCATCCGGTGTATCACAAGACCATACCAGATCACTGAGCACTAGCACCCCGCCCGGCGTCAACAACCGCTTCCACTGCTTAAAGGCATTCTCCACCCCCATAACGTAAGCAGAACTCTCGGCCCAGATGACATCAAAGGCCTCATCGGCAAACGGCAAGTCCGTCATACTGGCTGTCACCGCAGTGATTTTATCGGCCACACCGCACTCGCCCGCCCGGCGAGCCAACCGATCCAAAGCAGCGTCATGGTTATCAACCGCAGTGATCGGAGCCGGACAATGCGCAGCCAGTACCGTTGTTGCGATCCCCTGACCACATCCCACCTCAAGCAATTGCTCAGGCACGAACGGTACCTTGGCCAACGCGCGCAGGGTATCGGCTTCCGAGCCCGGCCCCCAGCGTTCCAACGGGTCAAAAACCCTAAAAAAGTCATTCATGTAACTATCATGGGTATTCATATCTTTCGAAATCCATCGCAATCTCAAGGCTTCTTTTTCACTGAAGCCCTGCTTTATCAACCAGTCAAAGTGCGCAGCTGGAGCCTGACTGTCCATATTCTGGTGCCACTCTCGCATCGAGTGCCTGCCGAGCATTGCCGCCAGCAGCTCCCTGGCTTTTTGCTTTTGGGCTATATCCTCGTCCAAAATGGCGAGGCGCTGCACCAAGCTTTCACGGTTTATCTGGCTATCCAGACACGCCTGACACTCCTTGAGCGTCAGCCCTCCGGCTTGCAACTGCTGCAAGAGCTTCACACGCTGGACATCCTGTTCGCTATAGGTCCGGTAGCCATTGTCCAGCCGATTGCCACAAATCAGCCCAAGCTTTTCGTAATACAGCAAGGTAGATCGGCTCAAGCCAACCTGCTGTGCCAATTCAGAAATACGGTACATCACCCACCCCTTTTATCTTTTACCCACCTTAAACTGTGAAGCATTAGACAGGTCAAGCAAATTTTATTTTCCCCAAACAAAAAAACCGGACGGTAGACACCTACCATCCGGTTTTTCCTTTCGGCCTATCTAGCGCCGTTGCAAATTCGAGCCTCGGTCAGGATCCGGGGGAATAACCCCTTCCGTCAGCCCTATGCGGGTTACTTACCGACAAAGCCGTTGTAAAGCATGTATAGGTGCGCCGCACTCCACGAGAAGTTATTCGCGCCCTGTACTTCACCGGTTTCCGGGTTGTAGTTTTCCTGAATCGGCGTAGTTTCGGTCAGGCCCTCGGCGTTCTTAAACAGCTTATCGACCATCTGGCGGGCTTCCGCACCATAACCGTAGTTGTCCATACCGCGGACGCCAAAGTAGAACTGATCCAGCCATACGCGGCCACGCCAGTAAATGTCCGGGCCGTAAGCCGGGTTATCCATTGCCGCCGTACCCAGCGGGATCTTCGGTGAATTGAACTTGCCAGTATCTAGCATGTTCTTCACCACCGCATCAGCGTGAGACTGATCGGCAACGTTGTTGAACAGCGGCGACCAGCCCTCAGGCCCCATGCCGCGCCATACAATCGGCTTACCCGCACAATGTACCGCCGTCGAACCGTTAAACTTGGTAACCTCCGGTGTCACATTGCTGATCTCAATGTCGTAATAGAAACCAGTAGCCTCGTCGAACATACACTGGTTGACATAGTTCTTGGTGTAAGCGGCATAATCGGCAAATAGCTTGGCATCGGCAGACTTGCCCAGTACCTTGGCAATTTCAGCCAGGAACAGGTTGTCCGAGTACCAATAAGATGCCTGATCCACTGACTCCTGCTTGATAGCATAGCCCTGCAACTTGTTGTCAACCGTGTTGCGCACTTCGGTAATACGCAGTTCCCAATCCTTCGATGCCGCCGCTATATCGCCGCCGTGGTTTTTGTCCGCATAGGCTTTCAACTGCTCGGCAGAGATAAAGCCGAAGACACCGGCGTTGTCACGGCCCGACTCCCAGCCAGCCGCCTCCTTGACCGGGATATACATATTGGCAGGGGTGGCAGTACCATCATCCAGTACGCTGTTGTACTCGGCCAAACCACCAACCCAGTATTCCGCGCCGTCCAAATTAACATGGAACTTCATCATGTCTTCGCGGTTATCACCCTGGATCTCGGCTGAATCGATCTCGTCACCCATCACCGTGTGAATAGGGTCTTTCGCTGCACCGTATTCAGGGATCCCGTTGTGGTTCGAGTCACGGTTGTTTTTCCACCAGTTGTGGTATTCAACCAACTTAGGATACATCTCCTCCAGCCAAACCTTGGCCTCTTCGCCACGGTTATGCTCGTCCTTCAGCGCCGTGTACACTTCCCATACCGCCCATGATGCTAGCGACGGCTTGGTATTGCGTTCATTCCAGTTAAGGCCGTTGGTTGCCAACGGTACATTCTGCTTGAATTCCTCATCCATCAAATCCCAGCGTTCTTTTGGCAGGTTATAGGTCACGACATCCAGCAGGTAGCCGCGATCCCACGGACGCACGGCATCATCGGCCTGAACTTGGAACTGGAACACGGTACGGATGTTTTCCATCGCCACATCCGGGTTGAAATGGGCCATTGCGTAAGCCTGCTTCCAAGTATCCCACGGCCAAGTCATGTTGCCGGAAAAGTATGGTGCGGTAACGGATGGCGTAACAGTATCGTGGTTGATCGCGCCAGCAGCACCACGCCAGTTGGCATGCAGAGTTTCCATCGCCTTCACCGCAACAAACTCATGCTCGGCAGAGGCAGCGTCATTGCTCAGGCCCTTCGCCAGGTATTCTTCCCAGCGCGCAGTGGAATCTTTCATGTAAGCGGTTGGATCAGCCATGATCTCGTCAAGCTTGGCATACTCGGATGCTTGCTCTTTAGCATTCTGAACATGGGTGTAGGCAGTGTGCAGAACAATCTTCTGGCCGTTGCCCAACTCAGCTTGCTGGGTAAAGCCTTTATTGTCAGGATCAATCG
Organism: Photobacterium panuliri; assembly: GCF_059920555.1. Classification (NCBI taxonomy): domain Bacteria; kingdom Pseudomonadati; phylum Pseudomonadota; class Gammaproteobacteria; order Vibrionales; family Vibrionaceae; genus Photobacterium; species Photobacterium panuliri. The sequence goes on from NZ_CP197193.1 coordinate 1,319,280, forward strand.
TCGCGCTCTGCGGCGCAACTGAACGCGTCACCTTGTATTTCGACTGACCGGAAGTCAGCAGCGACCAGCTGTTGCGCACGGCACCGAACGACACCTCGACACCGCTCTGTGTTGCAGCGATAGCTCGGGTATAAGTCGGGTAGATTTGCTCCACAGTCTTCACGCTGGCGTCTTTATTCTGATCTAGCACGCCATCCGTTGCCCGGTAGTGCTTGATCAACTCACCTTCCCACACACCGGTGATATCCAGCTTGTTCGGGTTCTTGATGGTTGTCTGGACCAAAGAGGTACGGTTGGAGACAAAACGCATTTCCAACGATGCTTCAATGCCCTGCTCGCCCTCGTACTTTTGGATCAGCGTACCCGGCAAGGAATAGGCCTGAGCCAATTTCAACGACATCGGCGAACCATCGACAATCAGGGTCAGACGGTCAAAACGGGCCGCCATGAATGAGACGTACTCTTCGGTCAACAGCGCCATGCCACCCAGCGCAATCTCACCGCCTTCCGTATCCAGCGTGTGGCCATGCCACGCACCATTATCGAACATCGGGATATAACGCAGATGGCCGCCATGCAAATCACGCAATGCAACAGGAACGCCTGCGCGATCAATCGTATTCTTAAACTCGGCAGCTTTCAGGGTTACAGAGGACTCCGTCGCGTTATCGCTATTGCAGCCGCTTAGAGACAGCGCAATACCGACCGCCACTGCGCACAGGGAAGCTTTGATGTTCATTATATTATCCTTAATTATATTAACCGTCGGATCCTTGCTTCATGAAAGAATAATCTCCCATAAAAAACAAAATGACCTTTCAGTATTTTATTGTGTATAGGGCGACAAACAGATATAAAAATCAGTGTTTAAACCGGACAACTAAAATTTAAATACCCGTTATTATTAAGTTTCAAACAACAACTACATTTAATTAGATTCTGTTTTTTTCTCAAAAGAAATTTCTTTTAACAACTCACCGTCAATATTAGGAATTGTCTTAGATAGAAAAACCTGATTACCGGGTGTAAAGGTCATTAGTACATTTCTAAGTCTTGGCGTAGTCTCTGAAGATTTATTCTTAATATCAAATTCAAGTAATTTATTATGAACTTCAGCGAGTAGCTTTTCTTCTTGTTCTTCGGTAATGGAAATTCTGTCAATACAAATAGGCATATTGACATCTTGGCTAAAAGCATCATGCATAAAGCGATTGGCAAACAATATTTCCAACGGCGATCCCTGATCAAAAACAAAACGCCCTTTACCGGTAAATTGATATTGCCTATCCCCTTTCAATACCAGGTAACCCAACATTTCCAATGCACGCAAATAAAGCGTTACAGACGTCTGGTTCAACTGGTAGGCCTGTGCTATTTCATCTAAGCTGCTATCATTAATTCGCAATAAATTCAGAAAATCAAAAAGGTGTGGATAGCGGTAAAATATCTCACCATTCAACCCTGTAATAACCTGCTCGCTCTCTTGCTGCAGCTGTTTGCCCCGCATCGATAGCTCAACCAAATCTGTATCGAGATATGACGCATAAAGCAAAATCTTATCCAACCCCAACGCCGTATTATGCAACTGCCTCTTTATTGTCGACAACGGGATTTCCATTTTCAAAGATAAGTCAGAATAGCCAATCCCTTTCTCTTTGATTTTTTCCCGCAAAGCCGCAAGTAAATACGTTGCTGAATGATTCATCTAACATTGCTCATATTCGTACTATCAACATCCATAAACCTAACACCAAGAGAATCCTTACTCTTGTGATATTAGTTCCATTTATTGTGACGTTTATATCTGCCATGCCGAGGAGTTTTCCCAATAATTTAATCGGCAATGACGTTAATAGCACCATTTGGAACTTCATCATCTTTTCTGATGCGGAGTATAATTCTTTTGAGACATAAAATTAAGTGGTTAACAAAAAATGTAATCGTTTTCTTTCAGAAGACAGATTTCTTGAGTCAGCAGTATCAATTTCCAATACCCATAAAACAAATAAAGGATAAGATCACAAAAAAGCGATTAGATAGTGGAAATAAATTCAATAAGTGTTCTGTGATTGGATTGTTATAAAGCATACTCTTTTGAGTAAATCGGTAGATTATAAACTTGAATGAACATCATATTTTTAACCTAAAATGCTAGCGATATCAAATTTTTGCCATGGCTATCACTCCCTCCTATTTCGAGTTCATCGTCACCGTATTTTTCAATGATAAAAATAACAAAATGGCTGTTAATTTTGTTGAATATGCGATGGATACATACTCAGCTAATCCACTTCGTCTACTTAGTAACATTGTGGTCAAGCATCCTCACTCATTACCCAACCCAAAAAGCTCAATCCTGTTCTAGATACTCAAAAATTCTCATTCCACAATATCAACTATCCGGATCGCTACCAAGCAACGAATGAGCATACTTACAACAGCGTGGCATTCCTGCGTCCAATACATCAATGCGGGCGCTGCATCAGCCTCCCCACTTACTACACCGCATGAAAGGCACAATTGTCGACCACGATCAGGCACTATTGCTAATCGACATGCTCAAGTAAAAGCAAAAGGCGTTAAATACCAGCCTACAAGCCCTATCCCCCCCTGTACTGAAGGTAACTTAAGCGTGACATCAACAAAGATTGTTTCGCTTACCCACTATATAAGCTTGCGTTGTTCCGATAACTATTGATTTTGACCCCATTGAACATTAACTTATGCCAATTATTGATATTTTACGCATGTTACACATAAATATCGCATCAATTATAACGACAATGGAATTTAATAATGAAAATCAGTGATCTCATTGCAGATTTAAAGAAAAATTACTTTTTTTCGGATAAAACCGCAGATGACATTAATGAATATGTATTCAATGACGCACAACCTGCGCTATATTCTGGCTCGCAAGAAAATATCTCTGATTTTTATATTAAAAGAATCATTAAAGAATTAGATAATATTGATGACGATCCGCTATACATCCGTCGCTTTGTCATCGCATTACTTAGCTCATCGTCCGATTTTGAATGGCTGGCTACCAGCGTCATGGACAGAGTTCAAACTATCTACCCTGAATTCCATACTCTTGTAGGTAATAGCACCGAAGAAATCCTTGATAAAGTATTCACCCTCGGTGAATGGAATGACATCAAGAAAGCCTTTTTCAAGCTATCCCAAATCGGCCTTCCAGAACAGGAAGTTATCGAATACCTAAAAAGCGACAAGCTAAAATCAGAAGGGTTCTATAACTTTATTCACAATCCTTACCTGCAGCTTTACCTCTTACCACAATTGAGAAAAGCCTATGACGCCAAAGATTGTGAAACATTTGATGCTATTTTCCGCGAATATTTCGCAGCCTGCCTGCAAGACCACTGCAAAAAAATCGACAAACGCCGAGATAAATTCAATGGCTCTTTGAACAGAATTGCATTGCCACAAGATGCTTTTGATCGTTTCATGGCTCTGTTTGATGGCACAGGCAACTGGGAAACAGATCTTGAATTCGTAGCTTCACAGCTAATCAGAGGTAAAGACCGCTATTCTTCCGAAGAAGAATACGTCCTGCTCAACGATAAAGACTTCGAGGATTTGATTTATTTCATCCTTGATTTAGAGCTATTCCACCGCTTCAGCGACTCAAAATACGTAAATAACTTCTCAACGATTATTTGTGTTCTGGATATTGAAAAATGGATTAATGAATTACGATTCTTCTCATCCTACCACTATTGTGCTTTCAACAATGCTCAGGAATTAATGAGTGAGCTGGACGATGCCATCAAGGTATATCCTGTTCTTCAACCAAGTTTCATTCAGTTTCTCGTCAACTACCTCACCAAGCACTACCACTGCTGCCTGAGAAATTATGATAAACCGAACGCGGAGAATTTCTCATCAAACTCACACCTGCAACTATTGAAATTACTGTGTGAGCGCTTTGGGGCCACTTACATTTGGGACTGTTATTACAACGACAACCCTAATAAACCAAAGAATGATATTTTCCACGGATTGCTAACGAAAGTTTCAGCACAGCCTGAACTGCTAGAGCGCAAGGTTCAATTTGACCAAGCCTTACTGCGCAAGGCGATCCCTTGCATTACCAAAAAAGAGCAAGACAATGCTCCTCTGCTCGATTTCATTCTAACCGGTGAAAATGCAGATGCCGTTGCAAAAATCGCACTGGATAACAGCAACATTGATTATGTTTCATGGCTATCACAACCTTATTTCGAGCGCCTAGCCACGGTATTTTTCAACGGTAAGAATGACAAGCTCGTTGTCGATTTCGTTGAAAATGCAAGCGACACATACTCTGCAGCTCCACTTCGACCGCTGAGCGAAATCGCGGTCAAGCACCCTCACTGCATCGCCAGCTACATGAAGGGGCTGATTGGCCATACGCAAAATATCAACCAGCGCAACAAGCTTGAGCTAGATACCCAAGCGTTTTATCACGACGGAGTCACCTATCCGGATCTCTACCCAAGAAACGAACTGGCATACTTACAACAGCATGGTATCCCTTGCGTTAAATACGTCGCAGCTGGCTCGGCGTCAGTCAAAGCACTCTTGCTGATCTGCCTAAAAGGCACGATTACCGACCACGATCAGGCACTCTTGCTGATCGACATGCTCAAGGAAAAACAAAAGGGGCTGAATGCCAATTTGCAAGCCTGCATCAAGGCACTACCGGAGACACTGAAACACGCGGTACTCTCAACCATTGCCGAGCAACTGGCTGATTTCAGTGGCCAGAAAGAGATCAATGCTGTCGAGTGCCTGTGCCACGAGCCCCTGAACGAAGAAACCGCCCTTGATCTGTTGAACAAGGTCAGCGAGGCACAGTCGCGTACCCTGCTGATCCAGCATGGCAATATCAACTTCATCCACCTGTACAAAACGGCCGACGGCAACTTTGATTTGGCTAGCTACCTCGCCGAGAGCTATCAGGCACCGAAGAAACTGCCTGTCAGCGAGGATATCCTCCAGCTGATCGAAACCAAAGACGGCAGCAATGGCTATGAGGCTGCAATCCAGCTGCTGCAGGTTTACCAGCACCACGATGCGTTTGTACCAAGTTCTGAAGGCCAAGCGATCCTGTCACAAATCACCGAGACCTCTCTCGATGATTTCATGTGCCACCTGATCAGCCAGTACGCCGATAGCATCACGGCCAAAAACCGTTGGTTGCTAACCATCCCGACCCTGCACGCCACGCCGAACACGGTCAAAATCCTGATGCCGCTTATCGAACGCTGGGCAAACGGTTCCAAACACCAACTGGCTGCCCAACTTATCAAACAGATGGGCGGCAGCGGGCTGACCCAAGTGTTCATGGCTCTGGATCGCCTAAGCCGCAACACCAAAAAACAGAGCGTCAAAGAAGCCATTGAAGATGCGTTTGCCATTGGTGCAAGCCAAAAAGGCATCACCAAAGGCGAGTTGGGCGACAGCTTGGTCGACAACATCGGCTTTGTTGACAACGCGATTCCGCTGCCATACTGCGGCCAGGATTTTGCGCTGATCCTCAACAAGGAGCTGAAGTTCTCGATCCGCAAGCCGGACGGCAAAATTGCGAAATCCCTGCCTAAGCCAAAAGTAGACGACGATGCCGCAGCTGCAGCCGAGGTGAACAAACACTTCAGCGAGCTGAAGAAAATGCTCAAGGATATGGTGACACTACAAACTCACCGCCTTGAAGACGCCTTCGTGATATGGCGCCAGTGGCAGTACGAGAAGTGGGCCGAGCTGTTCCTTGCCAACCCGGTAATGAACAAACTGGCTAGCCAGTTGGTATGGGGTATCTACGAGAACAATACCCTGACCCAAACCTTCACCGTTAACCCAGCGGTCATTACCGTCGATGACGAAGCGCTCGACATTGCGCCACACAGCCAGATCGGTTTGGTGCACCCTATCGAACTTAGCGCCGAGCAATTGGCCGAGTGGCAAGATTACTTCGCCGACTGGGAGATTTCGGTGCTATTCGATCAGCTAGCACGCCCGATGCTAACCCTGACCCCAACCGACAAAGATCCGCTGGCTTACGCGCCGAACTTGGTTTTCCGCAAATCGCCATCAACCGTGATCAACCGCCTGCGCAAGAAAGGCTGGTCCATAGGTTCAGTGCGTGATGGAGGCAGCTTCGACGAGCTGTACAAGGAAATCGACGAAGGCAACCTGGGCATCGAAATCACCTTCGATGAAGATGTATGGCATGGTGGCTACGGCTATGAATCGAACGAGATCGATATCGCCATTGGTAAGATTGAATTCTACCAAGCCGGCCAACTGCCTCGCGGCAGCTACTGCTACGCAGAACTCGATGAGCCTGAGTACGCAACACTGAAAAAAGACATCGAACAACTGCCGCTACGACTGGTTCAGGAACTGGTTCGCGAAGCGATTAACGGCTTTAAGTAACCGTCCCTCTCCTGAATCAGGCTAGCTGTTCGCGGCCTGATTCAGGTATATATTCATTCACAGCCAAAGCGGCTTCGCTTTGGCTGTCTTTCATTGAGCATTATGATGAACGTACAACGCCTGCCCGCAGAGCAACAATACCAACAGCAACTGAATGCCCTTCGCGAAGCCGATACCTTTGCCAAGCCCGTAGGCTGGCAGCTCAGCCCCAAAATGGTTCGCACTTTCATTCTCGGCAGCGACCAGCCCATTGCTGGGCAAACCATTACCCGCAAAATCTATGGCAACGATGCTGCCGTCGAGCGCGCCATTGTGACCTTGCTAGGGCAACAGGGGCTGCTATTGGTCGGCGAACCCGGCACAGCCAAATCCCTGCTATCCGAATTGTTAACGGCAGCCATTAGCGGCAACAGCACCCTGACGGTACAAGGCAGTGCTGGTTTGTTCGAAGAGAACATCCGCTATAGCTGGAACTATGCCGCCCTACTGAAATCCGGCCCAACCCTTGAGGCCATGGTGCCAGGGCCGCTTTACCAGTCGATGAAAAACGGGGCAATCATGCGCTTCGAAGAATTGACCCGATGCCCAACCGAAGTACAAGACAGCCTGATCCCAGTATTGTCCGACCGTATTTTGCATGTCCCTGAAATTCAGAATGAGCAAAACTACCTGCTGTCACAACCGGGCTTCAATATCATCGCCACCGCCAACCTCAATGACCGCGGCGTCAACCAGATCTCTTCGGCCCTCAAGCGCCGTTTCAATTTCGAAACGCTAAAACCGCTGGCTCAACGCAAAGACCGTATCGAACTGGTACTGGGCCAAGTCAACGACCGCCTCGAACATGACGATATCGGCCTGCGCCTTGATCAAGATACCGCCACCTTGCTGGTCACTGTTTTCGACGAGCTAAAATCTGGCACCGTAGCCGGTATCGCCATCGACTCGCCATCGACCTTGCTCTCCGTCCCCGAAGCAATCAACCTCGCCGTCCATGCCGCCATGCAGTGCCATTACTTCGGAGAAAAAGCCATTACCCCGGCACACCTTGCCACTTACCTGCAAGGCGCAGTCATCAAAGACAACCAGAAAGACGAAGCTTGCCTGCAAGACTACCTACGGGTGATCAAACGCAAACGCAGCGATGACCCGCTATGGCAATCATTCCTCGAAGGCTGCCGCAATGCCGGATGCTAACTGCAATACGGCCATGAACGGCCTAAACAGCAACCCCGACCTGATCTGGGCCCCGGTTCGCCACCACAGTCCGATTTGTAGCTGGCAGCTGCTACGGTTGGTCAAGCGGCACAAGCCGCATGTCATCATGATTGAAACGCCTGCCGATGCGCAGCCGCTGCTTACCTATTTGCAATCCGGCGATACCAAACCGCCAGTGGCCGCCTACATGTATAGCATGAGTGAAGACGGCCAAGCCCGACGCGGGTTTATCCCCTTCGCACCGATGTCACCTGAGTGGAATGCTCTACAAGCAGGAAAACAGCACAACATACCGTGTCATTTCATCGACTTGCCATATACCCATTGGCCTAAAAAACCGGAGGAGGATGACAACGGGGAGTTATCGAACACCGATCCGCTGCTTTACGACAGCGAAGAGGCATTCAGCGAAACTTACATCAAGGCCTTGCTCGCCCAAAGCCGCTGCGAATCATTCGACCAGTGGTGGGATCGCTATTTTGAGCACCAGTACCATACCCCTGCCGAGGCATTTTTCGAGCAGATGCAGCTATTCGGCAGCCAAATGCGCCAACACCAAGTCAACGCCGAACCGCATACCTTGCTGCGAGAACACTATATGGCAAGCCGGATCGCACCATGCCTTGCGGCCGGACAAAAAGTGCTGGTCGTCTGCGGTGCATTCCACTGCCAGGGGATTTGGCACTATCTCCAACAGGCCCAACCGTTGCAACTGCAACCTGAGCCTAACCAGCGTTCGGGGAGCCATCTGGTTCCCTACCCGCTGTCACGACTTAGCCATCGCCACTACGGCGCCAGCCTCAGTCACACTGGCTACTATGCCCATTGGTGGAGAAAACTCAAAGCAGCGCCAATCAAGCAACTGGGGATTCTTACCCGTCAGGTTCATGCCGAACTGGCTACCGAGCTGATGAGCTTTCTTGTCGACAAAGGTCATGCCGTAGCCATGCCGCAATGTGTCGATCTGGTTGTCGCTGCCGAACAGTTGGCCCAGCTCCGCGATATAGCGCCGGGTCGTAGCGAATTCATCGAGGCTGCCCAGTTGACGCTGGTCAAAGAGAGCCAACACGCATTCTCACGCTGGATTGATGAGTTCTTTACCGAATCAAAAGCCGGTACTGTCCCCAAAAACCTGCCGACAGCCCCGATCGTTGCCGATTTTCATGAACGCAGCCGTCAACTGAAGCTGCCTTGTCAGCTTATAGACGGCGAGGTACGCAAAGAGTTAGCGATCTACCGACAAGCCAACCACCTGTGCCAGTCGCATTTTTTGCATCAACTAGCGTTCCTCGATGTTCCTTACGGCGAGCAGCTTGGGGGGCCGAATTTTGCCAACCAATCGGATCTCCACCGAGTCCGGGAGCAATGGCAAATCAGGTTCAGCCCGGAAACTGAAAGCGCGCTGGTCGAGCAGAGCCACCTTGGCAGCACTATCGAAGAGGTGATCCACAATACGCTGCGCCAGCAACTCAACCGCAGTGATATAACAAGCTACCAAAGCGTCACGCTGTTGCTCGCCGCCTTGCAGATGGGCCTGCCGAACTGGTTGTCGCCGCTATTGGCACTGGTCAAACACCAAATGGACAGCGAAACAGATCAGTCGCAGCTCTATCCGTCCTTGTCGCTGCTGTTCCAGTGCCTGTCGGGCAACCGCCTGCTGGCGCATGACCACCAGCATGAGTTCGAATCGGTGATCCAGCACTGTTTCGTACGGCTGTGTGCCCGCCTGCCCCGGCTGGTAGACCCACGCCATGAAAAAGAGCTACTCCCACTGTTTGCTGAGCTACTGAAACTCACCCAGCAGCGGGCTGATCTCTGCCTGCCTAGCTACCTACAAGATGCCTTGGTCGCGATACCGGCAAACCAGTGCACCTTTGCCCTGCAAGGTGCCTGCAGCGCAATAGCCACGGTACTCGCCCAAACAGATCACGATCCTATTTTGCTGAACACTCTGCAAGCCATGATCGAACAGAGCTACCGGGAGCCCGATGCCCTAGGGGATTTTTGCTACGGCATCGCCCTTGTCGCAGGCCATCTGCTGTACCAACAAACCGAATTGAAACAGTGTCTGGACACCTTCCTGTCCTCATGTGACGAAGCACTCTACCTGCAAACACTGCCAGCCATGCGCCGTGCATTCTTGCAACTCGATTACGATGGCTTTACCCAAATGAGCCTGCTTTGCCAGCACGATCCCGACACCATCGCCCACGAAACCCAGCCCGACGCCGATGATATCGAGCTAATGCAGCAGATCCGGCAGGACGCGCTACAAGGGTTACAGTTCTGGGGAATACACTATGACTAATCACGATCTCTCCCGTCGCTGGCGACTTATCCTCGGCGGTCGCTTCCCGCAACAGCTCAATGCCGACGACACATACAAGGATGAATGCCTCGATGCGCTATATGGCCGGGAATTTCAGACCAGAATGCCGTGGAATCACATCGGCGGAAGGCAATCGGGGGCTCCTTGTCCGGTCGATTGGCTCAACAAAGTCCGCAAGGCCTTTCCCAAAGCCACCGCTGATATCCTGCAACGTCACGGGCTAGACCATTACGGCCTGACAGAATTGTTGATGGACAAGGAACTGCTGCGCCAGCAAAAACCGAATATGGCACTGCTGGAGACCCTACTGGCATACAAAGACAAGCTGCCTGAGAGCCTATCGCCAGAAATCGAGCGAATTATCAGTACCGTATGCGATGAACTCGAACAGGTGCTGTCACAACCAGTCCGCAGCATGTTCAGCCGCCAGCGGATCCCGCTGACACAGTCGCGCCCGATGCCCCTTTCCTACACCGACTGGCAACGTACAATCAGCCGGAACCTGAAGCATTACCAGCCAGATAGCGACACCTTTATTCTGGAACGGCCTTTCTTCTATCAAACCCAGAACAACCAGATCCCGTGGGATATCTATCTGGTGATCGACCAGAGCGGCTCCATGCTCAATGCCTTGATCCATGCTTCGGTGATCGCCGCTATCTTCTGCCGCCTGCCGATGCTCAACGTCCGACTCTACCTGTTCGATACCCGGGTCGTTGATTTCACCGAACAGGCCGATTCACCGCTCAATATCCTGCTCAACGTGCAAATGGGCGGAGGTACCGACATCGGCGGCGCGCTGGCCTTTACCCATAGCCAAATCGAACAGCCGCAACGCGCCATTGTTGTTCTGGTCAGCGACTTTGCCGAAGGAGGATCGCCGCACCTGCTCTACCAGACGGTCGAAAAAATGCAGCAAGACGGCATTATCCTCCTCGGCCTGACCGCCTTGGATCAGCACGGCAATGCCCAGTACAACAACTATGTCACCGAGCGACTGCTCGCCAAAGGCATGCCAATAGCATCAATGACACCGGAAAACCTAAGCCAGTGGATTGCCGAGGTGATCAAAAAATGACACTGCTAACCTGGACCCAGCAAATTACCGATGAGTTCCTACTAACCTGGACCAACCGAGGTATGCTGCGCCGCGCCAAAAAACAAGCGACGGAAGCCGATGCATCGCAATGGCACATTGAAGACAATGCAATACGCGGGCAGATCGACAACTTCCAGATTGCCCTCGCAGCCCCGGAACTCTCGTCACTACAATGTAACTGTGGCGCCCTTGAGCCCTGCAGCCATAAGGTTGCCTTCATTCTTGCACTGCAGGCCCTGCCGGCCGCCCAGCCAGATACTGCGCCAGTGGCCTTTGAGCTGTCACCTTGGCTTCTCGAGCAGTATTCGGATCTCGAAGCCATTTTTGGCAAGAGCAAAAGCCAAAAAGCCTTGGCCAGCTGGCACAAAGGCGCAACCATCAAGCTACATGCCTCGGCCGATCACGCGCTGGTCGATTGCCAAGTTGGCAAAAAAAACTATCAGATCTACCTGCCTGCCACCCTTAACTGGGACAATCTGGTTTGTTCCTGTCAGGAAAAGCAGTGCCAGCACCAAGCCCTGGCCATTGTCGGGTTATCTCTGCAAGAATCGAGATTTACCTTGCCTGCCGAGCAGCAGCAAACCCAGCTCAAGAAGGCACAGAAAGAAAAAATTCAGGACGTGGAACAGTGGGTATACCAACTGCTGGGCTACGGGCTCAAGAACGTCCTGCCGATCCAGCTAACGCAGGGAGAAAGTTTCGTGACTGAGTTAGGCCAGCACGATCTCCCCAAAATTGCCAGCTTGCTAGGCAGGCTGTTACATACCCTCAATGGACTGACCCAGCGCCATCTTACGGCTACAGCGGATATTGCCCTTGAACAGATCGGCTTGTTGCTGCGTTATCTGCAAGCGATACAGGCAGCCCCGAGCCACCTGCCCCTCCATCTATTGGCGGGCAGACACAAGCGGCAGTATACCGCTGCTGACCTGCAAGAAGTGATGGCCGTCAGCGCCGAGTACTGGCATACCGAAGACGGAGCCAGAGGGTACCGCTTTTACCTTTATGAGCGGCGCACGACACGCTGGTACTCCATCAGCGAAGGGCGGAAGGCACATATGGATATAGGGTGGAACAACCATGCAGCCCTCAATAGCCAACGGCTGATAACGGCAGACAACAATACGATGGCCCTGTCGGATCTGGCTCTGCACAGCGTGGATTTGAGCGGCCAGATCAGCGAAGACCACTCGTTGAAGATAGACCGACTGCTTTCGCAGCCGCAAGCGATCAGCTGGGAGTGCATCACAAACGATCCGGCCTTGTCTGTCCAAGCGCAATGGCAACGACTGAGCGAGTCCTGCAAGCAGCCTTTTTTTGACCCGCTTACCGATGCCCTCGGCTGGATCATCACCGACAGCGACATGGATATTGTTTGGCATCAGTACCAAGCCAATGGCAGTTGCACAGTCCAGACATCCTGCGGCAACAGCCTCTGCGTGAGCCTTAGTTCACACAGCCAAAAAGCGGTGGGATACAAAGGGGAGAAACTATTATTTGGTCGCTGGAACTTGGGCCTCACATCAATTGGCTTTCAGGTGCTGGAAATCTTCACTCCTCGTGACTTCAATGACAAGGCGGTAAAACATGCCAAGCCCTAACCTAAACGCGTTTTTCAGCCAATGGCAGCATATAGCCAAAATAGTCTGCCAGCAGGGGATCGACAATCTCACGCCGTCAATCCGCTTGCAGATTCAACGCTGGCAGCAAGATGCCGAGTTACTGGGACTGGCAGAAATCCTTCCCCTCAGCCAGCAATTAACCACCGATGCCGATCACAGCCCCCATTCGGCCCGGGCTTTCGCTCAACTGTTGGTACTGATGCAGGCCCTCGAACGATCGGCCATCAGCTGGAAGCTATCTCAACCTATCGAGTAGCCCCAACCCAGCCCAAAACAATTCAGTCCCAATCCAACCAAACCACTACGCAAAACCACTACGCAAAAAGGAGCGCTAAGAGCGCTCCTTTTGATTGATACATTGTCTAAACCACATATAGCCAGCGACAGATAGAACCCAGCGGCTATACCAAGCTATGAGCGGCACCGCGAAAAGATGTCCTGATCTTGTCTGTATTCGCTCGTCTGCACGTCCATAAGCCCTAACAGTGAATCAAACACATTGTCATGAGAAAACGACTGATCTTTCCCTAATTTTCGAAGACATTGCTCATCAAGGTTTTTCTGCTGGTAGAAATCCTCCGAAAACCACATCAACAAAGGTATGTGTGTCTGCTCTTTGGGAGCGATAGCATAAGGCATCCCGTGGAGGTACACGCCGTCTTCGCCTAAAGACTCACCATGATCCGAAATATAGATCAAGCCAACGTTATATTTATCTGTCAGCCCTTTTAAATCCTTGATGACTTCAGAGATAAAATAATCCGCAAACAAAATCGTATTATCATACGTGTTGATTAATTCTTCATTGGTACAATTTTCAATATCGGCTCGCTGACAGTCCGGTAAGAACTTTCGGTGTTCCTTAGGATAGCGTTCATAATATGTCGGCCCATGACTACCTGAAATATGATAGAAAATAATATTATTTTTATCTAAATCCTTAGTATCTTCAGCAAAGTTTTCAAGTAATGCGGTATCATAACAATTATCCGAATTACATAATGGATCTGTATCATCCGGCATTAAGGTCATTTTCTTAATATGATGAGCAACGCCTTTATCCCCGCCATCATGCTCTCGCCATACCGAACGAATCCCCGCCCGAGACATAATATCGACGACATTATCTTGGTTGTATGCTTTTTCCTTACTGTAGTTACTGCGGTTCATATTGGAAAACATACAAGGAACTGAGACTGCCGTGGCGGTACCACAGGATGTTACATGGCTAAAGAATATGGGGTCATGCACCGATGTATGCGCATTGGTCGGCTTGCCATAACCATAATATTGGTAGTTAAAGACGCGGGCCGTCTCGCCCAAGACAAAAACCAACAACGTCGGTTTCTCTGCCTGCCTAGCCGCCTCGGACTGTTTGGCATCAGTGCCAATTTGCTGATAAACCACGGGCTCTTTAATATAGGTGTCATTGATATAATTTGCCGTTGACCACACGTACTCGGTCGGAATAATCAGTTTCTTGAGCTGATGATTATTGCGCCCGACCGATGCATAATCTTTATAGTAAAACGCAGCAATGACCCCGATAATGACCAGCGAGATCCCCATCCCGACCACTTTCCACAGAAGGAAATTCTTAACGCCAGGGTATTCAAGTTTTGCCATCGCCAACAATATTGCAGGAACTAGCCCCATCAATACAAACCAGACGATAGAATAGAGACTCAAATAGCTAGTTGCCTCTCCCATATTCGTCTCGAATACATTTTCAACCATCCCATAATCAACATATACCCCATAACTAAACATGGCATAACTGACTAATGCAGACGTCAGCAACAGGAAAATAAAAAATGGCTTGGCAATATACGGCCAGTTAAAAATTTGAAAGATAAAATTAAATGTAGCAAAGAAAAACAAAGGAATCGATAAAACAAATCCAATTTTTACACTTTCCAAGCCATGAAAAATAGTAAAAAACTCACGCACTATAGGCACATTAACAACAATGACATAATACAGTGCCATTAATACAGGAAGCCTATTAAGCGAAACCCTTGTATTCACTTTTAGATTTTGGAACATAGTTTAATCTTTGAATTTATCAAGTAAGCCTAAGACATAGCTATTTACTCATAGTTCAAAATAATTATAGATAATTTTATCACTTCAACAAATTATGAAAACCATCAAATAACAAACAAGTTGTATATTGATGTTTATTCTGTGCCTATATATTTAGGCATGAAATAAAAAAGCCCGCGACATTGCGCGGGCTTTTCACGAAAAATCAGGATGAATGATTAACCGCGGATAACACGAACTCGGAATGAGCGACCTTTCATCTTTCCGTTTTCGATTTTCTTCAGGGCAAATTTTGCAACATCGCTATTCACGGCGACGTAGGCTGCCATATCAAACACATTGATCTTGCCAACCTGATCCCCTCGGATACCGTTCTCGCCTGTCAGAGCACCAAGAATATCACCCGGACGCAATTTCTGCTTCTTGCCACCTGAAATCTGCAATGTTGTCATGTGCGGGTACATCGGCGGCTGATCCAGCAAGTGCATCGGAGGCAGAGCCTCGCCCTCAATAGTCTTGTCGAGGTAATCCTCCAGCAGAGCGACCTTGTAATGCTCTTTATCGCTAAAGAACGAGCAAGCCACACCTTTGCTGCCGGCACGGCCTGTACGGCCGATACGGTGAATATGCACTTCGGTGTCGCGCGCTAGGTGGTAGTTAATTACGCAATCAAGCGCATCGACATCCAAGCCACGGGCCGCAACATCTGTTGCCACCAGCACCGAGGTACTCTTGTTGGCAAAACGCACCAATGTCTGATCACGCTCGCGCTGCTCCAAATCGCCATGCAATGCCACAGCACTGAAACCGTAACGCTCAAGCTCGTCGGCGACATCTTGGGTTTCAATCTTGGTATTACAAAATACCACTGTCGACTCAGGGCGATGTTTGGCCAGCAACAGGCGCAGCGCCGTCATTCGATCTTCGTTGCTATCAACATGATAGAAATGCTGATCGATGCTGCTGTCATCATGGGTTGATTCAACCTTCACCATCACTGGCTGGAACATAATACGGCTGGCAACCGATTCAATCTGCTTTGGATAAGTAGCACTGAACAGCAGGGTCTGGCGCTTGGCAGGAGCCGCATCAACAATCGCATCTAGCGAGTCTTGGAAGCCCATCTCAAGCATACGGTCTGCTTCATCAAGCACCAGTAAATTAAGATCATCAAGCGACAAGAAACCTTTGCGTACGTGCTCTTCAATACGGCCCGGCGTACCGACAATAATATGCGCGCCATGCTCCAGCGAGCCAATCTGCGGGCCAAACGGCATACCACCGCAAAGCGTCAGCACTTTGATGTTGTGAATAGAACGCGCCAGCTTGCGAATTTCCTTGGCAACCTGATCCGCCAATTCACGAGTCGGACACAGTACCAGAGACTGAACCCGGAAACGCTTCACATTCAGGTGCTCAAGCAGACCCAAACCGAATGCCGCCGTTTTGCCTGAACCGGTCTTGCCCTGTGCAATCACATCCTTGCCTTCCAGAATCGGCGGCAGGCTCTGTGACTGAATCGGTGTCATTGATTCGTAGCCAAGGGTAGTCAGGTTGGCAACAAGCTCCGGTTTTAGGTTCAAAGTTGAAAACGCGTTTTTGCTCACAGAAGGTATCCTGTCATGCCTTCACAGGCAGCAGCGCTACCTCAAGGCCAAATAAAATAGGGCATTAGCAGCAGGGTCATCATCATTTGCCTGCCACCACAAGGGCTGCGACACTAACAGTCTTCATCACAAAAAGCAAAGCCCCTCACAGGGTAACATCAGAATTCAGGCTACCAGCCGCGCTCACCGCCGCCAAAACGATAAATCAACTGGCCGACAAAGCTATCATCGTGGCTCCCCAACTTACCGCTATAGTAATGTACCCAGTCAGCTTGCAGTGCCCAGTTAGGGGAAAGCTGGTAATGCAGACCTAAGCCAGCATTAACCTGAAAGGAAGTGGTATCCCGATCCTGATCAAGCAGGCTCTCCCCAATCCCCCCTGTCACATAGGGGCGCAGGGGTTGGTCGGCCCCAAAATAATACTGCAGATCGAAACTGTAGTTCTCATAGGTCATGGCCTCGCCAGTCTGGAGGCTTCGGGTATCCGCGCGGGTATAACTCAACCGGGATGAAAAATTAGCGGTGTAATACAAGCCAAGACTGGCTGTCGGCGCCCAAGCGCTCTCTACCCCCCACTTGGTATCCAAATCCAAGTAGCGCCCCCCGACACTGATCCCGACAATGCCAAAATCAACCGGATCAACCACTGACATTGGCGATGTATGGGTATAGCGTCGCTGCAATGCCTGCCGGGCCTCACCATCACCGAATTGGTAACTAAGCCGTAGTGTCAACTGGGTATCGCTGCCCCCACCTGCGACAGGCACTTCCTGAAAACCTAGATACCCAGTACCTGCTTTGATCAGATCACGCCCAAGCCAACGGTTGATCCCACGGCCTATCGTGTCGACAGGATCCAGTAGGAACAAGGTGGTATTGCCTACCCACTCCGATCCCCAGACCTTGCCCCCACCCAGAATGATCTCCCGCTCTTTGTTAAACGCCCACTCGCCATATACCCAGCCCAGCACAGGTGTCACCACCAAATCCTGTACCGCCGGGATCTCGGCAAATGCCTCGACGCCATACTCCCAATAAAACGTCGACATCATGAACGAGTAAACAAAGGCATCCCATTGGCGATAACCTGACTTGCGTGCAATCTGGTAGTACACCCCGCCGAAATAGGGATGACCAATATAGTTGATATACCAGACATCCCGATCCCAGACGGGGCCGTGGCGGACGTTGTCCCACCACTTTTCCAGCAATCTGTCATCGCTCTTATCCCAGTTGGTTAAATCACTCGGCAACAAGGCAATGAATCCGGCAACCCCGACCCCATACCAGAAAATTGACTTTGTCTGCGACCACAGCCGTTCTTCATCCTCGCCGTTTTCGGCCGAAAACAGAGAAACCCGGTACGGTGAGTGATAAACGGCCGCATCATGGGCTTCCTGCTCCCACACACTATTGCTTCCCGAAGGCACGGCATACACCGAGGTTAATGGCACGACATCCGTTGCTGGCTCGTGAGCCGAGACACCCCCACTCATCAGCCATCCCAATACCGATAACAGTAAAAAAGGCAGACGTGCTCTCCTGCTCAGCGAATGCTGATAGAAACAATAAAGAAACCGCTCGGCCCGAACCATGTCAAATCCTTGCTTGTACTCATAAAAAAGGAGTATAGACAGAGGATTATGCTCACGTTGCCTCAAGGTGCAGGATTGTGAACAACTCATCACGATTTAGACAATGCAACTAGCCAGTCCCGTATATATTCACATACTGGTACGACGTTGTCCTCAACCGGTATGGCATGCCCCATCGGGTCGAAAAATTTAGGTTCAACGCCATAAAAAGCCGCCGTTGCCCGAACTTCCGACTCAGGCACCAACTTATCCTGCATCGCCCCAATCACGGCTGTTGCCAACGGCGAAGGCTCCGTGACTGCCGACGAATCTATAAACAGACGCAAATCCTCACCGACGACATCGGATAACAAGGCATCCAACTGGGCAGGTTCCGGAGTGCCAGCAAATAAGGCCGATGCCAGCACCGATTGATACAGCGGGTTAAGCAAAGCCAACTTAGGCATTGCCATCACCTGACCCAACACCATCGACAGCTGGGGATTGCCCAACCACAGTGTCTGCGTCAAATGATGAAACCCTTTCGGCGGCACCGACGCCAGCAAGAGCATCCCCTTGAGCGTATCGCTGCCGATCTCTGGCTGACCACTGGCATGCTGCACAACCAGCCCGCCCAAAGAATAGCCAGCAACCACCACGGGTTGATTTTCTTGCTGGTAAACATATTGGATAAAGCCCGCGACATCTTCCACATGGTCGCGAAACGGCACGTTGGAATAACCACAATGGCTCTGCCCGTGCCCCCTCATGCTCAGTGAGTAGACGGTAAATCCCCAACTCGACAGCAAGGGCATCATATGATGGGTAAACAGCTTCCCGCTACTGAGGATCCCATGAATGAAAATTATCGGGGGATACTTGCCCGCATCACTGCCCTCTGCTGGAGAGAAGTAGTATTCCAACTCACCGTCCTTGCCTGACCACATTCCCTTATCCATCGCGCCTCCTCCGACATTGATTACCCAATACGATAATTGATGATAAAAAGGAATTATTCCTAACGGGATTTCATATTTTTGAAAGCGGCTATAAATCAAAGAGAAACAACAAAGAAGCAACATCACAAAATGGTGGTTCTGTCTCGCCTTTATCCCTGATCTGAAGCCAGTCGCAAGCAGGGGCCAAACAAAGATACCCTCAAGGCATAGCTTATTTGGAGTCATACCAAGTGCCAATTTACAGGCATATGGCGATTAGTAAGCACTCACAACAAGACGAAATATCAACCAGAGAACATCGACAATTATTATTAACTTGATGCATATCAAGATTGTGAATTCAAGCACAATTATGATCCCATCTATCCAAGCCAGCCATAAACAGAGAAAGAATCGACAACCATGAACAAGGCTATAGCCACCCTATGGGCAGCCGGGAGCGTGTTACTTTTGCTGATCCTCATACTGAATGGACAGTGGTTTGTATCAAAACTGGAATTTGCCCTCGTATACCTCTGCGTCTTACTCGTACTCACTGTCATGATAGTGACGACTCCCACTTTTCAGCGGCAGAAAATCACCTTGATTGGTATGGGGTTAATCTTAATTGAAAAAATATACCGGGCTGCCAGTGAACTCTTCTTCACCGAAGAATGGCTGAACTCACTGCCTTCCTCCATACCGGTTATCTTAGAAGATGGGCTGGTTTTGATCGGCATTGCCTGCATGGCTCTGGGGACGATCAAAACCATTAATACCTATGAAAACAATCAAAACACCGATGATCTGACCTCGGTGTTTAACCGGAAGATGCTGGCCAAAATCCCACTCTATCAGTTCGATCTCATCTTTTTCGATTTGGATGACTTCAAACAGCTGAACGACCAGCATGGGCACAAGTTCGGTGACAGTGCCCTGATCCTGTTCAGCCAAAGCCTCAAGCAGCAACTTCAGCCCGATGAACTGTTGATCCGCTATGGTGGCGATGAGTTCATCGCTATTCTCAACCCACAACGTGCCAGTGAGTTCCTCGGTACCATAGCCGACACCCTAACGGCCCTTGATATCTCCTACAGCTATGGCGTATCAAGCGACATGTCGCGCAACCATCTCAAACAGGCGATTCATCAGGCCGATCAGAAACTCTATCAGATGAAAACTCGCAAACATCACACAGCAAGTACTTCAGCCATTAACCTCTAGAATAATGGCAATAGCCAATAAAAAAGGGCACCTAACGTGCCCTTCGCCCTATCCCGTACCTCAATCTACCAGTACATCAAGCTAGAAATGGAAAACCAACTGGGCAGAAACCCCATAGGTATCTTCTTTGCCGTAAAGGGCCGCAATATCCACCCCAAATTTACCGAATGGTTTTAGCCCGATCCCCGCAGTAACCATATCATCGGCACTGTCCGTCAAACTATGGGCATAGCCAAGACGTAACTGGGCTCGGCGCCACGCATCAAGCTCCACCCCAAGACGGGCAAACTGCGTCCGGTAATCCAATTCGGCAAACGGCTGGCTGCGATTGAGATCAATATCTGCCGCCAATGTAAAACGTGGGTGATTATAGGCAATGGCCGCTACATATACCGGCTCGATTTGATAAGTCATCACAGTACGACTGGAACCGGCAGGATTAGCATCCAGAGAATGGCTGAGCAGGTTTCGGCCAGATACCCCAACGACCGTATGGCGGCTCAGCGCGTACGCCGCGCCAATGTCCAGGTTGAACGCGCCTTTGTCGGTATAGTTGTCGGTCAGGTCAATCTCTTCATCATCAAATTTATCCAGCGTCTGCTGATAGCTATAGGCCAGCAGCCGCTGATATTTGGGCGAGATCCCCAAGCTCAAATCCCGATCGAGAAAAATAAACTCTTTGGCCAACGTAACGCCGATATCGACGCTGCCCCCGGCAACGCCAAGCCCAGAGGAATACAACGGTTGCTGGCCCGGGTCTGCGACCGCCAGATCCCGCTCGTCCACCTCTGTCAGCACAACAGCGGCCACCTCGGCCTTCACAAAGAAATTCATACTAAGGTGACGATTGGGAACAGCAATCACCATGCCGGCGTTGCCATCAGCATCCATTCGTCCATCATCCAACTGGGTTAGCCTCTCTCGCCATTGCTGCTGCAATGAGATGTTATCGGGATCGGCCTGCAACTGACGATGAATCTGCTGGAAACTATCAATATGATCGTAAAGCTCGTCATCACTGAAAAAACGTGCCCCGGCGACAGGAAGCACCAAACCGAACCGATCGTACGTTTTATTTTGCGTGGCCAATGCTGGATTATGAAAACTGGCTGACAGGTAATTGGCCGATGCGGCGCCAACGCCTCCCATTCCGACACTGCGCGTGTCTGCCATATTGACAGAAGCAGATACACCCGCAGGCAACGCCAACATTGCCGCAGCAACCAGCCAGAATGGCCTTTGTTGTATTAACATGTTCATCCCTGAGCTATATTTATCATGCACAATGTACAATTATCCTCTAACGACCACAATACACACTAAAGCAAGGCGGGTCTGAGTCTAACGGCTAGCCGTAAATCTGTGAACATTGTCATTTTCTATCAAGTTCCCAAAGGTTCGAGTGATAAACATACCCCAATCGGCAATCCGCCTATCCTTGCGTCCCTCTGCTTTTTATTCAGGCAAATCAAGCCCTATATTGATGACTTCGATAAATATTTTTTATTGAACAATAAAAAATTCTCATAAAAAGCCTGAAAAAAGGCGAAGATTTGCTGACATAATTATTCATACGTATATAATGTCATTCTTACTATGTTAAATCGGCACGATATATCATAGTAAAACCCTAAATCAGTAGAGGCGCGCTGCCTAAGAGTAACCGAGCGGAGGGTGATACCGACGAGGCCGGAGAAAGGAGTCAGCGCCGAAGTGGCAGTTGTTATCAAACACTGCTGCTGGGTCTGTGTCGAATAGGTACAGAACTGCCATAGTGTTTTTTCCTATGGAGCGCTACCTGAGGGGGTAACAAGTCATAACCAGTTTCGTCTTAGTTACACTTCCTTTCGGTAGATCTCCACCTTAAAATTTATAGGTGTGATGAGATCATGAACCTTGTTGATTATGCGGACTCTGCTTGGTCCGTCTTGCCCGCGATTCTCGCGGTTATTCTGGCCGTCACGACGCGCCGTGTCCTCCTCTCGTTAGGTGCTGGTATCTTTGCCGGTGCTCTGATGCTAAACCACTACTCCCCACTGGCTGCACTGCAATACCTTGTTAATAAAGTCCTTGCTATTGTTTGGGTCGACGGCGCACTCAACAGTGATAACGTCAACATGATCATCTTCATGTTGCTGCTAGGGGCACTAATCAGCCTGATGAGCGTTTCCGGTGCAACCCAAGCGTTTGCAGATTGGGCAGCGGTACGTTGTAAGGACCGCCGCAGCGCCAAATCCCTGACCGGCCTGATGGTATTCATCTTCTTCATCGACGACTTCTTCCACAGTCTGTCTGTGGGCGCCATCTGCCGACCAGTCACCGACCGCTTCAATATTTCCCGCGCCAAGCTAGCCTACCTGCTTGACTCCACTGCCGCGCCTGTCTGCGTACTGATGCCAATCTC
The DNA here is from genome assembly GCF_059920555.1 of Photobacterium panuliri. Classification (NCBI taxonomy): domain Bacteria; kingdom Pseudomonadati; phylum Pseudomonadota; class Gammaproteobacteria; order Vibrionales; family Vibrionaceae; genus Photobacterium; species Photobacterium panuliri. The sequence continues at coordinate 1,341,782 of NZ_CP197193.1, forward strand.
TTCCTGGGGCGCATACATCATCGCCCTTGTTGGCGGGATCATGGCAGCCCATCACGTGACAGACCAGAGCCCAATTGGTGCCTTTGTCACCATGATGCCAATGAACCTGTATGCCGTATTCACCCTGCTTATGGTTCTGTGTGTTATCGCATTCCAGCTGGATATCGGCCCTATGCGCAAGCATGAATCATGGGCACTGGAAGGCAAGCTATGGGATGAGTCAAAAGGCAAGCCAACAGGTCTTGACGTTGAGGTTCCAGAAGACGCCAAAGGCGGCATGATTGACATGGTATTGCCAATCCTGACCCTGACCAGCGCAACGGTATTTTTCATGATCCAGTCTGGTGCAGAAGTCTTGGCTGCGGAAGGCCGTCCGTTCGGCATCATCGGCGCATTCGAAAACACCAATGTCGGCTCTTCGCTGGTTTACGGTGCTATCTGCAGCCTGGTTGTTTCCATCGCATTGGCCCTTCGCCTGAAGCTAAGCCACAAAACATGGCTAAGCGCAGCACCACAAGGTGTATCAGCCATGCTTCCGGCTATCATTATCCTGTTCTTCGCATGGACTATCGGTGCCGTTGTCCGTGACATGCAAACCGGTATTTACCTGGCTTCGCTGTCAAACGGCAACCTGCCTATCGAGCTACTGCCAGCCGTGGTATTTGTTCTGTCTTGCGCTATGGCATTCGCTACCGGTACAAGCTGGGGTACATTCGGCATCATGCTTCCGCTAGCGGGCGACATTGCAGCAGCCAGCGACATCACCATGCTGTTACCTATGCTGTCTGCAGTACTGGCCGGTGCCGTATTCGGTGACCACAGCTCTCCAATTTCAAGCACCAGTATCCTTTCTGCAACCGGTGCAGGCTGTCACCATATGGACCACGTAATGACCCAGCTGCCATACGCAACATCCGTCGCTTTCGGTGCGCTACTTGGCTATCTGGCTATCGGCTACACCCATTCGGCATGGGCAGGTTTCGCGGTTAGCGGCCTGTGGTTCCTAGGCTTCTGCATCTATGCAGTACGCACAAACCAACCGGTACTGGAAACGGAACCAGCCACAAACTAACCCTTCGGTTATACAAAAAAGAGCAAGGCAAACGCCTTGCTCTTTTTTTATCCCTGCGTACCAACATGACGCTGACCATTAAATATCGACACCTAGCGATATTTGATTACTGGCTATGTTTGATTTCCAATTTCGAAAAATATCCTTCGCTACCCGGTTCGACAAACAGCCCGATGGGCCCCTTTAGCTCCGAGCCGTGGAACAGGCGCTCCACCACCAGCACCTTGCTGCCATCAATATAGAAAATCCCCTGGTTCTTGTTAATCTCGGCTTTCAAGCGAAACCACTGCCCGGTTCGAACATTCGCAGGAGCATCGTACTGACCGGATGCCGCCTCATTCAATGCATCGGCGCTATGGTCAGGATGCGAAAAATACTGGATGGCGTAATGCTGCCTAACGCCGTACTCGGTTTCTTCCGTATGGGAGGGTTTGAAGTAGACCCCCTCATATTTGGACAAGTCTTCACTGACCCTAAAAACAATCCCCACCCCACCGGTGGCACTGTCTTGATCCACCGGCTCGCCAGCTAGCGAGATCTCAATCGTCCCGTCACGGAACTGCTCTTGCTCGAGCAGCAGAAATGTACAGTTTTCGCATTTGGGTTTCTCGCCCGGCAAAACCGATACATGGATCCCCTTCTGACCATGGTATTCCACGACTTCCGCCTTCACGCCTTGTGCCCGGGTCTTGTCCAGCGAATCCAACGAGGAGGCCTCAAAATGTACAGCCGACGCCTCCCCCATCATCACCAATCCCGCCAGATACATGCCAGTCACGCTTGCCTGCTTTATCCAATCAATTCGACCTATCATGAGCTGCTACCGTTTCAAATCTTTCCTTCAAGTTAGTCCACTCGCAGCACCCAGCAGGCTCAAAAATAAGACAACATTCTCCACTATGTGAATAAAGTCATTGAAAGATGCCGTATCTGAGACCGGCAACAAAGACAAACAACCGGACAACACCAAAAAACAAGGCATTTACGCTGTGTTATGTTGGAACCCAACAAGGCTCTATTCCCGTATCGTTCTGGCCACATAAGACACAAGCTAAACATAACCAACTGTTATTATTGAGATTAAAAACAGATAAAGACCTTACAAAGCCTGCGGTTACACCCGGAATTTCTGTCAATGGAATATTATTTTCCAATAATAAATTGTGACAGAGGATCACAACCCAACAAAAAAGCCTTGTTTTCCCGACAATTACTATTCCTGGCAGCAATATTTCCCTACTAGAATGCCGCCATCAACGCTGTGATAGGCACAGCGATATTGTTAGGAATTGCATTCATGCTGAAACGTAACGTTCTTCAACTGGCGGTTACTCTGGGCATCACCGTGATGTCTGGTGCAGCCTATGCCGACAACACTAAAATGGTTAACCCTGAAGGCGGCGTTGTCGTTGGTTACTGGCACAACTGGTGTGATGGCGCAGGCTATCAGGGCGGTAACGCACCTTGCGTGACTCTTGATGAAGTCAACCCAATGTACAACGTTCTTAACGTTTCATTCATGAAAGTCTTCGACGTTGCCGAAGGACGCATCCCGACATTCCGCCTAGACCCAGCCATCGGCCTGTCCGAGCAGCAGTTCACAGACCAAATCACGGCGCTGAACAAGCAAGGCCGCTCGGTTCTGATCGCCCTTGGCGGTGCTGATGCCCACATCGAACTGAAAACCGGTGACGAGCACGCCTTTGCCGACGAGATTATCCGCGTGACCGACCGCTACGGTTTCGACGGTCTGGATATCGATCTGGAGCAAGCCGCTGTCACAGCCGCTGACAACCAGACGGTAATTCCGGCAGCCCTGCGCATCGTTAAAGATCACTACCAGGCCCAAGGCAAAAACTTCCTGATCACCATGGCGCCAGAGTTCCCATACCTGACCACTGGTGGCAAATACGTTCCTTACATCGAGAATCTGGAAGGCTACTACGACTGGATCAACCCGCAGTTCTACAACCAAGGTGGCGACGGCATCTGGATTGATGGCGTGGGCTGGATTGCCCAGAACAACGATGCCCTGAAAGAAGAGTTTATCTACTACATCTCTGACTCATTGGTGAACGGCTCCCGCGGCTTCCACAAGATCCCGCACAACAAACTGGTATTCGGCATCCCAAGCAGCATTGATGCCGCAGCAACGGGCTTCGTCAAGCAGCCGCAGGATCTTTACGTTGCCTTCGACCGCCTGAAAAACCAAGGCCAGCCACTACGTGGCGTGATGACCTGGTCGGTAAACTGGGACATGGGCACTAACGCTTCAGGCCAAGCCTATAACGAACAATTCATCAAGGACTACGGCCCTTACGTTCACCAGCAGAACCCAACCCCACCGCCACCGAGCAATGGCGAGCCGATCCTAAAAGGCATTGACAACGCCCGCGTACAGCACGGTAGCGTGTTCAACGAGCTGGCAGGCGTCTCTGCATCTGACAAAGAAGATGGCGATCTGACGGGTTCAATCGTTGTTGAAGGCTCTGTTGATACCGGTGCGATTGGCACTTACGTTCTGACCTACCGTGTTCAGGACAGCGACAAGAACGAAACCGTGAAGGCGCGTAGCGTCGAAGTTTACAGCCACAAGCCTGTCTTCAACGGTGTTTCGGATACGACTGTTCAAATTGGCACTGCCTTCAACCCTCGTGCGGGCGTCACTGCCAACGACAACGAAGACGGCGATTTGACCGATACGATCCAAATCACGGGTGAGGTAAATACCAACAAGGCTGGTAGCTACAAGCTGCAGTACGCAGTAACTGACAGCGCCAACCAGACAGTTAGCGTCGAGCGCAAAGTCACTGTGACCGACGGCAGCAGCTGCGCCAATGCATGGGATGAAAGCGCAACATACGTAGAAGGCGACCAAGTGTCCCACAACGGCGCGACATGGGAAGCAGCTTGGTGGACGCGTGGCGACGAGCCGGGCACAACCGGCGAATGGGGCGTTTGGAGAAAAGTTGGTGACAGCTCTTGCGGCGGCGATATCACCGATCCTGAAACCGGTATCGAACTGAAGGTAACGGGTCTTGCCTCTGAATATGTTGCGGTAAACGGCGACGTACGCCTATCGCTTGAACTAACAGCCAACGAAGCGCTGGATGTCACCGTCATGGCTGTGGACAGCACTGGCACCGTGGTAAACCAAGCCAAAGTGAATCTGAACGGCAACCGTTCTATCACACTGGATATCTTCAACGCTGAAGCTGGCCAGTACACGCTAGACGTTGTGGGTACAGCTGAAAATGGTGAAATGACACTGTTTACCTCGCCATTTACCGTAAAAGCTGACGGCGGTGTTACACCACCTCCGGGTGATTACCCTCCATACCAGGCGGGCCATAGCTACCAGGCAGGCGACATCGTTGTCGGCAACGACAGCAACCTGTACGAGTGTAAGCCTTGGCCTTACACCGGCTGGTGTGCAAGTGCCTCATACGCACCGGGTGACAGCCTTTACTGGCAGGATGCGTGGACAAAGCGCTAAGCCTACCTAAGCGATAGCCCGCGACCCGCTGCACCCCATGACCGCAGCAGGACCGGAAAAACAAAAAAAGGAGCGATGCTATTCATCGCTCCTTTTTTATTATCATCCAATAGCAGATGGGATGATTCAGTCTACCTTGCGGTAGGTGATCACATACAATTCTTCGATGTCCGGGTAGATCTCTTTGATAACAGCCTTCAGCTCCGGCAGCGTCATATTTTCTTGCTCAGCATGGAATGCATTGAGCTCGCCGAACTGCACCGGCTCTACCGACAAAATCTCGATACGGCAAAACAGCCGTCCGTCTTCGAACGTACCCACATCAACCGTACTGCCCGGCTTGTAGTGATTCTCTGCCGCGTCTCGAATCGTAATGGTTTTACGTCCCGCGACAATGTCTGCCTCGAAGCGCTCAAAAAAAGTAATAAGCTCGTAATTTCGCATTGGCCTTCCTGTCTGGCAGCAACGCCGCTGCCATATGTCTCATGATCTGAAACCGGAGCATAGCAGAGCGGCCAACGCGATAACATCACAAGGCATTGATGGCCACAAACGATGATGCTCATGGAGCATTGGGTATCTACCATCCCCCCCAAATTATCATCAAATAAAAAAGCCGCTATTGCTAGCGGCTTTCTTGGATATAGCGATTATGGCAAGGGATAAGTGTTATAAGGGCTAAGCATCAGCCAATGAACTTCGCCACAAAGTTACCGATGTTGCTGAAGCTCGCTGCCGCCATCACAATAACAATCAGGCCGCCGATTGCCGTCAGGTAAGCCGGATGCTGGTAATCACCGACAATGTCCTTGCGGCGGGTCGCCAGCAGCACCATGCCAAGCACAATCGGCAGAATGATACTGTTTACCAGACCGGCCAGCATCAACAGCAGGATAGGCATATTCATTGTCACCGTACCCAAACTGGTCAGAACGATGAAACCCACACACCATGCCTTCTCGTTACGCGCGACGACGGGAAACAGAGTCTTGATGAGCGAAATGGCCATGTAGGAGTTACCAACCACTGAGGTAATCGAGGCCACGAACAGCACCAGACCGAAGATAAAGTAGCCCAGCTCACCCGCACCTTGGCGGAAGGCATCAGCCGCAGGGTTGGCCGTATCCAGAACCGCTCCGGTTGCAATCACCCCGAACACCCCCAGGAACAACAAGATACGAATCACCACTGCAATGGAGATACCCGCCCAGGCCGCTTTCTTGATTGCGCCTACCTGCTCCTCGCCCTGTAGGCCAATATCCACCAGTCGCTGGGCTCCGGTGTAGTAACCGCCAACAGCACCACCGACAATCGTCAGTGTCGGCAACAACAAACTACCGATATCCGTCGGCATCACCGCAGCAACCATTGTCTCGCCCATCGGCGGCAGGCTGGTCATCGCCACGTAGGCAATCAGGATAATCATGAACAGGCCAAGGTAACGGGCCATCTGATCCATACGCTTGGAGGCATTGTGGACGACAAACAGCAAGCACCCGACCACGCCAGTGAACAACGCGCCCCATGTCGTATCAACCCCAGTCAATACGTTCAGGCCCAGAGCGGCACCGCTAACGTTACCGAAGTTGAATGCCACGGCACCCAGCGCAAGCAGGATACCTACAAAATAGCCCATTCCCGGAGCGACCTTATTGGCAATGTCCTGAATACGCAATCCGGATACCCCGACAATTCGCCACAGGTTCATCACGATACCGAAAGTGATAAACATCGACGCGAATACGGGAAACGCCATGTCCATTTTGTAGATATTGGTAAAAACGGCAGTCTGGGTAAGAAAACCCGGTCCCACGGAAGTCGTTGCCATCAAAAAGGCCACGCTGAGGATCGCTTTGGTCTGCCATGAGGCTGGCGAATTCGGGATTGTTTGCGAAGTTATGGTAGAAGTTTGAGTGGTCATGCCGGGTTCCAAAATTTGTTGTCTCTCTCTTTATATAAAAAAGAAAAACAACTGACCGGGATCAGCTGACCTATGATGGGATATTCATTTAAAAACAAGCGACCGCTAGCGAGCAATCGTTTGCTGGGCGCGAATGTTAATCAGATCACGAATTGCTGTCAACACAAAAATACGCAGGGCAAAAAAATAATCCCGAGCTCAGCTTCCCCTCCCATACTTCCTGATGGTTCACCTCCCGAATATCAGTGTTGAGATACACCCATCCCATTTACTGCTACAGTTGTTTTGCAGGCTGAATTATTGATAAGAAAATCAAGATGGAGGTTACTGATGAAAAAAGTACTCGCTTTGGCAATCCTTGCTTTCTCCACAGCCACCTTTGCCAGCGGCATGAGCGGCGGCAGTACCGTAACAACGCCGTACATCATCTGCATGCAAGATGGGAAAATGCTAGGTGCCACAGCCATGCCAGTCTATGAGTGCACCAAACTGAAAAAAGCGGCAGCTGACAAAGCAAACTAGCTACGCACTCGTCACATAACATAATGAAAAGGCTCAAGTTCAATAGCTTACACCATTGACCTCGAGCCTATTACCACCGTGCCATTCATTCCACCACGCCGCAACTAAGTAGCTAAGTAGGCTATGCCGAACCGCGAATAATCAGCTCGGAAGGCAACACGACCTTCTCAGTCCCCTGTATCGGGTGCTTCATCCGGTTCAGCAGGCGCTGGCCCGCCTGCTCGCCAATCGACGTGGCCGTCGATGACATGAACGTTAGCGGCGGGTGAGTCAATTCTGCTTCGGGGACATCGTCAAACCCCAACAGCGCCACTTGCTGGCCGATATAATTGTCACAACCGACACTGCGATTGGCCCGTTCAACGCCGTAAACCGCCCCCAGTGCAACCGCCGAACGATGGCAGAGAATAGCGGTGATTTTGGGGTGCTGTACCAACAGCGACTGTACGGCTTCCGCGGCGGCCTTCTGGGTACCCTGACACTCAATCACCCACTCGTTTTTGAAGGGTAGGCCGTATTGGATCAACGCCGTACAGTAGCCCCCAATACGCTCGGCCCGGGTCAGGGAGTCCCCCAGCCCGCCGACATAGGCAATATGCCGGTGCCCCTGTTCAACAAGGTGCAAGGTCGCCTGCTTGGCAGCCTGCGTGTTGTCCGGTACGACGAAATCCACATCGTCGTTAACGCTGGCCCGAGCCACGCACACCACCGGGATGGCTGCATCTGCCAACATTTTCAGCACACCTTGGCTGGCTCCGCGCAGCGGACTGAATGCCACACCGGCCACCCCCTGCTGGATCATCGACTGAACGCAATGCTCAAGGCGCTCTGGGGAATCACCACACTGGGCGAGAAACAACATGTAGCCATGTTTTTCCAGCACCCGGCTAAAGCCTGCGGTGATCTCGGTATAAAACGGATCGGTAATATCTTTAAGCACTAATCCAATCAGGTTCGACTGGTGAGAACGCAGGTTGGCCGCCGCCTCATTGCGCACGTAACCCAAGGTCTTGATCGCCTCGTTGACCTTGGCAATGGTTGCCTCGGAGATCCGCCCCTTGTTACCCAAGACCAGCGACACCGTCGACACCGACACGCCTGCATACTCGGCCACATCAGTGATTTTTATTTTTTTCTGGCTCATCGGCAGTTCGTATCAAAACAATTTGGTTTATATAAGAGACCCAAAGCATATTACAGCCAAGTAAAACGTTCTACCGCCCCTTTCACACTTTTATCTTGATCACACTTTAAACCACCCGATTTGAAAGGATTAATTTTCGTGATCCATACAGCGAAATCATTAGGTAAAACGTTTTATCCTAATTTTAGCAAAATAACGACTACGCTGAGTGAAAGCCGAGATTGCCGCTCCCTCAGCGTTTTTTAAAACAAATTTGATAAAACGTTTTATCTACTCTACCTACAACAATAATACGGATAGGGGTTATCCATATGTCTCACTCATCAAAGAAAAGTACCTTGTGGGAATTTTTCCAAAGCCTTGGGAAAACCTTCATGCTGCCAGTCGCCCTGCTGGCTTTCTCCGGTATCCTGCTCGGGATCGGCAGCTCGCTATCAAGCACCGCCGTCAAAGAAAGCATGCCGTTCTTGGACATCATGCCGCTGCAGATGCTTTTCATGTGGATGACCAAAATCGGTCTGGTCGCCTTCATCTACCTGCCACTCATGTTTGCCGTCGCAATTCCTCTTGGTCTGGCGCGTGAAGAGAAAGGGGTCGCGGCCTTTGCCGGCTTCGTGGGCTACGCCGCCCTCAACCTGTCGATCAACTTCTACCTCACGGTGGCTGGCGTGCTGGGCAATGCCGAGCAGGAAGCCGCCTATGGCGTGAAATCCATCCTCGGTACTCAGTCGATTGATACCGGTATTTTGGGTGCAGTGATCGTCGGTATTATCGTTGCCAAGCTGCATGCCCGCTTCTACACCTACAAGATGCCTGATGCTCTGGCGTTCTTCGGCGGTGCCCGTTTCGTACCGATCATTACAACCGTAGTGCTAGGTTTGGTCGGCCTTGCCGTGCCGCTTATCTGGCCTTACTTCGCTGCTGGCATCAACGGCGTTGGCTCAGCGATTTCCCATGCAGGCCCGTTCGGCCCATTCCTGTTCGGCGCGGGCGAGCGACTACTGCTACCATTCGGTCTGCACCATATTCTGGTTGCCCTTATCCGCTTTACCGAAGCCGGCGGCACGCTCGATGTCTGTGGCAACACCGTCAGCGGCGCGCTCAACATCTTCTACGCCGAGCTGTCATGTTCAACCACCAATGGCTTTACCCCATCAGCGACCGCCTTCCTGTCACAAGGCAAGATGCCGGCATTCCTCGGCGGCCTACCAGGTGCGGCACTGGCGATGTACCACTGCTCTCGCCCGGAAAACCGCGGTAAGGTCAAGGCACTGCTACTGTCTGGCGTAGTAGCCTGTGTGGTAGGCGGTATCACCGAACCACTAGAGTTCCTGTTCCTGTTTGTCGCTCCGGTTCTGTACTTCATCCACGCTATTCTAACGGGTCTGGGCTTCATGGTAATGGGCCTGCTGGATGTGACCATCGGCAACACCGACGGCAATATCATCGACTTCTTCATCTTCGGTATCCTGCAAGGCACAGCAACCAAGTGGTATCTGGTACCTGTTATCGCAAGTATCTGGTTTGCGGTGTACTACTTCGTCTTCCGCTTCGCCATTACCCGCTTCAACCTGAAAACACCGGGCCGCGAAGTTGAAACAGCCGAGCAAATCGCAGCAGCTGTGGCTGGCGAAAAAACCACTGGCTACAAAGGCGACATCATCCTAGAAGCACTGGGCGGAGCCGATAACATCCTTGCCCTTGATAACTGCATCACCCGCCTGCGGATGTCAGTCAAGGACATGTCACTGGTCAATGATGCAGTACTCAAAGCCAACGGTGCGCTGGGTGTGGTAAAACTCGATGAGCACAACCTGCAAGTCGTGATTGGGCCACAGGTTCACCTGGTGAAAAACGAAATACAGAGCCTGCTGCCAGCGTAACACCGCAACACCACTAAAAAACAAACGGGAAGCCTCGGCTTCCCGTTTTCCACCACCGATAGCACTGGGCAGTTACCCAAATGCCCAATGCTATCGATAGGTATTCCACAACACAGTTCAATGCCGAGCCGTTCATACCCGAGCAGCCATGTTCAAAACCCACGCGGATCGGCACTACGTCATCAGAGGTTGTTATGTTTGATTTTTCCACACCGGTTAACCGATACGGTACCTACTGTACCCAGTGGGATTATGTTCAGGATCGCTTCGGTGCAGCCGACTTGCTGCCGTTCACCATTTCCGATATGGATTTCGAAACGGCCCCTTGCATCATTGATGCATTGCAGAATCGTTTAGGCCACGGCGTACTCGGCTATAGCCGCTGGAACCATGATGATTTCAAACAGGCGATTACCGGGTGGTTCGCCCAGCGCTACCAAGCCACGCTGGATCAGGAGGCCGTCGTTTACGGCCCTTCGGTGATTTACATCATCTCGCAGCTTGTGAACCTATGGACCAAGCCAGGTGACGGGGTGCTGATCCACACCCCGGCCTACGATGCCTTCGGCAATATGCTGGCGGCCAACCAGCGCGAGTTGTTTGCCAGCCCGCTGATGAAAACCGCAAACGGCAGCTACGCCATCGACTGGGAACAATTCGAAGAACAAGCAGCCCGTCCGGAATGCAAGGTACTGCTGCTGTGCAGCCCACATAACCCAACCGGACGGGTATGGCGCGAAGAGGAACTGGTGCAGATGGCGCGCATCTGCCACCAGCACGGTGTGAAAGTGATTTCAGACGATATTCACATGGATATGGCATTCAAGCGCTACATACCTTGGTCGCAGGTGGCAACCACCCCCCATTGGGCCATCGTCAGCTCGGGGTCAAAGTCCTTCAATATCCCGGCACTGACCGGCGCTTATGCCATCATCGCCGATCCAGAAGCCAGAGCTGATTACCTGACTCAGCTAAAAGCCGCCCATGGCTTGTCGTCGCCGTCTATCCTCGGAGTTATCGCGCATATATCGGCATACCGTGACGGTAGCGAGTGGCTCGATGCACTTAAAACGTACCTACACCAAAACCTGAGTTTTGTTGCCGAACAGCTCAATCAACACTGCCCGGCTGTCAACTACCAGCTTCCGGAAGGCACCTATCTGGCGTGGATTGATCTCAACCCGCTGCATATCGATATGGATGCCCTCCAGCAGATACTGATCAACGACTACAAAGTGGCGATCATGCGCGGCGATACCTATGGCCCGGAGGGGATCGGATATGTCCGGCTGAATGTCGGCTGCCCGCGCAGCAAAGTCGAAACAGGCATAAACGCCCTGATTGGCGCGATTAAACAGCTACAGCAACACTGAGTACCGCGCTATCAAGGTGATCACCAGCATCATTTCAGGCCAAGCCGCTTCATTAACCGGTGAAGGTTACCGGCATCAAGACCCAGCTGACGGGCAGCGGCGCTGAGCTTACCGCCGTTAGCGGTGATGGCCTGCTCGATCATTTTGATCTGAAACTGCTCCGTCGCCGCTTTCAGTCCCATCTCGACCGCCGCTGGCACTGCCGTTCCCCCAGCCACGTCTGTCACCCCCGTCATCATGGGGGTGATACCGTGCGCCGCCGAGCCCGCCGGTTCACTACGCACCAGCGACAACTGACCAAAATGAGACGGTTGCAGAACCAGCTCATCTTTGGTCGCATCAGCGCGAGCCAATACCGCTGCCCGGTGAATAGCATGTTCCAGCTCGCGGACATTGCCCGGCCATGAATAGGTCTGGAGCAATGTCATGACATCCGGCGAAAAACGGATCACGCTCGCCCCTAGCTTGGCCCTGCATCGCTCGGCAAAAAAGCCCGCCAACACCGTGATATCCTGCCCGCGATCACGCAGGGGCGGCACAAAAATCGGAAACACACTCAGGCGGTGATACAGATCGGCCCGAAACCGCCCTTCGGCCACCTCTTCATGCATCTGGCGATTGGTCGCCGCCACAATCCGAACGTTCACCTTGATATGGCGATCATCCCCCACCCGCTGGATATCGCCGTACTGGAGAGCCCGCAGCAATTTCGCCTGCAACGCCAATGACAGCTCGCCCACCTCATCCAAAAACAGAGTACCACCGTCGGCCAGCTCAAATTTCCCCTGTCGGTTACTGATCGCCCCGGTAAACGCCCCTTTGACATGGCCGAACAACTCGCTCTCGGCTACGGACTCAGGCAGTGCGGCACAGTTGAGGTAAACCAATTTTTTTGCCGCTCTGGCTGACTGGGCATGTACCGCCTGTGCCACCAGCTCTTTGCCGACCCCGGTCTCGCCCATCACCAATACCGACAAATCAGTATCTGCCACAGCGGCGATATGCGCTTTCATCTGCTCCATCGTTTCTGACTGGCCGATAATGGCTGAGGTGTCCCCTGCCATCGCCAATCCGGGTTCGGGCGTCACCGCCGCCACCCGTTCAAGCCTGTCCATCAGCAGGGCCGTATTCAAACTGCTGGCCGCCAACGCACTGATGATCCGCAGATCCTCATCATCCATCTGATCAAACTGGGCCGGATCCAACGCATCAATGGTGATCGCGCCAATCAAACGATCATCAAACACCAAGGGCAACCCCATACAGGAGTGCACCTTGAGATCCCCGCTATGATGGGGGATCAAGCCATCATACGGATCAGGCAACTGGCTATCGGCCGGAAAACGGACAATATCCCCCGCTCGGGCTATGGCCTCCAAACGGGGATGCTGAGACAACGCAAACCGCCGCCCCATCACATCCGGGGCCAACCCGTTAGTGGCAAGGGGAATAAAATGCTGGTCATGATAGGTCAGCAAAGCCGAGGCATCGCACCGCACGCTCATGCGCACCGCATACAATAGCCTCTCGAAACGATCTTGGTTCGACATTCCCGAGGCCAAATCCAACGCGACCCGAACCCATTCTTTACTCACTTGTTGCACTTTTTCACCCTCTTTTATCCCCATCATGCCCACCCAAAGAATGTCACATTGACAACAACAGTATCAAAAAGACAATACAAATAATATTGTCAAAACGACAACAAAAAATAAGATTTAAAAATAAACCCTTATTAAACAATAAGATAAAAAGTTGGCACAGCCCATGCAAATACTGAAACATCTAAATTTTATTTCGTCATTGATTCAATGACCTCAGTTAACGCATTAAGGGTATAGCCATGAGCATCCATGTAAAAAACAACATCCACTGGGTTGGCCAACGCGACTGGGAAGTACAAGATTTCCACGGCACCGAATTCAAAATGACACGCGGCACCAGCTACAACAGCTACCTGATCCGCGAAGAAAAAACCGTGCTGATCGATACCGTCGACCACCGCTTCAGCAAACAATTCATCCAAAACCTTGAAATGGAAATCGACCTAGCCAGCATCGACTTCATTGTTATCAACCATGCCGAAGAAGACCACTCAGGGGCACTATCGGCCCTGATGGAAAAAATCCCCGGCACGCCGATTTACTGCACCGAAAATGCCATTGATTCCATCGTCGGCCATCACCACCACCCTGAGTGGGACTTCCGCCCGGTAAAAACCGGCGAGAGCCTCGGTATCGGTAATGGCAAGCAACTCGTGTTCGTCGAGGCACCGATGTTGCATTGGCCAGACAGCATGATGACCTACCTAACCGGCGATGCGGTACTGTTCAGCAACGATGCCTTCGGCCAGCACTACTGCGACGAGCATCTGTTCAACGACGAGGTTGACCAGAACGAGCTGATGGATCAGTGCCTGCGCTACTATTCCAATATCCTGACACCGTTCAGCGGGCTCGTCACCGCCAAGATCCAAGAGGTGCTCAGCTTCAATTTGCCCGTCGATATGATCGCCACCTCACACGGTATCGTATGGCGTGACAACCCGGTACAAATCATCGAAAAGTACCTCGAGTGGGCAGGCAACTACCAAGAAGATCGGATCACTATTTTCTACGACACGATGTCAAACAACACCCGAATGATGGCCGATGCGATTGCCCAAGGCATCCACGATGTGGATCCGGGGGTTGCAGTGAAGGTGTTCAATGTTTCGCGCCATGACAAGAACGACATCCTCGCCAATGTCTTCCGCTCCAAGGGGATCTTGGTCGGCTCGTCGACCATGAACAATGTGATGATGCCGAAAATCGCAGGTATGCTGGAGGAGATTACCGGCTTGCGATTCAAAGATAAAAAAGCCGGGGCTTTCGGCAGCTACGGCTGGAACGGCGGCGCTGTCGACCGGATCCATGCCCGCTTGACCGATGCCGGTTTCGAAACCACCGTCAGCCTGAAAACCAAATGGCGACCAGACGGACTGGCAATGCGCCTTTGCCGCGAACACGGCCAGTATATTGCCAAGCAGTGGGCGCTGCACGACCTTGCGGTGACGCCCCTATCAGCACCCGCCCTGTCGCCACGGCCTCAAGCAGCGGAGCCCGCGACACTAACTGCAGCCATTGACCCCGTTGCCCCAATTAGCCCAGCGGCTATCCAGCAACCGGTCGAAAACCACCATGATGAGCATGGCGACGATTGCCAGTGCATGATTTGCAGTGTCTGCAACTGGATATACGACCCGATGCTAGGCGAACCCAACCAAGGCGTTGAGCCGGGCACACCATGGACTGCAGTACCTGACTACTTCCTTTGCCCTGAGTGCCATCTCGGCAAAGATGTGTTTATCGCCCACCCGCGCAGCGAGGTGGCATGATGAACGCACCTATTATCATAATCGGTAGCGGCTTTGCCGCTTACCAACTGGTAAAAACCCTGCGCCGAGCCAACACGGAAACACCGATCGCCGTGTTTACCCAAGATGCAGGCCATGACTACAACAAACCTGATTTGAGCCATGCCTTCTCGAAACAGCAAAGTGTCGAGGATCTGATCACACTGCGCGGCCCCGAATTCGCCGCCCAGTACCAGATCAGCCTATACGCCCACCATCGCGTCACGGCTATCGACACACAGCGTAACGAAATTACCGCCAACGGTGAGCAGTACCGTTATAGCAAGCTTGTGCTCGCCACCGGGGCAAGCCCGTTTGTACCGCCAATGGCAGGCAATGCAGCCAATAAGGTGCACACGATCAACAGTCTTGATGATTTTGCCCATCACCAGGCCGCTATCGACCAAGCCAAAGAGGTACTGATTATCGGCGGGGGGCTGATCGGCACCGAGCTTGCGGCCGATCTGGCAGCAACCGGCAAGACAATCACCCTTGTCGAACCGGGGCGCACGCTAATGGGAAACCAGCTAAACCGCTATGTTGCGACCGAACTGGCTGACCAACTCAGTGAAAGCGGCGTGCGCATTTACACCGGCAGCCATATCACAGCCCTTGACTACAGCGAACCCGGCAGCCAACAAGGCCGACTCATTGCCACCACCAACACAGGCTCGGCCATCCATGCTGATGCCGTTATTGTTGCTGCGGGCTTAAGACCCAATATTGGCCTTGCCAAGGCAGCCGGGCTCAAAACCAACCGGGGGATCTGTGTTGACCGCTACCTGCAAAGCTCGGTAACGGATATTTACGCCCTTGGCGATGGGGCTGAAATCGAGGGTGTGGTTATGGCTTATCTCCAGCCCATCGTACTGAGTGCCTCGGCACTGGCCAAAACCCTATTGGGCCAACAAACAGCGGCACACTTCCCGCCGATGATGGTGAAGGTGAAAACACCGAGCTACCCGATCCAAATCGGCGGCAATACCACAACCAAGGTCAAACGGTGGAATATGGATATTGGTGATAGCGGTATTCAAGCCAAAGCCTACGGTGAACATGACACCTTGCTCGGTTTTATCGTCACCGGTCAACAGACAAACCAAGCATTCCCGCTGCTGCGAGAGCTGATGTCTGCCGCACACTAAAACCAACAGAGACTGATATAGCGATCCGCACACGGTGCCAGTAACCCAGAGATCTGGCATCACCCATCGCAATCTCATTGATTCGACACACTATGACTACAGAGAGGAAAGACCCATGAGCCACCAACGTATTCCAGCCCATTGGACTATCCAGCGTTCGACACCGTTTTTTACCAAACAAAATGTTCCAGCGGCATTACTTAGCCATCACAATACCGCCGCCGGTGTCTTCGGCCAGTTATGTGTCATGGAAGGCACCGTCACCTATTACGGTTTTGCCGATGAAACCAGCACCGAACCGGAAGCTCGCGTCGTCATCAATGCCGGTCAGTTCGCGACCAGCCCTCCGCAATACTGGCACCGAATCGAACTGAGCGACGATGCCCAGTTCAATATCAACTTCTGGTCAGATGCCGACAAGCAGGGTGAAAAGCTGGTCAACACTCGCCGTTCGGCAGACAATAACTAACATCCGGCATTGGCTCCGGGTTCTAGCTCCCCAATAGGCTGAGCCGTTACTTTTTCAACCCAGCGCTGCCGTTTGGCCAATAAGGTGGTGCCAAAAATATCAGCCGCCTGCTGTGGGGTCATCATCGGGTACTGCCTTTTCAAGTAAATATAGGCAAGATCAAAACAGCAATTGGCTAGATCCATACATTCGCTGACAAGTCCCTCATTGCCGCCTTTTTCAGGCGGCAATAACCCTTTGACTATATTGAGTTCAACACTGATCTCCCCCAACTCTTCAACCGCTTTGGCAAAGGGAAAATCCAAATTATTTCTACGTAGATCATCCACACCGAGCTGCTCGCTAATTTCTAACAATCGTACTAACATTTTCGCTCCCACTGTCTAGCGATTAAATAAACAACACCATTACCTTTTCACAATCAAAATCGGGTCGAAATAGAAAGGACTATCGAACGACCATCATAATTGGTCTTATCAACTAGGTTATTGTCCAATTTTGACTTGATATAGGTGTATTTCAGGCCAGCCTCCCAATTGGGGGACAGTTGGTACCCCACACCGGCATCTACATTGAAATAACTGTTATCATCCCAATATTGGGCCTGACCCGACCCCGATAGATATAAATCATCCGTCAACATATACCTTGCCTGAGCTGTCAGGCTGGGTAGGAATGACCACGTTGTACTGTCGGCGTACTGCCCCCCTTGTTCCTTGTCGACCCCGACGCTGACCATATGCAGGTAACCGCCTAAACCAACATCCATTTTCAGGGCATCTCCGTCATAAACGTTCTTGTATAAGCTGGCCCCCAGCATCCAGTGACGGAACTGAGCATAAACATCCTCCCCTGTTTTGTATTCGTGGCCATCCAGCGAAAAATTCCGGCTTACCTCACCACGTCTCCGGGTCTCATTGGGGTTGAACTCCAGCTCAAGAAAATTACCTTTATCCAAGTCCCTCTGGTAATTGATATAAGCAAAAGGCTGGTACTTATCAATCGCCCCCGTCCCTTCCAGATAAGAGCGAGCGCCAAAATGACCGGCTGAATCAGCCAAGTTAAATCCCATTCCCAGCTCGAATCGGTTCTTCTTGGCCCCTTGATGTTGCATTACGGCACGAGATCCCTTGCCGCCAGTGGGCTCAAAAGCCTGATTGGTGACCGTCATCCCCACGGCAAATCCATCAGCGGTTGGCATAGCATTAAAATAGACACCATCGGCCCGGTGGGGTGAAACGAAATACTGGTTGGTCAAAAACGCAATGCCCGCCCCCGCAATCACATCTCCGGCAAAATGGCGGTTGCCATGCATTCGGCTGTAGCCCACAAAGGTCGCAGCAGCATAAGCGGGGATCCCCCATGCCGAACCATAACGAGACTGTAAAAATGCCGCCCCAGAAAAAGCCGCGCCAGTATGGCCTGATGGAAATGAGTTCCAACTGCTGTCATTGGGACGACGGCGACCGACACCTTTCTTTAAGCCATGTATAACTAATTGAGTACTCAGCGTAGAGTATGCAAGCTGCTTTGCCCCTTCGGCATCATCATGCATCCAAGCCGCGAACAAGCCTGTTGCCGGCAGCAATATCTGTATGGCATCACCGGCAACCACCATCGAATCATCTACCGAATCTGTAATGGCATTAGCCTGCACGCCAGCCGTCACTAATGATGCTGCAACCGTCAAAGAGACCAAACCTGCTTTCATAAATACCCGCCACTAATTTCAACGTTAAACATTTGCGCCCTATACATCTTCAAAGCACTCACTTTGCGGCAAATAGTTTTACATCAAACATACCAGTATTCAAGAGCGTTTTTCAGCCAGTAGGACCTCCAGCAAGCAAACCACTTTCAATTCAACACATTACACCGAATTGCATTTAAATCATTAAGAATACACACCTACCAATGATGAATGAACGCTGAACAAAGATAGATTAATACTGATCAAAACTTGATCATTCGACATCAAACCAATATATTCCACATCGAACCATTTAGCTCATAAACACATATAGGTATTACAATGAAGAAATTACTAGCCATCTCAATTCTTGCCACTCTATCTATCCCAGCCATGGCCAATACCTCGCTCGATATCTCTCAGATATCCAATAGCGAGACAGAGCTAAAAGCTGGCTACGGTTTTGACAATGGCTTGAAATTTGGTGGGGAATTAGTCTTCAAGGATGGCCTCAAAGAACTCAAGGAAGGGACGGTTGCCGCAGCATGGCGCTTTGATATCACTACCGGCTTTTATGTTGAGCCACAGCTAGCCTACACCATGCCCCATAAAGGCAAGGTGATGGAAACAATCACAAACCCAGACCCACTTGAAGGTGGAGTGACCCACCTTCGTGGCGAGTATGAAACCGGCAATACCTTTAAGGTGGGCCTAAAGACAGGTTACGACTTTGATAACGGCTTCTCGGTAGCGGCCCGCTACCGCTATGACATGCGCAAGGATGATGCAAAATTGGTCGCAGTCAGCAAAGGAAAACGCATCACCGATGAAACTCTTGGCGGTACCAGCCCATCAGACCGTGTTCATCGTACCGACCTGACCCTTGGCTACAGCTTCGACTTCGTCGACCTTTCGGCCAACTGGGTTCACAAGCAAGGTGAAGTAAAGATCAACCACGATGCACTAGACAAAGCGATCGGCAAGCAAAAATACAAGGCTGACGATTACGAGTTCAAGGCCGCGTTTACCAAGGCAGGCAATTTCATCCCTTACGCCCAATACACGGTGAAGACTCTCGAGGGCAAGAGCAGCGATATCGACAACCAGTTCAAAGTCGGTATCAACTACCGATTCTAATAGATTAATAACAATATCCGTTGGCTTAACACTGTTTGCGCCGAGAGGTCCTGTCCTCTTCGGCGCTTTTTTTTGCACCAGCATATATGATGGTCCAAGACCGCATTATTCTCCCAGACAAGCTGTTCTGGTAGATTAGACATAGAACCTTAAGCTATTATCAAGGAATATATCCACGCAACCTCAAGATGCTGGGTTTACAATTAAGGAATACCCTATGTCTAGCAAACTACCACCATATAAGACTGCTGCTGGTGCAAGCTGGATCGCAACCCGTCTGATCCAGAACAACATGGCGCACCGCATTGCCGAGAAAAACGACAAGATCAATATCGAACAATTATTGATGTTGATGGAACTCAACTATGAAGATGGACTGCGGCCGTCCGTATTGGCTGAGCGGATGATGCGCAGCAAAGGCACCATTTCCAGCCTAATCAAACACGCCCAACGTAATGAATTCATCGCCTCGTCCTCTGATCCCAACCACAAAAATGCCAAGCGCCTGTACCTGACCGTCTATGGCAAGAAAGTTCACGATGAACTCACCCCTATCATCGACGAAGAACTAGAAGCGGCGATGGACGGCGTTCCGGCGGAACTTCGCGAGGAAATAGTCAAAGTTATGTTTAACGTTATCCGCCGTAACCATCCGTCATTCTTCGACTACTGAAAAAGATCAGTAGCAGCTTCTACCCACAATACACCTGCGTTTTTTATATACCACCCAGCACGTATATAAAGAACGCAGCGTATCTAGCTAGCGCGATTTAACTCACACTCTGAAACTCAACATCGGCGTAAGCTAACCCTTTGATCCGTATTATCAAAGGTTTCATCATGTCATTCCTTCCACAATCAACCTCACAGTTTGATCCAGTTCTGTTTCGCCAGCAACTCCATCGATTTCCCGAACTCTCAGGCCAAGAACACAGCACAGCCAATGCCATTGCCCGCCAGCTACAGGCATTCGGCCTATCACCCAAAACAGCAGTAACCGCCAGCAATGGCGTGGGGATCGTATGCGAAATAAACAGCGGCAAACCGGGTTCCACAACCCTGCTAAGGGCTGACTTCGACGCCTTACCCATCGAGGAGATAGCCAGCCACGACCATATATCTTGCCACTGCGGCGTAATGCATGCCTGTGGCCATGATGGCCATACTGCCAGCCTGATGACCGTCGCCCACCAGTTGAGCCTAACCCCGCCCTCGTCTGGTCGTGTATTGCTATTGTTCCAACCAGCCGAGGAAACGGGCACAGGTGCTGCCGATATGATCGGCAACCGCTGGCTGGCCGAGCAGCAGGTAGATCAGGCTTTTGCCTACCACAATTTGCCCGGTTACCCACGCCACAGCGTGATCACCAAACCGGGCAATTTCGCCTGCGCCTCGACTGGGGTATCCATTGAGCTTATCGGCAAAACCTCCCATGCCGCCCGGCCGGAAAACGGCATTAATCCCACCCAGGCGATGGTGGCGCTGATCTCCTTCCTCCAGCAGCTCCCCAAGCAATTCTCCCCCGTGTTTTCCCTTGTCACCGTGGTTCATGCCAAGCTGGGCGAATCCGCATTCGGCACCTCGCCGGGATACGCGAAAATCGAGGCCACGCTACGCAGTGAGGAAACCGATACCTTGGCGGCGATGCAAAGGGCAATTACGGCGGAGCTCAAGCATCAATGCGAACAGCACCAGCTCGAGTCGACGCTCAACTGGCAGGAGTCATTCCGCGCAGTCGTCAACGCTGCCCCCCAAACCGAACAGGTATTGGCTGCCGCACAGGATCTCGGCCTAAAAACCATCGTTTTAGAAGAGCCGATGCGTTGGTCGGAAGACATGGCGGAATTTCTTGCGACCTGGCCGGGCAATATGTTCTGCCTCGGCAGCGGTGAGAGCCACCCCGAATTGCACAATCCGGATTTTGACTTCCCCGATCCGTTAATCGATACGGCCAGCAGGATGTTCCTGCGTCTCATCGATACAATCCACAACGGCAGCTAAGTCCTCGCGCCACTATCGTTGAACCCCGCCAGCCATGCCGATAAAAAAGCCGCTTCAATAGAGGCGGCTTTAGCGGAGTTCAAGATTGGAGATTACTTGTAAACAATCTCACCTTTTGGTTCAAACTTGTTCACATCAATCGGTGAGTGCGAGGTAATAAACTCTTTCAGTACCTCTGCATCCACATAGCCGGTGTTGACATAGGCAGGGTGCGTGCTGATCTTCGGATAGCCATCACCGCCAGCGGCATTGAAAGAAGGTACGGTGAAGCGGTAAATCTTCTCAGAATCTAGCGCCTTGCCGCCGATCTTCACATCGGTCACCTTGTCACCGGCAACGGTCATGGTCACACCGGCAAACTGCGCATAGGCACCGGAGTCTTTGCTCTTGGTGCCGACTACATTCAGGTAATCCTGAATTTCAGCCCCCGTCATATCAACGTAAGTAATGATGTTGCCAAATGGCTGTACCGTTAATACATCCTTATAGGTCACATTACCGCCAGCAATCGATGCCCGCACGCCGCCCGAGTTCATCACGGCGAAATCTGCCTTGGCACGTTCCATGTGAGACATGGCAATCAAACGGCCGAGGTTAGTCTGGTTGTTGCGCACAATACTGCGCTCGCCTTGCAGATCACCATTGGTCTTGCCAATCACAATATCCAATGCCGCTTCGCCCTTTTCCTTGAATGGTTTCAAGGTAGAGTAAACAGACTGATCCTGCGCAATTTCATCTTGGATGAATACACGAACCTTCTTGCCATCAGCCGTCTTCACTTTCTTCTTCAGGTTAACCGGGATCAGCTCATACGATGCCAGCGTAAACTCGCCGTTTTTGAAGGTATAGTCAGCGCGGCCGACGTACTTCCCCCACTCATGGGCCTGAACGATAGTTGTGCCGTTTTGTACATCCGGCACACACTTGTCGCCCGCCTTGAATTTGGCATAGCGATTCGGGCCTTCCATACATACGGGCTCCTGCGAGTGGCCGCCGACGATCATATCCAGATCGCCTTCATTCACGTAGCGGGCAAGCAGTACATCACCCGGCGCATTCGAACCGTGGTTACCATCTTGATAATGGCCCATGTGGGTCGCGGCGATAATCACATCAGGATTATGCTCTGCCTTGAGTTCCGCGATCACTTTCTTCGCTTCAACTTTAGGGTCTGTGAACGTGACTTCGGCAATGTATTCAGGATTACCAATTTTGGCGGTGTCTTCGGTGGTCAGACCGATAACCGCAATTTTGACTCCCTGCTTATCGAAGATCTTGTACGGTGCAAACATCCGCTTGCCATCTTTGTAGATATTGGCAGCGAGGAACGGGAAGTCAGCCCACTCAACCTGCTTGGCCAGTACATCAAGCGGGTTATCGAATTCGTGGTTGCCTACTGCCATGGCATCATAACCAATCATATTCATGCCGATAAAATCAGGCTCGGCGTCCTGCAAGTCTGACTCCGGCACACCGGTATTGATATCGCCACCAGATAACAGAAGAAGTGATCCTCCCTCGGCCTTTACTTCCTCGCGGATTTGGTTGATCAACGTCGCACGGGCAGGCATCCCCAGTTCGCCATTGCGGTTGTGCCAAAAGTTACCGTGGTTATCATTGGTATGCAAAATAGTAATGCTGTATTCCTTGTCCTTTTCCCAACCTTGGGCAGTAGACATATCAAGGGCAGAACACCCGGCAGCAACAGCACCGGCCAACAGGGTAAGGGCAATATTCTTAATTTTCATTGTGAACCTCGGGTAGGTATAAAAAAGGGCTTCCCGGAGGCAGTAAACCGAGAAACCCTGAGGCAGAATCAAACTGTCACATTAGAACCAGTAGTAAGCCTTAACGAATGCCAGCGCTCCAGAATCCATTTTGTCTTCGCCTTCAAGCACATCACCGATAGCGACTTCGGCAGCCAACTTCAGGTTCTTGGCGTACATATATTCAGTACCAATAACACCGTAGATTGAGGAATCCGTGTCGCCGTCAACATCGGCGTAGTTGATGCTGGCCAGCAGGCTCAGTTGCTCTGACAATGCGTACTTACCACCAAGGTTGACGCCGAATTCGTTTTTGTCAGCACCACCGTTGAAGTTCTTGGTTTCGTCAAATACCAAACCACCGAGCATCACGTTGCCGAAGTTTGCTTCAGCGTGAAGAGAATAGATTTCTGTCTCATCCCCAACCTCTGCACCGGCGATCACCGTGAACGAATCACCGTAGTAACCAATGAAACCATTGGTCACTGCACCGTATAGCGAGTCAGTAATGTAGCTGTACTTCACCGGTTCACCGTCTTTGGTATCACCATCCCAGCCTTCCAGAGAGTGGGAAACCGACATCTTAACCTTGCCGAATTTACCGATATAGCGAATCGTGTTGTCCTGATCACCCGCTTCAGAGATCCCCAAACCCAATTCGTTGGTCACGTCACCAAATGCATCCACTTTGTCGTAAGCGGTATCGGTACGGCCAAATTCCATGGCATGATTGTCAGTAAAGTTGTAACCCACCATGACTTTGTCGATAACCAAACGCAGGTGGTTATCTGGTAGCCAGTGCTCACGCTCGGCATCAATTTCAAACTTGGCGTAAAAATCACCGGTTTGACCCTTCAGGCCAATAGTGGCAAATGATTGGTCTACATACGTAGTATCTGGTCCCATTGGCGTTTTGTCTGTATCAGAAACAATCGTGCCACCAACTTCTGCACCACCGTATACTTTAATGTTATCGCCATTATCATTTTTATAAATAGTAGCGGCTTGTACTGTGCCACCCACAAATAGTCCGGCAACTGCCACTGCTAATAATTTTTTATTCATTGTTATTTACCTTTGCCCCAAACAATGGGATTCGACCAATTCATTAACGTCAATAATAATCGTGACTACGATTAAAAAAGCGTGGCAATAATAATGTGGGCATAACTAATAACTATTCGGTGGATCACACTTTTTCGGCAAACAAAAAAATAAAAGCATTTTTTCACTGCGACATGATTGTAATCGAATACATTTTATTAAACTTCAATATCACGATATAACAGATAAATCATTCAAAAATAGATTATATATTAGTCACATGATTTAAATCATAACTAATGGTTACCTTATCTGTTGTTTTGAAATATAAAACAACCAACAAATAACGCAAAAGGAATAGCGATAATGTAAAAATCCCAAACCTAATAAGAAAATTAAGCCAAGCACTCTTTGGAGGAATAAATTATTTTTACCTATTAATTTTGTAATAGATGGGATAACCCTACATTATCTCGGGAAATCTAGAGCTAAGTACCATGTTTAAATGGCTCCTAACAGCTAACAGTCCGTAAAAAGCCCTAGAGTAAGAAGGGAAGGCATTGATGAAAAAGATAAAAGCCAGTGTGTTAAGACTGGCTTTTATCGGTTGGCAAGCGTTTAGCAAGTTGCGAGCAGCTAATGTTTTTCACGCTGCAATGAACGATTATCATGTTTTTCCATCTGATCAGCATCAGGCTGATATGAGTTGTTATAAATTTCTGGCGTTGAACACCCGAACAAAAACAGCGCAGCTAATGATACTAAAAACACCTTCATATAACTCTCCCGTCTGTTTAACAACTTCAATAATAGCCTAACAAAAAATGATGTGTAAATAGAATTAAGTCAATTATTTAATAACGACATTAAATTCCATTTTAATATAACCAATATAAACACTGAAAAATACAAGTCATAACAGACACAAAAATAAAATCACACCCACAACAAAATCCTGTGAGCTCTCATTTTATATGTTGCGTTTATTATTTTTAATTCATCATTCAGTGTGAGTCTATCTACACTCTGATAGACTACGGCGCCATAAACCAGCGAAGGCTTTCTCTCTTCATATCTAAATCAGTTATACGCAAGTATAAAATTTGTCGGCAAACACATAACCAGCACTGTTAATTACCTCTGTCTCGCCCCTGTACAAGTAAACCCGTCGTCTCAGATCCAACTATCCAGTCTCATCTTATTGAGTTTCACGTTATTGGCTCTCCGTAACGGTTCTTCACGCCTAATCTACTCATAAAAGCATTCTCATAAGACCCGTTGCTCTTGAGACAAATAAATATGACAACAATGGATAGGAGCCACCTCATGGTAAGGTATTTTCAACGATACAATATGATACATGCGCTAGGTTTCGTTCTTCTGTTCAACTTATCCATTGGGAAGGCTCTAGCTGCATTTATACCAGCCCCAAATACCGTACAGTTTCGGCTTGAGGGCTGTAACAATGGCGGAAATATTCCACTGCTTCCCTCTGGCAATACACTGCCCAATACCGATGGAAACTTCACCTGTCAGGATCCCTCAAGCCTGGGAGGCAACGACACGCCTTATACCACAGGTAACTTGGGCAAAGGCTGGAATGAGCTTGATCTGGTTCCTCACCGATTAATAGCGACCAACGGCAACAGTTCCGGCGCTATCACCTATGATGTCATTATTGCCGCTGATAATGCTGATAGTGGCGGTGTCATTGGTTATGATCAGATTGCCGATGTGCAAATTATCCAATCGCCCGATACCTTGAATGTTTTTTCAGATGCTTCCTGCTCGGTCACCGTTGGCGCTCAATCCATTGATAGCAGCGGTACGGTAACAGGAGGGATTGACTCGGTTATTTACCGCCAGTTAACCATTACCCAGGCAGCAAATACGACCTGTGTGATTGACTGGGCCAATCGAATAGCTATCGGGGCCAACCAATTTTCAGGTTCATCCTTACAAGCCTATATGTTTGAATCCGAAGACTTTCAGCAAGGAAAGAAAACGGTACCCATTTCTGTAAGAGAGCTTGTCGCAGCCGGAATACGTAAAGACATGACGGCGACTCGAGGAGGCGGGCAGGTATGGAATGTTACAAAGTCAGCCACCCCATCAACCATCGATTTGGGAAACACCTGTGATACAAGCACCAGCAATTCAGCTGAAGTCACAATTCGAGTTGAGTGGAGCGTACTCCCAACGCAGGGGGATAGCGTATTAGTCATCACCAATATCTTTGCGACGAACCCTTCCGCTCGAGAGATGGCCGTTGTAATCAGCGATACCATTTTTGGCGATCCCGACGGTGCGGCGGGCGGATCCCCCATTGCCGCCTTGGATACCGTAACCTCAGGGGAAGAGACCCTGCTGCCAGGGCAAGAGAAAAAAATACTCACTCATACCTATAATGCCCCAGGAGCAGTGAGTGATTTAAGTGATACGGCCGTTGCGACATTTATTGATAAGGTCACCGGGATCGCATTTGATATTACCCCTGAAGTCAGTTTTGATTTGAACAACGACGGGCTCGGAATCCAACCATCCGGCCAAGACACCAGCACCGCAAATATTTCCGATACGGAAAAAATCACCGGGAATGGCCTTAGTTACCAAGTTGATAGCCTTGGCGGCGCTGGTGCTGACGGCTCATTTAGCAACAACTATTCCCTCGGCACACCACTGGAAGCCTCTGATCCTGATTTAGTTTGGACCTCCATGACCCAAACACAGGCCGGTTTTGCCGAATTCACCAAAACAATTACAGCGAACATCGCGACAACGTCTTCAGGCACGCTATCTGATTGGGCATTATTGACAGCGTCAGATGGCTCGCAGGCCACAAGCGGTACTCAAGATAATCCCGTGTCCATCCAAATTACCCGCTCAGCATTAATTAACCTCGATGTTGAGCTGACAGTACCGCCTTTGGTGAGCCCTGATACTTTGCAATGTACCGTAGAGATAACCAATGCCAGTAATCAAATTGTAGATACGCTTCTGTTTGAATTTTCCGGCAGCGAAAATATATTCACCAAACAACACACATCCAACAACCTTGATCCCGAGCAGCACACTGCCACCGTGACCAGTTGTGGCGGCTTAGCTGGCGAGACCATCAAACTCGCAGATCTTACACTGCCAGCCAATCCCACCAGCGCCGACTGTGAGGATAAAATCGCCTTTATCTTTACAACACCGGTACCGGAAGATCCCGTGCTCGTGGCCGTTGACAAAATTACCTTACCAGAAGGAGAAGAAAACGGATGGATTATGACTCTCTCCGGCCCTGGTACGGGTGCTAACGGCATAACATTGGTTACCAGTGATTCCTCCCCCGGAAACTTTGAGTATTTCCAAGGTGCCAACGGCAACTTTGAACTGCAAAACGGTACTTATACCATCACGGAATCACCCAGAGAGGGCTGGCGCCCCGTATCCAGCAGCGGCTGCAACTTTGACGTCGATGTTATTCGAGATGCAGGCACCACCAAGTTTTGTTCTTTCACCAATACCAAAACTGGCACAATTATTATTCACAAACAAACAAAACCGAAATATGGCGAAGGCTTTTCATTTACCCATGACATTGACCCGAATGTAAATCCGTTCAATCTGGATCATGGCCAGTATCAACGCTTTGATGGTGTATTACCCGGCAGCTATAACATTGTAGAAACTGATCCCGGCCCGGATTACTCACTGGCTAATCTTACCTGTTCAGAATCATCAGCGATAAACAGCCAAATTGATATCGCTTCTCGCCAAGTCAGTATCGAGCTGGAGCCCGGCGAGCTTATTGAATGTACATACACCAATGTCAAAAACGGTATGGTCATTCTGGATAAACTGACCAACGGTTACCCGACAGAAGACCGCTGGCAATTCACACTCTCTGGTACGGGCGTCAATACCTCCGCCTTCACCCCTCCAAACAGAATTGATTTTGCAGGAATCAAACTAAAGCCATACCATACATACACGCTGTGTGAAGTCGAGGTTCCTTATGGCTGGCAACCTGTATGGGTGGTCGATACCAATAATGACCATTATGCCGACGAAGTACTTTTCTTTGATGTCAGAGCATCAAATTCACCGGTGAACTATAGAATCGGAGCCAGCCAAGCCTTCAACCCCGATGCCGAGACCCAAAAGGTCGGTGAGGGCAACCTACGATCCTGCGTGAACTTTGTTGTGAAACCAGGCCAAGCGCTGTATTTTAAAGTTGATAATATTCAATTCGATAAACCCAAAATTGCAGACAAGCCTGAACCAAACGAACCTTGTTACGACAAACCCGTCTACGGGCATTACCTCGGCACGGAAACGTTCCAATCCCAGAGTTATCAACTAGGCAACCACACTATCCAAAATTGTGAAATTGCAAAAGAATTGCTAGAGAAAAAAGCCCCATCTAGCAATGTTGAATACTTGGCGACCAAACTATTCAATGCTCAGCTTCATCAACATTTTGGGTTGAAGACATGCCACAAGGCAAACAATGCCATGAAACATGCGCATGAAATGTTGCTGAAATATCGTTACAACGGCCAAAGCCAAAGATGGGGGCTCAGGGATAGGTACCAAGCATCAAGGCTCAGTCATGATTTGGACTTATATACCGCTCAACGGCTTTGCCCATAAATAAAACGATAACATCAATATAAACAAAAAAACCGAAGGGATAACCACCGCCTTCGGTTTTTCATTTTTAGATAATATTAATTGCGCTTAATACTTGAACTCAAAACTTACCGAGCCGCTGTCTACATCTACCGTATTTTCATCGCCAAGCTCACCACCAGCTTGGACAGAAATACTAAAATCATCCGTGGCATTGAATTTCACACCGCCACCGAATTCTGTAGGATCAGTGGTATTCTTATTTTGGTAGACACTATATTTATCAACCCTATTGTTGCTTACCGGCCGGGCCCCCTCGCCAACAAACTCAACTGTCTGGCGCTGAGATTGCGAAGCATCAATAAAAATTTGCCCCAACTGACGTTTCGGTGTTGTTGTTTGAGGTAAGGATGTATTCGGCAAGGGCTCAGTAAGCATGGGTGACGACTTATCACTCGCCAAGGATGGAACGCTGAATGCACTCACGGCAAGAACTACCAAGCCAATTCCAATAAGCCTCTGCTTTATCGATCCATTTTCCATCATCATCCCACCATTTACCGTGCTAGCAGCACTGCCCAATAACACTGACATGATGCCATACATCCTATTGGCTGTGAACTCAGTGGGAATAGATGCCTGTTTCGTTACGCGGGGTAAATAACCCCAAGCGATGCCAGCCGAGAAGCCCCTGTCACTTCAGGAACATTACTCGGCAACCCATGCATACGCTGGCGGGCCAGCCAGGCAAACGCCATTGCTTCCATATAATCGGGATCTATACCGGCATCACGGGTATTGGCCACCGACCAATCAGGCAAGAGTGCCGCCAAGCGAGCCATCAGCTGCGGGTTATTGCCCCCTCCGCCGCATACCAATAACTGCGGTTGTGGTCCCTCGTCAAAGAGCTGGACCTGCTCGGCAATCGTCGCGGCGGTAAATTCCAACAACGTCGCCTGAACATCTTCCGCAGCCAGCGTTTCTTCAACCGCACTTTGATACTGTGCGAGCTGGCTTTCCAGCCACGGTAAATTGTAGTGCTCACGACCGGTACTTTTCGGATAGGTGCGGGCAAGATAAGGATCGGCCATCAACTGTGCCAGCAATGTCTCCTGCACATGGCCACTGGCAGCAAAAACGCCACCTTGATCATACTTCTGGCCCAGCTGCTGATACACCCAGGCATCCATCAGCATATTGCCGGGCCCGGTGTCATAACCCAGTACCGGCATATCCGGTCGCAATACGGAAATATTGGCAATCCCACCAATATTGAGGAACACCGTTGTCGAATCACGCTGCTCAAACAGATAGCGGTGGAAGGCCGGTACCAAGGGAGCCCCCTGCCCCCCCAGAGCCATATCCTTGCGCCGAAAATCGGCTACAGTGGTGATCCCGGTTCGGGCCGCGATGATGTTGGCATCCCCCAACTGGGTCGTAAACGGCCACTGGCCATCAGGCTGATGGAAAACTGTCTGGCCATGGTTGCCGATCGCGGTGATCTGATCCGCGGCCACATCGGTCTTTTCAAGCAGGTATAGTATCGCATCGGCAAATAACTGGCCCAGCTGGTGGTCCAGCTCGCCTATCTGCTTGAGTGTTGTCGGCTGTCCAATACAGACATCCAGCAGTGCTGCCTTAAGGGGATCGGGCATCGGGAAATCCACAGAAGCCAATAGTTCAACCTTCTGCGCCTGATCCATCGCAACCAGAGCAACATCCACACCATCAAGACTGGTGCCCGACATTACCCCAATATACAGTTCCCGTGCCATATCATCTCCAAAGCGGCTACGATTGCCGACAATCATTAAATTACAACCTTGAGGTCGCCACCATAGGCAATGCCTTAAGGCCACTCCCCCCGCTTTTAGCCGTCTGAATCGGATCCCTTTTCGGTTCAGCCGACTCAATCGCATCCAGTGCCTCGACCTGTACCGCCTGAGTCAGTTTAACCTGCATGGTAACGACACGGCCGACCATATCAAGCAATGACGTCCACTGTACCGTTTTTTCCTTTTCAAACAAGCTGTCGAAGTTATCCGGCGTCCACTCGACAAACGAACGAGGGTTAAGAGCGCGGCCCAAGAAGCGCAGCTCATAGTGCAAATGGGGGCCCGTCGACAATCCAGTGTTACCCGTCCAGCCCAGAAGATCCCCCTTGCGGACAAACTGACCTGACTTCACATTGAACTTCTTCATATGGGAATAACTGGTCGCAAAACCAAATGAATGGTTGAGCTTAAGGAAGTTCCCCGAGCCTTTGTTGCTTGGGCGGGTCACCTCCACCACGCCGTCGGCCGGTGAGAAAATTTCCGTGCCGATATTGGCGGCAAAATCCAGCCCCAAATGACGCTTGCGCTTACCCGTCACCGGGTGGATCCGAACTCCGTATTGAGACGACATACGGGTGCCCGGTGTCGGGCTGCCGTTGGGGATCAAGCTAAACAATGTTCCGCGCACTGCCGAGCTAACCGCTGCACTGTTGACTCTCTTCTCAAGCGTCGCTGCGCCACCTTCTACGCCCGCAACCCCCAAGACGGCTTCAACGTCATCAATCCTCTCGCTAAGCATCGAGAGCTCGGCTTTCTTCTCTGAGAGTTTTTCAAGCAAAGCCTGGTTGGTGGCATTCTCCTCGGTAAGCGACTCGCTGAGGGTACTCATCTGCTGCAGGGACAATTGGTTGTCTTGATACAGGCTATAAACACTGTATCCACCGATGCCGAGTCCGGCAAACAGCGACAACCCGGCCAATGCAAAATAACGTTTTTTAAGGCGGCTAATTAAATAATGAGAGGTGCCACGATGATCGGACACCGAAATACAAATGTTGTCTGACATAAAAAGCTACTTATTACGAGTTAAACGACAAAGCAAGAAATCCGCCCCTCTGCGGCACGCTTGATCATTCATCCCTATAATCAGCTCGACCTTACGCCATAACGACATAGCGTTTCTTTTAACTTGCATATCAATAATAATTGAACCATAGCGACACTATTGCCTTCCAACCAATGGAAACAACAATGCACCGTCACCATGCAACGCCACGACAACGTTCGCTATAGTTACTTTTTTGTAGTAATTTCGGCTAATGATAATGTCAAAATCCATCTATCGCCACCACCATAATGGTAATATTCATAAACTAATACCGATTCAGAACTATCTCGGTTTTAATCATGATCAGACAGATAAAAAAATGCCACAGCATGACTGTGGCACATATTCATTCAATACATTTCATTTGATACAAAAATAAGTTTACGGCTGCATTTTCGTCAATATATTGACACTTACAGGCTGACTATAATCAACCTCGTCATAGGCAAATCCATTCAACTGCAAAAAATCCTGCTTATATCCAGCGTAATCTCCCAGCTCGGCAAAATTGTCCTCGTTGATCTGGACCATGAGCTCGGCTACCTCCCGCTGTACATCCTGTGCTAACTCCCAATCATCCATGCGGATCAGGCGTTCCCCATCTGTCTCAACCGCATTATCCGGGTAGAACTTGGTCGCGAACATCCGCTGCATTTGCTCAATGCAACCCTCATGGCACCCTTTGGCCTTCATCACCTTGAACAAAGCCAAAATATACGGGGCAAATGCCGGAATAAACACGCTGGCCTTGGTCACCAAAGCCTTGCAGACCGCCACATGGGCCTGCCCGCCGATATCAGCCAAACGCTGGTTAATCTCATCAGCACTGTGATGGAGATGCTTTTTTGCTTGCCCTAAAGTCCCTTGGTGATAAATAGGGTAAGTCAGCGGGGAGCCGACATAGGAGTAGGCCACGGTTCGGCATCCCGGGGCCAATACCCCGGCATCGGCAAGGCAGGCTATCCAATCCGTCCAAACCTCACCACCCATAACCTTAACTGTTTCAGCAGCCTCCTGCTCCGAAGCCGTACCTACGGTTAGCATTTCCATCGTATCGCGTTCGAGGTTAAGGGTAGGGCCTGTCACTGGCTGCCCCAACGTCTTTATCACCGAACGCCACATATCTGGCGCGGTATTGGTCGCCTCCGGCTTTGGTCGTACTCCCGTCGCCAAGCTGTACACCACCAAGTCAACCTGCCCGCCCAAATCGGCTTGAATCGCATCAATCACCTGACGACGAACAGCCGGTGAAAATGCATCCCCCACAATATTGGTCGCGATCCGTCCGGCACGCTCTGCCTCTTGGCGGAAAAAGATATTGTTATACCATCCCGCTGTCCCGATCCCCTTGTCACTCGGGCCACGCTCAAACGAGACACCGAGGGTATCAGCGTCAGACCCACCAAAGGTCAGCGCGATCCGCGACGCCAGACCAAATCCCGAAGAAGCCCCGAGTATCAGCACCCGCTTGGGCCCATTGATAATCGGCGCAGCCTTCTTGACGTAGTCGATCTGGTTCCTGACAGCCTGTTGGCAGCCATAGGGGTGGGCCGAACGAGCAATCACGCCGTTGATAATCGGTTCTATCACCATAATCCAATCCTTAGCTCAGTAGTTTGCCGAATCCATCTGCTTCTCATGGTCAAGCAACCACACTTTAATGTCCAGTCCCCCAGCATATCCGGTGAGCTTACCGGAACTGCCTATCACCCGATGGCAGGGTACAATGATCGGTATGGGGTTTTTGCCGTTTGCCGCCCCCACCGCCCTTACTGCTTTGGGGTTTCCTATTTCCCGCGCGATATCGGCATAGGAGCAAGTCTCTCCATATCCAACCTGCTTGAGAGCCTGCCAAACCGTTTTCTGAAAGGCCGTTCCGGCCATCTCCAATGGCAACTCAAATTCGCTTCGCTCGCCGGCAAAATACTCGGCCAGCTGCAAGCAGCACTGTTGGGTCAACGGACTGGGATTCTGGGCCAAATCGGCAGAGGCATCAAAGGCGATTTCGGTCACCGCGCTGTTGTTGGCCAGCACATTCAGCCAGCCAATCGGCGTATTGATAAGTTGATTGTTCATGAATCTATCTCGCTACATTCACCACTTGCCATCAGGCTAGTAGCGACCACAAATATAAAGTCAGGTAACTCCGCCAAGGGGCGGCAGAAAGGGGCTCGCATGGATATTGCGTCAAGGCCTTCTTCACCCCGAGATCCCCCTCAAGGAAAATATCCGGCTCGCTCAGTCCACGCATCCGCAGGTAATTTACCGTCCACGGGCCTATCCCCGGCAAAGCCAACAGGGCGGCAGGATCATCCAGTGAATGATCAACAGCAAAGCGAGCCAGAATACTTAGCGTATCACGCCTACGCTGTGGCATACCGAGCGATGAGAAATCCCAGTCAGCTACCTGTTGGGGGGATGGAAAATAGCACCGCCCATCCTCATTGTCAGGATTCATGGCAACCAGCTTGGTCACCAAGTTTCGGGCGGCCTTCACCGATACCTGCTGGCCGAGCACCGCACGCACGCCCGCTTCAAACGGGCTCCAAATTCCCGGCAGACGAATTCCAGAAGACAAAAGCGGCTCCCCCATCGCCAGCACAAGGCATGACTCAATACGCGCCGAGTCAGCATCCAAATCCAGACAGCGGCGAATATTGGCAAGAAGAACTGCCAGCTGGGTAATATCATCTAGCTCGATTGTCACATTAAACCGAGACTTATCAGGATCATGCACCGCGGTAAAGTGCCCTTTACTCTTCCCGTAGCCAAAGGTGCGGCCGTAGCTATTTTCGCCCACCCACTCCAGCCCCTCGATAAGCCGCGAGCAATAAAAATCCCTAACCGCGCTCCAATCATAAGGGGGACGATATGCCAACGTCACGGTGACAGCCCCTGAAGAGAGCGGCTGTCTATTTCGCTGACGACGTACTTCTGTTGGCGTCAGGGCAAAATGCTGCCTGAAACTGTCGTTAAATCGCCGGATACTGTTGAAACCACACGCCAAGGCGATTTCTGTCACCGGCAAGCGGGTCTCATGCAGCAGTTTTTTCGCCAGCAGGCACTGTCGATATAGGCTGTAGGCTTTCGGCGACATACCGATCTCGGTATCGAATAGCTTGCGCAGGTAGCGCTCAGATACCCCCAACCGAGCTGCAAGCTGCGGCAAATCCCCCGAACCCAAAGCACCTTCATCAATCAAACGCTGAGCACGGCGAAACGTCGTGCTTTTACCCAGCCATGCCGGAGAGCCCGGCGCACTGTCGGGACGGCAGCGCAAACAGGGGCGGTACCCAGCGTTGGCAGCGGCAATGGCCGACGGAAAATATTCAACGTTACGCTCAAGCGGTGCTGGAGCCGGGCAGATAGGGCGGCAATAAATCCCCGTTGTTTTGACGGCGGTGAAGAATAGCCCGTCGTAACGGCGGTCCTTGCTCAGTCTCGCCTGCTGGCACTGCTCGGCCGACATTGGCTCACACGTTCCCTGCCGCCTGTTTGCTGTAGTCGTGGCAGATTGATGTCTGGGTAATACCGGCATAGCAGGCAGGCTCCGTTAATGAATATACGTTCAGTCTACCGCGCCCGCTCCACATTACTAGCCATAATCGGTACTCACCTTTTTCCTGCCACCAGCCCCTCTATCCTCCCGACTTAACCTCGTCAAAAAGCAGCTCCAATCTGACAGCGATTTCTCACACCGGCAGAAGAAGGCACAGAACATTCTCCTATTGTAGGAATACCCCCATTAAAACAGCCTCATTCCGAGCCTGAAAACAGCTAAAAATCAGCCATAATTGCCATAAAATCCGCTATCAAAAAGAGGATATCTCTTGTGATGTCACGCTATTCTCGATCGCACAGCGCCATACAGACGATAAAACAGGCAATATATCCCGCTTTTGCACGCATTTTCACAATATAACGCCATTTCTCAAAATATGGGAAAGCGATATATCCATAACTTCTTTTTACCTTTACAGTGAATCAGTAACAGGCTTGTTAATACATGCTGTCACTGACATGCATAATCAAGCAAACTGATACACATCCCGCTCTCAGGGACAAACACAACACACAAGCAACATCATAAAAAATAAAACAATGACAGACCTAGGTGGCACATTGAGCGTGCCGTTACAGGCAGGCTTCTGCATAAAGCAAAAGCCTGCCTGCCCACCAAGCGACTATGGATAAATCAGGAATGAGAAAATGAAAGGAATATCGCTGATTGCAGCCGTTATTGCTGCCGCCTCTACATTATCATATAGCGAGAATAGCCTCGCTTTAGAACAGTTCATTACCATCGGTACCGGCGGTCAAACTGGCGTTTACTATGTTGCCGGCCAGTCCATCTGCCGTTTCGTCAACCGTGGCGTCGGTGACCACGGCATCAAATGCAATGCCCCGGCTAGCGGCGGTGGCGTGGCCAACGTAAACGGGATCCGCAGCGGCGAGTACAACTTCGGTGTCATGCAGTCGGATCACCAATACAAAGCCTTTTACGGTCAAGCGCCTTTTGCCACCCAAGGCAAAATGGCCGACATCCGCTCGGTCTTCTCGCTCCAAAGCGAGATCTTCACCATCCTTGCCCGCAAAGATGCCAATATTGCCGATTTCGACGGCCTGAAAGGCAAACGCGTCAATATCGGCAACCCCGGCTCTGGCCAGCGGGATACCTTTGAGCAGCTTATCGATGCCAAAGACTGGAACCATTCGGTCTTCTCCCTTGTCGCCGATCTCAAGCCAGCCGAACAAGCCGCGGCAATGACCGACAACAACATCGATGCCATGAGCTACTTTGTCGGCCACCCCAACGGGGCAATTCAGGAAGCGACGACGACAGTAGATGCGGTATTTGTTCCGGTAACCGGCCCGATCATTGACGCGCTGGTTGCCGACAAGCCTTACTTCACGAAGACAGAAATCCCGGGCGGCATGTACCGCGGCAACCCGGATCCCGTCCCATCGCTCGGTGGCAAAGCAGTCCTTTCCACCAGTACCCACACCGACCCCGAGCTGGTTTACCAACTGGTGAAATCGGTATTCGACAACATCGACCGCTTCAAACGCCTGCATCCGGCCTTTGCCTCGCTCAACGAGAAAGAGATGATCAATGCCGGTCTCACCGCCCCGCTCCACGAAGGAGCCGAGCGTTATTACAAGGAGCGAGGTTGGCTCTAAGCCATGCTTCGCATTGTAAAAACGAGTGCCGCTTTTGCGGCACTCGCTATTGAGTAAACGTTATGGAAAAAACACCTATTACATCCCATGATGCCCTGTCGACCGAAGAGCTCATCGCCCAGGATGTTGGCGCCCGCTTACCTTCCGGGCCAATGGCAAAGCTGATTGCCGCCCTCGCCCTGTCTTGGTCCCTGTTCCAGCTCTGGATCGCCTCGCCGCTGCCTTTCATTATCGGCTTCGGGGTGATGAACGACACCGAAACCCGCGCCATCCATCTGGCTTTCGCCCTGCTGCTGGCCTTCTTCGTCTTCCCGGCCCGCAAGCGCTCTCCTCGTGATCGCGTCCCCGGCAGTGACTGGCTGCTCGGCCTTGTTTCAGCCGCAGCAGCGCTTTATCTTTTTGTTTTCTATGCCGAACTGGCCCAGCGCCCGGGCAACCTCACCACCGCCGATTTCATCACCGCCTGTGTAGGGATCCCGCTGCTACTGGAAGCGGCCCGCCGGGTTCTCGGCCCGGCATTGCCGCTTATTGCCAGCCTATTTCTTATCTATAGTCTGGCTGGGCCGTGGATGCCGGGGCTTCTCGCCCACCGTGGCGTTCCGCTGCCGGCACTGGCCAACCACCAATGGATCACCACCGAAGGAGTATTCGGTATTGCCCTTGGCGTATCCACCAGCTTCGTGTTCCTATTCGTGCTGTTCGGGGCTTTGCTTGAACGGGCCGGGGCCGGCCATTACTTCATCCAGCTCGCCTTTAGCATGCTCGGCCACCTGCGCGGCGGCCCAGCCAAAGCCGCCGTCGTTGCCTCGGGGCTGACCGGGCTGATCTCCGGCTCGTCGATTGCCAATGTCGTCACCACCGGCACATTCACTATCCCGATGATGCGCAAGGTCGGCTTCAGCGCAGAAAAAGCCGGAGCCGTCGAGGTCGCCTCGTCGGTCAATGGCCAGATAATGCCACCGGTTATGGGGGCGGCCGCCTTCCTGATGGTTGAATACGTCGGCATACCCTATGTCGATATCATCAAGCATGCCTTCCTGCCCGCGGCGATTTCCTATATCTCGCTGCTCTACATCGTCCATCTCGAAGCCCTAAAACTCGGCATGCAGCCCCTTGCGGTGGCAACCGTGCGTCCTTGGCTGGCCAGACTGACCGGATTTGCCTTCGGCGCAGCCCTGATCAGCGGGCTGTCGATGGCCGTCTACTATGGCCTAGGCTGGCTCAAACCTCTGCTGGGCGACTACACCCTGCCCGGCGTAGCTATACTTCTGGGCATCGCCTACCTTGGCCTGCTAAAAGTCGCGGCCATGAACGAACCGCTCGCCAGCGAAGAAGATACTAGCCTTGATACCCTGCCATCCACCCGTGCCGTGCTGCTCTCCGGACTGCACTACCTGCTGCCCGTCGTGGTGTTGGTATGGTGCTTAATGGTCGAGCGCCTATCACCGGGGCTATCCGCCTTCTGGGGCACGGTGATCCTCGTGGTTATCGTGCTGACCCAACGCCCGCTGCTTAACTGGCTGCGTACCGATGGCAAGCATCACTATGGCACGGTTGAGGAGGGGATTGTCGATCTGCGCGAGGGGCTGATCGCCGGGGCCCGCAATATGATAGGGATT
The DNA here is from genome assembly GCF_059920555.1 of Photobacterium panuliri. NCBI lineage: Bacteria > Pseudomonadati > Pseudomonadota > Gammaproteobacteria > Vibrionales > Vibrionaceae > Photobacterium > Photobacterium panuliri. The sequence continues at coordinate 1,380,142 of NZ_CP197193.1, forward strand.
GGCATCGCCACGGCAACCGCCGGGATCATTGTCGGTGCCGTCTCGCAAACCGGTGTGGGACTGGTGCTGGCAGATCTGGTCGAGATGCTGTCGATGGGCAACCTGCTACTGATGCTGATGCTTACTGCCCTGCTCAGCCTGATCCTCGGTATGGGGTTGCCAACTACCGCCAACTACATTGTGGTATCTAGCCTGCTTGCACCTGTTATTGTCGTACTTGGCCAGCAGCAAGGATTAATTGTACCGCTGATCGCTGTGCACCTATTCGTGTTCTACTTCGGTATCATGGCCGACGTCACCCCACCGGTTGGCCTCGCCTCATTTGCAGCCGCAGCAGTCTCGAAAGGCGACCCCATCAAGACGGGCCTGACCGCGTTCTACTACAGCCTGCGAACCGCGGCACTGCCGTTCCTGTTCATCTTCAACACCGATCTGCTGCTAATCGATGTCGACTGGGCCCACGGGATCGCCATCTTTATTGTAGCCACCATTGCAATGCTGATCTTCGCGGCAGCCACCCAGGGCTACTTCCTGACCCGCAACCGCTGGTACGAAACCCTGCTGCTACTGCTGGTTGCCTTTACCTTGTTCCGCCCGGGATTCTGGCAAGACCAAATCACCGATCCGTTCCGCTACGTTGCCCCTAGCGAACTCGGTGCAGAACTCAATAGCCTGAGCGAAGGGGATATCCTGCGCATGCGGATACGCGGCGAGGATGCTGTCGGGGTCATCAGGGATTTCTCGGTACTGTTCGAAGTACCCGCGGGTGATACCGGCGATGCCAAGCAACAGGCTCTCGGGTTGGAAACTTACCAGCAGGACGGCAAAACCCTGATTGATATCGTCCATTTCTCCAGCCCAGCCGAAAAAGCCGGACTGATGTTCGATCAGGAAATTGTCGAGCTGCGTATCCCGGCCCAGCGCTGGGCCAAGGAATGGTTCTGGCTGCCAGCCGGGCTGCTATTTCTGGTGATCGTGGCCCTCCAGCGCCGCCGGATCAACTCAGCAGAGCAACAACAACCTCTTGTTCAGCCTTAACGAAAAACGCGGCCAATGGGCCGCGTTTTTAATCTATACGTACTTAAGCTGCTTTAGCTATTGCCTCTAATGAGCACTCACCATCTTTTTGAGCATTCGCTGTTAACTGCCTCACCGTGCCTTCCACTAGCCGTATGATGGTATATCGAGCATGAATATCAATACAATTCAAAAGATTACACCTTGGCGACTGATAGGCATCAAAGTCGACATTCAATACAGGTAACGGCGCGTTACCGGAAACTTCACAGGAGTGACCGCCACCTTCTAACCAGCAGGAAACAAAATCCAGCAAGTCATCCAACGGAAAAGCGGCCTTTCTACCCAACGCACACTCCCACACCACCAGCACCCGCCAACCACGTTCATCTAGCCACTCCCTCGTCCTTCTATCCCTTTCTTGGTTTTTCCTGAACTTACTCACCCAAAACCGTCTATTCGTCTTAGGCAAGTGAAAACCAGCACACCCTTTATGGGCATGCCAGAAACAACCATGGACGAAAACCACCGCATGATATTTGGAGAACACCATATCCGGATGCCCCTTCAGCTTGGGATCATGAAGCCGATAACGGTAGCCACGAGCGAACAAATGCCGCCTGAGGAAAAGCTCAAGCTTGGTATTCTTAGAGCGGAATCGGGACATATCTGGCATAGCAGCCTCAATACAAAACACACCTTTAAGATATAACCGACAGCACTGCTCAGTGCTTAGACTTATTCGGCTCCATCTAAAATTCTCCCTATAACTCATCACCTCTAGTTATTAAGTTCATACACGAGAAAATGGTACGATGGCAAAAACAACTCAAGGAATAGAGTAATGAGCGCATTTTCAGATTACATCAAACTCGTCGGCCGCGGCGAAAAAGGCCGACGACCGCTCACCCAAGAAGAAGCCCGCGACGCACTGCGAATGTACCTCAATGGCGAAGCCGAACTACTTCAGCTCGCAACCTTACTGATGCTACAACGGGTGCGCTGCGAAACCGCCGATGAAGCAGCGGGGTATATTGAAGCCCTCCGCGAGCGCATCGACCCGCAATGGCAGGCTATCAATACCACTATCGACTGGCCATGTTTTGCCGGTAAAAGGCGCCAGCCACCGTGGTTGCTGCTGGCCGCCAAACTGCTCGCCCAACGCGGCATCAAGGTCGTACTTAGCGGACACATGGCTGTCGATGCGGTGAAATACCAGATCGAAAGCGCCTGCCCAGCCCTTGAAATCCAGCAAGCCGCAACGCCAGCGGAGGCATCCTCCATCCTTGCAACCGACCATATCTGCTATGTTCCGCTAGCCAGCTATTGTGAACCGCTTGTCGAACTATTGGCCCTGCGCGATCTCATGGGGCTGCGCACCCCGCTCAATACCGTTGCCCGAACCCTTAACCCAACAGCCGCCCCCTATTCGATTCACGGGATCTTCCACCAAGGCTACGAGAAAATCCATGCCGATGCCGCACTCCGTGTCGGTGATAACAACATGGTTGCTTTCAAAGGCGAAGGCGGCGAAAGCGAACGTAGCCCGCGCACAACCTGCCACATAGCAGGCATGCATAACGGCATTCGGTTTGACGAAGAGTGGCCGACCTTACTAGAAGCATCATCAGGCAAACATGGTGAGATAAGCGGAGAGTATCTGCAGAGTGTGTGGCTCGGTCATCGCCATAGCGAGTACGGAAAATATGCAACCATTGGAACATTGGCGATCATCTTGAAAATGATGGATAAAGCGAATAGCCAGCAAGCCGCACTCACACTTGCTCAGCAATGGTGGGAAGAGAGACAGGCTTGAGCCTTCTTTCCGTGAATGAAGATAAGTTATTCTTTACTGTACAAAAAAGCACCACAACCCATGACTTTTCCATAAAGTTACCCACCGTTTTTGTGGATAAAGTCAAAATTAACTTAAAATTCATTAATTTATAAAACGCAACAAATTCAGCAGCGATTCAGGTAATTTTCCTGACATGTAGTTGTAGACGGGCGGTTACACCCGCCAAAATCTTTGCTCAGGGTGTCGCCGCTGAGTTCAATGCCCAGCTTGGCAAGCAACTGCTTGAGTAGTTCGTCCTCGTCACGATCCTCCATTTGACCGTATAGGTTGATTTCAGTACCGACACCGGCACTGTGAGAATTGAATCTAAGGGAGAAGTCCGCCGACTTTTCGGCATACAGGGCGGCCGTCACGGGCTTTGAACTTACCCGCAGGTAGCAACTGAACCCAGCCGTTGTCGTGGTGGTTGAGGTCGGCGACCAGAACCGCGACGTTACCGGTTAGGTTGGCAGATAAGACTGCCTGGGCGATGTGAGTGAGATTTGATGTTTTCATAGCGCCAGTGTGGCGCTATGAAGGAGTTAGGTGGGGAGGAAGGGATTCGGGATTAGCAGGGGGAAACTGGGCTGAACTCAGTGTCCAGTATTGATGGAGACGATCATTATTGCTTACCGACAACTGCCCTAGTTAAAAAAGCCAGTAAAAATCCCAAACTCTAGCGCAATGACAGCTAACAGAATACTTAAAATTAAACAAAGCTTTGGTATAGACAATTCAGCCAACACCTTTACCAATCCCAATGTCATAAATCCTCTCAATATAAGTCAATTAACATGACGTAAATTTACCTAACTTGAGATAGCGATTCAGGGAAAGCTATACAGAAAAAAACTCTACTTTTTCCCTAGTATCACATCGTTTTCATGTATCCTTTTTCAAATGCAGACTTTCGATTTTTATACCAAGTAGCATTACTTACATTTTTCTTAGCGGTTTCAAAATTCCATGATGTCACTACAGCTACAACCTCAAGAAAGGCATTCCCCTCACTAAGCTTCACGGCCATGTCTTTTCCATTAGGTAAACTACCGGATATCGCAAAACACCAAGCTGTATGTAAACATTCAGTTACCCTTGCCGACGTAGCCGAGACACTGGGCTCATAGTGTTCCAACATCCCTTCTAAATCGTTATTCAATTCTGATAAGTAATCTACAGCATTAATGTCATCATAAACGAAATATCCATCATGTTCAGAATCATTAGACTCTTTGACACCAAGCTTATCCGAACTGACATTTAAGGGCCTATAGGCAATGCTGTTTAAACTCTGTATCTTTATTTTTAACTTCTCAATATCCTTGCAAATATCTTTAATTTTGTCCTTGCAATCTCTATAGTTGTTAGCACTTCTGTCTTTTAACTTAAAGTCTAAGTTTCCATAATCGTCAGTTGGTAAAACTCCTTCATCATTAAGCTGGAATTCTATATTGGTAACAAAATGTTCAAGGTTTTTTCCTTCTAATCCAGTAATTTTCGATATCTCAGCTACTTGATACTCACTCAGTTTATTTTTGAATTTAGGCTGATTGTTATCTTCTCTGCTCGTCATCTATTTATCTTCCCTAGACGCATTTACACCACACTACAATCTAGCACCATAAAACCCATCACATAAGGTAGCTCACTTTAGAGCGGTTTCGAGTAAAGTTGTCCCATCGGTATACTTCAACCATCAACAGATTGCGTTAGTTTCTTATCCAACTCTCCAATAATTGCAGTTGTCATTGCCTGAATTGAATGAATAGCAGAATTGAAAGCAAACTTGTCGGCCAAATGAAGGTTAAATTCAATTACCTCATCAACAGTAATTCGGTGCCAGATCGGAAGTATCGTTTTACCTTTATGGACTTCTTTGGCATACAGGCTTTGCAGTTCTATTTCCGGCCAGCGCTTTTTAATAAAGTTTGGAGAAAGGATCACTATGCCAAATGTACACTCACTCAATCCCTTATTGATGGAAGCGCTTAAGCTGTCACCAATAGATAATGAATATTCGTCGTACCAAACTTTAACTCCCTCGGATATCAGTGAGTCAGCTAAATCTCGCACGATTGAATCTTTATCCTCTGAAGCGTGACTGATAAATACGTCCACCCTTTCTCTTTGCATATCTTTTCTCCCTAGTTCCAGTCCAACGAGTTGCTTGAATGATTCATCCATTTTTCTTAATTCGCTAACATACGTTCTATCAGCTTTAGCCTTCTGTTCTGCCAGCTTAAATTTTTTTAAATCTCTTTGACTTACCTCTCTCTCCCTTCGGGCCTGAGCCTGAATAGCATTCCATTCTTTAAGCTTCCGATTCTGATTGCTATCTTTTAACTTTTGCTGGATAGATTTGCCTTTTTTGCCAGCCTTATTGTTTTGGGAAGACAAATCCACTAAAAAATGTTGTGCCTGATGACTTTTAACTTCTTTTAATTCAGCCTTTTTACGCTTGTATGATTGTTCTAGCTGATTAAGCGTATTAGTCAGTTCTTTGTGCTCCTGAGAACAAAATTTAGCTTCTGACATGCGCTTTAATGTGTTCTTGATTTTTTCATCCATTGCATCAAGTTTATTCTGAATACTAATTGATTTTATATATCTATCAGTCGAACACCGATAGCCAACTGGAATCTTAGTCATAACAAGTCCATTCTTTCTTTTAAAGATTGACACCCACTCTTTTAAATCCATGGAAAGAGAAGAGTATTCGTCTACCAAACACATATTGTTATATCGGAAAAAAGAGGTCAAATAACCAGCTTTAAAAATGTGGAGGGTAACTACTCTGAATGAAATGTGACAAAGGCACTTTAGCCCACCACACATCTCCCACACCTCATTTAAATCCTTCCAGCCGTGTTTAACTCCTTTTCACCTAAGCCGTTGCACCTTATTGGCCGTTATCGCCTTAGAACGGATTACAGGCCGCTCACTCTCCCATCTGGAAATCACCGAGGATGTCATAGATCTCGCTGATATCATCTTGTGAGACACCAAACCAGGGACGGGCCGGAATCGCGATATTTTGCAGGAAAAATGTCGAACCACTGCTAATTTTCCACAAAAAACCGTAGCGACTCACACTTTCGCTGGCCTAGCAGCTCTATCATTGCTGGTATGTCTACACCTTGCTAATTTGGGCGTTAACCCAATGATATAGAGGTACTTTTTAGCGCGATGATAAATACCTTGTTTACTGTCGATGATTCGATTTGCAGCACGATTAATTATGAGAAGGAACCTGAGAAGTATCGGGGACAAATCATTTGCTTAGAGTGCAAAGAGAAGGCTTGGTTTATTCGCAGTTTTACTCGTGGCGAGACCGAAAGAAGCGCCTGCTTTGCCGCCCACCACCTAGAGGGGTGTACCGCTTCAACAATTATCGTTAGCAACGAGGAAGATAGCGATAATGACGATAACGCCAGCAATTCCGATTTTGTCGTCGATCTAGACCGAGCCAAACAACACTCGATACTAACCTCGGAACAGGGCAACAAACACAATAATGAAGACGCTAACTGGATCAACAGGAAACCCGTTAACGAATACAGCCAACAAGGCCATTACGCCGTTAACAAATCACTGCGGCAGATTTTAACTTACCTGCAAAAAAATCCACATTATGCCGATGACGGCCAAACCATTGAAATCAGAACCGACTCTGACCGCGTTATTCTTGATGGCGCATTGCGCGATTTCCTCGTTTCTTTTTCTGACATAAACGATACCCATTCCGAGCAGCTTATGATCTTCTGGGGTTGTATTAACAACGTGAACACCGACAAAGACGGTGCGCTATGGCTCAACCACGGCAACAGCTATTCCGAACCCAGCATTTACTTGGACAAGGAACTCAAGCAACAGTTAAAACGTAATTTCAAACTCAACGACTTTGACGAACTGCAAGGCGCGTATGCCATTGTGGTGGGTAACGTTGCCCTATCCCCCAAGGGCAAAGCTATTATTCGATTTAGCTTCACCAAATACATATCATTCAGGAAAGCGCGTGTTCTGTTAAAGGATGAGCCACACGTTATTTCGACACCCGTTTAAATCCCTTCTACGGCGTTTAACTCGTTTTCACCAAAGCCGTTGTACCTTGTCAGGCGCTAGCAGCTTAGCGTTGATTATAAGGCGTTTATTTATCCTGCAAGAAATCTTCTAGGATGTGGTAGATATCGTTGATGTTTTCTTGCGAGAGATCCAACCATGGGCGGGCAGGAATGGCGACAAGGTGTGGGGGCATGTCTTGTTGCCCGCCGTAGTGATGGATTGCGCCGTATTCGAGCGGAGTGCCAAAGGCGAGGCCTTGTTCCTTTTAGCTCTCGCACGGCACGCACCGCACCGCTAGTGGTGCTTTTGCCAGCCGCGAAGCTGAGCAAGAACCCGGCGATGACCATATTCGGCTTGGAGGTGGTGATGACGTAATAACTGGCCGAGCTGGCTCATCAATGCGAGCTGCCTGCAGGCTTCGCGCTAGGCCCACGGATGACACCAATGATTGGCGCTTCAAGGGTAACTTCGGGCTTTGGTGTGGGAGAAGTTTGTAAGTGCCCGGTGGCACGCACGAGATATTGGGCTGGTTGTTCAGCCAAGGCCGCTCGGCGATGCAGCAGATCTGCGTGCCGTTTTGGGTATGTAAGGTGGAAAAGGTGCCGTGTTCGAAATGGCGGCGCTTGAGGGTGAGTATGTCCATGCTCCATCCCTGTAAATTGTTTGATTACAGGGATGGTATGGGGTGTGGGGCGGTTGGTGATATGGAGGTAGATCCTGAAAGATGTCGTTGGACTAAATGCCGTACAATTTTGGAGGATTATCTGCCAACTTTGCTGCGTAATTCATCATCTAGCATAACTAGCGTATGATGCGTAAAATTAGGCTTCAGCACCAACTCCTGTTCGCTTTTCTTACCTTCAAATAACACCTGAGAATCATCAATTGTAATAACAAATATGGGTTTGGATTCAAGTATAGATTTGGATAAGTTTGATGCATCACAATACGCTCTCAAACCATCAATGCTTTTTGCCCACGAACATCCCAGATTCCCCTCACATTCTCCATCTCTACCTATCCGGTATAAGGTCATGACTTGATTGTTTGGAGTATAGGTTTGTGGAAATTCAGACAAATTGAAACGAAAACAATCATAACTGCCTGAAATTGTGCTTGAGGTATATAGCTCGATAATAATTTCCTTTCTACCTTTACCCTGCATTAATTTGATAATATCGTTCTTATGAGAATGAAGAAACAATAGTAAACATTCTAAATTTTCCCCATGATCGCTAGTATAAAAATTTTGCTTTAGATCTTGCTCTGATTGCAATACATTATTGAGATACCTGAGTTCATTCGCACTCAAATATTCATCCATTAAGTGATTAATATCTATACCAATAGCATTAAAAATTGACATTAAATATTGGTTAAAATTTATATTCCTTACAAAAACCTACCAATTTTGTATTTTAATCAAATTTTTAAAATAGTGATATTGATAAATGTGAATGGAAAAAATTATCCCCAAAAATTAAAACAATTCCCGCTGCCTGCGCTTCACTTCAGCTTGGCGTTGTTCGCGGATGATTTCGGTGATTTGCCGTTCAGTTAGTTTATGGTGATTGGCCAGCTGCTCGATATTGCGACCGTTGTATTCGCGCCAGATTGAGATGTTACGCAGGGCGGATTTTAATTTGGTGCCAGTGGGGATATAGATGTCACGGCCACCGAAGTAATGGCCAAAAGCGATGGTGAGTTTATCGGCTAGGTGAAGTGATTCTATGTTAGCGCGTTTGAGTTCACTGTTTAGCACTTCGCTCAATGATTGCAGCGTCGATGGCCAACGCTGGCGCACGTTATCATCGGCAATTTCAGACACGCTGTTAATCAGCAGTTCTAGGGTTTTGAAGATCTCCTGCTGCTGTTCCATGCCCCACCTCCTGCATTTGGCCAATCCGATTATTGAACAAGGCGGGGATCGCTGAGTCAATCCAACATTTCCGCTAGGGGGAAAACAAAAACCGCCGGAGGGCGGTTTTAAGTATCATAAGCTTAGTGAGGAATAACCATTATATTTATATAGCATATACTACAAAGCCATCAATTAAAATAATCAAGATTCGACTTTATTATTTTTAGCATTATGAAAATACAGCCAAATAAAACCAATTGGAGCTATAAAAACAGCAAAAAACCAACAAACAAGCATTGTCATTAGTTTAGCCACAAGCATCAGAAAAGCATTGACAATAAATACATTTTCACCAACAAAAAAACCAACTATTGATTCATATAAAAACCTCGAATAAGGATATAGGAAACCACTAACAACAAACCAAATAATATTCAAAATTTTATCCGGATTAGAGCTACCCAACGTACCCCAAGAAAACAATACCGTTATACACAAGCCAAAAAAAAGATGCCTGAAAAAATATTGTCGATTTAAACCACCTAAGTATTTTTGAAAAAAATCACTCATCGTTGACTCTCCATATCAAACAACAACTATTATTCATAAAGGGGAAATAATTTATAACAAAACAAATGCCACATTACGTGACAATCATAAAACCAATAAACTATCTATAAAAATATCGTTATAACGCCCTTGAGCTTATGTTGCAATTTTCTCTAAAAAAATCACATGATTACATTATAAATACGTGTTTAGTCACATCTATCATCATAACAAATAGCAACAAAATCCTCCGTGATGCAATATGACTTACTAACTATCAAAGACAAAGCTTCGCTATTTATTGACCTTAACATTAACCCTTTTCAAAAAGCATTGATTGTTCACTGCGCTTAATCAGTGACAACAAAGACTATTCACAAATAGAAGTACCACGCCACAAGCCCTTTAATAGCAAGGCCTCAACCACGAGATCCTACTTAATCCCATTTATTCCCATATTTGCCATTCTTAATGGCCGGTTGCTTTAACCTCACTCACTATTAGACAATAATGATCTATAGAACAGCGTCAACAGCACGCATACACCTTGAAGAATAAGAGTTATCCCAATGCCCAATGTCGTTCAGTTTTCTCAGTTCAGTGGTAGCAAGAAAGCCAGCACTGCCGCATCTAAACCAGCATCAAACCCAAAAGCCCTAAGGGAAGAAGCAGCCTTGCGGCAGGATAATCGCTGTTATTTCTGTGGTGAACGTAAAGAGCCCAAAACCCTTAACTGGCTGGATAAGACAGGTTTTAAAACAAAAACGCACGTGGTCTGCAGTACGTGCAGTTCTGCGGCTAAGTCTCGCCCAATGGATGAGCTACGGATAATTCTGGCACTAAAGGCGATGGATTTCAGAACGATTAAGCTCCAGCAGTACCTTGAACTAAGAGAGAAAGGCGTACAGATAGATGGCGTGAGTGATTACAAGTTCTATTTTGAAACTTTTGAATAATTGAGGCAATGAAGAAAGCCAATAGGTACTCAAATGCTATGTCTGGCCGGTAAATGATGGGAATACATCCGGCCAGCCCATGCATCAACGGAAAAATCGATGTAAAACAACAACCTATAATTATTACATCAACAACGGTAAACGTGACATCGTAACAAAGGCAGCAAAAGCCAAATGAAAACCAATAAATTAACACTTTGATATACATTTGTCATACATCACAGGTCTTGCCATTTCATATTATAATGAGGAAGCAACGTAATAGTTTATAGGCTTTAAGGTTTTCCAAGGTAATGGGCTTAGAAAATAACGCCGGCAAATACTCTTACTCAATCTGTTTGAAATGATAATAAATAGTATTTATAAGAAATAACATACTGATAAATAAACTTTATTATTTAAAATAAACAGTTTAAATTTTGAAAAAGCCAAAATTTCATACTCAGTCCTACCTTTGATATTTTGGCTTTATCCCTAATTTATTCTTCCTTTTTTTTCATACCTTGAGATCTAACAATTAGATCTGTTAGATCTTTGGCTTTCATTATTCTTTTTTGGGTTTGTTCAAATCGAGGGCGGTGCTGTACTTTCTTCATATTATATTATTATGTGTCTTATGTTGGCTTTGGTTTAGTTGTTTAAATATAATTACGTGAAAAAAATGCCAGATATCCTAAGATATCTGGCGAAACACTGTGTACAACAAACACAGTCAATCTTCACGCAGGTAACATTCCTTGTCATGGAAATCATAAGCAGAATTTCAGGCTATCTCACCATCTATAGATGATGAAAAAAATGTGAACGCTGTCCTTGCGTCCACGAAAGGTAAGGCTATATACCAATGTACTTTATTTAAATTTTTAATATCGTGCAAAGTTTAACAATACACTATAGTCATGTAGTTATACGAACTTCTATTTCTTCGTAAAAAACAACACGAGAGTTTTTTACGACAAGTTTCTCAAGTATTCCATCAGACCATAATGCATAAGTTAAGTGCCCATTATGAAAAGAATAAGTTTCAATATGAAGCAATTGTCTAATCATAGTTTAACTTCAGGTGATTATTATTCTTATGTTTAACCTGAATACGAAACACCTATATTGTTAAAGTGGAATGGGTAATGATATTTAAGAACACCATCAATTAACAATACCCCACCCCACCTGATGAGCGATAACAATATATAATATCGAGTGTGAAACATGTGTGAATTTTCATTACTTCACAGTGTTTTTTTCCGATAGTCCGCTGTTATGTTCGCATTCTCAATTAGATCTTTTGGACTGAATCAACATCAATTTGTGTGGTCGTCCACTCATTGTCTACTTCACCGCGAATAATCACTTGCTCAACGGGGCTGACATCCACTCCCCGCCAGTCTTCATGGTCAATTTCCACGTTGATTTCGCCAGTGCTATCTTTGAACAAGTAGGTTTCATGACCCAATGCCTTAATAATATAGCCCGTTAATTCAACCACGGTATCGTCCTGTGCCGATTGTGCAGCAGCAACAGTATCAATAACTAGGCTGTGAGGGCCGTTAAATGCAGCAAAAACAGGGCTTGAAGCCAATAGAACAAGCGATGCCACCAATTGTTTTTTCATGATTTTATACCCTAATTTAGAAATAATACGTTGTACCGATATTAAATGATGCCGTGCTAGCAAAGCTGTCCGTCTGGTATTTTGCATTTGCGCCAATAGCCAATCGCGATAGGATTCTGTATTCGACCCCGGCCGACACCAACGCACCTACACTATCTGTTGTTGACGATGTATGTGACAAAGTTTTGCCATGCTCAATGTCATCGTTGGCAACCAGTTCGAACTCTTCATATTTACCCGCACTGGCCTTGTACTGGGTGTAAGTCAGGCCAGCTTTTAGTTTGGCCGACCACTTTTCATTCAGTTCATAGGTATATACAGGTAGCAATGAAATTTGCTTGGCATCGACGGATGAATCCCAATCCAATTCGTGGGTATAAACCTGTCCGTTCACCGTGGTCATTCCAAGGTATTTGCTATGGCTGTCACTGAGCTCAAATTGGCTATAGCCAAGCTCAAGGGCCCAAGTATCATTGAAGGCATAACCGACAAAGCCGCTGGCGATACCGTCTTCCTGCTTGGGATCAAGCTGAATATTATCGGTGTTGAAGGCTGGCTGGAAATCATGGGTTGTCGTACCCATGCCATACTCTACGCCGACGTAAGGTGCAGCGGCGGCAGAGAAAGAGCATGTCACTAACAAGGGCAGCAGTATTTTTTTCATTTTATTATTCGTGTTGATGAGCTGGTATCAATTGTGCCCCAACCCAAGTGAAGAATTCGTGAAGAAATGTCTTCATTTCAGTACACAAAAACGAATGAATGAGCTCCCCCCTCAATCAATTGTATAAAAAAGTTTACATTAAGTTGTCATTAATGGTCTTTCTCCCGCATTTATCACAAATTCTATGACGAGAGAAATCATCCATTGCCGATTCGAACGGCCCTTGATAAAAAGCCGGAAAGTCATCCCAAACTACCATTATCTCAATACCAGTAATCGCACAAGGGGCGGCGCTATTCTGTCGGCTATGCAGCATTTTCTGGTATGTTCATGCTTTATGGCGGTAATACTGCGGCCTAATACTAGGGAGGGGAGGATGAAAGTACTTTGCAGGAAAAGAAAAGCCGCACCATTGCAGTGCGGCTTGGTTTATATCTCTAAGTTTTTGCCTTCGTGTACCTACACAGCACACAGCGGCGTTGGTAATGAATATAAACATGTTGCGGCTTCGCCACTCATTACGTTGAGTATGCCGTGCCCGATACAGTCATTAATTTAAATCGGACATCATTGGTATTGGCGAAGAAGTATCAATTTTTTGTGTTGCTAACCAAATTGTATCTAGGCCACTGACCTAGTGGGTGTTGATTCACATCAACCTGCTTCCTGTACCCTTGAGCCTTGCTGAATACAGCTCATTTCTCCTTTGGCTTTGGTTGAACCAGCTCGTTTACAGGTCACAATGTAAATATGGTACTGTTTTCGGCTTTTCGCAACCCGATTTTCCCGTAATTCTGCTGAAGTGTGATCCTTCCTGCAATCTCCATTTTTCTATCCTATTTCCACTCAAAAACTACCCAGATGAGCAACTTCCGGCACGCTATTTTCATGCACGGAACAGCGATAACTTGATGCCGCCCCATGCCTCCTTCTGCAACTTGGTATAACATATTGAGGCTTAAAGATAACGATTGCGGAACCCGGTTTATCTATGACGACGTTTGCCAAAGCCTTGCTGCATGTCCCCTCGGCCCAAGCGGCACTCGCGCTCGCCACAACGGGAACCGGGCTGGCATGGTCCCTTTTTATTCCATCCGAAGCCGATTGGATCCGCGGCAGCTTTGCGACCCTCGGCGCCCTGCTGCTCATTCCTGTATTGCTCAAGTACATCGCTAACCGCCGCCAGTTTTTACAAGATTTACGTCACCCACTCCACGGCAGCCTGATGCCCCCCATCTCGATGACAATGTTGATTCTGGCCGACTATCTGACATTACTTCATGTGGAAAGCGCCCGCTTACTCTGGTATCCCGCCTTGCTACTGCATTTTTTCATGATGGGCTATTTCTTCTTCCATCAGTTCCGGCGATTTCGGCTCACCAATATCTACCCGAGTTGGTTTTTATACCCCGTCGGGGCCATCAGCGGAACACTGGCCGGCCCACAGCTCGGCCACCATGACTTTGCCTTAGTCATGACCGATATCTGTATTGCTATCTATTTCCTGATGCTGCCGGTAATGCTCTATCGCCTCTGTTTTGCCGGTCGCCTTCCCCGTCAGGCTCGCCCCACACTGGCGATCATGGCTGCACCTGTTAACCTTGCCCTTACCGCTTATCTCACTAACGTCAGCGATCCGGATCCCATCCTTACCGGCGCTCTGGCTGGCGTAGGGATCACCATGACTATTCTGGTCTACCTGTGCTATATCAACTTGCTTAAGCAACGGTTCCAACCTTCGCTAGCCGCACTCACCTTCCCATCGGTGATCAGTGCCGTCGCCCTCGACAGGCTAACCGAATGGCTGAGCAGAGACTATCCCCAATGGGCTTGGCTGGAACGATTGGGAATTGTTGAGATAGCTGTGGCAACAGCTCTTGTGGGCTGGGTGGGATGGAATTTTATCTGCTACTACTGGCATTCGTTCTCCGCTCGACACATAGTAAGTGCACACCAACCATAAAGATGAACGAAGAGAATTTGACAAGTTTGTTATGAGAAGCAAAAGGCTTAGACAGATTACTGATAAATCCCATCTTATACGGCACAACACCCACCGCGTCATATACTTATAGTGAAATTTAGTATTGATGACCGGAGGCTATCATGAAATATCTGGTGTTATCCCTCACAATACTTGGCCTCGCTGCTTGTACCGGACAAAACTACGATACCGAACTTGCCCAGGAAAACCAGTGGGAGCAACTAGGGCTCAAAGATGGCGAAACCGGACGGCTGATACGTAGCGAAAAAGACCTCGCCCGCCTGCACACTCTCAACGAAAACGCCGTGGCCGAATATAACGTAGGCTACAAAATGGGCATCGAGCAGTACTGCCTACCATTCAATACATATAAGCAAGGCAAAAAAGGGACGCAATATACCGGACAATGTCTCAATACCTCCCATGAGCGACTTGCTGTTCAAGGGTGGGAAACCGGCTATAAAGAGTATATTGCCGAGCACGATATGCTGTGGCTGAACAATGAGTAGCCACTACTCGTTGGCTCAGGAAGTTGACTCAGGAAACAGTTACCGCAAACACAGTATTCAATAACGCGTTAAGACATTGCGATGAAAAGATAATGTGCATGGAAGCAAATGTGCAGATAGAAAAACGGCCCTGAGCGTAAGCTCAGGGCCGCATTCCCGTTCCATAATTACCCTGGGTTCCAAGCAGGATAAGCTGGGTGCCCCCAGCAATGTCTAACAAGGCCGTAATCCCCGTTAGACATTCCAGCCCCCCCTTACGGGGAAACTTCATATTTGTTGATTTGTGTCTCTCAAATCTGTGTGTAGATTATCACAATATTTTAGTAATGCAAAAATTTTTTGAATGGTTACTACTTTTTTTGATTCTAATCATCATTAGTGGCGCTTTCTAAATTTTAGTTGATATATGCCTTTAAAAAATTTTAATTGTGATATAGGAAAACATAAGCCATTTTCCTAACTTAGCGCATCATATATCCTCGCGAGCACTAAAATCTTGATGTAAGTTAAGTATCAAGATTACCCCGTGAAATTTAACCGCAGTTGAATGAACGACCGTATTTATACCACTCACGGTCATTGGTATTACGAGGATAACAAGGATGGATACGTTGCAGATTGCCGAGTTAGGCCACCCAGTCCTCCGCAAGCAGGCCCGCCCCCTGCCCCGGGAGACCTTCAGCCAGTATGGTGCTTTCTTTACAGCCCTTGAGAAAAAGATGCTGTACCACAACGGTGTCGGTATTGCCGCCCCACAAGTCGGCGAATCAATCAGGGCCTTTATCGTGGCTTCTCGGCCCAACCCGCGCTACCCCAATGCACCGGTAATGGAGCCCACCCTCATGATCAACCCCGAAATTCTCTGGGCCAGTGCCGATATGGAAAAGGACTGGGAGGGTTGCCTAAGCATTCCAGGGATAAGGGCATTGGTAAGCCGCCACAAGCACATCGAGGTACGCTACTTCACACCGGAAGGAGAAGAGATCACGACTCGGCTTGACGGTTTCATCGCCCGCATTTTCCAGCACGAACTGGATCACCTCAACGGGCTCGTTTTTCTGGACCGGGCAGATAAAACCGATTACTACAGCGAAAGTGAATACCTGAAACGGGTCTAACACCCTTCGCTGCATGGCCATCACTTCCCCTTTCTCGGCATAGCTCTTTTGATGTCTTGGTATATTCGTATGTTGAAGACACCGATAACCAACCAAACAGGCCCTTTTGGCTAGATATAAAAAAACGCTGACATGAAATCATGCCAGCGTTTTTCTTCGCTCTTCAGTATATGACTACGACTTCGACGTATCTGGAGAAACCGGCTCCCATCCCGCCTGCCAATCCGTTGTTTGGAAAGAAGAAGACGCACTGCTTTCACTACCACTTGAATCAGAGGCAGATTGACTCTCAGACGACTCGCCAGAAAGGCCACTTGCCTCATCCGACGAATGAGATGATGCTTTTTGAGAACTCATCGCCTGATTGGAAAAGTCACCCAGTGCCAACGTCTCCAGCTCATCATGTGTAGGACGATAGCCCTTTCGCTCGTACAGCTTGTCTAGGAAACGAATTACCGACTGAGGTTCGAACGCCGCGCGGTTAATCATCATCTCAACGGTATTGGCAACATTCTGTACTCCCAATATCGATTCAATGCCAATATGCTGAACCACTTTATCCCGCTCAACTTTCGCCGAAGGGTGACCACTGACATGGGCCTGTGAGAGCCAAATATAAGCAATGGCATTATCATAGGCATCGCCTGCGCCATGCATCTTGGCGACGAGGATCTGTGCTTCCATATCCCTCAGCTCTGCGGCACGCTCCAGCCAATAAACCGTGCGGGAGCGGCTTTTCTCAACCGCGATACCAGCCTGATAGCAATAAGCCAGTTTCTTGAACGCCCTAACATCCTCGTGCAAGGCAGCTCGGAGACGCCACAAAAATGCCTCTTTCTGATCCTTGTCGGCAGCCTGATCGGATAAATACCAATCGCCCAAAAACAGCTGAGCAACCACCAGCTCGGCGTCCGCCGCCTGATGGATCAACGCCAAGCCACCCTCGACATCAATATCTGTTCCGTGTCCCTTGATCTTATAGCGGCCAAGCTCAAAGCACGCTTCTGGCACATTACTTTTAGCTTTTAGCCTCTGCGTCCAATATTCCGATTTTTCCTCGCCATGCGGATCATCAATATCGTGTTTGCACAATCTGGCCATCGCATTCATAGCAATTTCATGATCCTGCTCGGCAGCTTTACCATACCAATACAGTGCCTCGCGAATATTGGTAGCCTCATATTCTTTGGCAAGCGACAGCTGGCTTTGCACATGGCCCGTCTGGGCCTTGAAAATCTTCTCTTCTCTTTCCGCCATCTTGGCTTTTTCCAACACCAAGCGGTACTTTTCGTCCTTGACGCGTTGCTCCTTGGCTTTCTCGGCCTCGATATCCTGCGCTACGCTATAGCGGTAGATAATCCATCCCAGCAAACCAACAACAATCGCCAACCCGATCAAAAGACTAGTCATAGTTCCCCTGAAAAATACACATACATTATTCGACGCCCCCAGTTCAGCCAGAGCGCCAAAACATCAATACCTCCGAACAAGGCAAACCACTTTACACATCGGATCAGATAGCCTTCCCCATATCATCGGCCGCATTTGCTCTGACTGGAGGCAAAAACAAAAAAATATCCCCTCAGCGCCTTACCCACGCAATTGAGTGCTAGGTTTTAATAAGAACGGCAAAAGTATCATTGGCCTCATAACCCACCGCGGCACCCCAAAACAGCATTTTATGAGGGTGAACCACGACGTGAATCGCCGCAGGGTGCTAACCGTATGATTCTTGGCTTATATATCAATAAGTAAGGTCTCTTCGCAAGGAGCAAGGATGTTTCTCGACTATTTTGCCCTCGGTTTACTGTGCTTTGTAGCACTTGTCTTGTTTTACGGCATTATCGCCATCCACGATATTCCCTATGAGATATCCAAAACCCGCAACCATCCCCACCAGGATGCCATCCACTATGCCGGATGGGTCAGCTTGTTTACCCTGCATGCGCTCTGGCCGTTTCTGTGGATCTGGGCCACCTTGTGGCGCGAAGACCGAGGGTGGGGATTTACCAAAATCCAAAACGAACAAAACGAACTCCACCATGAAGTACTCAACCTCGCCAAACAGGTTGAGCACCTAACAGAAAAAGTCGCGGAGCTTGAAGTAAAGCAAAGCACCAACGGGCACAGCCAAAAACCATTTAGGGGAGATGAACGCTAATGGATCTACTGCTCATCCTTACCTATGCGGCGCTCTGCATCGCAATATTTAAAATTTTCAAGATCCCCCTCAACAAATGGACGGTACCGACTGCGGTACTGGGCGGAATCATCCTCATCGGCACCTTGATCTTGCTGATGAACTACAACCACCCCCACAGCAACCTCGGCGGACAGTTCTTTGTCACAACCCCTATTGTGCCGGGCGTACGCGGCAAGGTCATCGAAGTACCAGTTACGCCCAACAGCCAGATCAAAAAAGGGGATATACTCTTCAAAATCGACCCGACCCCTTATCAGGCCGAAGTCCAGCTACAACGCGCGGCACTGGCCGAAGCCAAGCAATACGTACTGGGACTGGAATCAGCCTACCACGCGGCCAGGGCGACAACCTCCCGCGCCCTTGCCGAACGCGATCGCACCCTTACTCAATACCGCCGCTATGAGAAAGGCTTCAAACGGGGTGCCTTCACAAAATCCGATGTTGATAACCGCCGCCAGTTCTACCGTAGCGCCGAAGCAGCCCTAACAGCAGCCCGCGCCGAAGAACAACGCGCCAAACTGGCCTATGAGTCTGAGATTCTTGGGGAGAACACCACAACAGCCAAGGTCAGAGCACAACTGGTTCAAGCTAAGTTTAACCTTCAGGAAACCATTGCCTACGCACCAACGGACGGCATCGTCACTCAAGTCACCCTCCGTCCGGGCATGATGGCCGTCCCGGTTCCGCTTCGCCCCGTCATGACCTTCATCCACAAAGAGGAGCAGTTCTTCATCGGCGCATTTCGGCAAAATTCTTTGCTCAGACTGAAGCCCGGATTCAAAGCCGATTTCATCTTCAGGGCCCTGCCGGGACAGACTTTTCAGGGCGAAGTAGTGGAAGTACTCCCCGCTATTGGTGAAAGCCAAGTACAGGCCGCGGGCATGCTCTACGGTAGCGACTTACTGTTAAGGCAGGGGCGACCGCTGGTCAAGCTCAAAATCACAGACGATCTCAGCCAGTATCACCTGCCGCAAGGGGCCAACGTTGAGATTGCCGTTTATTCGGATCGCTTCGAGCATGTCTCGGTAATGAGGAAAGTCTTGATCCGGATGAAAAGCTGGCAGAACTACCTGTTCCTCGATCATTGATAGATCCTTGATCATTAATAGTGCCTTGATCATCGTTCTGCGATCATCCTCATGCTTCCGGCGTATATTGGGCCCTGCCGCTCGATCTCACAGACAACGAGGGGAGAAGATCAAAACCGGATGATCCGCAACCCTCGGCAGAAATATCGTCTAGGATGATGATAAGCTTTACTGTCCGTGATCTATCCGTCAGGAGCTGGCTATGCTGTCGATTTTTGATATTTACAAAGTGGGTGTCGGCCCTTCCAGCTCGCATACCAACGGGCCGATGCTTGCCGGTTATGCGTTCTGCCAGAAAATACTCCCCGAGCTACCTCGGATTGAGCGAGTAAGGGTTGACCTGTACGGCTCGCTATCACTCACGGGCAAAGGCCACCACACCGACAGGGCCACCCTGCTCGGTCTGATGAACAACCAACCCGATACCATCGACATTACGATTGCGAACCAGGCCTTGGCCGAAGGTTCTGCCGGTAACACCCTGCACCTTGCCGGAAAGAAAACCATCGGCTTTAATGCCGACAAGGATATGCTATTTCACAACACCAACCTGCCCCTGCACGAAAACGGTATGATCCTCACCGCCTTCGACAAAGACGGCAAGCCCGTGCTCGCCGACACCTATTACTCCATCGGCGGCGGGTTTATCGCCACAGCCGACGAGCTACAGCACGGCAAGCCCAGCCAGAGTATTGAGGTTCCCTACCCCTTCCATTCCGCCGATGAGATCCTCGCCACCTCTGAGCGCGAGGGGATCAGCCTTGGCACCTTGATCCTGCGCAACGAGCTGGCCTTTCGCAGCCAACACGAGATCGACCGCAAAACCGACCTGATCTGGTCAGTCATGTCCCAATGCATGCAGCGCGGTTTTGCCACCGAAGGGATACTGGAAGGAGGGCTCCATGTGGTTCGCCGCGCCCCCGCCTTGCTAAAGGCACTGGAATCAAACAGGGCTCTTGATAACGATCCGATGGCGGTTCTTGACTGGGTCAACTTGTTTGCCTTTGCCGTCAGCGAGGAAAATGCCGCCGGCGGGCAGGTGGTCACCTCACCGACCAACGGCGCGGCTGGCGTGATCCCGGCCGTATTGATGTACTACCATAAATTTGTGTGCGAACTGGATAGCAAGCCGCTCAAAGACTTCCTTGCTGTTTCGGCCGCCATCGGCATGCTCTATAAAATGAACGCGTCCATCTCTGGTGCCGAAGTCGGCTGTCAGGGAGAAATCGGCGTATCGTCATCAATGGCAGCAGCTGGCCTGACGGCGATCCGCGGCGGCAGCAACGAGCAAATCTGCATGGCGGCCGAAATCGCCATGGAACACTCGCTGGGCATGACCTGCGATCCCATCGCCGGGCTGGTTCAAATCCCCTGCATAGAGCGCAACGCCATGGGGGCGATAAAGGCCATTAATGCTTCGCGCATGGCCCTGAAACGCAATAGCAAATCGCGTATCTCTCTCGACAAGGTCATCGAGACCATGTACCAGACCGGCAAGGACATGAACAAGAAATACCGCGAAACCTCCCTTGGCGGTCTGGCCATGATCCACTTGGCGCCACCATGCGAATAAGCGCCCAGCAGCACCGCGCGTCAACGTTCCATCGATGCACCGCTATCATCTTACCGCTCATCCCCACACCACAAAAAAATTAGCATTCCTTGAGTGAATAACTATTTTTGTTGCCAATACAACAAAAATAGTTATACTGCGCTTCATTGATATTATTGTTGTATGGGTAACAATAAATGACTAAGAAAATTTACCAATATACGCTTTATGCCGTGCTCGCTATCACGCTAGGCTTTTCCGCCTTTTTGATCAGCGCCGATAACCTGTCGCCATTTACCACCCAGGCCACCATGCACAAAACCGTTGCCAATATCGCCCCGGAAGTGTCGGGGGTTGTCGCTACGGTAGATGTCACCAACGGCGAGTTTGTCCACGCCGGTGATACCTTGTTTACCTTGGATAACCACCGCTATGCGCTGGCCGTCAAACAGGCCGAGGCAGAGCTGCATCAGGCCGAGCAGTCACATTCGGCCAAATGGCAACAGCTTCATGCGGCCGAGCAGGCACTCGCCCAACGGATGGTCGAAGCCAACAATGCCCACAACCAGCTGCTCCGCCAGCAAGCACTGCAAGCCAAGGGGCTGATCACCGTTCAGGCTTTCGACGATGCAAAAACAGCCGCTGACGTTGCAACCAGTGCCGTAAAAGCCGCCAAGGCCGACATCGCCCGCCTTAATGCCGAACTGGCCACCGGTAACAAAAATGCGGCAATTGAGCTGGCCGAGGCCAAGCTGGCCAGTGCCAAACTTGATTTGGCCCGATCCCACGTTGTTGCCAAAACTGATGGCACCGTCAGCAACCTCCAGTTACAGGCCGGCACCTATGTCAACCAAGGCGCCGTGGTGATGTTTGTCGTGAACGAAACCAACACATGGCTAAGTGCCGACTTCAATGAAAAAGGCGTTGCCCATCTGCAGGCCGGTACGCCTGTTTGGATCAGCTTCGATGCCCTACCGGGCAAGGTCTACCAAGGCACTATTGCCAATCAGGACCGCGCGGTGTTCGACGCAAATAATCCGGCCAACCAGCTTTCTACGGTTGGCAACGATAGCCGCTGGATCCGCGAGCAGCAGAAAATCCGAACCCGAATTACGGTTGATGAGGCCAACCCAGCATTAATCGCGGGCTCCCGAGCCAGCGTCATGGTCGAAAATGGCAACAGCCTGATCGACGGCATCGGTTATTGCTGGATCTCACTGGTCTCCTGGTTCCGCTATATCTACTGATCGCCTTTTCTGACTGATAACGCTTTAACGAGGTGATGCGAATCATGACCCCACAACGCCAAGATGCACTGCGCATCACCCTGACCATCACAATCTGCATGCTGGCCGGTAAGCTGCTGCACCTTGACTCTCCGGTCTACCTTGCCCTGTACCCAACCATCCTGATGACCAAAGGGAAGGACTACTCTTGGGCTGGCATGCTGCGGACCTTCCTTCCGACGTTCGCCGCAGCCTCGCTGGCATTGCTGATCTGTGAAATCTTAGCCAACCATCCGTTTGTGATCTGGACGCTCAGCCTGCTGTTCTTCGATACCCTGCGCCGCCGGGCCGATACCCCGGCCAAAGCGGGGGCGATGCTGATGCCGACCTTCAACTGGATCCTGATCATTGTCTTCTCGCAGCACACCAGCATGGATATGCCGATGCGGATCCATGAAATTGGCCTTTCCATGCTAATCACCGCCTGCGTGGCCAAAGCAATGCTGCTCATCCTGCCGCAAGCCAAAGGCGGCAAACCACCGGCTTTTTCACCCAAGCCGGTCAGTTTCCAGCAGCGGGTGGTCTCACTGGGCCTGATCGGCGGCGGACTGGCATGCCTGATGATTGTTGATATTGTCTCGGCTACCTTCTGCATGGTCCCGGTTGTCGCCGCCGCGACCCAACCCGGCAGAGACAAATTCCTAGAAGTCGTCGAGCGCCGATTTATAACCCAAGTTGGAGGGTGTGCCATTGCCGTCATCTTCACGCTGCTGATGGCGGGCCACCAATCCATCCTCAGCTACTATGCGCTGGGGCTCGGCACGCTTATATTCCTGATCACCAACTGGATGACCCATACCGACGGGCCAGCGCGAGATCTCCATGCCGACGCACTGCTGGCAACACTGCTCCCGATCCAGCTTTACATGGGTAACCAAACCCTCGGCTTGGAAAGTACTTACCTGCGGGCATGGGAACTGACGGTAACATTGGGTATATTGTTCACCCTGCACCAATTAACCCGTCGATCCGACAATACGAGACAAGCACGATGAGCATAACCATCAACGACATTCCGGAACTCGAAAACAATATGTCTTTCATGATGGGACTGGCCTACAAGCAATTTAGAACCCTCGCCAATCAGGTACTGGCCGCCGAATGGGACATCACCCTCGAAATGCTCGGCGCACTGCGGGTACTGGCGCACCGGGGCGAGATCCCGCAACAGGCGCTGGCCGAAGCGCTGCACCGAGAACGCTCGGTCACCAAGCGGCTGGTCGACAACTGCATCAAACGCGGACTGGTCGTGGCCAGAAAAAGCGATACAAACAAGAAAGCACGCTATCTCGCCCTCACCGAACAGGGGCAGGAAACCAAAACCCAAGCCCACCAGCGCCTGCAAGCGATTGTTGCCGATTACTACGCCCCGCTCTCGGCCGACGAACAGCGATTGCTGCTGAGCCTGTGCAAAAAACTGATCAAAGATGACGTGATCATCGGGGCTGATTAACACCCCGGGAAAAATGCCACATTCTTAACGCAACTCAATGTGCGGATGTACATTCCGTGCTACATCTACGGCATTCGCTCCCGCGCAGTCGCGTTGGGATGATGACTATTCAGGAAAGAAAATGAAGATTGTTGCTGTTACAGCCTGCCCGACAGGCATTGCCCATACCTACATGGCTGCGGTAGAGCTTAAAAAAACGGCCCAGCAGCTCGGGATCCAAATCATGGTTGAGACCCAAGGCGCGATGGGGATCGAGAACCTGCTGAGCATTCAAGATATCGGCAAGGCCGATATCGTTCTCATCGCATCGGATATTGAAATAGAGCACAGGGCACGATTCACCGGCAGCAAAATCCATTGTGTCACGATCGAAGAAGTTCTGACCGATCCAATAAGCGTACTGAACCGCTGCAAGGCCCTGTGTGCCTAAGGCCTTGAACATAGAACGCCGTATTACCTTCTTCCTTGGCGAGGAAGGTATTCCCGCCTGGATGCTCAACCGGCTGAAAACGCTTGCCCACTATTTCAAAGCCGTGGTGGTAATGCGCAATATCTCGCGGCTCAATATTGCCAATGCCGAACAACCGATGCAGATGATGAGCCTTGGCTCGCGGCCGGGAGATCTTTGCCAACTGCTGATCGAAGGTACAGACGCCGAGCTGGCGTGCATGACCCTGACCAATTTTATTGCCGAACACTGCCGCCTGATCAACAGCAGCTACCGCCAGCAGCCACACCGACCAACGCCCACAACACCGCTGCCGTTCCCGTTCAGCCTCCACCACCTCGCACCATGCACAGACAAAAACGCCCAGCTGCAGGCCATTAGCCGCCTTGTCATCATCGCTGAAAAAGAGCAGCAAGACGCACCTCCCCATCCTGACGACATCGCCACCGCAACCCGCCAGCTATTCGAACAGTTCACGGCCCGCGAGTCGGTCTCCTCGACGGCGATGGGCAACGGTATCGCCCTGCCCCATGTGCTTAGCCCGCTTGTCAGCCAGCCCCATATCAGTGTCACGGCCCTCGATACCCCATTGGACTGGGGATCACAACGCGGACCGGTCCACCGCATCGTCGGGCTGGTGCTACCCGCACCGCCACAGCGACCGCATCTCGAGGCTTTTTCGTCTTTTTCGCAACAGCTGCTTGTGACCAAATATTGCCAAGCGCTCGGCGACAACACCCACCCGGATGTACTCGATGCGATCATCGTCCATGCCCTTGCCGCCCCCTTTGACCGGCGCGCCCCGTAGCGGCTACGAACTGGCCCGGTAGTCTGAGGGGGTCATCCCCGTTTTCTGCTTGAACACCCGGTAGAAATAGTTCACATCCTGAAAACCGCATCGGGTAGCAACCTCGCTCAGGCGGAAGGTGTATTTCTTGAGCATGAACTTGGCCCGCTCGATACGTACCCAGGTGATGTAATCAGCCATGCGCATATGCCCTTGTTGCCGAAAGAGGCGAGAGAGATGGTTGGGGGTAATATTGAACCGCTTGGCGATAGAATCCCTGCCGATAGGCCGATGGAAATTCTCCTGAATATAGATACAGATCCCCTGATAGAGATCCTCGCTGCGTTTTTTGCTGCCTCTAGCCGGTGAGAGTAACATCTGCTGGCTGTAACTAAGCAGGGCCTGCAGCAGGTACTCGTCCATAGGTTTCTTGTGCGGCTCTTTTGCCAAGGCATTGAGGGCTGCCAGAATATGGTCTATCGCATAGCCTGTACGGGTCTGGATACTGTATTTCTGCACATCGTAGAACCCCGACTGCTCCTTGGCCTTACTCACCAGACTAAACCCCAATTGGCGACGGCCGAACAACAGGCTCAGTACCGAGCAGTCAGTATCCCACATCGGCTTGTTCCAACTATTAGGCGGAATGTACAGTGCGTCGCCCGCCATAATACTGACTTCGGTGATCCCGTGATCGGGATCTTCAAGCATATTGATGTACTCACCGTGGATCACCATCTCAAGCCGGGGGAAATTGACCTGGTAACTAAACTGGGGCGGGGTATGGAGATCGCCGCCAAACCAAATTTGGTTGAAATGCTCCCGCTCGCAAAGCAGGTTCTCAAGCAGGTGTTGGAATACTTGGCCCATCACAATCATTCATGGCAATAACAAGGCTGGCATTATTACCCGCCACCAGAACCTCAGCCAGTTTTATACTGTTGCAGGGCGAATTTGCGTGAACCCGATCACCAAAACATCCCCTTACACCTAGCCATTTGTTGTTACTTAACTCTAGTTTTCATTATGACACCAGATAAAAACATACTGTAAGCAGCACCCAAATAAACCAAGCAAACAATTGATTTATAACGCATTAATATTGTAAGCAGATAACAAAACCATCAATATGTCATATGAGAATTAGATCACACTATGCTACCAAGGTTACAAATATCCAGTAATTGCCCCTCTGGTACACTATAAACGAACCTGCAATATCGCCGAAAATATCCCCAACGGCACAACAAGCCGAATAATAATTCTCATAAGGGGGAACGCTCATGATCACCAATTTGATTAATGAGAAGCTAATTTGCCTGAACCTGAAGGCAACCAGCAAAGAAGAGGTCTTTGTCGAAATGATCGACCTGCTGCACCAGCAGGGACGTGTCAGCGACAAACAACAATTCCTGGCCGACATCCACGCCCGCGAAGAGCTGGGCAATACCGGTTTTGAGGACGGCGTCGCCCTTCCCCACGCCAAGAGCGCCGCAGTTGCCGAACCGGCCGTTGCCATCGGTGTGAGCCGTAGCGGCATTGAATACGGAGCCGAAGACGGCTTGCCATCCAAACTCTTTTTCATGATTGCCTCGCCAGACGGCGGAGCCAACCACCATATCGAAGTACTGGCAGAACTTTCGTCCAAGCTGATCGAAGACGGCTTCATCGATGCCTTCCTCAAAGCGGAGAGCGAATCAGAAGCACTTGGCCTGCTACTGCAAAAAACCGAAACCGCCGATACCCCAGTTGCCAACAAAGGCCTACTGATCGGTGTGACCGGCTGTCCTGCCGGTGTTGCCCACACCTACCTTGCCGCTGAGGCACTAGAGAAAGGGGCAGCCGAACTGGGCTATGAAATCAAAGTCGAAACCAACGGTTCCATCGGGGTGAAAAACAGCCCGACAGCCGAGGAGATCGCCCGCGCCGAAGCCATCATTGTAAGCTGCGACAAGCAGGTAGACATGGCTCGCTTTGCCGGCAAGCGCCTGATCAAAACAGGCGTTAAAGCCCCAATTAAAGATGCCAAAGGGCTCATTGGCCAAGCACTGGGAGCGCCCGCCTACCAAGTATCCGGCGACGAAAAACCGGCAGAAACCACAAGCAAAGCCTCGCAGGCTCGTTCTGATCTGTACCGCTACCTGATGAACGGCGTATCGCATATGATCCCGTTCGTGGTAACCGGCGGTTTGCTCATTGCATTGGCACTGGCAATCGGTGGCGAACCATCCGCTGGCGGTATGCAAATCCCTGACGGCAGCATGTGGAACCAAGTGCTGAACGTGGGTGTGGTTGCCTTTACCCTGATGATCCCAATTCTGGCCGGTTACATTGCCTATGCGATTGCTGACCGCCCTGCACTGGCTCCGGGCCTGATTGGCGGCTGGATTGCCAACAACGGTTCTTTCTACGGCGCCGAAGCGGGTACCGGTTTCATCGGTGCGATTGTCGCAGGCCTGCTGGTAGGTTACTTCGTTAAGTTCATCGTGAACATCAACTACCACAAGTTCATCCAGCCGCTGGTGCCTATCATGATTGCACCTATCACCGGCTCTCTGTTCATCGCGGGTATGTTCATCTTCGTTATCGGTGCGCCAATCGCCAGCCTGATGGACGGCCTAACCGCCATGCTGACCAACATGAGCTCGGGTAACGTGATCCTACTGGGTATTGTACTGGGTGGCATGGCTGGCTTCGATATGGGTGGTCCATTCAACAAGGTCGCCTTCCTGTTCTCTGTCGGCATGATTGCAAGCGGTCAAACACAGTTCATGGGTGCGATGGCATGTGCTATCCCTGTTGCCCCTCTGGGAATGGCTCTGGCGACGGTTATCGGTCGCAAGTTCAACATCTTTGAACAGTCTGAAATCGAAGCAGGTAAAGCATCGGGCGCAATGGGCTTGGTGGGTATCTCTGAAGGTGCGATTCCATTCGCCGCGCAAGATCCAATGTCTGTGATTCCAGCCAACGTACTTGGCTCAATGGTTGCTGCGGTAATGGCGTTCTCATTCGGCATCACCAACAGCGTTGCCCACGGCGGTCCGGTTGTTGCCCTGCTAGGAGCCATGAACAAGCCGGTACTAGCCCTTGCCTGTATGGCTGCGGGTGCTGTTGTTACCGCGCTGGTTGCAGTCTCTCTGAAGAAAATGCGTCAGGCCAAAGCACAGCAAGAAGCTATGGCATAAATCCCCCTCTGCCGGTGTCCACGGATCCGGCAGGTCTATGGGCATACCGAGTGATATGCCCCGCCAAGCTCCCTCCCGTCGAGGGAGCTTTTTTACCCGCTCTTCCCGCGAATCGTTAAAAATTTCAGGCCAACTTTGATAAGATGCGTTGAGTGATATAAACACCCATACAATACCCACTTCCTTAGTCTCCATCACCGCACCGAAGTGACGGGCATTAACGAAATCGGTATTACACTAAGGAACGCCATGACAACCGCAACTTCTTCCCCGCGTTTTTTCCGCATGCACAACATCATTCAGGACTACGCATGGGGTAGCACCACCTCTATTACCGAGCTTTTCGGCTTTGCCAACCCAGAGCAAAAGCCACAGGCGGAGATCTGGATGGGTGCGCACCCGAACGGCTGCTCTACCATCGAGGTCAATGCCACGCCGACCCTGCTCTCTGATTTTATCAGCAATGACATGGCAGCCCTTATCGGCCCACAAACTGCCGAGCAGTTCGGCGAACTGCCATACCTGTTCAAAGTCCTTGCCGCAGAGAAAGCACTGTCTATTCAGGTGCACCCAAGCAAGGCGCAGGCCGAGGCAGGCTTTGCCAAAGAAGAAGAACTAGGCGTTGCACGTACCGCAGGCAACCGCAACTACAAAGATCCCAACCACAAACCCGAGCTGGTATATGCCCTGACGCCTTATCAGGCGATGAACGGTTTCCGCCCTTATAGTGAGATTGTCAGCCTCTTCAATGCCCTGTCTATCAGCGAGCTAGCCGAGTTGGTTGCCGCGCTGGAGGGCAACCAGAACGAACAAGGTCTGGAGCGTTTCTTCGAGGCCATGCTGTCACTGACAGGCGACACCAAAGACAGCGCGGTTGCCAAGCTGCTAGTGCATGCCGAAAACCATCAGGACGATGAGCTCTTCGCCCTTATCCTTGAGCTGGCAAGCCAGTACCCGGGCGATATCGGCCTGTTCGGCCCGCTGATGCTAAATACCCTGACCCTGCAGCCGGGCGAGGCGATGTTCCTCAACGCCTGCACCCCGCACGCCTACATTAAAGGCACCGGCCTTGAAATCATGGCCAACTCCGACAACGTTCTGCGCGCGGGCCTCACGCCGAAATATATGGACGTTCCGGAGCTGGTAGCCTGCACCCGCTGCGTGCCAATGCCTGCCGAAACCCTGCTGCTGGCGCCTACGCGCGAACAAGGTGCCGAGCACTACCCGATCCCAGTGCCAGACTTCAAGTTCAGCGTCTACCAAGGCGAGCAGGCATTTGTGCTAACCACCCACAGCGCGGAAATCCTGCTGGCCATTGATGCGCCGCTGACCGTCTCTCACCAAAGCGGTGACACGCTCACCGTGGAAAAGGGCGAGTCTATCTTCATTCCGGCAAACACCGGCCGTTTTGAAGCAAGCTCAACAGGCCGCTTCGCCCGCGCCTACAACTAATTGTCGCCGCCCCTCGTTGCTGGCAATAATGACAAGATAAAACGCAAAAGGCCTGAGCAATTCAGGCCTTTTTATTGGTTACTCTATCTACCCAATTCGCATTGGGCTTTGTTGCGTTCTTCTCTTGCCGTCACAATCCCCCCCACACATTCATCTCATACCACACACTATTTGGTCATGCGCAGCCATGTATAAGCGCTTCCCTGCGCGCATGGCTCCCTTTTCTTTCTACACGTCACGGTCTTATTAACCGCAAAAAAATCCCGCCGAGTCCGTCTTAACCAAGCGGGAAAATGTACAGGTTTTTATGGTTACTTCTCTTTATTATCCATTTTAAAAAGGGCCTTCATCGTCCAGCCTCTTATATTTTTAACGTAGCAACACTCTCTCAGGCTGTCAGACAGCTTGCCAAAAATATTGATCGTTTTGAAATCAACATTCACCGCGCTCAATGCCGTTAAAATATTTTTATCTGGTGACTATTTTCCTTCCAACACCGGAATAGACAATACCAATCTATCCTGATATAAAACTCAAGGATAAACTTTCTGCCCTATTGCGTTGACAGTGAAATAAGCCATATTTGAAAATTGATATTTATAGCCACCAATTAAATAAGCACTTATCTACCTCTGAATATAAAATGAATATTGTAATAATAAATTAAATCCCAACTCTATGGATAACAACAATTTTCCCTTTGTACTCATTTTTCACCACGATTAGTAAACATGCTGAATGTCCGGCAGATTATACGCAAATAGAATGATATGAATGAGACGAAGATCATGCTTTCTTGCGTCAATTTCCCACTCAATTTTTAGATATGAGTCAAAAAATCAACACTTTTTGACTAGTTATCTTTGCTATTGCTGCTTATTTTTCATCATAACAACATTCACAACCGCTTAGATATTTGGTTAATTATTCGGCAAAAAGTTAGCTCATCAACCACCAGTGAACATTAAACAGCTGAAAAAAAGTAAAAAAAAGAAAATAGCAAAATAACCATCCTGAGAAATGGCAATCTATCGCCTTTTCATGAAAAAAATTTCACATCATCATTAATTTCAATTATTCAAGCGAATAAAAAAACAACCGAATAACTCAACTCATTATTAAAAATATCAAAATTGAAGCAACGTGACTAACTTCAAGTAATCACATCTCATCATTAATTTAATTTGACTTACATTGATAATAATAAAATCATATTTCACGTTAGTCATATTTGTAACCTGTTACTAACTCATAATAACTTATCCATTAAGGTATAAGTTATCTTCCAATCCACGATAACATATGTTGATTTCGTGATAAGCCGTACCTTATTCGTGAGTAACATAAGATGAAACTAAGTACAAAAATAACGATATCCTTCACTTCATTTTTTATCATTTCATTTGCATTAATTACCAGTATCAATCTGTCAAACTTTAGTGGGTCATCCATTGCTAATTATGACAGCAAGATGCAGTCTCAATCACATATGCTTTCGTCGGTCATAACACAATACACAGAACGTTATTTTGATATCTTAAGCACTGCCAGTATCAACGTTGACACAGCTGACAACAGCAGCATCCAGTCGGTGATGAAACAACTCTCTGATATCCAGAACAACTCATCCATATCCAATGTCTATATTGCGATGAAAAATGGTGGTGTGATAACCAAGAATGGGGTTGATATAAATAAAAACGCAGCAGGAAAAGCATGGTTCGATGATGTCATCAATGGCGTGACTAAACGTTCATTTACCGAAGCATACCAAGATGAATTCACCAAAAAATGGATTATCACATTCAGTATCCCGCTCTACGACGCGCAGAACCACATCTATGCCGTGGCTGCGGCCGATCTTCGCTTGGACGAGTTCAACTCCTTTGTACTCTCCAACGTGGACAGCGACCAAATTGATGTCTACCTGACCCAAAGCGGCAGTGTTATCGCCAGCGGTGACAGCAGCATGCTTCACACTAATATCTACACCGATTACCCTGAATACCAAAATCAATCAGGGAGGATCAGTTACTCGGGCAAGCAAGGCGAAATCATCGCCTATATCAGCAACGCCAGCCATTTAGGCTTCAGCGTCGCCAACTATGAATATCTGGCCACCATCGAAAAAGAAAGCAACGACAACTTCACCATGGGGATCGGCATCCTGTGCGGGGCGAGCATTATCGCCATGTTCTTATGCCAGATATTTGTCAGAAAATATATTTATGCCCCGATTGGCGGCGAGCCCAATGAAATTAACCATCTCGTCAAGAACATTTCAAACGGGATCCTGACGGATATTCCACCGCTGCGCACCGAGGACATTGGCGTATACCGCTCAACCTTGATCATGGCGAACAACATCAAGGAAATCATCAGCAGCATCAACAACTGTTCAACAGAGTTATATGGCTCATCAAAACAGATTGCTGATTCGTCGACGGAGGCCGATCGATCCTCCCACCACCAACTTGCAGAGTTGGAACATGTCGTGACGGCGATCAACGAGATGCTGGCCACTATCACCGAGGTGTCGCAACATGCCAACCTCACATCGAAATCGTCCAACGAAGCACACCTTAGCGCGACAGATGGACTCAACCTGGTGGGGGAGATGAATGACAGTATTCAATTGCTCGTCAACAATCTCAACGACATACAAGCCGCAATCAATATCGTGCAGCAGGAAACCGAGAATGTGGGCGGGATCCTCGATGTGATCCGAGGGATAGCCGACCAAACCAACTTGCTGGCCCTCAATGCCGCCATCGAAGCAGCTAGAGCCGGCGAGCACGGCCGCGGGTTTGCCGTGGTGGCAGACGAAGTACGATCACTCGCCACCAAAACCCAGCAGAGTACCGACGAAATACAAACGATGATCCTAAGACTTCAAGAACAAGTCCAACATTCCGTTCACCTGATGGAAAATAACACCCGAGGGGCCCAAGGGACATTATCCAAATCCGATGAAGCCGCCCAAACCCTTACGCTAATCGAACAAGAGATCCGCCAAATCCAAGACATGAACATTCAGATAGCCACCGCAACGGAGGAGCAATCTCATGTGACTCAGGAAATCAACAAGAATGTCTATAATATCAATGATATATCCCAAGAGGCTGCGGCGGCTATCACCCAAAATAGAGTCCAGGCCGAACACCTAGAATCACTGGCCATTGAATTGGGTAACTCCATTCTTAAATTCAAGATGTGAAGCAGCCCTGACGAGCCCGCCATAACCATGCTCGGTCATGGCGGGCTCGCCGGGAATAACGGCACAATTGGCAACCACACGAGATAGACCATGAACATAAAGCATGATTGAGTTTGATGACTTTTATGCCATGGTCGCCAGTGAGGTGATTGAAATCGTGGAGGCGAGTGTGCGCTTCAACGGCGACATTATTCTTGGCTGGATGAAAGCAAACCAAGCCACCAGCACATATGGGATTGTGGAGGTTGATTAATCCCATAACCATGGCGCAGGATGTCTTACAAATGTAAAACATGAACTCTAAGAGTTAATCTTGAGGTTCAACAAGTTGGTAGAGCTTGTCAAACAAAGGCTCATAATACGCATTCATTAAATCAGTCTTTTGGGATTGCACCGCCTGATCTGAAAAAGATGACGTATAAAGATAGCAGTCAGTAAAGAGCTTCTCGGCTAACGGGACGATAGCAGCCAAGACTTTTGTATTAGATGCCCGCTCTGCCTTGGAAATCAAGCTAGAGAGTGCCTGACCTATCCCGACAAAAAAAGACGCCACCGACTCCGACGCCTGTTCAACATACTTATCTCTGATTTCTGGTAGACGGGAGAGACTGTTGGCATGACATCCCAGCATTGTTGCCAATGCCGACTCATCCTCCTCGGCGACCTGAATCGCCAGCGGTAGGAGCGTTCGATAATCTAGTGCTTTATCCCATTGATGAAGCGCGGCAAAATCATCCACAGCTTGTCTGGCATAACGCCGTATCACGGCAAGGTTAAAATCCGTCCTTTGCTGGTTAAATTCATATTCCGACAGTAAATCATACATATCCAGCACATCATCAAGATACCCTGACGGCAGCATAGGATGAACGATCATCGCAGCCAGTTCGCAATATTGAAGATAGATAGTGTGGTTATCAACGATATGATGCAACTTGTTTAACTGAACGAGCAGCTGACGCTCATCAAATTGCTGGCAATATTCCTGCAATGAGAACAACAACGGCCTGTTTTTTTCCACGTACTGACGATGCTTTACCTTTCCTACACTTTCATTCATTTGATAAATAAACAACTCGATATAACGACGGTGGCAAGCCCGAGATGCGGCCGTTATGCGCCGTGAAAAACTGAAATTGCCTATCTCTTCAAGCTGTTTGCTGAGTTGCTCCGCCTGCCGACTGACTTCTCCATCAGGATGTAGTGGTTGCCCACTGAATTGGTTAATAAACCCATGCCCTTCGTAGCAAAGTGTACTAATCTGCTCCTCACGCGCCGTTCTTTCTTTTAGGTAACGCTCAATAGACAACTGGGCCTTGCAATCTGCACCGATAATCAGTTTTTCGATTCGAATCGCCCTCATCCCGCCAATCTCTGGTAACCTCGCACGACACTCGGACAATCGTTCTCTGATTTGCACCATGCTGCTTTCGTCGATACCAACCCGTCGTATTTTCCGTATTTCGCCAAGCGACCGACGGATTAACGTCAGATCTTTCACTTCGGACTTATACCGCCGATTGAATTCAGCTTGAAGCAATTCATTACGCACCTCTGCCAGATACGCCTTCGCTTGTTGCAGTTGGCACGCCGTCTCTACGCCATACGGAAGCCGCTGACAAGGATCCAAGATGAGATCATGCATACTCATCAGCCTGTTATGATAACTCGTCATGAGCGTACCTAGGTTATCGTCAACAACAAAGCTCGGATAGATAACGTCGAGATATAACTCACCCTCACTGTCACTTTTTTCCAGCGCAGATTCGGACAACTCAAAAGCATTGAACTGTGCCCCTTCACAAGTGATGGATTCCAGCGTCATCTCGTCATGATAATTAGCACCATAGAGTAAAAGATGAAATGTCGAACGATTCTCCTCTCTGCATTCCGGGCTAAACAGCCATACGAGGTTATAACCGAGCTTACGGTAGAATTTTTGCCGCTCAACGGCCGTCTCCGGATGTAACCACCAACGGGTAAGTTCAAAAACCCAATGATTACCATCCCGATCTCGGCAATATATATCAGGCTGTCGACGAATATTGAGCGTATGCTCGGTACTAAAAATATAGCGTTCCGTCGCGACTGAATCCGGCTCGATTCTT
Organism: Photobacterium panuliri; assembly: GCF_059920555.1. Taxonomy (NCBI): domain Bacteria; kingdom Pseudomonadati; phylum Pseudomonadota; class Gammaproteobacteria; order Vibrionales; family Vibrionaceae; genus Photobacterium; species Photobacterium panuliri. The sequence continues at coordinate 1,415,090 of NZ_CP197193.1, forward strand.
GGGTCGTGGGCCAATATATTTGCAACCCGCTCTTTGTTCTGCATGTGCCATTCTCCCTCAGCACGAAAGATGCGGTTGTATAATCGGCATTGCTCACGGTTAGGATTGCAGAAAAAACATCCCTCGGCCTTCTGTTTGTTCTCTGGAGATTTAGTGTTGTGCCTAAAATGCAAACACTGCCTTCTCCCCTGTCCTCCGACAAGATATACCGCCCCCCGACACTGTGCACACCGGTAATGCTGGCTATTTTCGGCGATCTGACTGCGAATGATCCCATTCGCCATATCCGAACCTCGATAAATATTTGCAATCAGGCGTTTAGCCGCAATAGGCCTCGCGTAATCACTGACCAGAATTTCCCAGCCCTCATCAAAATCATTTATTCCCACAGCCACCACTCCGTGCTCGATACCAACAAAAATTTGGTGCCACATATCCTATGCAGCTTCATACTCATTATGCAACATAAGGTGTATTGTTTCGATTTATGTGGCCAGTCGTGATCTATTTTCCATCGATGAAAAAGCAGGGCACACGAACAACAACACATATCGCTTTTCCGATACTCATTGCTGTAGAGTGTTACGACAACAGGCTGAAATCCGTACGTAATCACCGTATTTTCAAAATAACAAAGAGAAGAATATCAAGTGTTATCTCAACTTATTAAACCAATAACAGCATTGCAGTTCCCATTAAAGGAAATGCCTAGTTCATTGTTACTAAATAAAGACAAATCAATTGAGATGTATTACGCACCATTTGATCATGTGAATACAGCAGCAAAAATTGTCATTTGTGGAATAACGCCAGGACTACAACAAGCGGAAATCGCACTACAGGAAGCACAGCGACAATTAAGTACCAACAAGCCTTTGCCTATTGTTAGCCAATCAGCCAAAGAAACCGCCAGTTTCGCCGGCCCCATGCGTAAAAATCTTATACGAATGCTAAATCATATCGGGTTGCAACATCGGTTAGGCGTAAATGACTGCGAAGAACTATTCACGATCAGGAAGGACTTAGTACATTACACCTCAGCTCTACGTTATCCCGTGTTTGTGAATGGTAAAAATTACAGTGGGCGCACGCCGAAGATGTTAGGAACGCCATTGCTTCGAGAAGCAATAGAGCAATACCTTGGGGAAGAGCTACGTCAATTGTCTTCAGAGACATTATACGTCCCCTTAGGCGATTCAGTAGCAGACGTGCTTTTCTCCATGGCTGAGAGCGGATATATCAAGCGCGAGCAAATCTTAGCTGGTATGCCTCACCCATCGGGGGCTAATGCTGAACGAATAGCATTCTTTTTAGGTGAAAAATCCAGAGAGAACCTATCAGATAAAACAAACCCTGAAATTATCTTAAGTAAAAAACAACAACTGCTATCAGTATTAGGTTACGCAGTTTGATGATGAATGAAATACAAGCAGGAGATATCCCTGCTTGTATTCATTATTTACTATAAGAACTTTCTATACCTGTTCAATAAAGATATGAATACACCTAAGCAACACCAACGCAGTCATAACCCTCAATAGATACAGTGATAGTAAAATTTCCTATCGTAGCTCCCAAAAACAATCCGAACCAAAACTGACAACCTATCCCTAAAACATATCGCCGGAAATTAAAGTACTTCCGCTTTCAGACATATCCATTATGTATATTGAGCTCGCTTGGGGATATCGCTACTATGGATTGAACAATTTTCAACCAGCGATAGCTGAACAACAAGTAGGTAGACAAGGATGCAGTCAGACGCCTCGGCCACAGCCGCGATAGTGGCTTCCCCCGCGACATGGAACAGCGCGGAAACGAAAAACGAAATCCCCTCACATCCCCAACCAAAGTGCGAACCTTTCAGCCATATTTCACCTGGGCTGGTGATTGCCTTTGGCAAGAGCATCGATGCCAAACCCCATCGCCATACACTATGGCAGCTCTGCCTGCCGACTCTATCTGCCAAGCTCAACGGCCAGCCTTTCGATAAGGCTAAGGTTATCCCCCCTGATCAGAGCCATCAACTCCAAATGGAACAGGGCTGGATCATTCTGGCGGAGCCAGAGAGCCGGGTCGGTACAGCGATCAGCCAACTGCCGACAGAATTTGCCAGCCAACCGAATCGTACCCTCGGTGGGCTCTACCATGCCCTCGCGGCACAGCCCGAACTGGTCAACGCACTCAAACAACAGGGCTATACCATCAGCGATTCGAGGATCAGAAAATTGCAGGCCCAGCTTGACAGTTGCCTATCTGGCCACTGTCTAAAACCGGATAAATGGCGGGCCAAGGAAATCGCCGACTGGCTGGCCTTGTCAGAAAGCCGCTTTCTCCATCTCGCCCGCGAGCAACTGGGCATAGCCTGGCGCCCTTATCTACTCTGGCGACGTCTGCTCTGTGCCGTTAGGGCAATAAAAAACGGGGCGAATACCACTCAGGCGGCCCACCTTGCCGGCTTCAGTGATGCGGCGCACCTAAGCAGAACCCTCAAGCGTACCTTTGGCATGACCAGCAGCGAGCTGCTCGCCAGTTTCACCCTGAATAAGAACAAATAGCCAGTTTGTTCAATACCGCCCCCCTTTCCTGTTGATACCGTAAGCGTACCAACAGGGAGGATACACCATGAGCATACCAACAGCCCCCAGAACAGCGGATTCCAACATACCCGCGCCAGCCAAGCACCCACGGCTACTCCTGCCGACCCCTATGATCGACTACAACCATCCGGCCATATCACAACTTATCGAGAATAAGGGGTGGCGTGCACTCGACACGGCAACAGCTCTTCGCGAAGCCTATAATTTCGTCCGCGACGATATCTTATTTGGCTATAACAGTGACGATACCCTACCTGCCAGCCAAGTTCTCAAAGACGGCTACGGGCAATGCAACACCAAAGGTACCCTCCTTATGGCTTTGTTGCGCAGCCTCGCCATACCATGCCGCTTCCATGGCTTTACCATCTACAATGCACTCCAGCGCGGGGCAATCCCTGACTACATTATGCCGCTTGCCCCCAAAAAGATTTTGCATAGCTGGATAGAGGTCGAACTGGAGGGGCGATGGCTTAATCTTGAGGGATTTATCATCGATACGCCATTTCTCGAACAGGTTCAGCGAGCCCACCCCGGTACGCGTATATTCAGTGGCTATGGTATCAGCGTTGCATGCCTGCAAAACCCGCCGAATATCTTTACCGGCAGTGATACCTATATCCAAGCACAAGGCATTGCTGATGATCTCGGGGTATTCAATGACCCTGACAGCTTTTTCTCGCGCTACGGCAGCAACACCCGCGGACTCAAACATATCGCCTACCGCTGGCTGATCCGCCATTTAATCAACCGCCATGTAGATAAAGTGCGCCGCACAGGGGTCAATAATTAACCACCACAGTCATCTCCAGCCTGCCGCAACATCACGGCAGGCGATCCAATTCACACTGTAAATCGCTATCAACGCTGCATATTTCCATCTTGGAATAAAAAATAAAAATCAATAAAAACAAAATTTTAATTATTTACCCTCTTTCATTTATGCATATTACTCGCCCAAATCCGCCTTCAATATGGCAATCCTAAATTGCAAATTTAAAGCGCGTTCTGCACGTTGGCCTCTGCTAGAGTGAGACCGTGATGTAGCGCACAATTTTAGGGGCGAATCCCGCCGCGCTCTCAAACAACGAGAAAACAACCTATCAGTTGCAGGAATACACCGTGACTACCTAGCCCTCCCGGCACACCACATAACGACATGACACCACGGTATTGCCAGTGGTGGTTTACTGTCACTATCTATCAAACCAAACTATTCAAGGTACTTATCCATGGCGCATTTTACCGTCATTGGCTTGGGGCGTTTTGGTGTCGCCGCCAGCCTAGAGTTGATCCACCTCGGCCATACTGTTACCGGCGTCGACTGCGACCCGAAAATTGCCGAAAAATATACTGAAGACTTTACCGAAATGGTGATCTGCGATGCCACCGACGAGTGTGCACTGCGTGAAATGGATCTGGGCAACAGCGAAGCCGTCCTGATCGCTATTGGCGAAGACATGCAGGCAAGCCTGCTTACCACCCTTGCCCTGAAGAACAGTGGCGTAAACAATATCTGGGTAAAAGCCAGCACCAAGGCCCACCATACCATCGTCTCTAAACTAGGGGTTTCGCGTATCATCCACCCGGAGGAGGAAATGGGGATCCGGGTCGCCCAATCGCTCAACTACCCGATGGTCAACAATTACCTGTCGATTGGCCACGGCCTGCACGTCGTCGAGATTCCCATCCAAGCCTGCCTCAACGAGGTGACGCTGAACCAACTGCTGGGGGATATCAGCGACAATATCGAGCCGCTGCTGGTCAAACGCGATCAGGAAACCTTCACCCAGCTAAGTGGTGATTTTGTACTGCAAACCAATGATATCCTGTTATTGTGCGGCACCCGGGCCGAATTGAAATACCTCGCCCCAAGGTTGGTGTAACATGGTTTTGTGGCATCCCTCTGTCTCGCCGCTTGAGCGCAAGACCAATGCCGCCAAGAAGATCACAGGGGCGCCGCCCCTGATTCTGGCGGGCAGCTTCCTTGCCCTGATCTTGCTTGGCACCTGCTTGCTTAAGCTTCCTTTTGCCACAGCGGCACCACTAAGTTGGTCACAAAGCCTGTTTACTGCAACTTCCGCCGTCACCGTTACCGGACTGTCGGTAGTTGATACCGGTACCGTGTTCACCACGTTCGGCCAAACCGTCATCGCCCTGCTGATCCAGTGCGGCGGGTTGGGGCTGATGACCTTTGCCATCGTGACCCTGATCTCGCTGGGCGGCAAAATCGGCTTCCTCGAGCGCACTGTGGCCAAAGAGGCATTCAACCAAACCGACACATCCACCCTTGCCTCTACCGCCAAGAACGTGCTGGCCTATGCCCTGTTCGTCGAAAGCATCGGAATGGTTATTCTGGCGGCCTACTGGAGTCCCGAGCTCGGGTGGAAGACCAGCTTGTTCCACGGGTTCTTCTATACCATCAGCGCCTTCAATAATGCCGGCTTCGCCCTCAGCGCCGACAACCTGATGCCCTATGTGGAAGATCCGGTGGTCAACCTGACGATTACGGGGTTGTTCATCGTTGGCGGGCTGGGCTTCTCGGTATGGATCGACCTGCACCGCAACCGACGCTGGTCAAAACTGACGCCCTACAGCAAAATGATGATAACCGGCACCGTCTTGCTCAACCTGTTCGCCGTCATCGCCATTTACATGATTGAGTACAACAACCCACATACCCTGGCGCATCTCTCCGAGCACGGGAAATGGCTGGCGGCCTGGTTTCAGGCAGTAAGCCCCCGCACGGCGGGTTTTAATACCCTGCCGATAGACCAACTCGAAGATGCCACGACAACCCTCATCATGACCCTGATGTTTATCGGCGGCGGATCGCTAAGCACCGCCAGTGGGATCAAGGTGGTGACTTTCATGGTGATGATTCTGGCAACTTACGGGTACCTACGCCGGGACGAAGCGATCTTCGTGTTCAAACGCGAAATCCCGCGCGAAACCGTCAGCAAGGCACTGGCCCTTACCATGATTTCGGTCGTGGTGAGCTGGCTGGCCATTTTCGGCCTGCTCCTGTCCGAAAAGGCCCCGATGCTCGATATCATGTTCGAAGCCCTGTCAGCGTTAGGAACCGTCGGCCTGTCACGCGGACTAACCCCGAACCTGACCCCTGCCGGCGAGACCATCATCATCATACTGATGTTTATCGGCCGGGTCGGCCCGCTGACCCTCGCCTATTTCCTCGCCAGCCCCCGGGCACGCAAGCTACGCTATCCGGAGACCAAACTGGCCATTGGCTAGATGCGACCTGTTGATCAGAGACAAAAAAACCGCCTTTTGGCGGTTTTTTTATGGATATACAATCACAGTAGCAACGTCACAGCTTCTCCATCGAAAAACGATCGGCCCCTTTCATTGACGCCCGGCAGACATTCTCCCCACTGCTGTTCTGGATATAGGTATAGACTCTACCGCCGCCCTGACGCAAGACATCGATAACTTCATCAATCTCACGATAAATATAATAAGAATATTCTTTGCGGTCATACCTTTTACGCAGTATCACCAGATTAGCCAGTGCGAATGCATCCTCGCATGACTTCACATCAGACAATGAGGCATCAGGCAAACGCACTGTGTTGATGATAAACAGCGGCTCAATCTTGGACTCGAGCCCCATTGAATCATAAATATCAGAAACTTGCCCAAGGGACAGCCATGCCTCTTCTTGTTCATACTCCGAGATATAGAAATAATCCCCGATGTAAATTCCCACCAACAACATAGCCACAACATAACGCTGTATTTTCTTTTTCTTCTCTGGCTGCTTGAAGCCAACCGCTGCTATCACGATAGCTACAAGAATCATCCAATAATCTTCAATAAAATAACCCACGGTTGCCAACCTATAGTTCAAATTATCGACCAAGAAAGCACTCAATATAGCGATGAGCAAAACACCCAAAACAACGTATCTTTTTTTCATAAAGAACCATGTGGATAAATAATAAAAACGGCAATGCCAATAAAAAAGCAAGATAATACAGCAGGAAAAGTACCATAGTTATCACCGACGTCTTTGACCGACATTAACGTTCCTTGCAATATTCGCCCCCTATCCCAAACAGATCATGCCGTCATCACATAAAAAAACCGCCCTGAACATAGGGCTCAGGGCGGTTTTTTCTGCATTCTAAAAGTAGTTAACGCTTAAGCTGTTTAACCTGCGCGATTTCCCCTTCCAGATCATTAAGCAGGTCTATCACGCTATCTGCCGCCTCTTCCATCTGGGCAAGACAGTGCATCCCCTCTGCTTGATTCCCCTCGGCAAATGCCTGCAATGCTTTACGGCCATAGGTATGTACATCGGCATGCGGACGCTCTAGCTGCTGATACGAACGGCATCCCGAGAATAGCTGCTTGCCACGGCCCTGATAATACCAGTTGCCCAAGCGACAACGGTGGTGATCGACCACCTCTTGGCTATTGAAGCTCTGCAGACTAAGGCGCTGGTAAATGCTGACTTTCCATACCACATGATCAATTTGAACCAGACGGAGAAATATCGAGGTATAGCTCATATCAACCAATCGATACAGCTCTTCGGATTTAAGGATCAGCGAACTGACAATCATGATCAGCTCTTCGATACTGTCGTGCAATTGAGTACACTGAGTCTCGATGAACTTTGAGCTCTGGTAACAAGTTTGAGTGTTACCGCTAATCTCACCCACCACATTCTGGATCTGGCTGGCCGCATCGCTAGCATTCTGGGCCAACTTGCGTACCTCATCGGCAACAACGGCAAATCCCCGCCCATGATCACCTGCACGTGCAGCCTCAATGGCCGCATTGAGCGCCAGAAGGTTAGTCTGCTCTGATACGTTATTAATCGTGACAATAAACTTGCCGATATCGTCAGAGTTCAGCTTCAATACTTCGAGTGAGTCCCCACTCGATTGGATCTGCCCAATAAGCTGATTGAGGGTATCGCGGAACATATTCAAGATGGCAATACCATCTTTGTTGTCCGACACATGCTGATCAAGATTAAGCGCAAGGTTCTCAGCCGCGCTGACAATGTTGCTTCGGATATATTCGAGCGGCGAAACGGATTTAAGCAGCTTGTTCATAAACTCATCTTTGATTGCAACGGATAACTCCAATTGCTCAACGTGCTGCTGCGTTTCGCTAATCGTCGTGATTAATCGCTCGTTCTCTTTCCGTTGTTCATCTAACTGAGCACTTAATGTATCTATTGCGGCATTGTTACCGTCTTTATTCTTATTGAAGGCGAAACTGAACATATTCGACAACCATTTTACCTATCGGACAGTGGCGATCATTATCAGGGTAACTTCGCCAAACAACTTAAAAACATTAATAAACAATACAATATGCAGCGTATATACCCTGCGCAAAACAGCGCGTATTGTATTGACAAACATACCTAAAAGCTATTTTTTGTATTCACAAATGAGATAATTCTGAGGGATTAAGCACAAAAAAACCGCCGGTATGATACCGGCGGTTACGTATGGGGTTAATGGATTTCTTGCCGCTATTAAGCGTGCAGCAGCTCCATTGATTCCTTGGCGATTACCCACTCTTCGTTGGTTGGGATAACCATCGCCACAGGCGTGTTAGGCTTGGTAATAATACCGCGGTTGCCAAAACGTGCCGCTGCGTTAGCGTCTTCATCTTCGCGGTAACCGAAGATCTTCAGATTCTCTAGGATCTTGCTACGGATTGGCTGTGAGTTCTCACCGATACCCGCAGTGAAGATAATCGCGTCAAGCTCATCCAGTGCAACCATGTAAGAGCCGATGTACTTGGCAACACGGTAGCAGAACAGTTCGAATGCCAGTGTCGCGCCTTCGTGGCCGTTTTCCATCGCTTCGATGATGCCGCGGCAGTCGCTTGTCAGGCCAGATACGCCCAACAGGCCAGATTTCTTGTTCAGCTCATCAAACACAGCTTCCTGAGACCAACCTTTCTTCAGCAGGAACTCAATGATACTTGGGTCAAGGTCACCACAACGTGTACCCATCATCAGGCCAGCCAGCGGGGTGAAGCCCATGCTGGTATCGACACTCTTGCCGTTCTTGATTGCACACACTGACGCGCCGTTACCAAGGTGGACAGAGATGAAGTTGCTTTCGTCAATTGGCTTGTTAACCATTTTCGCAGCTTCACGGCTTACGTAGTAGTGGCTAGTACCGTGGAAACCGTAACGACGGATACCGTAATCTTTGTACAGCTTCTGTGAGATAGCGCCAGTGTACGCTTTCGCCGGCATAGTCTGGTGGAAAGCCGTATCGAATACTGCGTACTGAGACAGGTTAGGGAACGCCTTGATTGACGCACGCATACCGATAACGTGAGCTGGGTTGTGCAGCGGAGCAAGATCGCTCAGCTTTTCAATTTCTTCCAGTACTGTATCGTCGATTTTCACTGTCTTGGTGAACTTCTCGCCGCCATGTACAACTCGGTGACCGATAGCAACGATATCCTGCTTCATGCCCAGCTCGTCAAGCAGCATTACGATGCGATCAACAGCCTGCTGGTGATGGTTGCCTTCAGCTTCAAGATGATATTCGTGCTTCTCGCCATCAATCTTCCAGCTCACTACCGCTTCTGGTAGACCGAAACATTCACCCAAACCGCTCAGGGTTGCTTCACCGCTTACGGTATCGATTAGGGCAAACTTCAGGGAAGAACTGCCGGAGTTGATTACAAGTACTAGAGAATTGCTCATGGTTATCTCATCAGAATATTTGTTGGCTTTGAAACAGCGTGCTGTTCCGTGAACACGTCTATTTGGTCCAGTGACCTTAGCCAGAAGAAGATGTGTGGAGCAGCATTTTCTTCTGATTTATATTTTATGGTTACATTATTCAATTTTTTTTGAATAACTCAACTTTTGTTTCGAGAAAAAAACAAAAAATTGAAATTTCACTGGTTGAGATCAAGATAAGCGCAACGAAAACGTTTAAATGCGTTTATTTATTCACCAAAGTACAAAATTCAGCCCATAATTTTTGATGTATTAAAAAAATTGCATAAGCTCCTAAATTTCCATGAGATTAACGGCGATGAAACCACGCCCTCAAAAAGGTCATTAAACACTGAATACGTCGATTTACCCGAACGTCATGATGACTCACCAGCCACCAGATTGTTTTGGGCAGCGGGGTACCCGGCAACACCGGCACAAGCTCCGGGTAGCGCCTTGCAACACAGTCAAACATCACTGCAATCCCCGCTTTGGCGCGCGCCAATTCAACCTGCATCTTGTAGCTGTCAGTACGAAAACAGAAGTTCGACTTGGTCACCTTGCCACCGATCTCCGAAGCCGCCCGAGTATAGAAATCAAATTGATCATAGCCTATCAAGTGGTAGCCTTCATGGTGCATGGCATCCATGTCTGCCGGAGTCCCCATCTCAGCCAGATAATCGCGATGAGCATAAAACCCAAGCGCTTCTTCATGCAGATAACTCACCACCAAATCAGGCTGGGTAGGCTTTTCGCGCGAAATCAACAAATCAGCCTCGCGCTTATTCAGATTGACGGCCTTGTTCTCTACCAACAATTCCACATCAATTTCAGGATGCGCCTCACGGAATGCCGTCAGCGCATCGGGCAAAAAATAAAATGCGGCAATTTCCCCAACAGCCAGACGAACATGCCCTTCATGACTGTTCTTGCAGGCCACCACTTGCTGCTTGAACCCCTCGACTCCCTTTGCGGCCTGCCGGGCTGTTTCAAGTAAAATCTCACCGTTGTCTGTCAGCTTCAGCCCGTGTGACGAACGGTCAAACAGGTTAAAGCCCACTTTCTGTTCTAAGGCGACGATCTGGCGGCTGACGGTCGGCTGCGACATCCCCAAAGCCAAGGCTGCGGCCGACATGCTCCCTTCTTCAGCAACGGCTAAAAATACCCGAATACTATCCCATTCCATGTTATGCATTATCAAATACCTGCTATGCCGTTTTGTCTATTTACTATAAACGTAAAAAGCACTTAACTTATTGATATTGAGTTTGATATGAATCGCAAGGTTGAAGGTAATGATGAGAAGAGCCCTTGTTCTTGGTGCCGAATATGAAATGGGCAACCTGATCAGTAAGGCTTTATCACAATACAACTGGTATGTGGTGGCGGCAATCGATGACCCACAACATACGGTCGCCTTGCATTCCGACATGACCCTCGCCGAACTGGGTGAGAAAGATGTCGAACTCTTAGAACAACTAATACAAGATGTCGATACAGTCTTCCTGCACTTGCCCGATCCGTCACTGGGCGGGCAAGTGATTTTTTCACTCGACACGGTATTGGCCCTGATCATCAAACATGGCCGTCACCTGATGCTGACGACCAATCATTACGAGCACCAATATTCACGCCTGTCCAAGCTACTTTTTTGGAAAGCAACGTCACCTATCACAACCGCTCTCCCCCATAAGCTGACCCGCCAGCTCAACGCGGCCGCCGACGCTGGTGCCAGCATAAGCGTGATGTGTTGCGGGCACAGCCTTAGCTGTGCCCGCCCACAAAGTTACCTAGGTATGTTCATAAAGGAAAACGACAATAGTCTGACCCTGCAATCTCCCGGCCCGTTTGGCCAACGTCATTATTGGACATACTTACCTGACTTTGCGGAGAATATCGTCCATCAACTCTCCACCCAAAAAACGCATCATACCCAATTAGAAGTCAGCTATTACCCGGGCCACCTGGTCAGCATCCAAGATATCGCCCGCAGCCTCGCGCTTTCCTGCGGCAAGCCGGTTAATGTCACCCAGCTCAGCTGGGGACTTATTGAGGCCATATCTCTATTTTCTCCGGTATTTCGCGGCTTGGCCCATATGCGTAGCGTCTGGCAATGTGGACAGACCATTCCATCCTCAAATCTGCTGCCACAGCAATATCTGTTCGTCCATACACCACTGGAAATTGCGGTACAGCAAAGTTGGCGGCAAGATCAGTAATCAACCCTAGCCTGAATTACATACCTTTGAACAGTGACTGTGCACGGCGGCTTACGGGTAATTTCGTACCATTAACCCGAACACTCATCCGGCCGGTAAAATCCTTGCTGACTTTCTCGATAGCCTCGACATTGACCAATGTCGAACGGTGAATTTGCCAAAATTGCTGGGGATCTATTTGCTCCAGCAGCTCCTTGAGCGGGGTACGGATCACATACTCTTCCACGGGCCCACCGGCCTTTCCCACAAATACCGAAACATACTTGTCCTCGGCTTTAAAGTAACGAATATCGCCCACCGCCAGCAGGTGGATATCCTCCCCCTTCGCCGCCTTCACCCATTTGAGGTATTGGCACGGGTTTGGCGCAGACAGCCTACTTAGCTCGTCCAGCAGGGTATTCACGCCTGCTGGAACATCGGCAGAACGCCGCATCCTAAGCTGACTGCGCAGCTTGTCGCACGTTTTCTCAAGCCGTGCCTCCGATACCGGTTTGAGGACATAGTCCACAACGTCATGCTCAAAAGCCCCTACCGCATAATCACTGTAAGCAGTCGTAAAGACGACCAACGGCGGGGATCCGAGCTGCAGCACTTTTCTGGCTACGCCCATGCCATCGAGCTCAGGCATCCGAATGTCAAGGAACATCACATCGGGTTGATATTGGCAAGCGGCCTCCCAGGCCTGTTGGCCATTGCGAGCCTGGCACACAATCTCAAGCTCGGGCCATACCTCGGCCAATGCCTTGTTCAGGTGGTGCAGCAACAATGGTTCATCATCGGCAATGACTGCCGTTGCGCGCTCGTTCATCCCTGTTCTCCTTTTCCACCAATGCATCCAGTGCGCCGCGCTCAATCCAAATCTCAGCCACCACGCCAGCCGGGGTATTGCCTCTGATTTGCAACCCGGCACCGCAGCCAAACAAGACCTCAAGGCGGTGACGGATATTCTCCAATCCCACCCCGTGTCCAATATGCTGTGACTGACCGCCCAAACCAATGCCATTGTCGCTAATACGCATCACTAACCGACGGTCTTGCTCACAGATATCTACCGTTATCTGCCCACCGTCGGCAAGCGGTTCTATCCCGTGCAAGACGGCATTCTCAACCAAGGGCTGCAATAACAGGGGGGGGCTCAACCAGCTATCACCAACCCCACTATTGCTGACAGTATAAGCTAACCGGCTGCCCAGCCGTATTTGCTGGATCGCAAGATAGGCACTGGCCAATGCAATTTCATGCTCAACGGTGACCAACCTCGCACGGTTGGCACTGAGCGTTGCCCGCAGCAACTCCGTCAGCTTGGTCAGCATGATCTTGGCAGTCTCGCGGTCATAGTCGATCAGGGCGCTGATATTGGCCAAGGTATTAAACAGGAAATGAGGTTCTATCTGACTCTGGAGCATTTTCAGCTCACTTAACACCAACGTTTTTTCCTGCTCGCTCTGCTGACGGCGAGCTTGCTCCAACGCCCTTTCCGCCACAAATTTCTGCTCTCTGACATAAAAAAAATAAAAGCAAAAGACGGTAAACAGAAAACCCAACAACATGACTGACTTCATGGCTTCCCACTCTTGAACGCCAGTCCCCGTCCAGAGCATGGCCAGAAGGCTTCCGAGAATCATCGCACTCAACAGCACAAGTACCAGCAACTGCCGGTACTGCAAGCCGGAAAATATACGTTGAAAAACCCAGGCACTGCCCAAGGCACTGTAGCCATAGCCCAGACTGATCGCCAAATGCTCGACATAACTCGATGGCCAGATCAGCCACGTCACAACGGCTATCACCACACAAATCACTGATGTTTGGATCAGCGAGTGACGCCAACTGTAATGCGCCAGTTCCTCTGCCCTATCACTCATCACAACCTCCCTTTGATATTCAAAAACAGCTGCTGTCGTTCGGGCAGCATCCGGTACACACTGTCTGCCGGGCCACCAAACCAACGCACAGCCAGTTCCACGCCAAGTCGCATCGACCCGGTATCTTTCACGGTATAATCAAGCCAACCGGTCACCACATGCCCGCTATCTTCCGGGGTGTAGAGAAGATCAATCTTCGGCGTCAAGGATTCCGGCCAAATCCCACCATATCCGCCGTTAGGGTCAAGCTGCCAGTGGAGCAGCAAATTATGTTGCCGTAAATTTACCGCTTCGAAACCATGGGCAAAGCTCATCCGGATATCCCCTTTTCCACGTCCCATATTGGCCAAAGCCGCCCCGGCTCGCGCCCATTCGCTATGACTCCAAGCCCGGCCGTCATACCAATACTCCGCAATCACCTGATGCCCGTTACTGGCAGTCCATGTTGCCCCAATCAAGGACTGTAGCGCATCACGGCCTTCACCCAATGTTACCCCGCCCCCAGCCATTACCGGCTGCTGGTAGCGCTGGTAATGGCGCTGGTAAAGAGCCGAACCGTGGAAAGACCAAGCCATACCGGATACAGTGGTAAACCCGAGACCAAGCAAGCCATGCCGGACATCGTCATAATAGGCAATGAATTGGTACTCACTATCACCTTCTAGCCGGTAATGACGGCCACCAACTCCCCGCTGCTCTGACGCTTCCTCCAAGGGGCTACCCGACTGGCTGTTCCACGAGGAATCGCTATACAACCAACTCCATTCCCCCAGCCCGTCAAAATAGGACACCGCCGCGACACCGGCCCCTTCTTCGACCGCGATCCCGACAGGGTTACGACGATATGGCTTGATCACATCAAGCGGACGGTAACCGTACCCTACTCCCCAGTCGAGGCGCACCTTGCCAAGCGTGAGATCCAGAGGCAGATCAAAAACAGAAACCGACTCTTGCCAAAACAGCTCCCGGATCACCCACTCAGCCTCAGCATCCCCACCTTGATCATCGTTCCATGCCACCAGCCGATTTCCCTTGAGGGCAAATAACCCCAACCAGCGGCGGTATTGCCATTGCAGATCCAGCAGCGCGTCAACCTGTGCACTCTCATCCTCCAGATCGGAATACTGGTTGGCACCGGAGATATGGTGATAGCCAGCACTTACCATCCAGTCCCATTCGAGCTGCCAGTCATCAGGCTGCCCCTTTGCCGGCTGAGGCAGCAGCAAAAACAACGCCAACAACAGGCACAACGAGGCTCGCAGCCTTACCGCTGCCATATCAATCATGCTAAAGCTCCGAGACGCCATTTCGTGAAAGATAGGCGGGATTGAAATACTTATCGGCCAATGCAGACGGCGCAAACGCCACATATTCAATCACCGTTTTCCGCTCTGGCTGGATCTGGTCGAGCAAGGTCATCGCAACCACAGCCGGTGAGCCATCCCGGATCCCGCGGTGATAATAGGCAACCTTGGCCATTTTCCCCGAGCGAAGATACAAATTGGCCTTGAGCGGAAAATCACTCCCCGCCTCAAGCCAGAGCTCGATCCGGTGATAGCTCGCCCCACCCAGTGTCGCCTCAAGCACTAATTTGTTGGCCAGCACCGGCTTACCATCAATAGCCTCGATCGTTTCGCTGCCTCGCCACTGGCCGGCGTAGTTCTGGCTCCAGGTCAAGGTCGAGATATCCCCCACCGACGCCTCGCCGAGCAATTTCTGCATCGGGGTGATCCTGATCGGGCGTCGGCTCTTGGGCATCAACAGCCAATAGTTATCACCAAGCATCAACATTTTCTGCCCGGCCTCCACGTCCGATTTGAACACAACCAGTGACTCACGCTCCGCCCGGGTATAAACATGGTAACGGCGGCGCTTATCGAGTGAGCCCCCCTCATACAGGCTGACTTCCGACACCACCTTGATATCACCACCATCGCTGCGGTAGTGATCGGCTCTGGCCAGCATCTGTCCGGCATCCTGCGTTTCCGTGCTGGCAGTCGTTGCTTTCCCGACCATATCGGCCATCTCCGTTGGCGTCCCCCACACCGCTGAACATAATGCCCCCCACAAAACGAACCCCGTGCCAATCGCCTGCAATAATTTCCTGCCGCCCCTTACCTGTTCAATCCATTGCCTATACATATGCCAATGCCTCCGTGATCGGTCTGCCAACCCCTTTTCGTGCCGAAAACCATGCCGCCAATAGGCAAATGGCCACACACCCTATTGTTGCCGCCAGTACCAACGGCCATGAGAAATACACCTGCAGCGGATAACCTTCGCTGTGTCCGGGAGGAGGCGGCATCCAAATATCCGCGACCATGAAAAACACCGAGGCAGAAGCCGCCAGCAGTGCCCCGGCAAGGCTTCCCAGCACCGCCAGCAAACCTGCCTCGCGCAAGAACCCCCGCACCAATTCCGAAGGAGGGGATCCCAGTGCCATCAAGGTCCCGGTCTCCCGCGTTCTTTCGGCTACCGACATCGTCATGGTATTGAACAGAGCCACAAAGACCACCAGCCCCAAAATGCTACCCAGCAGGCCGAATATCCGATCGTAAAGTGCCCTGACGCTGGTATAGAAGAATGCCCGCTCATGCCACGGTGTCATCGCCAGCTCACCCTCCACGAACTGCTCTGCCCAGCCACCGATCAGACCGGAAACTCGCTCGGTATCCGGCGTATCGAACAAAAACACCGACAGGGTACTGATCCGGTTTGAGTCCAACAGTGACTGCGCCGTATCGAGATGAATATACAGTTGGCGCTTATCAAGCTCGGGAACACCGGTAGAGAAAATCCCCCGAACCTTGAAGTCAATCGCATTCAATGCCCCGTGGCGGGTTGTTGCCAACAAGGTTGCCCAGTCACCCACCCCAAGCTGCAGATTGGCCGCCAGCGCCTCACCAAGCATAATTTGCGGCTCGGCGGGGTTGTAGCGAGGTGAATTCACCGATGACAGGGTTTTCCCCTCGATCATGGTCAGAAATGGCCCTTTCATCGCAAACTCCCTCGCCGTCACCCCCGTCCCGGTAAAAATCGTCGACTTATTGCCGTTTGAGACCAGCCCCGACAGGTAAATCCTTGGCTGGAGCGACCGAACCATAGGCGATGACACTATCGCCTGCTCCAACGCCGAGTTGCGCTCGAGACCATTGCTGAGCGGCATCTCCTCATCTTTTTCGAAAAATCCGGGCTGGCTCAAAATCAAATGGCCGCTATCTCGCGCTGCCGCCTCTTGCAGCGAGTGGTAGGTATAGAGCCCGAATCCCCCCGCCACCGACAGCGCAAATACCGCAATGGCAATGATCGTCACCGAGAGCAAACTACGGCGGCGATTACGCCAGATATTGCGCCACGCCAAACGGTAGCTCTCGCTATGTGATATAACACGCAGTGTTAACTTGCCCATGACATCCCCTCCTCGCTGATCTGGCCATCGCATAACGTCATCACCCGATCGCATTGCCTAGCCATCCGGGGATCATGGGTTGCGATGACAAAGGTCGTCCCTTGCCGGTGCCCCAGAGCCTTCATCAAGGCGATAATCTTGCCGGCGCTCTGGCTATCAAGACTCGCCGTCGGCTCGTCGGCGATAACCAGTGAGGGGCTGTGGACCAGCGCCCGGGCAACGGCAACCCGCTGCTGCTGGCCACCGGAAAGATGATCAGGGCGGTGATGGATGAACTCGGCAAGGCCAACCGCTTCCAACATCTCAGTCGCCAAACGGATCTGAGTATGGCGGTCCATACCGTTTAGCATCAGGGGAAAACAGACATTCTCCAATGCGGTCATCACGGGGATCAGGTTAAAACGCTGGAAAATAAATCCCATCTTGCTCCGGCGTAACGTAGCTGCCTGCCTTTGTTGTACCAGCCTCCCGGCCTTTGGCATCACCTCGCCATCCAGCACCACGCTGCCGTCGTATGCCATATCGAGCAACCCCAAGATATTCAGCAGGGTGCTCTTCCCCGAGCCGGATGGCCCACAAAGGGCAACCATTTCCCCCCGCTCAATTTGGCCGCTCACCCCGCATAACGCATTGACCCGCTGCCCCCCGAGGCGGTATTGGCGCTGAAGATTCTCAAATGTCAGCATTGTCTCCTCCTTACAGGCCACGATCCGAGAACACCAACGTCCTTGCCTGCAGGGTTTGAGGATGATCCTCGTGTCTCTCCCCCATCTCGGCCAGCCATGCCTCGGCTTGAACCCTGTCACCGCTACGCAGCGCCGCCTCGATGGCACCGCCGTAAATCCATGCCGTCGCCTCAAAGTTCGCCGACCTAAACGCAGGCTCGGCCAATAACCCAAGGTACAGGTCGTATCCGTGGTCGAGTTGGTTGAACAAATCCGGCAACTGGCTCAGAGAAATCGCCGCCACCGCACGGGCCAGCATATTTTCCGGCAGCCCCTGCACGATATCCGGCATAGCCTGCGCCTTGTCCTGAGCCATCGCGTCAATAAGTCCAAGCCCTTTCTCAATGCTGGCAACGCCCTGCTCGACGTACTTCATCTTGTTCCACGGCAAAAAGGCATCACGCCCCTGCAGCATTTGAGTGCTTCCCAAATAGACCAACGTTAAAGGTGTCGCGCCTTGCTGTTCAATCAACCCATTGAGTTGGTGGTACACCTCTTCGACCCGATCCTCGTTCCCCATCGCCGCCTCGTTATAAGCGTTGATCAACGCACTGTCCGGTGCGGCATATGCCATATGCATCCCCACAACCCATAACGAAGCCCACAACCCTATTTTTTTCATTTCGCAATCCTCGCAATCCCTATCAGGTAAACCGAATACCCGTCTTGTTGTATTTGAGAGTACGGCCAATACCGCACCATTGCCGCGCGATGCGACAAACGGTCAATAATGGGAGTGGATGGTAGGAACGCGGTAATGCGTAGGGAAAAAGAATATAAATAGGAAGACGACAAGAGCATCAATGAGGGAGGGGGAATTAAAACACAGCAGGCCAGCATAATGCTGGCCTGCTTGGCATACCGAGAAGCGAACGGTGTGGCCGCCTGCTATTTCTGCTGGTGGCAGTAACGCTGATAGAGTGCATCAATATCATTGCTGCACATCAAATCCATATTGGCCTGCAATTGGTCAAGTGGCCAGTCCCACCACTTCATTTCGATCAGCTTGGCAACCGAGTCCTCGTCGAAACGTTTTTTGATCACCTGGCCGGGATTCCCCACCACGACAGCATAGGGCGGCACATCTTTGGTCACCACTGCACGGGCCCCAATCACCGCCCCGTCACCAATAGTCACCCCCGGCATAATGACGCACTCGGAGCCAATCCAAACATCATTGCCGATCACCGTATCTCCAGCCCGCTCGAAACCGGATTTCACCTTGTCGCCAAACTTGCTGACATCAAACGGGAATGACGACACCCAGTCATGGCGATGCCCCTGGTTGCCAGCCAGCATAAAGGTCGCCCCCGAGGCAATCGAACAGTACTTGCCGATGATAAGCTGATCAACCTCGCCAAATATCCCCGATTCCCATACGGCCCGGCTGGAATGATCCCCGAGCAAATAGCGAACACAGTGATCCTCAAAATGCTTATCGTGATAATACCCCGAATAATAGGTATGCTCTCCTACCCTGATATTAGGATTATTAACATGCTCCCTGACTTCATACCCGCCAAGCCATGACGGAAAAATAGATGAAGACATAGCTACCCCTTATAATATTTGGCCATCCACCCAGACGTGTAAGCCGAAAACAGGCCATCATCGACAAGGAGCCCTCCATGCCGTTACAACAACTTTATTCAGCCTACCTCGGCGAGCTTTATGGCATTGCCTTTTTCACTGCTTTTGCCCAGAAGTATAGTAATGATAGCCACATCAATAAATGGCAACATCTGATACAAGTAGAACAAATTACTGCCAACAGGCTCAAAAATGGCTTAGAAGCGGCCAATTATCCTTGCCCGAGTCAAGATGACGAGATGGAAAGCAAAGGGCTCGAAGACGCCGAAAAATGGCTGGGGCTGGATTGGCCGACCCTGATCGACACCATGATCCCGTGGGTCGAACCTTACGCCCTACGCTACCGCGAACAAGCCGCAGCAGCCACCGAACACCAGGAGCTATTCGAGCTGGTCCAGGCTCACGAAGATGCGATTTATGAGTTCCTGCTGGCAGAGCAACACGAAAATGATAGTGGATTAGCGATACTAGCAGATTTCATTGCCGCCTACGCGCCAACAAGCCCCTCATCGGCCCAATGCACGCCACACAGCACAAAAACGCAGCCAGAGAAATAAAATGAAGAGAGCCAGCTAACACTTTGCCGATATCGCCATTGTCGCCAAACCCGGCCTGGATTATCAATCAAGCAAGGACAATTCTTGCCGGGGGGAAGAGTGATGGAAAAAAAGCATCCGACACGCTGTGTAATTTTCGATTGTGACGGTACCTTGGTGGACAGCGAAATTCTGTGCAATCAGGCCCTAGTGAATATATTCACCCGTCAAGGAGGACAACTGTCACTGGCAGAGTGCATCGCAAATTTCCAAGGTGGGAAAATTGTCGACATCCTTGCCGAGACTAAAGCCCGTACAGGCGTAACTACCTCCATCGACGAGCTAGAGCCCATGTACCGCGAAGAGTGCCGCCAGCTGTTCGAACAATACCTCAAGCCCATAGACGGTATCCCCGAACTGCTCGCCACGCTGGAAGCCAAGGGGATCGACATGTGTATTGCCTCCAATGGCCCTGTGTTCAAAATGAAGCACGCCCTCGGACTAACACAGCTCATGCCCTATTTTGAAGGCAAGCTATTTAGCGGCTTCGACGCCAGCAGCTGGAAACCCGATCCGGATCTGCTCCATTATGCTGCTATGCACATGGGGTACCGTTTGCAAGACTGCGTGTTCGTCGATGATACCGTCAAGGGAATACAGGCCGGGATCAATGCCGATGTCCCGACCTTTCACTACAATGCGCATTCCTCTGTAGGATCATACCTCCCACCGCAGGTCACTACGCTCAGCAGCATGCTCGCGCTGCTCGACCATATCGAGCCGGCCTAGGTTTACACCCCATATAGCGAAGCCTGCGTTCAGCGGCTCGCTGTATTATCATCAGTCGGCTTTCGGCTTGAGCCGTATAACCGCCCCTGCCAATTTTCCACCTGCCCGCTATCAACCCGTTTGGCAAAGACCCGGGCAATCTCATTCCCCAGCGCCGGCAAAACACTCAGCTCAGCAGCAACGGCAAAGTTATCAGGTTCGATGTAAAGGTAATGCATGACTCTAGCAATCGACCATTGCGGGTTTGGACGTTTGATCACCACAATCTCATCGCCAACGGCAATACGTCCCCCGTCCAGAATCCGATAAAACCAACCGGTTACCGCATGTTGCTGAACATAATGAGCCATATCAGCAACACCAAAACGGTCATTGAGCTTGAAGCAAGGCGCACGCGGCAGGCTGATTTGTGCCCTGACATCACCGATCATCACAACATCACCGATACACAGCGTTTCCTCGTTCATACCGGCCGCAACGATATTCTCGCCAAAGCCCCCCAGCACAAGGTATCCCGAGGCATCGGGAAACTCGCGACGCAAACTATCATAGTGACCACAATCATATTGCAGCAATGCCCTTTCACTACCACCATGAAACGACTCAGCCTGCTCATCACCGACAATACCCAATTCGTTCACCACCACAGATTCAACCAACTGCTTATCGATAGCACTGTCGCGGCCACCAGCGGCCATTGCCTGAACCTTTCCGAGACGCAGTTCCAAGACTTGTGATTTGACCACGTTCCCCACTCCTTTGTTGTGATTGTTGTGATTATAGCCAGCTGCCTCAAGTCGCTCATTTAAGCGCACTATGGACATTTGAGGTAACTAGGAGATATAGGGTAACAGAACGCCCTACGACCTGTTAGCGCCAGTAATAGCCATAGTAGTAAATAATGAATCCGCTATTTATGCCCCATTGCTTACTGCGAACAAGATCCATATCAATGCGGATCAATGATCATGGCTAGATCCCGTAATGGGATCACCGTCATTCAGCTTGATCATCGTTCTGGAGCCAGAGCTGAATCCCATTAATCCTACTAAAATTTTCAATGTGATAGAGCGAAGACGGTGCGATAATACACAGTGCGAACACTTTCGATTAAGGAACAATCATGACCAACTGGAAAATCGCCCCACAGACTGTTTTTGCCGCCTCGCCGGTTGTCCCTGTGATGGTTATCGAGCGCCTAGAAAATGCCCTCCCTATGGCAAAGGCATTATTGGCAGGTGGGATATCTGTATTCGAGATCACTTTACGAACCGACTGTGCCCTTGACGCTATCCGTACCATTGCCGAAGCCATGCCGGAAGCAATGGTAGGAGCAGGAACGGTTCTGACGGCCAAGCAATACGACGACGCCGTGGCAGCGGGAGCCAAGTTCGCAATCTCACCGGGTATGACCCCAGCCCTGCTCAACCATGCCAAAAACGGCAACGCGCCACTGATCCCCGGGGTGGCGACGCCATCCGAAATCATGCAGGCTATGGAGCTTGGCTACACGGATCTGAAATTCTTCCCGGCCGAAACCAACGGCGGAGCCAAGGCACTGGCAGCCATCGCAGCAGCGCTGCCGCAAATCAGCTTTTGCCCTACGGGCGGTATCAACCCGGCCAATGTCGAGCAATACACAGCCTTGAAATGCGTGGCAACCGTGGGCGGCTCATGGATGCTCCCCAAAACGCTCATCGATAACGGTGACTGGACCGAAATAACCCGCCTCTCACAAGAAGCTGTGGCCTTGGTTAGTCGCTAAGCCATCCTGTAATTATCTGTTATTCCCCTCCCCCGCTATTGCCAGCTCAATAAGATATCAATAACGGGGGGATACCAACCAACTCACTTTAACGGTAATTCATTGATAAAAATAAACATTTAATCAGTCACCCATCGCAAAAATCATGCATTGCCATTTTCATAACAACCACCGCAATGAAACTATTCACTCTCGGCATCAAGGTATCCATTACGGCAATAATATGATTGACTGAATTCATTCTGAATCCGACACCTTGAGGTCACTTGAACCCCACTCCACAAGGAAATGGATAATGAAAAAAGTAGGCATTTTAATTGCGTCACTATTGATGGGCTGTAACTCATCCGACACCGACCCTGTCAAGCTTTCCCACCAACCACTCACCAGCAGCAGCATCGACGCTGAGCATTCCGACTTATCAACATTTATTACAGCCACCCGCGGCTATGATCTCATCGGATTGGGCGAGAGCTCGCATCAAGGCTCGAAGACCTTCAGCTACCGCGGCAGAATGGTAAAAGCCCTGCATCAAAATAGCGACTTGGATTTGGTCGCCTTCGAAGCTGGCCTATATGATGGCCTGGCGGCCTGGCAGAACTACCTGACGGGTAAACAAACCCTGTTAGAGGCGGTGACAGGGCCGGATGCCAACTATATGTTCATGCACCGCCTAAGCAAGGAAATGTCCGGGTTATTCAATTACATCAACGATGTCGATCAATTCAACAACCCCTTGATATTGGCGGGGTACGAAGCGAGGATCACCAGCGATCCAGGATGTTCCGTGATGTTCGACGAGCTAGAGCGCTATCTGGATGCCAACAGCCTCATTACTGATAATTACTCACAGGTAAAACAACTGGCACCGCGCATGATGTGCCCCTGGTATTTTGACGATGCCTTTACCCAACCTGACCATGACACTCTGGTTAATGCACTATCCGAACTAGAGGCTTTGCTGTCTGAACAAAAAGGGCGGGAAAACATACCGGCTTACAACCCAGCCACACCACGCAACTTCCGGGATTACGCCTCATTCTGGCTCCAAATCGCCAAAAGCTTGAAGGCATTCTCATCAACCCGGATCAACAATGAAGACTACTCATATGCCGATTACCAATCCGCTGAAAACGTACGCTGGCTGCAAGAGGAATGGTTCAACAACCAAGGACAAACCCTGATCTGGGGCCACAATATCCATGCAACCCCACTGGCAGGCTCGGTGGTTGACGCAACCCGCCAGCGCTACCCCGATGTCTCGGTATATAGCGTCATGCAACTAATGCACAAGGGAGAATTAGCCGCCTACACACCGGATACCTCAAAGTGGCATAGCGATGCCTCACCAGTCAATACCGTTCAAGGCTCCCTCAACCACAAACTCTATCAGGCCAACTTGCCCGATACCTTTATTGACCTAGGATCGCAAACTACCGAGCAGGGGATGCTCTTCCATAGCCCACAACATATCCAACTAGCCTTTGGCGAACCGATCCTTGATTTACCCAGCGCGTTAATGGACGGCATCCTCTTCATTCCAGAAGAGCAGCCAGCCACACCACGCTGACAGGCATCAATAATACCAGTCGTCGTAAATATAACGGTTGATATACACCGCTACCCAACCAGCCCCTTCGGGGGCTTTGGTGCCCGGCAGCTTGAATTTTGGGTAAAAAAAAGCGAGCCGGTCGATGGCTCGCAAAAATAACTCATATATTGCATTTCGAGAGGGTGACAAAGTCTGCGCCGCCATCCATGACGGGCAACCACTTATCTCATCGAAAGGGACAAAGGTTATATCCGGGCACTATATTGACCTAAAAATACAACTCGATGTCAGAAAATTGTCAAAATGCGTCAAATAATAGTTTTTTTTTAGCTATGCGTTCCATTTGTCACGCAACGATCATGGTCAAAAACCACAAACTACAAAGTTTATCGCATAAATCGCCCTATCCTGCGCCCCTTCCTTAGTCAAAAACAGTACCCACAGAGAGATATATTGAATGCTCGCCGCCCTCCGCCTGGCCATAGGCGAAATAGATCGGTCCCAACGGTGAGTCCAACCCGACAAACACACTACCGGCATTGAGGGTTTCCCCCCAACTGATATTCTCGCCCTGATCCCACACATTGCCTTTTTCGATAGAGGCGCCGATATACACAGGGATCGACAGCGCACCGAAATTGTTCTCCATCAACTGGTAGCTGTAAATCAAGCCAGTAAACAGGCGGTAGCGCCCATTGAGCTCATAGCGATGGTAGCCCGACATATTGAACAGGCCGCCCAGATCCTGGACGTAAATAGGCAGTAAATCGTCGCCCTCACTACCGGAGAACTTACCGATAGCCAGCAAACTGTGTTTGTCATAACTGATCGGCTTGAACAACTTGACGTCGTAGTAGACGTTGTCATCTTCGAATTCATCCAACGCATTGACTTGGCTGGTACTCGTCCCCATCCCCAGCTCAGCTTCCAATAGCCAGCCCGTCCGAGGGAAGAACATATTATCCAGATCGTCATAGACAAAGGCCATATAAGGCCCGTGGACATCATAATCCTGTCGGTTGATCTGGTTCGTTTCCACCACCTTGCCGCGCTGCCCACGGTAACCCAGCGTCAGGGAGCTCCATGGCCGCAGATTCCATCCCAGCTCGGCAAATCCGTGGAAGACCTCATACTCGGTCTCGACCACGCTTCCCGGCTCACGGCCTATGAAATCCGCCTGCTCCTCGGACAAGCGGAACTGGCGCAGTTCTCGGTTCCACCCCGCCCCAAAATTAGTAAACAGCGTCTTCTGGTAGTCCAGAGGGAAATAGAAACTGGTATGGATCTGTTTCCAGCTACCGAGCAGCCATTCAAACTGCCATTCACCGCCCTTGTCGGTCAAATCGGTATAGATATACTGTGCGCCGAAGGAGAAATCCGAACGATTGGCAAAATCGTCCTCAAACGCAAACTTGAAATTGAGATAGCCCGGCCCCCAGCTTTTCTCGTTGATATCCATCACCAGCACGTTGACCCCCTCCTGATGATCAATCTGGTAGGTGATCCGCTCGAAAATATCTTCGCTGTTTAGTCGTTTGACAGCCCGATCCAGCTCGCTGGCACTGATCACCCGACCGGGCTCTAGATTGAGCAATGCCCTTAATGCGGCATCGGAACGACGAGTTCCATTGATGATGTCAATTCGGTCGATGTAATAGGCAGAGCTCGCCGTCAAACGGCTACGTCGATCGAGCTTGCTCGCCCGGTAGGCTTGATATTCATCAGATGATACCTGATAGCGCAATAACTCAGGCAAAGCCGCCAGTGCCACTTTCCGACCGGCCGCGTAGGCCAGCTCCATCTTGTCAAAATCAGGGGCCAGCATAAAACCGACTTCCGGCTGAAGATACGTATCGCGGTCTGTCAGTAGTGCCTTTTGCTGATCGGCACTGGAATTGGTCATGAATGTCGTCAGCTGGCCGATAATATTGAACGCACTGCCCAACTCCGCCTCGGCAAACAAGCTATCGCGCAAATCCACCGCGATCACCACATCGGCCCCGAGCGATTTGGCCACATCAACGGGCATATTGTTGACCACGCCACCGTCGACCAGTACTTGATCATTGATCCGTACCGGCTGCAGGGCGCCGGGCACCGTCATCGATGCCTGCATCGCTGTTGCAAGGTGGCCACCATCGAGCACAACAGGCTTAACCCTGACAATATCCGTGGCAACCGCCCGGTAAGGTATCGCCAGCTGATCAAAGCTGTCGAGCCTTGGCAAATTGCCGGTCAATTGGCCAAGCAGCGTTGCCATGCCCTGCCCCTGAAATGCCCCCGATTTGGACTGGTAGCTACCATCGATATCAATACCGATATCAGTGTAAATCTGATAATCGTCATTTTGTTTTTTGCGGCGCAGAACAAGATCATTGCGTCCGACCCGATCCTCATAGCCGGAAGACCAGTCGGCCTTCAGCGTCCGACGGTACAGCTCATCGGCCGACAGGCCCATCGCATAGATCCCGCCGACATAGGCTCCCATACTGGTACCGGTCACAATATCAACCGGGATCCGGTTTTCTTCCAATACCGATAATACGCCAATATGGGCCGCCCCCTTGGCTCCGCCGCCGCTAAGGGCAACGCCAACTTTCAAACGCTCTTCAGCAGCCTCTGTGCCAGGGGCGGCACACAAAATAGAAATGGCCAATACAGCCACATGCTTGCCGTGCAAAGCCAGCCAACCCATGCCTAATCCTTTCTAAAGACAATAAAAGAGATATACCCAAACTACTTCAATTTGCCCGCTAGGCTCAAGTGAGAATCGGCATGCAGCCGGGTCGATCGTACGGAAAGATGATCAAGCTACTATAGCTTGATCATTAGAGAGAGGGGATCAGACGATCAATGTCATTGGGCCATATCGTCAAGGGCTGTCATAACCTGCTCGTTGTAGTGCCCCTCGAAGACCAATTTGCAAACCTTGCGACGCACGGCAAGGCCGGAGATCAAACGCTCAATCGACAAATGACGTGCATCTTGCTGCTCGTTGTAAAGCTCGATGGTCCGGCTAAGCGTCTCATACGGGACAACCTCACCGCTGACCCGCAGCCAATCAAGCTTCTCCAGCAGCGTATGGCACTCTTCGCTGATTGCCGATGCAGAGTGACCACTCATTGCCGATAACGCCGTTATACTGCGTTGCAGGGCCTCTGGAGAGGTGTATTTAGACAAAGTTATGGTCAATTCATCTGCGTTGATTTCAACCAAATGCTTACGCAGCTTAACCCTGCGGCCGAGTCGCCCCTTGGTCCGCCCTTCCTTGCGCTGGATCGGCTCGAATTCGCCGTCAATAATTTCAGACAGCTGATCGAGCTCCTGCCGCGGCATAATTTCATTACGCAGCGGGTTGGGCATGGTCGGTGCCATTGAGCGCTTGCCTTCATTGGTCGTTTTGGCCCGCGAGAAGCGGATCACCTCATCGGCATCGCAACGAATGTCAATCTGGTAATCGCAATAGCGCTTGTTTTCCTCATGCGGAGTAATCGTCAAATGATATCCCCACAAATTCACCGCAAACACATTATCGGTGATCTTGCCCTCGGCCAATTTGCGCAATTCGCGGATCAAATCGGTAGAAAAGCGGCGCCATTCAATATTGCGAGCCAGCTTCTGGTTGAGCTCGCTGAGCAGCATCGAATCATTGATTCGGCGTGACATCCGGCTCCGGAAAAAGGTGTAGAGCTGGAAGACCAACGTGTGCTGGCGAAGGATCTCGGGCGGGAACAGGAAGAAATAATCCCGGGTCAGCAACTCGTCGAAAAACGACGGCTCCCAAACCAGAATATACAAATTAGGCTTGATCTTGATTTCGCCGTCATCGCCTTCCTTCGGTGCTTCCTCAGAAGCGGTGATGGTTCGGGCCAGAAAACGGAAGCGATCACTTTTGAATCCTTCCGGCATGTTGTCACTAAGCCAACGCCCAGTTAGTTCATGCAGCTGGAAGTCGGTAAACTCGATGCGATCGATACTCTCGCGGATCGAATCACGCGCGGGGCCGCTGTCTTTCTTGCCACGTAACGCCAGAATATCAGTAATGTATATCGGCGTTTTATTCCCCATGGTGCGGGTCTGAATTTCGTAGTCAGCCAGATGATGATCGTGATACTGCACGGTCATTGTGAACAAGGCAAACAAGGTCATCAAATCATCAACCGTCATAATTGACTTGGACGATCGCGTTTCGATGATCGCTTTGGTTCCGCTGATCGCCACCATTGATTTTTGATAACTTTTCTTGGTACGAGGAGGCGCGAGCGCCTGATCGATGATCCCCGCCCAGCTTGTCGGAGAGACGACGATCTGATCTGCCTCATCTGGCATGGTTGGCGGCGTACCCAGGCCATGTTCGCTGAGTAGCTGTCGATTAACAAAATTTTGCGCTAAGGCTTTTGAACGTTTTTGTTTTGCCTGTGCTCTGCTTTGATCAGAATTAAGGCTGCCGGTGCCTAGTTGGGAAACAAGTAACGCCGGATTGATAAAATGATGCAGCATGGTCTTGCCAGCCAGACCTTCTTCGAAACGAACAGGCTGTTGACGAAACAGGCCAACACTCACTGCGGCACGCAAACGCTGCTGAATAGCCGCCCGGGTTAACTGTCCTTCGGTTGCTTCGACAAGTTCAGTTGTCGATACCATGCCGTCTTGAGTCGATAGCCCACGCAGTGAAATTAAATTCAAGAGTTCAATAATACTCTTGGTAACACCTTTGAAATGTTGGTACTGAGGTAGCCAGTCGATCAAATTTGCCGGTATGGCAAACAAGTGGCCATCTCGGTGCGTACGCGGCGCCTGAATAAGGATTTTTTCTGTATTTTTAGTTTCAGGAGTCGTTGGTGGGTTCATTGATCACTTGCCGTAGATACATCATTTTTCCGTGAAAGATTAATAGAAACAGATCAAGAAAGAAAGATCTTTTTATTATTTCTATATAACTGATCTTTTATGATTATTTTGATCTCTATGATTAACTGATCTTATGATCTGGTCAATTTTTCCATCGTAAGTTATTGACTTAAATAGGAATAAAAAAAGCCCCATATGGAACGATGATCAACACACTTCCGGAACGCTGATCAAAAGCCCTCCGTAAACATGATCATAGTCGATCCGAAAAGATGATCATCATAAGTTTGAAACGATGATCAAAACAATATCGCAAGCATGATCAATGTAGCATTACAGTTTTCCCACAGACTTATCCACAGAGCGCTAGGCGTATTCCTAAAATCATCGTTTTTGCCCGTTAAATATAAGCGATTTCCACTGGAGCGATGATCATGATTGTGTATTTCAAACCTCGAGGAGCGGCCATTGCCCTCATTTCTGCGCTGTCAGTTCGAAACCTGCTGTTTATTTAGTCATATTCAAAATGACACTTACCGTAATCTTTGGGAATTTTATCATGTGTCCGGTGCGGAGAAATGATCAAGATGACAATCGTGTATTTCAATTCGTGGCCAGAACACGGTTACGTCATGATAATGCGCCATTTATTACGGGTGCTAATGCTTGCTCAGCCCTTGTCCAGTCTACATTTTCCGTAAATTAGCGGTACTTTATCATGCTTCCGTATTGTTTTGCGATTATTGATCTTCATCCTTGATCATTGTTTCAGATCCTTCCCTGCGATCGTTGATTCAATTTACATGGTTCATCGCCTTGATCATCGTTTCTGCTACGGCATGAATTGCCGGGAACAATGATCAAGCGTTAATCGATCAATCTTCGTTTTCTGGGCTTTATCTATGAATATGTCTGACTTTTCCTGGTTTCAGGGTGATCGTTAGCCGATGAATCATGCATCTATTGATATTCAGGCTGAAATTGTCTGTTTCAGGCCGAAATCATAGTAATCTGATTTCGGATTAAGTTGGCAGCCACAAAGAGTGGCTTTAATTGAAACAGCATTGCCCGTAATTAAGCGGTATATTTTTACGCTTCCGGTAGCTAGGCTTGATTTACATTGTAAATGAGTGACACCGTAACACTTTTGCGGTGTGGTTTATTTAGGGTAATTACCCATCTAGATTTAATAAATTGAGCCCGATTTTTTATGTTTTTTGCTTGATTTTTTGCTTTATGCTGAGATAAATATCACAGACTAATGTTCAGCTTTTTGTTGTTTTGCTTTCTATTTGTTGTACAATTTATGCCAATCAGTAGATGGTGATGAAGATAATGAATAGGGAACAGACCATAGAAAACTTGCTCGATATCGCCGAGCAGACGAAACAGGTTCAGGCTGATCGAATCGAAATTGTCTTGGAAGAGCGCCGGGAGGAAATGTTCCCGCCGATGTCGAAGGCATTGATGGAATCACGCTCTGGCCTTACCCGCCGCAAGCTTGACGATGCCATTTCCAGGATGGAAGCGACAGGGCATCAATTTACAAAAAACAATGCAAACCACTACTCTATCACGCTCGAAGAAGCGCATAAATTGATGGAAGCGGCACGCAAACCTGCTTTTTACGAGCGCGAGGGTGCTGGCCGAAAACCTTGGATTGTCAATGTACAGAACCAAAAAGGCGGAACAGGCAAATCGATGACTGCGGTTCACCTTGCTGCTTGTCTTGCGTTGGACTTGGACAAACGTTACCGCATTTGCTTGATAGACCTTGACCCACAAGGATCGTTGCGCCTGTTCTTGAACCCGCAGATCAGTGTTGGTGAGCAGGAAACCATTTATTCAGCGGTTGATGTCATGTTGGGGAATGTGCCGGAAGGCCAGCCAATTGACAAAGAGTTCGTGATGGGCAACGTTGTCATGCCGACTCAATACCCTAACCTGAAAACCATTGCTGCGTTTCCTGAAGATGCGATGTTCAATGCCGATGCATGGCAGGATTTGGCTGAAAATCAAGATCTTAGCATTGTCCGTTTGCTAAAAGAGCGGGTGATTGACACGATTGCCGATGAATTCGATATTATTATGATCGATACCGGCCCGCATATCGATCCGCTGGTTTGGAATGCGATGTATGCATCGAATGCACTGATTATTCCGTGTGCAGCCAAACGTCTTGACTGGGCATCAACGGTTAACTTTTTCCAGCATTTGCCTACCGTTTATGAAATGTTTCCGGAAGATTGGCACGGCTTAGAATTCATTCGCCTTATGCCTACAATGTTTGAAGATGACAACAAGAAACAAGTATCTGTCCTGACTGAAATGAACTATCTGTTGCGTGATCAGGTGATGATGGCAACAGTTCCCCGCAGTCGTGCGTTTGAAACCTGTGCAGATACGTACAGTACCGTATTTGATCTGACGGCTGCGGAATTTGAAGGTGGCAAGAAAACCTTGTCAACGGCCCAAGAAGCCATACAGCGCGTCGGCCTTGAGCTTGAGCGTGTGATGCATAGCCATTGGGCAAATTTGAACCGGGAGTAACGAGTTAGATGGCAATCAAAACCAAAGATCTGAATGCGCGCCTGTTCGGCAAGGCCGACAAACGCCGTGCGACGACGCCATCAGAAGCACAAACAGCCGCCCGCGACAAAGCATCAGTTATCGAGCTCGCAGTAGCCGGGGAAGAAACCGTAGCCTTTGAGCTGGTGAAAATCGCGGCAGGCGATGTTGCCAGCAAGACTCAGGTTTTTGCTGAAAACGCCCGTGAACAGGCATTTCTGAACGAACATGCATTGGCAGATATCCTTAATACCCTCAAAGATCGAGGTCAGCAATACCCGGCGGTAGGTCGCTGGCTGGCAGACGGACGAATTGAGGTATTGGACGGTAGCCGTCGCCGGATGTCTTGTATCCTTGCTGAAAAAGATTTCCTTATCTACGTAGGTAAGGGGATCAATGGCGAGCATGCAAAGTTTTTGTCCGATGTTGCGAATGCACACAAGCCGCTTTCGCTTTATGAGCGCGGTAAAGAGATGCAGGCTTTGCTTGATTGCGGGAAGGTTGCGGATCAAAAAGAGCTGGCCAAATACTGCCAGTGCAGTGAGGCCCTGGTGAGTGGTGCCCTCAAGGCTGCCGCTTTGCCGATGGAATTGTTGATGGCCTATCCGAGCGTTGGTGAGCTGGGCCGTCCGACCATTGTTAAGCTGCACCGCCTTTATTTTGGTCTGGATAGCCAACAGCAGGCAGGATTTGTTTCTCAATTGGAAAAAGGCGGCGAGGCCTTGTGGAAGAGCATTGATGCTACGGGGATCACTCGAATTACCCGTGAAGTGACAAACATGCTCGAAGCGATGGGTGAGACAATCAAGCCAAAGGTTGAGATTGAAAAACCAAAGCCTCAGGAATTGGTCAAGGGTAAAATTAGTTATCTCCGAGATGGCGATAAGCTTCAGCTTAAAATGAAGAAGCTTAGTGAGCGTCAGATGGATGAAATTCTTGCCTATTTGAATGATTATTTGAAGTAAGCGTTATTGATAGTCATCTTTGATTCTATCTATCGTTTGTAAAAAAACCACGCCTAATGGCGTGGTTTTTTTCGTTCTGGCCACCGGGCTTGGTATGATTCAAGCAATATTTGGTTTACGAGTTTATCCATGCATTCTCTCAATACGTTTTGTTCTAATTTAATTGCTAGAGCTGCCCGTCATCATATTCGTTTGCTTGTTGTCGCAGAGGGTTCAAGCGAATGGGGCTCTCAGGTTGCCTCGCAATTTAGCCAATATTACTCCAGGGTACTTGTATGTGGAGAGCCTGTGCTCGAATCAGTAACAACGGTTCCCTTCCGTCAGGCGCGTAGTCATCTTGGTCAGGAATGCGACTGCCTCGTCTACAACGGCTATTGTGGTTTTGATGCTGAAGCTCTGGGCGCTCTTTCAGGAACAATCGTGGGAGGTGGCACTATGGTGTTATTGCTGCCAGAGGATTCATTAACCCCCGATTCTCTATTTGAGCGCCGTATGCGCAGCCGTTTAAATGAGGCTGAGGTTATTCGTTTAGTGGAAGGTAAGCCGTTGCCTGACATTTCAGCGGTATTTGCCGGTACAGGTAGTGGTGTATTGCCATTCCCGGGGATGAATCGACCTTCGCTTGATTTTGGTGCCATAACAGAATCACAGCTGGCTGCGATTGAAGCGATACGCCGGGTGGTGACGGGCCACCGCAAACGACCGCTAGTTCTAACGGCCGATCGTGGACGAGGCAAATCTGCGGCTATGGGCTTGGCCGCGGCGAGTCTGCTGCGAGAGCGAAAGATCGGTATTGGTGTTGTTGCGCCTAGCTACCAGAGTTCGGCAACCTTGTTCCGTCATGTCGCAGAGCAACTCGGTCTCGAATTTATCCAGCAGAGAAAGTTGGCGATTGCTGATAGCTATCTGGAATTTATCTCGCCCGATAATTTGCTGCACCACACACCTGCTTTCGACTTAATTCTGGTTGATGAGGCCGCAGCGATACCTGCACCTTTGCTTAGTCAGATCCTTGAGCATTATAACCGGTTGGTTTTTGCTTCAACGATCCACGGCTATGAAGGGACAGGACGTGGTTTTGCCGTTAAGTTCAGGCAACAACTAGACAGTAAAATGCCTCAGTGGCGGGGCCAAGAGATTGATGAGCCCGTTCGTTGGGCAAAAGGCGATCCGCTTGAGGCTTGGGTCTTCAGTACATTATTGCTTGATGCTGAATTAACACCATTGGCAGAAGAGATGATGACGCCGGCATCGTTGAGCTATCGGACGGTCGACAAAGAGACTCTGGCTACTGACGAGAAGCTATTGTCAGATGTATTTGGTCTTTTGGTTAACGCCCATTACCAGACATCGCCGTCAGATTTGGTAGCACTCCTTGATGATCCAGATTTATCGCTACATATCGCGCAGTGTGATGAGCTAGTGCTGGGGTGTGTCTTGGTTGCGGCGGAAGGTGGTTTTGCCGAAGACTTAGTTGCGGATATTCAGCGTGGCAAGCGCCGGCCCAAGGGGCATTTACTCGTGCAGTCGTTGGCTGCCCACCTTGGTATTGGCGAGGCTGCCGTCCAGACGGCAGGGCGGATTGTTCGTGTAGCGGTACATCCGCACTGTCAGCAGCAAGGTATTGGTAGCCATTTGTTGCGGCATGTCGCTGAATGGGGCGTTGGCAAGTTTGATTATTTGGGAACGAGTTTTGGCTATGTGCCAGAGTTGTTGTCATTTTGGCACCGTTCGGGCTACCAGGCCATACGGCTGGGTTTGAAGCGAGATGCTGCGAGTGGATACCCTTCTTTGCTGTGTGTGTTGCCTCTGACGGAGCAGAGTTCGGCGTGGTTGGGGGATGCTCGTCTGATCCACGGTTCGATGATGGCCGCTAATGCGAGCGAAGCGTTTTCGGCGATGGATTCTTATGAGTGGCTTCCGCTGTATCTTGATGCGATTGGCGGTCTTTCCGTTCCCAATTTTTCATTGCCGGCTCCTCGCTATTACCAATTATTAGGCTTGTATATGGATGGTGGGTTGGGCTATGAACTGGTTCTACCGGCTTTGCAAACGTGGTTAATTGATTATTTGAATACGCTGGTGTTACCTATTTCTGATCCTGAGCGTTTGAGAGATTGCGCGTTGATGATAGCCAAAATTATTCAGAGAAAGCCTTGGCCTGTAATCGTCGATGAGTTTGGTTTTGCTGGACGTAAACAGGCGGAGCAAGGTTTGCGAGACTGTGTTTCGCGTTATTATGATTTACAGTGTAAATCTATCCTTTATTAAATATCCGTTCTTTCCTTCAATTTACACTGTAAATTATGACGCATGATTTACAGTGTAAATCCCACAGAATAGCTTGTTAACAGAATGATGTACCGAAAAAATAGTTTTGTATATTAAGTCTGGATTGACTAAGTTTTTATGATGCTCTTAAATTTTTTGTGGTTGAAATATGTCACAGGGAGGATGAATGAGTAGATCATACAACTTAACTGCTCTTCCTTGTCGGCTGCCATCTATTGCGCCGACGAAGCTGTGCCATATGCTGTATCAGGCCGGTCCACAAGGGGTCGCCGCTCGGTTGACTGCCTTACCGCTATCTATGCAAGACGATGACGCCCAATCGGTGAAGGTTATCGTCCAATACGTGAACCGAAGCCGTCTTTATTTTGACTCGCCGTTTAATCTTTCTCTTAATGATTGCTATCAGATGGTACTCCATCCGGTTGGTACCATAACCGGTGGTATTAGATTGCTAAGGCACAACAATCAGGGCCTTGGATGGCGCTATATATTTATAGCGGATAGCTGGATTGGCGAGCAGCATCTTCATACCTTGGCGCAAAATTAGCAGGTTGCCTCTCGTTGAACTGTGACATAGTGATTATTCTATAAATAGCGATATGCGGTAGAATTTGCAAAATAACTCACTATAGTTGGATTGATTATGGAAAGTTGTGCGCAGGGATGTGTACTTTATCAGACCGAAAACCGCATAGTTAGGCTTAACCCCAATTCGATTTCCAGCCCTTTATCCCGAGCAATGCTGCTTGAGCAACTTGAGCGTCTCAATGCTCAGAATTTCCGTCTCAACGAATCTGCCATTGACGCTGCTGTTCAGTATTCCCTAGGAAACTTATCCCCGTCTGAGCCGTTATTTAGCGAGTCCGCGCCGATTATTGCTGAGCCTGTTGATGCTGCAGTCAGTGTCGATATCACGGATGATGCCATGGTCGCGATATTGACGGTTGAGGCTCCGTTAGGCGGAAGGCCGCTGTCGGCATGCCAATTACTGAGTGCTCTCAAAGCTCGCGGAGTGGTGAAGGGTATAAGCAAAAAACAATTGCAACAGTTGTTTGTTGATAGCAAATCATTGACGGCCGGCGAGCGGGTTTCGCTGCCCGTTGCGTATGGCAAGCCGGCGGTAGATGGCCTTAATTCGTCATTTGAACGTTTGGTTGCGGATGTTGCAACACGGGTGTTGCAGCCCCGAGCCAAAGAAGATGGCTCGGTGGATATGCGTGATCTTGGTAATGAGATGACAGTGAAAGCCAATCAGCCGCTCATGTTCAGAATGGAGGCTTCGGCGGGGAGCGATGGATTTACCGTAACGGGGGCATTATTGGCTGCGAAGGCTGGGCGTGTGCTTCCCTTTGCGGTTGGTAATGGAACGATGGTCTCTGATGTTGATCCTAACTTACTTGTTGCGTCACAACCCGGTATGCCAATCTTCAATGATAGTGGTTGTAGGGTTGATCCCCTGCTCGTACTTGATGGGGTGAATGTTGCAACTGGGCATATCGAATTTGATGGAAGCGTCTTGGTAAATGGTGATGTTGCCGCAGGAATGCGGCTTGTCGCGTCAGGGACAGTCACCGTCACCGGTTTTGTTGAGCTGGCGGAGTTGAGAGCTGGCGCTGATATCTTGGTGCAAAATGGCATTGTCGGGCGTCAGCATGAGCTAGATAATCTGGATTGTATGGTTTGCGCTGGCGGCAGTGTCGCATCTCGTTTTGCTCAGTATGCGAATATCAACGCTGGGAAGAATGCCACATTTACTCTTCATGCCCTGCATTGTCATATCACCGTTGGACAGGATCTTGAGGTGATGGATGTATTGAAACGGCAAGGTACCTTGAGTGGTGGCATCATCAATGCTGGGCGCAGTATCCGTGCGGTTTCTGTTGGAGCTGTTGCTGGTGTTCCCACTTCGTTGCATTCGTTCCTGAACGGTGCCCGGATGCGGGGAGGGCTAGCTCGACTATCAGCAGCATTGCAGCAGGAAAATGACAATGCCGATAAGACCAGGGCGCTTGAGCTGAAGTTATCAAAGCAAGCCGATTCGCGTCAGTTACTCGAGGTCGGGACGCATATTCGCCGAGCAATGGATTCCCACCGACACCGTATCGATGAATTGCGCTGTGAGTATGATCTGGCGTTAGAGGAATATCAGCGAATGAGACGAATGGCCGAAGTCAGAATATACCAGCATCTATTTCAACGGGTATCCGTTCGTATTGATGAACAGCAGAAGATGATTGCTGAAGAGCAAGCTGCGGTGAGTATTAGGCTGGGTGAGAAGGCTCTCGATTTACAGGTTGTGTGATTTACAGTGTAAATCTAATTTACACTGTAAATCACATGATGGCGTGCGGGTTAGAATTGGTTGGCAAGGGATGTTCGGTGTTTTTTCTGGCTCTTGTTATATTGTTGTTCGATGATATAGCCTTGGAAACCACTGACAAATAGATCGGAAAGCCTATCTAGTTGCGTCTCTGTTTCTACCCGCGTTGCTATGGTCATAATATTCAAGCTGTGTGCTGTGCGGCAAATTGATGACAGTAAGTTTATCTTAGCGTGGTCATTGAGCTGATGAGTATAAGAGAAATCAATCTTTACGTAATCAGGGCGGAATTCTGTCAGGTACTCTAGAGAGTTGAAATAGCGGCCAAAGCTATCGACCCCGAAACGGAATTTGTAGAAGCGAATGGCAGAGCAAAGTAGACCACAAGCATCTGGTGTTCTAATAAAACTGCTTTCAGGAATTTCAAAGCATAGGCGTTTGCTTAGCTGTTTGTTCTTTTCAAGTATCTGGGTTAGCCAGCGGATAAATGACGGGTCGCTAACACTGTTTCCGGTCAGGTTGATACTGATTGGGTCAAGGGTATGATCGGCATTGAGGCGATTGATGTGGAATGCGATAACATGGCGATCTAGCAACACACCAGCGCCTACGTCTTCAATGGCCCCTAAAAATTGTGCTGCTGAATAGCGCTCGGATGGTGTCTGAATCGCTGAGAATACTTCGAAGTGCTGAATGGCATCATTCTCGTCGGCAACGGGCTGGTAGTGGTATTCAATCTTGTTTTGATCAATCGCTTCGATAAGAAGTGACTTCCATTGTTGGCGACCAAGGGATAATGGCTTGGCGTTACTATCTGCAATGGCGTAAGGTTCTTGAGGATTTTGCACGGCCATCGCCAGCACGTTATCGAGCTGGGCAAGAAGTTGGCTCGACGGGGTTTGCTGGTTAACCATAAGCAGACCGATATGTACACAATCCGGCGTTTCGTTTTGGATGCTCTTTTGAAGTTTGTCATGAACGGTCAGCAAACTTTCGCCAATGGCCTTGAGTTTCTTCTCTGTGATATTCGGGGCTATGACGGCAAATTCATCGTAGGACAGGCGTGCGATGCTGGCATCACCATGAATGATGTTGATATTGATCCCTTCCGCAAGGCGTTTCACAAAGTCATCGCCTTTCTCATACCCTGATTGTTGGTAAATATCGTCTATCAATGTGGACTTTAAAATGATCACCCCGCCTTTGGCTTCACCTGTTTGCCATGAGTTCATTTGTGTAATGAAGAATTGACGGTTGCCCAGTCCCGATACGTTATCGCGGTAAGCTTGGTCTTTGAGCTTCACTGCTTCTTTGGCTTGCAGACGGAAATTCATTTCCAGTTGGTTGACCATATGGTTGATGGCGGTTGTGATGCTAAGGGCTTCTTGGCTCGAGTCGTTACTGGTAATTGTTTTGAATTGGTTGCCCTGAATGAGATCTGCCTGCGTGGCGATATCGGCAATGGGCTTTATTTTTCGGCTCAGCAGCCATCCACCAATAACAAGCATTACGATAAATACAATGCTTGAAAGGAGGAGGTACTGAACGAAAATTTGCTGTAAAAGGCGTTCACGTTTAGATGGCGGTAGCTCAACGGTGAGCCTGGCAATATCCCCGTTATTGAGCTGCAGCTGACGGCTGATGGATAACGTGGGAATATCCAAAAACATCCCTAGTAGGCTTTGACTGCTGCTGTGAATTGTTGGTGTGACTGCATAGCGGTCGTTGTTGATAGCCAGTACAGCGCTTAGCTCTGGGGTTGGTTTTAATAATTTTTGCAAGCCTGCTTGGATGTCGGAATCGATCATATCACCGACTTGAATCTGGTTTGGTAACAACGTTGCCAGATAGTCGAGTTTGGATTGTAGGTAGGTCGTTGATTGGTTTGTCAGTGCCGTATTGACCATGTAGATATGTACAAACGAAACGGCAAGCATAAAACCAGTGAATATTAAAACTAGGCGACTCAGTGTGTGCTTGATTAGTGTCATAGCTGGATCTCGTACATGGAAGTCATTATTCCTAGACTCATTCAGGATAAACGTTTTAATCGGTTGGAACGTTGTATGCGGAATAGAGGCTATGCCCGATGTTAGCTATGTAGGGTCTACTCCGCGTGGTTAATTCAAAACGAAGAAATTATATAGGTACTCGAGGTATGCATGTGCCGATGGATTACGAAAGCTGAATATGTCTCCAAGTAAAATGTAATTCACAGGGTTCTTTCATACTAATTAATGAGGCGTATGACGATATTGGACGAGACTAGAATCTCTTGTCTTGTGTTGATGGGCATGCTCGTGTATTGCACATATTGTCATTACTTATATTCGCCTTTATCAATATTGTATTTGCGCATTTTGTCGTAAAGAGTTTTTCTCGCGAGTCCTAATTCATGTTGGACGTCTTTCAAACAGCCTTGGTGGCGTCGCAAGGCATCATGAAGTAATTGGTTTTCAAAGTGGGCAACGCGTTCACTTAAGGTGGGTAGGCTTTGCGGATCATTGGCTGGGAATTTATGAGGAAGAGACAATGATGCTTTGTGTCCCATTAGTGCATACCGTTCGGCAAACAATCGTAGCTCTCGGACATTGTCATGCCATGGGTAATCAAGTAACTGCTGTTCCAGATCTGCGGGGATCGGTGCGGCGTCCAATCCGAACCGGCTACAATCAGCGCGGAGGAAGTGATGAAACAGCGGCATAATATCTTCGTGTCTGGCGGACAGCGGGGGAATGGCAAGGTCAACAATGCCGAACTTAAAAGCCAGCTTGGCAAGAAAGTGGTCTTGGTTGTTGGCATTACGAATGGGAAGCGTCGTCGCCAATATCAACTTGGGGGGGCTGTGGCGTAGCGAGCAAGTTTTTTAGGTCTATTATCGCCTGTTCGGGGAGTTGCTCTGCATGGCGAATGAAGAGGGTGGAGGGCAAGTCAATACCGCTGGTTTGGGGCGAGATATAGTGTGGAAGCTGTGAGTGGTGCTCACTTCTGTTGGCATCGATAGTGACGAAACTTCCACTATGGCGAGGGCTGTGGTCGTGAAGAAAGCGTGCCATCAAGGTCTTGCCTGTGCCGCTGTCACCATGCAGAATGATGGCTTGATCCGACAGGGCGAGGTGGCCTAGCACGCGTCGGATATGGCGGATAGCTGGGCTGTTTCCCATGATTTTGGGGCCCGGTCCGCTGTGTACTTCCAGTTCTTTTCGCAGTTCTCTGTTTTCCAACAAAAGTTCCCGTTTCTCTCCTGCTCGTTTTATCACATCCAACAGTTGCTCGGTTGAAAAGGGTTTCTCTATGAAATCATAGGCTCCAAGGCGCATGGCATCGACAGCGGTTGTAATATCGCCGTGGCCGGTGAGCATAATGACGACCAGCTCGTCGTCGATACGCAGTGCGTGCTCCAAAAAGCTGATGCCATCCATCCCCGGCATGTTGATATCGCTGATTACGACCCCGGGGTATTGGCTCGATAGCTCGCCCAACGCTGCCCGTGCGTTGTCGAAGGTCTGGACGTTGTAGTTTTCGAGTTCGAGAGTCTGGCCCAGAGAAAGCCGGATCGATTTGTCGTCGTCAATAAAAATGATCGGAAATGTCATTGTGACCCCGTAGGTT
Organism: Photobacterium panuliri; assembly: GCF_059920555.1. Taxonomy (NCBI): domain Bacteria; kingdom Pseudomonadati; phylum Pseudomonadota; class Gammaproteobacteria; order Vibrionales; family Vibrionaceae; genus Photobacterium; species Photobacterium panuliri. The sequence continues at coordinate 1,455,472 of NZ_CP197193.1, forward strand.
GGATTGGAAATAATAAGGTGAAGGCTGCACCGCCTTGCGGTCGGTTTTCTGCGGTCAATTGGCCGTGGTGGGCATGGACAAGCCTGCGGGAAATAGCGAGACCGAGGCCGAGGCCGTCTGTCTTGGTGGTATAGAACGGCTCGAATATTTGAGCTAATTGTTCTTGTTCTAAGCCTGCGCCGTTATCCCAGACTTGGCAGGCAAATTGGTTTTCAACTCGCCATCCGCGAATGCCGATTTGTGGGTGGCGAGAGCTTCTTACGGCATGAAGGCTATTGGTTAGCAGGTTGATGAGGACTTGCTCGAACTGGATTCTGTCGATTGCGATGAGAGTCGGCTGCTGAAGTGGTTCAATCTTTAGAGTGACACCTTGATTGACGATGTTGGTGTTGAGAAGCGAGACAGCAGAAAGTATGGCGGCTGTAACATCCGTACATGCAGTCTGAGGGGATAAGACACTTTTACGGGAAAAAACTTTTAACCGGGCAATAATGCCGGCGGTGTGTACTGATAGTTGCGTTATTTCTCTGAGGTTGATCCCGACAGTTTCGTAGCGCTGTTTGGTCAGTAGCTTTTGGCTATTTTCTGCGTACGTACGGATCGCCGTGAGAGGTTGGTTGATCTCATGGTTGATACTGGCCGAGAGTTCTCCGAGCGTCGCGAGTTTGGCTGCCTGGATGAGTTCGGTTTGGGTCTGTTTTAGTTCTTCTTGGCTACGTTCGTACTGCTCAAGGAGGTGCTTGAGTTCACGGTTAGTGGTCAGGAGCTTGTCGGTACGTTTGGCTATTTTTTTTTCTAGCCCACGGTTGAGTCTGCTCAAGGCTTGGCGTGCGCGATAAGTTTGCCACCACGAATGAATAGCGACGCAGAGTAGGCTATAAACAGCGGCGAACATCATCACGGCCTGAAGCAGATATGGGATGATGGCAGATTGGGGAACCAAACCATAAAGATGCCATCCGTTTTTTGCCATCTGATGGTGAGACAACAAGAATATTTTACTCCCTTTGGGTTGCGGCAAAGGCAGGTTGTGTATGGGGTGATCGGTGATTGATGCCAATGTTGGATATTGCGTAAGGGGGGTGAGTTCAGCTTGGCCATACTGGCGAGATTGTATGATGCTGTCGCGGATATTCTCGGGGAGCTTGATCAAAGAATGGTAAAGCCAGTTCGTTTCCGAGCTATAAAAAATGACGCCGTGATTGTCACTAAGGACATATTCCAACCCGTCAAAATGCCAAACATCTTCAATTATCGACAGATCAACTTTTACGGTTAGTACCCCGATCGTGTGATGGCCATCTTTTACCGGTGCTGAAAAATAATAGCCCCGTTTGTGTGAGTGTGCCCCTAACGCGAAGTAATGCCCTTTTTCTCCTGACTTTGCTTGTTGGAAGTATGGCCGGTAGTGGAAGTTTTGTCCTACAAATGAATCATCCAGTAGCCAATTGCTAGAGGCCAATGTAAGCCCGTCAAGTGCCTGGAGGTAGATAGCCTCGGCCTTGAGGTGGCCAGCCCAGCTTTTGAGTTGTTGGTTTATTGATTGAAAAGACTGTTCAGGTAACGGCTTTCCGTTGAGAGCTGAGCGCAATAGGGGAAGCAGACGTGGATCGTCTGCCAATATTGTTGGCAATTGACTGAATCGATCCAGCTGGGCATCCACTTTGGTGCTTAGCATGCCGACGTTGGCCGCCAGTTTGTTTCGCAAATGCAGCTCGACTTGCTGGTAGGTAAGCAGGGCCGTGACTCCGGCTCCGAGAACGCCGAGTATGACAATGATGATTAGATAAATTTTTCGTTGGTACATCGCAAAGCCTTTTGGGGGCAATGTAGCAAACGTACAGTTTTGTTGCGTCGAGATAGGTTGCAGATATTGTTTTGACTTGTTGTAATTCGAGACAAGAGCCACACTTTTTGTGTATCGTATTTTCCCTAGCGTTCTATTCCCTAGTGACCTGAAGACAGGGTGGCACTTTTGTGCGGCTGAGTAGGGGGGCATATGGTTGCCATCTTGATGGTTGAGCGTATGAATAGGAGTTAATTTTGCGTTGAAATGAGCATCTAGGCTCGCTTGGGTATATGCCCAAAGGCAACTGATAATTTGCGGAGATAACAATGGAATTGTCTGATATTCGTCGTGATTACACACAAGGCGGGTTGCGGCGTAACGATTTGCCTCAATGGCCAGAGCAGCTATTCGAAAAATGGCTTAACCAAGCTATTGATGCCAAGCTGATTGATCCGACTGCGATGACCGTGGCAACGGTTGATGAGAACGGTCAGCCTTACCAACGAATCGTTTTGCTAAAGCATTTTGATAAAAATGGGTTTGTTTTTTATACCAATCTTGGTAGTCGCAAGGCGAGCCAGCTGGCGGGAAATCCCAAAATAAGCCTCCATTTTCCTTGGCATTCTCTTGAGCGGCAGGTTCATATTACGGGAACCGTCGAGCAACTGAGTAAGCTTGAGGTGATCAAGTATTTCAGTTCCCGTCCGAAAGAAAGCCAAATTGCAGCTTGGGCCAGCCGTCAAAGCAGTCGGTTAAGTGCCCGTCAGGCATTGGAGAGTAAATTTTTGGAAATCAAACAAAAATTTGCTAATGGTGAAGTGCCTGTACCGACATTTTGGGGGGGCTATCGTGTGAAAATTGATTCTGTGGAATTTTGGCAAGGTGGCGTAAATCGATTACATGACCGGTTTATCTATTGCCGTGCCGATGATGGGCGCTGGGAAATCGAGCGTCTTGCTCCTTAGAGCCACTGAAAAGAGCAGGTATCTGCTCTTTTTCTTTATCAGGAGATGGTCGAGGGGGGCGAGTCAAATTTCCTAATAGAATTGAGATAGGCGTTATTCTTTAAGGATGATCGAAAGCTGATGTTTGAGCATACTTTCGGGGATGTGTGAGCCAAAGCCGAGATCAAGCGCGAGGTCGATCAATTCATTTTTTGAATTGGCATTGAATTTTTCTCGGAGTCGGGCCACATAGCTTTCTACTGTTTTTACCGAGACGCCAAGTACCTTTCCTATATATTGTGGCTTTTTGCCATAGAGCAATAGAAAAAGAACTTCCGATTCACGGGTATTTAGGTTTACGGGGGTGTTGTTAGGTTCAAGATCAAAAGAAAGCTGTTGTTTGGGGCTGATACCTGCCGCGCGGCAAATCCAGTGGCCGACTTCTAGTATCGCCGTATCTTTTAGCTCTACTCCCGAAAAAATAGTGCCAACGATTTCGTCCTCTGTATTTTTCCACGGTGTCTTGGTAAACAGATGTGCTCGCCAGCTTCCGTCAGAGTATGGGTGAATGTCCAATATCCGGAGTCTTTTACCCGACAGAATGACTTGTTGGTCTTGTTCGCGAAATGATTCTGCACATTCAACGGTTGGGCTGGGCATATCGAAGTCGGTTCGGCCAATACAATCTTGATGATGGTCGACACCTATAATCTGCCCATATTCAGCATTTGCATATACAAAGACGGAATTTATATCTTTGCATCCCCAGCAGCCAGGAAGTTGATTAAATATTTGCAATAATGATTGGTCGACTTTTTCTTTCACTAATGTTGCCTAAGCAAAATGTTACGCGGTAATTTAATAGATAAAAGTTTAATGAATTTATCCGGCGATACAATATATATATGACGGATTTTTAGGCAAAACTAAAAAAAAGCAAAAAAAGCCGGTCAATAAGACCGGCAAAGACAAGAGTTTGACTCCGAAGAGCACAATCCTGTACGACGTGTAGAAGAGGTATCCAATCGAGCTCATTTGTCTTCGGTATGAGGGTGTATATCGAAGTAAGCTCTATTGGCATGTATCCAAAATAGGATACTGCAAGCAATAAACGTTGATTGCCGTCTGCTGCCTGCGAAATAGAATGTAACTTAGCCACCTTGGCTTTTTAAGGGGGGATTTCACCTATTGACATTTATCTTTATATTTGTATTGCCATCTGTTTAGGGTGGGTAATTATCGATTATCTACTAGCCATGCAGTTTTAATAGAATGAATTGCTATAAACCTTGTGATTTGTTGCTAGAATATTCACCGCTACTCGCTTATTGTTTATTTTCGTAAAAACATCCAAAGACGATCTTGATCACGGTTTGTGCACTTGCTTATCATTGAGTGCGCTGTCTAGCTATGCATACATCTGCTGTGCTATCAATGATAAGCTTTATTTTATTCATAAATAATGTGGATGATAGTTATCGCTAGCGATGAAAATAGCTATTGGCCAATGGTTATTACTGAAAGCAAATAAGAGTTTGTAGATATTTGAGATAATAATGTCCCGTTATTTGATGGTATTTAACGTTATGGGTATGCACGTTACTTAAAATCTCTTTTATGGTTATGAGTTATTGCCTCCTATTTTATAGAATGCCCCCCCACATTACCTTAAGTACTGAATTCAGAGTCGCTAGGCGCATTCCATTCAAGCAAATTGCGAACGGATGGCATTTCTTGAGGATATTTGAGGCAGCTGCGAGTGTGTTGAGCTGAATTAGCCTCACAGGCCAAGCTGTGTTCAGGAATGATGATCAAGGCAAAAGGATTGAATGGGAGTCATGCATGATAAGATCCAGAAGCATGATCAAGAGATCCTTTTAATTGCCGGTTTTTCTGGATGCTTGTATGTCATCGGATTTCCTAAAGGCAACGATGTTAACCACTCAATTCATTGATTATAAACATTAATTTTTTAATTTGATGTGTGCCAGCATTTTTTCTGTATCAAACAGAAATATCATCTTGGATGATCTGTCAGCATTTTCTATTTGAAATGACACTCCCCGTAATAAATTGCATCTTGATCATTGTTCCGTTGATATAGATGTAGTAGCAGATGTGGTATCCTGCGTCCATTCATCCATTGTGCCTGTATTGAGTAAGCATGAGCGACAAGCCGAACTTGCATTCGTTTAAGCCTTCAGAAATCGTAAAACTGCCCGAGTACATGGACCACCATAACCATGGCTACAACCAGATTGTGATCGGGCTGTCGGGGCAAACGGAATTCGATATCGAAGGATCGGGAAATTTGGTCAGTCCTGGGCAGGGGTGCCTGGTGACAGCAGATGCCGAACATGCCTTTTCGGGGATCGGGCAGAACGAGATTTTGGTCCTGAATGTGCCTATGGATCAGATTCAGACCAGCTATTCGAGCGACAACATGCAACGGTTGTTTGATCAATCGGGGTATTTCAACCTCGACCGCCAGGCACAATCGCTGATCCAGGCTTTAACGGCCGAGATGGCCGCATTTCCCGATGACTTGCTACTGAGCAAGGCATGCACTGACACTTTAATGTGCGTCTTGCATCGCCATTTCAAACCTCTGCTTCATGACAGGCAAACCTATCGGTTGAATATGGATATCATCGACCAGTACATTGTTCAGCATCTGAACCGGAAAATATCTGTGGCGCAGCTGGCTGGGCTGGTTTTCCTCGGTGAAAGCCAATTTCATTTGCTGTTTAAGGCTCAGACCGGTGTTACGCCTCACCAGTATGTGCTGAAGAAGCGCTTGGAACTGGCTCGTGATCTCATCGAAGAGGGCCAATTGAGTGTGGTTCAAGTGGCTCAAAGTACAGGGTTTGCCAGCCAGAGCAGTTTTACTCAGGCATTTACTCGCCTGTTCGGCCATCCTCCTGCCCGCTATCGCAAATATAATGGGCATTGAGATACATCTATTGCTTCATTCATGTCATTTCTCCTCGCTGGAATAAATGTTGTTGTTTCGTAAAAGCCGCCTGTTCTCAGGCGGCTTTTTTGATCTCTCATTTTGCTCTTCTGGTTTTCCTCTGCGCTGTTCTGAGCTGTTTTGGATGCGAGATATGCTCTGCTTATTGTGATCGTTGTTCGGATCATGCCTTGATCATGCGTCCTGTAGTTGCTGCTTGTTTGCTCGTTACGAGTAACTTTTTATCTTGCGGCGGTTTTTTTTGAAAAAATACACATCAAATTTTGTTAATTTACGGACTTTTTCTAAAAATTATCGGAGAATATAGCAAGACTGACATAGTGACGGAAAATATGATCTTGCTAATGGTAACATTGGTGTAACAAGTATTCCGATTTTATAGACTTGAACAGTCGATCCATGAACCGGACTCAGGATCATTATTGAGGGACTCACTATGTTCAATGCGGCAGATGTACTCCAGCCTGATTTTATTGATCGTCCGTTGTGCGAGCTATGGTCGTTAATCTCCCCCCTTTATTGTGCGGATGAATCGCAGTGGCTTGAACAACTCGTTCCGATGGCCATGCCGACAGGGCGAGAACGAGCTAATACGGAAACGCAAGCTCGTAGCCTGATTGAGCGGGTACGGGCCGATCACAATGCAATCCAGATGATTGATGCATTGCTGCTTGAATACAGTTTGGACACCAAAGAGGGGATTTTGCTGATGTGCCTTGCCGAGGCGTTGATGCGAATTCCTGATGCCGCCACGGCGGATGCCCTTATCCGCGATAAGTTGAGTGTTGCGGACTGGAAATCGCATCTTAAACATTCCGATTCCCTGTTCGTCAATGCCTCTACTTGGGGTTTGATGCTAACCGGTAAGGTTGTTGCGCTTGACGCCCGTGAGGATGGGACGCCGGGGCATGTGATCAACCGATTGGTGAATAAGATGTCTGAGCCGGTGATCCGGCAGGCGATGCACCAGGCGATGAAAATCATGGGCCACCAGTTTGTTCTAGGCAGGACTATTGGTGAAGCGCTGAAGAACGCCCGGCCAAAGCGCGAGCAAGGGTTCACCTATTCTTTCGATATGTTGGGTGAGGCTGCGCTGACCGCCTTGGATGCCGAAACGTATTTTGACGATTATGTTATGGCCATCGAAGCTGTTGGCCGTGATCGGGATAAGGCCGGTACTTGTAACGATCCTTGTTCACCGGAACCGACGGTATCGATCAAGCTCTCGGCGTTGCATCCCCGCTACGACGTCGCTAACGAAAGCCGGGTACTCGATGAGCTATACCGTTCGGTGTTGGGTCTGCTTCAACGGGCCCGCGAGCTGGATGTCGGGATCACGATTGATGCCGAAGAGGCTGACAGGCTTGAGCTGTCGCTGAAACTGTTTGAAAAGCTGTATCGCAGTGAAACGGTTAAAGGATGGGGACGATTAGGTTTAGTGGTACAGGCCTACTCAAAACGGGCTCTGCCGGTATTGGTATGGCTGGCTGCGCTAGCCAAACAACAGGGGGATGTGATCCCGCTGCGATTGGTGAAGGGGGCGTATTGGGATAGCGAGCTCAAGTTATCACAGCAAAATGGCTATGCTGGTTACCCGGTATTTACCCGCAAGGAGGGAACGGATGCATCGTATCTCGCATGCGCCCGTTTCTTGTTGGTTCCGCACCTAGATGGGCTGATTTACCCTCAATTTGCCAGCCATAACGCCCATACCGTATCTGCCATTGCTGCGATGGCGAGTGATCATCGGGACTTTGAGTTCCAGCGTCTTCACGGGATGGGGGATGCACTTTATAACCATGTAATGGCAACGCATGGTATTGCGGTTCGGATCTATGCGCCGGTAGGTAGCCATAAGGATTTATTGCCTTATTTAGTACGACGCTTGTTGGAGAACGGGGCCAACAGCTCCTTTGTCCACCGCTTGGTGGATGCGAGCTGTCCGGTTGAAAGTCTGATCCAGCATCCGGTCGATACCTTGCTCTCCCGCAAGACATTACACAATGGCCTGATCCCGTTGCCCCCCCAGATATTTGGTCCGGAGCGGCCTAATTCAGCAGGGGTCAACATTGATATTGAATCGCAGTGGGAACCGTTTCAAGCATCCGTAGCTGTGTTTGCCAAGCATCGCTGGCTGGCAGGGCCAATCGTCGCTGGCAAGCGGATCGCTGAACCATTAGCCGTCCAGCCTGTAACCGCACCTTATGATCGCCGTGAAGCGGTCGGTGAGGTGGCATGGGCTGATGCGGATCTGGTTGAGCAGGCTATTTCAGTTGCCGAGCAGGCATATCCTGCATGGTCGGCATTATCGGCCAGCGAACGAGCGGGTTGTTTGCTTCGCCTGGCCGATTTACTGGAAGCTCATCGTGGTGAGCTGGTTGCGCTCTGCCACCGGGAAGCTGGCAAGACCATCCACGATGCTATCGACGAGATCCGTGAGGCGGTGGATTTCTGTCGCTATTACGCAAATCAGGCCTGTGCAGAGTTTGAGGAACGAAAGGCGGTAAATGGCTTTGACGGCTCACGCCGTTTGCTGGGGTATCGCGGCCGTGGGGTGTTTGCCTGCATTAGCCCGTGGAACTTCCCGTTGGCGATTTTCCTTGGTCAGGTGAGTGCTGCACTGGTCGCGGGGAATACCGTGGTGGCCAAACCGGCCGAGCAGACTTCTCTGATTGCTTTTCGAGCAGTCGAGCTGATGCTTGAAGCCGGTGTTCCTGATGGCGCGATCCAGTTGTTGCCGGGGAGCGGTAGCGAGGTCGGTGCGGTGATCGCTTCGGATGTGCGTATTGCGGGTGTGGCATTTACCGGGTCGACGCAGACGGCACAGCGGATTAATCGGACGCTGGCCAGCCGTGGTTGCCCACCGGTTCCCTTTATTGCCGAAACCGGTGGCCAGAACGCGATGATTGTCGACAGCACGGCATTGCCTGAGCAAGTAGTACGGGATGTCATTCGCTCGGCGTTTGCCTCTGCAGGCCAGCGTTGTTCGGCATTACGGGTGCTGTATGTCCAGCAGGATATTGCAGATAGGGTGATTGGCCTTATCAAAGGCGCGATGGCTGAGTTAGTTGTCGGTCGGCCTGAGCGGCATCAGACCGATGTCGGGCCGGTCATCGACGCGGCTGCCAAGGACAAGCTGCTCAGCCATATCCAATCGCTCAAGAAGCAGGCCAAGGTGGTCGCGGAGGCGAAAATGGGAGGCGATTGCCAGTACGGTGATTTCGTACCGCCGACGGCGTTTGAGATCCCGTCGATCGAGGTTCTCAAAAACGAAAATTTTGGGCCGATCCTTCATATTGTTCGCTTCAAAGCGAGCGATCTCGATGGGGTCATCGACCAGATCAACAATACCGGCTTTGGGCTGACCTTAGGGGTGCATAGCCGCAATGAGCGGACCTACCGTCACATAGAACGACGGGCTCGGGTGGGTAATTGCTATATCAACCGTGATCAGGTCGGGGCGGTGGTTGGGGTTCAGCCTTTTGGTGGCCAGGGGCTTTCGGGCACGGGCCCCAAAGCGGGGGGACCCAATTACTTGTACCGTTTTGTCCTCGAGACTGTTGAAGCCTGCAAACCGGCATGAAGCCAAGGAGATAGCATGAAAATGAATGAATGGATCAGTCGTAGTGTGTCGGTTTGGGAAGGCTGGAACAATTTGGGATACCCAACTCGTGAGGCGATTCTGCAACGCTGGAGCGAACGATTACCGTCTGCCTGCCGGGCGATGGTGCGATACCAGTGCCAGCAGGCTGCGGAGCATGCGGCAGTGGTCGATGTGCTGCCCGGCCCTACCGGGGAGAGCAATGAACGCTACTGTGCCGGGCGCGGGATTCTTGTCATTACTGTTGACGCCCAAGCCCCCGAGGTTGCCTTGTATGGTCAGTTAGCCGCGGCTTTGGTGACGGGAAATACGGTTTTTGTCTGTCTGCCTGCTGGTTATTCGGTGGTGGCGGAAGACGTGGTGGCACTGCTGGAACAAAGTGGTTGTGCCGGCGGTGTTGTCACTGCCATCAGCCCTGATCAGCTTTCCGGGCTGATCTGCCATCCGGCTGTTGCCGGTGTGGCTTATGCAGGCAAGCCAGCTTCTGTTCAGCAGTTGGCTTGTCAGTTGGCGGCCCGTGATGGGCAACTGGCTTTGTTGGTCAGCGAAACTGACTGTGAGCAGTTGCCGGTGATTGGCAGCAGGACATATTCACTGCGTTTTGTGACCGAACGGACACGAACGATCAATATCACGGCGGTTGGCGGCAATGCCTCGCTGTTGGAATTGGGGAGCGGTGGGGAATATTAATCTGGGTTGTCATCAGGATTTGGCAGTGGTTTGGCTTCTGGTGACAACAGTGTGCAAATTGCACGATAAACCTAAAAATGCCCCTGCAATGGACAGGGGCTGGTAACGAAGGAACTCGCAATGATTGAAAGTAGCTTTGCTGTAACGGCTACGTTTATTGTCTATCTGATAGCCATGCAGGCTATCGGCTATATGGCCTATAAGCGTACCCTGAACTCGACCGATTATTTCCTGGGCGGTCGTTCGCTTGGACCGTGGCCTGCCGCGCTTTCTGCTGGAGCCTCGGACATGAGCGGCTGGTTGCTGCTCGGCCTGCCGGGTTATGCCTATGCGGCCGGTTTTGAATCATTCTGGTTGGCCGGAGGCCTGTTGCTGGGTACTTGGCTTAACTGGCTGATCTGTGCCAAGCGCCTGCGCACTTACAGTATTACGACTGATAATGCGCTGACTATCCCCGAATTCTTGTCTCGCCGTTTCGAAGACAAGTCAAAGCTGCTGCAAACCATTTCTGCTTTCTTCATTTTGCTGTTCTTCCTTTTCTATACCAGTTCGGGCTTGGTTGCCGGCGGTAAGTTGTTCGAGACGGTATTTGGGCTCGATTATGCCGTGGCTGTGGTTATCGGTACTTTGTGTGTCGTGGTCTACACCTTGTTCGGTGGCTTCTTGGCCGTCTCGTGGACGGATTTGGTACAGGGCCTGTTGATGTCGGCAGCTTTGATGATCGTGCCGATTGCCGCGATGAATGGCAGCCCGTCGGATTTGATGGTGGCGCTCGAAGCCAAGAACCCTGAACTGCTGACTATGTTCCGTGGTGTGTCGGGCGAACCGTTGTCTGCCATTGCGATTATCTCGCTGCTGGCATGGGGTCTGGGTTATTTCGGTCAGCCGCATATCTTGGCCCGGTTCAAGGCAACCCGCAGCAATGCGGATATCGCAACAGCCCGCCGTATAGCCGTCGGCTGGACGGCGCTGTCGATGGCCGGTGCGATTTTGGCTGGTCTAGTCGGCATTCTGTATGTCGACAACAACCTAACCGGCACTCTTGAAGATAGTGAGCGTATCTTCATGCTGCTGGTTAACTCAATGTTCCATCCGGTGATTGCCGGTATCCTACTGGCTGCGATTCTGGCAGCGATTATGAGTACGGCGGACTCACAGTTGTTAGTCTCCTCGTCGGCTCTGGCGGAGGATTTTTACAAGCAGGTATTCCGCCCGAATGCATCGTCTGACGAGATTGTAAAAATTGGCCGTTGGGCTGTGATCATACTGTCTACTATTGCTCTGCTGTTGGCCATGAACCCGGATAGCACTGTCTTGGGGCTGGTATCATATGCATGGGCTGGGTTTGGTGCCGCCTTTGGCCCTGCACTTCTGCTGAGCCTTTTCTGGCGTGATATGAACCGTAACGGCGCATTGGCCGGTATTGTGATTGGTGCATTGACGGTGGTGATTTGGAAGCAGCTGACCGGTGGTATTTTCGACCTGTATGAAATCGTCCCGGGCTTTGTGTTTGCAACGGTATCCATCGTGGCGGTGAGCAAGTTGACCGGTGGCGCATCCGATTCGGTGAAAGGTCGCTTTGATGCCTATCAGAAGAACTTGGTCGAATTTGATTAAGTGAACCCTGTGGATTAGCCATTGTTCGAAACGGCAGCGTGGATACGCTGCCGTTTTTTTTGCTATGTCCAGAGCCCTGAATGAGTCATTTCCCTTATTACTGGGAAGTCATAGGGAAGAACGACACAGGGAAGAACGAAAACGGGATGGATATGATCGCAGAGGAAACAGGGCGGCGGGGCCGCCCTGTTTGATCAGAGGATAATATGGGGGATATAGCGGGCCACGTCTTGGGTTACGCGAGAGCTGTCCTCGCGGATTGAGATCCCGCCAGCCTTGTCGTCAACCAGCCAGCTTCCGACCAAGGTATAGGAGCCGTTGAATTTAGGTAGGCGATGGTAGGCCTGATAAATCACCCCTTCGTCGCCGTAGGGGCCGTCGACTCGTAGCGTTTGGCGGCCGTTTTCGACAATTGAGATATTGGCGCCTTCTCGGGCGAATATTGGCTTGATGACATAGTCCTTGAGTTCGCTAAGGCCGCGATCGTCAGGGAAGTAGGCTGGTAGCAAGTTCGGGTGGCCTTTGAATTTTTGCCATAGCATCGGCAACAAGGCTTTGTTGCTTAGTACCGATTTCCACATCGGTTCGAGCCAGTTGACTTTGGCATGCGGCAGATGCTCAGCATATTCTTCTCGGAACATAAACTCCCACGGGTAGAGCTTGAACATCCAGCGGATAGAACGGTCCTTGAGGTCGGTAAACTCCCGCTGGCTGCTAAGGCCGATATCTTCGATGAAGACAAAAGCCGTATCCAATCCCGCTTCTTTGGCACAGTCTTCGAGGTACTGTACTGTACCGCGATCCTCTTCGGTATCTTTGCAGCAGGCAAAATGGAGGATTTGTCCCGGCTGTTGTTTGGCCAAGGTATGAAAGCGGGCCATGAGTAATTCTTGCAGTAGGTTGAATTGGTCGGCATCGCGGCGAATGGCTCCGCTATCAACCATATCCTCGAGCCACAGCCACTGCCAGAAACCGGTCTCATAGAGAGAGGTTGGCGTATCTGCATTGTTTTCAAAGAGCTTGGCCGGACTATTGCCATCGTAGGAAAAATCTAGGCGAGAATAGAGTGACGGGGCCCGGCTCGTCCAAGAATCGAGGACACTCTGCCACATAGGTTCAGGGATTTGGAAACGGCGCAGCCAATATTCATCTTTGACCACGGTGTCGACGACATCCAGACACATCTGGTGGATTTCTTCGGTTGGGTCTTCCAGATCCCGCTCGATTTGTTCGAGGGTGAACTGGTAGTAGGCTCTTTCATCCCAGTAGGGTTCGTCGTACATGGAATGGAAGCCAAACCCGTATTTTTGGGCCAGTTCACGCCAGTGTGGACGTTCCTTGCATTCAATCCTCAGCATTTTACTTTCCTGCATCAATAGCTTGCGGAGGATTGTAACGGTTTTGCCGTAGCGAAGAATAGTGCTGGCGGGAAATTTAGAAGGAACGGTGATGGATTTTACTTCGGCGGCACAAGGGTGGGCCGGGATAGAGCCCGTTATGTCATTGCTTCAACGGCGTTAGGAGGCGGACAATATATGTCCCAATGTACAGAATAATATAAATATTTACGGTCGATCGCATTTCGTTACAAACCGTATCTTATCGAAAAGAATACCCGTTAGCGGATTGATGTAGGTCACTTTTTTGGTGGAGGGAGTCGGTATAGTTGGGCTCGTTATCCCCGTGGGCATGCTCCGGCTTCAGTGCCAGTCCCGGAAGTTAACATCACTACAAATAATCGTTTGGGTAAGCTACCAAGATACACCTCGGTGTATAAAAAAGTTGCGGTTGACCGTTCTATGTTGCCATACCTGGCCAGCCACTTTTTTACTGTAACTTTGGTAGCTTACCTCCTTTTTTAACTCATATTATTTTTGGGTTTTGATCCAGTTCTTGATACTGGTCTCAACCACTTCCATAGGCTGATCGCCGTATTTCAATAGTTGGTCGTGGAAGCTCGCCCAGTCAAACTGGCTGCCCAACTCGCTCTGGGCCAATTCAAGCATTTCCATGATCACCAGATAGCCAGACTTATAGGATACTGCTTGCCCAACGTAGGCGGCATAGCGGAAGCTTTCAGATTCGATATCGCCATCACCCAGCGCGGAGTTCTGGTTCATGTAATTCTGTGCCTGCTCGATGCTCCAGCCTTTGGCGTGGATCCCTGTGTCGACAGCCAGTCGCATGTTGCGCAATTGTGCTTCGTTGAGGCTACCGAAATATTGCAGGGCATTACACTCCTCGGCATCGCTGTAAATGCCACCTTGGAAGGTGGAGTAGTCGAGGTCTGGTTTGCACATACCGGTTGCGTTGACGAAGGTTGGTTTGCCCTCGCTATTCAAATCGCCGTAGATGCCCATTTCCAAACCTAGCCACTCGGTATATAGCGCCCAACCCTCGGCATACGCAGTGTACCAAACGCCCTTGATATAATCAGGCTTATCGGCAGGCGGATACTCGATTGAATAGGCGTTTTGGAAGTGGTGGCCAGGTGCTGCTTCATGAAGCAGCAAGGTAGATACATTCCACTTCTGAAGGCTGTAGTTCGGGTTGGTGTTGAGGTTGAACTCGTTGCCGCCGTAGGAAGCTACGCCATCGTATTTCTCGCGGTTGGCCGGAACGGGAACAATAGTGTAATCGGTCTTGATCGGCTTGAAGTAGGAGGCGACGACGTCATTGGCATCGGTTTTGAAGATATTGTAATCGATAAGGGCTGCTTCACAGGCTGTTTGCTCTGATGCGGCTTTGCATAGCTCGGCATAAGGCGTTCCTGTGATAGTACGGCCGTCACGGCCATAGAAAAACTGTTCGCTGTTGAGGTAGTCGAAGAACTCGTCGAGGTTGATGCTCTTGTCGGCATTGACCAGATTGAAAGTGCGCTCGCTGACAACGCCTTGTGGGTTGCGCCACTCGGCCTTGATGGTTTCCCCGCGTTTTTCGACGATTAGCTGGGCGACACGGATCATTTCAGCTTTGGCATCGGCTACCAGATCCTCACCAAGCTGGTTGAGTTCCATTGCTGATTTGCCGGTGGTGCTGTTGCGGTCAAGTTGCCACTGGTACCAGGCCTGACCGTTGGGGAGATCGCCCCAGCCGATATTGGTATCGGAGGCACTGTTGCTCCCGCGCGCGCTGGTGAAGTAATCCCCTTTCAAGAAGGCAATGATCTCAGCGACGCTGGCCTGGGCATCCTCTACCGCTTTTTGGTATTCAGCAATGAATTCAGCGCTGTAGCCATTTCCGGCTGCCTTGATGTCGTTGAGTCCTTGTTCTAGCAAGCCATAAGGCTGGCCGTTGGCCTGCATGGCTTCAACGGTACTGTCTATTAGGCGTGAGGTAAGAACTTGTGGCAACTGGGCTCCGTCGGTGATGGCAAGGGAATATTGCGAGAGTAGGTTGTTGGCCCAGGCGGTAAATTCACGGATCACTTGGATATGTTTTTGGTAGGCATCAGGTGAGTCTTGCTTGCTACCCGCTGCGCTGGCATTCCATTCGATATAGTTATAGAAGTGAGTAATAGGAATGTCGAAGTTGCCGAAGCGAGGGTTAGGGAGTGATGCCCCGCGAATGGCGATGTTGCGGTCGAAGCGGAAAGTGTCGTAGTAAATCTTGTCTTCGTCAGACAGGGCGTCGCGGTTGATTTGCTCTAGCTTGTCGAGGTACATCCGATCAACGCTCTGGCGGGAGCTGGCCATTTGGTCGGTGATTTGACCAAAATAGGTATTGTCGAGGGTTTTGATCGCGCTTTGGTAGTTGTCGAAAACACTTCGTAGCTGCGTGGCTGGCTGTTCGGTGTCTTTGGGTTGCTCGACGATGGTGGTTTCGTCGTTACAGCCGACAAGAGCCAGTGTCATCGCGATAGCAAAGGCCGTGGGTGAAAGGTGCAGGGTGTGCTTTTTCATTGTCCAAATCCTTTTATTTTTATCGTATCTCTAATCAACCCAGTTAACGGGTTCGGTCTAGGTTAGGGGATTCGTGGCATGAGGTTTGTGAGCCGGATTATGATTCATGTTGTTGGTTTTTTATCCAAAATGGGAATATTCACAACGGTGCACTTTTATGCTGGTAGTGATGGTTTTCTGCGTGCTGCAGCATGAGGGGAAGGATAATTTGCCGATTAATCATTCGAGTATCGAGGCTTTTTTTGCAGCCGGAAATTAGAAAATGCGGATCGCCTTCCAATTCCTTTATGGAATTTGACATTGATCGTGAAGATTATTCACCTGAACAGGCGAACAGGCGAACAGGCGAACAGGCGAACAGGCGAACAGGCGAACAGGCGAACAGGCGAACAGGCGAACAGGCGAACAGGCGAACAGGCGAACATAAGGATAAATGAAAGGAAAGGTCTCTCCAATGAACTGGTTAGTGGCGCGAAAAGAGACCTTCTGTACCAAAGGACGCTAGGTGCACGTGGCGGGTACCAACATCCCGATGGAATGCAATATCAGTATAGGGAAAGGCTCTAGAGTAAAACATCTAATTACCAGCATAAACTTGCCGATGCTATTCGATATAGGATCGGCGAGTGTGCTAATTAGGGATTTTTTAGATTAGGTGTCCTGCGGATAATCGCTACCGTTGCTGCAGCACCATTCACAGTCCAATGGCAGCAGTAATTCTTCTAGGCAAGCAGGATGCTGCATCAAATCCGGAGAAATATCCAATTGGCTGGCCATTTGGCGGTTGAACATTTCCCAGTGTTGCAGCAGGGCCTTGTCGATAGTCTCGCATGTGTCCCATGTATCGAGGACAAATGGCCGCAGGCTAGCCGCAGAATGGCCGAACATCATTAGTTGCCATTTCATTTCTTTGATCTGGATAGGTTGGCTCGGGTGGTCAGCATTGAAGGCGTCGAGCAGGGTTTGTACCAGTCGCTCTATGTCGCCACTGTTATCTATAAAGTAGTCAAACAGCGCGTCTTCCTGACGAACCGCATCTGCAATGAGCTGAATCGACTGGGGGTGGATAATCATATGCGCCAACATTCGAATGTTAAAGCGGTACAGCCGAATATTCGATGGTAGGCCGGCGGGCATGTCGTCAATCAACGCATACATATAGCGCAGAATATAGCTGTGCAGGCAATCGCTGATACTGTGCCAAATATTTTCCTTGCTGCCGAAATGGTGGCGGATCAGGCTATGGGAGACACCGGCCTGCTCGCTGATATTGCGCAGTGATACCCGCTCGTACCCCAGCTCGCAAAACATTTCAGCGGCCACGCTCATTATTTGAAGTTTGGTTTCTTCGGCGGCCTGCGCACTGCGCCGCCCTTGCTTACGTTCAGTCATCGTTCTATCTGTTTCATAACCCACGTCTTTTTACCAGATCTTAGCTTAATCGTCATCTGTCTGCGTGGCGAAATTATTTTATTGTCCACCTGTAAAATATAGTTGAACTTCAATTTGATCAACATATACTGCACGCCTGTGTAGTAAAAACAGAGAGACACCGTCTAGTGAGACATATACCAGCCACACTAAGCCCAGTTGCCAGGATCGCTGCGGCGATTCTGATCGGGTCTATCCTGACCGGTTGCAACCAGGCCAATTCCGAGCCTGCCCGTGAAATCGTCAAGCCGGTCAAGCTTTATCAGGTCCCCGTGGCGATGGAAGGGGCGAGTACCAGTTTCCCTGCCCGCGCCGAGGCTGCCCAGCGTGCCCAGCTCTCTTTTCAGGTACCGGGTGAAATCGCTCGTTTGACGGTGCGCGTCGGTGAGCAAGTTAGGCAGGGGCAGGTCTTGGCCCAGCTTGACGAGCGTGACTATCGTCTGGCGTTCGATGCCAAGCTGGCCGAGTACGAGCTGGCAGACAGCCAGTTTGTGCGGGCCAAACAGCTCTATGCCAAGAAGCTGATCAGTACCGATCAGTATGACCAGCGCGAGACGGCCTACAAGGCGGCGTTGGCTAATCTGGATCAGGCCAAAACGGACTTGGAGCATACTTTGCTGCGGGCCCCGTTCGATGGGGTGGTTTCGCTCAAACACGTTAATCAACATCAGTTTGTGGGTGCTAACCAGCCTGTCCTTAATATCCAGAATACCCAGCAGCTTGATTTGAGCTTCAGCTTGCCGGTGTCATTTGTCGAGCAATCTGATTTGGCATCACTGGCAGAGAGCCCGGTGTGGATCGAAATGGATAACCATGCGGCGAAGCCGATAGTCGCCACCCTTAAGGAGCTGTCGACCCAGCCCGAACCTGATACCAATACCTATACCGCCAAGGTCAGCATTACGCGTCCTTCCGATTTGAACATCCTGACTGGGATGACCGGGCAAGTGCATTTCGCCAAACCTGATGCCCATCGGGCAATGGTGCTGCCGGAGGGGGCATGGATTGAGCGAGATGGCCTCAAAGGCCGGGTGTGGCAGTTTGATCCTGCGACGCATGTGGTTAACGCCCTAGAGCTGACGCTTGATTCGCATGGCGCCGTGGTTGCAGGTTTGCCACAGGGTTCCATGGTGGTGATTGCCGGTGCCAAGGAATTACTGCCGGGGCAGCAAGTACGTGCCTGGGAACGCGAGGGAGGGATTTGAGGATGAAGAAGTCCCTATCTTTGCTGTCTTTGCTAATGGCGGTGATTGGCCTTCAAGGATGCCAGAGCGAAGAGGCTGTTGTTGACGCCAAGCCGCTGGGGGTATCGGTCATTGAGGTTGCCGAGCCTGTCAGCAGCCAGTTCCGTAGCTTCAACGGGCAGGTCGAGCCGGCCGAGAATACCCCGTTGGCCTTTCGTGTCGAAGGCGAGATCAGCCGGGTACTCGTGAAAACCGGCCAGCAGGTGCGCAAGGGCCAGTTGCTGGCTTCGCTGGATGCCGACAAGTTCGAGCAGCAGCTACGTGATGCCAAGGTGCAATTTGAGCTAGCGCTGAAGCAGCTAGAGCGTGGCCGTGAGCTCTATTCACGCAACATGATCTCCAGCGCCGAGCTCGACGAGCTGACGGCGAACCGGTCATTGACGCAGGTCCGTTATGAGTCGGCCAAGGCTCGCTTGGGGTATACCCGGCTGGTAGCCCCGTTCAGCGGTGTTGTTTCATCGGTTCCCAAAGAGTCGTTTGAGGCCGTGTCGCCGGGCGAAGCGGTCGTGAGCCTGTATCAGGACGATCGTGTGTATATCAATATTCCGGTTTCGGACACGGTGATTGCGATGGTCAATCCGGCGGCGGTTGCAAGGAATTACCAGCCGATGGCGCGTTTTGGCAACAGCGAGAACCGCTATCCCGTGACCTATTTGGAGCATACCAGCGAGCTGGAGCCGCAAAGCCAGACATACCGGATGTGGTTTGATATGCCGCAGGTGACTCCGGCGATTCTGCCGGGGACCAGTGTGGTGCTGGATGTCGATATGGCCGCCGCGGGGCTGAGCACTCTGCAGGGCTACCAACTGCCAATGACCGCACTTCAGGCTGGTCGTGACCCAGGGCGATTTTTTGCATGGACCGTCAAAAATGGCAAGGCCCACAAGGTTCCTGTCGGTATCGAGGTGATCAATAACCGCGGGGTTATTGTCAACAGCGGGATTGGCGAGGGTGATCAGGTGATTAATTCCAGCTTGCGCAAATTGCGCGAAGGTATGGGGATCGCCGTGTTGTCCGAAGACGGCATAGTGGCGGATCAGTAAGGATTGCGCGGTGAATAAGCGACAGGATAGCACCACCCGCATCAGGCAGGTTGTGCTGGGGCTTATCAGGATAGTACTGCTGATAGCCTTCTGGCTCGCGGTGAGTGAGCTTAGCCAGTTTCTGGTTTGGAAATGGCTTGGCAACAAGATGCAGCAGATACAAATAACTCGGGTTGAACAATTTATGCGCAACGAAGACTGCGCGCCGGCGCTTGATGCGTTGGTTGCAGGCAAGTATCTCGGAGAACAAGTAGTGACGGAGACCGTAGGGTGAATATTGCTGAATATTCCATCAAGAACAAGGTGATCAGCTGGCTGTTTCTGATCATTCTCGCCATCGGCGGCGTGAGTTCGTTTTTTGAGCTGGGCCGTTTGGAAGATCCGGCTTTCACCATCAAGGATGCGATGATTATCGCGACCTATCCGGGAGCCACATCGACCGAAGTCGAAGAGGAGCTGACCTATCCGCTGGAGAAGGCTGTCAGGCAGTTGCCCTATATCGACAAGGTGACCTCGACCTCCTCGGCGGGGATGTCGCAGATCACCGTCAGTATGGAAATGACCTACGGGCCGGATGAATTGCCGCAGATTTGGGATGAAATGCGACGCAAGATCAACGATCTTCGTCCTATGCTGCCCAAAGGAGTCGCCTCGCTACAGGTGATCGATGACTTCGGTGATGTCTATGGCGTCATGATCATGATGACCGGCAAAGGCTATTCGTACGTTGAGCTCAAGCGCTATGCCGATTACCTGACCCGCGAACTGGAGCTGGTCGAAGGGGTTGGCAAGGTCAGCATCACCGGCAACCAGCAGGAGCAGATTTTTGTTGAGATCTCCCTAGAGCGTATGGCCGCCCTGAATCTTGATATGAATACCATTACGGGTCTGATGAACCAGCAAAACAGCGTGCTGTCATCCGGTGAGATCATGGTTAACGGCGAGAGCCTCCTGATCCGCCCGAACGGTACCATGAGCAGTGTCGAGGAGTTGGAAAATCTGGTTATTCACGGTCGTGATACCGGTAACCTTATCCGCCTTAAAGATGTTGCAACGGTTACCCGGGGGGTGCAGGAAAAACCGGGCAATCTGGTTACCTACAATGGTGAGCCGGCGATCAATCTTGGCATTTCCTTTGCCGCCGGAGTCAACGTGGTAGAGGTCGGCCATCAGCTGGATGCGCGTCTGGCCCAGCTGGAGGAGATCAAG
Source organism: Photobacterium panuliri (assembly GCF_059920555.1). Lineage (NCBI taxonomy): Bacteria > Pseudomonadati > Pseudomonadota > Gammaproteobacteria > Vibrionales > Vibrionaceae > Photobacterium > Photobacterium panuliri. Next base: position 1,475,916 of record NZ_CP197193.1, read on the forward strand.
CCTGCCGGTATTTCCCTTAACTATTTCTATAACCAAGCACAGGAAGTAGACAAGTCGGTTAAAGATTTCGTGATCAGCCTTGGCGAAGCCGTTGTGATCGTGATTGTCGTGCTGCTGTTTGCCATGGGCCTGCGCAGCGGGATCATTATCGGCTTGGTATTGCTGCTGACGGTGTTCGGCACCTTCATCATGATGAAGCTGAACAATATCGAGCTGCACCGCATTTCTCTTGGCGCCTTGATTATTGCTCTCGGGATGCTGGTGGATAATGCGATTGTGGTTGTAGAAGGGATCTTGGTCGGGATAAAGAAAGGCCGCACCAAGCTTCAGGCGGCTGTAGATATCGTCAAGCAGACCCAGTGGCCGTTATTAGGGGCTACCGTGATTGCCATTACCGCATTCGCCCCTATTGGCCTGTCGAGCGATGCCAGCGGCGAGTTCATGGGATCCTTGTTCTGGGTTCTGTGCTATTCGTTGTTCCTTAGCTGGATAACGGCTTTGACCTTGACGCCATTCCTCGCGGATTTGCTGCTCAAGGAAGAAGACGGCAGCGGGCTGGACGATGAGGCGGATCCGTACAAGGGCGTTTTGTTCATGGTCTTTGGCAGCGTGCTCAAGTTTGCCCTGCGTTTTCGTTGGCTGACGGTTGCCAGCATGGTTGCGATGCTGGTGATGGCGGTGGTGGCTTTTGGCCACGTCAAGCAGTCGTTCTTCCCGCCATCGAATACGCCGATGTTCTACGTTGATATGTGGATGCCGGAAGGGACGGATATTCGCGAGACGGCCCGTCAGACGGATCAGGTTGAGGCGTTTATTCGCAAGCAGGAGGACGTGGAGTTTGTGACCGCATCGGTCGGGCAGGGAATGCAGCGTTTTGCCCTGACTTACCAACCGGAGAAAAGCTACGAAGCCTATGCCCAGCTTCAGGTGCGAACGTCGGACCGTGACAATATGTTTGTCCTGCTGAACAAGCTCAATGATCAGCTTCCGTCTCATTTCGAGAAGCCGACCTTCCAGTTCAAGCTGATGGAGTTTGGCCCGTCACCTGCATCGAAGATCGAGGCGCGGATTGTCGGTCCGGATCCGCAGGTATTGCGTGATTTGGCCTTGCAGGTTGAAGATGTGCTGCTTCAGGATCCCGGGGCGAGAAACGTCCGTCATGACTGGCGTGAGCGGACCAAGGAACTTGTGCCCCAGTTCAATGAGTCTAAGGCTCGTCGTCTTGGCATCTCGAAAGAGGATCTGTCCAATACCCTGCAAATGGCGTACGGCGGTAATACTATCGGTTTGCTACGAGATGGTACGCACATGCTGCCGGTGATTGCCCGTCTGCCGGAAGCCGAACGCATTGATTTTAAATCATTGCAGAACCTGAAGATCTGGAGCCCGGTTCAACAGGGATACGTACCGCTTGAGCAGGTTGTCGACAGCGTGGATCTGGCTTGGTCAGAGCCGCTGATCCAGCGTCGGGATCGTAAGCGCACCTTGACCGTACTGGCCGATCATGATGTTTTGGGTGATGAGACGGCAGCAAGCCTGTTTGCCCGTATTCGTCCTAAAGTTGAGGCATTACCTCTGCCACAAGGTTATTCGATCAGCTGGGGTGGCGAGTATGAATCATCGAAAGACGCCCAGGAAGGGATGATGAGTTCGATGCCGATGGGCTACTTGTTCATGTTCATTATCACCATCTTCCTGTTTAACTCGGTGAAAAAGCCATTGGTGATTTGGGCAACGGTACCGTTGTCGATTATCGGTGTCTCTTTTGGCCTGATGGCGACCAACATCCCGTTCAGTTTCACGGCGTTGCTTGGTCTGCTGAGCTTGAGCGGTATGATTTTGAAAAACGGTATTGTTTTGCTTGATCAAATTAACATCGAGTTGGAATCGGGCAAGGCTCCGTATCAGGCCATCGTGGATAGCGCGATCAGCCGTGTTCGTCCGGTGAGTATGGCTGCGCTGACAACGATTCTGGGGATGATCCCCTTGGTGTTTGACGCCTTCTTCAACTCGTTGGCGATCACCATCATGGCCGGTTTGGGTTTTGCCACCGTGCTGACCTTGATAGTAGTGCCTGTGCTATTTGCGCTGTTTTACAATGTAAATCCTCCCAAGGCGGCCGCTTAGTCAGAGCGTTGTCCCCATTGGAGAGCATAGGCGGTTAGCCAGATAAGCAAGCCCCCGTTCATTGAGCGGGGGCTTTTTGTTTGGGAAATGTGTCCGTGGAAGGCTTTGATATGCAACAAAATATATTCAATAAGGGTATGATATTAAAAGTATATCGAATAAATCGTATTTGAGAGATGTAAATGGAAGACATAACCGAGATTATCAAACAGCTTGAATCCCATAAATTGCCGATTGTTAAGATTACCCCGTTGGCGCGCAACGTGGTTGATATTCGGAACAGCAAGTTTGGCGGAAAACCTTATTGGCCGAAAAACAAGGAATATCCTACCAGCCATCATGGACAGCCATTGTATTTACTTGCCCAGATTAATTTTTCAGAAACGCCTCAATTGGCGAATTTCCCGACCAAAGGGATCATGCAGTTTTATATTCAAGACGATGATCTTTACGGCATGGATTTTGATAAGTCGATAGAGGAAATTATTGCTGCACCAAGTGGTTACCGCGTGGTTTACCACGAGGATGTGACCGATGACCTGTCGGCGCTTGAGGATAACCTGCCTGAAGTGAACGAGGAGTGTTGCCTGCCTTTAACCAGAGAATATGCCATCACGTTCAAGCTAGACGAAGAAATGCCATCACCAACGGATTGCCGTTTCGACAGCATTGCCGGTGATATCTACGATTTTGATGAGCAGACGTCTGACTACATTTACGATAATTTCTCTGCCGAAGGATGCAAGCTGGGCGGCTATGCAAACTTTACCCAAGATGATCCCCGTCGGGACATCGAAGGGGACACATGGCTTCTTCTGTTCCAGCTTGACTCAGTTTGGGAAGAGGACATAGAGATCATGTGGGGTGATTTGGGCGTTGCCAATTTCTTTATTCGTGAGCAGGATCTTGCCCGCCGTGACTTCTCGAAAGTTTGGTACAACTGGGATTGCAGTTAAAAATAATTAAGACACCCATACTTTTGTACTTTCTTGCCTTGTGTTCTAGGCTTCCAGTTAGATAGATGGATCAGGGAGCCGCCAATCATGCCGAAGGCAAGGAAGACGCAAGTGAGCTTAAGTGATACCCGGTATTACCATTGTGTGTCACGTTGTGTGCGAAGGACATTTCTATGCGGGAAAGATCCACTGACAGGTAAGTGCTATGAGCACCGGCGCGTTTGGGTCGAGCGACGGTTGTTGTTTCTTGCTAAGGTGTTTGCGATAGATATCTGCGCATATGCTGTGATGAGCAATCACACCCATGTAGTACTTCATGTGGATGCTGAGCAGGCCAAGAGTTGGTCACAGGAAGAGGTGATCAACCGTTGGCATCAGGTGTGTAAGGGGAACTTTCTTTCTAATACTTGGTTGGATGAAAGTATTCGGCGTCAGATGGATAAGGCGCAATTACAGGCCGTTGAACGCCTCGCTAATGACTGGCGTAAACGACTATTTGATATCAGTTGGTTTATGCGCCTGCTCAATGAGCCAATAGCCCGCCAAGCCAATGAAGAAGACGATTGCACAGGACGTTTCTGGGAAGGCAGATTCAAATCCCAACCGTTGTTGGATGAAGCAGCGTTAGCAGCCTGCATGGCCTACGTTGATCTCAATCCTGTTCGTGCAGGGATTGCGAGGACGCCGGAAACCTCTAGCCACACAAGTATTAAAAAGCGAGCAAAAGCCGCGAAGTCGAACTCCCAGCCAAAAGCATTATTGCCCTTTGTCGGCAACCCTCGTTCTAATATGCCTAAAGGTTTGCCCTTTGTATTTACTGATTATTTATTGCTGGTTGATGAAACGGGACGAACGATTTGTGATGGTAACAAAGGGTGTATTTCAGAAAATGCACGCAATATTGTTGCTCGACTGGGCTTCACCGAAGAAAACTGGTTGGAGTTAACGAGCCAGTTGGAACGAAACTTTTCGGGTGCGATAGGCAAGGAACACCTGCTTCGCGAGTACCACCACCATATTGGCCAGCAGCGAACATCGGGGCTAAGTGCTAGCCGAAGATTGCTAAACGCAGCCTGACCATTTGCCGTTATTTAGTTTCTATGGCTAGCCATCTGGCTAGGTTTTGTCGTGCAATAAATTCACTGAAATCCGCAAATAGCCGAATTATTCTGGAGACATTTGCTGATGGGGCTAATGAAAAGGACGTTGTTGGGGAACGTGTGCAGTTCTGTGGAGTATAACTTGTCGATCTGAGCGTTTTTAATCATGGGTGTCATGATTAAAATATGGGTGTCATGATAAAGAAAGGGAAATAGTGGCGTAGGGCTGGCAGCTAGAATCCTACAACCACCTAATACCTAATACTCTGTTTGGATATGAGCCAAGCTAGTGCGTCATGCTTGTGTGGGGGATAGATTGCCGATCCAAGAGGCGATTTCTTCTAAGTCGGTTTGCTTGCCGTTTAGCAGTCGGATCATCAGGCCTCCAAAAAGCAGGGCATAGGCTTGGTTTGCATTGGCCTTGCCGACAATTTTGCTTAGTTCATCCAATATCTTACGATCAGCCATTCTCAGTAGCATGTCATTTGCAACGTCGTGGCTTTCTCGGTTTTTGACGTAATCGAGCAGGATTACCATTTCACCTTTGAATCGGGCATCCAGTGCCGCGATGAGGTTGAAAAGAGCCTGTTCCCGATTTTGCGGAATAGGGCTGCCTTCGGGAATGCCATATAGGTTATGGGGCTGCAAAACCAGTTCGGTACATGCGCTAAATAGATCTTCTTTGCTGGGGAAGTAGTGGTATAGCGCACTTTTGGATACGCCCAATGCTTCTGCAATTCCCCGCATACCCAGCCCGTTGAAACCATGTTCTGTGAAAATATCGACGGCTTTTGCCGCTAATTCTTGGCGATAGGCATCCCGATCAACAATCTTCGGCATCGTAACCTCCTTTAAAGTCCATCTGGACTATATTGAACTATTCTTTCGAAGTCTACTGTTGCGTGATGGGTAAATTTCTTTTTAGTCCGATTGGACCAAAAAATTGACAAGACCAAATCTGATCGCTTACTGTTTTTATTGACCGAGTGGACTTTTATGTGTGGCAGTCATATCTCGGATAAATGAATCAGGTGAGGCTAGAAGGGTAAAACCATGTCAAAAGAACAAATTATCGTTAAAGGTGCTGCCATAAACTGGCACTGCAAAGGTAAATTCAATTTTACTTCGGGGTTTGGTGCCACCAGAAGTGAGAGGATGCTGGCGAACTATGGTGCGATCATTGCGCCTGTCGGATTGTATTTTGCCGTTTGGCAGGATTTAGGCTGGAGCGTGTTGCAGATCATCGTCGCAAGCTTGCTGGCTCTGGATATGGTTGGTGGCGTTATCACCAATTCTCTGGGATCAATGAAGCGATTTCTTCATACCGATCAGCCGTTGGCACTCAATGGATTCAGTAAATGGGTAGGCAGCAAATTCTTGTTTCCTGCGATGCACTTCCAACTTTTTGTTGTGCCGCTATGTTTCGATACCGGCTGGAGCTTTGCCTTTTTCTGGTATGGCATGATGATGGTCTCATTGATGTGTGTCCATGTTCTGCCAATGTATTTGCAGCGTCCGGTCGCCATGTTGGTGGTTATGCTATCTATCATGCTAGCTCAATGCGTATCGGTACCCGTTGGTTTGGAATGGCTGGGTCCTATTTTTATTATCAAGCTGGTGTTGGCACATGGCGTCAGAGAAGAGCCTTATCGCCCTGATCTGGATAGCTGATGGAAAGGGAATGGGGCAAACAGATGAAGATAGGCTTCAAGGAGGATGGGCGAATGCAGATGATAAGTGAAAATTTGGTGACTTATGACGGGGAGTCAGTTCCTTTTATGGGCTTGCCGTTTTCCACCCGGATGACGGTTGTCAAGCTAGAGGATGGATCGCTGTGGGTACACAGCCCAATACGGTTGACCGAAACCCTCAAGGTGCAAGTCGATGCGATGGGGGAGGTTCGGTATCTTATCGCTCCCAATCATTTGCATCATTTGTTTTTGCAAGAATGGCAGCAGGCTTATCCCAACGCGATCAGTTACGGCACGAAGGAAGTGATCAAAAAAAGAGAGGATCTTCATTTTGGCGGGGAGCTTGTATCTGGAGGGGATTACCCATGGAAGGGGGAGCTTGAATCCCTACTTTTTACCGGCTCGCCGCTAATGGAAGAGTGTGTGTTTTTCCACCACCCGTCACGAACTTTGATTGTCACCGATTTAATAGAAAATTTCCCGCCGAGTGACTTTACCCGGCTTCAGCGTTTTGCCGCAAAACTTACCGGGATTTTGGCTCCTAACGGCAAGATGCCGATTGATTGGCGAATGAGTTTTCTCTTCCACAGAAAAGAAGCCAGAGCCCATGCTCAGCGGATTATGGCGTGGCAGCCACAGAGGATCATTATGGCCCACGGTGAATGCGTCGATACTGGGGCAATGGTATTTTTAACCCGGTCGTTTGGTTGGTTAAATATGGCGGATGAATAACGGGTTAACGGTTGTTATCGTCATGCGTTGATGTTGAAAGGAAGCTCCCCCCTGTAATCAGGAGGGAGCTTTTTAGTGCAGTATTGAAAATAGTTAACTAACCGCGGAAAAACAATTGGCTGAACGGATTGAGCAGTGTCGCCAGACCGGAGGTGAAATGCAGCGGTGCATCGAGAAGTGTCAGGCACAGGCAATCTTCACCCTGTTCGGTTTTGGGTACATGGCGGTGTTCGGCGGTTTGGACGATGAAATCCCCCGCCCGGTAAGTACCGTGCTCGTCATGGAACTGGCCGGCCAGCACCAGGGTGATTTCCTGGCCTTGGTGGGTGTGCTCGGGCAGTGACGAGTCAGAATCCATGAAGATGAAATTCATTTTACTGCTCCCCCCAACAGCCACTTGTGCTCGCTTGATATTACCCGGCAGCCGAGACCATGGGCCGATCTCCTGTTGATGACGTCTTAATGCCCTAGGCAACGGATAGGTTTTGTCACCGAGCGTAATTGTTTGTGGTTGTGGGCTCTCATGATTCGGCTCCGGCTCGGCATTTTGCGACATGATTTGCTGCATCATCGCGGCGAGGTCGGGTGACAACGAAGGAGTTTCGGTTGTCGCTGTACCTGATGCCTCCATCCTATCAACGGCGGATTCCTCAGCAACGAGTTGTTGTGAGATTTCATCTTCGTAGGCGGCGACTTTTTGCCGACAGCAGGGACAGAATTCAAGGTGAGTGCTGATCATGATGCTGGCGGCGGGATCTAAATCTCCGGACGTAAACTGCATCAGAACTGTGTCTGTTGGATGAAATTGAATATTAGCCATCAAGAGCCTCCTTCATTTTTTGCAAGGCTAAGCGGAGACGGCTTTTCACCGTACCAAGTGGAACACCCAAGGCATCAGCCACCTCTTGATGAGAGGTACCCTGCAGACAGACCATGCGGACAATCTCGGCTTGGGCTGGGGGGAGCGCATTGATTTGTTGTTCGAGCTCTTTGCTAACAATAAGGCGGAATTCGTCTGGGAGACTGTCAGGATCGCGCTCTTCGTCAAGAATGGGCCAGAGGTCGTCCCCCTGAATCCAATCCTGCTGGTGGCGTGTTTTGCGCAACAAGTCGAATTTGACATTACGGGCTACCGAGTAAATCCATGTCAGCGCAGCACCTTTGGACTCATCGTAAAGATGTGCCTTGAGCCAGACTTTCAACATCGTTTCCTGTACCACTTCCATTGCCATATTTTCGTCGTAGAGCTGTTTGCGTGAAAAGCTCAATAGCTTAGGAGCTACGAAAGTAAACAGCTTTTCGTAGCTTTTTCGGCAGCGTAGATGGGCGATGTTGGCAAGCAAAAGGGCGACATCGGCCGTGGTTGGGTCTTTTATCATCGACTCCTTGCTGATCTCAGCATTTTGACAGTTTAGCATTCTCATCATCACTCTATCTGCAAGCATGGGGTCTAATTGGTGCTAACGCAACAACGAGGTAATCAGATCACTGCGGCGGATGATTTTTTTCAGGTAACGGATGCAAACTTGCGGTGAAGAGTGCTTGAGCAATCGTTGTTTGGTGGTCAAAGATAAAGGGAGTAGCTCAAGCCAGCGCCAGCAAACCCATCGGGCACTGGTCAAAGATGCAGCGGTAACCTGCATCTGGGAACCGGACTCAGCAAGCCATTGTTTCAGGCGGGTGGTGAGGATATCGTCATTGTCCAGTTGGATGTCGTCATGCCAGATGGGGTAGATCTCACCTTGGAGGTATGTCGTACTGTGGTGTGGTTCCAGCGCGAGAGCCCCCCATTGATGAATCGCAATATCAAGTTTGATTTCGGCTTCACTGAGCCAGTCCACTTCGGTAATGGTGGCCAACATAATAATGTCGCCGTGTGCGTTGGCTGGTTTGCCAAAACCGTCAACCATAACAATCCAGAGACTGCCTGCTCGAAGGCCATCGGCAATGGTTTGGGTAAAAAGATACCCGGAACCGCGCAGTTGCCCTTGGCCCATCGGCATGAGATGGTCAGTGGTCTGAATATAGGGAAGTGTTAATTGGTTGGGCGAAACGGAATGCACGTAGGAAGCTCCTGTGAGTTCTATAGATAGTCGTTTTTGTTGTACGCAATAAAGCGCTAAACGGATGAGCGGAATCTCAGGCGTCTAGGAAGGGTGTCTCAATAGCGAGAATCCAACGGGTGATCGTGGTGAGGGATGCTGGCGTAATTAGGCCACGGACTACCCATAAAGGACGCTTCCGATGAGAACGAGATACCTCCCTTTATTATTCGTATCAGTGTTTGGTTTGAGTGGTTGTTTCAACGATGACGACGATACGGCAACCAGTAAGATTCGGGTCACCCATGCCAGCAGCGATGCCCCGCTGGTCGCGGTTGAATTAAACGGTAACACGGTCGAGGGGCTTGAAATGGTTGACTACCAGCAAGGTAGCAGTTTATTGCGTGTCGATGCCGGTACCTACGATGTTGGTGTTGTCGCACAGCTCGCGGGTGACGAGACAACAAATGTTATTGAAGCCAATTTAGATTTTGCCCCTGACATGCAATACGACATTGTTGCCCTTGGTCAAACTGCCGATATTTCGGCCGTGGTCTTGAGCCGGGAAGACATGTCACCACAAGGTAATGAGGTTCGAATTGATGTGCTTCATGCCCACCCTGACGTCCCTCCGGTGGACATTTATATCGGGTTGGATTCAACCATCGATAATATTCAACCGGCCGTACCGGGATTGGTCTTTGCCGAGGATAGCGATCTGCTGCCGGTCACCCTTGCCGCCGGGACGTACCGCCTTCGTATTACCTTGGCGGGAAGCAAGGATGTCGTCTACGACAGTGGTGAACTGCCTTTGGCGGGTGGTAGCGACTTGATGATTAGCGCGGTACCCAATGTAAACGGTGGTGCGGTTTCCCCTGTAAACTTGCTGGTTGCCGACGGTGAGGCGGTGGCAGTCGTTCGCAATACCGGCGAGCAGGCAACGGTGCGTGTGGTACATGCGGTGAACGAAGCTCCAAACGTGGATGTCGTTGCGGGCGGGGCGGCTGTCGGTGGCTATGAAAACATTGCATTTAAGGAGTATCGCTCAGGCGATGTTGCTCCGGGCAGCTATGATTTGGCGGTTACCCCCGCAGGGGATCCGGGTACAGAGCTGATCAGCGCGCCGGGCACCGAAATTGCTGCGGCCACTCAAACCAGTATCTATGCCGTTGGTACGGTTAGTACGATTGAGCCGTTGATTATCGAAGAAGATCTACGCTCGGTGGCGACGTACGCCAAAGTGCGAGTTGTTCATGCCAGTACCTTGGCCGGTACGGTAGATATTCACGCCTCTGCTGATGGTACATTTAGCGAAGAGACGACTGTGGTATTCGGGGCGATATTCAAAGATACTGCGGTATTGAATGTACCCGGAGGTAGCTATACCTTGGCGGTGACGGCGGCAGGGGATTTGAATCCACTGATTGAACAGGCCGTAACGATAAAAGACGGTGGGGTATATTCTGTGACAGCCGTGGATGATCTGAGTCTGGCAGTCAATGTGGATACCGAACCAGCAAAATAACAGGGTTGTAATAGCTTGTCATATAGGCGGGTAGCAAGCAGAGAAAAGGGGGCATAACGATGTTATTGCCCCTTACCTTTTCCTTTGTTCTTGTCTTTACCGTGGCCTGCTTTATTTCCCTTGCCTGGATTATCATCGCCATGAACACTACGGTTATCGTGGTGATTTTTCCTCCATTCATCACATTCATCTGTGCGAATGAGAAAGTTCTCGCCTTCCATTTTTAGGCAGTCATTACTGAGTTCGAAACCATTGCCCTTAATGGTGATCTCGGCGGTAGTTGGGTTAGAAAAGAGCAGAGTTAGCAGTGCAATGAGTATTGTATTTTGCATTTTCGGTATCCTTTGTGACTACACCAAGTGTAGTCCTGCTGGATATTTTCGCTGAAATGCTCAGTTAAATTAATTGTTACTTACTGCTTTAGGCTTTCCCCGGTATATGCCTGACTTCATAGGCTGCAACAAACTGGTCGACAGCCGTTTGGATTGCCGCCTGGCAGGTGGCGCTATTAGCAGGTGGCATGTGGGCCATGAGCTGGGGCCAGTAAACAATGGCTTTCAGGCCCGCGATAAATTGTTCCGAGGCGATATCGGGATGGGAAACTCGCAGTTTTCCTGCGTGAATGCCATCGTTGATCCAGCGGGTGAGACCATGACAGCCATCAAGCGGTTGGAATTTTTCCACCATGAGGTCGGCCAATGGCTTGGAGCGGATGCATTCGCTTAACACCACTCGGGCAACGGCAACAAAGCAAGGGCTACATAATAGCTCAACTTCCTTTTCGGCAAGGTGGGTGAGTTGGTCGCGAACAGAGATATCCTGCTCGAAGGGGATATTGCTGATCACCTTGACGTTGGATACCAACCGTTCGACGATTACGTCGAACAGGCTTTCCTTGGTTGGATAGTATTTATACAAGGTGCGTTTGGAGACTTCGGCCTTTTTGGATATTGCCTCCATACTGGCTTGATCCAGCCCTTTTTCTGTAAAAATATCAATAGCTGCGCAAATGATATTTTCTTGTTTTATTTCAGCAACTTTAGCCAATTTCCATTCCTTAATTAGTCGAATTCCCAGAATGAATGTAAACAGCTGTGTTTACTTTTCTCTCGTTGAGGTTATGATTAAAGTATACAACATCGTTTACTTTTGTGGCGAGCAAGAAATGAAAACGACACTGAAAGCATCTTTGGTTGCGGTGATAGGGATATTGGGTTTGTCTGTATTTCAAAGTGAAGCGGTCGATGGCCGCCATGTCCAAAGCGAAGCGATCCGCGAGCAGCGTATTGCGCAATCTCCTCAATTTGCGAACGGCAAGGTGATTAGCCATATGCCAAAAGTGGAAAGCCAAGAAGGGATGCTTTCATTGATGTGGAAGTTTTTCATGGATCGTGACCAGTACAAGCCACAACACCGGTTGCAGTTCCAAGCGGTTGATACCCATCTGCTGGCTACGCCGAGCCAATCACTGCGTGTAACTTGGCTGGGGCACTCGTCGCTGTTCGTTGAGGCCGATGGGATCAGAATGCTGATCGACCCGGTTTTTGATTATGCTTCCCCGTCGTTGTTTTCACGCTTTTTCTCGCGCAATGTGGATGCACCTGTGAGTCGACAGGATCTGCCTTTGCCGGATGTTATTTTGATTTCACATGACCATTATGATCACCTGGAGGAGGAGACAGCCCGCTATTATGCCGACAAGAATGTGGATTTCTTTGTCCCGTTGGGGATCGGTCGTCATCTTGAAAAATGGGGTATTTCTCCTGACAACATTCGGGAATTCGACTGGTGGGAGAGCCATTCTGTGGGATCGGTACGCTTGACGGCGGCACCTGCGAACCATAACTCTGGGCGCGGTTTGTTTGATAGTAATACCACCTTGTGGTCATCGTGGGCGATCCAGGCGAATGCAGGCAGTGTTTTTTACAGTGGCGATTCTGCTTACGGCAGTCATTTCAAACAAATCGGCGAGCGTCTTGGCCCGTTTGATATGACGTTTATCGAAGTTGCCGCCAACGTGAAGAACGGCAAGGGGTATCCGGTTGAGGGATGGGGGCATATGCAGGCAGCCCATACGTTGCAGGCCCACCTCGATGTGAGAGGGGATAAGCTGTTCCCGGTTCATTGGTCTACCTATGAGTTGTTTTTGCACCGCTGGGATGAGCCGGTCAATGATTTGATCGAGGAAGCCGAGCTGCATGATGTGGCTTTGGTGACCCCTTTGATCGGTCAGTCGCTAGATTTGTCGATGCCGGTCAATACGGCGTATTGGTGGCGTGCGCAGGAGTCGTGGTACGACTTTTCGAAATTGGCTTTGCGGCAAGAGGCACAAGCGATCACCGAGTAAGGGCTACTCAGGACATGCTTGGCTGTTGTTAGGCTGAACAGAAGGAAAAGATGGGAATATAAAGTTGCCCAGTCCGGTGTAACCGGGCTGGGCAATGTTATTACTGGCGGCCGTAAACGCGGACACCGGCAGACGAACCTGATGCCTTGCCGAATACCTCAATGTGAGTTACGCAGCGTTTATAGGCAAATTTACGCCAATCTGTTTTTTTGTCTTCGCCGACTTTACGGTAGAACTTGAATGTTCTGGTCTCTTTGTTTTGGAATGTTACTTTTACGCGTTCCAAGAACAAGTCGCGCTCAGCCTTAACTTTGATTGCATCGACGCGGCGGCAACCAATAACTGGAATTTCTGCGCCGTGGTCGCTTTTGCCCAGCAGGATGGTACGGCCAAGGGTGATGGTGTCGTCGGCGTGAGCCATGCTAGATGCGCCTAGCAAGCCAGTAGCCAGCAATAGGGCGGCAAACAATGATTTTGTTTTCATGTTATAACTACATTAAAAGCTATAGATACAGCAAGCCGCCGCTTCTTAAATAAATAAAGAAAGCGGCGGCTTACCCGTTATTTGGGGTGTTTATACTGATGATTAGTTTATGCTAATCAGGCAGTTTTTAACCGCCGCAGAATATACCAACTTCGAATTTTGGCAAAGACAAATTAATGTAAAAAATGACATAAATCTGCTCGTTATTTTTCCATGTTGTCCTGCTCTGGTTTGGCGCTGTTTTCCACCTCGTTTTCTGTGATCTGCTCGGCACTATCCTCGTCTTCTGTTAGGCGATTTACCAGGATTTTGTCAGCACGGTTGCCTTCGATACGGGTGACGGTGAATTGCCATCCCTCCCATTTTACAGTGTCATCGACTTGGGGTAGGCGGCTTAGACACCACATCAGCATACCGCTCAGGGTATGGTAGCCGTGCTGGTTTTCGTCGGGCAGGGTATTGAGTCCCAGTAGGTCTTTCAGTACCAAGATAGGGATCAGGCCATCCATCGACCAGCTGCCATCTTCTCGTTCCACTGACCAGATATCTTCCGGTGCCCGGTTTTTGAACTCGCCGGCCAGCGCTTCGAGGATGTCGTTCTGGGTTACGATGCCCTGTACATCCCCGTATTCGTCCACGACGAACACCATAGGATCGCCGGTATGGCGAAAATGCTCGAGTAGTTGGGTCCCGGTCCAGTTTTCCGGTACGAATACCGCCGGCTGGATGTTATGGGTCAGCGGGCTGGCAGGTTTGGCAATTTGGTACTGCAACAATTGCTTGGCGGAGATCACGCCGAGCGGGTTGTCGAGGCCGCCCTCGACAACCGGGAAGCGATCGTGCTCGGAAGCCAGCAGCAGATTGATATTGCTGTCCAATGACTTGTTGATGTCCAGTTGCTCGATTTCACTGCGCGGTGTCATCAGCGAGGTGACCCGGCGATCGTCAAAGTGGAAGACGTTGCGCACCATGTCGTGCTCTTGCTTTTCGATGGCGCCACACTCCGAACCTTCGCTCAATACCGCCCGGATATCTTCCTCGGTGAGGGTGTCGCTTCCGTCTTGGCAATTCTTGCCCAGCAGGCGCAGTGTGAGATCCGTTGAGCTAGACAAGAGCCAGACAAACGGCCGGGACAGGCGAGCCAGCAGGGATAGCGGGCGGGCCATGAAACGGGCAATTCCTTCCGGGTTGAACTGGGCAAGGCGTTTGGGTACCAGCTCTCCGATAACAATGGAGACATAGGTAATGCCGATAACCACGATGGCGGTAGAGGCCACCGAACTGGTCTTGGCTGGAATGTTCAGGGTTTGCATGTACTCGGCCAGTGGAGCGGCCAGCGCTGCTTCACCAAAGATACCGTTTAGGATACCAATAGCGGTAATGCCGATCTGTACGGTTGACAGAAAGCGGGTTGGCTCTTCACCGAGTTTGATGGCGCGGGCAGCGCCTTTGTCGCCATTATCGGCGAGCTTTTGCAAGCGGCTTTTGCGGGCAGTTACCAGTGCGATTTCCGACATGGCAAATACCCCGTTAAGTAGGATCAGTGCGACAAGTATCAGCACGTCCATGAGACTCTCCTTGGGTCTACAGGCTGAAATTAACCTGCTTCGAGTATCCCGTTATTAGTAGAGGCAAGTATTGATGTTGATTACATCTTCTGCAGCTTCTAATGAAAGCTATTTCTCGTGTTAATAAAATATGATTGTCGATAGGTGCTGAGCCATACGAGGTTTACATGTAGCGCAATACGCCAAAAGGATGATTAGACTGGCTTTTACTGGCTGGGGGTATATACTGCCAGTCGATCTTATCTCTATGATTTGATTGTGTTATATCCGCATTGTTCTCATGCCGAGTAAGGTTTTCTATGTCTTCATCTGACACCCCCGTTTCAATTTTTGTTGATCCCCTGAGTCCTGACAGTATTGCGCAGGCATTGGCTGAGTACCGCCAGTGTCTAAGTGACGGCAGCGCATTTCGTCGCCGTATGGGACTACTGTTCAATATTCAGTTTTTGCACCTGTCTGGGCGGCCACTTAAAGCAGAGGATGCAGGGGATAACAGGGGAATGCTGCAACGGGCGTTGAGCGCTTGCCGCAGTGATGAACGCGAAACCAATATTGGCGAGCCTATCTTGTTCGCCACCGCGCTCTCCTTCCCGGAATTGTTGCCCGAACTTGAACGCACCGCACAGGCGATGGTGGATTTTGCCCGGAGCCGCAATGATTCGGGGGATATGTGGCTTGATGATTACAATCTCTTTGGCATCGAGGCGCTGTATATGCTGGCCCTAGTTGAGCCAGCATATGCCTTTTATCTCAGTGGTTTTATCGTTCCTTATTGGGATGGCGAAACGCTCAGACAACCCCTGTTCCTATTTGGCAAGCTGGTGGAACGGTACGGCTGGAGCCGCGATGTGATCAAAGCTTACGTGTGGTCTGATGGCATGCACCTGCGGCGCTATTTCTTCATGGATGGCGAAGGAACCCAGCTGCAATGCGATTTGCTTGCCCACTTCACCGCTCACCCGCAAGATTATCAATGGTTTAAAAGCCAGTTGGTTGAGCGTCTGGGACAGCGGCCATTACTGGCGTCACCGGGAGGTGAGGCTGAGCATCCGGTATTGAGTTTCTATTACAGCCTGGCTGATTGGGATGTGGATGCCGAAATTTGGCAAGAGGGCGAATGGCAGGATCAGGTCAAGCAGCAGTTGTTGTTGGGTCTGCGGATTGAAGATGAGGCACTGGCACTGCTGGCGGAGGTCAAGCAGGCTTATCCCGGTGTGGCTCTAAGCAGAATGGCTTCGGCATGGCAGCTTGAGGACAGGTATCAGGATTGGCCGCTGCCCGATGCTGCCGATCCGTGTTGTGACGATGAAGAATGGGGAATTGACCAGTGGGACGAGGACGAGTGGGAAGAGTGCTACTACCCGTTGCACCCGAGTAGGGATAAGCTCCGCGTCACCGTCTTCGAAGATCTGGATGACGAACTGGAAGAGGCGGGCGCACAATGGCTGGCGCATTTACCGGCTCACTTAGGGGGCTGTGCCTATGCGGCTTGGCGCTTGCATTCGAGCAAGACTGCTTCATCCGAGCATGGAGCCATCCTTGATTGGCTGGAGGCAACGTTGCCGGATCTGCTGGTGCAGCAGATGCTGTATTACGGGGACTTTTCCGACTGCGAGGAGCAACGCGTGCAGCATTGGTTGACCGATGCATCGAGCGATGACGATGAACAGGCATTGTTCGCACTGCTTCGTGACAATCTCTACCATGACGGGGGCACCCGTGGCGAATGGATCAGCGCCAGCCAGCCGGCCTACCAGCTCTGGTTGTTCAATGACGGGGGCCAGCGGGCATTCCTGAGCCTATATTGGCTGTTGCAGTATGGGCAGAAGACGGGCCAAGAAAGGCCGTTGTTTGTTCTGGCGGAGCGTCACTGGCAGCTAGTGGTCTCCTTGGCGCCATTGCGTGTGATTAACCGTATTTTCTATTGCTGGTCTGATTATGCCCACTATGCAGCGATTAACGATGTCGAGGGCGAATCACAATTAGCCCGAGAGTTGATTGGGTTAGGGATCCCCGAGGCGATGATCGAGGCGGCGTTGACTTTGACCGATCAGCAGGTGGCGGGGTACCGTCCGGCGGACTCGCGCTTCTGGCTGCGTTACTGTGCCCGGGTCGAGGCGTTTGCCCAGGAAGGATGTGCAGAAACCGGTATGGATCCGGTTGATAGCCACCAGAGCTTACCACCGCAGGCATTGTTTGCACAGGCATCGTTTGGAGCCCTGCAAAAGGCCTACCCTCAGCAATTGTTGGCTCTGTTTGCCCATATCAAGGCGGTAGCACCGCAGGCCAATTTGCCCATTGATGACTATTTCAGTGCGGCGCTGCTGGCGAGTCTCGAAAAACGGCTGGCTACGGGCATTGCCGTCAAAGTAAAAGATCAGTTACTTGATTATCTGGCCACCGGCGAGGGGCTGGAGGCGTTGTCTCCCCAAGCATTGGGATTACCGCAGCTTCAGGGTTGGGAACCTCACTACGGTAGTACAGCCGGGCATGCTGCCCCGGCGGAGTTTGTCTGGTTATTGCCGCCATCTCAGGGGGAGCGACTGGCGAGGTTCTTTGCTCAATTGGGCAAGCGCGGCCTGCACTGGTTAGGATGCTCGTTCGTGGAGGAGGCGTATGCAAACAGCCGGGTTGCCTCGGGCGAAATCCCGTTGACTGAGCGCTGGAGCCACTCGGAAGTGGGTTATTTGCGCCACAGTAATCCGAGCGTCGGGATGGCCTTGCTTATGGCCAAAGACCATTGGGCGTTGAGTTGGCTTGACAGTATTGGGGTTGGTGAATGTGAGCTGATTCACTATGCCGTCAATCAAGGGCGAGATCAGCACGCTTTTGTCTGCAAATTGGCTGGCGAAGGTCGCCTGCCGGATATGCAGGAATGGCTGACGGCCGATGAACGGATCAGGTTGCTCTATATGCTCAAGCAGGGTGAGTTGGCGTGTTATCAGGCGTCGCTGGAGATAATGAGTCAGGACAGCTCGGCGGAAGTCAGGCAAATGGCCGAATCGCTGCTCGAGCAGTAACCGATAGCTGGTATATAGCAGCTATAGAAAGGCAGTACGATAGCGGCTGCCTTTTTTCATGGTGCCCTGCGCGTTAGAATGACCGCCACACCGTAAGGAGAATACAATGATACAGCCGATTATTTTTGCCACCGAGCGACTTGAGGTCTCACCGCTTGATCGCAAAGACCCGCAAACACACCGTGAAATCATGGCGCTGTTTACTGACTCCGTGGCCCAATACCTTCCGCCTGCTTGCCAGCAGCTAGATAGCGCGGAGCAGGTTGATGCATGGCTCGATACGATGGAAGCTACAGGGAGCGTGCTGGTTGTTCGCCAAAAAGCGACGACTGCAGGCTATTTGTTTGTCTTTCCTGAGCCCGAGGCGACCTATCGTGTCGGCTATGTACTGGGTGAATCATTCTGGGGACAGGGTCTTGCCAGCGAGGCGATGTCTGCGCTGATTGATAAGCTGTTGCTACAAGGCGCGAAACGTTTTATCGCCGGCGTTGAGCCAGCTAACGGGGCATCAGTTAACGTATTGACCAAGCTCGGCTTTGTTTTGGATTATAGCCAGCAAGACGTCGATTACTACCAGTATAGGGGCTGATGCCAGCCCTTATTGATGGCAATACCATGAATCCCCGTTTTACAGTGTGCGTTCGAAGTCTGCCATGAGTGATTCGAGCTCGGCGTTGGTCGTTGCATCGAACTGGCCGTTTTGAATTTTGTCATGCAGCATTTTGATAAATAGACTCAACGTGGTCGCTCACATTGCGCCATAATTCGCCAACAACCCAACAGGAAGAAGCAATCCCCACTGCGGTAATTTGATAAACACCTTGCTGCCAAAGAAATACCACCCAACAACAAAAAAGACCAGTGCGAAGAGAACATATAAAAGCCCAACAAGCTGAGCCGGAAGATACAGCAGCTCTACACTATACAAACCGGTATATGAGAGCAGTAGTGAGCTGGTTAACAAGGTTGCAGAGACCAAATGCCAACACGCTAAAAGCGTTGCTTTGGGAACCGCTTTGAGATCTGATTGTAGGAAGGGTTTCACGGGGTCAACTTGACCGGCAAATATATGTATCAGCGTTGTAAAAATCCCCAGCAATCCTGAGCTCAATATCCATATATTCATTATATTCTCCCGTTTTCATGACAATCGAGTGTTTCAAAGCGCGCTAAGGCAGCTCAGTCTCAGAAAGAGGTTGAGTACATAGTGAATGTTGTATGTTAGGTGAAAGGGGTATACACCCGTGGTGTTGAAAATGACGTGTCTGCTGCATTTATCACATAAAGTCTGATTATCGTTGTAATTACGCAATCGTTTGTGTGACAAGGGTCGCTTACAAAAGGTATTGATAAACTTAGTATTTGCGCCAATCCAATTATCAGAAATGAATACCATGAAAATCACTAAAACCTCTCTTGCTCTTCTCGTTGGCGCAGCATTACTTACCGGATGTAATGACGATACTGAATATGTCGATGTTCAAGCGAAAGAGGTAAAAATTGCCACGTACAACCTCTCTTTTGATCGCAAGACCTTTGACGCTCTCGTGGCTGAAATGCAAGTGACACCAGCGCAACAGACGAAGTTGGTGGCGGCTTATCTTGACGGCTCTATTAGTGCCGAAGAAAAATCAACCGCTGAAAAAGTCATTCAAATTCGTAACGTCGCAGCAATTATTCAGAAAAACCGCCCTGATGTACTGATGATGGCGGAATACAACAACGACGGTACGGGTGAAAACAAAGCTGCTCTAGAAGGCTTCCAGAAGAACTACCTGTCCGTAGCGCAAAGCCTTGATGGTGCAGGCGGTCCGGCAAACCTTGAACCTATCGTCTACCCGTACGCAGAGTCTTACGCGACCAACACCGGCCTTTTGAGTGAATTTGATCTCGATAATAACGGTGTGGCAGGCCAAATGCCGGGTGATGCGTGGGGCTTTGGTGTGTACCATGGCCAATATGCATTCGCGCTGATGTCTAAGTACAAAATTGACACGGCCAATACGCGCACATTCCAAGAATTCAAATGGAAGGACATGGACGGTGTCCAAATGCCAACGATCACCATCTGCGACAAGCCGAGCAAAATCCCTGCGGGCATGAATTGCGGTGATGACTGGTACACGGCAGAAGAATGGCAGCAGGTCCGTCTATCGTCTAAAAACCACGTCGATGCGCCGATCATTATCCCTACCGAGAAGGGCAATGAAGTGGTGCATTTGCTGATGTCTCACCCTACACCGCCAGTGTTTGATACCGGTAAGAATAAGCAGCAAAACGCAGCAGAAGTAGAATTCTGGCATCATTACATTCAGGGTAAAGACTACTTCTACGATGATGCAGGCAAGCAAGGAGGACTGCCGGCAAATGCGAAATTCGTGATGATGGGGGACCAAAACCTTGACCCTCTATCAGGTGACGGGATTAGTTCAGTGATGCAGGCTCTGCATGATGATCCTCGCGTGAACCAGGAAGTGATGAATGGCGCGCTGTTCCCAACCAGTTATGGTGCAACGGAACATGCAGTGGCTCAGAATTCGGATCACCCAGTTCCAAACCGCATGACATCGACATTTGGTCTGGCGGTTGATTACGCATTGCCATCAGCAAACCTGAATGTGGTTGATTCCGGCGTATACTGGGCAGCTTCTTACGAGGAAGGCCATCGATTGTTTATTGATAAGCGAATCGATGATGTTGATGGAAACAAAGTGCCGGGTGAAGGTAAAGATGTATCTTCAGACCACCGCATGATCTGGATTAAGGCACAGTTCTAATCTATTACTCGAAATGACAGAGCCTCGGTATTACCGAGGCTTTTTAATACCTAGAATAAATGTTGGTAATTATTATTCTTTTCTTAGCAACTTATACCGATCTTTTTGTTTTTGACATAACCCATCGCTCCAAATGTGATGAAAACACCACCGATTAATAGCGAAGGCCAATCTATCGCATCATATTCAAAGTATCTGTAAATGCCGGTGCCTAACATGATTGAGCCTAAAGCGACGGTCATAAGTGTACCCGTTTGTATTTTAGTTCCACTTTCATCTAGCCCATATAGTTTCTTAGATTTGTCCATTAAAAGATTATAGTCACTGACGTCTTTGGCGCACTCATGTGAACATGCAATTCCTCGCCCTGTATCTATAGCACACTCTTTACAAATAGCTTTATGACAATTTTTGCATGTTCCATTTGCTGGATTGTTTTCGTGATGATAACAGTTCATGTTTATTCTTGATATCTTGTGAAATATATTCTGCATAATGCGGACTAAATATTTAACGTGTTACCCCATAGCGCATATAAAATAATAGATAAGCCTGAATAACTGAGAAGGTTTGCCTGCCACACAAATTTATTTAGGCTAAATGTTGGTTTGAATCCAATCTCATGCCAATAGGATTTGTAAAAAATACGTTCACAATAAACGGTTAGAAAATAGGTAGTGGATAGCCAGAATAGTGATAAAAGAAGTGATTGTATATTATTGTCTGGCATCGAGTAAGTATAGATTCCGGATGAGGCGATATAATTTAAATAATAACCATCAGCATATATTGACAGCAATATAAAAATGGAAGCAAGTAGAATTGGAAAACCAACACCAACAATGATTGTAGAAACAACATTGGCTGAAAATACAAGTTTAAATGCTTTTTTGAAATCCAAGGATGATATTTTTGATAAAAATAGGGTTTCAGAAAACAATATCCACACCTGTCCGGTCATGAATACGCTAAAGCTAATAAATAATAGAATGGGAGAACCGCCATTGGCATATGCAAATGACGGTAACAGGAGCAGGAATAACAAAATTACTTTATATATTTTTATCATGTAAACAGAGTACCTGTATTCTATCCGTTTCTTCGTTACCGCGATGATGATTAGCTGCACACAATGTATTGTCACTAATATGCAGGATTTGCTTGGCTTAGCAAAGCCAGTGTTGAGGGGCACGCCGTTGACTGCGAGATAGCACTATATATGATGATAGATCTGTGGAATATGTTAATAAGGATTGCGATCACAGAAGATAGAGTCCTGATAGTTGATGCTTGCCTTATGTTAAATAGGTATGGTTCTGCAATAAATTTCACGCGCAAGGTTTGTTTTTTTGTGCTAGTGATGCGTAATCATTAACGAATTCTTCACATTCTTGTACTTATGATATCCGCATGTTTTACGAACGGGAATGTATGAGATGAAATCGTTAATTATTGCTTCTTTGATGTTTTTTTCATCACCAGATGAGTTAGTGACTGCAGATAATAATAACTTTGTATATACAGTCTCAGCCTCTAAAAAGGTTGAAGTTGGGCATGAAGTCAGATTGACGGGTTATATTAAGAGGTCGATGGGAGACAGTACGTATCTATTCCATGATGAAACTGGAAATATTTATATAAAAGTTGATGAAGTTTATATTTCTCGTTTGCAAGTAGAATTATATGAGCAAATTACTATTCGCGGGAAAGTAGACTCGAATTGGGGTTCGAAAATCATTGATGTTGAAAAGATAAGGAAAACATAAAATTAATATCGCAACACCTTGTTCTTTAGAATATAAAAAGAAAGACTGGTCTATGCCAGTCTTCCTCTTTGTATTTTGGGTTACTCGTAGTCAGACGCATACGTTTCTTCGTAAGTGTGCGAGTAAAGTTCGAATAGATTGCCGAACGGGTCTTCCAGATAAACCATTTTGGCCGGCTTGTTATCATCTTCTGGGTGATAGCGCATGATGTCCATTCTGACTTTGCCGCCGAACTTCTCGACTTTTTCAATTGTGCCCGCGAAATCATCGGTTTGCAGGCAGAAGTGGAAAATGCCCAAGCGGGAGAAATCGACCTCGTGGCGTTCTTGTCTCTCTTTCATTTCAAATAGTTCAACGCCAATACCGTCTGTGGTGACCAAGTGGGCAATGTTGAAGCCTTTGAAGCCCTCGCCGAACACCGCGATACACATTCTGCCGATGGCGGTTTCGCGCTCTTCAATCACCTTGGTATTGCCCATAACAACGCGAAGGCCCAAGGCATTGGTGTAGAACTCAACGGCTTTGTCCATGTCGCCAACCATGATACCCACATGATTCATTTTCATAATCTGCTCCGAAATCTAAAAGGATGAATGCGTGATTTGTTTCGATGAGGAGAGTATATGGAGGTATTGATATTATTTGAAATTATCAATAATTATATAAATGATAATTTGGAGTTATCAAAAAACCACCCTATCACCGATTGGTGATAGGGTGGTTGAGATGGGAGGGGCCGGTATTATGGCTGGTTCATATTGCCCAGCTTCAACCATGTATCAATAACCGTATCGGGGTTGAGCGATACCGAGCTGATCCCCTGTGCCATTAGCCAGCGGGCCAGATCATCGTGGTCGGATGGGCCCTGCCCGCAAATGCCAATGTATTTTCCTGCGTGGGTTGCTGCGTCGATCGCCATTTTGAACATCGCCTTCACGGCGGGGTTGCGCTCGTCAAACAGGTGCGCGATATCGCCCGAGTCACGATCTAGCCCCAGCACAAGTTGGGTCATGTCGTTAGAGCCAATCGAGAAGCCATCGAAATATTTCAAAAACTCACTGGCGAGGATGGCGTTGGACGGCACTTCGCACATCATGATGACTTTCAGCCCCTGTTCGCCCCGGCGCAGGCCGCATTTGGCAAGCAGGTCGATAACCGATGCCGCCTCGCTTGGCGTACGGACGAACGGGATCATGATTTCGACATTCTTCAGGCCCATTTCATTACGCACGCGTTTGAGCGCCTGTGTTTCAAGCTCAAAACAGTCTTCGAAAACCGGCGAGATATAACGGGATGCCCCACGGAAGCCCAGCATCGGGTTTTCCTCATGGGGTTCATAGCCCTTGCCACCGACCAGGTTGCTGTATTCGTTTGATTTGAAATCAGACATGCGAACGATAACGCGCTTGGGCCAGAAGGCAGCGGCAATAGTCGCGATCCCTTCGGTGAGTTTGCTGACGTAAAAATCAATCGGGTCTTTGTAGCCGCGAATGGCATGGGCGATCTCGGCTTTTAGGGTTTCGTCTTGCTCGTCGGCATTAAGCAATGCCTTGGGGTGGATGCCGATCATCTTGTTGATGATAAATTCGAGGCGTGCCAAGCCAACGCCTTCGTTGGGAAGCTGGGCGAAGTCGAAAGCGCGATCGGGATTGCCGACATTCATCATGACCTTGGTAGGCAGATGCGGCAGCTCGTCTACCGAGGAGCGCTTGATATCAAATTCCAGTTCGCCACGGTACACGTAGCCGGTTTCGCCTTCAGAGCAAGACACGGTGACGTTTTCACTGTCTGCCAAACGCTTGGTGGCATCACCACAGCCGACGATAGCCGGTATGCCGAGTTCACGGGCAATAATGGCAGCGTGGCATGTCCGGCCGCCCCGGTTGGTAACAATGGCGGCGGCCTTTTTCATCACCGGCTCCCAATCGGGATCGGTCATGTCGGTAACCAGTACGTCGCCGGGTTGAACCAGCGCCATTTGATCCAAGCTGTCCACCAACCGTACCGGCCCTTTGCCAATACGCTGACCGATAGCGCGGCCTTCGATCAAGACGTCGGTCTTGTTGCTTAGCTCATAGCGTTCGATAACGTTGCTTTTGTTTTGGGAGCATACGGTTTCTGGGCGGGCCTGGACGATATAAAGCTGGCCGTCAATGCCATCTTTGGCCCATTCAATGTCCATCGGGCGCTGGTAGTGCGCTTCAATGATCATCGCCTGTTTGGCTAGTTCTTTGATTTCGTCGTCTGTGAGCGAAAAGGTATTGCGTTCGTCTGCTGAGGTGTTGATGGTTTCAACTTGTTTGCCGATTTCTTGGCTGTCGGCGTAGATCATCTTGATCTGTTTTGAGCCAAAGACCTTTTTCACGATAGGGTGGTGGCCTGCCGATAGCATCGGCTTGTGGACGTAGAATTCATCGGGATTCACCGCTCCCTGTACGACCATTTCGCCCAGCCCCCACGATGAGGTGATAAAGACCACCTTATCGAACCCCGACTCGGTATCGAGCGTGAACATGACCCCCGAAGCGGCCTTGTCTGAACGCACCATGCGTTGGATCCCGGCTGATAGCGAGATCCCTCGGTGGTTGAAGCCTTGGTGAACACGGTACGAGATAGCGCGGTCGTTAAACAGCGAAACGTAAACGTGTTTGGTGGCCTCCAAGACGGCATCGATCCCTTTGACGTTCAGGTATGTTTCCTGCTGGCCGGCAAAAGAGGCATCCGGGAGATCTTCGGCGGTGGCTGAAGAGCGAACTGCGACGGATATTTCGGGATGGTTGTCGGTAAGCTCTTGGTAGCTTTCGCGGATATCCTGCTCGATATCGGCCGGGAATGGCGCCTCCAATACCCATTGACGGATGGTGGCACCGGTCTTGCGAAGTGCGTCCAGATCGTCAATATCCAGTTCATCGAGCAGTTGGTGGATACGCTCGTCCAGCCCGTCGTGGTCGAGGAACCGGTTGAATGCATGCGAAGTCGTCGCAAACCCGTTGGGTACGGATATCCCCACGTTAGCCAAGTTGGAAACCATTTCGCCGAGTGATGCATTTTTACCGCCGACCTTGTCGACATCATCCATGGATAGACCGTTGAACCAGAGGATGTTCTTTTGCATGTTTTTCTCCAGAAACATTACAGCTGTTGTAGGGAAGATCAAAAGCAATCGATTACATTTCAGCGTGGAAAATTGCTCCGGATTTCCAAAGCTGTGGGGAATGTAACTGAATGCCGAGGTGATTTATTTATATGATGTAGCTCGCATACTACTCAATAAGCGATGAAAAAATAAACAAAAATGAAAATAAATAGCCAAAGACGTGACGTATTCTATGTTTCTGACGGAACGGCCATCACCTGTGAAACGTTAGGGCATGTTGTTCTGAGCCAGTTTTCCTTCATCCCCGATGAAAAAACGTTTCCGTTTGTTGATAGCACAGAGCGGGCGGCAGAGGTGTTCAAGGAAATTGAGGCTTCTTACCAGCATAGTGGTATTAAGCCATTGGTTTTCTTCTCTATTGTGCTGCCAGATGTGCGCGAGATGGTCTGCCGCGCGCCTGCGCACAACTATGACGTGCTGGGCAATATTGTGCAGAAGGTACAAGATGATATTCAGATGGCACCGCAACCTCAATTGCAGCGCTCTCGCAGCGTAGGCAAAGACTCCGAATCCTATTTCGATCGTATAGCCGCCGTTGAGTACACCCTTGCCCATGATGACGGTATTACGCTCAAAGGCTTGGATGAGGCCGATATCATTCTGCTGGGTGTGTCGCGCAGTGGCAAGACCCCAACCAGCCTCTATATGGCAATGCAGTTTGGCCTGCGGGTGGTCAATTATCCCCTTATTGCCGAAGATCTGGCCGCAATCCGGTTGATGCCGGAGTTTGAGATCCACCGCCATAAACTGTTTGGGTTGACTATCGCCCCTGAGCGCCTGAGTGAGATTCGAGAAAACCGCCTGTCGGGAAGTGATTATGCCAGTGCGAAGCAGTGCCAGTTGGAGGTCGACACGGTAGAGGCACTCTTCAGGCGAGAAGCGATCCCCTATATCACCACCTCGTCACTGTCGGTGGAGGAAATCACCACCCGAATCTTGGAAAGAACCGGGCTGAAGCGCAGCCTGTTTTGCTGATGGTGTTATCCGGGTTTGTTCAGGGGATAGGATTTCGAAATGCTTATGGGGTAGGGGAGGATAATGATTAACTTAGTTTGCCATACATAAAATAATGGTTGAGTATCAATGTAAATTTAAACATGTTTAACCTTTTTAAAATATTGTGTTTGTTTGCTTCTTCAAGCTGGCATCTCCAATCATCTGGTACTAGTAGTGCGACAACTCTTAAGGCGATTGCGACGTGTGCAATAGTCTACTTCTTTGAAACTGATAGCTTGGTCGATACTGGTATTACCGACTTAGATCATAACAATCAAAAGTAGCTTGTTAATGTGCTGTTACACCAAACTCATACCTTTGCCATATTTTCAATAAATTCAGCTTAATGGGTTGAATTTGAAGTAACAACCCCAAATCTAGATACATGAGAAGTTGCATATGAGCAACTTTGAAACCTATTGACTCAGAAAGGTGTAATTATGGCTAGAAAACCAGTTTTTTTTAGTTTCCATTACGGAAATGATGTAATGCGCGTGCAGCAAGTTCGGAACATAGGTGCGCTTGAAGGCAACACCCCAGTTTCAGCTAACGATTGGGAAACAGTAAAACGTGGCGGTGACGCATCTATCAAACGCTGGATCGATGACAATTTGAAGTACAAGCAATGCGTTATCGTGCTTGTGGGGAAAGAGACTCACGCTCGTCCTTGGGTTAAATACGAAATTGAAAAGGCTTGGAATGATGGAAAACCAATTTTTGGCATTCATATTCATAACTTAGCCTGCCCTCGCAACGGAAAAAGCCTAAAAGGTAAGAATCCATTTGAGCAATTCACATTTAAGGATGGAACAAAACTGTCATCGATCGTGAGCTGCTACGATCCTAACCCAATAGAGACTTACAAGGACATAGCTGAAAACATGGAGTCTTGGGTTAACAAAGCCATAGCTCAAAGAAAAAAATAGCCGTGATATCCCAAACTAAAGGGCGTACTTTGCTATACGAAAAGATGCATTACATACCAAAGTGTAGCTCTTATCATTGCTACCACTTATAACGCTATAAAAATGAGTCGATAGAGATACTAATAATGAGAAACCGAATAAAACAGTCATTTCTACAAGATATAGGAAAAGA
This sequence comes from Photobacterium panuliri, assembly GCF_059920555.1. Lineage (NCBI taxonomy): Bacteria > Pseudomonadati > Pseudomonadota > Gammaproteobacteria > Vibrionales > Vibrionaceae > Photobacterium > Photobacterium panuliri. Next base: position 1,503,302 of record NZ_CP197193.1, read on the forward strand.
GCTTGCCGAAGAAAACGTAGCAGTTTTTGCGGGGGCAGGTATGTCGGCAGGAGCTGGATTTGTAAACTGGGCAGAGTTACTCCGCCCCATAGCTGATGAACTAGGTCTTGATGTTGATAGAGAAAACGATCTGGTCGCTCTCGCTCAATATCACTGTAATGACAACGAAGCCAACCGTAGCCAGTTAAACCAAAGATTAATTGAAGAGTTTTCAAGAGAAGCTGAAGAAACTGAGAATCACAGAATACTGGCTCGACTTCCGATCCGAACTTACTGGACTACCAACTATGACAGAGTTATAGAATTAGCTCTAGATAAGGCTGGGAAAATTGCCGATATAAAGCATACTAAAGATCACTTGGCAACGACAAAGCCAAAACGTGATGCTGTTGTTTACAAGATGCACGGCGATGTTGAACACCCAAGTCAAGCAGTTCTAACCAAAGATGATTATGAAAAATATCATGTCAAAATGGAACAATACTTAGCTAACTTAAAGGGCGACCTAATTTCTAAGACATTCATTTTTATCGGCTTTAGTTTTACCGATCCAAACTTAGACTATATTCTTAGCAGAGTTCGTGTAGCTTATGAAAAAAACCAAAGACGACACTACTGTTTTATAAAAAATGTAGAAAAGAAAAAAGATGAAGACGATGTGGATTTCGAGTATCGCGCTAGAAAACAAGAATATTTTGTAAAAGACCTCGCAAGATTCAACATCAAAACAATACTGGTTGATGATTTTCGAGAGATTACCGATTTACTAAAAAGGCTTGAGAGAAAATTCAAATCTAAAACTGTATTTATTTCAGGTGCGGCTCATGAATACGGAAATATGGAAGAGCATGATGCTTTAAAGTTTGTATATGAGTTAAGTAAGAAATTAGTTTCTAAAAATATGCGAATTGTCTCAGGTTTCGGATTAGGCGTTGGAAGTTCCGTCATTTCTGGCGCACTAGAACAAACATTTAAAAGTCCAAAAGCAAAACTTGAAGACAAGCTTATATTACGGCCATTTCCACAATCTACCGCTGGAGACATTCCGTTGTCTGGGCTTTGGACGAAATATCGAGAAGATATGATAGATTATGCAGGCATAGCATTGTTTTTATTTGGAAATAAATTAAATGGTGAAGAAGTTATATCTTCCAATGGCATGCGGGAAGAGTTTGAAATTGCAAAAAAAAATGAGCTTTTCCTGTTGCCTATTGGTGCGACAGGGTATATGTCAAAAGAGTTATGGCTTGAGCTAAATACGCAAATTCAAGATAATCCTAATATTTCAAATAAAATGAAGGAACTTTATTTAAAACTAGGTGAGTTAGAAATTGAGTCTGAGAATCTGATTGACATAATAATAGAAATACTCGAGCTAAACGAGAAGAGTCAATAATATAAAAATTAAAAATATAAGCCATGGCATTGTCATGGCTTTCAACGTAGAATAAAGAATTGCTATGGCTGGAATTGTAAAGAGAAAGTATAATAAAGAGAATGGTTTATACATGAAGTCATTCACACAACCACTTAAGTCAATATCAAAGATCCTCCCTGTTGAATATAACAAAGTTACAATACTTAATCTATTTAAAGAGTTTTACCCCAGACAGTGGAATGAACTTATTAGTCGGCATCAATATTATACCGATAAAGATAAAAATCTTAAAATGAATGGAAAGAAGACTCGTTTTCATCATAAAAGGCCAGAAGATTTCTTATTTGGATTAGCTAAGACTCAACAGATCATATCTCATAGATTTAAAGAAGAGCATAAAAAACACTTCAATAAAGCAGTCAGAGATCATGAGTATGAGAAATTTAAAGAAGAAAGAGAAATAAAAAACAACATTTACCAAAAAAAGATTGAAGAAAATAACAAGCTAGCACAAAGCGTGGAGCCATTATATATAGACCTATTTATATCTCAATATCATCGAAAAGGTATTACCATTCAAGAAAAATTAGAAATTGTATATGAGATTAAAAAATTTAACTGTAAGAAGTCAATAAGATTCTTACAGAAATTAAATGATAGTGAGAGAAACAATCAAGTAAGAAGAGAGGTGTTTAATCATCTTCAGAAATCAGGAATATATGTAAAGCTTCGTAAAAACTTTAAAGGAAAGCAGAAACAGTATCACATAGAGCGTGACAAGTTTATAGTAACACCTAGAGACCTAATAAAAAGGCTAGACTCCAATTCAATACAAAGCAAAAAATCATTTGACATTTTTATTTCACATAGCTTTCATGATAACGATAGAGCTTTACAGTTAAAGGACTCTTTGAATAGTCACAAATTATCAGTATATTTGGATTGGACAAGCGATAATGATTTCTTAAGGCGTGAAATAGCCAGTGACTATACTAAGCTGGTTCTAAAGGAAAGAATAAAACAGTCAGATATTGTTATTTTTTTAAAATCAGAAAACTCAACAAACACAGACTTTGAAATTAAATCACCTTGGATCGAAATGGAGCTATCTTTTGCTAAGAAAATAAAAAAAACAATCATGTGTGTTAATTTGTCAGGTGGAGATAGTCCATTTGAAGAAGTTTCAATTTCATTGAATGAGGATAAATTTCAGATACATAAAAAAAGCATTGAAGATATTTATTCTCACCTAAATAAGTCATTTTCATCTAAAGGTACTTATTACCATAAGAGCAATTTACTCTAAACTTTGTGAATCAAACAAATCTTGTCAACAGACGGTCGGGAGGGGGTAGTCAATAAAAATTTGTCCACTCCCCCCCTTAAAGCCGACATTCAAAGTCGGCTTATTTCTATCATTGCTACTCGCTTGATATGACCCTCACCTGCAACCCTTTCTAGCTTCCCCCTTGGAAAGGGGCTTGTTTCTCTGTTCCCCATTCTTTTCGTTGTGGTTAACTAATATGAATGCGCTGCTATAGGTGTTTAGGACAGCGGTAGTTAACGTGGGCACAGGCGGCTGGTGTCTGCCAATGTCGGGCGGAACAAGCGGCGAAATGTACTGGGGGTCATCCCTTTGCTTTGCCTGAACTGGCGGTTGAAGTTGGAGAGGTTGCTAAAGCCGGACTGTTCGGCGATAAGCGCGATGGGCAGTTCGGTGCTGATGATCCGCTCGCAGGCCTTGCCGATGCGGTAGCGTTTGAGGTGGTCGGCAAAACTTTCGTTGAAGTGGCGTTCGAACAAGCGGTAGACCGAGCTTTCGCTCATGTGGAGTATGTCGCATAGCTCTGCAATACGAATTGGCCGCTGGTAATGGTGCTCGATGTAGTTTTGCAGCCGATGTAAGCGTTGAAGCTGTCCGCTGGAGTCATCGGGCAGGCGGAAGGCATAGGTGGTAGAGGCCAGCGTTTCGGCATGGCGGTCTTCGGCCAGCAAAAGCAGAATATCGATGATGGCACCGAATTGGCGGGCGGGGGAGAGCTCGCGGGTCTGGCGCAGTTTCTCGGCGACCTTTTCTGCGCAGGCTTGGCTGAAGCGAAGTCCGCTGGAGGATTGTTTTAGCATCGGCTCGAGGATTGCCAAGGCGGGCTCTGCCTTGATCATCGTTTCGATCCAGCGGGGATCAAACCACAGGATATGGTTGCCGACGTCGCAGTGACGATCGGGCAGGGAGTGGCCGGATACCATGTGGGGCAGGCCGGGGCCATAGAGTACCAAGGTGTTGTGGGTCTGCTCGTAGCACCGATCGCCGCTGATCGCGGTGCTGCGGGTGACTTGCTGCGGATCGTGGCACAGTACTAGTTCAAATTCGTGGTGATAGTGCCACCCGCAACCGAATAAATGATCCTTGCCAAGGCAGCTGTAATGTTCGATCCGCCAAGTGAAGTTATTATCTTGCCCTATTTTTTCGATATAGGGTTTCATGGTTTGTGCCCGTCCTTGTTGGCGTGTCGCTGGCTATAGTAAACGGCGGTCAGCAACGGATTTCATGATGACGGAATAGTATTATTCATCGGCAGAACAATACAACATATCCATGTTGGCGGCGGTAGACTTTCGTGAAACCAGTCGCAACATGAGATGAGTGTGCTATGCCGTTGAATCGACCTATCTTCTTTTTTATTGCCGGGATTTTCTTTTCTGGTTTGGGCGGGGCTTTTCTGTTTCCGCTGACAACCCTGTACTTGGTTGAGGCACTCGGTGCCACGCCTTTTAGGCTTAGTTTGTACCTCGTTTGTAGTGTGCTCAGCGCGATTGTGGTGTCGCAGTGGCTGGCCCGGTATTCGGATCAGGGGATGAGCCGCAAACGGCTGATCACCATTGCGGCGCTGTGCTACGTTGCCACGGCGCTGATTTTTGCCTTTAACCGCGAATACTGGGTGGCGCTGGCTGTTGTGGTTTCGGTGACCAGCGTCAGCAGCGTTGCGTTCCCACAGGTGTTTGCGCTGGGAAGAGAGTATGCCGATCAGCATTTGGCAGGGAAAGGAACGCTGTTCCTCAACACTATGCGCGCTACTATCGCCCTGGCCTGGGTGTGTGGTCCGCCGTTGGCGTTCCTGTCCCAGTCTACTTACGGGTTCACCATGACCTTTCTGGTTACTGCGGTGTGCGGTACCGTAAGTATGCTGATTTTCTTAAATCTGCCCGATATGAAGGAGCAAGGCGCGGCTGAAGGAGAACATGCAGATATAGCGTCAATAGAGGTGAGCGTCCCGTGGTATCGTCAGTCCAAGGTGATGGTTTTTATGGCGGCGGTAGTGCTGATGTTCTTTGCCAGCAACCTCTATATTCTCAGCATGCCACTTTACCTGACCAAGGAGCTGGGCCGAGACAGCGGCTTGGCTGGCCAGATGATGGGGCTGGCCGCCTTGATTGAGATCCCGATTATGCTCGGGGTAGGCGTTGTGGTCGCGCGTTTGGGGGCTCACCGTTTGCTCAATCTCGGGGTGATGTTCGGCTGCCTGTTCTATATCGGAATGACACAGGTCACCAGTGAAGGGGCACTCCTAGCTCTGCAAGTATTCAACGGCCTATTCATCGGCACGACGGCCACGCTGGGCATGGTGGTGATGCAAGACATGATGCGTGATCAGGTGGGTACGGCCACGACGTTATTTTCCAACGGGCTGCAAATCAGCATGTTGCTGGCAAGTGTGACTATTGGTGTGCTGGCTGGGTATTTTAGTTACTACAGTGCATTCTGGGTGAGTTTGTCGGCGGCGGGGGGCGCTTTGTTGCTTCGGTTGATTCAAGATCAGTTATATACAATGCGGCGCAAAGTGACTGTTACGGTACAGCCGTAATACGGCGTTGAAGCGTTATGTGATTGCTGTGCTTTAGCCCTGTTGTATGCCATCCGGTCAAATCTGATTTTCAAAAATGCAAAAATAAGATGAGGCATGGGTCACTCAAATTCTAGGTAACAGGCGTTAGTCTCTGAGTAATTTGCGTTATTTTGCGTAGAAATTAGGAGGAGACAATGAGTAACTTAATAGCATGCGCCCCATGTTGCTGGGGGGTAGATAGCTCAGACAATCCCCATAATCCCAATTGGATGAGTGTGGTATCGGAAGCGTGGCTGGCCGGCTATGTCGGCATCGAGCTGGGGCCCAACGGCTTTTTGCCTCAGGATGCCGATACGGTCAATACCGCACTTTACTTCAAGGGGTTGGAAGTGTGTGCCGCAACATTGATTGAGCCATTATCCGATCCTGTTTATTACGAGAGTATCCTTAACAAATCCAAGCAGTTGTGTGCCATGCTCGAAAAAATCGGTTGTACCCAACTGGTTGTGATCGATGTGGTCAACGATGTCCGTAACCTGTCGGCTGGGGTATCGGCCTCGGCCCCTCGGCTGGATGATGCCCTCTGGGCACAGATGATCAGTACGATCCGTGATATTGCGAGCATTGCCAAGAATTACGGCATCCGAGTTGTGGTCAAACCCCAGACTGCGAGCTATATCGAGTTTCGCGACGAGATTGAAAGGGTCTTGGCCGATCTGACCCCGGCCGATGCGGGTTTGTGCCTTGATACCGGCCAGTTGTATTACGCTGGGATGGATCCCGCCGATACCCTGCTTGATTTTGCCGATCGGCTGGAGTATTTGAATTTCAGCGACCTCAACGAGGGACGATTCAATCAGGCATTGGCCGATCAGATTGGTTTTCGACAGGCGCGAATCAATGGTGTGATGTGCCCGTTGGGTGAGGGGGTCATTGATTACAGGGCGATTGCTGACGTGCTGGCGAAAATAAATTACCGGGGGTGGATTACCATCGAGCAGGATCGCGATCCAGGCCAGAGCGCGACAGCCTTCATGGATATCAAAAAAAGCCGCCAGTTGCTGATGGATACCGGTATTTTTGTATAGCCATGTCGGTGATGGCGGATTGGCTTGGGCTGGTACGCCATTGCGTTTGGTTTCTGCTGTTCGAAAGCTCTGTACGTCACGGTGTGCCGTTACATTCTGATATGCCTGTGAGTGCTCAAAATTTAGATATCGAGGCTCAATGTGCTGCTAATTGAATATCCATCCAGTAAAGTGGTCGGAACTATCACAAAATAAGGACGTAAGCATGAATGGAGCAGGCGGTACAACGGGTGGCGTTGGGCAGTTCTTTATCGGTTTGATTATGATGTGCGGCGGGTTTTATCTGTTGTTTAATGCCATTTCGGTATCTTCGAGCTTTGGATTGGGATCGAGGTTATACAGTTTCTCCGTGTTGGGTTCTGGTGTGGGGATAACAGGCGGAATGATCATGATCCCGTTTATGTTCGGTATCGGCTTGCTGTTCTTCAATGGTAGGAACATTATTGCGTGGTTGTTGACGGTGGGATCGGTTTCCGCCCTGATTATCGGTGTTATATCGTCCATTCGCTTTAGTTTCAGAACCATGACGGCGTTCGAGCTGATCATGATTTTGGTATTGGCTATCGGGGGGCTGGGGCTCTTTTTCCGTTCGCTCAAGAATATTGACGAGCGACACTGATGTTGCCCTGACAAGGTGTAACCGCATTATTATTTCTAAAATACAGCCGCTTACTAAGCGGCTGTATTTTTTTGTTTTTACCGAAACGTATATCTCGAGTCGCAGACAGTTTGCTTTACTATCATTTTTAGTGATGGTTATTGGCTTTTAAGTATCATAATAAACGTTAAATTGGCGTTGTTCCCGTTTTTGAATTGCAAGAGGTTGCTACTATGAGAACAACGTCAGATCGAATCCGCCATGCTATTTTCTTTGAGCTGATCGGCCTTGTTATTATTGTTTTTGGCCTGAGCCAACTTGGTTTCCAACTTGGTCATGTCGGCGCGGTTGGGGTGCTGTTTTCGGTGATCGCCACGGTGTGGAATTTTGTCTACTGCAAGTGGTTTGACGCCATGATGCCTCGCCTGTTCAAAACGACGGTGAAAACGGTTTTGCACCGGGTTGTGCAAAGCATCGGCTTTGAGGCTGGCTTGCTGGTGATTACGATTCCGGTGCTGGCCTGGGTGCTTAACGTTAGCCTGTGGCAGGCACTGTTGCTGGATTTGGGGTTGGTGGTTTTCTACCTGTTCTATTCGTACATCTATAACTGGTGTTATGACTGGGTATTTCCGGTTGCAAGGCCAGCCAAGTGAGTCGGGCTGATTTCCGCCGATGAAATACGGCCTCTGTTTTACAAAAAGCCAGTGCAGCCTATGCACTGGCTTTTTGTTTTATTCTTGGGGGATAAATGTATCTTCCAGAAGTTGTTGTAACTCGGGAAGGCAGCTGCCGCACCCTGTGCCTGCTTGGGTACAGCGGCTGATCCCGGTCACTGAGTGAAGTTTGTGGGTGCGGATAGCGCGGGTGATGGTGTGATGGCCGACGTTTTTGCAACTGCACACGGTTCGCCCTGCCTGTATGTCGGGTGATGATCGACCGGTAAAAAGGGATTGTACCAAGGGATCATTTAGCGAACGGGTGAGCAAGGTATAAATGTAGTCTTTTTCAAGGTTCGGCTCAGCAGGGGTCACCACAAAGGCTGCCTGAATGCGCTGGGCCTCAAGGTAGACTACGCGGTACTCAGCGTGGTTTTCAATCATGATGGTTTGTGTGGGGCTGTGTTGGTTTGGTGGCGAGAGCTCATCGTTATGCTTGGCTGTTTTATAGTGGGCTTTTTCATGCACTGCTGTTTCATGGAAGGCGAGAAGCTGCTGAAGTTTCTGTGATAGCCAACATGGTGCTTGCCCCGAGCTGATTCGGTACAGGTAGCCATGTGTGATGCGTTGTACCGTCCAGCTGTTGATAGCATAGCGTGCAAACAGCTCGTTACTGATGATGCTCCGGGTTGTCAGTAGGGCCTCGCTTTCGCATACAAGCGGGTGAATATTGATAGGGGTACATTTGAATTCTGGTTGCCCCGAGAGTGGATCGCGGTGTGCCCCGATGAGGCTGTTGATATTGCCGAGGCTGGTTGTGCTATCACTCCAGTGAAACGGGGCAAAGGCTTGTCCCTGCTGGGTGTCATGGCTGATTCTCACGCGTAATCGTACTTGGCCGTATCGACTCGATACTCGCGCCAAGTGGCCATCATCCAAGCCATATCTGGTGGCATCGAGCGGATGCAGGGTGATAAATGGCTCGCTAATGTGTTCGGATAGCCTTGGTGATAATCCGGTTCGGGTTAGGGTATGCCAGTGATCGCGGAGCCGTCCGGTGTTGAGAATGAGGGGGAATTGCCTGTCCGGTGCAGAGGCAGGCTGGTGGTGGGTGGTGGGGATAAATTGCGCTTTGCCTGACGCAGTTGCGAACCTCCCATCTTTCAATAGCCGAGATGTCGGCTGATCACATTGGTATACGGGCCACTGTTGGGGGAGTAATTGCTGGTATTGCGAGTGGCTCAGATTGACCAGTCCAGCAAGGTTAAGCGGGCGAGGTGTGGCAGGGGGACGGTCAGGAGAAGATGGGGGCCTGCCGTTATGATGTTCCGTTTCACGGCCAAGAGTTGTCATCGTGGCATATTCGCTAAAGATTTCGCCTTCGTGGCGGTAGTTGAAGGCTTCTGCATATCCCATTCTTTTGGCGACTTCACAGATCATCCACCAGTCTGGTTTTGCTTCCCCCGGGGAGGGCAATATTCGCCGTTGGCGAGAGATCCGCCGCTCTGAATTGGTCACCGTGCCGGATTTTTCGCTCCATCCCTGCGCGGGCAGTGCGACATTAGCGTGGCGTAAGGTATCGGTTTTCGCCATGCAGTCAGACACGACGACAAAAGGACAGTTTTCGAGGATTTTATTGATTTTTCGACTCACTGGGAGGGTAACAGCTGGGTTGGTGGCCATGATCCAAATGGCTTTGATGGTGCCTTTTTCTATCGCATCAAACATATCGATGGCTTTGAGCCCCGGAGCATCGGCTAACTTGTTTGTATGCCAGAATTGACTGATCAGCTGGTGGTGCTGCGGATTGTCAAAGGCCATGTGTGCGGCCAGCATGGTCGCTAATCCTCCGACCTCTCTGCCCCCCATGGCATTGGGTTGGCCGGTGACGGAAAACGGACAGCTGCCGGGTTGGCCAATACGGCCGGTGGCCAGATGGCAGTTGATGATGCTGTTGACTTTGTCTGTACCAGATGACGATTGATTGATGCCTTGGGAGTAAACGGTCACGGTACGCGGGTGGCGGGCAAACAGGCGGTAAAATGCTTCAATGTCCGAGATAGCGAGCCCTGTTGCGGCGGCTATCGTATCGAGGTTAGCAAAATCGGAAGTAGTGGCGAGAGCTTGGCAAAAACCTTCGGTATGCTCGGCGATGTAACGGTCGTTGAGATGCTGGTGTTTGTTGAGGTACGCCAGCAGGCCGTTGAATAGGGCGATGTCGCTGCCCGGTTTGAGTGGCAGGTGCAGATCCGCAATATCACAGCTGGCTGTCTTTCTCGGATCAATCACCACCACCTTGGTATTGCGTGTTGCTTGTGCGGCGCGTAGCCGCTGGAAGAGTACTGGATGACACCACGCCAAGTTTGATCCCGCCAGAACCACCAGATCCGCCAGCTCAATATCTTCATAGCACCCCGGAACCAGATCTGCACCGAAGGCCCGTTGATGGCCAGCCACGCTTGATGACATGCACAAGCGAGAATTTGTGTCGATATTGCCGGTGCCGATAAACCCTTTCATCAGCTTGTTGGCAACATAGTAATCTTCAATGAGCAGCTGGCCAGAGACATAAAATGCCACCGCCTGTTTGCCGTGTCGCCGAATGACTTCGGAAAATTGATTGGCGACATGGTCAAGTGCCTGATCCCAAGATGCGGGTTCACCCTCTATAGAGGGGCGTAACAAACGCCCCTGTGCCCCGACGGTTTCACCGAGCGCCAGCCCTTTTGAGCAGAGCTTGCCGTAGTTGGCGGGGTGTGATTGATCGCCACGAATATCCAATTCGCCCTTTGCGTTGGGTTTGGCCTCTACCCCACAACCTACCCCGCAATAGGGGCAGGTTGTCTTGATCCATCCGTTTGTCTTTTTATCCATGACATTCTCCTCATCCAATGCTTAGCACAGCAATAACCGCGCCAATATTGGTAGGGAGAGTAGGTGGTGCGTCTTTCTATCGATAAACGTATTGATGGCGGTAGGTTCTGGTTTCTAGCGGGTGGCCTCTTCCTAAGAATCGCATCGTTCTGACTCGGGGCTAGATTGGTGCAAATGCCCCTTCGTTGCACGTCATGGGTGCAGATGGTGAGGCTAAACGGGGGGCTGGGGAGAGGTTATAAGCGTACGGATTAATTTAAAAGTGATTGCTTAACAATTGGTTACCTGATGATGAATGTGCAGCTGTTGGGGATGGCACTGTCCTTGCTGTGGCTCAGTGTAGTAACTAATGACTAACCGGTCAGTAAGTGGGTTAACACGGACAGTAGCAAGGGGAAGCCATGACGCACAATGGAACGCTAGTTGATGAAGCGCGAATACATCAGGAAATTGAAGAGCAGGAGCTTCTTGGGTGTGGTGTTGCCTTTGATGAAGCGCTGGAGGCTTATGAGGCTAGTGCAGACGTGCGTACGCTGGCGATGAAGCGAGGTTGCGTTGATTTGGTAGGGGCCGGACCCGGTGATCCTATGTTGTTAACGCTTAAGGCGCTGCAGTCTATCGAGCTGGCCGAGGTGATTGTCTATGACAAGCTGGTTAGCGAGGCTATCCGAGAGCGATTTCCGGCGCAGGCAGAATTAGTTTACGTGGGCAAAGCCAAAGGGCAGCACAGTTTGAGTCAGGATGAGATTAATCGCTTGCTGGTCAAATTGGCGCTCCAAGGCAAGAGGGTATGTCGGCTAAAAGGCGGGGATGCGTTCATTTTTGGTCGGGGTAGCGAGGAAATACTGGTTCTGAAAAAGTTTGGGATCCCCGTCTCGCTGATTCCCGGGATCACTGCGGCCACGGGATGTGGTGCCTATGCCGGTATCCCCATGACCCATCGTGGCGTGTCACAAGGGTGCACGTTTGTGACGGCCCATACCGAAAAAGATTCGCCTATCAATTGGCTGGCTCTGGTGCAGTTATCCCATACGCTGGTGTTCTATATGGGGGTGAGCAAGGCCGATGAGATTGCCCAGCAGTTGCTTGCTGCGGGGGCAAAGGCAGAGATGCCGGTGGCGGTGATTGAAAATGGTTGTTGCCCGAAGCAGCGCACCTTCACCGGGACATTGGTTAATTTAGCGAGCTTGGTGAGCGGTAATCAGGTTGGGGCTCCCGCTCTTATTGTGATTGGCGAGGTTGTGGCGTTATCAGAGCAGCTGCAATGGGTGGTGTCAATGGCCGAAACACAAGAGTACCTGCCAGCGTAACGAGGAGGGGAGCATGAAAAAACAGCGAATCGTTGTGGTCGGCAATGGCATGGTGGGCCACAAGTTTATCGAAGACATGCTGGCCCAAGAGGGGGCTAGTGAGTTTGAAATTATAACGTTCAGTGAAGAGCCGAGACTCGCGTATGACCGGGTTCAGCTCAGCCATTACTTCAGCGGCAAAACAGCCGGTGAGTTAGCGTTAACAGACGAGCAGCGCTACCAGCAGCAGGGGATCCGTTATGTGTTGGGGGAGGCGGTGACTGACATCGACCATCGGCATAAAAGGGTGGTTACAGCCTCAGGGTTACAAGAGGGCTATGACACGCTGGTTCTGGCCACGGGCTCTTTTCCCTTTGTTCCGCCTATCCCCGGTAACGACCAGCAATATTGCCATGTGTACCGCACTATCGAGGATCTTGAAGCGATTGAGGCATCCGGGAGCGAAAGCGACGTCGGGGTTGTGGTCGGTGGGGGGTTGTTGGGATTGGAAGCGGCGAATGCGCTTAAATCGATGGGGCTGGCGACGCATGTGGTGGAGTTTGCCCCCCAGTTGATGGCGGTACAACTCGATAGCGGCGGCGGGGAGTTGCTCCGGCAGAAAATAGAAGCGTTGGGGGTTCATGTACATACCGGCAAAGCGACCACAGAGATAGTGGCTGGTGAGCATTGCCGTTATCGGATGAATTTTTCTGATGGGGCGTTTCTTGAGACCGACATGATTATCTTTTCTGCCGGGATCAGGCCGCAAGATTCGCTGGCTCGTCAAAGCGGCATTGAGGTCGGCCCCCGTGGCGGCATCGTGATTGATGATTTTTGCCAAACCAGTACCCCTGATATCTATGCCATTGGTGAGTGCGCCTTATGGCAGGAGAGGATTTTTGGTTTGGTTGCCCCCGGTTATCAGATGGCGAAAGTCGTGGCCAGTAATCTTGCGCTTGCCAAAACGTCTCAAGCCCCGGTTGAGCCTGAATCGCTCCGGAGGTTTAGCGGAGCCGACATGAGCACCAAGCTCAAGCTGCTTGGGGTGGATGTTGCCAGTATCGGTGATGTGAACGGTGGCGATGATAATGCGCAGTCCTATACCTACAGCGATGGTATTGAGCAAGTCTACAAACGGCTGATCCTCTCACCGGATGGCGACAAGGTGGTGGGGGCGGTACTGGTCGGTGATGTCGAAAGTTACAGTACATTATTACAGACCAAGCTCAACGATTTGCCTTTACCTGATAACCCTGCCGTTTTGATTTTACCCCAGTTAGCCAGTGATATAGAGAGTCGCAATGATGCGGGTACGGGTATTGATGCACTGCCTGATACCGCGCCAATTTGTTCGTGCTATGACGTCACCAAGGGCGATATTCGGCAAGCGGTAGCGGCAGGATGTTCGGATATGGCGGCATTGAAATCGGCCACCAAGGCGTCGACCGGCTGTGGCGGTTGTGCGGCGCTGGCAAAGCAGGTGATGGATGCCGAGCTTGTCGCTTTGGGGGCAGAGGTGAACGATCATTTGTGCGAGCATTTTGCTTTTTCCCGCCGAGAGCTGGCCGATATTGTGCGAATAAAGCGGATCAAGACATTCGATGATTTGATTTCCAGCCATGGCAACGGTTTGGGCTGCGATGTGTGCAAGCCTGCGGTTGGTTCGATACTGGCATCGTTTTGGAACGATTATGTGCTGGAAGACCGGCACATGGAACTGCAGGACACCAATGATATTTATCTTGGCAACATGCAAAAAGACGGGACGTATTCGGTTGTCCCTCGTATTCCCGGTGGAGAGATAACCCCGGATAAGTTGATTGTGCTGGGTGAGGTGGCCAAGCAGTTTGATCTGTACACCAAGATCACCGGTGGCCAGCGGGTGGATTTGTTCGGGGCCCAGTTGCACCAGCTGCCGCAGATCTGGCAGCGGCTGGTGGCGGCGGGGTTTGAAACCGGCCATGCCTATGGCAAGTCGGTGCGTACGGTGAAGTCGTGCGTCGGCAGTACGTGGTGCCGCTATGGCGTAAAAGACAGCGTCGGGTTCGCGATTGATTTGGAAAATCGCTACAAGGGGCTGCGTGCGCCACATAAGTTGAAATTTGCCGTATCGGGCTGCACTCGGGAATGTGCGGAAGCCCAGTCGAAAGACATCGGGGTAATAGCCACCGAGAACGGTTGGAATCTGTACGTGTGTGGCAATGGGGGGATGCGTCCGCGCCATGCCGATTTGTTTGCCTCGGATCTGGATGGCCCGACGCTGATCGCCTATGTGGATCGGTTGTTGATGTTTTATATCCGTACTGCCGATCGTTTGCAGCGTACCTCGGTGTGGCTGGAAAACTTGGAGGGAGGGCTGGGATACCTCAAACAGGTCGTGATTGATGACACGTTAGGGATTGCCGCCGAGCTGGAAGCGGATATGGCCGAGACATTAGGCCGCTATCAATGTGAATGGAAAACAACCTTGGAATCGCCGGAGAAACTCAGACGTTTCAGACATTTTCTGAACAGCGATCAAGGGGATGACAAATTAGCCTATGTTATAGAGCGCGGCCAGCGACGTCCGTTGTCTGCGTCTGAACGGCATATTGATATTGTAGATGTTACCGGGGAGGGGCGGTGATGAGAGCTTTATATCCGGATCCAAACCAGTGGCAGACGGTGTGCCAGAAAGAAGATCTGATTGGCCATACCGGGATCTGCGTATTAGTCGCACAGCAGCAGGTCGCGGTGTTTTTCTGTGCCCGAACAGACACGCTCTATGCCGTGGGCAATTATGACCCTATTGGCGGTGCCAATGTGATATCGCGGGGGATTATAGGCTCTATCGGTGACGAGAGGGTGGTTGCATCACCTCTGTATAAACAGCATTTCAACCTGCAAACAGGTCAATGTTTGGAGCAGCCGGATGTGTGCCTGCAAACGTACCCTGTACGGTGTCATCAGGGTGAAATTCAGATTGCATTTGATGTAGAAGCGAAATAAGGAAAAGCGGATGTCAGGACAAGAAAAATTCAATCTTCTCTCGTTTAGCGGCAAGATGAAAATTCTTCATCTTAGCTGGATGGCGTTTTTTATTACTTTCATGGTGTGGTTTAACTTCGCGCCGTTACTGCAAGCGGTGAAGGAGTCATTGGGATTAACCACGGCCGAAATCAAGACTCTGCTTATTCTCAATGTCGCCTTTACGATTCCGGCGAGGATTATTATCGGGATGCTGACCGATAAATATGGGCCGCGCTTGGTGTATTCCGCTCTGTTGCTGCTCTGTTCCATTCCCTGTTTTGCCTTTGCACTGGCGGATAATTTTGTCCAGGCGGCCATTGCCCGTTTTGCTCTGGGGTTAATCGGGGCGGGTTTTGTGGTCGGTATTCGTCTTGTCTCCGAGTGGTTTCCCCATAATGAACTGGGTACGGCGGAAGGTATTTATGGTGGCTGGGGCAATTTCGGCTCTGCGGCTGCGGCTTTTTCATTGCCGACGGTTGCCGTTTTGTTTGGCGGGGAAGATGGCTGGCGCTATGCCATGGCTCTCACTGGGATCATTAGCATGGCCTTTTCGTGGGTGTTTTACCGTAATGTTACCGATACCCCGAAAGGATCGACTTATTTTAAACCGCAGAATCTCGGGGCGATGGAAGTCACCTCAAAAGGCGATTTCTTCTTATTGTTATTGATGAAGATCCCCATGTACGGCGCAATGGCCTTACTGGTATGGAAGCTATCTGGGGCGGGGATCGGGTTGTTTCAGGATTCGGTAGTATTTGGCTTTTATACGCTGCTGTTCGGGCTTTATCTTTATGAGGTCTCTCAGGTTTGGAAGATAAACAAAGGTGTTTTCTCTCGCCCGGTTCCGAAAATTCATCGTTATCAGTTTAAGCAGGTCGCGGTGTTGAATGTCTTGTATTTTGCAACGTTTGGCTCGGAGCTTGCTGTCGTATCCATGTTGCCGCTCTTTTTTTCAGAGACATTTGAGCTGACTCCTGTAGTCGCCGGGATGGTGGCGTCCGCCTATGCCTTTATGAACTTGATGTCGCGCCCCGGCGGAGGGTGGCTATCGGATAAATTTGGCCGTAAATCCACACTGTTAATATTAACGGCTGGACTGGCGGTCGGTTACTTCTTGATGGGGCAGGTCAATAGCCAGTGGCCGGTATGGCTCGCTGTTGCGGCAGCCATGGTCTGTTCGTTCTTCGTCCAGTCGGGGGAAGGGGCGGTATTTGCCACCGTACCTTTGATTAAGCGCCGTATGACCGGGCAAATTGCCGGAATGACAGGGGCTTATGGCAATGTTGGGGCTGTGTGTTACCTCACTATCTTGTCGATGGTCGATTACAGTACCTTCTTTTACGTGATTGCCGGTACGGCGGTTATCGGCTTTGTCACATTGTTGGTGATGGAGGAGCCCAAGGGCCAGATCGCCGAGGTCAATGATGATGGCAGCATTACTATGATCGACGTGGCGAAGAATTAACGAGATAGGCGGCCAATGGCGATGATGGATGAGGTATTGGCAAACAGCCGCTATTTGCTGAAATTACGGGTCGGTGGCTATTCCAGCGCCGGGCACCGACCCGCCAATCAGGATGCCTTTGCGGTTAAGCTGCCTCGCAATCAGAGTGACTGCGCCCATAAAGGTGTTGTGGCCTGTATCGCCGATGGCGTGAGCTGTAGCAAGTACGGGCAGCAGGCCAGCCATACAGCGGTGACTCAGTTCATTGATGAATATTATGCGACGCCGCCAACGTGGGGAGTCAGGCAGTCGGCCAGTAAGGTGCTAAGCGCGCTGAACCAGTGGTTTTACCATCATGATCGCCAAGGTGAGGTGGCACATAATGGGATGGTAACTACCTTCTGTGCCGTGGTGATTAAGTCTAATACGGCCCATATCATGCACGTGGGTGACAGCCGGGTATCGCTTTATCGCAAGGGAAAGCTGGTGTCACTTACTCAGGATCACCGTCGCCGCCAGTTGGGAGCGCAGTATTTTTTGACCCGAGCATTGGGGATGGATAGCCATGTCGAGGTGGACTACCAGCAGTTACGGATAGAAACAGGGGACCGGTTGATCCTGACTACCGACGGGGTTCATGAGTGGGTCAATACAACCGCGCAGGAAAAGCAATTGCTATTACCGTCATCGACGTTGGAGCAGCAGGCGCGCAGTCTTGTTGAGCTCGCTTTGGCTCGGGGAAGTCAGGACAATGCCACCTGCCTTGTCGTTGAGGTGGACGCCCTGCCTGAAATGGGGCTGGATGAAATGGTTGGTGAGTTGGTTCGCCGGATTATTCCGCCGGTATTGGAGGTCGGTAACCGGCTTGATCAATATGAAATTGTCCGAGTTCTTTATAGCGG
The DNA here is from genome assembly GCF_059920555.1 of Photobacterium panuliri. Classification (NCBI taxonomy): domain Bacteria; kingdom Pseudomonadati; phylum Pseudomonadota; class Gammaproteobacteria; order Vibrionales; family Vibrionaceae; genus Photobacterium; species Photobacterium panuliri. The sequence goes on from NZ_CP197193.1 coordinate 1,520,385, forward strand.
GCCTCGGAGCCATGTGTATCTGGCGGAGAGTGCATTTGACGAGCGACAGTATGTGCTGAAAGTACCGTCGCTGAATTTTGCGGAAGATTACCATTACCTACAGGGGTTTGTGCGCGAGGGGTGGGTGGGGGAACAGCTGACTCACCCTAGGCTGATGAAAATCCATCCGTTTTCTCATTCCTCGTCGTTTCTGTACCATGTGTGCGATTGGGTTGACGGGATCACGCTTAGGCAGTGGATGAACGACAACCCATGCCCTGAGTTAGAACAGGTCAGGCGCATTGGCGGGGAGATCATCAAGGCGGTGAGGGTGCTGCAGCGTCATGGCATTGTGCACCGAGATCTCAAACCTGAAAATCTCATGCTGGATAGACAGGGCCATATCGTGATTATTGATTTCGGTACTGCGCAGGCCAAGAGTTTTATGGATGCGCCACAGATAATTGATGAGCCTGTCCCGGTAGGTGATATCAAATATATGGCGCCGGAGCATTTGGATGGCGATGAGGTGGATACGGGATCGGACATGTTTTCAATTGCGGTGATCCTCTATGAAATGCTATCTGGCCGTTACCCTTATATGATGAAATCGCCGTCTGTTCGGTATCGTCGCAATAGCCTTCGTAACGCAATAACTTATCAGCCACTCTCGCAGTATCGGGCCGATTTGCCGATCTGGCTGGATTTGGTACTGCATAAAGCCTGCCATCAGAACCGTGAGCAACGTTTCCAGGCCCTGTCGGAGTTTTCTCTCGCTCTCTATTACCCTTCTGAATCATTGTTAAAGCAAGCTAAGCAGTTACCGTTAAAACAAAAATCACCCATTGTGTTTTGGAAACTGCTTAGTTTTGCGCTGCTTGTTGTTGTTATTCTCCAAGCCCTAAATGGTTAAAGGCTAGATAGCCCACGACCACAAGGGGCGCAGTGCCCACAGCGAGAAAAATAGCGTTGATGGGACATATTTCTTTTTGCGCCATAAAAACTGACATTGGCCTTTGAGAAAACCGGCACTCAAAAAGGCATCGGCCAGATCTTCGGATTCTTTGGCATTGGTGGCTTTGAGATCGGCAAGTTGGCTATCTGCGAGGAACTGGCGTGTTTCGCCCTTGGCGACCCACTCATGGGCAATGCGTTCAGCTTCGCTGAGCAAGTGGGCTGCCGGTACGACTTGTTGAACCAACCCGATATCCAGCGCTTCCTTGGCGTTGGGTTTCCAGCCTTCCGGCCCCATCATCCGGTAGGTGTTGTTTTCGCCAATCAACCGGGGGAAATGGTAGCTGGAGCAGCCTTCGGGGGTGACGCTCAACGCTGAAAACGGAGTTGAGAAGGTGGCATTTTCAGAGGCGATGATAAAATTGGCAAGGGTGGAGGATGTCACGCTCGCCCCGATCGCCGGGCCGTTAACCGCAATAAGGAGCGGTTTGGTAAAGTTGAGGAATATTTCGAATAGGGTTCGGTTGTTGTTGACGATTAATTGCCGTAGTTTTCGTGGCGGCATCAATTTAATCGTGCCGCTTAAATTGACCCCTGCGCAATAGTATTTACCCGAACCGGTAAAAAGAAGGACCTTCACAGAGTCATTGTGGTTGGCCTTTTCGAAAGCTTCGCGAATGGCCTCCATCATTTCCATCGTCCAGCCGTTCAATTTATCGGGGCGGTTCATGGTAACAGTTAGTACGCCCTCTTTAATCGTTGTTGTCAGGTAGCTGGCTGCAATACTTGTTAGGCTCAGATCATTCATAGACTATTCCTGTCAAACAATTCCGTTCAAATAATAACCTACTACACGTTGTCAGATTTAACGAGATCGTCGCTGAACATTTGTGACTTTGTTGAAGTTGATCAATAAACAGCTTGCTTCTGGCCCGTTATCCCCCAAACGGGTGATGATATTTCCTTTCCCCCTTTCTAAGTTGGCAGTAAGCATCGAGATAATGACGAGGGGAGGCGGAGATGAGACGGAATAAAAGTTCACTTGCGTTGGCAATGGCCGGTGCTCTGTTATTGGCGGGGTGCGGCGGGGATGATAGTCATCAAAGTGATCCGACGGGGGCCGAAACCGTGGTGGGGTACCGCGTAAAGGCGATTGATGGTTACTTGCAAGATGCAAAGGTGTGGTTGGATATCACCCCTGACTGGGTGCTCGATCCCGCCCATGAGCCCAGTGCCATGACAATATCGGGCGGGGTTGCGGTGCTGGATGTGACAGGTATCGCTGATTATGGCCAATATCCGCTGATGGTCGAGGCGGTGGCCGGAAAAACGGTGGATAGTGATACCCCCGAGCAGCCAATAGAACGCAGTTTTATCTTGTCTGCCCCGGCTCGGCAGAGTGATATCACGCCGCTAACCACCTTGGTACGGCTTACCTTGGTTCAGGCAGCGGCCAGCAATCTGGCGATGACCGAAGAAGAGGCCCGTGACTATGTTGCCCGACTGGTTGGCCTGTCTAGTGAGCAGGTTTACGGTGACTATGTGGCAAGGGCGCTAGAGCAGGGAAGTGAGCCGGAGGCATCGCCTGTGGTTTATGCTGCACGCAACATTGTCGCTTCCCAGTTGCTCAGTCAGTCGGGCGATGAACTGCTGGCGGCAGCGAGTGAAGATAAGAGCGTGTCGTCTTTTGACGATAAGATTGCGGTTGTTGGCGGCAAGATCAAGCACAAAGTGTCGGCCATGCAGTTGTCTGAGCCGGTTTTTAGCGGTAGCGAAGATATTTCGGTTGATAGCGACAACGATACCTATCCGGACATTTATGATGCCTTTCCCGAAGACGGCAGCAGATGGCTCGAAGAGGATGTGGACGGTAACGGAAATTCACCCGATGAAATAGCCGCTTGTCGAGAAGGTGATTCGATGTTCGACAGCAGCGGTGCTTTGCTCTCTCCCCCTGTTTCCTATGGCGATTTTCTAGCGGCAGCTGAACATTGCCGGAAGATAAATGGCGAGCAGGTTTGGGACTTTACCGACGAGATGGTACGCGGCACCCGGTGGGGTGTGTATTTTGCCGTGTTTGATGCAACCGAGTACTGGACTTTCCGTGATGATGAACCGCAGCGCGCGGAAACGGCCGAGGGCGACTTGATGGGCCTCTGGTCGGTTAAGGAAGGGCGGCTTTATGTCAATGACGGCGAGGGGGACAGCGTGCTGATGGTCATCACCCATAGCAACGGCAAGCAGTTTGCCTTTAAGGATTGGTGGCGCAGCGAAGAGTATGGCTTTGCGGATACCGGTAGCGTTGAGCTGGATAAAGGGGCGATAGAGTCCGGTATTATGTGGCGTGAAGAATAGGGTAACCGCTATAGCGGCTGATCAGTTGGTTTTGGTGGCGGCAGCCGGTTTTGCGCAGCAGTTGTTTGATTTGGCTGCGGACTGTTTCCTTAGAGACATCGCGCTGCTGGGCAATTTCGCTGCCACTGAAACCGCCGACAAGGAGCTGTAAGACATCGCTTTCAGCCGGTGTCAGCGGTTGGTTTTCTGCGGAATGCTGCTCGCCTTCCCACTGCTGCCAGGCGTGTTGCAGGGTTATTTGAGCGACCCATGCATTGGACCAGTGGGCGAGCAGTTGCCAAAAACGGTCAAGCTGGGTGAGGTGTCCGACGGTGAGAGCGCGAAAACTGTGGCAGCTAAGCAGCATTGTATGGTTGTTGCTAAGGGGGCACAGTCCGCTGTAGGTATGGCGAAGCTGAATCGTAGGCAGTAAGACATCGTGGAATATTTCGTCAGTGATCTGTTTTAACGGGACGATTTCCTGTAGGTAGAGCAGGTTGCCTTTGAGGTTTCGATGTAGGTACGTTGCTAGGTAGATGTCATGGTGCTGGTATTGTTGATAGGTCTCAATCTGTTGCGGAGTGAATCCTTTGACAACTTCAAGCAGCAGTGTTTGAGCTGGATCCAGAATCGAGAAGACAACATGTTCAATGCCGATATTGGCCAGAGTATTGTTCAGTAGATCTTCAATCTGTTGTGGCACCGGACGGTACAAGGTTGGGTCTTTGGCATCAATTGCTAGTGTCATAGGCATTTCCTCTCCGTTTATCTTAACCCTATAGCGAAACAGGAAATGGCGTGGGAAAGTGGTCATTTTTGTGTGAGACATCACGGATAAGTATTGTTTTGCAGCCAGAAGTGCGAGCAAGCAGGGTAATTGGATTAAAACGAGTATCTTTCTTTTTCTTATGTGCAAATAAAGAGGTATTGCATCCGTCAGAACCATAATAGACAGGAGTCAATGATGGTTAAGTTATATATTTTCAATTTTGATGGTACGTGCAACTCCCCCGAAGATGCCGTGCAGACAGTTTGTCCCCAAGGGCAAATTGAAGACGATAGCATTACCAACATCCTGAAATTCCATTTATTGTGCGGTGGTTCTTTGGCCGAGCAAGGTAAAGGGTGGAATGACAGTCAAAAATGTTATTACTATGCCGGTATCGGTACTTACGGCACGAGGCTCCAACAGGCGATTAATGCAGTATTTTCTCCTGAGGGGAGTGATGTCAGGCATATATTGAATCGTGCAATAAGTGAATGGCACAAGTCCGGGTTTGATCAACACCGAGATATTCTGTTGGTGACGGGTTTTAGCCGTGGTGCAGCCTTGGCAAGACGTTTTGCCAAATTGATCAGTGATCAGGTTTCCCAGCCGTGTATCTACGAAGCAGTGTTTGACACGGTGGCCTCGATTAATCGGCCTAACTTGCGAAAATCAGATCGCCCCTGTTCGGAAGTGGTATTCGAAAACCATACCTTGCCCGTTAATGTCGTAAAGGCGCTGCATCTGGTGTCGCTTGATGAGAAGCGGCGGGCATTCCAGCCGACGTTGATGAACGCGGAAGGCAAGGTGACCGAAGTGTGGTTCCCCGGTGCGCATGCCGATGTTGGTGGCGGTTATTATCAAGACGGGTTGTCTGATCTTGCGTTACGTTATGCCCTGAATTGGATTGATGATTTGGAAATAGGGTGTGCGCTGGGCAATATCCAAGACATTGATTACGGCGCATTGCTGCCTCACGGGGTTGACTACCATATCGGTGAAGATGATGTGATTATCAATCCCAATCCACTAGGTGTCAGCCATGAGCAGATGCGCTGGTGGCCCATAGCTTGGGCAACACTGTGCGATCGCCTGTGTTGTGTGATAAGCAATGACCGCGTGGTGGAAGGGGCCAAGCCTTTGGTGCACTGGTCGGTGGCCGAACGAATTTACCGTGATTCTGATTATCGTCCCGAGTCGCTAAAAGGAGTCACCCATGCCTTGTTGCATCAAGATGGTGAGCTGATACCCTGCACGGGTATTCGAGCTCATGTCGAGCTTCCCCAGCAAAATCTGTCGACCCTTGAGGTGAATGAAAGCAAGGTGGTTGCGGTATTTGCAGCGGAAAAATATAACCGTACAGGACTTTGGCTCCAGGCCGGGGCTATCTATACCTTTGCGGTTGAAGGGGAAGAAGTATGGTGGGATGCCGGTATTGAATGCAGTGCGGTTGGTTGGGACCGGGCTGGTGTGACATTAGGGCTCAAAGAGCTGGCTATTGCCACGGTGGAGCCCTTCCGTCGCGTTGCGGAGGCAAACTGGTTTGAGCTCTGTGCTTCTATCGGTAGTGAGGACAAAGAGGTGTTTCGAATTGGTAGGGAATCGACTTTCTCGCCGCGTTTTTCCGGGGAGTTTTGTCCGTTTGCCAATGATCTTGAACGCTTTTATGGGAATAACCGGGGCCGGATCCGTTGCAAGGTAACGCGTATTAAGTAACAGAAAAAGGGCGCTTCAGAATAAGTCTGAGGCGCTTGTTGCCATAAAAAGGCGGAATGGAATGGCTTGCTTTGTGTAGCAAGATAGTCGAGGGATAGGAACGAAAGATGTCATCGATACCCAGCAATAAGGCTGAATTGGAGAGTGCAATAGAAACAGCATTTGCCAAGCTGTTGTGTGATTACCAGTCGATACCGGTTTCACTGGCACGGGAAAAAGCATTGGAAGGCAATACCAAAGGAACCCAAATCAGTGTGTGCGATACGCTGGCCTATCTTATAGGTTGGGGGCAATTGGTACTGAAGTGGCATCACCGTCAATCGCAGGGTTTACCGGTCGATTTCCCCGAAACCGGATATAAGTGGAATCAGTTGGGGTCATTGGCTGCACATTTTCATCAGCAATATGAGCATTGGGATTATTCGGCCCTTCTTGATGCGTTTGAGCAGACTACTGCTGAGATCTTGCAGCTAATATCGGCGCTTGACGATAACGCCCTTTACGGTAGCCCTTGGTATGGGAAATGGACACTCGGCCGGATGATTCAATTCAATACTTCATCGCCGATGAAAACGATTCGTACCAAAGTTCGGCGTTTCAACAAGCAGCAAGTTGTTAAGCTCGGATAAAAAAAGACCAGTCATAGGCACAGATGGAAGTTTTTCTCCCATTGTCCCAACGCAGGCCACTGCGAGAGACTGGCTGTGAATGACTGGTTAAAGAGGTCGTGAGGACCCAATGCTTACCCGTTTACTTAGAACAATACCAACAACAATACAGTGGTTAACACCGTGCTGCTGACAAGGGATAGCAAACAGTCATTGTCACTTGGGTTGCCTGTTTGGCTGGCAAGAATAAGACTCGACATGTTGGCTCCTTGATATGCAGGGGTGTTATTGATCATGTAGTTAGATTATCCCGCCGTAGCGAGCAAGTGAAATTGTTAGGCCCTATAGAATTGATAGGTATTGCCGATGGCTTGTCTGTTGCCTATATACTGGGCAACCATGTTATGCCGTTTTTTCTTCTGGAAATGAATACTGCCAATAACCTACCGAGATCCACTGGCCGAATTTGAAGCCGACATCGGCAAACTCCCCGACTTTTCTAAACCCCAGCCGTTCGTGCAAAGCGACACTTGGCACGTTGGGCAGGGCGATTACCCCGATAATATTTTTGATAGTGGTTTGGGCGAGTTGTTCAATCAGTGCTTGGTAGAGCCGTTTGCCAATACCACGGCCGGTGGCATTCGGTGCAAGGTAGACGGATGGCTCGACGGTAAAGCGGAAGGCGCTGCGGACGTGGTAAGGGGCGGCATAGGCGTAGCCGAGGATCTCGCCATTGTGTTCGGCGACCAGCCAAGGCAGTGCGGCGTCGGTGACTTTTTGGATTCTGGCCGCTATTTCCGCGTCAGTGATTGGCGTTTCTTCGAAGGTAATAACGGTATCGCGGATATAGTGGTTGTAGATGTCGGTGATCTGATCTGCATCGTTTAGCGCGACAGCTCGAATGCGCATGTTTCCTCCCTGAGGCACTCAATTTTTTGTGTGCCTCAGTATTAGCACGGTTTCGTGCTGACGGAAATCGAAATCAGTTAGCGGCGGCTTTTGGTGGTTAGTTCAGCCCAAGGCGTCAGCTTCTTCTGCTTGGCGATGAATTTGACATACGCAGCCATGAGCAGGCCGTAGAGCAAGCCTGTTTGAGCCGCGTTGGCCAATCTCATTGTCTGGGTAATCTCGGGCATATCCTGCCAAGCGAAAAACCACATGAACAGAGCGTAGATAGGCGTGAAGGTAATGAAGTTGCACAGCACATTGGTTGCAAAGCTGCAGTAGTGGGTGGGCGGCAGCTCGATTCCCAGCTTGCGCAAAAGAGTATGACGGAAAAAACTGTCACTGTAAGGTTTCAGTCCTGCTTTGGTCGCCTCGTCAATGGCGAGTTGGATTTTCTCTTGTTTCGTCATAACCGCCCTGCTTGTTGAATATTGCTGTATCAAATTGCCGATCTATTGCTTGGACTGCCCCGGGGCCGATGGCCATTCTGGGCTGGGAGTGGCTAATGTAACCGCTCGTTGTTTTCTGACAAATTGAAGATTTTATCGTGATGGATTAAGACATTGATTGAGTATGTCTTCATTCACTCGATGTAAAACGCGCTTATGTATGGCAAGCGGGTGTCTGCTTGTGTTGAGATAAGCGAATCCTTGCTTTTGATGGATTTATATTATTGTTTTAAAGCGTATTTTCAAACTGTTTGGAGAGGATTTCTGTTACCGGGGTCGCAAAAGGGATATGAGTAGGATTGAGGTTTTGGGAGGGTGTTGAAACAAGGCTGAGGCCAGGTGGCATCAGCCTATGGGGAGGCGTTAGGTTATCGGGAGCGAGGTGTCTCGATGGCCTGCCGGGTAAAGCCGTGGTTTTGGTTGAGCAGGTTTTCCGCCGTCGTGGCATCGCTGCCAGTGAGGATCATGACAATCGCTGTTTTGCAGTGGTTGCCACATTGGTTAAGGGCTTGCTCGGCGCAGGCTCGGTCGCAGCCGGTCGCTTCCATTACGATGCGTTTTTGCCTTTCGACCAATTTGGCGTTGGTTGCCTCAACGTCCACCATCAAGTTGCCGTAGACTTTGCCGGTTTTGATCATCGCCCCGGTGGTTAGCATGTTCAGTATTAGCTTTTGCGCGGTCCCCGCCTTCATTCGTGACGAACCGGTGACGACTTCCGGGCCGACCACTGGGGTGATGGCAATTGCGGCCTGCTCTGTCATGGCACTATGTGGGTTGCAGCTGATACTCGCCACGACAGCGCCTTGCTGGGCCGCATAGGCCATTGCCCCCAAAACATAAGGGGTGCGGCCGCTGGCGGCGATGCCAACCAGTACATCACGGTTGCTGAAATCGATAGTTTTGAGGTCGTCCTGTCCGAGTTGGTAGTTGTCCTCGGCGTTTTCGACAGCTTTTAATATGGCCGGATGGCCACCTGCGATGAGCCCGACAACAAGATTTGGGTTAGTACCATAAGTAGGCGGACACTCACTGGCATCGAGGATGCCGAGTCTGCCAGATGTGCCCGCACCGACATAGATCAGGCGGCCATTGTTGCGAAAGGCATGGGCGATGGCATCTACGGCTTGGGCGATGGCGGGCAATACAGCCTCAACGGCAAGGGCAACTTTTTGATCTTCGCTGTTGATGACCTTGAGCATGTCGAGGGTTGTTAGGGTATCGATATCCCGGCTGGCCTCGTTACGGCTTTCCGTCACCAGCGTGGTTAAATCAATCATGCGTGGGTATCTGTCTATGAGTCGTGGGAGATGCCTTAGGATAATACAACAAGGTGGGGATGGATATGGGTGGATAGATATGGGGGGATAGATATGGGGTATGGATATCCCCGGGCCGTTTATGCCCGGGAATAGGGTGGCTGGTGGGCTGATGCCTATTCGGCAAGCCCCCCTCGGGTAAGGTTGGCAGGGTCAAGCAGGCGGGCGAGTGTTGCCCGATCTAGATCCGTTTCTTCCTCGGCGACATCGATGATTGCCCGGTTTTCTTTGTACGCTTTTTTGGCGATTTCAGCTGCCTTTAGGTAACCAATGACCGGGTTGAGCGCGGTGACCAGAATCGGGTTTTTCGCCAGTGCAATATCGAGCGTATCCTCACGAACCGTAAAAGTGGCAATGGCCTTGTCGGCCAGCGCGGTTGCGCTGTTGGCAAGCAGGCTAATGCTTTCCAGCAGATTGTGGGCAATAACAGGAAGCATCACGTTGAGTTGGAAATTTCCAGACTGGCCAGCAATTGTAATGGTGGTGTCGTTGCCGATCACTTGGGCGGCGGCCATTGCGGCTGCCTCTGGGATCACCGGATTGACCTTGCCCGGCATGATTGACGAGCCCGGTTGCAGCCCCTGCAATTCGATTTCGCCAAGGCCGGCAAGTGGGCCTGAATTCATCCAGCGCAGGTCATTGCTGATTTTCATGATTGCCACGGCGGCTGTTTTGAGCTGCCCAGACAGCGAGACGACAGCATCTTGGCTGCTAAGGCTGAAGAAGAAGTTTTCGCTGCTGCCGAAGTGGATGTGGGTAGCTTGTGACAAGTTGTCGGCAAATGCAGTCGCAAAACGGGGATCTGCATTGATCCCGGTTCCCACGGTTGTACCTCCTTGGGCAAGTGCCTTGATGGCATGAAGGCTGTGCTCGATGCCTTGGCAGGCATGGTCGATTTGATATTGCCATCCGCTGAGCTCCTGCCCGAATGTGACGGGCATGGCATCCATCAGATGGGTCCGGCCAGTTTTTACTATGTTGCCAATATTTTCCCTTTTGCTGGTAAGACGTTGGCTCAGGTGGTGCAATGCCGGTAGTAATTGCTTTTCAACAGCAATGGCCGCACTGACCTGAATAGCGGTGGGGATCACATCATTGCTGCTCTGGCCCATATTGACATGGTCGTTGGGGCTGACGATATTGCCGAGCTGTCGGCTGGCCAAAGTCGCAATCACTTCATTGGCGTTCATATTCGAGCTGGTGCCTGAACCCGTTTGGAAGACATCGATGGGGAACTGGTCGTTGTGCTGTCCGTCGATGACCTGTTGGGCGGCATCGACAATGGCTGCGGCTATGTCTCCTTCTAGCAGGCCCAGCTGGGCGTTGGTCAGGGCGGCAGCCTGTTTGATGTAGCCCAGTGCTTGAATGAATGCGATTGGCATCGAGTGGTGGCTGAATTGGAAGTTGTCGACGGCACGTTGGGTCTGGGCTTGGTACAGTGCCTGCTCAGGTACGTGTACGTCACCCATGCTGTCCGTCTCGATGCGAAATGTTGTTGTCATGGCCGTTCCTTTTGTTCTCGTTTGTTATTGGTCTGTCTATCTATCCCAGCGGGGTCTGAACGCGCTGCAACTGCTGCTGTAGCGAAGCGAAGTGCTGCGCGCCATAGTCAAATTGATCGTAGAAGCGCTTGAGGTAGATCAGAGGGGTATAGATGCTATCAAGGCTGACTCGGCGGAAGATCATGCTGCGGGTTGGGTCTTCGATTGCGTCCAGTAGGGCGAAGTAGACCTGACGCAAAAATAGTTCGCATAAGAGCCAATTTTCATGTTCGGCCTCCTGCTCATGGCTGGAGGCGAGATTGATGCCGCTGTGGATGAAATCGTAGATGATATCCGGTTCGAAGCCGATGCTAGGGCCTCGGTATGCCAGGAAACGGTCTTTTGCTTTGAAGTAGCTATTGTAAAGCGCTGTGTTATCCGGGCTGGTCATCGTCTTCTTTGCCATTGTTGCCTTGGTTGTTAATGATAATTATTATCAAATGAAGCAAGAGTTAGCAATCATTGATTATCATTTATGTGCAGAAAGGAGGATGGGTACAACAGGCAAGAACACAGGAATTAAGCGAAGGAAAGCAAGGCTGAGGAGAATAAGGCAAGGTACTACCTTGCCTTTTTGTGTTATGTCTTGATGGAAAAATGGCGGTATTAGGGCGTTAAAATGGGATCACAGCTCAAATTCAGGCTCTTTTTTTCTGCTGTTATGTAAAGTGCCGATATACAGCAAGTTTTGCTGGCCTATGCCTCGCATGAAATACGATTGGCATACTGGGCATTGCAATTTTTCCTGTCCTGCGGTGGCGAGAGATTTTTCATGCCATAACCGTCTTACTCTTGTGAGTCCATCGGTGTTGCTGCATTCCGGGCAACGAATAGGTACTCGCATAACTGTCCTCCTGAGCGCACTTGATTTGTCTATAAATTAACCAGAAGTTCAATGGTAAAAAATTGATATGCGTCAGGGTTCGTAATTTATTAAATCCCTGATGGGAATGATTTGTGAAATGTGTGCGCTTGTACGGCTTATTGATGTTTGCAGTACATGTTTTGCGTAAATTAAACCGCCTTGATAACAAGGCGGTTTTGGGTGGTTTCCGTTAGGCCTTGGGATTCAAGATGAAGACCGTACGCTTGCTGTGTTCGCCAAACGTGTATTTGGCCTTCCTCTGCACATCTTGAAGGCCTATACCTTGTAGCGTGTCATCAATGTTCAAGAGCTTGTCAATGTCATAACCGTGGATAAGGTAGCGAGAATAGATCAAAGTACGCATGTTGGGATCATTGGTTGCCTTTTTTATATCGGCAAGTATTTGCTTGCTCGCGGTGTCGACTTCCTGTTGGGTGATAGTGTGGATCAAACCATCGGTGAGCTTACCAATCTGTGCGTCTATCTTGGCCACATCCGTCGGGGCCAATTGTGCTTCGATGCACCAGATTGCACCGTTTTCGCTGTCTTTCATGGCTGGGTATATGTTGGGTTGATAATCTAATCCAGCATCTTCGCGCACCAGTGCTAAAATCCGTGCCGTGCTGATCCGCGAAAGGAGATCTTCGACAAAAATATCTTTCGTTGTGCGCTTTTGCGGCTGCAAGTTGGCAATGTACATGAGGTACAGGGAAGAGGATTCTTGGCTTTCATCGAGAACAAGCCGATTGGGAAGATCTTTTTTGTAGCGGGGGGAATACGTCGTGGTTGGAGTCTGCTCTAACTCGATAGACGCCACATACTTGCGTAATAACGGGATGATTTCGTGTGGTTCCAGATCTGCCACAATCACCATTTTCATACCGTGATTGTGTTTAAACAGTTGGTTATGCACGGCTAAGATCTGCTCTGGCGTGACACTCGCGACCTCAGATCCTGAGATAAGGCGATGGTAGCTGTCAGAGGTGTAGAGTTTTGCATTGGCAGATTGCGCTAGTTTTCCGAGCGGCGAGTGAAGAAATACCTCCCGATTTTGGATAAATTCGTCTTTTGCGGCTTCCAACTGACGTGGGTCAACCTTGATGTCGGTGACGGCGTTATACAGAACGGCGAGCGCATCGGCAAAGTGCTGCTTGTCGCTGACAATATGCAGGCCATTTTGGGTTAAGCCTAATAGTGGGGAAATCGCGATATTCCGCTGGCGTAGGTAGCTGTCAAGCTCGGTGCCCGATAGCTTGCCGAGCCCGCTGCGCATCGCTGTTGCAAAGGCAAGCTCTACTGCAGGGTAGAGTGACTGCGTCAGCGAGGCTTTGCCCCCTTCGCTGGCATAGCTGGCAAAGATACGTTTTCCGGCTGTTTTGTCTTGTTGAAACCAAACGTCGATGCCATTAGACAGGGTAAATACGATAAAGCCACCGGCGTGTTTGCGGATATCAAGAATTTGGCCGTCCCCACTCGGCTTGATAAGGCCATCTGATGTTGCCGTTGTGGCCAGTATTTTTTCACCGTCTTGTGCATAGGCCCGGTTTAGCGTGGTGAAGATGTCGGAAAACTGCTGTTTGGTTTCGTTGGGCCCCATGCCAATAACAAATGCTGGTTGATCAGACAGTAGACTTTTCAAGTTTTTATTTGCAGTTTTCAGCGTGTTGTTCTTAATGAATTTAGCGAGGCTGGCGCGAAAATCCTCTTTCGACTGACTGACGCTGTTCTGCTCTAATTCGAAGACACGATGATCGACATAATTCATTGGGGTGCGCTGATCCCAATCGCTGTTGATATTATTCAGGTCATTTTCGAACCCCGCCATAATGGTGGCGAACTCGTCTTGTGTTACGCCATGATCGCGGAGCGAGGTAAGGGTTGAGATAAATAGCGCATGCATTTTCTCGCGTAGTTCTGGCGCGAACGATAAGCCAGCCGTAGACAGACGGCTATAGTTTGAAAACAAAGGCTGCGCATAGCTGTATTGGAACGGCATGGCGCTATCTCTCAAGACAGAAACAAGTCGTTGTTGTATGAGTTGTGCGCTGAGGGTGTCTTGCCAGGCTTGGTGTTGCTGCTGGCGGGTTTGCTGGCTGATGAAACCCCTATCAATGGTGTAGTGCAGGCTGGGGGATTCGACCGAGCTGCTGGGCAATATTTCATTGCTTGAGTTGACGGCGAGATCGCGGTGTTTCACCAGTTTGGTTTCGTTATTGTTTTGCCAGTTGGCAAATTGTTTTTTGATGTTTTCGGAAAGTTGTTCTACATCGACGTCACCCGCAACGATGAGCTCGGCGTATTGGGGTTGATACCATTTTTGATAGAAGTTTTCCAAACCTACAGCCGTTGCGCCCTTAATGGATTCTGGCGTACCTAGCGGATCATGGTCGGCATAGCGAGTGCCCGCGATTGAGGCTTCGTAGGCGTTGAGGGAGAAAGGTGCGTCGTTTGGCCTTGTTCGTCGCCATTCACTCATGATCACACCCTTCTCGCTAGTGACTTGGCTTGGTTCGAACTTGATACCATCGCTGATATCACGCATCCAGGTCAGGGCTTGGTTCAGCATGTCGTCGTTGGGCAGATCCAGTTTATAGGTCGTTTGCTGGTAAGAGGTGAATGCGTTTATATCTGCACCGAAACTCCCCCCAGATTGCTCAAACATCTTAATAACATCATTGCCGGAAAAGTGTTGGCTGCCGTTGAAAGCCATATGCTCGATAAAGTGGGCATAGCCTTTCTGTGACGGATTTTCCTGAAACGAACCGACATTGACGACCAAGCGTACCGAAACTGCCTGATCGGCCGTTGGGTAGATATGATACTTCATTCCGTTCGGGAGTTGGTCGACGTGCCAGTTGGGATCGGCCTTAAGGGGGAGGGAGGGGGATGTCAGGGAGCAGCCAGTGAGAGCCAATGCGCTCAACAATATAATTCGCATGATACATCTCTTTATGCGGACAAAAGAAGATTGAGTATGCGATATAGTTGATAATGAATCAATTATGCTTTTAAAATCAATAGCTAATGCTGTTGCTTCTTTGATGTATGCGGTTCCGGCCTATAAAGGCCGGATCGCTGTCTTACTATGATGGTCGACAAAGTGAGCCGCGATTATTGATAATCGTAGGAAATGCCTGCGTAGATACTGCGACTTTTCATGATGTAGTCATAACTTGTTGCTACATCATCACGCTCTTCGTCCGTGAGATTGGTCATACCAAGTTTAAGTTTGAGGTTTTTTATTACCTCGTATTGCGCGCCGAGATCCAGTGTGTTGTAAGCGGCTGATTTTTTGTCTGTCCGAAGATACTGAGTGCCTGTGTATTGGTAGGCCAGGTAGGTAGACAATGTATCAATTGGCTGCCAGCTTACTTGTATGTTTGCGGTATGCTTGGGGGTTAAGGTCAATGTTTTGTTGGTGGTTTCGTCTGTTGCATCGGTATACATATAGTTACCTGACAGGCTGAGTGAATCCGTGATATCAACCCATGCCATGGTTTCAATGCCGCGTACTTGTGCTTCGTCGACATTGAAGTAGGAGAGCTCGGTTGCGACGCGATCCCATCGTTCGGCTTGGATCATGTCTTTGATATCATTGTTAAACAGGGTGAGTGATCCGCCCCAGTAATCGGTTTGATAACTGGTGGCTAGCTCATAGCTAACGGCAGTTTCGGCTTTCAGATCAGGATTGCCCACAACGGTACAGGCACCTCGGCAGGCAAGCACTGCATAGTCTTTGCTGTATTGGTTCAAGCTAGGTGCTTTGAAGGCCTTGCCGATCCCCCCTTTGACCACCCAGTTGTCCGTTAGGCTGTATACCGTATAAATCCGAGGACTGAATTCACCACCATAGATTTCATGGTCGTCAAAGCGTCCTCCCAAGGTGATTGCCAATCCGCCGATTTCGAACTCATCTTGAATATACAGTGCCGAGCGGTTGTAGCTTACGTTACCATTGACGAGTGTTAGGTTATTATCTAGCTCTGTCACGCTGTATTCTGCGCCACCGGTTAAGAGGTGAGAGCCTAGATAGCCTGAGAGCTGGCCATCGACAATGTGGTTGGTTTGGCTAATATCGCCTACCGCCCCGTTTAATTCCGAATCATCCTCAAGGTCGGCATTTTCATAGCTATAGCGAAAGCGTGAATCGAACTGCGACCAGTAGCCATTGTGGATAAAAGCGGCATTGATACGGTCTAGTTTTTGAATGTTAGTGACAGCTCGCCCCCAGTTATTCCAATCCGCATCCCGGTCATCTTGGCTGTACAGCAATTCAATATCCATATCTTGCTGATCGGTGATGAGCCATTTCAGCGTGGTGAAGATATTTAACTTGTCGCGCTCTTCTAATACATCGGTCTCTGGATTGAGGCTTTTATCGGTGCGCCATGCATCACGCAGGCTCTGTTCAATGATCAAGTTGCCTTGCAATGTGTTAGGGATCAAAGACCCGCTCGCGTAGAGATCCCAGCGATGCGTATCGCCACCGCTACCCTCTGTTGGGCCATCATACTGATAGCCAATGTTTGCCTGTGTATTGTCAGAAGGCTGCCGAAGAATAACATTGACGACCCCGCCAAGGGCATCGGCCCCATAAAGTGACGACATCGGTCCTCTTATAATTTCGATACGGTCGATGGCAGACATAGGAATGCTGGATAGGTCGAAGTCGTTGCCGTAGGCGCTTGTCAGGGCATCACGAGAATTTATCCGGCGGCCGTTCACCAGTAGCAGGGTGTAGTCGGAATCCAAACCACGGATTTTTATTTCGTTGCGTCCGTAGGTTGTGCCGGGGTTGATGTTGATACCTGGCAGTGTGCGTACTGCTTCGGCGACATCACTGACCGCGAGTTTATCCAGTTCTTCTCGGGTGATATAAGAGACTGAGGCTGGTGCCGTGAGCTCGGGATGTTTGGTTTGACTCGCGGTGACAACCATGACTTCATCGGTTGCTGTGCCAGCCTGTACGGTAATTGAAGACATAAGGCTAACGGCGAGCATTCCGCAATAAAGAGAAATGTTGTTAGCACTTGGTTTTTTAGACATTTCCACGTTCCTTTGTGAATTGAATGCAAATGGTAATCGTTTGCAGTTGGATCATCAACGAAGGGGCGGGCAATATCACGGTAAAAATGAGATGTTACTCGTATTGTGCGAATGTTATGAAATGTGAGTGCATAAAGGCCCTTCATGGTGAAGGGCCTACTGAGTTAGGCGGGGGGATAGTACGTTATAGCTGTAAATGGATGTGATCATCATGGCGAACGGCACCACAGCCATGAAAGCGGATACGGGGGTGTGATAAGCCCAGTCGTGTTCGAAGATGCGGTTCGATGAATACTTTACCGATATTGGGATGGCTGACGATGACGCTAATCAGGTTGCGGTTGAGTACTTCGTCAAACTTCAGGTTGGGGTAAGGAACGCCCAGTGTCAGGTATTTGGGATAATCATACTGGAAGTACCCGTGTGCCTTGCAAAAGGCCGTGGTGTCCTTTTCATTGTCGTGTGGGTTTTCAAAAATACCATAGCCGCTGCGTGAAGGTTTATGCGGTGTCGCTTTGCCGTCAGCCGTGAGATAGAAGAAGCTAAGATCGACCTTGCGTCCGTCATGGTGGCTCAGGTGGGGCAATAGTGGATAGTGCTTGATAAATGGAAATCCGGCGTCCAGAAAATTAACAACCGCGGTTGGATGGCGCTGCTGTAATTCGGTACTGATTTCCGCCAACACGGTATTGAGTTCCGGCGTGACATATTGGCGGTTAAGGCCGTATGTCAGCCAGTAATTGGTTGGTTTTAGCTGGGATGTGATAGCAATGGGCTCGCGGCCAAAGTAGGGAGCAACGTGCGGCACAATGGCAAAAGTGAGCAGGGTGTAAAGAGCAACGTTAAGCGTGAGTTGTACCGCAACCCCCTTGAATGGTATGAATCGACACATAACGAGTGCGAGTAAGAAGCTGATAGCCCCAATTTGGGTTGTAACCGCCAGCACCAAAAAAATAATGATGCCGATTACCGTTTTAGCCATCTTGCCTATCATATGAAAAATTCCGTTGTCGTTAATTTGGGCTATGTTCTGTTTTTTGCCAATGCTACCAATTTAACGGAATTTATTCGTCATCTCTTTGAAAGTAATGCAGATTTAAAAAGGGGCGTAGGCAAATTTCCTGTGTATTGAACGAAACCCTGTAAAAAAGCCCCAGGAACGAAAGTTACCGGGGGCTTTTCAGTGAATATCTGATATATGTGTCAGATAAAATGCAGAAAAGGGAAGCAAAACATTCCCTTCTGGGTATTACCGGTACATTAACTGCTTAGCAGCTGGGTACTGGCAATACTGCGGGTTATTCACCGCAATCGGTGCAGCTTTGTAGGGCAATTTCATGTTCGAAAACAAGTTTGCCTTCAGCTGCCATAAGTTCTGCGATCTCTTCAGTGACTGCTTGCTCATCATCAGCTTCAACTTCATTCTGAGCCAATTCTTCTTCTGAGTAGCCGTAGTAGTTCAGTAGCAGATATTCACGAGCATTTTCATCAGTGCAAGTTACGTTTACAGCGAAATCTGGTTCTACATCGCCTGCCGCCATTAGTGCAGATACTTGCTCAACGATTTCGTCTTTCATTTCAGCTGTCAGCCAGCCAAGATCCGTATCTACTTTGGTCTTTTTGCAGTTAAAACAAGGCAGTTTGTGGAAGTAGTATTGAAAATTTGCCATTGGTGTTGTTCCTAATCATGGTTTGAGCACCGATTATGCTGATTTTAGTGATAAATACTAGAGTAAAACTGAAAAGGAGTTACCAGTACGGTGTCTGTGAGTCTGGTGAGGAATGATAAGTTTGTAATATCAATTGGTTAAGCTGTTTGACTGGCTTGTTTTATCGGCGTATAAAAGGGAATAGTTGAGGGCCTTGTTTAGACCGAAACCGGGACTCGGGCTCACTTGGTGAGAAATCGCCCCGTACGCTGGCAAGGCCTTCAATCACTCTTAACGTTCATAATATGTAACCAATCAATCGGTTAAGCTGTTTGACTGGCTTGTTTTATCGGCGTATAAAAGGGAATGGTTGAAGACTTTGTGTAGATCGTAATCGGGATTCGGACTCACTTAGTGAGAAATCGCCCCGCACGCTGGCAAGGCCTTCAATCATTTCTAACGATCATAATCCGTTGTGTAACTGCTATGATTAAACATAAATTAATATTAATGCTTTTTGTTTTTGTTGCATAAATACCCTGTTTGCAATCGTGCCTGTTTTATTTCTAATGATTTATAGTTCTATAAACATTATTTGTTTATCTGGTATTCATCTTCAAAGACACATTTCAGAACCATTGGATTGGCCCATTTGATGGGGGCAGTTGTGATGTATCCTTCAGTATTAGGGCTGTAGTAGCGGTGGCGGTTGTAATGAAGCCCGCTTTCCTCGTCGCCGCTGCGTTATGAATAGCTTCCTCTGATAGTCGGCGGGTTGGTTATTTCCGTGTGCTGGAGGCGGATTGCGTCGTAGGCATAATATGATACTGGGGGTGATGGAGATGCTGAATACGGTGAACCAGCAAGCTAAGCATTAAAAACCCGCGTATGCGGGCTACTATTTAATAATTCTCTTTGTATTTACTCAATAGAGAAATCCAACCATCATCAGTGTAAATCTCTCCAGAGAGTCCATCACTGATTTCATTAATATTGGCTTTGCTTGCTCCTTCTGAACATATAAGTTCAACATCATCTTCATGCTGTTCAATCATCCACAAAAAGTTATGAATGACATCATCAATGGAGTTTACAACAACCTCTCTTATTAGAGATAACTGGTCATCACTTAAAGCAGACAGTTTCTTATTGAACTCTATAGCTGGAGTTGACTTCATTCTACCGGAAACAATCATTTCATATTTTTCAATTGCTTCATCCCGAACTTCAGTCATTAATATTTGGCCAAACTTTTCTAACAGCATGTTATTTGTCATTATCTTTCTCTTATTTATACCAAGGTATATTTATCGGTGTTTTCACTCCACTATTTCTCAAAGCATTAAGGGATTGAGCAGTTAAAAACCTTGCCATCTCTCTACTAGCGCCTCCAACCATCACAGCATCAACCGCGATTGTTGTATGCTCTTTAAGCGTAGTAGCTCTACCGCTTTGTAAATGCTTGCCTTTGATATTTAGTCATAGCCACATGATTCAAAATGTTTTCTTTCATGAATTTCTGACTTATCGAAAACCATCTTTATTGCTATTCGCCACGTGATCTTTAAATGCTACTTTCGTATGAACATGATGTCCTTTTACAGTTTTGTATGGGCCTGTTCCCTTTGTAACTATACTGTATAGAATTACATCGTACTGTTAGCTTGCTCCGAATCACGGAGCAAGATTCAGCTAAATTCTCGTCATCTAAACTCGAGCGGGACGTTTTTCAATTGTTTCTCTACACTCCAATTGTCAGGCTTTTCTTCCCCATATTCCCAGTTCGACCCGCCTTCTAGCCACTTTTTACGATATGTAACAACGCTATTTACTGAAGAGTCCTCATACCCAAATTCGACTCCACAGCAAGAACAAATCTCATAGTTCGGTGACTTTCCATCGTCACCCCAAGGTGGATCTAGCTGTATTAAACCGCACACACGGCAGGCCATTTTGTCATTGCTATTGGGCATTGAAGTACTCCAAATTTGTCCGATATCCATGCTGTGATGGCTCAGGCTTAAACATTGTCCGAGGGGTCCCATCCTTCGTCATAACCCCAAATGTATTAGACTTCTCATGACATCGTAATACATCCCCATTAGAACGAGTTTTAGTCAAAGTGCCTTTAGGTGGGCTGTTCATGAAGCTATTAGTTGCTTCAACATATTGCTTAGCGTTCTTGAGCTCAGGAAACTCCGAACCATGTTTCTTCCAATGCCCAAAAGCGTTTTGAACACCAGATATCTTCTTGGTCGATGTCCACATTGGCCCCTTTGTAACATCCGGCGGATCCATTCCCTCATCATTTTGCTCCTTAGATGAGGTGGGAGCAGCCTCTTCGCCGGGGCATGCATTTCCAACGACACATTGCAATCCCAGCGGGTCGACCCAGCCGGTGGGGTTAGGTTATATATTGGGTGTTATTGAGCCCGCTTGGCGAGGGCTTTCAAAGATAAAGATTATCGTAAACAGCTGAATATCTTTTCCGAAGACCAGGATTACCTAAGTGGTCTTCCATTACTAATTTGGCTTTCTCTGGTGCATCTCTAAGCATATATGCAGCCGTAACAAACACATACCAATGCTGTTGCTTTAATAAAAAAGCATTGGAAGATTCATATGCTTTCAACAAGTCATCAATATCTTGCATGCTTTCAAGCAAATCAACTCGCCACTTCTCGATAAAAGAACAAATGGCTATACCAACCTTAGGATAATCTTCTTGGCCTTTTGTAAACCAGCGTTCATGATTTTCTTTAGGGGCAAAAATTTCAATCGGTTGCTTAAGAAGAATATCTGGAGCATTCGCAAGCAACATTTTATTGCCATTTACAAGCTTCAAAGCCTCCTCAGATACTGAGGGTATTTTCCAAACAAAAACAGGATGAATATGCGCCTCAGCCCCATCCTCATATCTTGGGAAATAATCCGTTACAAACTCAATTTCTTGAATAGATTCCAGAAGTTTCTTCTTATATACAAGTGATCCCTTTCTTCGCTTAAAACCTAGCTTTAGTAGGGCCTGATCTACAGGCCCATCTAGCATTTTAAGCAAGTTAGTTTTTGCTTTTTTAATATCATTCATACCAATATACTATGGAACTCGAATTTCTAGTGATCGACTAACATTAATACCGCTACTTTGTCCAACTCCGACAACAGGGTTAGAAGTGTTCACACTGATCGTTATATCAGGTTCATCTGCTTTACCTCTTAGACGAGTCGTATTGTTGGTAGTACGTGTAGTGATTGTTCCAATTTCATATACATTCTTTGTAACTTCTTATTGGTTAGATGTTACAAAACCTGATAGACGATCCTCAACTTCAGAACTATCCTCCCCCATAGATTCAGCTGCTTCCTTAGCTATTTCCATCACTTCATGAGGAATCGATTTTGATTCCTCATTGATAATGTCAATAAGTGTATCTAAAGCTAGTCCGTATTCTCCAACGTCGATAAAATCCTTTACTTCTTCGACCTCCGATTCTGAAAATACATTAGCAAGTAGAGATAGTAATCGTACTAAGAAATCTTCAATGAGCTTGTAATCAGTCATTATCTTGGGTTCCTAGGTACATTAGTTGGAAAACCAGAGACAATGTCTCCATTTTTCTCCTGAATAACACGGATATCCACTCCACCTCGCGTTCCTTCAGTGATAGTTCGACCACCACGACCATTTCTGGTTACTGCATTTGGGTCTGTTGCAATATCAGATATATCATGCATGATTCTGTCATCAGACCCCCTTCAGGAAACTCACTCTTATCAGGCTTACCTGTACCCGGACGGTGGCCACCACCAGTTTTGTCGCCATCTAAGATATGTTTTCGACGCTGAGGGCTCGCAAGATCTACAAAGTCATCTACCTTCTTTGCAACATCCGGCGGATCCATTCCCTCATCATTTTGTTCCTTAGATGAGGATGACTCAGTATCTTCGCCGGGGCATGCATTTCCAACGACACATTGCAATCCCAGCGGGTCGACCCAGCCGGTGGGGTTAGGTACATATTGGGTGTTATTGAGCCCGCCTGCAAGCCCGATAGGGTCAGTTGTGATGTATCTGCCAGTATTGGGGCTGTAGTAGCGGTTGAGGTTGTAATTAAGTCCGGTTTCCTCGTCGCTGCTGTATTATGAATAGCAGCCTCTTATAGTGCAGCGGGTTGGTTATTTCCGCGTGCTGGAGGCGGATTGTGTCGTAGGCATAATATGATACTGGGGTTGATGGTAGAGATCTTATATAGCTCGATCAATGAGCTACTGTATGGTCAAGAAGCGGCTAAGGGAAGTAATAAACGCGGGCCTGCACATTAAAGAGCCCGCTAGTGCGGGCTTTTGTATCAACTATTTATTATTCGTAAATTCTTGCTGCATAAAAAATATCAGCAAAGATTTTCCAGTTTATATCACTGGGAAACTCTTTTCCTTGATTCTCATAGAAACCGTCCATGTCTTCAACCCATCCAGATACGGCCTCTAAAAATCTTGGTAAGTCTTGATTTTCCCAATCATCAGAATGATCTTTAAAGTCAGCGATCATACTTATAATAAACTTAGAAAAATCCTCCTTTGTTAATACATTATCAAGCTCATTTGCTAGTTTTGATTTCATGACAAACCGCCTCCACGGACTCTAATAGAAACACCCTCATTCTTACTCGTAAATTTGAATGCTTCATTTGCTATTTCGTCTTCGGTTGCAGGCTTTGTTCGTATTGGTACGCCAGCTTCTTGGAAAGCTTTTAACCGACGATTATCAAGAGAAAAAACTTTCCCATCCCGTTCAAAAATTCTGATTGCTGGCAAGTCATTAGCTGTTACTTTTCTTGATTTCAAGTCATCGATCAAACCTTTCAATGAACGACCATCCTTAAACGTGGCCTTAATACTATCTTGCGTAAATCGAATAGAACTTGGGTCGACTAATCCTTTTGCAACAGCCGGAGGATCCATTCCCTCATCATTTTGCTCCTTAGATGAGGTGGGAGCAGCCTCTTCACCGGGACATGCATTTCCAACGACACATTGCAATCCCAGCGGGTCGACCCAGCCGGTGGGGTTAGGTACATATTGGGTGTTATTGAGCCCGCCTGCAAGCCCGATGGGGTCAGTTGTGATGTATCTGCCAGTATTAGGGCTGTAGTAGCGGTGGCGGTTGTAATGAAGCCCGGTTTCCTCGTCGTAGTATTGCCCCTGAAAGCGCAGCGGGTTGGTGATTTCCGCAGTGTGTAGGTGGCGAATTGCGCCGTAGGCGCGGTACTGGGCAGCCCATACGCTGTTGCCTTGGCTGTCGGTTAGCTCGGTTGGGGTGCCTATCTGATCAAGGTGATAGTGGTAAACCTTGCATGCCTGTCCCTCGCCGTCGAGCATCGCGATGGGCTTGAAGCTGCCGGGCTGGTAGATATAGCTGCGGTAGTGGGCGTCGCTGGTTTCGGCTATCAGGGTATTGCCCCGCCAGACGAACTCGGTGGTAGAGGTGGCCCCGAGCTTGTCGGTGACGACTTTTTCTGTTCGGCGGCCGAAGGCATCGTACTTGTAACAGGCGCTGGTGCCGTCGGGTAGGGTGGCGTGGATCAGGCGATGCTGGCAATCGTAGCCAAAGCGGGTGACCAGCGCCTGATTTTTGCCGCGCCGCTCTGTGGTCAGGCGGCCGAATTCATCGTATTCGTAGTGGCTGTCACCCTGCATTAGTAGTTGGTTACCGGCAACGTGGCTGGGAACATCCTGCCAGTTGTTGGCACTGCCGAGGTGTTGCTGGAGCAGGTTGCCGGCCGGGTCGTGAACGAACACTTCGTTAACCGCGCCACGGCTGGCGGTGAGCCTGCCAAGTGGGTCGTAGTCAAATTGAGTGATGCCAAAACGGCTGTCGTCAATTTGGCTCAGGTTGCCGCGGGCGTCGTAGTTGTAATGGCGGCGGTGCTGGGTATTGCCATGCTGCTGGCGAACATGTGCCTGCAGGCGTCCCTGATCGTCGTAGTCGAACTGGCTGGAGATCTCCCCTTGCTGGCGCTCTCGCTCTAGCCCGGCAGTGTAGCGGTGGCGGGTCAGCAGCTGGTTATTGAGCACGATAGCCTCAAGGCTGCCGCCGGGTTGGCGTTGGTATTGAATATGATTGCGGTCGGGCAGTTGCCAGTCGGCCAGCTGGCCGACGTTATCATAGCGGTAGTACTGGGATGCCCAGCCCTGATGTTCAGCAACCAGCCGCCCGAGTGGATCGTACTGCCATGCCAGCGGGATTTCGCCGTCATCCACTGCCACCAGTTGGCCGATGCGGTCATAACGGTATGACACCTCGCGCCCGTCGGGCTGAGTCTTGCTCAACAGGCGTCCCATGGTATCGCGGCGATAGGTGGTGGTGAGCTCGCCGCCTTCGGTGCCGATTTCGGTTTTGGCGGTGAGCTTGCCGTTGTAGTCATACTGATAGCGCAGCTTGCGCCCGTCGAAGGTGGTTTCCTGCTCGACCAGCCCGTTGCCGTAATAGGTGATGTGGTATTGTTCGCCGCGCTCGTTGGTGATCTGGCTGACAAAGCGCTTGGCGTTGTCGTAGCGATAGTGTAGTACCGAGCCATCTGGGTGGGTCACGCTGCTGACTAGGTGGCTGTTGGGGGCATACTCATAATGGGTGGTAGCGCCGGATTCATCGGTGATCTGGGTAACTTTACCGTAGGCGTTGTAGCGGTAGGAACGGCGGCCGCCGCCGGGCAGGAGCACCTTGCTTAGGCGGTCGGCATCGTCCCAGTGGTATGCGGTAATACTGCCTGATGGGGAGGTTTCTTGTACGATCCGGCCGAAGATGTCATGGCGGTAGCTTGCCTCGCTGCCGTCTGGCAGGGTCTCGCCGATCAGCATACCGAGTTTGTTCCAGCGCAACCGGTGGTTGCTGCCGTCGGCGTAGCGGATCTCGCTCAGTTTGCCTTGTTCGGTGTAGTAATATTCGGTGCTATGACCGAGCGGGTCGGTTTTCTGGCTGATCTCGCCATCGCGGTTGTAGCGGTAGGTCCATGAACGTTCGTTGGCGACGACTTCGTTGATCCGGCCCTTGTCATAGTAGTAATGGGTAGCAGTGCCATCGGGGTAGATCACCGCTTCGCACTGGTGGCGCGTGTTATAGCGATAATGGGTCTGGTTGCCGAGCGGGTCGCTCTCGCTGATCAGCAGGCCGTTGTCATCGTAGGTTTTTTTGCTTACTGCGCCGTCTGGGTCAGTTTTTTCTACCAGCTTGGCATTGTCGTCGTGGGTGTAGATCTCGACGCTGCCATCGTGGCTTACCACCCGTACGCTGTGGCTGGGGTCATCCCACAGGTAGCGGGTGTCGATCCCCGTGTTGCTCCAATGCCTTAGCGCCCGTACTTGCTTGCCGCTGCCTTCCCATTGCCAGAAAAATTCGGCGCCGCCGGCCATCCGGCGCAAGGTGATAACGTTGTGGTTATCGTATTCGTAGTCTTCGCCTTCGTCGGCACTGTTGCGGGTCGCAATAAGCTGTTTGCGCTCATTGTAGCGATAGCGGGCCAGTACCCGTTCGGTGTGCCAATGAGCGTCGTTGTTCTGCTTGAGGTAAGTTCGTAATGCGAGCTGGGCCAGCAGGCCGTTGTCGTGATAGTCCAGCCATAGCCCGGTGCCTATCTGTGTCAGTATGGCTTCGGCTTGGCCGTCGTGGTTGTAGCGAACGCTCAGACGGTTGCCGTAACGGTCGGAAAAGCCGGTCAGGCGGCCACGGTTGCCCTCACGGGTAAAGTGATGGATGGGCAAGTCACCTTGTACTAGAAGGAATTCGTTGGTCTCGCGGCCGAGATAGAGGGCGGCATCGGCCATCGGGTTGATGATGGCGGGAGCATTTTCAGTGGCCAGCGGGAAGCGGGTTAGTTTGTTCTCCTGATCGTGCCAGACAACATCGTTACCGTCGAAGATCAAATGCTGGCAAAGGGAGTGGCTCCAGCCAAAGCCCAGTTCGCTTGCGTGCTCGGCGGCTGTTGTCCGGTACTGGCGTGAGAAGGTAAAAGGCAGTGGCCCTGCGAGGGTGAAATCGTCAATTTCGAGCAGCTCTTCGCCGGTGACCATAGAGACAGGGCAACCGTTTTTGCAGGTTTTGCCCGTCGATTGAGTGCAGTTACCCGCTAAGTCTTCCGAGGGTTTGGCATGGGTCTGGTCGTTATTGCTGTCGGTTTCGGTTAGGTGCGTGTATGAACTTTTATGTACACTATTTTTTACTTCGCCGTCTTTGCCCACACTCATGGACGAAATGCCGTTGAGATGGGTCGCCGTATATTCTTTGTTTCTGCCGACAAATTTGATAGCGAGATCGAAGAACTCTTTGAGCTTGTCGAGGATGGGTTCAAGCACCGAGTAGATGCGTTTGCCGACTTTGATCATTAAGAACGCCATGCCTACTGCCGGGCTGGCGATAAAGCTGATGGCGATACCGCCGAGGATACCGAATATCAAGTCCACGATCGCTCTGCCGCCTTCTTTAGCCAGCGCATCGAGCACGGTTTCGAGGGGGATCATGGTAATGAAGTCGATCACTGCGTTGGCCATCAGGAACATGGCGGCCTCGTCAGAGACAAACAGTAGGGCTTGCTGGGTTTTGCCCGGTGCGCTTTGTACCGCCGCTTTAATATCTTCAATGATGTCGCTGGTGGCCTCCTTGAGCGAGGACAGGGCCTTGACGGGATCACACAACAGTTCAAAGAGGGCTTTTATTTCGCCCCATGTTGCTTTTAGGGCATCCCAGCCCGAGCTCAAAAGAGTGACGACCAGATCTTTGAGCTTATCAAGCAGGGTGCTGTTGCTCAGGGCTAGCCACTGGGGCTTGTAGGTGCCGTCCCATTGGGTTTTCAGCCATTGCTGCAGGTCACCGGCCATCGTTTGGTAGTTGCTGAAAAGGCTGTCAAAGGTGGCCTGGGTTGGGGCATGGTCAATTACGATTCGGTAGGGAGTACCCGGCTTTAATCCTGTGAATACCGTTTTTCCGCTGCTATCGCTTGTTTTTGTGTGTTTGTCGTTGGGATCATTTTCAGATACCACGGTGACGGGAATGCCGCTGATTGGGGTATCGTAAATCGATTCGAACTGGTTGTGGACGGTCAGGTCGCCGTTTTTCGAGCATTTGGCAACGGTTTCGTAGTTGTCGTCGTCTTTGTCCAGCGCTGCCTCTTGTTTGCCGTTAACGTATACCAGTCGGTCCATGTCAAACTGCGAGCGGACGTCTCTGCCGTGGTTAATATAGTCGGCGGTATCGACCAACCAGTGTTCGGCGACTTCACGGTATTGCTCGACAAGGGTAGGGTATCGGGTCAACTGGTGTTCGACGTAGGTGATTTGTTCTTGTACGTTGGCATTGGTCATAGCAGTTGCCGGCTTTCCTTTTCAATCCATTGAATAAAATGGGTGCGGGTTTCCTCACTGGCTCCCCGGTAGTGCCGGATGAAGTGCGTGGTTTTGTGCACCAACTGCAATGGGGCAAATACGTTGGCGAGATCGGGCCTTGAGCTGTGAAGATCGGTGATCAAATTAGTGATGAGGGTGTCTTGGCTTTCGGCTGCGAGCTGTTTGGTCACGCTTTGGGGCACATCCCACCACGGGAATGGTTTGGCAGGAGCGGGTTCGCTGGCACTGTCACGGATGATCTGGCGCTGGTGGCAAAGCCATGCCGAGGTCGGGCCCATTAACTTGGTCTGCTCGGCAGGGTCACACAGCTCGGCTACCCTGATCCCATAGCGGGGATCGAAAAAACGGAAGAACCCGTATTGGCTGCTGGATATCCAAACTTGGGTCAGGCTCTGGAAATGGTCATAGACCGTATCGAAGTCGTAAGGGGAGAGCACGAACATTCCCCAGTCTTTGGGCTGGGCTTGTTCTACCCAGTCAACAAACGGGTCGTCGACGGGCAGGGCGATAAGGGTCGGCATTACCTCGAACCAATTTCGATAGGGTGTGCCAAGCCAAAGTGGCTTGTTATGGCTGTTGGCCGACGAGCTAAAATGCGACAAGGGCTTGCTAGGGCTGGTCTGGTTAGTAATGGCATACAGGTGTAATCCATTCTCCAGTGCTGCCATAAGCCTTGGCCGAAGTGATGACTTACTCAAAGGCTGCACTCCCCGTTTTTGCATGCTTCGCATTCTTGGCAGAAAGGCGCTGCGGCTTTGAGCGTGGCGATTTGCAGCGGCGTGAGCTCGGCATCTTTAACCTTGGGGGGCGGAGCCAGCTTGTCGGGCAGTGTCGGTGCTTGTCCCTGATAGCCGCTGCCGTTGCCGGCACTGCCGCCGGAGTTGCATCGAATTACCCCACCGTGCATTTTTACCCCTGAAGGGTCGATTTTGACCAAGCTACCACCTGCTTTTACGGTGATTTCTGTTCCCGCTTCGAGAATCACCTTGCTGCCTGCCTTGATGTGGATTTCCTTGCCGGAATCAGAAATCCATGCCTTGCCCTGTTTGAGGTGGAGGCTGCCATCGACAATCAGGGTCATATCCCCTTTGGTATGGTGGCGTGACTCGCCGTCGACGGTGAGGTGCTCGCTGGCTTTGATATGGGTGATCCGGTTGTTGCCGACTTCTAGGTGACGGTCATGTTTAACGACATCGATTTGGTCGTTACCCACTTGGATTTGGGTGTCTTTCTGGGCATGAACGAAAATTTCTTCGCTACCGGCCTGATCTTCGAACCGTACTTCGTTATACCCATCGCCCTGATGGGTTTCGGTGCGCAGTACTGTGCGGGTTTTGTTGTCCGGCAGCGAATAGGGTGGGGTATTGCTGGCATGGTAGGTTCGGCCGGTGATAATCGGCTGGTCTGGATCGCCCTCGAGAAAGCTGACGATCACTTCATTGCCGATCCGGGGAACCGTTACCATGCCGTATTGACTCCCCGCCCATCCCTGTGAAACCCGGATCCAACAGCTGGCTTTGTCGTTGTTGTCGCTGTATCTGTCCCAGGGGAATTGGACTTTTACCCGGCCAAATTCGTCGCAATAAATTTCTTCGCCCGCGGGGCCGACCACCGTTGCCATCTGGGGGCCGTCAACTCGGGGTTTGGTATTGGCTGCCGGCCGCCACTGGCGGTGGCCGGGAATGGCGGTGGCCGGGAATGGCGGTGAACTGGTTATGGTAGCGGGTCATACCATTGCCCCCTGCCTGTTCGAGTGCCTGCGGCTGACTGCCGCTGTGCCGGATACTAACGGGTAGCCAGTCTCGGTTGCAATCGGGCTCGGGGTGTTCACCGAGTACGAACTTTACCCCGCTCAGAAGTTGGGGGATATTGCTGCTGCCCGTCGCGGTAATCGTGTCTCGGCGCAGGCTTTCACAGCGGTACTGGGTAAATGGCTTGCCGCAGGCATCACTCTTGAAACGGCCGGGGTAATCGAAGTGTTCGATCGGGGTTTTCTGGAACGTCGTTTCGGCCCCTTGTGCCGTATGCTGGAAATGGTAGGCTGGATTTTTGAAGCTGTAGTCGCTCAGTTGTACCGATGTTGCCGCGCTGCGGGTATGGCGGGCAAATTGGCGCACATAGGGCCGTCCGGCTGTTCCGCCAGCCATGGCATTGTAGGGTTGCCATTGGGAAAGCAAGGGCTGCTGTTGGCAGTCGTCGCTGAAAATGACAATATTTTTGCCTTCTTTGTGGCTAAAGTAATAGAACAGACCTTCTTCAGCGGCCAACCGTTCGATGAATGCCAGATCGCTCTCGCGATATTGGACGCAGTACTCCCTCGGCTGATATTCGTTTTTTAAGGCGAATAGGTAGTCGGTGATCCCCATTTCCTGCAGTAGAACAGAAATAATTTCCGGGGTCGTATGCTGTTGGAAGATCCGGCTGTTGCGGCGCAGGGTAGCGCGAAATAGCGGTGGGACCAGAGTTAGGGAATAGAAGGTATGGTGGTGGCCGCTGTCACCGATGGCGAATTGGCTGGCGATGCCGTGCCATTGCTGCTGTTTTTCGCCGTGGTGCCAGATGGTGAGTGAGACCGGACGGTCGACAACCTGCTGAGCTGTGATGGATTCTTGCTGGCTGGCCAGTTCTATATCGAATGCGAAGGCTGCCGATAGGCTCTCTTGCCCTTCGAAGCCGATGACCGCGAAGGTTTCCGGATCTAACCCTTCGATCTTGATCGTAAATTGTAATCCTGTTCCGTTTGAACCCGTACCTTGCGTCATGTGCTTCCTTTCTCTGGCCGTTCGCGAATGGTGTCTACTTTTGGTTTCGCGGACTTCATTAAACGCAATAATCAGGCCATATTTAATGATGCTTAAGTCATTGATATTTTGATGTTTGAATAGGTGTTTAGTTGAGTTTGACGCGGGGTTTGACAATGTCGGGCAATATCTTGCTTGCTGGGCAAAAAATTGCTCATGCTGGGTGGGAAGATTTTGGGGGGAGAAGGTAGGATGACCGGATAACTTAGATACGGCAATCTAGAGACAAAAACGCCCTGCAATTGCAGGGCGATGGTTAGTGAGTTTTGGGGTATCTCTAGAGCAACAACAGTTTGGCTGTGCCTAGGAAAGCAAAGAAGCCGACCACGTCGGTGACGGTGGTGAGTACCACAGAGCCAGCAAGGGCCGGGTCGAGGTTGAATTTGTCCAGTGCAACCGGGATTAGTACCCCGAACAGGGCGGCGGTAATAATATTGATGACAATACCGACCGCGATAACGGCACCGATAATCGGATCTTGGAACCAAAGACCAGCCATCAGGCCTATTAGCACCGCCCAGAGCACCCCGTTCAGAAAACCGATACCGCATTCATTGCGTAGCAACGACCAGCGGTTACCGGCGGTGACCTGGTTGAGGGCCATGCCTCGGATCATCAAGGTGAGGGTTTGGCTACCGGCAATGCCGCCCATTGATGCGACGATTGGCATCAGGATGGCCAGTGCGACAACCTGGGCAATGACATCCTCGAACAGGCTGATGGTCATCGAGGCCAGCACTGCGGTGAGCAGGTTGATCCCGAGCCAGACGGCACGCTTCTTGGCACTTTTGGTGATGGGGGCGAACAGGTCATCCTCTTCGCTCATACCGGCGTTGGCCATCAGAGTGCTTTCGTAGTTTTCCCGCATTAGCTCAGGGGCCAGATGAAGGTCAATATCGCCGACAATCGCATGGTTTTCATCGACGATTGGCAGACTGAAGCGCTGGCTGTGTTCAATCGCCTCGACTGCCTCGGTCAACGAGGCATCGTCTTCTAGCACCGGGCAATCGGTATCGGCGAGGGTGCTCAGTTTGTCGAGCGGTTCGGCTTCCATCAATTGCTGGTAGTTGACGGCCCCGACGAACCGTTTGCTGCGGGTAACCACATAAATCGGTGCCGGGTAGTGGTAGCCGTAGCGTTCGAGCAGGACCTTGGCTCGTTTTACAGAGATACCCTGCGGCAGTGAAATCACCTTGGGATTGGCATAACGGCCGATCTCTTCGTCGCTGTATTGGTTGGCGCGATCAAATAGCTCGAGATCTTCTTTGCTGAGCATTTCGATAGCGCGGTCGATGATCTCCTCGGGCAACGAGTCGGCCCACTCGATCAGCGAAAGGTTGTCGATTTTTGCCAGTACCAGATTCAGCTCGGCTTCACTGAGTGATTGGATCACCCATTCTCGGGTGTCGGCGCGCATCGCTGTCAGGACATCGACGTGATCGTTGAGGGGAAGCTGGCGCCATAGTTCCATACGCTGGTCAAGCGGCAGGGCTTCGAGCAAGGTGGCGAACGAACCGGCTTCGAGTTGTTGTATTTCCGGTTCGTTGAAAATCAGTCGCTGTTCGTCAACGTCGGCTGACGATATACGTTCAATGAGAAGGCTTAAATCTAAAGTGTGGCTCATGCATGTATCCTTGTCGCCATCTGTTCCTGGCGGCCGAGCGGGTCTGTGCGTATTAATTTGTTATTGTGCGGTGGGCGATGATTGCCCGGCGCCTACCATACCATTTTGATAGGGTTTTTATGACTGTTTCTGAAGGTATTTCTTTGTCTTGGTTGGAATTTACCGTGGATATTCATATAAAGCACTTTACGAGCAGGGTGAAGCAGTTATCATGTCGGCGTGGATGTATTTAGCCTTAAATTTTTATAAATCATTCGTTTACGGTATAAATCACCGCTGATTGATAAAGCAGGAAAGGAAAATGACAATGAAGTTAACCAAAGGTGTTTTGGTTTTGGCTGGTTTGGCGTTGCTGGCTGGATGTGAAGAAGAAGAAACAGAAGTGATTGAACCGGTAAATATCCGTGGCTATATCCAGAAGACGAATATCGACAAGGGTTTTGTTGAGGTCTACCCGGATCGCCAGCCTGCAGGGACAACGGTACGGTTTGATATTTCGTCAAAAATTCCTGTTTACTTTGTGAAAAACGGTGGGGGCGAGGTTCCTCTGCCGATTAAAGATGGCGTCAGCCAGATGAAAGGCCTGTTAGGTGGGGTTTTCTCTGAGTTTACCGTGATTGATGATGATATCTCATATTTTCGGGATCCGGCCAAGCCGGGTAACCAGAATGACTGGCAACAGTCGAGCAAGCTGAACCAGTTTTATGCCAAACATGGTATCGAATATGGGTTGGTATTCGCCGAAGGGACGGCTTTTTGGGATCCTGAAATGGAAAGCGATCCTGAAAAAATGTGTGCCAATGCCTCTTCCGCACCTTATAACGGCGGCCTGTCCATTGAGATTGACCCGAATACCGGCTTGTTCAGCACCGATCATGTCGCTTGGGTAAATTTGGGCAATGGTCAGTGCGAGTGGGACTCCGATATTGTGATCCATGAGATGGCCCACAACCTCGGTCTGTTCAACCACTTTGAGCCCTACTACGGCAAATGGTCAACAGCGGCCGAGCAGGTGATTCGGAACCTTTACAGCAACCCGGCGGGCCTGACACCGGAAAATATGCTGATCGTCGAATAATCGCGTGAGGCAAATAGGGTAATAAAGAAACGGTGCAGTGATGCACCGTTTTTTGATCATGCTGGGATCCTTTTCGGGCACTCACTATTTACGTTTGGCTTCGTGGGGCTATTCTACGTAAAAATATCAAGAATAAATTGGTGTTGATACCCAGTTGTGACGTTGTCACCTAAAATGGTTGTATATCTCAAATAAAACACCCCGCGTTAAGCGGGGTGCTGTTATATGGCGGTGTGTTTTAGCCGAACATCAGGGTGTAGAGGTAACCCGCACCGATGGCCATGCCCAGAATCACGGCCAGGAAGGCGGCAATCATTTGGTTTTTGAAAATTGATTTCAGCAAAATCACCTCTGTCAGACTGGCTCCTGCGCTGCCGATGATCAGTGCCATTACCGATCCCATTGCCATTCCTTTCTTTACAAGTGCCGCACTTAGCGGGATCACTGCCTCTGCTCGGATATAGAGCGGAATACCGATAACCGCCGCAACAGGAATCGCATACCAGCTGGCGTTACCTGCGTATTTGGCAATCAGATCCGTTGGAATAAAGCCGTAGATGAACGAGCCGATTGCAATGCCCATTAGCAGGTAGGGCAAAACTTGTTTGAAGTCTTTCCACGTTGCCCGCCAGATCCGCAGCCAGCGGCTCTCCTCTTTTACATTGACGCTGCTTGTATCACAGCATGCCGTAGCTGCTGGGGCAGCTGTTGTGCAGCATGATACTGGTGATGCAGATGAGATGGTTGCCTGTGCCAACGCCATGTCAGGTTTTGGGCTGCAGCAGCTGCCAGTATCTACAGGGGCTTTGGTAACGGGTTTCTGCTTGCTATCACTACAGGTGCTACCGCAGCTTGAGGCCGAACTTGACTCATAGGCTTCCTTGCGGACGTAGCGTTCAAAGCCGAGTTTTTCGAGCACGAAACCAGCTGATACGGAAACCAACAGGGCAACCAGGAAATAGAATACGGCGACCTTAACGCCAAAGGTGATGACAAACAGGCCAATGATCACTGGGTTGAGCAGTGGGCTGGCAAATAAGAACACCAACATCGGGCCGAATCCAGCCCGGGCGCGCAACAAGCCTTTGAGGAAAGGGATGGTCGAGCACGAACAAAATGGTGTGATGGCACCGAGTAGGGCGGCAACAATATAGCCTTTGCCTTTTTTCGAACTCAGGATTGACTGGATTTTCTCGGGTGTCAGAAATTCCTGTAATACGCCAACCAGATAGCTGATGACGAGGAAGAGAACGGTAAGCTCGGCCGCAAGAAACAGAAACATATCGGCTGCTTCTTTGAACATGGTAGTCATATCAGGGCTCATTGGGATTTCCTATAACTAATATTTCGATATGTGTCGAAATATAATCCCGAGCTTCTTTGTCGTCAAATATTAATTTCGATAAAAATCGAAATATATGCCAATTTAAGATTATCAATTTGAAATATAAGGCATTAAATTTTCACCCTGACAGCAGGGATGGGTGGGTTCGTGGATCAAAGATAAAGTGATTGCGTGCAGAGTGTGGTTGAGCCGAGAAAAAGGCAAAAAAAAACCTCACCCGGAGAGGGGTGAGGCGTGTGAAGCTACATGACTGGTGAAGGTAATCGGTACGTATACCCAATTTCATTTAGCATGCCGACAACAAAGATAGTGGAAATACAATAACCCCAAGGGGTTTAAGAGAGATTAGATCATCGTTAGGTCAGGCTCCCCGCCGAAAGCGGGGAGCAGTCGTCCTTACAGGGCAGACTCTTTGATACAAAGAACGTGGTATTTACCGCCTTCTTTCTCAGCCCCTTCGGTTTCGTGTTCGAAGCCAGGGAATTCGTCATCCCATGCTTCCAGTGCTTTCAGGTACTTGATCTGGGCACTGTTTTCGCTACCGAAGTTCTCACCGCCCATTAGCATTGGGATGCCTGGTGGGTAAGGGATCACAGAGTGCGCTGCAACGCGGCCTTCAAGCTTATCCGAGGCAACCATCTCTACGTCACCGGCAACAATGTGCTGGTAGGCTGTACGAGGTTTCAACTCGATTTCCGGTAGGCTTGAGTACGCTTCGTTCAATACCTGAGCAGGGTTGTGACGAACAAGGTATTGGAACATACGGTCACCAAGGTCACGCAGGCCTAGGCCTTTGTAAACTTCCGGAGCGCTCTCTACCAATTCAGGCAGGATGGTTTCCAAAGAAGCATTGGCATCGTAGTGACGCTTGAACGATAGCAGGGTGTTAACCAGTGTATCGCGCTTACCTTTGGTGATACCCATTGAGAACAGGAACATTACCTGGAAGTCAGTGGTACGGGTCGGAACGATACCGAAACGGCCAAGGTAGGCACTTACTAGCGCCGCAGGTACGCCTTTGTCAAGGAACTGACCTTTGTCGTCTAGGCCTGGAGTTAGCAGGCTGACTTTGATTGGGTCAAGCATACACCAGTTGTCGTCGACATGGTCGAAGCCGTGCCACTGGTCGCCAGGGTGTAGCTTCCAGTTGTCCTGTACGGTCATTAGCGATTCAACAGAGGCGTTTTCGAACTTCACTTTCTCGCCGTTGGTTTCGGTAACGATTTCCGCGTTCCACGGCTTGAAGAACCAGTCACCGTCGGTTGTGTAGTCGTTGAACAGCTTACGAACGTTTTGGCGGAAGATAACAGCCTCGCGGATCACTTCGCTGGTCAGGGACAGGCCGCTCTGGCCTTTCATCATATTGGCAGCTACGTCGTTAGATGCACAGATCGCATATAGCGGCGATGTTGAGGTGTGCATCATGTACGCTTGGTTGAAGCGGTCGAAGTCGATAGCGTCTTCACCGTTGCGGACGTGGATGTAAGATGCCTGAGACAGTGCGTTCAGGAGCTTGTGTGTTGAGTGCGTTGCAAATACGGTTGGGCCTTGGTGGTCAGAGGCGTCACCGCGCATTGCGTAGTGTCCTTTGTAAATCGGGTTGAAGCGAGCGTAACCGAACCATGCTTCATCCATGTGGATGCGGTTTGAGCTTTCGGAAAGCAGTGATTCTGCGTGTTCTGAGTTGTAGCACATACCGTCGTAGGTACAGTTGGTCACAACGGCGTAGCGAGGTGATTTGCCAGCAAAGTCTTTGGTCAGCTTGCCTTCGGCAATGCGCTGTTCGATAGACGCGGCTGCCATGGTTGATTTGCTGATTGGGCCGATAATGCCGTAGCAGTTGCGGCTTGGTGTCATGTAAACAGGGCGGGCACCGGTCAGGATCAGGCCTTGCTCGATTGATTTGTGGCAGTTACGGTCGATGATGGCGATATCATCGTCTTTCAGACACGCCTGCATGATAGTACGGTTAGAACCAGAGGTACCGACAATACCTGAGTATGACTGGTGAGCGCCGAAGATCTTGGCAGCTTCAGTTTCGCTGTCTTTGAATGCGCCGGTGTGGTCAAGCAGGGAGCCTAGCGAGGCACGTTCAATACCCATATCTGAGCGGAACAGGTTTTCGCCGTAGAACTGGTAGAACTGGTTGCCTGCTGGTGTTTTGGTAAAACCGATACCGCCTTGGTGGCCAGGTGCTGACCATGAATATTCATGAACGTCGTTGTACTGCATCATGGCTTTCATTAGCGGCGGCAGAACTTGTTCGCGGTAGCGTTTCATCGCGGCAACAATACGGCCGGCAACGAAATCAGCGGTGTCTTCCAGTACGGAGTAACATTCGTCAACACGTTCCATCAGTTTGCGGTTGGCAAGGATGGATGTGCGTTCGCGTTCGGCTAGCAGGAATACAGGTACTTCTGGCTGGCGGTCTTGCAGGCTGGTTAGAAGCTCGATTTCGTCATTGGACTGAAGGATTTGCTCTTCAGATTTGTCTAGGGTCAAAACCAGGCTGTCAATTTGAGTCGCCATAATCACAGCTTTTGCATCTTCGTATGACGTTGCTGAGATAATTTCAATTGAACGGTCAGTTAACTCATCGATAAGGGTACGTGTTGTACGACCGGCATAGCTGCTCGCATCGATGCTTTGCGGCTCTACAACCAGAGTGCGCATTTTGCTGAAGTTGTTGCTCATAATAATTACCTAATAAATCTTATGCAGGTTGTGCTAGGTTAATTTCAGCGTCAACTTGGATGGTCTTAATAATTACATTTAAGAGACCAGGCAGTGTGTTAACGTAATTTTGTTGCGGGTTATTTATTTTATTACCCTCAATAAATAACCCGACTTATTTTGTATAGGACTAAATAATAGTTTCTAGATTAACAAGAGATAATGTTGGCTAAATTTACTTATCAATTATGCTTCTGCTTCTTTGTTTACATCTCGTGCCGCAATAAAGCCATAGAAGATATAACCAAATAGAGTCAGGATAGTACCGCCGAATACTGCATCTGCACCACAGGCGTACACACCGTAAATACTGTAAACAACACCCAAAGTACCTACTGTTGCACCCAGTTTATATTGAGATGGGCTGACTTTATTTTTACGCAACATGACTTCAAGGCCAGTCATAGACAGAATATAAGGAACCATGTTCACGAATACCGCCAAGTTCAAGAGTGCGTTGAACTGATTAACCAAGTTAGGCGAGATAGTCATCATAGCCAGCAGTAGCTCGGCCACAAGCATAATGGCCATACCAGCAACGGGTGCGCCGTATTTGTTGGTTTTTGCAAAAATCTGAGGGAACAGATTTGATTCAGCAGCCGCTTTCGATACTTGTGAGTTAGTGAACTGCCAGCCTAATAGCGAACCAATACAAGCGATTACGGCTGCTAGTGTTACGATATTACCGACAGTTGGGTTGAACATGTGGCTGAACACTAGGCCAAATGGGGCGGTTGAGTTAGCCAGTTCGGCGTTAGGGATAATACCCTGAATTACAGTGGTAGACAGAATGTAAACCACGGCCGCGAAACCTGTGCCGAACAGTACGGCTAGCGGTACGTTGCGCTCTGGGTTTTCTACTGCATCGGAGTTAGCACCAGCAGACTCAATTCCCAAAAATGCCCATAAAGTCAATGCTATACCAGCTGATACTGAGTGCATTGTCGTATCGTGGTGCGGGTTCCATGCTGCCATGAAAGTTTGTGGATCGAACCACCACCAGCCAAGTACGGATAGGCCTAGAACGGGTAGGATAATACCCCATACCGTAACCGATGAGATCTGGCCGGTAATCTTAGGACCGCCGATGTTGGCAACCATCGTCAAGACAAGGATGGAAACAACACCGTAGAAGGTGTGCATCGGTGTATCAAGCCACGGAAAGAAAGGTTTGATATAACCAACAGCCGAAACGGCAATGGCTACACAGCTAATTACCAAACATACGTAGTATGTGTAAGAGGCAATGAAAAAGGATGATTTACCGTGAGCTTCTTCTGAATAAGCGGACATGCCGCCAGAGCGTTTACAAAAAGCACCGCATTTAGCAAAGGTATAAGCAATACACATTGCGCCCAGCGCAGTTACGACCCATGATAATAATGATATTGTTCCGACTTGGGCCAAACTAGCGGGTAGCATAATAATACCCGAGCCCATCATGTTAACGGCAACCAAAACGGTTAAGCCGACTAATCCCATTTTTTTACTACTTGCATCGGAAGACATATATTTACCCTCAATTCAGATGCGAAAGAATAACTTCTTATTCAATTAAGAATATAAGTTTATTCTTAATTGAATAACCGGTTCCTTGGTGAACTGTCGATAAAGATCAGAATTTAAATATTATTTAGAAATCAATAATAGCTAATATGTTCTTGTGGCAGTTTATCCATTAACAAATAGTCATACGTTATTAAGACTCTATTCATTAATTATTTTTGATGTCGTTTGGAAAAGAAGTTCCGAAGCGATGGCGGCTATATTAATTCAAATTTGAAATGAAAAAACACTAAAAATGGAATCACTCATTGCACAAATCAGGGCGAATAGAGGAAAAATAAATAATCATTCCTTTTGTTATACAAATACCCTGTAGGTATAAATTAACCCTGTTTACTCCGTGTGATCTTGGTCACACATTTCATACTATCAAATACTTAGCGTGATAAAGTGGCGGTAAATGGGCTTGGCAAACCGTGAAGTGCAACGTTTTCGTGCTTGAATAGTGCGAGATACTTATGCATTTATCTCGCAGATAAATGTCTAATTTTTTTTCACGATTTATGCGTTTTTTTTCGTGTGAGCGACGAAAAAATGGTTGCTGATAGAGGTTGCAGGCAAAAAAGTGCGTTGAATGGGCTTGTTTTTGCCTGTTTTTTAACCGCCAAAGGAAAGGCGTGCATAGAATTGTGCATAGTATTGGCGCTAATGATCTGAATAGAAGGTGAGCATTTGCTGGGTGATATGTTCATTTTGGGCGATATAGGAACCGCGCATGCTCTTTAGGTATGTCGAGGTGGGCGTATGGTTTTGCCCGTTACGCCAGTAACGGGCACACCCTAGCCCTGGCCGCGAGTCTTGGTTCGCTTACTGGCGGCATTCTTCTCAATGAATTCGACAATCATGCCGGCAACATCTTTGCCGGTGGCGGTTTCTATGCCTTCAAGACCCGGCGAGGAGTTGACTTCCATGACCAGCGGTCCCCGTTCGGATCGCAGCAGGTCTACCCCTGCCACATTGAGCCCCATGATCTTCGATGCCGCGATGGCGGTACGCCTTTCTTGCGGGGATATTTTTACTAAAGAAGCACTGCCGCCTCGGTGCAAGTTGGAGCGAAATTCCCCCTCAGCCCCTTGGCGTTTCATGGCGGCAATGACCTTGTCGCCGATAACAAAGCAGCGTATATCGGCCCCGCCGGCTTCCTTGATGAACTCCTGAACCATGATGTTGGCTTTGAGCCCCATGAAGGCTTCAATCACACTTTCGGCCGCTTTCTGGGTTTCGGCCAGTACCACCCCGATCCCCTGTGTGCCTTCTAGCAATTTGATTACGACAGGAGCCCCGCCAACCATGTGTAGTAAGTCCTTGGTGTCTCCGGGCTTGCTGGCGAAACCGGTAATGGGCATGCCGACCCCTTTGCGCGAGAGTAGTTGCATCGAGCGGAGTTTGTCACGAGAGCGGGTGATGGCGACCGATTCGTTGACCGGATAAACCCCCATCATCTCGAACTGACGCAGAACAGCTGTGCCGTAGAAGGTTACTGAGGCGCCGATACGGGGAATAATGGCATCGAAATCGGATAGCTCTTCCCCTTGAAAGTGGATTTGCGGCTTTTCAGAATTGATGTTCATATAGCAACGCAGCGCGTCGATCACCTTGACTTCATGCCCTCTGGCCTCGCTGGCTTCTATCAGCCGGCGGGTGGAATAAAGGTTGGCGTTACGTGACAGGATGCCTATTTTCATTATTCGCTTCCTTTGCTTGCGATTAAAAAAGATTGTTCGGGATCGACGATGATCCGTCCGTGCATGGCAGTACGGCCAAGAAGCATTCTATAAGCCATGTTGTCACGGTTGGCGATGGTGATTTCGATCGGCCAGGTTTGCCCGCCGAGCGTCATGTCTGCCTTGATAACGTAGCGGGTCTCCGGAATACCGCCGGAGTTTTTCACCGCACGCCTATCGACGATCTCTGCTTCGCAGGTTTGGATGAAATCGGTATTGTCCTGCAGAGGATGCAGCCAAAAGCGCAGCCATGCTGTGTTGTTCTTACGAAACTCTTCATATTTGAATGCGTGCAGCGAGGAGGTGCGGGCACCGGTGTCAACTTTGGCATTGATGGTGTCGATGCCCAAGCTCGGCAAGCTGAGGGTTTCTCGCCAACCAACCACCATTTTGTTCGTCATTGTCATATACCTTTCTTGTTGAAATACCGGGTATGGATGAATGAGCAACCTGTATTGGTGTTGAGGAAATCGTTAGAAGTGAAAGTATAGCGTAAGATTTTTGGGTGATTAAAAAGTGGTACAAGATAGTCTGTGTCTTGGTACGGCAATGTATTGTTATTTTTTTAATGTAATTACAGGCTCTTAGCTTTCTGAACGTTGTGTGGTTAGCGAGACTGATG
The DNA here is from genome assembly GCF_059920555.1 of Photobacterium panuliri. NCBI lineage: Bacteria > Pseudomonadati > Pseudomonadota > Gammaproteobacteria > Vibrionales > Vibrionaceae > Photobacterium > Photobacterium panuliri. Next base: position 1,561,441 of record NZ_CP197193.1, read on the forward strand.
GTTAGTGCGAATATTAGAGCTCATCACAAAAGCAGGAATGCCAGGCAACAGTGTCATTGCCTGGTCTGTTTTGGGGATTAGTCAGGCTGCGCAAGTACGGCTGGTGGTGTTGCTCTTCTCGAAGAAGGTTTGATGCAAGGCACGGATTGCGGCTTGGTAGCTTTCGTCGTTTACCACAAATTGTACATTGACGTTACGCATGGACGAATGGCAGGCAATCGGGGTAATACCGTTGTCCATCAGGGCCAGTACGCCTTGGCTCAGCGCCGAGTTGGTATTGAACAGGGCGCCAATCACTGAAATAAGCGCCACCATTCGGCCGGTAATGGTCGCCTTGGGGTAGGACTTCTCGGCTTTGTATAAAACCTTGTTGAGGTTGTCTGTCGAGCCACTGAGGTAATAGGTAATCGAGTTGGCGTTCATCTCTTTGCCGGTGAGTTTCACTCTGGCATCGGCAATGATTTCCATGATGTCGAAGCTGACGTTATCAACCTGCCCGACCATGGCCTGATCGAAGATATGCAGGGCAAATACCTTGCTCTTACCGGCGATAATTTCGATCTTCTCGTGTTCGGGCGCATAGTGCTGGGCGATCAAGGTACCGGGATGTTCCGGTTCGAAGGTATTTTTGATGCACAGCTCTATGTTGTTTTCTCGTAGCCCTGAGGCGGCATTGGGGTGAATGGCCTCCATGCCGAGGTTGGCAAGCTGGTCCGCGACATCGAAATTGGTGGTGCCGATAGGCTTGACGTTGTCTGCGCCAACTAAGCGAGGATCGGCCGAGCTGAGGTGGAACTCTTTGTGGATAATGGCTTGGTCGGCCTTGGTTAGGCAGGCAACTCGGCTGAATGTCATTTCACTGTAGCCGCGATCATAGGTCTTCATTAGCCCTTCGTCGCAATAGGCGTAGCCAGTCACAATGGGGAGCTCTTTGCTGACATCAATATTGGCAAAAGCCTGCTGAATGACGGTATCCAGCGATCCGCTGGCTTGATTGTCCCAGCCGGAAAGATCAACAAAGGTCGCATTGATCCCGAGGGTTTTGAGTTTGAGCACGGTGTTGAAGGCGCTATGGGTTTCGCCGATCGCTGAGAGGAACTCGCGGATTTGCGGTAGGTAGTGACGCAGTGAGAACTGGCCGTAGCGGCAGGTTTCGAGGATATTTTGAATACATTCGGTGGCCCCGTCGATGCGGCCGCTGATAAATTTATCGGCGCGGCGACGGTTGAGCGGATCGGCAAACAAGGTTTCATTGATCAGGAGCAAGCGCTGCTTGAGCTCGGCCATTGCGGTTAGCCACTGTTCGTCACGCTTGGCGATAAACTGGTAGATACCGGGTTTGCCAGAGCGTTTGCATTCTAGCAGCTGGTCGGTAACGCCGCCGTAGGCTGAAACGATAAACGCCCGATTGTAGGGATTTTCTGGGCGCAGCAGAATATTGTCCAATACGTCGTCAAACGCAGACATCGATGTGCCGCCGATTTTTTCAACGGTATAGGTCATGGGAAATCCTTTTTCTGTACGTGTCTACTTGCCTTATCCTGTGAGGCGAGTAGTTATGAGCCTTGGTTAAATTGCCCCGCGTGGTCACGGGGCAATGGGGGAATGACATGCAGGGTGGGATCAGTCTACTAGCGGGTAGACGCCATTTTCATCATGAACTTCCGCCCCGGTGATGGGTGGGTTGAACACACAGGCCATCACCATATCTGCACCTTCGTAAGCGCGTAGGAAGTGCTCATCGTGTTTGTCGAGAATATAGAGGGTCCCCGGTTTGATGGGATAGGTTTTGCCATCTACGACTTCTATTTCACCTTCTCCCGACATGCAGTACACCGACTCCAAGTGGTTTTGGTAGTGAATATGGGTGTCGGTACCTTGATAAATCGTGGTGATATGGAAAGAAAATCCCATATTGTCGTCTTTGAGTAACATGCGGACACTTTCCCAGTTGTCCGATACCACGCGGCGTTCACTGTTTTTACATTCGTCGAATGTTCTTACGATCATCTTTTCGTCCTTAAGATGCTTTTTGGGTTACGGTTGCCGAGTAGGCCTCAACGGCATGCTCGAAGATATGCAGACCCTGCTCGAGTTCTGATTCGCTGATGGTGAGCGGGCAGAAGAACTTGAGGATTTCATCGTTCGGGCCGGCCGTTTCGATGATCATGCCCCGCTCGAAGCAGAGTTTGGCAATCTCGCCTGCATCGTTGCTGTTTTTGCATTCGATGCCTTGCATCATGCCACGGCCTTTGCCTTGAACAAACAGCTCAGGATGCTGCTTAAGCAAGCGTTGGATGGTACGGCTGACTTGCAGGCTACGCGCTTGGATATGACGACTGAAGTCATCGTTGGCCCAGTATGCTTCAATGGCTTTGGCGGCGGTGACGAAAGCGTGGTTATTGCCCCGGAATGTACCGTTGTGCTCGCCGGGAAGCCATTTATCCAGCTCGGGTTTTAGTAGAACCAGTGCCATAGGCAAGCCATAGCCGCCGATGGATTTAGACAGTGTGACGATATCTGGCTGGATGCCCGATGGCTCGAAGCTGAAGAATGTGCCGGTACGCCCGCACCCCGCTTGGATATCATCGACAATCACCAGAATACCGTGTTTTTTACAGATTTTGCTCAGGCGCTGCAGCCATTCGTTAGAGGCGACATTCAGGCCGCCTTCGCCCTGGACTGTTTCGAGCAAGACCGCGGCAGGGTGGTCAAGGCCACTTGAATTGTCGACTAACATGGTTTCGAACAAAGCCAGCCCGTCGATATCGGCATAGCCTTCATACGGTAATCGCGATACACCTGCCAGTGGAATACCCGCACCACCGCGGTGATGCTGGTTGCCTGTTGCGGCAAGGGCGCCGAGCGTACAGCCGTGGAAGCCATTAGTAAATGTCACGATGTTGCTGCGGCCAGTGACTTTGCGTGCCAGTTTAATGGCGGCCTCCACGGCATTGGTGCCTGTTGGGCCGGTAAACTGCACTTTGTAGTCAAGCCTTCTAGGCTCGAGGATATGATTAGACAATACTGACAGGAAATGTGCCTTGGCGTCAGTGTGCATATCCAGGCCGTGGGTAATGCCATCTTGTGCAATATATTCAAGCAGTGCGTGTTTTAAGATCGGGTTGTTATGCCCGTAGTTCAGCGATCCTGCGCCAGCGAGGAAATCAATGTAGCGTTCGCCTTGGTCGGTCTCAAGCCAGCAGCCCTTGGCATGCCGGAATATTACGGGAAAGCTGTTGCAGTAAGAACGTACATTGGATTCTTGCTTCTTGAAAATACTCATGAGTATGCCATTAAGTTCCTAATTGGTTATTGCTCTGTATTGAGCGGAATACGGTACAAAAATTCGGTGTCGTGTTTTCCCTTAAAGTGTTGTTTTTCGTCAAGGAAAGTGGTGACAGCCCCTTTGCTACCGTTTTCCCTTGCGAGCTTCTTAAACAGACGCCATGAACCGTGGTTATTTTTTGTGATAGTTGTTTCTATGGTGGTGACATGATCCAGTCCCGGACGGCGCAATAGTGCCTGAAGCATGCTGTACGCTAGGCCCTTGCCTCGATATGCCGGACTAACGGCAACCTGCCAAATGAACAGTTCGCCATCACAGCCTGGTTTGAGGTAGCCAGAAATGAAACCCGCAATGGTGTCGTCACAGGTGGCCAAGATACAGGTTTCGTTAAAGTGGGAGGATTGCAGGAAGTTACAATAAGCAGAATTGGTATCGAGCGGTGGGCAACTTGCAATCAGTGCATGGATCTGATCGCCATCTGAAATAGTAGGGCTGCGAAACGCCCAGTTTTCATTGTCCTTGCCCAAGATCTCCGGGTATATCGCCCACGAAGCACTAGTTAGTAAAGTATCTCTCATAATCCCTTAGAACTCTAATCAATTTCCTTTTTTAGAATACATGACCCAGTCCAACTTTCAAGGCCATTCTGTGATCTTTGTTTCTTTCTATTTGATATTACGCACATCATTAACTGCACTATTACAGTTTTTGATAATCGTATCGTTTAGAGTTGTAATCTTGTTGGCAGTGGTGTGAGTTGACTCTTTTCGTGAGGTGGAAAATTAAAATTTTCCATATTATTAGATATCTAAACAAATAATATTTTATTTGGTTTTATTTATTTTTCATAAAATTCAGCATCTTATTGTTATTGCGCTGTTTGTTTTTATTGCTTTGCTGTTGATTTGTTGTGGTTAATTGATTAGGGTTCTATTCGTTGTTTGATGTAACGAAAGTGTTGTTGTTTTGATGGCAGGGATGTTTCAAATGGCCACTATTTTAGAAGTACAGCACCTTTACAAAGTCTTCGGGGAAAAACCAGAACAGGCTTTTACGTTGATTGGCAAGGGTGTCGATAAGAAACAGATTTTTGAACAAACCGGTTTGACCGTCGGTGTGCATGATGTTTCGCTCTCGATTGAGGAGGGGGAAATTTTCGTGATCATGGGGCTATCCGGATCCGGCAAATCGACATTGGTTCGCTTGCTCAATCGCCTGATTGAGCCGACCAAGGGGAAGGTTTTGCTTAACGGTCGTGATATTGCCCATATCTCTGAGGAGGAGCTGCGGGATGTTCGCCGAAACAGTATTTCTATGGTGTTTCAGAACTTTGCGTTGATGCCGCATATGACTGTCATTGAAAATACGGCGTTTGGTTTGGAGCTGGCCGGTATTGAGCTTGATAAGCGTAACCTGCGAGCCTACCGTGCCCTTGAACGTGTCGGATTGGAGACCCACTGTGATTCTTACCCCGATGAACTATCAGGGGGGATGAAGCAACGTGTCGGCCTTGCCCGGGCATTGGCTTGTGATCCGGATATTTTGCTAATGGACGAAGCGTTTTCTGCTCTCGATCCCTTGATCCGCACTGAGATGCAAGACGAGCTTATTCGTTTGCAAAACGATGACAAGCGCACGGTTGTGTTTATCTCCCATGATTTGGATGAGGCGATGCGGATCGGCGATCGGATCGCCATTATGCAAGACGGTGCGGTGGTGCAGGTTGGCACCCCGGATCAAATTCTTCACCAACCGGCCAACGAATATGTCCGTTCCTTCTTCCGTGGCGTCAATGTCGCCACCGTGTTGAGTGCCAAAGATATAGCCCGTAAGAAACCCGTCGCCGTTTTCAAGAAGTCCGATCACGATGGCCCCGCTTCAGCATTGCAGTTGCTGATAGATAACGATCGCGAGTATGGGGTTGTCGTCGATAAGGCGAACAAGTATTCGGGCATCGTGTCGCTGGAGTCGTTGAAATGTGCCCATGAAGAGCATCGCTCGCTGGCGAGTGCGCAGTTGGCGGATACGATTTCGGTCGAACCCGATTTGCCGATTAGTGAATTGATAGGCCAAGTGGCCAGCGTTCCCTATGCCGTGCCTGTCGTGGATGGGGCGCTTAATTATCATGGGGTGATCACTAAATCACGTTTATTGCAAACTCTGGACAGGGAATAGTACATGTCGAAGGAAATGAGTGATAGTACCGATCCGTGGTCGCAGAGCAGTACGCCTGCTTCAGACCCGTGGGCTACAGCATCGGACGCCCCCGCAGGCTCAGAATGGCTCAATGATGCTGAAATTGAAGCACCGCCATTTGATTGGCTTGATCCGTTCAAGGATGCCGTTTTGCCTTTTGATCAGTGGGTTGAAACTGCATTGTCATGGCTGGTTGAGTACGGCAGACCTGTATTTCAGGCTATCAGGGTACCGGTTGACTTTATTCTGTCGACCTTTGAGGCCGCTTTGGTTTTGACTCCGGCCCCGTTGATGTTGGTGTTGATGTTCCTGCTGGTCTGGCAGTTTGCCGGTTTGACGTTGGGGGCAACAACACTGGTGTCATTGATAGTTATCGGCCTGATCGGTGCGTGGAGCCAAGCCATGACCACGCTTGCGCTGGTTATGACATCGGTTTTTTTCTGTTTGCTGATCGGGCTGCCGATGGGGATCTGGCTGGCGAGGAGTGACACCGCCGCCCGTATTGTCCGGCCGATGCTTGATGCGATGCAGACAACCCCAGCGTTTGTCTATCTTGTGCCTATCGTGATGCTGTTTGGTATTGGCAATGTACCGGGTGTGGTGGTGACAATTATCTTTGCCTTACCGCCCGTTGTGCGGTTAACGATTTTGGGTATTCAGCAGGTGCCGTCCGAGCTTATTGAGGCGGGCCATTCGTTTGGTGCCAATCCGAAGCAGATGCTCTACCGCATTCAGCTACCGTTGGCGATGCCAACCATTATGGCTGGCGTTAACCAGACCCTGATGCTGTCTCTTTCGATGGTGGTGATTGCCTCGATGATCGCTGTTGGTGGCTTGGGGCAGATGGTTTTGCGTGGTATTGGCCGGTTGGATATGGGGCTGGCGGCAGTTGGTGGTCTGGGTATCGTGATCTTGGCTATTTTGCTCGACCGTATTACCCAGACTATTGGCGAGAATGCCCGAAATACCCAACTGCGTTGGTACATGAGTGGACCTGTTGGCTTTTTTGTCCGCCGTCGAGTGCAAGGAAAGAAAACCAAGCCGTTTGCCGAGCAGGTGAAGAGTGACGGTTGAAAATGCAATGCACTGTGTAATGACTGAATCAATATCGAAGGAGAGCATCTATGCCTAATTCATGGAAGACCAACTTTGTGACTGCTGCTGCGGTATCTGCGGCGTTGTCAGGAGCCGCTTGGGCGCAAGCACTGCCGGGTAAGGACATCACGGTACAGCCGGTGCAGTCGACGGTGGCCGAAGAAACGTTCCAGACCCTGATCGTCAACAAAGCGATGGAAGCGCTGGGCTACAATGTCAAACCCACCAAGGAGGTGGACTACAACGTGGGTTATACCTCCATTGCCGAAGGTGATGCCACGTATCTGACTGTAGGCTGGTTTCCGCTTCATGCCGACAAGTACACCATGGCTGGCGGGGACGAGAAGTTTTACCGTAAGGGGAACTATATCTCAGGGGCTGCCCAGGGATATTTGATTGACAAGAAAACCGCCGAGCAATATGGCATCACCAATATCGGCCAGTTGAAGGATCCGAAGCTGGCCAAACTGTTTGATGCCGATGGTGATGGTAAAGCTGACCTGACGGGGTGCAACCCTGGCTGGGGGTGCGAGTTGGTTATCGAAGAGCAGCTATCGGCATTCAAGCTGCGCGATACGGTTGCGCACAATCAGGGTAATTATGCGGCCATCATTGCTGATACTATTTCCCGCTACAAAAAAGGCGATCCAATCTTGTATTACACGTGGACGCCATATTGGGTGAGTGGCGTGCTGGTTCCCGGTGATGATGTGGTTTGGCTGGAAGTGCCGTTCTCGGCTTTGCCCGGCGAGCGTAAGAGTGTCGATACGACGCTGCCGAACGGCAAGAATTACGGTTTTGAGATGAACTCGATGCGGATCATTGCCAACAAGGCGTTTGCCGAAGCCAACCCGGCGGCTGCCAAGCTGTTCGAGGTGATGACTCTCAACATTAATGATGTCAGTGCTCAGAATATGATGATGAGCAAGGGCAAGAATTCGTCGGCTGATATCGAAGCGCATGCCAATGCTTGGATCAAGGCCAATCAGAAGCAGTTCGACGCGTGGATTGCCGAAGCCAAGAAAGCGGCTTTGTAATCAATAAGCTATCGTTACGCTATTAGGCAGGTACATAGATGTTGCTGCCTATACCCAAGTTGCCTCGAGATGCAAGGTTCAGGCTGTGCTGAAGCGGTATCACGAAGTTGCTTGGGTATATTTTTACATATTGAGAGGGAACCTTGATTGGATACGCATGAAGAGGTGTTGGTCGCCATTCGCCAGATCATTCGGGCGATTGATTTGCATTCGAAAAAACTCAACAAAGAACTTGGCCTTACGGGCCCGCAGTTGATTATGTTAAGGGCGATCCGTGATTCTGGTGAGGTGACAATTAAGCAGTTGTCAGCCACGACGAATATCAGCCAGGCGACAGCAACCAGTGTTATCGATCGGTTGGTTGCCCGTCAATTGGTGGAACGGGTACGAAGTACCAAGGATCGGCGGATTGTTCACGCCGTATTGACAGAAAAGGGCAAGCAGACAGTCGAGACTGCCCCCTTGCCGTTGCAGGCGACGTTTATCGAATCGTTCAGCTCGCTTAATGAGTGGGAGCAAACACAAATTTTGGCGACTGTTCAGCGGGTCTCTATGATGATGAATGCCCATGGAATGGCCGAGCCGCCACTACTAGATGTTGATAACGGGGTCAATAACAAGTAAGTTCATCGAAATAATAGTTAAAACAAAAAGATATCGATGAACGAATTTCAGAAGACAACCATTGTCACTTTTGATCGCACCCAAGAGTCAAGCATTGCCTCCGCCCTTATACGCTACCAGGATTTGCTCCGTACCCGTCAGGCATTCATAGATACGGGATGCTATATGCTGCAGTTCAATGTGGCATTTATGGATATTAGCGAAGGCGAATCCCGTTACCTCCAAATCACCGACAGTAAATATGCCGAGTTGATCGTTGACGCACTTAATCGTACTCCCGACGGGGGATTTGACATCTCTGACGTGACCAGCGAGGCGCGAGATCTTTATATCTCCGAAGCGATTTTCTTCGCGATTGCGCTTGAATATGACGGGCTAAAGTCGGTTGTGCGCGATACGGCACAGGCGATGGTCGATTACTCCCGCTTTTATAATGACACCTCGGCGATGTGGGTCGATGATATGCGAGTATTCGGTGCCGAGGCTCTCTATATTATGGCCCGCCTCGATCCTAATGATGCCGTGTATTTGGCTCAGTTCTTTATTCCTTACTGGGACGATGAACATGCAACGGGGTACGAGTTGATGTTCTCTTCTTTGGTGGAAGAGCATGGCTGGTCAGATGCGATGATGAGGGCGTTTGTCTGGTGTGACAGTCCTGAATTTCGTTTCGCCTTCTATGGTATGAGTTTTGATAGACGTGAGTCGTCCTATCAGCCATTAGGGGATTTCTTGCAGCAGAATCCTGAGCGCTACCCGCGTTTCAAGGCGCTGGTTGCCGAGCGTTTTGCCGCACAACCAATGCTTGCCCGTTATGGCGAAGAAGATTCGCTTGAGGATATGCAGCCGGTACGCTTTATCTATGAAACATTGTTTGCCGAATTGTGCCTGTGCCGGTACGAACCGCGCCACCGTGAAGGGTTACTAGCCCGCACATTCATTGTCGATTCGTTGGAAAATGAAGCTCTGGATTTAGAGCGGGAACTGCGTGCAAGTATAGAGACGCCGCTGGTTGCCTATGCGGGCAGTGTGTTTCAAAAGAATGCCCGACATGAAGCTTATGAGCAGAGACAGGCAGCCCTTTATCGCCATAATGGCGGGATCAATATGATCAACGAGTTCGTTGCCAGCCTGCCGTTTGGCACGGAAATGTCCGGGTATATCTACACTGGCCGTGCCAGCGAGGTATTGGAGAAGCTTGGTGGGGTGAATATTTGGCAGCAGGCAAAGTCCCATGCGCTCACCTTGAATGATGTGCTGGATGAGGCCTGTTGGAACTACGGCAGCAATGATTGCCTGCGAGAAAACCTCCATGAGGTGCTGGAACATGTTGGTAGGAGCTTGCTGGTTGACGGCGAGGTGCAGGAAACCGAGTTGGCTGATGGTTTCGTCTCGCAGATCAGTGTGAGGGCCGAGGGTGAAGAAGAGCGTCGAGAGTATTATGATCAGGTGATGCTGCGGATTGTTGATATGTTCTATCATTTGCTTGGCAAGCAGCCATTGTCTGACGAAACGTGCGAATGTCTGATCGGCAATGATGAATACCGAGCGGTAATCTCGGAAGAGGCTTTCTGGGAGCGCTATGCACCGGACCAAGGAGAGTGCGACAGGCCATTGAACCAGCGTCAGCAGCGGCAGTTGGCGGCAGTGCTGGGTGACTTTTCCGATATGGATAAAAAGGTCGACCAGCGCCTGTTAAGGCAGGCTGATAAGCTGTTTGTTGAGCGTGCATGCTACGAGGTCTCGCGATGGGATAGTGCCCCTGATCTTGGTAGCTGCACCCTTGCGGCCTACCTGCTCCATGGTGATTATGTTGCCCGGGTGGGGGATGAGCAGACGATGGGGTTGGCGGCCTATATCAGTCAGGATCTTTTTGCCAAGGTGTGTCGGCTAATGCTGCGGCAGGCTGAGGTTGCGGATGAAAGTGACAGCCAAGGGTTGTCCGGTGCTGATGTGGCTGTGATTGAAGATTATTTTACCGCCCAGCAGACCACGCTATCGCAAGAAGAAGTATTGGATTTGCTCAATCGGCATTTGCACCGTGATGATGTTCATTGTCGAACAACGTTGAGTTTCCCTGCAATCAGTGAAAAGCAGCACTGTTATCGTTTTTTCAGTTATTGTGCCAATGAGTTTCAGCGGGTAGTGCTGTGTTGTTATTGGCTCAAGCAGTTGCCGCTGCCGATAGCAACGCAGGCAAAACGATTGTGGGAGTTGCTGGTGGCAATGGCGCCGGTAAAGGTTATTTGTCAAATAAGCCAGGTCTATTCCCATGAAGGACGCGGGCTGAAATTTGCAAATCGGCTAGAGGAAATTGAGTTTTACGAAATGCTCAATAAATACCACGGTATTGCCGAGTCCTACACGCTGGCCTGCGAGCTGCAGCAGTGCCGCACTCTCTATAGTAAAGAGCGGCAATACCATGCTTTGGTTGAGCTAGTCGATGATCTTCATTCAACCAGTACCAGTATGTTCGCCCAAGCTGATAAACGCAGGGCGCAGGCCTTGGTTGACGGACTGGATTATATTTACGAGTGCCACAAGGTTAACTATCACTTCCACGCGTCGCTCTATAACCCTGATTACGTCTTCGATCTTGGGGATGATTTTGCCCGCGCGATGCGAATTTTTATTTCGCTCAATGCCAATTCGTGGGAGGAGGTATTGGCCCAGCGCTGGGGCAAAGCGTGTTTGTTCAAAGGGTTTGTGGAGGATCTGCCAAAGCAGTATCACTTGGATATCAATTATCACCCTGAGGTTGATAAACTCGGTAGGTCACGCTGTGACGGATATGACTGGGTGCCGGTGACGGTCATGCAGCGGCAGGGAAATCGTAATGTTGTTATTAAGACGGATCGAGACTTGATAACAACAGCTGAGGATATCCGTCTGTCAGGGGTTCTGGTATTGCTAGACGAAAGTATCGACCACCAAGAGATTATTGATGCGATTGGGCGTTTGCCTACCCAGCCTGAACGGGAAGTGCAGTTGCATCAGGCGGTGTTCGGCTATTTATCCGGCGAAATGAGCTATGACTCAGTTGGGCCGTTGTTCAATACGTACCTTACTGATAACTTGAGGGCCGGGCTCGACAACTACGGCTACAACTACAGCATTGGCCACTTTTTGTGGTGTATTGACGAGGAGCGTCGTCAGCGCTTACTTACACTGCTGGGCAATCATAGCTACCGAGGCTACAAGGTGATCGCCGAATATGCGACGTGTGGTTACATGGCGGAGTTGGTCCGAAGCGGTGAATGGACCTTGATGGATTATCTCGAAGCCAATGAGCGGGATCACCGCTCGGCGGTAAGTGGGTGGCTAGTGGAGAAAATGCTAGCCTTACCGGTAGAACGCAAGTTTCTCGTGCTCTGGGCGATTATTCATTACCGCGACAGTTTGGGGCCGTTCTTTGTTCAGTTGGCGGCCAATGGCGAGTTGCGGGAATGCCTGTCGTTTCTTTATCCCGAGCGGCGGGAGGTGCTGGTTGATATCTTGGCCGCCCAGCCAAACGGCAAAGAGCTATTGGCTATTTTTGACGGGGAGAGTTCACGACCTGTCAGAGATAAGTTGGCGGTGTTCTTGCCATAAGAGCTTACTAGAATGTTGATAAAAAGCGCTGAGAGATCGGCGCTTTTTTTATATTTGTTCTGGTGTGAAGTCGTGCCGTTACGTAAAGAGCTCTCACTTGTCAGAAACAAGATTTTCCCTGGCCACTAATGTTTGGAATAGACCCAAGAAAATAGAGGTTACTTGGAGAGAGTCCAATAGGGCTTTGCGGTGGAAAATATAAAAATTGAGTTCCTGATAACAGGGGCACACCGCCATAAATAACCACAAACAAATACAATCATTGGCTAGGTTGGAGTGTTTGATGAGTAGTTCTAGATACTGGCTGGCAATTGCCTTGCTGGCAACGCTAAGTGCCTGCCGTGAAGACGCGGCTGAAGAAACCGATGTATTGTCAGGCGAGTCCAGCGAAAGTGAAATCGTTGCCCCGCCTAATACTGAAACGGAGGAGGGATCTGGTGAAGAGCCGCAAGTCCCATCGCCTTCCCCTACACCTCCTCCCGAATCGTCTGAACCTCCCGCTGAAGAGCCTGTTGACCCTCCGCCCCCCCCCAAAACCTGTGGTGGATATTGACGGTTTGCCTTTGCCTGAACTTGAAACCAAACATGACTATGTCGCTTATTTGGCTGCCCGTCCTCAGTACTACACTCGAGTGAGTGCCCCATTTGGTAACGTTGACCGTCAAGACAATACGCCATCAGATAATAAAGTAACCAATGCGGGTGCTAATCTGGGGCGGATACTGTTCTATGATGTCAGGCTCTCGGCAAACAATAGTCTGGCATGTGCATCTTGCCACGGTCAGCAGCATGGGTTTACTGATCCGAACACATTCAGTGACGGTTTCGATGGCGGGAAGACTGGACGTCATTCTATGAGTCTGACTAACGCGACCTACTATGAAAACGGCCGATTTTTTTGGGACGAGCGTGCCCGTACCCTTGAAGAGCAGGTACTGATGCCGATTCAGGATCAGGTTGAGATGGGGATGAACTTATTTGATCTTGAGGTGAAGTTGGCACAAACCAGCTTCTATGGGCCGTTGTTTACGGAAGTATTCGGAGATGAGGCGATCACTAGTGACCGTATTTCGCGGGCGTTGGCGCAGTTCATCCGAACGATGGTGAGCTATGAGTCCAAGTTTGATCAGGCTTTTGTTGCAGGGGAGTGGGATGAACCGAATTTTTCTGCCGTATTTACCGAACAGGAGATGCTGGGATTACAGCTATTTACCGGCTTCCCCGGAAGGGAAAGCCAATCGCTAGGGTGCATTGCTTGTCATCAGACAACGGCTTTTTCTATGGATCAAGCACATGTCAATGGATTGGATGGGACCAATGCGGAAGATCAGGGCAGCGGTAATGGATTCTTCAAATCCCCTTCGCTAAGGAATATAGAGGTCGGGGCTCCCTATATGCATGACGGTAGGTTGGCAACGCTGATGGATGTCGTGGAGTTTTACAATAGTGGTATTCAGCGTCATCGGATCCTGAGCCCTGATTTGACTCGCGATGGTCGTGTCGGCGGGGCGCCTGTTCGTATGAATCTCTCACAGCAGGAAAAAGAGGCGTTGGTTGCATTTCTGGAAACGTTGACCGACGAGAAGTTTTTGGTGAACCCAATATTCTCAGATCCCTTTGCTCAGGGAACTACACTGTCGGAGCCTCCTGTATCATCAGAGCCGCCTGCGTCAGCGGGGACAGTATCTTCTGAGTAGTCGCTTTGCTTTGATGGGCAAAAAAAACCTGCGGCAAGGGATTTGCGCAGGTGATGTCAAAGGAACAAACATTGACGAGATATGAACTTGTCATTGTTATTAACGAGGGCGTTTGCTTCTTGGATCACATGACGTTATATAAAAAAGCCGCATACCAGTAAGTAATTGGTATGCGGCTTTTTATATGTTGGAATTGAAAGGTGATTAACCGCCCCAACCCCAGCTACTGCTCTTACTGCTTGAAGAAGAGCGGCTCCAGCTTGATTTGGCTGATACCGTAGAGCCAAAACCACCACGTGAGATGGTCTTGTTCACGGTTGCCTTGGGTTTCATGTGGTCATCGCTGATAGTGACCGTGGTCTTCTTGTAGGTATTGCCGTAGTTGTAGCCATCGGCAGATGTCCAGTCGTTATAGAAGACACTACCGCGTTGGTACGAGGTAAACATTGGCTGCGAGCGGTAGCCGTAGCCGCCAGAGTGCTTATCGTACATGTGGTAGAACATGAAGCCGGCCATAGCTGGCATAAACCAGCTTTTGCCTTCTTGCTGAATGCAGGCATTGTTGCCGAATTCCGTTTCGCAGGCATAGCGGGAGTCGTATTTCGGCGCTGTACGTGCGGCCTCTGTTAGCGCTTTTTTATAGGCAGTAGTACATTCTTGGCTCATGCCTGGGTTGTCATCGATGCAATCGGTAAGCGTCTGATAGATTGTCGCTTTACGATCGTTATCGCTGCACCCTGTGATGGCAACCGTTGCCACGGCAACGGTAATTGGCGTCATGGCAGCAGGGCGCCAGCATTTGCGCATGCTGGCGAATACGACCTGTTTACTGCGTTTCATGGCGGCTCCTTAGTATGTCATACAGGCGGCGTTGAGCAGCCCGACAGAAACCGAAACCGCAGCCATCATAATACCCGCTGGAACTTCACCGGCTTCAATGCGCTCGACAATTTTCGGCATAAAACCAAAACGCATAATGGCAAAGGCAAGGAGCTGTGCGATAAGCGCCACGACACCCCAAATTGCAAAATCGATAATATTGACAGAGTTGCTTGCCGCTCCAGCAATCGCGAGGCAGTAGCCGATGATTGAGCCTGATAGGCCGATAGCCGCAGCTATGTTCTTGTCCTCTTTAACCAGTTTCCACTCGTCGTGCGGTGTGAAGCGTACGTAGATAAATTTGAACAAGAGCAAAAAGGCAATTGAAAGCGAAAAATAAAGCAAAAAGGCACCAAGGCCAGCCAGTGAGTGAGTAATTACTTCCATGCGTTATCCATGTTGTGTTGTTAGCCAATGAGTTTAAAGTCGGTTGATGACAGGTCGAAGCCGGTACTGATCGCCAAACAGCGTTCAGGGCGTTGCTCTATGAACTTCTCTTCACCGGCAATGAGCAGAGATTCCATCTGGCCTTCACCACAGTCGCGGTCGTAGACCATCACAAACTGGTCGGTTTCGCTGATCGTACCGTCTTGGAACCAGGTTTTCTCTGTCATCGCGACGGGTTTGATATTGTCCCATACTTTTTCGAAGCGATGCTCTTCCAGTGTCCAGAATGGCTGGACGATGTCGTGGTCGAGGATCTTTTTCCATTGGGTTTCGGTATCAATGGGACGTGATTCATAGAAATAGTAAAGCTTGACTTCGCTGATGTCCGCTTCGCTGCTGCCGTGAATCAAAACTTGGATAAAGCCATCATCATCGGTATAAAAACGTAACAGGCGAGTCTGGTGGTCGAGGTGAACCTCGCCAACGGCTTTGATCAGCTGGGTTTCGGCTGCCCCTTCGATAATTAACTGGGGTTCGATGAGTCTAAGTTTCAGGCTATCAAGCTCGAAAGCGCCGCCTAATCGCAGGCCTAGAATCTCAGGGCTGCTTGGTGGCGGTGGTGTTTTGTCTTTTTTCTTGAACCAGCTAAACATATTGGCTCCGGTAGTTAACTTGCTGTAGTTGTCGTGGTCAAACGCGGCCAGTCAAAATGGTCGATTCTCTCGTCAGAGATATAGAAGATCTTGGTGCCGGGAGGAACATCGCGGTTAAGGCTTGGGTTTAGTTCAACGCCATTGCCACAGTCGATGGCAATGAGAATGGCCTCATGGTGCTGTTTGAATAGCGGGAATAATGCACCGACAGTCGTCGGCAATGCCGTATGTGGGTATTGCACGGCATACTGGGTCATTCCTTTGTGGGTGCTGAGCAGCTCATGATGCAGTTCGCTCGAGCCCGGATCGATAGCCGCCTTGGCTAGCATCTCGACGGCAACTGAAGGAATACATTCTGCGTTGGGGCAGTGAAGTTTGAGAATACTGCTGAGGGTTTCATCGGTGAAATAGGCCAGCAGATGGGCATTGGGGTTACGGTGGGCACAGAAGAGTGCCGCAGATAGACTGATATCGTCTTCTGGGTTGTCGATCAGAATACAGCTCGCGGTATCGACGCCAGCCCTAGCCATGCTTTCGCTATCGGTGAAGGTGTTGACCTGTACGAATTCGATTTCGCCCGGTAGCGGGTTGTTCATCTCTGGGCGAACGCAAAGAACAATATCCCGGCGTCCTTTTTCTTCGTATTGCAGCATTTTGATCAGGTGCAAGGTGCGCGGTCCGTTCCAGCCCAGCACGAGGATATGGTTTTTCACTGAAAGCGTCCTTTTTCCGATTAAGCCTTGTTTCCAGTAATCGATAAGTACGCTGGCAACACGGCCAACAGTTATGGCAAACAGGCCAAGCCCACCAGGTATCACAAACAGCATGATTGCCCACTTTCCCGCTGCTGTCGTTGGCGACATATCGCCATAGCCAACCGTGGAAGCGCTGACAACAAGGTAGTAGAGAAAATCTGTCGGCGTATTGGTGAGTGCCTGCTCGCCGGTAGCCAGCAACAAGATGTAGCTGACTACCGTATAACCGATTACTAGCAGTAGGAGGTTACGTCCGCTTAGGGAATGGAACTGCGATGCAGCCCAGCGGCGTAATAACATCCATAAGGTCATTGTCGCTCCTTGTTTTACTGCTTGTAACGGAGGATTACTGGCCTAGAATGCGCTTAAGCTCGTCTTCGGCAGAAGATGGACGTGGAGAAGAAATACCAGCTTCAGCCAGTTTCTTGTCTAGGCTTGAGCCTGATTTTTCTTCAGCCATTTCTTCAGCAGCTTCTAGCTCGGCGGATTTTTCTGCCTGACGCTGTTTGATACGCTCTAGCGATTCTACCGCTGTGTGCATTTTGGTATTGGCACCTAGATTGGTGGTAGATACCGCAGCTTGTGCTTTTTGCACGGCTTCGTTGGCCTTAACAACATCTACTTGCTGCTCAAGCTGGCGTAGCTTGTCTTTAGCCTGGCTGATGTTGGTACGCATGCGCTCTTCAGAAGTGACAAACTGGTCGAGGTAGTTCTGCTCGGCCTGCTGCTCGTTGCGTAGGTTTGCGACTTTCTGGGCACACTCAAGAGCAAGCTCTTGTTGGCCTTGTTCCATTGCCTTGCGGGCATGGCTTTCATAGTCAGCAATACCAGATTCGAAACCGTTCACTTTTTGTTGTGACAGCTTGCGCTTGGCAACGATGCTCACTAGGGCTTCGTCAGAGCGGCGCAGTTCATCTTTGGCTTCGCGGATTTCCTGATCGAGGATACGCAACGCTTGGCTGTCAGCTACAGCTTCTGCTGTTTCGTTAACTCCACCTTTAAGGGCAGTAAACAGTTTTTTCCAGACGCTCATTATGCGTTCTCCTGCAGATGGTCTTGGTATAGGTCAATAAAGGCTTCGACATTGCGGAATAGAGTCGCAACTTCGATAACGATACTTTCTGCTTTTGACTGTGATGACAGTGAACCGAAGGCAACGTAGTAGCTGCTGTCTTCGATTTCGTTGATGCCGATAGTCGAAAGCGGGAAGATTTTGTGAGTGCGTAGGATGAAGGCATTAAGCGCGGTAGGGTCGATCACTTGCTGCTCGCTGAACAGTAGAACTTCGACCACAATTTGCTCACCAGCTACGGCAAGAAAAGCCTCGATGTTATCTTCATTGATAATGCGAAGGGCCTGGCCGTTAATTTCTACGTCCCAGCCTTCGTGTTCGCTTAGCAGTGATGCTAGCTCGGGTAGTTGCCAACTCATACCTGTTTCCTTTTAATAAAAAAGCAATCTAAGCCTTAGTAGCAGGTAAGTATATTATGGTTGCAACTTCTTGAAAAGATATAGTTTATAGCGATATGTCCAAATGGTGTAAATAGCAGTCTCTGTAAATGATATAGCAAGTGCTTATATAAGCCTTTAATCAGTGAAAAATTGATAAATAACATCTAAATAGGTTTGAAACTAAAATATAAAATAAGAATGACGATGCTTATTAACTGAAGGACATATATGATTATTTTAATTTATTCCATACAAGAATAATCTTGATTTGCGATGTCTGTCTGAAATTGGATAGTGAACAGGTTTTAATGATTGCAATATTCCCATTTTGCTGAGGCATTAATATAATGGAACTTGTGTTGATATGGCGATGAACTATCCCAAATCTATTATTATTGCTGGAATATGAACTGGTTTATCCCCTTGCCTAGCAGGCGAGGAAGAACATCTTCTTTGGTTTGCTTTCCCAGCTGACTTTCGATGTGATGTTCAAGCTGATGCCAGCCGAGTTGTGCTTGTTGCTTGGCATAATGCTGGGAGTTATTGCTGATCAGTAACTGAATGATAGCCTTGAAACGTGGTTGTTGTATGGCTCTGCCAAATGATGCTGCTAGCCTTTCGCTGCTTGTCAGATCAAGGGGGGCAATTAAAGAGGCGAATATCTCCTGACCGAGATCGAGTGTGGTGAGGAAATGATCTTTTTTGTGGAAGTGGTTAAGGATCCCACCGCGTGACAGGCCGGTCATATGTTGTAGCCGTGTATAGGTCATTTTTTCGAAACCGATGTGCGGGTCGAGTAAACAGTGAATAACTGCTTGGGTTATACGGTGTCTGGTTTTGGCCGATTCTTCCGCTGTTACTTTTGCCACGTGGTGAATCCCTATTGTAAATTGTGGTATGTGCAATTTTAAGTACAGCGTACGCTATATGGATTGTAGAATCAACCGGATGGAATTTAGGGATTAATAGGGCCATATCAACTGATTTTATAATTGACCGTGTGTATCTAATATAGTTGTTGGGTAACTTGTTAATTACTCAAGTTTTATATGATGATTATATAAAAGGCGTGTTTTTCATTTTCTAGTTGTGCTAGCTGTTAACAAAGGTTGCCATAATAAAATCAGCGCTGTAACGACGTGGAGGGCTTGTTGGTGGTCAAACGTTGCTTAGTTATCTGAATAAATATAGTTAATGGTTCGATAGGTTAGGTTTTGTTATATATGGGGTAACAGTATCCCTATGCTTTTGATTTATTGTCCTAAATTGTATCAAGGCATTAATTATGGCTAGCATAATCGCACTCGCTTGCTGCTAGAAACAACAAAGCCAGACGATAAGTCTGGCTTTGGTTTTTATAGGCTGCAAATAGCGCTTGGGGGATTAATTAGCCCAGAAGCTCTTTAGCCGTTGCCACTGCATTTTCAGTGGTGAAGCCGAACATCTTGAACAGCTCGTCGGCAGGTGCTGACTCACCGAAGGTGTTCATGCCGATGATGCGGCCGTCGAAACCAACGTACTTGTACCAGAAGTCAGCGATACCCGCTTCGATGGCAACACGCGCAGTCACGTCAGATGGCAGTACAGCTTCGCGGTAGGCTGCGTCTTGCTTGTCGAATACATCAGTTGCTGGCATAGAAACAACGCGAACCTGACGGCCTTCAGCGGTCAGCTGTGCTGCTGCTTCTACGGCTAGCTCAACTTCAGAACCTGTCGCGATAAAGATAAGCTCAGGCTTGCCTGCACAATCTTTCAGGATGTAGCCACCCTTGGCGATATCAGCCAGCTGCTGCTCGTCACGAGGCTGCTGGGCAAGGTTCTGGCGAGAGAAGATCAGTGCTGTCGGGCCGTCTTTGCGCTCGATAGCCAGTTTCCATGCCACGGCAGATTCAACCTGGTCACATGGACGCCATGTGCTCATGTTCGGTGTCAGGCGCAAAGAAGATACCTGCTCAACCGGCTGGTGAGTCGGACCGTCTTCGCCAAGACCGATTGAATCGTGCGTGTAAACCTGGATGTTCTGCACCTTCATCAGGGCAGCCATACGCATTGCGTTACGCGCGTATTCCATGAACATCAGGAAGGTCGCGCCGTACGGTACGAAACCGCCGTGCAGGGCGATACCGTTCATGATCGCAGTCATGCCGAACTCACGCACACCGTAATGGATGTAGTTGCCTGAGAAGTCATCGGCAGTCAGAGACTTCGAGCCAGACCACATGGTCAGGTTAGACGGCGCAAGGTCAGCCGAGCCGCCCATGAACTCAGGCAGCATTGCACCGAACGCTTCCAGTGCGTTCTGAGACGCTTTGCGAGATGCGATGTTTGCAGGATTGGCTTGCAGATCAGCGATGATTGCAGAGGCTTTTTCTTCCCACTGTGCTGGCAGCTCACCGTTTACGCGGCGTTTGAATTCAGCAGCCAACTCAGGGTATGCCGCTTCGTACGCTGCGAATTTGTCATTCCAGCTTGCTTCTTTGCTTGCGCCAGCTTCTTTGGCATCCCACTGCGCGTAGATGTCGGCAGGGATTTCAAAAGGACCGTGTTCCCAGCCTAGGAATTCACGTGCCGCTTTGATTTCATCAGCGCCTAGTGGAGCACCGTGACAGTCGTGAGAACCCGCTTTGTTTGGAGAACCGAAGCCGATGATGGTCTTGGTACAGATCAGCGTAGGGCGACCTGTTTCGGCTTTCGCCGCTTCGATAGCTGCGTTGATCGCTTCAGCGTCGTGGCCGTCAACCGCAGGGATCACGTGCCAGCCGTACGCTTCGAAACGCTTAGGGGTGTCGTCAGAGAACCAGCCCTCAACGTGGCCGTCGATAGAAATGCCGTTGTCATCCCAGAACGCGATCAGCTTGCCCAGACCCAGCGTACCCGCCAGTGAACATGCTTCGTGGGAGATACCTTCCATCAGGCAGCCGTCGCCCATGAACACATAGGTGTTGTGGTCAACGATGTCGTGGCCTTCGCGGTTGAACTGGGCAGCCAGTGCCTTTTCAGCCATCGCCATACCCACGGCATTGGTGATGCCCTGGCCTAGTGGGCCAGTGGTGGTCTCAACACCCGGTGCGTA